>NZ_CP187495.1:0-1924886 GCF_049821985.1 Haemophilus sp. HN_Hi10 | reverse complement strand
AAAAGGATCCTTGTTGTTTTTATTATAAAAGTGCGGTCAAAATTGTCGGAGATTTTACAATAAATGTGTGAAAAGATCTTCTAAAAAATCTAGTGTTGAGTTTTCATTTCATAAGATTATAGAACTGAAAAGAAATGCGCCAGTGCGATATAGATAGCGTGCTTAACCTGTCTGGCGCATTTTAATTTAGAATTTCATTTCTAATGTTAAGGTATAGTTTCGTCCTGATGCTGCGTAGCGAGTATAGTTACCAATATTTTGATGTTGATTGACCGCACCTTGTGCTGTTTGACGCACCGCTTCCCAAGTAACATAACGATAGTTGAATAAATTATATATCCCTAATCGAAGCATAATATTTTTATTCGCCATGTAATAACCCGATACATCTAAGATATGCCATGCCCGAGTAAGTTTTCTTGTTGATTTTACATCCCTTGAATTGTTACCTAATGCACGTTTTCCTAGCAATTCATTTTGAGATTTTGCTTTTGATTGAGTAAACATTGTATTAATTCCCCAAGTATTACTTGGATGATCATAGCCTAAACCAATGATATAACGGCTGGGCTGAATGGCATCAAATAAATAACTGCTTACGGAGGCTAAACCAGCATTGATTTTTTGATCTTTAACTTTTACTCGGTTATAAGCAAATGTTGCATACCAACCGTAGGGAATACGTTTCCAGAAACCATTAAAATCTAATTGCGCAGTTATATTTACGCCAACTAATTTTGCATTTTGTGCATTATGATATCCATAATTGCCCTTTCCAGTAGTTCCATTTTTACTAAGTTCTTCAGCAAAGGCGATAAGATTTCGATAAGCATTACTAAAATGACTGATCTCAATATTACCAAAATCCCCTTTTAGAGCGAGACCAAACTCTTGGTTACGAGATGTTTCAGGCTTAAATTTACCTACATAAACATCGCTATTATTGCCACCATACCGCCATCCATACATTTCAGCAAAACTAGGATTTCTAAATCCAGTAGAAAGGCGATAAGAAAGATCAAGCCATTCCGTTGGTTTTATGACAATACCAGTATTCCAAGAGAAATTTTTAAATTTACCAACACTAATAGTTGATTCATTAGCTTTTGTACGAGATACGTCATACCGAATACCTAAACCTAAATCAATGTATTTCCCTAATGCCATATTATTGCGTGCTGCGAAATAATAATTTTTCCCTTTAATTAACCGCACTTTACAGTCACTGTAATTAGAGGAGCTACCTTTATAATTACAAAGATCTCGTCCATCAAAAGATGCTTTTGGTTTTGGGTATAAGTAAGGTCGGTTTTTGTAACCATTTCTGTGGTTATTAGTTTTACCAACTTTCCCTGGAATACTATTTGCCGTAGCGATAACACGTCGAGTTAAATAATCTTTATGCTGAAGCGCTGAAGTAAAGTCATCAAAACCAAGATTGAAGACAATTTGATGAGTAAGCCAATTTTGTTGAATTTTTTTCTCTAAATTCAATTGCAACATATTATGTTTTTCTTTATAAACATTTCTATCAGAATGATAGTATGAATAAGGTTTATCAAGTGTTGGACGACAATTTTTACTTGGATTAGGATAAAGACTGCAGTGCGTATGTTGCATATAACTGTCAAGTATAATGTTTTGTTGATTAGCACTTAACACTGCTTTGTCAATGATTCCCGCTTTGTTCTTATTTTCGTAAATATATTCAATACCTACACGCTGTTTTCTATGGTGTTCATCAAAATAAAGCCCACTTGCATATTTAACGCCTCGACCATCCTCAATACGTTGATATGCACCATAATCTTGCTTTGGATAAAAAGAGCCACTTCTATCATCCCGTTTTTCTGTTGATCTTAAATAAGCGGGAAATGTCATATCACGGATATCAAATTTTTGTTGTGTGAATTCAAAAATACCACCAATATAGTGTTGTTCAGAAAAATGATAACCTCCTCTTAAAAACCAAGACTGGCTTTCATATTTCATTGGATTAGGTTTGATACGGTTAGCCCCCGTATAATCTGAAACGCTTACAGTTTCGCTTTGGGTGGATAAAATCGCAGGTGGTTTGGCTGAAGGTATACAACTGTCATAATCATTTGGACACTCATCTTTCATCACAAAGTATGCGTCTGAAGATTCATCTTTTTTGGCGATGAATCGCTCATAACTTTGCACGCCTTTTAATGCATCTTTATGGACTTGGGTTTCAATTGAATTTCGTTGAGTGTAAATGGCGACCCCTTCAAATCCACCTTGTTTTCCTGCTACAGCTAAAGAATGGGTAAAGCCTTTATTTTTGCTTGAATAAGCATTTTTAGTTTGAATTCCCCATGATTTGTCTCCCTCTAAGATATCGGCTGCTGATTTGCTTTGAAATGTTACAGAACCAGCTAGTGCCCCATTACCATACTCAGAAGAACTGCCTCCTTTGCTTATTTCGACGGCTTTTACATTTTCATATTCAATTTCATTAATTGCACCAGTACCAGAATATCCTGAACGAGCAACTAAAGGGCTTTGCACTACATAAGATTGCGTTTGAGGCAAACCATCTACTAATAAAGCAACTCTATTTCTGTCCATACCACGAATAGAATATCCAGAACTTGCACCGCGACCTTGTTCTACAACTGAAATACCTGGATCATAGCGTGTTAGATCACGAATATTTAATACTTGTTCTCGGCTGATACTTTCACTAGTTTTTATAATTTTGCCAAGCCCAGTTACTTCATTATCTTTACGATCTCTTATTTTTTCTGCAGTGACTGAGATAGTTTCTAATTCTGAATCTTCTGTACTTTGAGTGCCCACTTCAGATGATATAGCTTCTTTTGTATCTTTTATACTTTGAGTTTCTGCTTTTACATAGTGTGAAATTAAAAGACAAGAAATAATACTTAGGCGAAAATAGGATTTTTTAGTCATTTTTAGTATTCCATTATTTGGTTTTTTCTACTTGTTGGTTGTTTCTACTTGTTTTTTAGCGCCAAACACAACGGCAGCTCTTGCATTGGGTGATGAAGGTACGGTTGAGGAACTTTCAGAATTTTTAGCTGTAGGATTGTTTCCGTTATAGGTGAAATAACCGCCTAATTCAGAAGCATCAGGTCCATAAAATGCCCCCTTTACTTCAGTTGTAATATTAATTGAGGTATTTCCAGTGTGACTATTGTTACCATCTATTACAAAATTTGTTGCGGTTGCTGTACCTTTGAAGTCATTACTACCTTTTTGAAAGGTTGCATTAATTCTAAATACGGTATTTCCAGTATTGGCTCGTTTTAATTCGCCTGTTAGCTTTTTATTGACAAAATCAACATTAAAATCGGCGGGAGCATTTTTATTGCGTTCCTTATCACCACTGGGGGAGTAAGATGTCGTGCCATCACTAATATAACCAAACCAATTACCGCGATATTTCACGTTTCCCATTGTAGGTATTTCGGCGTTGGGAGTACGGAGACCTAATAAGAATTGATAATAAGTGTCGATAGGTTTTTTCGTTTGTTTTTCTTTGCCATTTTCTTTTTCTTTTTCTCCATTTAATGGGTCTTCATAATACATACCAAATTTTACATAGCTTAGATTATTGCAACATGCTTCTACTTGATAGGTTTTATCTCCTACCTTATGGAGTTTACTTGTTGCGAAGTCACTTGTATTTTCAGGGAAAAGAGGAATAGGGTAATTATCAATTAAAAGATAATCAGCTTCACCAAAACTTGGTATATCTTTTGTCGTAAAGTTTTTTTCATTGGTTTTTGTATTGGCTGTTGTATCGGTTATTTTATTGGTTTTTACATCGGTTTTTGCATCGGTTGTTTTAAAAGTAGTTAGCTTGCCATCAATTAAGGTTTCTCTGGATAATTTGGGTTTTTTTGGCGTTTCTTCCGTTTCTTTGGCACTAAATACCCCAAAAACTCGTTTATCGCCAGCTAAAAATTTTCCCCCTAGTTCTTCAGCATTAGGCCCATAAAAACCACCTTCTAATGTTCCCTCGCTGGTAAAGGGATGATCTGTAGAATTTTTTTCGGTTGGCTTTGCTTTACCTCTGAATCGGTTGCTATACACTTCAGCTTCTAGATCGTAGAGTTGATGTGTTCTCTTTTGTGATTCATTAGCCTTTGTTTCACGTAAATTATAATAAAGTCCTCCAGTGAGCTTTTTCTTACCAAAATCTACACTAAATTCACTTATTAAGCCCGTCTGACGATCTAAATCAATGTCTGCTGGAATTGCACTACGTCGAGAATAAGCGTGACTGCCAGAATTACTTAACAAAGAATAATTTTGGCCATATTTAGTTGCAGTGATGAAATCCCAAGTTCCTTTGTATTTAGCTACACCGCTTACTGGCAAGTTTGTTGCAGTTTTATTACCATAATAAAAGGCATAACCATAATAGCCAGAATAAGCTTTTTTTTCTTTTTCTCGGAGTTTGGAAAAGTCGCTCCAATTCTCAATATAGTACAAACCAGAATAAACGTATTTTTGTGAATTAGAATTTTGTGATGTTCCATTAGGTTCCTTAATTAAGCCAATAGTGGACTCCCCGTTTTTATTGTTCTTTTTAACATCCTCTTCAATTGTAGAAAGTGAGGAAAAATATGATATATAGTCATTTTCATTTAAGAAACTAGGTTCTTTAGCACCAGTAAAATTTTGAGCAACTAACTTCATCCCTCCCCCTAAAGAAGGAATGAACAACTTTTCCAAATCAGATTTTGTTCTTTGATTCGAGGTATCGTCTTGATAACGTGGTTTAGAAGAGGAGGGATTAGAGACGTCATCTACATCAAAAGAACCACCTCCCCCGCTACAAGCGCTTAGTAAAAAGGAAAGTCCACCAGAGATAAGAGAAACAGATTTCATAGAATTATATACCTATACAAAATTGATAATAATTTGCATTATCGATCTTTTTTTTTAATAATGTCAAGTCAGAGTTTTTTAAGTTCATGGATAAAATATGAAAAATGGCGTAAAACAAATTTCTTTCTTATCATTAATAGGCTTATCATTAATAGGCTTATCATTAATAGGCTTATCATTAACGAATGTAGCTTGGGCAGATGTTGCACGTCCTAAAAATGATACATTGACAAATACGATTCAAAGTGCGGAATTAAAAACCTCCTCTTTTTCTTCTATGCCTAAGAAAGAAATACCAAATAGGCATATTATTTCTCTTTCCAAAAGCCAATTAGCACAACATCCAAGACTTGTTTTGCGTGGGTTAATTCCTGCTTTATATCAAAATAACACTCAGGCAGTTCAACTGTTATTACCACTATATAAACAATTTCCTCAACAAGATAATTTCTTGCTAACTTGGGCAAAGGCTATTGAAGCTCGTGAACAAGGTGATTTAACTCAATCTATTGCTTATTATCGTGAATTATTCGCTCGAAACGCATCTTTACTACCTTTACGTTATCAATTAGCTCAAGCTCTATTTTTTAACTATGAAAATGAAGCTGCCAAAATTCAATTTGAAAAATTACGTACAGAGGTAGATGATGAAAAATTTTTAGGTGTTATTGATCAGTATCTTTTAACACTAAATCAGCGGAATCAATGGATATGGCAAGTAGGATTAAATTTTTTAAATGATGATAATTTGAATAACGCTCCAAAAAGTGGCACAAAAATTGGTAATTGGACCGCTTGGGAAAAAGAAAGTGGGAAGGGGGTAGGGTATTCTTTATCGGTAGAAAAAAAATGGCCATGGGCAGATCATTTTTTTAGTAAAACTATGTTTAATGGAAATGGAAAATATTATTGGGATAATAAAAAATACAATGAGGCTACTTTGCGTATAGGTGGTGGTTTAGGTTATCAAACCGCCTCAGTTGAAGTCTCGTTGTTTCCTTTTCAAGAAAAGCGTTGGTATGCAGGCGGTAGCTCTGGAACGAATACAATGAAGCAATATGCGGATAAATTGGGTATTCGTTTAGAAATGGTAGATTGGCTAAGTAAAACTTGGCAAATTTCTACCGCACTTGAGTATGGAAAATCTCGTTATAAAATCCGAAAACATTTAGATGGTAATTATTATTTCATTTCATCAACACTATTTTATTTACCTAAAAGCACCCAATTTTGGTTTGCTGGCATGGATTTTCATAGAGAAAATACACAAGCATTAGATAATGCTTATCAACAAAAGACATTGAGACTTGGTTGGGGGCAGGATTGGTCTTATGGTATTTCATCACGTCTTACTTTTAGTTATGCCAATCGAGTATATAGAGAGAAAGATTTGATTGGGATACAGCAAAAAAATCGTGAATACACAACCACAATTACTTTATGGCATCGAAATATACATTTTATGGGGCTAACACCCAAATTATCGTGGGATTATCAAAAATCCACTAGTAATCATGCTTTTTATCGTTATGATAAAAATAGAATTTATCTCGAAATTGGAAAAATATTTTAAGGTTGTAAACTAACCTATTGAGTTATCTCTAACATTATCAAATGTGCATACACTATATTTTTAATATTAGTTTGAAATTTTTTAAAAAATTTCCGTTTCTTATTTGACGAACGCGCATTTTATGACTAGAATTGCGCTCTATTTTATTCACTCTTAATTGTATTTAGGTAAATTAAAATGAAACGTACATTTCAACCTTCTGTATTAAAACGTAGTCGTACTCACGGTTTCCGTGCTCGTATGGCAACTAAAAATGGCCGTCAAGTTTTAGCGCGTCGCCGTGCTAAAGGTCGTAAAAGTTTATCTGCATAATCACAATTCTTAGTGGTTAAGCTAAACTTTTCAAGGGAGTTACGTTTATTAACTCCCATTCAATTCAAAAATGTTTTCGAACAGCCATTCAGAGCTAGTACTCCCGAAATTACAATCCTTGCTAGAAAAAATAATCTTGAACATCCGCGTTTAGGTTTGACCGTTGCTAAAAAACATTTAAAACGCGCCCACGAGCGTAATCGAATTAAACGCTTAGTACGAGAAAGTTTTCGTTTATCACAGCATCGTTTGCCTGCTTATGATTTTGTTTTTGTAGCTAAAAATGGTATTGGAAAACTCGACAATAATACATTTGCACAAATACTCGAAAAATTATGGCAGAGACACATTCGTTTGGCACAAAAATCTTAATTAAGATTATCCGTCTTTATCAAATTATGATTAGTCCGTTTATTGGGGCTCGTTGTCGGTTTGTGCCTACTTGTTCTTGCTATGGTATTGAAGCATTAAAAACACACGGATTATTAAAAGGTGGTTGGCTTACGCTGAAACGTGTATTAAAATGCCATCCTTTAAACGCAGGTGGATTCGATCCTGTTCCACCAAAAACCAATAATAATGATGAGAAAAAATAATGGACTCAAGACGTAGCCTATTAGTGCTTGCACTGATTTTTATTTCTTTCCTTGTTTATCAGCAATGGCAGTTGGATAAAAATCCACCTGTGCAAACTGAACAAACAACTTCAATAACTGCCACTTCTGACGTTCCGGCAAGTTCCCCTTCTAATTCACAAGCCATAGCTGATTCTCAAACTCGTGGTCGTATTATTACTCTTGAAAACGATGTGTTCCGTTTGAAAATTGATACATTGGGTGGCGATGTAATTAGCTCTGAATTATTAAAATATGATGCAGAATTGGATTCAAAAACACCGTTTGAATTATTAAAAGATACTAAAGAGCATATTTATATTGCGCAAAGTGGTTTAATTGGTAAAAACGGTATTGATACTCGTTCTGGTCGTGCGCAATATCAAATTGAAGGCGATAATTTTAAATTAGCAGAGGGTCAAGAATCTCTTTCTATACCTCTTCTTTTTGAAAAAGATGGCGTAACTTATCAAAAAATCTTCGTATTAAAACGTGGTAGCTACGATTTAGGCGTAGATTACAAGATTGATAACCAAAGTGGTCAAGCCATTGAAGTTGAGCCTTATGGTCAATTGAAACATTCTATTGTTGAAAGCTCTGGTAATGTTGCAATGCCTACTTATACTGGCGGTGCATATTCTTCTTCAGAAACTAACTATAAAAAATATAGTTTTGCTGATATGCAAGATAATAATCTTTCTATTGATACTAAAGCTGGTTGGGTTGCAGTGTTACAACATTATTTCGTTTCTGCGTGGATCCCAAATCAAGATGTAAATAATCAACTTTACACAATTACAGATAGTAAAAATAATGTTGCATCAATTGGTTATCGTGGTCCTGTTGTCACTATTCCTGCTGGTAGCCAAGAGACGATTACAAGTTCATTGTGGACTGGTCCTAAACTTCAAAATCAAATGGCAACTGTCGCAAATAATTTAGATTTAACTGTTGATTATGGTTGGGCTTGGTTTATTGCTAAACCGTTATTCTGGTTATTAACCTTTATTCAAGGGATTGTGTCTAACTGGGGTTTAGCGATTATCTGTGTAACAATTGTAGTGAAAGCAATTTTGTATCCTCTTACGAAAGCACAATATACTTCAATGGCTAAAATGCGTATGTTGCAACCGAAAATTCAAGAAATGCGTGAGCGTTTTGGAGATGATCGCCAACGTATGAGCCAAGAAATGATGAAGCTTTATAAAGAGGAAAAAGTAAATCCACTTGGTGGTTGTTTGCCAATTCTTCTTCAAATGCCAATTTTCATCGCATTATACTGGACGTTCTTAGAAGCCGTTGAATTACGTCATGCACCATTCTTTGGTTGGATCCAAGACTTATCGGCACAAGATCCTTATTACATTTTCCCTATTTTAATGGGTATCTCAATGTTCTTGTTGCAAAAAATGTCTCCAACACCAGTAACTGACCCAACACAACAAAAAGTAATGAATTTTATGCCATTAGTTTTTATGTTCTTTTTCTTGTGGTTCCCTGCAGGTTTAGTGTTGTATTGGTTAGTTTCCAACTTAATTACAATCGCCCAACAGCAATTAATTTATCGTGGTTTAGAGAAAAAAGGGTTGCATTCTCGTAAGAAATAGTCACGAACAGGCAAAAAGAAAGGCACAGAATGTGCCTTTCTTTATTTTACTGCCGTGGGTATACCTACCCTAGGTAGTGTGTACCTACCCTAGGTAGTAGTGTACCTACCCTAAGCAATCAACCGTGGGTAAGTATACCCACGGTTAATTATAGTAATAGTAGTTCCCCTCTGGGGAACGTCAAGCTCTACCCAAAGGGGTAGCACTGGGATAAACCTAGGGTATACCTACCCTAGGCAATCAACCGTGGGTAAGTATACCCACGGTTGATTATAGTAATAATAGTTGCCCTTTGGGGAACATTAAGCTCTACCCCAAAGGGGTAGCACTGGGATAAACCTAGGGTATACCTACCCTAAGTAGTAGTGTACCTACCCTAGGCAATCAACCGTGGGTAAGTATACCCACGGTTAATTATAGTAATAATAGTTCCCCTCTGGGGAACGTCAAGCTCTACCCCAAAGGGGTAGCACTGGGATAAACCTAGGGTATACTTACCCTAGGTAATATCATATTTCCCCAGACAATAATAGGTTTTATATGAAAGAAACAATCGTTGCTCAAGCTACTGCGCCAGGTCGTGGTGGTATTGGGATTTTAAGAGTCTCTGGACCTTTAGCAACAGAAGTTGCTCAAGCTATATTAGGTAAATGCCCTAAGCCAAGAATGGCAGATTATCTTCCTTTTAAAGATGCTGATGGCACTATTTTAGATCAAGGGATTGCGCTTTATTTCAAATCGCCAAATTCATTTACTGGTGAAGATGTATTGGAATTGCAAGGTCACGGTGGGCAGGTTGTATTAGATTTATTACTCAAACGTATTTTACAAATTGACGGAATCCGTTTGGCGAGACCAGGCGAGTTTTCTGAACAAGCTTTTTTGAATGATAAATTTGATCTTGCCCAAGCAGAGGCCATTGCAGATTTAATTGATGCAACATCAGAACAAGCGGCACGCTCAGCATTGAAATCCTTACAAGGCGAGTTTTCTAAAAAAGTAAATGAATTGGTTGATTCTGTGATTTATTTACGTACTTATGTGGAAGCAAGCATTGATTTTCCTGATGAGGAAATTGATTTCTTGGCGGATGGAAAAATTGAAGCAAACTTACGTGGTATTATTAATCAGCTAGAAAATGTTCGTTCTGAAGCTAAACAAGGTTCTATTTTACGTGAAGGTATGAAAGTCGTGATTGCCGGTCGTCCGAATGCAGGCAAATCGAGTTTGCTTAATGCACTTGCTGGTCGCGAAGCGGCTATCGTTACGGATATTGCAGGTACAACCCGTGATGTATTGCGTGAGCATATTCATATTGATGGTATGCCATTGCATATTATTGATACCGCAGGTCTTCGAGATGCAACCGATGAAGTGGAGCGAATTGGGATTTCTCGTGCTTGGACAGAGATTGAGCAAGCCGATCGTATTATTTTGATGTTAGATAGTAGCGATCCTGAAAGTGTAGATTTAACCAAAGTGCGGTCAGAATTTTTAGCAAAATTACCCTCAACCTTGCCAGTTACTATTGTTAGAAACAAAATTGATTTAAATGGCGAACAAGCAAGTGAAAGCGAACAGGGTGGTTATCAAATTATTAGTCTTTCTGCTCAAACGCATGATGGTGTAAAACTTTTACGTGAGCATTTGAAACAAGCAATGGGTTTTCAAACAGGTATCGAAGGGGGATTTTTAGCTCGTCGTCGTCATTTAGATGCACTTGAGAAAGCCGCAGAGCATTTACAAATCGGTTTGGTTCAACTTACTGAATTTCACGCGGGAGAACTTTTAGCGGAAGAATTACGCTTAGTTCAAAGCTATTTAAGTGAAATTACGGGTCAATTCACATCTGATGATTTACTCGGTAATATTTTTAGCTCTTTCTGCATTGGAAAATAGGAAGGATAAAGTGCGGTCATTTTCTTGGGCAAAAATTCAAATCAAAAGCGGCAATATTTGGTAGGGTCTTGTTGACAGAAATTAGTATTAGCTTGCTTTACGAACTAGGTGTTTTCACTTTTTAAGATGCTAATT
This sequence comes from Haemophilus sp. HN_Hi10, assembly GCF_049821985.1. Taxonomy (NCBI): domain Bacteria; kingdom Pseudomonadati; phylum Pseudomonadota; class Gammaproteobacteria; order Pasteurellales; family Pasteurellaceae; genus Haemophilus; species Haemophilus sp. HN_Hi10. The sequence goes on along the minus strand of NZ_CP187495.1, from coordinate 1,913,862 downwards.
TTTTACGTTTAGATTATAATCGGGAAAATTTTATATTTATAACAAGGGTTATAGAATGTTAATTGAAAAAATGCACAATTTAACAAACTCAAAGATTTCTAAATTTATCTTAGGTTTGATTACTGTATCGTTTTTAGTTGGTGGAATGTCTGGCTATCTTTTTAGCTCAAATGATACTTATGCGGCAAAAGTGAACGGCGAAGTGATTTCTCAACAAGATTTTTTAAATCGCTATAATCAAGAATTTGAAATACGCGCACAACGTGAGGGAGAGGCGTTTATGGGTCAGTCCGATTCTCCTGAATTTGTTACCGCACTTCGTCAAAACATCGTTAATCTAATGATTGATCAAGAATTACTTCGCCAATATGTTAAAGAATTAAAATTAGGCGTGAGTGATGAAATGATTAAACGTGCAATCGTGACTGATCCTAATTTTCAAGTAAAGGGTAAATTTGATAATTCTGTTTATCAACGAATATTACAACAAAATCATTTAACGTCAGATGGTTACGCTTCAATTTTACGTGCTTCGTTACCTCTTGAACAAATACAAAATGGCGTTGCTAACAGTGAATTTATTGTTCCTGCTCAAGTAAAAAATAGTGCAGAAATTTTCTTTCAAAAGCGTTTAGCTCGTTTAGCAACTTTATCTCTTGCAGATGAAATGGCAAAACAATCAGTATCTGATGATGAAATCAAAACTTATTATGAAGCTAATCAAAAATCTTTTGTTCAGCCAGAGCAGGTTAAAGTTCAGTATATTGATCTTTCTGCAGATAACATAAGTAAAAATCTTCAAGTTACAGATATAGAAATTGCACAATATTATCAAGATAATAAAGCACAATTTATGACTCAGCGTTTAGCACATATTCAATTTGCAAATGAACAAGATGCGAAAGTGGCTTATGAGGAATTACAGAAAGGGGCAAATTTCGCTGATGTCGCTAAAACGAAATCTTTGGATAAAATTTCTGGCGAGAATGGCGGGGATTTAGGCTGGGTAAATGCGAATGAATTACCAAAAGCCTTTGAAGATGCCGCAGCTGCATTGCAGGTAGGGCAATATAGCCAACCAATCAATGTGGACGGCAATTACCATATTGTGTTAGTACAAGAACGTAAAGCGCAAAGTTTAGAGAATGTGAAAGCTCAAATTGCAGATTTAGTTCGTAAATCTTTGATGGAGAGTCGTTATTTTTCTTTAGAAAAACAAGCGAGTGATAAGGCTTTTGAAGACAGTAAGTCTCTTAATACTGCAGCACAAGCAGCAGGTGTTAAGGTTCAAGAGAGCGGATATTTTTCTCGTCAAAATGTGCCAGCTGGATTAAATTTCCCTAATGTTATTTACACAATATTTGAATCAGATACTACGAATGTTGGTATGAATTCTGAACCAATTAATGTAGGCGATTATCACACAATTATTGTACGTGTGTTAGATCGCAAAGCAGAGGGCGTAAAAAGTTTAGAAGAGGCTAAAATAGATATTGAAACTTTCTTAAAACGTCAGAAAGCTGAGAATGTGCTTAATGAAAAAGCACAACAAGCAGTGAAAAAATTAAGTGAAAACCCTGAATCAAAAATAGATGGCATTAATTTCTCAAGTGAGCAGACTTTTACGTTAAGTGAAAATAAAGATCCTATTTTAACAAATGGTATATTTTCAATTGCTAAACCAAAATCAAATGAAGCTCTTTATCAAGTGGTGCATAATTCAAATGGCGATGTGGTTGTTGTTGCCTTGAATAAGGTTGAACAAAGCAGTTTAAGTGAAAAAGAATTGTCGCAATTTGGTATGCAATTATTGCGTAGTCATCAATCTGAATTACAACTTCAGTTAATACAGGGATTACGTGAGAGAGCGAAAATTGAGGTAAATGACTCTTTCATCAATCAAGATGATGAAGTGCAACAATAACAGGTTAAATGATAATTTGAGATAAATTTTGCTCAAAAGTGCGGTAAATTTCACCGCACTTTTTTACTTTTGTGCAAAAGGAAGTTAATGATGTTCGGGAAAAAAATAATTCATTCCAAAACAATATGGTTTTATTTTTTATTGTTTCTCTTTTCCATATTTACCAATATGGGATTAGGCAATGTATTAAGTGAGAATATTCCCGTTTCAGATTACGCAATTTTATTTGTTATCACGGCGATTTCTTTTTATTTTACCCCTTGGCTTGGGCGAATATTAATTACTGTATTATTCCTCAGTGCGCTATTTTATTGCTCTGCTGGTTTTTTCTATGGAATTCCATCTTTGGGGATTATCGCTTCTGTTTATGAAACGAATATTAATGAAACCTTAGAATATTACACAACCATTCCTTTTTGGATATTTTTATTTCAAGTTAGTTATATCATTTTATTTGTTGCTTTAATGAAATTAAGTTTTTATGTTAAACAACAAGCATTTAAATGGCTAAATATGGTTGTTATCAGCCTATTATTAGTTTTTTCTTATAATCAATTTTCTAATTGGAACTACGCCTATAAATTCCGTTTTTATCCCGTTCTTTTTTATTCTGAATTTGATCGAATGAATGATCTGTATTTAGAACAACGAGATTTTCTAAATCAATCCGTTAATGCGCCGTCTCAATGGGATATTCAATCTTTTACGCCAAAATATAAAAATTATATTTTAATTATTGGTGAAAGTATGCGAAAAGATTATATGTCGTTATATGGCTTTCCACTGAAAACTACGCCATTTTTAGAGCGTGTGAAAGGCACAGTTTTTGAAAATTATTATTCTGCAGCACCGAATACGCAACCGTCTTTACAACACACCCTATATCGAGCAGAAAAAGGGGAAACGGTTTATACGGATAATATTATTTCTTTAGCCAAAAAAGCGGGCGTGAAAACTTATTGGATTTCTAATCAAGGCAAAATTGGGGAATTTGATACGATGGCCTCTCGTATTGGTCAAAGTGCAGATGAAACGATTTTTATGAAGCCGTTAGGTTATAACTCTAAAAAAGTTTATGACGATGAAATGTTGCCTGTATTAGATAAAGCCTTAAAAGAAAATATTACGAATCCAAAATTAATTGTGATTCATTTAATGGGCTCACATCCAGCCTTTTGTGAGCGTCTTCCGTACGAGGTTAAAAATTATTTTATTAATCAATCTATGTCTTGTTATTTAGAATCGATTAAATATACGGATCAGTTTTTAGAAAAATTAAATTCGCAGTTAGTATCGCAAAATGAACCCTATTCGGTGATTTACTTTTCTGATCATGGGCTTGCTCATTATGAGGATTCTGAAGGTTTATCATTGCATCCAAATAATCTTTATAAACAAAATTATGAAATTCCTTTCGTTATGTTTTCGAGTGATAGTAAAAAGCTAGAAAAAATAAAAATGCCACAATCGGCATTTAATTTTGTTTATGGTTTTGCTGATTGGATGGGAATTAAGGAAAAACATTTACAAGGCGTGGATTTCTTCCATCCTGAAAAACAGGAAATTAAGGTATTTGATTGGAATAACGTTGTAAATGTTAAAGAGTTGGCTGATGATCCAGCAAAATTACCAGAAGCCGTTCAGTAAATGAGATCGTGCTTTATCATTTATCGGCTTGTGCTAGAATGAGCGGAATTTTTTTAAAAGGGAAATAGTATGTCCAAAAAATCAGGGCTTTCGTTTTTATGGTTAAGTGCGGTCGCTTTTGTGGTTGATTTGCTCACTAAATACATTGTGGTACAAAAATTTGATTTGTATGAAAGTGTTAATGTGCTGCCTGTTTTTAACCTGACTTATGTTCGCAATTATGGCGCAGCATTTAGTTTCTTGGCAGATCATAGTGGCTGGCAACAATATTTCTTTATTTTGTTGGCATTGGCTATTTCAGGCATGTTGGTTTATTTTTTAGCAAAAAATAATGCCGAACAAAAAATCCAAAATTCTGCTTATGCACTGATTATTGGTGGTGCATTAGCGAATATGGCAGATCGCGCTTACAATGGTTTCGTCGTGGATTTCTTTGATTTCTATTGGGATATTTATCATTATCCAGTGTTTAATATCGCCGATATTGCCATTTGTATTGGTGCAGGGTTGTTAGCATTGGATGCGTTTAAGAGCGAAAAGAAAAAAGTACAAGATAAACAAGTAGAAAAGTGCGGTCAGAAATGAAGATAATTTTAGCCAATCCACGAGGATTCTGTGCCGGTGTAGACCGTGCTATTAGTATTGTTGAACTCGCCTTAGAAATTCATGGCGCACCGATTTATGTTCGTCATGAAGTGGTGCATAACCGATTTGTTGTGAACGGATTGCGTGATCGTGGTGCGATCTTCGTGGAAGAATTAAGCGAGGTACCTGATGGTGCGATCGTGATTTTTTCTGCGCACGGTGTATCTCAAGCCGTTCGACAAGAAGCGAAAGACCGCAATCTCAAAGTATTTGATGCAACCTGTCCTTTGGTGACCAAAGTGCATATGCAAGTTGCTCGTGCAAGTCGAAAGGGAACAAAAGCGATTTTGATTGGACATAAAGGACACCCTGAAGTTGAAGGCACAATGGGGCAGTATAGTAATGAAGATGGCGGAATTTTCTTGATTGAAAAAGTAGAAGATATTGCACGTTTGCCAATGCAAGACAATGATGATTTAACCTTTATGACGCAAACCACTTTATCGCTAGATGATACAGCAGAAACTATTGCTGCATTAAAGGAAAAATATCCCGCTATTCAAGGGCCACATAAAAACGATATTTGTTATGCGACAACCAATCGTCAAGAAGCGGTGCGAGAATTGGCTAAATTATCAGATTTAGTGTTGGTTGTGGGGTCTAAAAACTCATCAAATTCAAATCGTTTAGCTGAATTGGCGTCTCGAATGGGGATTAAATCACAGCTTCTTGATGATCCTTCCGATATTCAAGATGATTGGTTTAATGATGTAAAAACCATAGGGATTACAGCTGGCGCGTCTGCACCCGAAGAATTAGTTCAATCGATTATTTCCCGCTTAAAAGAGTTTGGTGCGGATACTATAGAAGAGCTGCAAGGTTTAGAAGAAAATATGTTCTTTGAGGTGCCAAAAGAGCTGAGAATAAAAGAAGTTAATTAATATTAAGGGCTTGTCGTAAATGATAAGCCCTTTGTTTTTTCATTCAAATTAAGAATTTTTGCGATCGAGATCGCAAAAGTGCGGTCAGTTTCTTGAGGGTTTTTGCAAGGCAGGAAAAAATAGGTGTGTTGATTGTTGATCAACGATTCATATTATAAGGAAACCTCTATGAAATTAATGAAAACATTATTCACTTCGGTTGTATTGTGTGGGTCACTTGCAGCTGGTTCCACTTTTGCTGAAAACAAGGTGGTTGAGCAAACAACTCAAGCTGTTGTGACCACTCAAACGGATTCACAAGTAGCACCAGCTATGATGGGAGATAAATTGAATATTAACATAGCAACTGCCAGTGAAATTCAAAAATCCCTAACTGGCATTGGTGCGAAAAAAGCGGAAGCTATTGTGCAATATCGTGAAAAACACGGTAATTTTACTAATGTAGAACAGCTTTTAGAAGTACAAGGAATTGGCAAAGCAACACTAGAGAAAAATCGTGATCGTATAATCTTTTAATTTTCTAACCTCCAATGAATGCCCTGTTTCACAGGGCTTTTTTATTCTTTACACACAGAATACATTAAAAAGCCGTTGGCAACTTGAGTAAATTTTAATACACTAGCAAGCCTAGTCGGGGTGCAATACGCTGAGATCATACCCGTGAACCTGAAACAGTTAATACTGACGTAGGAAACTAGGAATATAGCCTTATCTCCTTTTCGTCATTATTGCTGCCTTTTAATCATAAATAAGGATGTAATAATGAACCTTCTTAAATTAACCTTAATTTCTACCGCACTTTTTTCCACTGCAGCATTAGCACAATCACAGCAAAGTGTGAACGTATATAGCTACGATTCTTTCACTTCTGAATGGGGTGCGGGGCCAAAAGTAAAACAAGATTTTGAAAAAGCCCATCCACAATGTGCGATTAATTTTACGCCTTTTGAAAGCGGTGGCGTGTTACTTAACCGTGTTCGTTTGGAAGGGAAGAAAACCAAAGCGGATATTGTGCTAGGTTTAGATAACTTTGTTTTAGAACAAGCTGAAAAAACAGGTATTTTTGCACCAAATAACGTGGATTTAACTCCGCTTGATTTACCAACAAAATGGACAAATAAGACCTTCTTGCCTTTCGACTTCGGTAACTATGCTTTTGTGTATGATAAAACCAAATTACAAAACCCACCGAAAAGTTTGAAAGAATTGGTTGAACGCCAAGATCTTCGTGTGATTTATCAAGATCCTCGCACCAGCAGTGTGGGACGTGGTTTATTGGTTTGGATGAATGTAATTTATCCTGAAGATAAAATTCAATCTGCTTGGAAAAATTTAGATAAGCATACGGTAACAGTGGGTAAAGGCTGGTCAGATACTTACGGTGCATTCTTAAAAGGCGAAGCGGATTTAGTATTAAGTTACAGCACATCGCCACTTTATCATCAACTTTTTGAGAAAAAAGATAATTATGCGGCGACAGATTTTGCGGAAGGGCATATTACTCAAGTAGAATTAGCGGCAAGAGTTGCCAACCATCCAAATCAATGTGCGGATGATTTTATGGCATTTTTAATTTCGCCTACAGCACAAAAACATATTGTGACAGCCAATATTATGTTGCCAGTTATTCAAGGCGAAATTGAACCGCATTTTGATGCGCTTAAAGTTCAACAAAAAATGCAAACACCAATTAATCCAACAGTGAATCCTGAGCAGTTAAAAAATTGGATCAGCACTTGGCAAACTACATTAACAAAATAATTTGATGCTGTCGTTATTTCATCATCCACAATTCCGCCTGCGTCATTATGTGGGCGGCGTTGTTGTCATCGGCGTGATTACGCTTTTTTATGGAAGTGCGTTAAGTTCAATCTTTACATTGGGCGATGAATTACAATGGCGAGCTTGGTTTACTGATGATTATCTACAGCATCTGATTCTTTTCAGTTTTGGGCAAGCTTTACTTTCTACCGTTTTATCTATTTTCTTTGGTTTACTTCTCGCTCGGGCATTATTTTATAAGCCATTTTTTGGAAAAAAGTGGTTGTTAAAATTAATGTCGCTAACTTTTGTCTTACCTGCTTTAGTGGCAATTTTTGGTTTGATCGGTATTTATGGTTCAAGCGGTTGGTTAGCTTGGTTTGCTAATCTTTTTGGAATGTCGTGGCAGGGGCATATTTACGGACTGTCGGGAATTTTAATTGCCCACCTTTTTTTCAATATTCCACTGGCAGCACAGCTTTTCTTACAAAGTTTGCAAAGTATCCCTTATCAGCAACGTCAGCTTGCAGCCCAGCTTAATTTACAAGGTTGGCAATTCGTTAAATTGGTGGAGTGGCCTGTTTTTCGTCAGCAATGTTTGCCCACATTTAGCTTGATTTTTATGCTGTGTTTTACCAGTTTTACCGTTGTTCTTACGCTAGGTGGTGGGCCTCAATATACAACATTAGAAACAGCAATCTACCAAGCGATTTTATTTGAATTTGATCTGCCGAAAGCAGCACTTTTTGCTATGTTGCAATTTGTATTTTGCTTGGTTTTATTTAGCTTAACATCGCGTTTTTCGCCTTCTAATCAAAATGGTTTGAGCAATAGTAATATTTGGTTTGAGAAACCTAAAAGTGCGGTCAAAATTTTCCATATTTTGGTTTTACTTGTTTTTGTCTTTTTCCTTTTTTCTCCAGTATTGAATATTCTTATTAGCGCATTGAGTTCATCAAATTTACTCACAGTTTGGCATAATTCTCAGCTATGGCGTGCCTTAGGCTATTCACTTTCTATCGCACCCTTGTCCGCATTACTTGCATTAACGATGGCAATTGCCTTATTGCTTTTATCACGCCGTTTAGAATGGTTGAATTATCAAAAAATATCGCAATTTATTATTAATGCTGGAATGGTAATTTTAGCCATCCCGATTTTAGTACTTGCGATGGGGTTGTTTTTATTATTACAAGATCGTGATTTTTCCAATATTGATTTGTTTATCATCGTTGTGTTTTGTAATGCCTTAAGTGCAATGCCTTTTGTTTTACGTATTTTAAGCGCACCTTTTCATAACAATATGCGTTATTACGAAAATCTGTGTAATAGTCTAGGAATTGTGGGTTGGCAACGTTTTTATCTGATTGAATGGAAAACCTTGCGCGCACCGCTGCGTTATGCTTTTGCTTTAGGTTTAGCGTTATCTCTCGGCGATTTTACGGCGATTGCGTTATTTGGCAATCAAGAGTTTACTTCTCTACCGCATTTGTTATATCAGCAGCTAGGGAATTATCGTAATCAAGATGCAGCTGTAACCGCAGGGATTTTATTATTGCTTTGTGGCATATTGTTTGCCTTTATTCACACATATAGGGATGCCGATGATTTATCTAAATAATGTGATTTTGAATGATAAAACCTTACCGATGTGCTTTAATTTGAGCGTAAATGCTGGCGAACGTGTTGCAATTATTGGCGAAAGTGGCGCGGGGAAAAGTACTTTATTGAATTTAATTGCTGGGTTTGAATTTCCTGCTCAAGGAGAAATTTGGTTAAACGATAAAAATCATACGCGTAGTGCGCCTTACGAGCGTCCTGTTTCTATGCTATTTCAAGAAAATAACTTATTTCCCCATTTGACTGTACAACAAAATCTTGCCTTAGGAATAAAACCCTCTTTAAAATTAACCGCACTTGAGCAGGAAAAAATTGAACAGGCCGCTTGCTCCGTAGGATTGGGCGATTATTTAGAGCGTTTACCGAATTCTCTTTCAGGGGGGCAAAAACAACGAGTGGCATTGGCACGTTGTTTGTTGCGAGATAAGCCAATTTTGTTATTAGATGAGCCTTTTTCTGCATTAGATCAGAAACTTCGGGTAGAAATGCTGGCTTTAATCGCTAAACTTTGTGACGAGAAAGATTTAACATTGCTACTTGTTACCCACCAACCATCGGAATTAATCGGTTCGATAGATCAGATGTTAGTGGTGGAAAATGGTCAGATAAGTCAATTACAAAAAGGGGTGTAAAATTAGTTTCATTCATAACGTTGAATTGATTGTTTCTACCATATACACTAATTCATCAATTAAGAAAGTATAAAAAGCGTGGTGTTTTTAACCGCACTTTCAAAGGAAAAATATGTTAGCGGAAAAATTACAAATTAACTCTATTACACCTCATCCAAGTGTAGAATATTGGTCTGTTTGCAAAGTAGAGGCGTTATTTGAAACGCCATTTTTGGAATTAGTTTACCGAGCAGCGCAAATTCATCGTAAGCATTTTAATCCTCGCACGATTCAGTTATCCACGTTAATGTCTATCAAAACGGGTGGATGCCCAGAAGACTGTGGTTATTGCCCTCAATCAGCCCGTTATCATACTGGCGTACAAAATCAACAGTTATTAGATGTTAATGAAATTATTGCGAAAGCAAAAATTGCGAAAGCGCGTGGTGCAGGGCGTTTTTGTATGGGAGCAGCTTGGCGAGGCCCTAAGCCAAAAGATATTGAGAAAGTCACAGAAATTATTAAAGCAGTGAAATCCCTTGGTTTAGAAACTTGCGGTACCTTTGGTTTATTGCAAGACGGTATGGCAGAAGATTTAAAAGAAGCTGGATTAGATTATTACAATCATAATCTTGATACCGCGCCAGAACATTATGCGGAAGTGATTGGTACACGCCGTTTTGATGATCGTCTTAGCACTTTAGGAAAAGTACGCAAAGCTGGGTTAAAAGTGTGTTGTGGCGGCATTGTGGGGATGAATGAAACTCGTAAAGAACGAGCAGGATTAATCGCGAGCCTTGCAAATCTTGATCCGCAACCTGAGTCAGTGCCGATTAATCAACTCGTTAAGGTTGAAGGTACACCCTTAGCCGATGCGGAAGAATTAGATTGGACGGAGTTTGTGCGAACGATTGCTGTTGCACGTATTACCATGCCAAAAAGTTATGTTCGTCTTTCTGCAGGTCGCAGTGGTATGACTGAAGAAATGCAAGCGATGTGTTTTATGGCGGGGGCAAATTCGATTTTCTATGGCGATAAATTACTTGTTACAGATAATCCAGAAGAAGATGGCGATCAGTTATTAATGGCAAAATTAGATTTAGAGCCAGAAACTGCAGAAAATAAAAAGTTGTAGTTTTCGTTAGATAGCTGAGAAATTAAGTATACATCTATTCCTTTCTTTATTTCATATCTCACAATAATTTTTAATAGCCAATAAAATAGCTCCTTGAATATCAAGGAGCTAATTATATGAATCTTAAAGAATTTCTTTTGCTTTCGCTACCACGTTTTCAACAGTGAAACCAAAGAGTTTAAATAATTGATCTGCTGGTGCGGATTCGCCGAAGCTATTCATACCGACAACACGACCGTTGAATCCAACGTATTTATACCAGAAGTCAGCAATACCCGCTTCAATTGCAACACGTTTTGTTACAGCTGCAGGCAATACGCTTTCACGGTATGCTGCATCTTGTTTATCAAAACGATTAGTGCTTGGCATAGAAACAACACGCACTTTTTTACCTTCAGCACTCAATACATCTGCAGCTTTTACTGCTAATTCCACTTCAGAACCTGTCGCAATGAAGATTAACTCAGGTGTGCCATCACAATCTTTTAACACATAAGCACCACGTTTAACTGCATCTAATTGTGCAGAAGTGCGGTTCATTTGAGCAAGATTTTGACGGGTAAAGATCAACGCACTTGGGCCATCTTGACGTTCAACCGCTTGTTGCCATGCAATAGCAGATTCCACTTGGTCACATGGACGCCATGTTTCAAGGTTTGGAATTAAGCGTAGTGAAGTCGTTTGTTCTACAGGTTGGTGTGTCGGGCCATCTTCGCCTAAACCGATAGAGTCGTGAGTGTAAACGAATAAAGCGCGTTGTTTCATTAATGCCGCCATACGTACCGCATTGTGTGCATACTCGTAGAACATTAAGAAAGTTGCACCATAAGGAATGAAACCTCCGTGTAAAGCAATACCGTTCATAATGGCAGACATACCAAATTCACGCACACCGTAGTTGATGTAGTTACCACCTACGTTTTCATGCGCACGAATCGGTTTAGAACCACTCCATAAGGTTAAGTTAGAGCTTGCTAAGTCTGCAGAACCACCTAAAAATTCAGGTAATACGTGAGCGTACGCCTCGATTGCATTTTGTGATGCTTTACGGCTCGCAATGCTTGCTGGGTTAGCTTGTAATTTTTCAATGAACGTTTTAGATTCTGCCGCCCAATTTGCTGGTAATTCACCGTTTACACGACGTTTAAATTCTGCTGCTAATTCAGGATAGGCTTTTGCATAGGCGGCAAATTTTTCTTCCCAAGATTTTTCTGCTGCTGAGCCTTTCTCTTTTGCAGACCATTCAGCATAGTATTCAGCTGGAATTTCAAATGGCGCATATTCCCAACCAAGTGCTTTGCGAGTTAAAGCGATTTCTTCATCGCCTAATGGTGCACCGTGGCTATCGTGAGAGCCTGATTTATTTGGAGAACCAAAACCAATGATGGTTTTACAAATTATTAACGTTGGTTTTTCTTTTTCTGCTTGAGCAAGAATGGTAGCAGCACGAATTTGCTCTGCATCGTGACCATCTACATTACGAATTACTTGCCAGCCATAAGCTTCAAAACGTGCTGCAGTATCATCGCTGAACCAACCATCAACATGACCATCAATGGAAATATTATTGTCATCGTAGAATGCGATTAATTTACCAAGACCTAATGTTCCTGCTAAAGAGCAAGCTTCGTGTGAAATTCCTTCCATTAAACAGCCATCGCCTAAGAACACATAAGTATGGTGATCGACAATTTCATGGCCTTCACGGTTAAATTGACCTGCAAGTGTTTTTTCTGCAATTGCCATACCAACAGCATTGGTAATACCTTGACCAAGAGGGCCAGTCGTGGTTTCAACACCGGGCGCATAACCATATTCTGGGTGGCCAGGGGTTTTAGAATGTAATTGACGGAATTGTTTTAAATCTTCGATAGAAAGATCATAGCCAGTTAAATGTAAAAGACTATAAATCAACATAGAACCATGGCCGTTAGAAAGTACAAAACGATCTCGGTCAGCCCATTTAGGATTAGTTGGATTGTGTTTTAAAAAGTCGCGCCATAATACTTCAGCAATATCCGCCATCCCCATTGGCGCTCCAGGGTGACCTGATTTCGCTTTTTGTACAGAATCCATTGCTAAGACACGAATTGCATTGGCTAATTGTCTACGAGTTGCCATTTTGTTCTCCTGTGAATATTTTGTTATTTTCCTAATCTTGACAGAAAGTGAGTGCAAATACTTGTAACAATACCTTACAAGGTTACTATGTGAAAATTAGGTGGCAGCTATTTTATACTATTCTGCCTTTATATCCAAAATTGCCCTATTTTATGTTTTAATTGCTCTGCTATCTCTCGACCTGATTTACCAACTAATGCTCTACCCACAATAAACGCTTTCAAATTTTTTGTATTTTTAAACAAATGGAGATCGTCAGGAGTAATACCTCCTGTAATAGATAATTCGATACCTAATGAATCTAATTTTTCTATATTTTCAATATCTTGATTTGACCAACTTAAACCAGATAATTCTGCATCTCTTGAACGGTGATAGATGGCTTGTTTAATACCAAGTTGAAGCCAGTTTTTTACTTCATCAAAATTCCAATTACCATAAAGTTCAATTTGAATTTCCTTTGGTACATCAAGATTAGGTTGAATTTTGTTAAATTCTTCTGCTACTTTTTGACAAGCTGCTTTTGTTGCTGGATGAGCTGCTGCTGATACGGTAAGCCAATCTGCCCCAGCTTCAAATGCCATTTTTGCTAAAGTTGCACCTGCATCTGTTGTTTTAAGATCGCAAACAAGAATGTGATTAGGATATAATGCACGTAATATTCGCATTGCACGCATCCCCTCTGAACATGCAAGAATTGTTCCTACTTCAATAATATCTATATTATGCTCAATCTGTTTTACATCAACTAATGCAGTTTCTAAATATTGAGCATCAAGAGCGATTTGTAATAAAGGTTTTCCCATCATTTTTCCTTAAATAATATGAGGAAGGCAGTATAATTCTGTCCTCAATTTATTGACCATAATAGGCATTTTGACCATGTTTGCGTAGATAATGTTTATCCAATAGATCTTTTTGCATAGGAGATAGATAAGGATTAAGTTGCTGAGAAAATAGGTTCATATAAGCAACTTCTTCTAAAACAACGGCATTATGTACCGCATTATTTGCATCTTTTCCCCAAGCAAATGGACCATGACTATGCACTAATACCGCAGGAATATTATCAGGTTTAATTCCTCTCGAAAGAAAAGTTTCGACAATCACTTTTCCTGTTTCTAATTCGTAGTTACCTTTTATTTCTTTTGTTGTCATTTGACGAGTACAAGGAATCGTGCCGTAAAAATAATCGCCATGTGTAGTTCCCACCTCAATAATATCTAAGCCAGCCTGAGCCCAAATTGTGGCATGTCGAGAATGTGTATGAACAATACCACCAATATGAGGAAATTGTCGATAAAGCTCAAGATGAGTTGGTGTGTCAGAAGAAGGTTTTTTATTGCCTTCAACAATATTTCCTGTAAATAAATCTACGACAACCATATCGTTTTCTGTCATTACATCATAATCTACACCAGATGGTTTAATGACGACTAAATTTTTTTCACGATCAATTGCTGAAACATTACCCCAAGTAAAAGTCACTAAATGATGTTTAGGTAATGCTAAATTGGCTTCAAAAACCTCTTTTTTTAATTGTGCTAACATAATAATCCTGCCTTTTCCATTTGTTGAACTATCCACTTACGAGCTTGAATAATTTCTAATAAGGGTTCTTCATTTTTTTCTGTCCACATTTCAATTAAGAATGCACCTCTGTAATTCAATTTTTTTAATAGGCTAAAAAAATGAACAAAATCAACACATCCTTGACCAAAAGGTACATCTCTAAATTGTCCTTTACTTGTTTCAGTGACGGGGTAAGTATCTTTTAAATGAATAGCTGATATTTTATCTATGCCTAATGTAAGTTCTTCTTCAATATTATTATTCCAAGCACTTAAATTTCCTATGTCTGGGTAAACGGTAAACCACGGAGAATTAATGATGGTATCCCATTTTTTCCAACGAGAAATAGAACTCATAAAAGGCGTATCCATAATTTCGACAGCAAGAGTAACTTGAGCTGATGCAGCAAGAGTTACAGCGAATTCAATACCCTCCTGAAAATATTTGATTGTTTCTTCATCTTGTTTTTCGTAATACACATCATAACCTGCTAACTGTATGGTTCTAATGCCTAAATTCACCGAAAGATCAATGGCTTTTTCCATAATTTCAAAGGATTTTTGACGAATTTTTTTGTCTTTACTGCCAAAAGGGAAGCGACGATGAGCCGACAAGCACATAGAGGGGATAGTTATTCCACTTTGAATAATAGATTGATGCAGAGCTATTCTTTCTGATTTTGTCCAGTTTAAACGAGATAATCTGTCATCGCTTTCATCAATAGACATTTCAATAAATTCAAAGCCACATGCTTTAGCGAGAGATAAACGCTCTTGCCAAGTAATATTTTTCGGTAATGCTTTTTCATAAATACCGATTTTATGTTTTTTCATAACTTTTCCTTTTTTAGTCTAAATTTTTTAATGCTTCAATAAACTTTAAATAGCGATGATATTTATGCTGATATTTACTATATTGATTTTTATCAGGTAAAAATATTTTCCTATCAATATTTAATATTTGAGAAATTTCAACCGCACTTTCGGATTGCATCGCCATCAATGCTGCACCTAAGCAACCAGTTTCTTCAATATTAGGGATTTCTAGTCTCATACCACTTATATCCGCAAGCATTTGCATCCAAACTTCTGATTTTGCTGGTCCACCAGTTACGCGAAGCGTGCTTGCATTAGGAAAACGTACTTGCATTCTTTCTAAATGAGACATTAGGCTAAATATCACACCTTCATAAATTGCTTGGAGTAAATGTATTTGGGTATGATGAGATTGAATTCCATAAAACCCTGCTTGCATACCTAACTTAGCATTAGAGCCATATAAAAAAGGTGCAAATAACACTGAGCTACTTGCGGGTTTAAGTTTTGCAATTTCGTGATTAATGTCATCATAGTTAGGCAAATTAAATTGATTTACAAACCACTCTAAATTACCT
Organism: Haemophilus sp. HN_Hi10; assembly: GCF_049821985.1. Taxonomy (NCBI): domain Bacteria; kingdom Pseudomonadati; phylum Pseudomonadota; class Gammaproteobacteria; order Pasteurellales; family Pasteurellaceae; genus Haemophilus; species Haemophilus sp. HN_Hi10. Next base: position 1,898,552 of record NZ_CP187495.1, on the reverse strand, counting down.
GCTGATGTTGGACTTGCTTCATGAATAATGAATTTATTTTTTTCTGCATATTTGCCATACACAAAAGGAATTGTTTGGTTATCATCAATATAATGGGTCACTCCACTAACAACAGACCACGTCCCTAATACAACATTAAGATGTTGATCATCCTTCAAATCAGCACATAATGCAGTGGATACCACATCAAATAATCCTCCAACAACAGGTATTCCTTCTACCAAACCAGATTGTTCTGCTGCTTTGGAAGTTACATATCCTGCAATTTTATTTGATTTAATGATTGGAGGTAATTTATCTATACATTCTGTTATACCGAATAACTTAGCTAACTGAATGTCATATTTTCCTTCTCGCATATTGTAAAAATTAGATTCAGAAATGTTTGTTTCTTCACAATACAATTTTTCAGTTAAACAAAATCGAAGGTAATCGTGAGACATTAAAATCGTATGAATTTGCTCATATCGACTAGGTTCATTTTCTTTTATCCAGCGTAAAATCGAGGCAGGATGTCCCATCCAAAGAGTTTGGCGTGTGATAGGATAAAATTTTTGTAGTATGTTTTCTTTTTGCCAACATTGCACAATTTCGCGTGCCCGTTGGTCAGATGATAAGATTGCTCGCCCTAATGGTTTATTATCTTTGTCTAAAAAAAACGCGCCTTTACCCTGTGCAGAAATACCAATAGCTTTTATTTGTTGAGGCAAAATACTACTTTGTCTTATAGTTTTCTGAATAACTTGTGCGCAAAGATTCCATAATTCATCCATATCCCGTTCAGCATAACCGGGTTTTTCACTAATAATAGGAATATTTCTGCGTGCAATACTTTGTAGAGTACCATTTTGATCAAAAATCGCTGCTTTTATAAACGTACCACCACAATCAATACCAAGATAGTAGTGCATATATTCTCCTTAGTTTTTTATGGGCTGGATTTTTATTGTATAAAATCCAGCCTATTGACTATTCCGATAATGCATCCACTTTCTTCAATAAATCATCGCCATGTTTTTCAATAAAGCTTTTGCGAACTTTTTCTTCAATCAAGGTTTTAAAGGGCTCTGTATTGACTTTTTCAATGACTTCAACTCCTTGTTTACGTAATTTACTAATAATATTTTGTTCGTTTTTTACATTCAGATCTCGTTGGAATTGTCCAGCTTCTTTAGCCGCTTCTATAATAGCTGTTTGTAAGGCTGGTAAAAGTGAATCAAATTTTGCTTTATTCATCACAACAATGAGAGGTGTATAGCCATGATTAGTCAAACTTAAATATTTTTGTACTTCATAGAGTTTTGAAGACCAAAAAATTCCAATCGGATGCTCTTGCGCATCTACAGCTCGAGTTTCTAATGCCGTGTAAAGTTCTGCTAATGGCATTGGAACAGGATTACTTCCTAGTAATTTGAATGCCTCAATGTACATCGGATTTTGATTTGTCCGTACTTTTAACCCTTTAATATGTTCAGGTTTTGTTACTGTTTGTTTAGAATTTGAAAATGCGCGGAAACCTACATCCCAAAATGCTAAGCCTTTTAATCCTTGTTTCTCTAAGTCTTTTAATAAATTCTGTCCCACTTCGCCATCTAATACTTTATAAACGTGTTCACGATCTTTAAAAATAAAAGGAATATCAATGACATTTAATTTAGGTTCTAATCCTGTAAAATTTGGTGATCCAGACATTTCGAGATCAATTGTTCCTCCTCTTACACTACTAATCATTGTTTGTGCATTGCCTAAAGTACTATCGGGAAATAATTTTAATTTGATTTCACCTTTCGTTTTTTTCATCAAAAGATCATTAAATTTTTTAGCCGCACTATGTTGGCTATCTGAGCGTGGCGCTTCATAGCCAAAACGTAGTGATATTTCAGCTAATGCTGGAGAAGTAACTAACGTAAAACCAGCGATTAGCATGCTAAGTTTTTTGAAGTTGAAAAGTTTCATAAAAGTCTCCTTGTGTTAAGAAAATTTGTTTTACTGGATCCATTGTAGTGGCATTAAAATTAGTTCTGGAATAAAAATAAAGGTAAGTAATAACATAATCATCATCCCTAAATAGGGCATAATACCTTTCGCAGCCTGATCAAAAGGAAGCTTTGATACTCCAGTGATAACGTTCAACACATTGCCCACGGGCGGTGTAATTAAGCCAATTGAGGTATTTAAGATAAACAATACGCCGAAATAAACTGGATCAATTCCAGCTTCTTCCACAAGTGGCATTAAAACGGGGGTTAAAATTAAGACTGTTGGTGTTAAATCCATTACCATTCCTATCACAAATACAGCAAGCATAATGACCAAAAGTAAAATAGTTGGATTTTCAATTAAAGGTTCAAGCAATATTGTCAGTATTGTGGGAAGTTCAGCAACAGTAATTAAGTAGCCAGTTACATTGGCTGCGGCAACCAAAAACATAACAACTGCGGTAGTTTTTGCTGCAGCTAACAATACTTTTGGCAAATGTTTTAAGGGCAATTCACGATATATAAAGAGAGAAACAATTAATGCATAAAATGTCGCAACTACACCAGCTTCTGTAGGTGTAAATATACCTGAACGAAATCCTCCTATAATGATTACTGGTAGCATTAATGCCCAAATACTATTTTTAAAAGAAAAGCAAAGATCTTGCTTCGTCGCTTTTGAAAATGTCATTAAATTAAGGCGTTTAGCTTGCCGCCACCATAAAATAGCTAAGCAACATCCCATCATCACGCCAGGAAAAATACCTGCTAAAAATAATTTAGTGATAGATACACCACTGGCAACGCCAAAGACAATAAAAGGAATTGATGGAGGAATTATGGGCGCAATGATACCAGCAGTGCCGATTAAACCTGCAGAACGATGTATTGGATAGCCTGTGGTTTTCATCATTGGTAGTAACATAGCAGCTACAGCAGCAGTATCAGCAACAGCCGAACCAGATAAGCTTGCCATAATCATTGCACTTAAAATAGCAACAAATCCCAGCCCTCCTCGTTTATGACCTACAAGTTTCATAGGTAAATCAATAATACGTTTAGAAAGTCCTCCCTCATTCATTATTTCACCAGCAAGGATAAAAAAGGGAATAGCCATTAGAGAAAAACTATCTGCGCCACTGACAAGTTGTTGTGCAAGTATTTGTGCATTAAAAAAGTCTAGATGGATCATTAGTGCTATTCCACAAATTAGCAAGGCAAAGGCAACAGGTACACCAAGAATAATGGTACCAAGCAAGACGGAAAGAAAAATAATCACTGTCATTTTACTTCTCCTCTGAATATAAAGAATATTGTGCTTATCAAGCGAGTAATCAGTAGTGCGCTAACTAAAATGCCTGCGATTACACTTGCAAAGTAAGTTAGTCCCTGAGGTAATCCAGAAATAGGAGCGAAATTATTAAGATTAAGCTGAAATTGAATCCAACTGCCCGCAATGATGAGATAGCAACAAATCAGCATCATCATATCTGTAATAAATTTAAGTATAGCTTGACCAAATGGAGGCAGCTTGTTTACCAAAACAGTGACACTAACGTGTTGATTCTCATTGAAAGCTAACACCGCACCTAAAAATGCCAGCCAAATAAAGAGATAACGAGAAATTTCTTCAGTTATACTAATACCACTATTAAATCCATAGCGTAAAACGACATTCAAAAACACTAGAATGGACATCAAGGCTAAAATAGAAATACAAAGTATCTCTAGTGCTTTGTTAATAAAGTGGGCGAGAGATCTCATCATTACACCTCCAATTGATTATCACAAATGTGATTCGTTTTATATTATGGCGTTTTACTGGAAACATATTGCTGTTATAACGTCTTTAATTTTGCCCAAACTCGTTCATCCACTGGAATACCATTAGCTTGGTTATCAGAAAGAATAGTGGTAAATTCATGGCCAGGCAGGCGAACAGATTGAGTTGGATCAGATCGTTCTGCTGTTTTTACATAATCCATAATGCGGTTTAATTTTTCATCTTTGCTTTTACCATCAATTAAGCGATCTACTTCAATGGCGATAAACACTTGAGAAACACAGTATTCATCGTTTTTATCTTCAGTTACAGCAACTGTCGATTCACCATTCGATAGTAAGGTTGCAATCATATCCAGCACGATAGATAAACCAGAACCTTTCCAAAATCCCATAGGGAGCAAACGACGGTTTTTTTCTACAATAGAGGGATCACGAGTTAAATTTCCTTCATCATCAAAACCTGCATCAACAAAGGTTTGACGACCTGCTAAACGATGGACTTCTAACATTCCATAAGAATACATTGAGCAAGACATATCCACCATAGTGATTGGTGTGGTAGGAACTGCAATAATTAATGGATTCGTCCCTATACGGCATTCTTTAGCTCCCCAAGGGGGCATTACCGCTAATGCATTTGTCCAACAGATCCCGATATAACCTTTTTCAGCAGCTTGCCAACCGTAAGATCCTCCTCGCATCCAGTGATTAGCATTACGAAGCGCTATTACACCGACGCCATGTTGTGAAGCTAACTCTATTGCTCTATCCATCATTTTTTTGGCAGTCAAATTACCTATTGCTTGATGTGCATCCCACTGTTCTATAGAACCTAAACTTAATACTTTTGTAGGGATTGCATTGGGTACAATATCTCCCTGTTCAAGTTGTTGAATAAAACGAGGAAAACGATTTACACCATGTGAATAAGCACCAGCTTGTGTTGTATCTGCAAATGCAGTAGCGCATTCTTCTGCTAATTCCTCAGTAAGCTGACGATCTAATAAAACACGCTTAAGCTCATTTTTTAATTCATCATAAGAAACTCTCATTTTTTCCTTCCTGTATTTCATATAGTAAAACTATGTTTCATAATTTACAAAAATAAGAAAGAGCAGTCAATAAATGTAAAATAAATAAATTATTTATAAATCAATATGTTAAAATAATTTTACTGATTTTGCGATCTAGATCTCATTTTTTTTGTGATAATATTTCATATTATGAAATTAATATTGAGGTAAAAATGGAAAAAGAAAAAAGTTTAGGTAATCAAGCTTTAATCAGAGGATTACGATTATTAGATATTCTTAGTGATTATCCTAACGGTTGCCCACTTGCTAAATTAGCTGAACTTGCTAATTTAAATAAAAGTACCGTACATCGGTTGTTACAAGGATTACAAAATGAAGGTTATGTCAAACCAGCAAATGCTGCTGGTAGTTATCGATTAACCATAAAATGTTTAAGTATTGGTCAAAAAGTGTTATCGTCTATGAATATTATTCACGTGGCTTCACCTTATTTAGAACAACTTAATCTGAAATTAGGCGAAACTATCAATTTCTCAAAAAGGGAAGATGATCATGCTATTATGATTTATAAATTAGAGCCGACTAATGGAATGTTAAAAACACGAGCTTACATTGGTCAATACTTGAAATTATATTGCTCTGCAATGGGAAAAATTTTCTTAGCGTATGAAAAAAAAGTAGATTATCTTTCTCATTATTGGCAATCGCATCAAAAGGAAATTAAACAATTAACTCGTCATACGATTACAGAATTAGATGATATAAAACTTGAACTTGAAACAATCCGTCAAACAGCTTATGCGATGGATAGAGAAGAAAATGAACTAGGCGTAACCTGTATTGCTTGCCCAATTTTTGATTCATTTGGTCAAGTGGAATACGCTATCTCAGTTTCAATGTCTATTTATAGACTCAATAAATTTGGTACAGATGCTTTTTTACAAGAAATCAGGAAGACGGCGGAACAGATTTCTTTAGAATTGGGATATGAAAATATCTAACATAGGTGTCATATAATAACAGATAAAATATTCTAAAATTAACTGCACTTTCTGTGTTATTGTGAAGAATTATACGTAATAGAATCTTCTTAATTATTTGTTACGATCAGTTAGAATAATTCAATTTTTTAGCAACTTACAGGATTTTTATGCAAATTCAACGTTTCGAAAGTATTACACAAAAATACCCACAATTTCCTACCGCACTTTTAGCCAATGAAGCACTAATACAGGGGGGGGACTTTTTTGTTTTATACGGTACGAAATTGGACATAAGCACGCTAGAAAAATTTCAACAAAAGTGCGGTCAAAATTTTCAGATTTTTGATGTTTGGATGGTAGCACAAAATATTGTGGTTTTGTTGAAAGGGCAATGGGTTGCTGACTTCGTTAAATTTGCGAATGGTGTTGAAGTAGATATTGCTAAATTAGATTTCAGCCCTAAATTGTCTCAAGCTGGATTGCTCGTGATGGATATGGATTCTACCGCTATTCAAATTGAGTGTATTGATGAAATTGCGAAACTAGTGGGTGTTGGCGAACTTGTTTCTGCGATTACGGAAAGCGCAATGAGAGGTGAATTAGATTTCGAGCAAAGTTTGCGTCGTCGAGTTAGCACATTAAAAGGTGCGCCAGAAAGCATTTTGCAGCAAGTTAGAGAGAATTTACCGCTAATGTCTGGACTAATCGAAACTATCCAAACCTTACAAAAATATGGCTGGAAAACCGCAATTGCTTCAGGCGGATTTACTTATTTTGCGGATTATTTGAAAGCGTTATTACAGCTTGATTTTGCTGCATCAAATCAATTTGATATTGAAGATGGAAAACTCACTGGCTTAGTTAAAGGCGATGTGGTTGATGCCCAATATAAAGCTAAAACATTACAACGTTTGTTAGAGGAATACGGTATTGATTCACAATATTCTATTGCTATCGGTGACGGTGCAAATGACTTGGCAATGATGAATGTGGCGGGGCTGGGTGTTGCGTTCCATGCAAAACCTAAAGTGCAACAACAAGCGCAAATTGTGGTAAACTTCGCCGACTTAACCGCACTTTTATGCCTTTTAAGTGCCAATGATCGAATTTAATAAAATGGGAGAAGACTATGCCATCTTTTGATATTGTTTCTGAAATCACTTTACACGAAGTCCGTAATGCAGTGGAAAATGCAAACCGTGTGCTTAGCACGCGTTATGATTTTCGTGGTGTAGAAGCGGTAATTGAATTAAATGAAAAAAATGAAACGATTAAAATTACCACAGAATCTGATTTCCAACTTGAGCAATTAATTGAGATTTTAATTGGATCTTGCATTAAACGTGGTATTGAGCACAGTTCCTTAGATATTCCCGCAGAAAGCGAACACCACGGTAAACTTTATAGTAAAGAAATCAAACTTAAGCAGGGTATTGAAACAGAGATGGCGAAGAAAATTACTAAATTGGTAAAAGATTCTAAAATCAAAGTTCAAACTCAAATTCAGGGCGAACAAGTGCGTGTGACAGGTAAGTCACGCGATGACTTACAGGCAGTCATTCAACTTGTTAAAGGCGCTGAATTAGGCCAACCATTCCAATTTAATAATTTTAGAGATTAGTTTTCAAATAAGGGCGAAATGTTGTCATCGTTTTTTGATAAAACTTGACGAACACCACTTTCAAGCGTAACATTCGCCCGATTTTTTAACGAGAAGGACACACACTTTGGACAGTCATAGTCGATACCGAATATCGCTCTAGACGCCCGCCTTTTTATTATCGGTGCGCGTTCGCCGGTAAATTTACCGTTGTTTCGGCATCTCTTAACGAAAACTTTGCGATTTTTCACCGCACTTTCGTTTCTTCTTTAATTTGTTCACTGTTAGCTGTTCATAATCCTACAAGGAGTATGAAATGATCAACGCGTTTGCTATCAATGATTCCCGCTTGGTTCGCATTGACGAAGACCAAACTGATCTCAATACTGCCATTTGGCTTGATTTACTTGAGCCAACAGGCGAAGAACGTGAAATACTACAAGAAGGCTTAGGTCAGAGCTTAGCCTCTTTTCTAGAATTGGAAGATATTGAAGCTTCCGCCCGTTTCTTTGAAGATGAAGATGGTTTACACCTGCACTCATTTTTTTATTGCGAAGATGAAGACAATTATGCTGATTTAGCGAGTGTCGCTTTTACTATTCGTGATGGTCGTTTATTTACGTTGCGTGATCGCGAGCTACCTGCATTCCGTTTATATCGTATGCGTTCACGTAGCCAGCGTTTGTTAGAATGTAATTCTTATGAAGTTTTGCTGGATTTATTTGAAACGAAAATTGAGCAATTAGCGGACGTGATTGAAAATGTTTATGCAGATTTGGAAGAGTTGAGTCGTGTTATTTTAAACGGAAAACAAGATGAAGCCTTTGATGAAGCATTAAATACACTCACAGAACAAGAAGATACGAGTTCAAAAGTTCGTTTGTGCTTGATGGATACCCAACGTGCATTAGGTTTCTTGGTTCGCAAAACTCGCTTACCAACTAATCAGTTAGAACAAGCACGAGAAATCTTACGAGATATTGAATCTTTACAGCCTCATAATGAATCATTGTTCCAAAAAGTAAACTTTTTAATGCAAGCTGCAATGGGTTATATCAATATTGAACAGAACAAAATTATGAAATTCTTCTCAGTTGTTTCTGTGATGTTTCTTCCTGCAACATTAGTTGCATCCACTTATGGTATGAACTTTGATTTTATGCCTGAATTACATTTTAAATATGGCTATCCAATGGCAATTGGATTAATGATCGCAGCCGCACTGACACCATATATTTATTTTAGAAGAAAAGGATGGTTATGATGGAATTATCCCAAACCGCATTATTTATTGGATCAATTATTAATCTTTACGCACTTGTATTGATCTTACGAGCTTGGTTACAGTTTGCTCGAGTGGATTATTACAGTCCCGTTTCAACATTTGCAGTCAAAATGACTGATCCAGTATTAAAACCTCTACGTAAAATTGCGCCTACTGTGAAAAATATCGATACTTCTGCTTTACTGTTAGTATTTATTATCGGTATGTTGAAAGGTATTATTTATTTTGGTTTATCAGTAAATGTACTCTTAGTATTGGGCGTATTAACTGTATTGAAAAGCATTGGTTTAGCTATTTTCTATGTGCTTTTTATTGGGGCTGTTTTAAGTTGGTTTAATCGAGGTAATAATTCTATAAGTTATGCCTTTTATCAACTTTCTGAACCACTTTTAAAACCAATCCGTCGATTCTTACCTACATTAGGAATGATTGATTTTTCTCCTATGGTTGTTGTGTTTATCTTATTATTTTTAAATAATTTTATGCTTGATCTTCTAGGTGGACTTTGGATTATCGCTGGTTAGATATTCATATTCCTTATTTAAATATTGCTTTATAAAAAATATTGAAGATTTAGTTGGTAAGAATAGTATTTTCTATTCTTACCTTTTTTTTTAGAGGTTTTTGATTTTTATAATTCTTATAAAAGATATAAAATTCTTTTATAAAAATAAGGGCGGGTTTATTTATATTGATATTTAAATAGCAGAATTTATTGTCCTATTACCTAAAGTACCATCATCAATCGCTTCTTTTGGCGTCCCAATAACTTCGGCGATTTTCTCTCCATTTTTAAAAAATACAAATCCACCATTTTCCATTTTTGTCCAAGATTCATCTTTGGTTAAAGGAAATGTTGTGATGATATTGACCTTATCTCCTGCTTTTGCATAATTGCTAAAATCAATTACTCCATCATCATCAATACGGTGAGCTTTGCCAAAAGGTGCTTTTCGCATAACATAATGTAAGTTTGTTGAGCAATGTGCAATCATCCACTCGCCATTAGAAAGAATGAAATTAAACGTACCGTGTTGAGCAAGTTCTTGTGTTACTTTTTGAATTGCTTCAAAAATTTCCATTTCACTTGGTTTTTTGCGGAAAGTATTTTTAAGATACTCAGCCATATAACAGAAAGCAGCTTCAGAATCTGTAGAACCTATTGGCTGTAAAAAATGATCTGTCATATCTGGTAAGTTTTTTAAATTACCATTATGTGCAAAAACCCAGTTTTGTCCCCAAATTTCACGAATGAACGGATGGGTGTTTTCAATATTGACTTCGCCTTGTGTTGCTTTACGAATATGCGCAATGACATTAAGAGATTTAATATTATATTGTTTTACACAATCTGCGATGGGGGAAAGACTGGCTGTTTGATTATCACGAAAAATACGTACACCTCGTCCTTCAAAAAAAGCGACCCCAAAGCCATCTGAATGGCAATCTGTTAAACCTGCGCGACGACGGAAACCTTCAAAAGAAAAAACAATATCCGTCGGCGTATTACAATTCATTCCGAGTAATTGACACATAATTTTAATTAGATATAACCTCACAATATGTGAGCGATTTAACACCATTATAGGGAGAATATCAAGAGAGATTTAATGAATTTTTATGTTGTATAGATATTAATGATAGAAATCGTATTTAATCTATTATTTTTAAAGAATGGTAAAACCACTGATATTTGAAAAAAATCATTGCTTAGATAAAATTAACCACCTTTGCAACTTAACTAAGTTACTTGCTTGCCTTGTTGATTCTTGTAGTAAATTGAACTTTGAGATCGCACGATTAAATCTACATAACTTCCTTGAATTGGATCATACGAACGATAAATCGCTTCAAATTTTGTACCACGCGCATTCAGTGTCAGTGTGTATGAATGATCAAAAGGTATCGCCTTGCCATTATCTAACTGAAAATAAAAACCAAAATTCTCTTTCATACGACTTTCTCGAGAAAGCGGAAAATAAGTCGTTAAATTAGAAATTTTGCCAGTTTCTTTATTATTACAACGATAATGATATTTAATTCAGCTTGGCTAATATTATTCTTTAAAAATCGAGATTTAATGGTCTCTTTCGGCTGATGTGTTGTGGTACAAGCAAATAAATTCACAAGAGCCCCAACAAACAATGCCATCTTTAATTTATTCATAAATACAAAAACCTTGAAAATTTTGACCGCACTTTTTGTATTGAAAATTTATACTGATGCACATTTTTTAACTAGTGCCTTGGAAATTAAATAAAGTGCGGTGAGTTTTTGAGGTGTTTTAGTGGAATTAGGCACAAGATTAAAAGCTTGCCTAATCAAAGGCAGAATAGGTTAAATGCCATTTAGGTTAGTAAAGTACTGCTTTGATCTGTGTTAATGGTATTTTCTCATCCACTAGTTTTTTTAATGCTGATTTAGCTAGTTCTGTTGTTTCCATAGATTCAATATAAATAGCTTTGGTTTGTTTCTCCTGCTGAAGTAAAGCATATCTCATATTTTACCAGTCAAGACGGAAAAAATTATATGAAACGCTAAACATAATTGCCAGTATCGTTTTTGCATATATTTGTATCTGTGTTTCACTGATAGAACAGCCATCAAGCCCAATTTTTTTAGGAATGCAACAACCTATTGCTACAACCAATTTGGGATTCGCTTGAAAAGTTTTAATCCATTCTTCTTTAATAAGTGTATCCGCAACCACAAAAACTATTTGACTGCCCGACAAATCTTCCAGTTCTTGAGTTTCTAACTTGCGTCAATGGCATTTTGCTTGATTCCAAAAATTTTAAATTCCGTTCACGTGGTTGTGATTTTCAGTAAAATGCAAGCTGTGATTAATGCCGAAAATGGCTAAATTCACTGATATCAAGCACATCATAACTACGAAAGGTATCCGTGTACACAATGCTATCAGGCTTAACTTTCTCTCGGATAATTGGCAATAATATCGCTGATTGTGCATTAGGGACAACGATGGTATAAACCTTGCCATTTCGTTTGAGAAGCCTGAATACTAAATGGGATTTTTAGTCGTTATTTAGTACAGTCTCAAGATTTTTATTTAAGTGTAATGGCTGCGACAAAACAGGTAATTTTACATTCTCCGCATCCATTGCAACGTTCATTATCAATCTCTAAAGTGCTGGAGATTGCTTGTTGTGGGCAAGCGGTTTGGCAGTCTGGACAGGTTTGATTTTGTAGGATTAAACAGGCTGAGGAAAATTGTGGACGAAGTAATGTATCCGCTGGAAAATTAGGATGTAGTGCATTTGTCGGACAAACTTCTGCGCATTTACCACACAAATCACAAGGTGCGTAGTTAATTTCAAGGGTGGCTTGTTGCTGTTTTAGTTGAATTAAACCATTAGGGCAAGCTGAAGCGCATTCCCCACAACCATTGCAGACGGCGGAAAATAAATCTTCTCGTGCTGAAAAGGGAGGACGAAACTGCGTTTTTTCTATTGTTGATTTTGTAGCTGGAAATACATGACGCAATAGTCCTCTACGAGAAATGTGATGGTGGCTTAAATAAGCCTGATAATAGGCTTCGTTTTTCATTATCGATAAAATCTTACTGTCGGTACATTAATATGTAAATCTACTTGCCATTGTTGTAAAGTTTTTATGGTAAGTAATGCAAGAGCTTGATAAAAATCAGAATTTTCTATTTTGCTTAGTTGTTCAAGGAAATGATACGCCCAAGTTAAGAAGTGTTCACGTAGAAATTCGATTAATAAGTGCGGTTGATTTTCTGCTAAATATGCAGCAAGCATTAGCATTAAGCCAATATGATCTTCTGGTTCATCTTGTTGTGTTTGAAATGCGATTTGATGTTGTTGTAAGAAATCGCGTAATGCTAAGAGAGAATTACCAAAAATAACACATTCAGGATCAAGATATACGGATCCCCAAGGTGGCGTAGGTAATTCATTTGGACCAATAAATAAATACTGATATTGTTCAGTGATATTTTGTTGCAGCCCTTTTTCAATAAGTGCGGTGATTTTTTTATGTGTTTTTACATCAAATGAAATTTCCCATTCTTGCATCCAATTTGGTTGGCGAAAGAATGTCAAAATATCAGTAAGTCGTGCATCATTAGGCTCATAGTAAAATACTGCACCGAGTAAACGCCCATAAATAGAAATTTGTTGAAGAGTATTTTGCATAGTATCTCCGAAAACAATTTGTCGTTAGTGAATGGGGATATGAGGGTTGGTTAAATATTACTAATTAACGTTTCTAAAAATTGAGGCGTATGCTATACGCCTCAACATAATTTAACCACCAATCGTCATGCCGTAAGTCATATGTAATCCATAAAATAATACGCGACCGATGCCTTCAGCTACTAACGTTAATAGAACGGAAATACCTAATAGTCCTATGTTTTTCACTCGGAATAAGAGGAAAGCTACAATGGAAAGTAAACATAAGCGAGTTACGGTCATTATGGCATAATTTGGTACGAGGTCAGCGGCATTTTGAATAGCACTGTGAATATTGTGTAAATTGAAGCCTTGATATATGGCTACTATTGCGACCAATAATACTCCAATGGCAAATAAACTTGGCAGATGCTGAAGCTGATATTCACGTTGTTTATTAGGGATTAATAACGCATAGCTTAATGTTAATCCACCTAATACAACGGTAAGATAGAATGACCAAGAGGTTAATGCATTATTCCAAGTTGGTATGCTTGTAATATGGTAAACCTGATTCATTACATACATAAATAGTATGCCGATAAGAGCGGTCACAATTCGCCATACATTTCCAAGTGAAACTGGCATTTTACCTAAAATTGCAATCAGCCAGTAGAAACCTGCTAATGCGAAAAATATTGCACCAGTGGCAATTTCATTACTCATCATTGATGAGCCGACTCTATTAAGTGAATTAAATGCACGTATAGGTAAGCCAAGATGCATAATGGAAGCAATAAATCCAATACCTAGCAAAGCCAAAATCACAAACATTACTTTATGAATATAAGTGCTACTTTTTGTATTTTTCTCATTAAATAGTACAAATGTGAAAACAAGCCAAGCACCGACCGCACTTTGTGCCAAAACTGTAAAAAATACTAGTGGCAGTTCATATAATCCTGTATTCATCTTACACCTCTCTTGGGTTTCCTAAGAACCCACTTGTATCGCCACTTAAACGAGCGTGTTTATTGGGTTTTACCACTAAATTTGGTTGAGTGATATCAGCCGGTGGTAGTGGTGCGATGGAGGCTTGTGTGCCATATTTTGCTCGAAGTTCATCAATAGGAGCGAAATCCAATGCTCGTAGTGGGCAGGCATCAACACAAATCGGTTTTTGACCTGATTTTACGCGAGAATAACATCCATCACATTTTGTCATATGACCTTTTTGTGCATCATATTGCGGTGCATCATAAGGACATGCCATATGGCAATAACGACAACCGATACAAATTTCTTCATTGACGATCACGAAACCATCTGCATTTTTGTGCATTGCACCAGTTGGGCAAACTTTTGTACAAGCAGGATCTGCACAATGATTACAAGAAATAGACATATAATAAGCAAATATATTTTGATGCCAGCATCCATCTGCTTGTTGATTCCACTGACCACCTGTATATTCATAAATACGACGAAAATTGACTTCTGTGCCAAGATCTTTGTAATCCTTACAGGCTAATTCACAAGTTTTACAGCCTGTGCAGCGTTCAGAATCAAAATAAAAACCATATTGTTCCATAATTATCCCCCTACAAACGTTCCACTTGAACTAAATTAGAATGTTGCGGATTACCTTTCGCAAGCGGTGATGGGCGTTGTGTCGTAAGTACATTAATGCAACCTGAATGATCGATACGATCTTTATCTGGTGCATACCAAGCCCCCTCGCTTAATGCCACAACCCCTGGAATAATACGGGGGGTAATTTTTACATTAATACGTACTTCGCCTCGATCATTAAAGATACGAATCATATCGCCATTTTTAATATTACGAGGTTCTGCATCAATAGGATTCATCCAAACTTCTTGTGGATTAGCTGCTTTTAATACATCCACATTGCCATAAGTTGAATGGGTTCTCGCTTTATAGTGAAAACCACTTAGTTGTAACGGATATTTTTCCATTAATGGATCACCGTAATGCTCAAAACTTTGGGCGTGAATAGGTAAGGGATGAATCACTTCATCTTCTGCTAATTTCCAAGTTTTTGCTATTTCAGCTAGACGAGAAGAATAAATTTCAATTTTGCCAGATGGCGTTTTAAGTGGATGGGCTTCTGGATTATCACGGAAATCTTTGTATGCAACTTTAAAGCCATTAGGATCAACCTTTTTAAAAATACCTTGTTGTCTAAATTCTTCAAAAGTAGGTAATTCAGGTAATTTTTCTCGAGATTGCTCATAAATATGGCGTAACCATTCCTCTTGTGTTCTTCCTTCAGTAAATTTTTCTTTTACGCCCATTTTCTCAGCTAAATCACTCAACATATCGTAAATAGGTCTACATTCAAAAGATGGTTTGATCACTTGATCTGCAAAAATGACATAGGCCATATTGGATACAAAGGCATCTAAAGCGAAATCCATTTGTTCTGAAGTTGTACAATCTGGTAATAAAATATCACTGTATTTGGCAGTAGATGTCATATGATTATCAATAGTAATGATCATTTCACATTGGGTATCATCTTGTAAAATATCGTGGGTACGATTGATTTGTGCATGCTGATTAATCAAACAGTTACTTGCGTAATTCCAAATTACTTTAATGGGGGAAGATAATTTATCAACACCACGAATACCATCTGTAAGTGCGGTCATTTCTGTGCCTCGAATAATTGCATCTGTCCATAAAAACATTGGAATGCTTGCTTTCACGGGATTTTTCAGCGTAGGCATCCGCACAAATGGAATGCTGTACGCACTTTCACGTGCACCAGTGTTACCGCCGTGAATTCCAACATTACCCGTTAAGATTGGTAACATCGCAATGGCACGAGAGATTAATTCTCCATTACTACGACGTTGAGGCCCCCAGCCTTGGGAAATAAAGGCAGGTTTTGTACTACCAATTTCACGTGCGAGTTTAATAATTCTCTCCGCTGGAATACCAGTGATTTTAGCCGCCCATTCAGGGGTTTTAGCGATACCATCATCATCACCATAACCTAAAATATAGGCTTTATAATGACCATTTTTAGGGGCGTCAGCGGGTAATGTTTTTTCATCATAACCAACACAATATTTATCTAAGAAAGGTTGATCCACGAGATTTTCTTTAATCATTACATAAGCAAGGGCAGCAACAAGGGCTGCATCAGTACCCGGACGAATTGGGATCCACTCATCTTCACGCCCTGCACCAGTATCATTATAACGAGGATCGATAATAATCATTTTGGCATTGGAACGAGCTTTGGCTTGTTCAATACAATAAGTTAAACCACCTCCACTCATACGAGTTTCTGCAGGATTATTACCGAATAACACTATTAATTTGGTGTTTTCAATGTCAGCCATTCCATTTCCCAATGCCCAACCACCACCATAGGTATAATCTAAACCGACTGCAATTTGTGCGGTGCTGTAATCACCATAATGGTTTAAATATCCACCAATACAATTCATAAAACGAGCGATCATAGTGGATGCAGGTGGCCAAGATTTAGCCATTGTGCCACCGAGTGTTCCCGTACCATAGTTTAAATAAATTGATTCATTGCCATATTTTTTGATATTGCGTTTCAATGCGTCTGCAATTTCAGTTAAAGCCTCATCCCAACTGATTCGTTTGAATTTACCTTCTCCGCGTTTACCTATACGTTTCATTGGATATTTTAAACGGTCTGGGTTATACACCCGACGACGCATAGAACGTCCACGTAGACAAGCACGAACCTGATGATCAAGATTATATGTTTCTGTCCCCGTATTATCGGTTTCCACATAAGTGATTCGGTTATCTTTTACGTGCATTCGTAATGGACAACGGCTACCACAGTTTACTGTACAAGCACTCCAAACAATACGTTCCTGGCTATTTTCATTGAGGTATTGTGTCTCTTTAGCCATTACATTGAAAGGTAAAGTAAGATTTGAAACTGCCAGTGCAGCTCCCGCAGATGACGCCTTGACAAAATCTCGGCGACTTATTTGATTAAAGTTACTCATAATATCGTCCCCCACAGTAAGATCGAGTAATAACTAAAACGAGTTAATTATAATCTTTGTATAGAAGTTTTACTTGAGCCAAATCAACTAATTATTAATAGGTACATTATTTATAGGGTATTTTAGTAGGTTGATGTTTTTATAAATTTTGGAATAACAAATTGACTATAGATTTAAAAATCCGTTAGCATAGTGGCGTATTAGTTTATCTAATATGTTAAGTTTAACTATTATTAACTAGAGGATCTTTTCATGAAGAAACTTATCGCGGTTGCGGTGTTTTCTGCGTGTGGCTCGTTAGCCCATGCAAACACCATTATTCCCAACTACAATACAGACGCCCATCTTTACGAATTCACGCAAACCTACGATTTAGTTGCACCAAAAGGCTCGCAAGGACAAACCAATTTATGGGTTCCATTGCCATTTAATGGAGAATACCAACAAGTGAAATCGATTCATTTTGAAGGTAATTACATGAATGCCTATATAACAGAAAACAATAAATACGGTGCGAAAACCTTATTTGCCACTTGGGATAAAGATGCACAAAAACGTGATTTAAAAGTCACGATGGTCATTGAAACAAAAGACCGTGAACCGATGGTGAAAGGTGCTTTAGAGAATTATACTCCGCCAAAAGATATTCAGTATTCAGTGGATGTACAAGAGTACTTAAAAGCTACTCCACATATTAAAACTGATGGCATTGTGAAAGAATTTGCTGACAAAATCGTAGGTAAAGAAACTAATCCATTGAAAAAAGCAGAACTTATTCACCATTGGATCGTAAAAAATATGGAACGTGATAATTCTGTATTAGGTTGTGGCGACGGCGATGTAGAAAAAATTCTTACTACTGGCGTATTAAAAGGTAAATGTACCGATATTAACTCTGTATTTGTGGCGCTTGCTCGTGCGGCAGACATCCCAGCCCGTGAAATTTTTGGTATTCGCTTAGGTGCGGCAGAGAAAATGGGCAAATATTCCAAAGGTGCTTTCGGTAGTGCGAATGAACAAGGCATCGCAAACGTAAGTGGCGGTCAGCACTGCCGTGCTGAATTCTACCTTGCTGGTTTTGGTTGGGTACCAGTGGATTCCGCAGACGTTGCCAAAATGCGTTTAGCTGAGAAAAAATCTGTTGAAGATAAAGATACACAGGCCGTAGCAAAATATTTGTTTGGTAACTGGGAAGCAAACTGGGTCGGATTTAATCATGCCCGTGACTTCGATTTATATCCACAACCAGAACTGGCTCCAATCAATAACTTCGGCTATCCGTATGCTGAAGTGGGTGGCGATCCGTTAAATTCCTTTGATCCAAAAGAATTTAAATATGACTACGTCTCTAAAAAACTCTAATAAATCCTTTTGGATTGCCATAGCCACCGCACTTAGTGCCGCGGTGGCATCAACGTTGTGCTGTATTGCGCCTTTGATCTATTTAGTATTTGGCGTGTCATCTACATGGTTGATTGGCTTGGGCGAATATGATTATTTGCGTATTCCTATGCTTATCGTTTCATTATGTGCCTTTACCTATGGATTTTGGCTGTTGATGTTTTCCAAAAAAATCATTTGTAGCAAATATATTTCCCGTAAAAAGCTCATTGTTTTATATTGGATTGTATTTATTGTCATGCTCTTTTTCTTAACTTATCCAACCATTTTACCGTGGATTTTAGAGCTTTCTAATTAGGAACAAAAAATGAAGAAATTAACGATCGCACTTTTACTTTCATTATTCACCTTCTTTATCGCTCAGGCGGAAGAAACAAAGCAAGTTGTGCTAAAAGTGAATGAAATGAACTGCCAGCTTTGTGCTTATTTAGTGAATAAAGAGTTACGCAATATTGATGGCGTGATTTCCACTAAAGCCTCCATTAAAGATAGAACCGTTACTGTTGTAGAAGACCCCAAAGTGGTTGATGAGCAATTGATTAATGCCATTCACAAATTGGAATATACAACGGAAGTGATTAAATAAAGTGATAAAAAAATAAAAGTGCGGTCGATTTTTGAGAGGTTTTAAAACTCTTTAGAAATTGACCTCACTTTTTATCTTTAAGAATCGACTTATTTAATCACGCCACATGCCATACGTGGACCGCCACCGCCAAGTGGAGCAGGATGATCTGAGTGGTTATCGCCACCTGCGTGAATCATAATAGAGTGACCACGAACTTCATCTAATTTTTTAAGACGTGGAGCTAAAACAGGGTTAGTTGCTGTACCATCATGTAATACTGTTAAAGCCGGTAAGTCACCTAAGTGAGCATCATCTTGCCATGGGTAACCATGTTGTTTTGCACCTTTAGAATCCCAGTGACCGCCAGCCGCCTAAACCTGCTATTAATTTACCGTCTTTTTCTTTTGGTTCACAGCTTGGGTTTTCATGAATATGGAAACCATGTAAACCTTCAGCTAAACCTTGTAGATTTGGTGTAAACACTAAACCATAATTTGATTCAGTAATGGTTACAGTCCCTACATCTTTGTTACCATTTGCAGGATCTAATTGTTGTACTTTTACTTCGATTGAAGGACCTGCTGGTTTTGCCATATGGTCATGTGCATTTGCCACGCCAGCAGCACAAATTCCGCTGATTGCTAATGCTAAGAGAGTTTTCATTTTCATCATAAGCTCCTTTACTTTAGAAAGACTCAAATTAATTCTACTTAAATACCAATAAAAAAATAGTGGTTTATATTAAATATTTGACAATTAAATTGACTTAATTTCCCTATTGATCGTAAATTAAATTACTGATTATTAATTATTTTTGCGTTTCATTGTAGTATTGATATGCTTTATCCATATCTTCAAAATGATGCATGATGCCATTTTCCAATACTACCGCATTATCACAATAAGCTCTCATTGCACTTGGACTGTGTGAAACCAAAATAATTGAACGATCTTTGCGCTTTTCAAATAATTCATACTTGCATTTCTCTGTAAATCGAGAGTCTCCCACCGCTATTACTTCATCGATCAAGTAACAATCAAATTCAACAGAAAGCGAAAGAGCAAATGCAAGCCGAGCTTTCATCCCTGAAGAGTATTTCTTAACTGGTTCATAAAGATAATCACCTAATTCAGAAAACTCTTTTGTAAAACGAGTCACATATTCAGGATCAACATCACATAAACGGCAGATAAAAAGCAGGTTATCCATCCCGGTTAAGCTTCCCTGAAATGCACCACTAAAAGCTAATGGCCAAGAAATACTCATTGAACGATCAATAGTGCCGCTTGTTGGGGGTTCTACTCCACTGATCAACCGAATAAGTGTTGATTTGCCTGCTCCATTTCGTCCTAGGATCCCAATTTTCTCACCTTTTTTTAACTCAAAATTGATATCTTTTAGTACCGTTTTCCAACCACTATTAGTGTGATACTTTTTACACACTTTATTCACACGAATCATTGCGGCTCAATCCCTTTACTGAAATTTTTAACCATCACTAAGCCAATTAGCAATAAAGCCAAATCACTTACGACTAAAAATCCGATGCTCTCATAAGTGACTACCGTATCCCCAAAGTAACCATGACGAAACATTTCCGTACCATGAATCATTGGAAGCCAAAGTGCAATAGATTGAGCCTGTGATGGAAGATTATGTACAAAGAAAAATGCTCCTGAAATAGGTAACAATACGAAACTTAAGGTCCCCCAAATTTTACCAAAAACCTCAAATTGCTGAGCGATAGCACAAATAATTAGGCCTAAGCTAAAAGCAAACATAGCCATGAGAAACCATGCAATAAGCATATAAAACACATCTTGTGGCGCATCAATCCAACCGATCATCACCAGGATTACCATAAAAAGAATTTGAGCAATAGAAGCCCCCGCCACCTCCAGTAAAACTCGTGTAAAAATAGTATCTAACACACGAACATTTCGATGATAAAGTAAGCTAAGATTTGCTGAAATTGATCCAATTGCACGATTCGAAGCATTGCGCCACATCATCGCCATAGGATAGCCCGTCATGACAAAAGCAATCATATTTAAAGTTGAAAATTTATCAGCACGAATAAATTTCCACATCATCACAATAAAAAAAGTCATGAGTAAAGGCTCAACAAACAGCCATAGAAAGCCAATATTTTTACGCCCATAACGAGTGATTATTTCACGCATAAGTAATGCGTTAATCACCTTCCCTTGAATCGCTAATGATTGTTTAAACGTTGTTTGATCACCATATTTCATTAGTTTTTATGCTCTCTTATGCTTGCGATAAGTAAACTCAATACACCATATAACATTAAACCGACAATAAAGGTCGCAATGATATTATAAATACGACTTGGCTCTAATGCCCAGTCAGGTTTACTTGGTTGACTAATTATTTCTAAATAAAGTTGTTGGCGATCGGCTTCTCCGCGAGTGTTTTGTAAAGATGTCATTGCTGCGGTCAATTGTTGTTGAGCAAGCTCATTGTCTAAGACTAAACGTTGATAATCTGCAGTTTGTGTTGCAGCTGAATTTCCATTACCTGATAATTGACGTGTTTGTTCATCAATTTCTCTTTTCAAACTTTTCTGGCGCATTTGCAATGCGGGTACTTGTGGGTTATCTGGCGTGATTGAAGTTAATTGTGCTAATTGAGTTTCAACTCGGATTAATTCACTTTTCAACATTGAAATTAATGAAATTTGCACTCCAGATTGAGCCGGTAAATCAAAAATTTTATTTTTAATACGATATTGACTCAATGCTTGTGCAGTTTCATTCACATTTTTCTCTGCATCTTTTACGGCCTGCTCAGCAAATTCAATCGTATCTTTTCTTGCACGCTCATTTAATCTATTGATTAATGATTCACCTTCTTTCAATAAGCGCTCATTGATTTGATAACCTTCTTCAGCATCAAAAGCATGCACTCGCAATGTTGCAATGCCAGAAATAGAATCCACATCAACACTCAAACGTTCTTTAAAATAACGATAGAATGCCTCTTGTGTATCATTCAAACCAAACCCATTAAAGCGGCTTAATAAATCGCCTTTTTCAGAATAAAAAGTGCGAAGAGGCAAACTTTGCTCTAATGCTGATAGTGCTGTACGTGAACGCATATACTCTTGCACAGAGTAAGTATCATCCTGTGAACGAGAAAAACCCGTACTTTGCAATAATGCACCAACTCCGCTTAAAGAAGACTGACTACGAGGAGAACGTACTACAAAACTAGATTCTGAAACATAAATATCAGATGCTAACAGACCAAAATATACTGCAGAAAAAGCAGTTGGAATCAATACAGTTAATCCAAAAAGCGAATTCATTTTATTCCAAAGTGATTTCTTCTTTTTCTTCGGTGCCACTGGGTTTTCGGTTGTCATATTATCCCCTTAAATTAATAACTTCTGATCGTATTGGTCGTACTCGTTACCGGCGAGGTAATCGAGAAAATCATTCTCAAGAATTTTTGGAATTCTGAAAGCGGTGCATTCGACACATACACAATATCTTTATCTTGGATAGGGAAGCGTTGTAATAAAAACATGGTTTCCGGTTGTAATAAATTCGCACGGTATACGGTTGGCACTTCCATGCCATTACCATACCCCTTAGCCGCCCATTCTTGCTGTGCTTTAGAGTCTAATTGTGCAAACGGCGTATAACGGAATACAAAGACACCTCGTGGGTCAGAACGCGTGTCAATCAAACCGCCCATTTTACCAATTGCCTCAGCAAGCGTAATACCACTGCTAGAAAAACGTAACTGTTGATTATTACCTACAGCGCCTAGCCCTGTGAATTTATATGGCGTATTTAAAAGTGAAATCACATCCCCTGCACGTAATACAATATTTTGCTTAGGATCGGCAATTAAGGTTTCAAATGCCAATGTTTTCACTTGATTTCCTCGCGTAAGCTGAACAGTCACATCTTCAATATTTTCTGTTGACCCACCTACTGCAGCCACTGCATCTAAAACACGTTCATCATTTGAAGTTAATGGCATACGCACAGTATTACCTTGACGAATAACAGTCACATCTGCTGAATTATTGTTAGCAATTTTAACTACTGCCTGTGGTTGATTTGCTTTACGTCTAAGGCTTGCCACAATCTGAGCTTGAACAACCTCTGGTGTCTTACCTACGACACTGATATTTCCAACAAATGGTACGGTTACCGTACCATTTTTATTCACGATTTGTGAAGGCAATTGCGTAACATGGCCACTGCCCTGTCCTTCACTACTAAAGGTTGTACCAAATAATACTGCAGGAGGCGCCTCCCAAATGGAAATCTCCAATACATCACCTACATTTACAGCACCAGCATAACCGCTGCTACCAGACACATCTGCAAACCCTGAAAAGCGTTGACTTTGTTGTGCCATATACATTTGTTGCACAAGTAATTCATTTAACTCAACAACATTAACTTTTGTAGCTAATTCCGATGCATCAGCCCCTTGGTTTATATCCAACACTGCAGAATGGCTCGGCCCTGAAGTGGGTAGCGAAGAACAAGCGGAAAGTCCAAATATCAAGGCAAAGCTGACCGCTCTTAATGGATAATTTTTCATTGAATGTTTCATTCCTATAAAATCTAAGAAAAATATAAATGAATACAAGAAAATAAATTGTGAAAAAGATGAAAAAATGCATCGCAGCTCTCTCTCCTTCATTCTTCCGTATTCGAAAATCAACCTTAGGAGTATACCATTTATTCTAGAAATAAAAAAATACTATTGAATTTACTGATATGTCAATAGTTGTTTTAAGGATTTAACGACAAGAAACTCTTTGATGAAAGCAACTAGATCTCCCATATCTTTCTTAGCTGAGTTATCTATGATATTATATGCAGAGGCGCTGAATTATATGAAATATTCTGTCTTTCTCATTCGATATTATTGAGATATAGGGGAAAGTGTAAACTCACTTTTACATGTAAAAATTTTTCTCATTTTACTAACCTAACTTAAAGGAAACCACATATGAAAATACTGACTGTTTTCGGTACACGACCTGAGGCAATAAAAATGGCGCCTTTAGTACATCAACTTAGAGAAAACCCACAAATCATATCTAAAGTCTGTGTAACAGGACAACATCGTGAAATGTTAGATCAAGTTCTTTCCCTATTCGAAATTGAACCGGACTATGATCTGAATATTATGAAAGAATCTCAAACACTACAGGGAATTACAACGAGTATTATTGAAAAACTAACTCCAGTTTTAGAAGAATTCAAACCTCACTATATTTTAGTTCACGGAGACACAACTACAACTTTTGCTGCAAGTTTAGCTGCTTTTTATCAAAAAATTCCTGTCGGTCATGTTGAAGCTGGTTTGCGCACGCAAAATATATATTCACCTTGGCCTGAAGAAGCGAATCGTTGTTTAACGTCAATGTTAACATCTTTACATTTTGCTCCAACTGAAACTGCAAAAAAGAATTTAATTGCAGAGAATAAAAAGCCAGAAGGCATTATTATTACAGGGAATACGGTTATTGATGCACTTTTAATAGTAACTGAGAAATTAAAAAATCCTATTTTAAGAACTCAAATGGAAGAATGTTTTCCATTTACTAAATATGATAAAAAAATCATTTTAATTACAGCTCATCGTCGAGAAAATCATGGTGATGGTATTAAGAATATCGGGCTTGCGATATTAGAATTAGCGCAGAAATATTCTGAATTTGAATTTGTACTTCCTCTACATCTTAATCCTAACGTAAGAAGACCATTACTAGAAATGCTTTCAAATATTGAGAACGTCCATCTTATTGAACCACAAGAATATCTGCCATTCGTCTATTTAATGTCATGTTCTCATATTATTCTAAGTGATTCAGGTGGAGTGCAAGAAGAGGCTCCATCCTTAGGAAAACCAGTGCTAGTTATGCGTGATACAACAGAAAGACCTGAAGCAGTAGCAGCTGGAACTGTGAAACTTGTAGGTTCAGATACAGATACTATTGTAAAAGAATTTTCTCTATTAACAGATAATCCATATTTGTACGAAAAAATGTCAATGGCAAAAAATCCTTATGGAGACGGCATGGCTTCCCATCGTATCGTAGAAACACTTTTAAAAAATAATCTTTTATAAAATAGGAAATAAACAATATGAAAAACAAAACAATCTCAGTTATTGGTTTAGGTTACATCGGTTTACCTGCCGCAGCAATGTTCGCCGCACAAGGTACTAAAGTTATCGGTGTAGATGTTAACCAACATGCTGTTGATACTATCAATCAAGGAAAAATTCACATTGTTGAACCTGGTTTAGGTGAAATTGTTCAAAAAGCAGTAGCCGATGGATTATTAAAAGCAGTTACTAAGCCTGAGCAGGCTGATGCATTTCTAATCGCAGTGCCAACTCCATTTAAAGGTGATCATGAACCAGATGTAAGCTATATTGAAGCTGTATCAAAAGCATTAGCTCCTGTTCTCAAAAAAGGAGATACCGTTATTCTAGAATCTACTTCACCGGTCGGTACCACTGAGCAAATGGTTGAATGGCTGTCAACTTCACGCCCAGATTTAAAATTCCCACATGAAAATAGTAACATCGATGATATTGATGTTTATGTTGCTTATTGCCCTGAGCGCGTATTACCAGGCCAGGTTATTCGCGAGTTAGTAGAAAATGACCGAATTATCGGTGGTATTACTGACGAATGTTCAAATAAAGCAATTGATGTTTATAAAATTTTCGTAAAAGGCGATCTAGTGAAAACTAATGCACGTACGGCTGAAATGAGTAAGCTTACTGAAAATGCTTTTCGTGATGTAAATATCGCCTTTGCGAATGAGCTCTCTTTGATCTCTGAACGCTTAAATATTAATGTTTGGGAGTTAATTGCTCTAGCTAACCGCCATCCTCGTGTAAATATTCTTCAACCCGGTTGTGGTGTCGGTGGTCATTGCATTGCTGTTGATCCATGGTTTATTGTAGATAAAACACCCGATTTAGCAAATATAGTTCGTACTGCACGAGAAGTAAATGACAACAAACCTAATTGGGTTATTGAGCAAGTCAAACAAGCTGTAGAAAAAGCAGCAAACCTTACAAATAAATCAACAAATGAAATCAACATCGTTTGTTATGGATTAGCTTTCAAACCAGATATCGATGATTTACGTGAAAGTCCAGCATTAGCGATTACTGAGAAATTAATGAATTTATATCCAAATCAAGTAAAAGCGGTTGAACCAAACTATAATGCAGAAGCAAACCATAGTGACAAAAAACTAACTTTACTAGACTACCAAGAAAGCCTAAAAACTGCAGATGTTGCTGTATTATTAGTTAACCATAAAGAATTCGTTGAAAACAAACCGCACTTTGGTAACAATGTAGTGGTAGTAGATATGAAAGGGATCTGGTAATTAAAGATAAGGGGGCTTTTGTCCCCTAAATAATAGGAATAGGTATGTCTAAAAGAAAAAAAATCAAAAAAAATCAAAAAAAATATCACTCTTATGAAGAAAAAATAGTACCGCAGCAAGAATTTTTTCAGTTTAATACAAGCTTAACGCTGTTTCACAATACAGCTATTGAACAAGATAAACGAATCCAAAGATTACAAAATAAAATTGATTTCTTACAGGAAGAAAAGAAAAATTTAACTAAAGCGATCCGTGAATTTGAAGTCGTCCATAGAGAATGGTTACAAGAAAAATCTAACTTAACTAGACAGAAAGAACAATTAGAAAAAAAAGCTCTTAGTTATGAGCACTCAATGTCATTTCGATTGGGATACGCCCTCATTTTTGGTTTTAAATCATGGACAGGCTTTAAACATTTAATTAAAACACTTTACACACTACCTTTTGAGAAGAGAACTAAAAAACAACAACGTACAGAAATATCAGTTACACTTCGCAAACCTGATTATTTAACTATTAATTGGAAAGGTCGCCGTACTATTACTCAATGGACAAGTCTACCTCAAAAAGAGTTTAAGGATTTTATTGAGCTTTTCGCAGTGGAGCGGCTTGAATTAAGAAACAGAGGGTTCTTTCAAACTATTGCTTGCAAAAATATTGACCAACTTGTCTTATCAATCAACATTGATAGTGAAGAAACCCCTAAGCAGACTAAACAAGCACTGGCAGCTATTACATTCTTAGATAAAGATAATAATACACTAGAATCTAGTATTGAATTACCACAAAGTAAAAAACTGGGGAAATACTATTTCTACCTTAATACAGAGAAAGATCAACAGGATAATTTATTTATTATCCCACCTTTAGATTGTGAAAATATAAAATTAGATATTGTTCCTTGGGATATAAAAGGAAAAATATCTGTACATAATAAAGTAGGCATATCTCACTATACAAATGGTATTAGTATCATTCTTCCAACATATAAAGGAGTTAATACTATTAAGAAATGCTTAGATTCTTTAAATAATCAAGACCTAAGTTATAGCCTATTTGAAATTATTGTTGTGATGAATGGTCCTAAAGATGGCACAGAAGAGTTATTAAGACAATATAAGTTGGAAAATCCTAATCTTAATTTAAGATATTATTCTTTGAAAGAAGCTAATGTAAGCAAAGCTCGAAATTTCGCTATTCAGAAAGCCAAATTTTCTTGGACTACATTTATTGATGATGATGATTATGTAGACACAAAATTCCTTTCTAGCTTATACAGTAAAGCTATGTATAACACATTAACATTAACTGGTATTGAAGATGTGTATGGGGAAGAAATTGTTGTAAGTCCAATAACTAAACAACTTGATAAAGCTATTCTAAAAGATGATATCCAATATAATGATGTCACTTCAACACTGACTATGAATGCTTGCAAACTTGTACCAACATATATGGTGAAATCTGTAGAATACGATTCAAATCTGCGCAGTGGTGAAGATGTGGTATTTTGGAGCGAAGTACTTGCTAAATTTATGCCAAGAGTTAGCTTAGTCCCTGAATATCAATATGCAAATTATAAACGCGTTGTTCGGGATAACTCCGTATCTCGCCAAAAAGAATCTTATGATTTTAATGTATTGCAACGTTTAGAAGTTATCAAAAAACTCTCCGATTTAATTAAAGGAACTTATAATCAATATATTAATCAGTTTATTCAGAGTAAAATTAAGGCTCAATCCGGCTTTATCACTAGATATCTCAAGAAAAATCCTGATGATTTTTCTAAATGCATACGAGATATTCAAAATCTCAAAATAAATAACCATATCATTCGAGATATAAATGCTCTATTTAGTGATACACTTATTATTTCTTATTGCTTTGCACCATTTATTGATACCTCTGGTGTAGTAATGAGTAAACGAATTAGAGAAATGAATAAGCCTGTTGATATTATTTATAACAATATGGATAAGGTAAGGCCTATTGATGAAGAATTAATGCTCATTGCAGATCCTTATCTAGGAGAAACAATAAAATTAAATAGCCCTCAATCGTTTTCAAACTGGCATTCTATTGAACAATTTGCAACTAATACATTAGTTGAAGTTGCAAAATTGTTTACTAAAAGACGGGTCTATAAATCAATTTATAGCCGAGCAATGTGGCCAGCCTCTCACTTTGCAGCTGCGATATTAAAAATAAAATATCCGCAATTGAAATGGAGTGCAGAATTTTCAGATCCAGTTTTAATGGACGTTTCTGGTAAAGCAAGATTTGAAGAATTACCTATTGAATGGTTAATTCACCATGGATTTATCTCAGGTAAAACTGAGACATATATTAACAATAATTTATTTTATTGGTGTGAAGCACTACCATATTTATATGCAGATGAATTAATCTTCACTAATGAGAACCAATTAGAATATATGCTTTCTTATGCTGATGAGTCTCATAAAGATATAATAAGAAGTAAAGCTGTGATCTTACCTCAACCAACGCTCCCAAGAAATTTCTATGAAATTTCCTGCGCTAAAATTGAGTTAGATAACA
The DNA here is from genome assembly GCF_049821985.1 of Haemophilus sp. HN_Hi10. Taxonomy (NCBI): domain Bacteria; kingdom Pseudomonadati; phylum Pseudomonadota; class Gammaproteobacteria; order Pasteurellales; family Pasteurellaceae; genus Haemophilus; species Haemophilus sp. HN_Hi10. Next base: position 1,869,766 of record NZ_CP187495.1, on the reverse strand, counting down.
ACTATACAAACTTAGCATACTTCGGCTCATTCTATGTCAATAGAGGATTTACGCCTTTTGTTGATGCTTGGAAAGAATTACCAAACCAATTAAGAGAATCATTCAGACTCTATATCTATACTCAACAAAATAGAGAGAGCATTCTAGAAACTACACCGAAAGAATTGCATGATTTAATCATTATTCAACCTTATGTTTCTTATTTTGACTTTCTGCATTTATCGGACCAATTCGATGCACTAGTTGTTATGGACGCAGAAACTGAAGGACTAAAAGTTAATAATCCTTATTTACCATCTAAAATTAGCGATTATTTAGGTAGTAAATCTGATATAATTGCCCTTATTGAGACAGGGAGTCCGATGAGTAAAATAAATCACCCTAATTTATTTAAAGTTGAATTAAAAGATAAAGAGAGTATTATATCTATATTACCCAGACTAAATAAAAATAAAGGATGAAAAAAATGAAAGAATTAATTTTTTCTGAAGAAAACATACAATCTCTAATAGAAAATAATTTACTTGATATTAATGAACTAGTTGAGCAATTCCATCGTAGTAACTTGATTAGTCATACTCGCTATGTCTATTCTATGGGCGCTAAAAGCTGGGGTAGCTGGGAACGTGTTAGTATAATGATTAACAAATTCTTGAGCGAGAAAGATTGGAAATTTGAACCATCATCTGAAACATTTAATGTCAACGTTGCTTATTTTGCACCAAGTATATTCTTAAAATTAAAAGAATATGAAATAATTGATATTATTAACAACTTGAATCAACAACAACTTGTATATGTACTCGTAAAAGATGAAATAATGGATTTCTTTATTACATTATTTAAAAATCCTTTATTCATCTTTGTGTTACGAAGAATAAACCCCATCTTCTTTATAAACTTACTATTAGCACTAACGAAGAAAAACTACGTAAGCATTAAAGATGAGATAAATTTAATCTCATTATTTATAAAAGCCAACTCTAAAATTAATTCTACCTATAAGGATATATTGGAGTTTCGTCTTAACTCTTTAAAAAACAAAGTATCTCAAGGGAAAAACAACAATTCTAAAAATATGCTAATGAAAATTGCCCTGCTTATATGTGGACAATTGCGAGGATATGAAGAAGCAATTCCTAGATTTGCCTCTAAATTTAGATTTCTTGGTAGCGTAGATGCATATATTAGCACTTGGGATAATATAGGTTCTACAAGATTTAATGCACAAAATAGCTATCGTATATTTGAAAAAGAGGCTTGTGATTTTATTGCTAAAGAACAAGATATTTTTGATTTCTCAAAATTTGATACTGCGATAAATTCATATCTCTCCAATGATACTATAGAAACAATAATAAAAGATAATATTTCAAACTATCTTCAATGGTGTAATCTTATCCAATTTAATATAAAAAAATATACTGAGTACCCATATAACTTGATGTCTAACTCTGAAAAAATGTATTACCATAATGCATATTGGGTAAATACTTTAGGAGAAGAATATTTTAAACAATATGATCTTATAATCAAAATAAGACCTGATTATTTTTTCAAAGATAGTACTCCTCTTATTTTAGATAAAAGATTAAACGAATATAAAACTTTAATTACTGATACATCAAATTATCTATTCTTAGAATGGGGCTTTGGAATGGGAGATCAATTATGGATAGGTAAACCAGATTCAATATTGCCTATACTTAAATGTCACAATCATTCAACAATATCATATCAGTTTACTAGCAATACTTTAGAGAAGGGAGCTTACCATGGACACATAAACTGCGGATTAGAAGCTTGGGGAAATGCACTATCTCTATTAGAAACACCTAGTTCTCTGCAAAAATCTAGATTATCAGGAACTAAACTTATACCTCTTAATGTCTTAAGAGATATGGATATTTATAAATAATTAAATGAGGAAAATATGAGCCTATTTATTATTCCTATGGCAGGGTTAAGCTCTCGTTTCTTTAAAGCTGGATATACAAAACCTAAATATCAATTAATGCTGAAAGATGAAAGTATTTTCTCGTGGTCAGTCCGTTCATTTGAGAAATACTTTGAAACTGATACATTTATTTTCGTATATAGAGATATTTATAATACTAAAGAATTTATAGAGAAAGAAATTTCTCATTTAGGCATCAAAAACTTTCATCTAGTTTGCCTTGATAAAGAGACATTGGGACAAGCAGATACTGTTTATCAAGGCTTAAAGCATATAGAAGCTGACGATGAAGTATATATTTTCAATATTGATTCAAAAATCATTAATTTTATTAAACCTAAATGGGTTAATTCATGTGATGGTTACTTAGAAGTGTTTAAAGGTGAAGGAGATCATTGGTCATTCGCACTAGCAGAAGAAAATACCTTGAAAGTAATTAAAACAGCAGAAAAAGAAAGAATCTCTGATTTTTGTAGCGATGGACTATATTACTTTAGCAAAAAATCTCTATTTGAAAATGCCTTTTTAAAGGCAAAAGCAAAGAATGAAAAAGTAAAAGAAGAATTTTACATAGCACCTTTATACAATACTTTAATTAGAGAAAATAATACTATCCTCTATGATCTTATTAATATCGAGAATATTTTATTTTGTGGCACGCCAGAGGAATATCTCGATATATTAGAAAAACAAAAGTGACAAACAAAATGAAAAGATTAATTGTTGATTTAGATAACACTATAACACTAACCCAAGATGGTAATTATGCAAGCGCCTCACCAATTCAAGATGTTATAGATAAATTAATAGAATATAAAAAAAATGGTTTTGAAATAGTTATTTCTTCTAGCAGAAACATGAGAACTTTTGAAGGAAACATTGGAAAAATAAATATTTATACACTTCCAACTATTATTCAATGGCTTAATTCCTATAATGTGCCATATGATGAAATTTATATTGGTAAACCATGGTGTGGACATGATGGGTTCTATATTGATGATAGAGCAATTAGACCTGATGAGTTTACTTCATTAACTTATGAAGAAATAAGAAAAATCACAAAAATGGATACCTCAGAATGATCATTATTAATTCCGCTGATTATGTTATTCCTGAATTTAGAAATGAGTTTGGTGCTATTCCACCTTCTTTTTTACCTATCGGGAATAAAAAACTTTTCACATTTCAAGTGAATAATTTAAGAAAAGTATTCAACGAAGAGAGGATATATTTATCTTTACCAGACAATTTTGAATTAGACAAGAACTCATTAAAACTTATTAGTAGTCTAAACATAATCCCTATATTTATTCCTACAGGAATATCTTTAGGAATGGCATTGCTGTATGCATTAAATACCATTGACTATAATGATAATGAAGTATTACGTTTACTTCACGGCGATACACTACTCAGTGAAATACCGACAAAAGAAAATTGTATTGCCGTAGCAAGAACAAATGATAACTATGAATGGGAATATCAAAATAATTCTTTCTCTAGATTAGCCTGGTGTGGATATTTTGCATTTTCATCTATTAAAAAATTTATTCGTAGTTTAGCTAAAACACAAGGGAAATTTACTGAATCAATCCATAAATACTCGTTAGAAATACCTTGTGTATATGAAGAAGTAGAACATTGGTATGATTTTGGGCATATTAATACATATTTCCGTTCTCGTTCAGAAATAACTACTCAAAGGGCATTTAATCACTTAAAAATTGCTAACGGGATTGTTTGGAAGTCAGGGGCTCCATCAATCAAAATAGAGGCTGAAGCAAATTGGTTCGCTTCCCTACCACCTCATCTAAAAAGATTTACGCCACAGCTATTACAAAGTGGTGAAGTTAATGGACTGGTATTTTATGAAACGGAATATTTACCTTATCTTCCATTAAATGAGATTTTTGTTCACGGTTCAAATCCTCCAGAGTTTTGGGAAAAAATTTTCGATTCAATTTCATTATATATGAACGAATGCAGAACCCCAGATTTTTTAATTAATGAAGATCCAGAGAAAATTACTTTAGATTCTATTGGGCTATACAAAAATAAAACGTTTGAAAGATTACACGAATATGCCCAAAAAATTAAATTAGATATTCATAAACAAACTATATACGATGGCAAGACATTACCATCTATATATAAAATCGCTGAAGAATGTATAAATAAAACTCTAGAACTCCCTATCATTCCATCAATACTTCATGGTGACTTATGTTTTAGTAATATTATGTTCGACTCTAGATGTAATACAATTAAAGTTATTGATCCAAGAGGAATTAACCTAAATAAAGAAAAAACGATTTATGGCAACCAGACATATGATTTAGCTAAATTGTGTCACTCTTTTATTGGGTTATATGATTTTATTATTTCAGATTATTTTGAGCTAGAACATTCTGAATCAAATGGCATTAAAATTAAATTTAGCATTAGTGAAAGAATAAAACTAATTCAAAATAAATTCATGGAAAAAAATTTGATTCCTAATATCAATAATAAATATATTTTGCCAGCAACCATTCTTTTGTTCTTATCTATGATACCATTGCATTTTGATAAACCGAAAAGACAAGAAGCTATGCTAGCAAATGCATTAAGATTATATGTAATGTGGAAAGGACTATAATTATTAAAAAATGAAAATTTACTTAATCAGTGATTCTCTTACAAGCCATTCGTTAAATTTAGAGAATGACACTAAGGTAAGAGAATCATGGTTTTTATTTAATAAAATTAATAATCCAATATTACTCGTTGAATCAGCTTGGCAAGGCTACCGAAACTGTTGGAAATACAAAATAGCTTCTTATCCAGATTATCCTAATCGAACTAATGAAAAATTAGTTCGATTAGTTGAAAATGCAAAAGAAAAAGATATTCCAACAGTCTTTTGGAATAAAGAGGATGCTGTTCATTTTGATCGCTTTATTGATTCTGCGAAGCACTTTGATCATGTGTTTACTGTTGATGAAAATTGCATTCCTAAATATAAAGCAGTGATGGGGGAAAATGCTTCTGTCCATACATTAATGTTTGCAGTGCAACCAAAGTTTCATTCTTTTACTGGTTTTAATTTTAAATATCATAAAGCAAACTTTGTAGGTAGTTACAGCCACCATATTCATGATGTTAGACGACAATGGCAAAATAGCTTATTTTCAACTGCGCTAATAAGTGGATTGGGATTAGCTGTTTTTGATCGAAATTCAGATAGAAAATCGCAAAATTATCGTTATCCGAATTTAGAGGGAATTAATATTCATCCAGCTTTGAAATATCCTGATACGGCAAAAATCTATAAGGATTACTTAGTTTCTTTAAATGTCAACACTGTTACAGATTCACCGACAATGTTTTCTCGTAGATTGATAGAAATTCTTGCTTGCGGGGGTATTTCAGTAACCAATCCATCACTAGCCGTAGAACGTTTATTTAAAGATTATTGCTACACTGTTCACTCTGAAGAAGAAATGTTAGAACTATTTAATCGACTAAAATATGGCCCAAACCCACTAGATTTAGAACGAGCAAAAGCCGGTGCGGATTATGTAGCTAATCATCATACTTGGGCTCATCGGTTAAAACAAATTGCTGATGTTATAGGATTAGACTAATTATTGTGTATCAATATGTTATTACGCTCTTAGATTTCGGTCTGTGGAAAAATCGACATCGTTTTTCCACATTACTACAAGGCAAAATTAGCTTCGACCGAAAAACAAAAAATGCCATTCGAATTGGCTGGGGACATAAAAAAAGTGGAAAGAGAGCTAAGTTCCTTGCAACCATTTTTCATCAGCCTTATTTGCTCTTAGAAGACGGTTTTTTACGTTCTCTTGGTCTAGGGGTTGATGGTTATCCACCACTTTCTATGGTCGTGGATAAATTAGGTATTTATTACGACACGACTCGTCCCTCAACATTGGAACAGCTTATTCAGGCAGGTGAATGTGATGAGGTTTTAGCGGAAAAGGCTCGGACACAAATTGTGACGTATCAACTTTCAAAATATAACCAAACATTAGTGGATTATGAGAAAGAAGGTGACGAGCCATTAGTGCTTGTTATCGACCAAACCTTTGGCGATATAGCGGTTAAATATGGTCAAGCCGATACTGAGCATTTTGCACAAATGTTACAAGCTGCCATTACAGAAAATCCCAATGCCAAAATTTTAGTGAAAACCCATCCTGATGTATTAAGTGGTAAAAAGCAGGGTTATTTTTCGCCAAATGAAAATAATCCAAGCGACGTGCATTTTTTTGGTGATCCCGTCAATCCGATTTCGCTAATTAAAGCCGTAGAGAAAGTTTATTGTGTTACCTCTCAAATGGGGTTTGAAGCATTATTAGTGGGTAAACCAGTGGTGACTTTTGGCGTACCATGGTTTGCTGGCTGGGGCGTAACGGATGATCGTCATCCTAATGCTAAAGCGCTAGCACAAAGTGAGCGCCGTAAAGTGCGGTCAATTTTACAACTGTTTTATGCGGCGTATTTTCAATATACTCGTTATTTGAATCCGAATACCGGCAAATCGGGAACGATTTTTGATGTCATTAACCACATCATTCACACCAAAGCACTTAACTTGCGCTTACAAGGCAATCTCTATTGCGTTGGAATATCCTTGTGGAAACGTGCGGTTATTAAACCGTTTTTCCGTTTACCAAGCTGCAAGCTACATTTTGTTAAAGATGTGAGCAAACTCAATGGTAAAACATTCACAAAAAATGACCGCTTGTTACTATGGGGAACGGGTAAAGAAGCCGCGCTAAATTATGCTAAAGCGCATAATATTAACGTGCTCAGAATGGAAGATGGGTTTATTCGTTCAGTTGGGCTTGGCTCAAACTTGGTTGCACCACTTTCTTTAGTGTGTGACGATTTAGGTATCTATTTCAATGCAGAAAGTCCTTCTCGCTTAGAAGAGATTTTGCAGCATCAACAATTTACCGAAGCAGATTTAATCGAAGCCAGTCAGCTACAACATGTGTTGGTATCGCAACATATCGGTAAATATAATGTCGGTGAAGGAACATTTTCTTTACCGAATACAGTCAAAAAGAAAATTTTAGTGGTAGGACAGGTCGAAGACGATGCCTCTATTCGAACTGCCTCACCGAATATTCGCACTAATTTAGATTTATTAAAAACAGTACGCGCCGCAAATCCTCAAGCTTATATCGTTTATAAGGCACACCCGGATGTTGTAAGTGGTAATCGCATTGGTCATATTGCAGAATCGCAAGCGGTCAAATTAGCGGATCAAATTGCAAAAACAGAAAACGTGCTTGACTGCATCAATGCCGTGGATGAACTACACACCATGACATCTCTTGCAGGTTTTGAAGCCTTGCTAAGAAACAAAACGGTGCATTGTTATGGTTTGCCATTTTATAGCCACTGGGGATTGACCGTTGATCACTGCTCTTTTAACCGCCGCAATCGAAAACTTTCATTGTTAGAACTTATTGCTGGCACATTGGTCTATTATCCACAATATGTTAATCCGAATACGGGTGAGCTAACCAATGCTCAAACAGCGATTGAAATTTTAAAAGCACAGCGTTTAGCGCTTAATCACAGTGGCATTCATCGCCATTGGTTGGCAAAACAATATGGCAAATTACAGCATTTAGTGCGCACATTGCGTACTTAACAATGCAGTTATGGCAATATGTCTTAATCATATAATCAATAATCATTTTCGTATGAACCACTATTTAGATGAATTAGTCCAAAGTTCGAAACGGATTTTACTTTTGCAAGGACCAATCGGCCACTTTTTTACCGATCTTTCAGCTTGGTTAGTGGGACAAGGAAAAACCGTTTATAAAATCAATTTTAACGGTGGCGATGAGCATTTTTATCCGTCATCGATTGAAAACACGATTGCTTATCGTGGCTCAGTGAGTGAGTTCTACCCTTACTTGCAACTATTTTGCAAACAACACAATATTGATGCGATGGTTTGCTTTGGTGACAACCGTAAATACCACAAAATTGCAAAAAAAATATTACAAGATGAAAAAATTCCATTTTGGGTGTTTGAAGAAGGCTATTTCCGTCCTGATTACGTCACACTCGAAAAACAAGGGGTAAATGCGTTCTCTCCTCTTCCTCGTCAAGCAGATTTCTATCTTGAGCAAGCCGAAAATTTACCTGAGCCAGCTGTACCACTTAAATTAGCCAAAGGTTTTTTATCGATGGCAAAAGTGGCAATCGCTTATTATATTAAAGCTTATTTGGGGCGAGATAATTACCCGAAATACCAGCACCACCGTATTCTGAATCTGAAATACTATATAAAACTCTGGGTTACATCAGGCATTAAGCGGACTTGTTATTACTTGCGTGATCGCTCGTTTGCAAAAAAAGTAACAAAAGGAGAACTCGGTTATTTTTTTATTGTACCACTGCAAGTTTACGATGACAGCCAAGTAAAAGTACATTGCGACTTCAATAGCGTCGGTGAATTCTTAGCTGAAGTACTACAGTCTTTTGCTACATCTGCGCCTAATCATTTAAACTTGATCATTAAGCACCACCCAATGGATAGAGGTTTTATTCATTATGAGTCTGTTATTCTAGAGTTTGAAAGCCGCTATCCTCAATTAAAAGGGCGACTATTCTATGTGTACGATGTGTCATTGCCTGTTCTACTTCGCCATGGAAAAGGCATGGTAACATTAAACAGTACGAGTGGTATTTCAGCCTTATTACATGGAATGCCCGTTATTACGCTTGGGCGTGCTAATTATCATTTTGAAGGTCTTACACACCAAGGGGATTTGGCTTCATTTTGGCAAAATCCAACCAAGCCTGATATGCCTGTATTTGAGGCTTACCGCAAATATCATCTGAATAAAACCATGATTAATGGTAGTTTTTATAATCGAGTGATCCTTCCCTTACATCCGGATAAAAATTAATCAAACCTATCCGCCAATAAAAACTGTAAAACTGCATCCATTCTTAAATGCGGGATGCTTTCACCTTGTTGTAAAACTTGAGGTTCAAAGGAATCAAAGTCAAAAGATTGTTTTGACCAGAACTCAGCATTAGGTAGTTTACTTGGAACAGATCCTGGATAAAGTGTAATCAGTTGTTTATCTAAAGAACGCACACCTTGAATAGCTTTGATTTGTTTACCGTTTTGATTAACTAAAACTTGTTTTGTCGCTCGAATCGCAGCAATTGCCGTATATTCTGTATCAATCCCTTCAAATTCTACATGACGACCGCCTTCTTGCACCAATTGGCGCATCAGACTAATTAAGTTTTGAATTTGATCTGTCGTGATATGATCGGCTTTTGTTGCCACAAACATGAGCTTATCAATATTCGGGGAAAACAAGCGATTAAGTAAATTGCGTTTCCCATAACGGAAATTTTTGAAAAGCTGATTAAGCCCCGTTTGCATATTAATAAAGGCTTGTTGACTATGATTTAGTGGCGTTAAGCAATCCGCTAAAATTACTTGGCGATCAAAAGTAGAAAAATAATTTTCATAAAAGCCTTTCACCACCTTATTACGATAATAATCATATCGTTTATTTAACACGGCAAAATAGCTATTGGATTTCGCCTCTCTTTTCAGTTTTTGCCATTGTTCTTCCGACAAATGCAATAACGGGAAAAATTGCAAAACAGGTGCGACTTCTAATTCCCCAGGCAAGACAAATCGGCCTGGTTGAATAAATTGCATTCCTTCTGCTTTGCAAGCAAGTAAATAGTCGGTATAAGATTTTGCAATCTGCGCTAAAACATCTTCATTGACGACCGCACTTAAGTCGAGCTTTTTCAGTTTATCCAACCACTCTTGGGCAAACTGTTGGCGAATACCCGATGTAATTTTAGCTTGTTCAAGTGACCATTGTTGAAAATCTAGATTCAGCAAAGGTAAATCCAATAGCCATTCACCAGGATAATCGAAAATATCCAAGTATAATGTGCCACGTTCTTTAAAATGACGAAGTAAGCCCGATTGACGTTCAAAACGAATAGCAAGACGTGTTTCACTCACCCCTCGAGTAGATTGGCACCATTGTGGTGGATTATTCACTAAATCATTGAGATTCGCTTCATAATCAAAACGTGGAATACTTAAATCCTGTTGAGGCACTCGTTTTACCGCCAAAATAGACTGATTTCGGGCAGCCTCAAATAAAGGAAGATGAGCATTTTCCTCTTGATTAATATGTAACAGTTGATTAATCAAACTCGTAATAAAAGCCGTTTTACCGCTTCGACTTAACCCGGTTACAGCCAAGCGCAAAGTGCGGTCAAATCCACGATTGATTATTTTACAATTCACTCAATTTATCAAAAAACGGTCTTTAATAATAAAGCTATGTTACATCGAAATGTCACTTTTTGTTTTTTATTGTGTGGGTTGAGCCTAATTAATCTGGCACAAGCTGCCCCGCGCATACCTAAAATGCTGACAGAAAATGGCTTAACATACTGCACAAATGCATCGGGTTTTTCCTTTAACCCGCAAACTGCAGACGCAGGTACCAGTATGAATGTGGTGACGGAGCAAATTTATAACAAATTGTTTGATATGAAAGACCACAGTGCAGCACTTGTTCCTGTGTTAGCACAATCCTATTCAATTTCATCTGATGGCAAACAAATTCTCATTAATCTTCGTCAAGGGGTGAAATTCCATCGTACGCCTTGGTTTACCCCAACACGTGAGTTTAATGCAGAAGATGTGGTCTTTTCGATTAATCGTGTTTTAGGGCATGATACTTATCTACCGACACTTTCAGACGATGTAGTAACCTATAAAAATCCACAATATAGAATCTTTCACGAGCAAGCCAAGAAGGTTCACTTTCCCTATTTTGAAAGTATTAAGCTGAATCAAAAAATTAAAAGTATCACAGCAACGAATCCTTATCAGGTCAAAATTGAACTGTTTGAACCTGATGCCTCAATTCTGTCGCATCTTGCCAGTCAATACTCTATTATTTTCTCGCAAGAATATGCATACCAATTAAGTGCTGATGATAACCTCTCCCAATTGGATACTCATCCTGTCGGCACGGGGCCGTACCAAGTAAAAGACTACGTTTATAATCAATATGTTCGCTTAATACGTAATGAGGAGTATTGGAAAAAAGAAGCCAAAATTAAAAATATTATTGTAGATCTTTCAGCTGAGCGCAGTGGTCGTTTAATAAAATTCTTTAATAATGAATGTCAGATTGCTTCTTCTCCAGAAATCAGCCAACTTGGTTTGTTAAGTGAAAAAAATGCCTCTTATTATTTACAATCAACAGAAGGGATGAATTTAGCTTATTTAGCTTTCAATTTTCAAAAATCGTTAATGCAGGATAAAACTATTCGTCAAGCCATTTCGCAAAGCTTAAACCGTTTTAGAATTGTACGAAACATTTATCATAACACGGCAACTGTAGCGAATAATATTATTCCTGATATTTCTTGGGCTTCGGCGATTAACACACCTGATTTTACTTATGATTATCAGCCTTCAAAAGCGGAAAAAATCTTACGAGATAAGAAATTAGCATTGAAAATGTGGGTAATAAACGAAGAGCAAGTATATAATCCTGCCCCCATTAAAATGGCTGAACTTATCAAATGGGATTTAGCAAAGGTTGGAGTGGATGTTAAAGTGCGGTCAGTCACACGTACATTTTTAACCGAACAATTACGCAATCACACTGAAGATTACGATTTGATTTTAACGGGGTGGCTTGCAGGAAACCTTGATCCTGATGGTTTTATGCGCCCGATTTTAAGTTGTGATACTCAAAATGAAATCACAAATTTATCAAATTGGTGTAACCCTGAATTTGATAAGATGATGGATCGTGCACTGTCGACTAATCATTTAAATGAATTACCTATTGTGCCAATTGCAAACGTTCAACGACTTTTAGTCGCAAGTGGCACGTAAAAGGCATAGAAATGACACCATTTGGTAGCATCAATTTTTCTACTTTATATTTTATGAAAACTAAGGAGAAAAAATAATGCTCCTTTCAGCAATTAGACATATAGTTTGGGTGATTATCTTATTATTGATTCTCTCTTTGCTAAGCTTTGTCATTTTAATGCGTGATCCGCTTAATGCTGCTCTTATTACCAATAATATTTATAGTACTTACTATCACTATTTAACATCATTATTACAAGGCGATTTGGGCATTACTTATAACGGCGGAAAATCCTTAAAAGATTTAATTTTCACCGTCTTACCACCCACATTAGAACTCTGCTTTACTGCGCTCTTATTAGCTTGTCTTTTAAGTATTCCTTTGGGTGTATTAAGTGCGGTCTATAATCAAGGTGCTTTTTCACGAACATTGCAAAGTATCTCGAATGTTGGTTTATCGATTCCTAGTTTCTGGTTAGCCCCTATTTTGCTTTATGTTGCAGCAATTCAAAATTGGGAAATTGCAGCAATTGGACAATATAATTTACTCTATGAAATCAAACCAATAACAGGTTTTCCCATCATTGATATGTGGTTTTTAGATGTGACTTACCGAACAAAAATAGTACAGAACGTTTTACAACATTTAGCCTTGCCCACATTGGTGCTTTGCATTCTACCAACAATGGAATTTATCCGTATTATTCAACAACGAGCAAATTATCTACTTCAGCAAGAATATGCTAAAGCAGCAGTAACTCGTGGATGGTCAAAATGGATGATCTTAAGACGTTATGTTTTTCGAAATACATTTCCATTATTAATTCCACAGTTTACTCGTGTATTTACCTTAGTGTTAACACAATGTATGCTAGTAGAGACAGTCTTAGGCTGGCCTGGTATTGGACTTTGGCTCATAAATGCTGTAACCCAACAAGATTACAATAGCATTTCTGCCGGTGTAGTGGTAATTGGTATTTGTATAATCATTATTGATACCTTAGCCAAATTACTCATGTTTATATTAGATCCATTTAATAAGAAGGGATGGTATGCAAGATAGAGAACCTGATGAATTTCGTGAAAGTACCTCCTTTTTTCAGATTTGGTTGCTTTTTCGTCAAAATCGTGTAGCGTTATTTAGTTTATATTTATTTGTTTTTCTTATTTTTATCGCACTTTTTCCCAAGCTAATCATGCCTTATAACGAAAGCATGGAATTTGTGGGAGAAGAATTGATGCCGCCATCTTGGGTCGAAAAAGGCCGTATTGCCTTTTTCTTTGGAACCGATGATCTCGGTCGTGATGTATTCAGTCGACTCATCATGGGAACGCACTATACCCTTGGTTCATCTCTTTTAGTCGTCATTGCTGTAGCGATTATTGGTGGTGCATTAGGTATTCTTGCGGGCATGTCAGAAGGGATTAAATTTCGTGTCTTAGGCCATATTTTTGATGCGTTTTTATCCATTCCTATTTTGTTGATTGCCATTATCATTTCAACATTAATGGAACCGAGCTTGATGAATGCCATATTTGCTACTCTATTAGCTATTTTGCCGTATTTTGTACATGCCATTTATCAAGCCATTCAACAAGAGCTGAAGAAAGACTATGTTCTCTTACTAAGATTAGATGGGATTTCAAACTGGGAGCTATTAAAAAGCACCATTTTGCCGAATATTAGTGTTGCCTATACGCAAGAAATCGCCCGTGCATTTGTGGTTGCTATTTTAGATATTGCAGCATTAAGCTTTATTTCTCTAGGTGCACAACGTCCAATGCCTGAATGGGGCGCAATGATTAAAGATTCATTAGAATTAATTTATCTTGCACCATGGACAGTGTTATTACCCGGTTTTGCTATTATTTTTACCATTTTATTGAGCATTATTTTTACTAACGGATTGTGTAAAGCAATCAATAAATATTACGAGTAACCCATGGCGCTGTTAGATATTCGCAATCTTAATATTGAAATTCAAACACCAAACGGCCGTATAAAAATTGTGGACGGCGTCAATCTTTCAGTCAATGAAGGGGAAATTCTAGGACTTGTTGGTGAATCCGGTTCCGGTAAAAGTTTAATCGCTAAAATAATCAGTAATTCCATTAAAGATAACTGGATTGTTACGGCTGACCGTTTTCGTTTTAATGATGTTGAATTACTTAAACTAACACCGAATCAACGTCGAAAAATCGTTGGTAAAGAAATTTCAATGATTTTCCAAAATCCATTAAGCTACCTAGATTCAAGCCGAAGAATCGGCAAACAGCTTATTCAGAGTATTCCGAACTGGACATTTAAAGGTCATTGGTGGCAATGGTTCGGCTGGAAAAAACGTCGAGCAATTGAATTACTACACCGTGTAGGTATTAAAGATCACCTGGACATTATGGCATTATCCTGACGATCTCACAGAAGGTGAAGGTCAAAAAGTCATGATCGCAGTAGCGATTGCAAATCAGCCTCGCTTATTAATTGCGGATGAGCCCACCAATTCTTTGGAGTCAATTACAGCATTACAAATTTTCCGCTTACTTTCAAGCATGAATCAAAACCAAGGCACAACGATTTTATTAGCGAGTAATGATCTGAAAAGTATTAGTGAATGGTGTGATAGCATTTCTGTGCTTTATTGTGGTCAAAATACAGAGTCTGGCCCAACCGAGCAATTATTAGAAATGCCTCATCATCCTTATACACAAGCATTACTCTACTCAGTTCCCGACTTTAGTCGCCCCTTAAGTTTTAAAAGCCGATTGGGAACATTGGAAGGCATTGTCCCCATTCTGGAACAAATGCCGATGGGGTGTCGATTAGGGCCTCGCTGTCCTTTCGCACAACGTGAATGTATTCAAAAGCCAAGCCGATATCGCATTAAACAGCACGAGTTTTCCTGCCATCATCCAATAAATATCCGAGAAAGGCAGTTTAAAGATAAAATGACAACGTCACCACTTACGCTCAATACAGAATCAAAAGGAAGTGAATAATGCCTTTACTACAAGTGGAAAATCTTAGCAAAACCTTTGAAGGTCCGGCTAAATTTTTTGGCACAGAGCAGTTTTATGCAGTAAAAGAGATAAGCTTTTCACTTAATCGCAAAGAAACGCTTGCGATCATTGGTAAAAATGGTTCGGGTAAATCAACCTTAGTTAAAATGATCGCAGGGATTACCCCCCAACTTCAGGAAAAATATTATTCAATGATTTACCGTTACAATTTGAAGATTTTCATAATCGAGCACAGCATATCCGAATGGTTTTCCAAGATGCGAATTCAGCATTTAACCCTCGCTTAAATATAGGACAAGCCTTAGACGCACCATTGAAATTAATTACCGATTGGGATGAAGAAACACGCAATCAAAAGATCTTTGAAACGCTTTCATTAGTGGGACTTTATCCCGATTATACTAATCTTAAAATTAAACATCTCTCAATGAGCCAAAAACAGCGGATCGCCTTAGCTCGCGCACTGATTCTTCAGCCTGAAATTATTATTATTGATGATGTTCTTAGCGCATTAGATGCTTCTGTACGTGTTCAATTACTTAACTTAATTTTAGATTTACAAGAACATTTGGGGCTTTCCTATATTTATGTAGGGCAAAACTTAGGCATTATCAAACACATTGCTGATCAAGTCTTGGTGATGGATCAAGGTGAAATTATCGAATCGGGTACACCAAGAGAGAGCTTCACTAATCCTCAAAATAACATCACTCGCCTTCTTGTAGAAAGTCATTTTGGTCAATTGCTTGATGAAAATGCTTGGCAAATAAACACTTCCTAGCCACCTATAAATACAAGTTAGGGATAGACATCTCAAAAAACGTCTTTAAATTGACCGCTCTTTTCATTCTTTTTAACAAAAACTCAGGTTTAGGCGCCGCACTGGCTGCCACACATTTCAACCCAATTGCAACGGTACCAAGTGCTTTATTTAGTTTCTGGCACAATGTATCGGGTCCAATTTTGGCAAATATTTTCTCCAATATCAAAAATGAAAAATAAGCTAATTGTATAATTTTGCGAATCTTTTTGCATAAAATAGGCTTTTATTTTGCATAAACCAAAAAATATTTATGCAAAATGAATCACAACTTTAAAGCAAATAAAAACGCCCTTTAATTACTATTTAAAGGGCGTTTAAATCCTGTTATTAGCCATTCAACTTAAAATAGCTTTGCCTTAATGCTTGATAAGAAACATCATAAATATCTTTGAATTTTGGCATGATTAGCTTATCCATAAGAAGATTTTGTTGTTCATCTGTTAAGTTTAGTTCGGTAAATATTGGGTTGTCGGCGTAAAACTGAGATACAAATGCTACTAATTTTTCGATATACTCATCGCCGTTATCAATTTTGAGCTTATTCATAGTTACCTCCTCCGCACTCCGCAATCATTTTACGCCTTTTCAATGGCTAAAGCATACTCAAAATTTATAAACTATGTTATCTTCATACTTGCCTGTATAACTAGCCGAAGCATTGACTACAATGCGCTGTGCGTTGTCAAAAGTCTGCCAATTATCCACTTTGTCCTCGACCATATATTCAATAAACCGCACAAACTCGCTCTTAGTAGAACTAAAGAATACATAAGGCGGTCGTGTGATGTTAATCAAACGTAGAAAGTCGATTAAATCAAAGTAAGTTACTTGCTTGTAGCTCTCTTGGCGTGTGCATAGATACGGAGGATCTAACACAAATAATGCTTTGGGATTATCAGCAAATTTCGGTAGTAACGTGTGGAATGATTCACGTACAATCTCTACGCCGTCCAAATAACCGTCTGCCTTTGGATAATCAGACTGACGAATACAATGCCAGAAATCATGTTGGAATAAGTCATCAAGCGTTGCTACTTGTTGCCCACTGAACAATAACCAACTCGCTAAGCAATTTAAATCTTTATACCCTTTGAAGTTTTGAATGATTCTGATGCATTCTGCTTTGCAATCCTTCGTCATACGTTTATTTTTTTGCGTAGCGTTACCAACTACAGAGTAAAGCTCGGCACGCAACTTGTTAATGTCATCAATGTGCGCCAATCGCTCCGCATATCCATCAAAATCATTGTAAATTACGTGTGCTTTGGTTTTAATTACTTTGGCTGCGTGGCTTAATAAGCCCGAGCCGTCGAATGTATCAATAATCGTCCAGCCTTCGCCATCACCTTTAATATTCTTATTTAAAACTGTTTCAAAATGTTTAAGAAACATTCGTTTTTGTCCGATAAACGGCAATGGAGCTTGTTTAAAGGTGTTTTGATTTGCCATAGTTTTTCCTTTCTATTCTATGGCGTTCCGATGCTCAAGGCATTCTGACACTCAAATCAAATTAACGTGTAGTATTAACGGTTTTGCAACGAGGGCATTTGATTTCTAAATAACCAACTATCCCCACTTTCGCCAATAATTTGTTACAAAATGTGTAACGGATTGCTTTAATTGACTGCATATATTTCTCCTAGTTAAAAGATTTGTTACAATCCGCCCGCCTTGCACAAGGTAGGCGGCATATGGCTATATGCAGGTTCGTTCTGCGTAGCTGGTAACAACGAGCATTCCTAGTGCCGTTGTTATCGCCGTCTTTTCTTTACTGAATTAAACTTTGTGCAGGGTAACCCCCCCCCTTTTAAATTCTTCTTTTATTGAACATTACGGCCAGTTGATTTGGACTAAACCGCCAGCCTTCTTCACTGCCCAAAATCGCATTGAAGCACCACTCACTACAAAAATACTTTGAGCGTTTTTGTTTGGTTCCAAGCACGATGCCTAATGCTCCCCACCAGTCATATTTTTTGCCAGAAGTGCGGTTAAAACAGGCTTTGATTTGCGCCTCGGTGACATCGTTGATGTGGGATTAAATCCCATTTGGTGTTATCGGACACATCAATCTGTTTGCAACGCACGCCACCGTCTTGTACCGATGATGAGTAGCAGTCATACACTGTCGCATGCTCATAATGATGCCCATTGCCAAACTCAATGCGCTCAATGGCAATCTCGCAGTGAGAATAGTTGCCTTTGGTAAAAAATCGAGTAATGCGGTCGGCTATCGCTTTGAATGGCTCTTTGCGCCAGTCGCGTTTGTGTTTGTACATCGCCAAATACACCTTAGCCATTTTGATATGCCTCCATCAAGTTATCCATTTGTTTGATAATGTCATCATGGATTGATTGCAGTTGCTCAAGCGTAAGATTAGGGGCTTTGACTTCATACTTGCGCATACGTTGGTTAGCCAACTCAACTTGCAACTTTTCCAAGCCTGCTGCCTGTGTCAAAATCAGGTTTGCAGCGGTCTTATTATCCAGTCTGGCACGTTGCGCAAAATCTGAGATATATCGACTGCAATCACCTTCATAATTTGCCGCTTTAAAGGCTTCTGCTGCGGCTTGACGCTCACGATACTCACTCTCAAAGCGTGTCCATGTACTGTAGATTTTTGCTGCGTGCTCATCGATGTTGGCGATAAGGCGAGTTTGGGTTTCGGCTAAAAGTGCGGTTTGTTTTTCCTCCGATAGCTCAAAGGATTTAGTCGCCATGTTGAAAACATGAAATCGACTCGGTGCCTTGCCCGAGCATTTGATTTTGCCATTTTCAGCCCAAACCGCACCACCGCCGGTTATACTGGCAGAAATACCATCAATTTCTTCATCGCTCACTTCAATCCAATTTTGATTATCTGTTACTAGACAATCAGGTGCGAACATGCTTGTTTCTATATTAAATAACATCATATTTTTTACCATCCATACCAGCCTATAGCTAAAATTTGAAAGTCTGTTTGTCCACTATTGTGGATTTCAACAACATTCCCATTTTGGATATTTGCACCAACACGCTTTTGACCGCCACCAACATCGGTTGCTTGCACCACACAGCTCCCATTAAATGCTTCAGGTAGATTGACTTTAGCGTAGCCATTAATAGTTACATTCATAATAATTACTCGCATTACACCATTATCTGCCATTGGTATATCAAACACTTCTGCACTGTTGTAATGGTGCGGATAATACTGGTGTCGGTATCTATTTTTTCGGTAGGTGTTGTTTAATTCGTTCCAAACATTGCGAATATCATCTTGTTTGGCAAAGTGATCATGCAGCCAGCCGTAAGATTTACTCCACAACCCCCCAGTCGATGAAATTGTAAGCACTCCTTGTCGGCTATCTCTATACCAATCCGCTCCTTCCGGAGTGTTCAGAAATTCAATTTGGGTTGAATTATTACCAGCATCCCTCATTAACATTGATGCGCGAGGGATGTTATCGGTTTGATAAAAATCAACAAATACGCCTGTATTTTGACCCCCAGCTTTATTTTTAAGCATAAGTCCATTGGCAAATCCCCCTGGTGCACTGCCCTCAATCATTAATGAGCCAGTCATCTTATCACCTGAACGAGATACGCTATTAAGCCCATCAATCCGCCGCCACTCGCTCCATGTGCGCAAGTCAATATTGACATTCCGTTGATAGGTTTCGCCCGAGCGGAAATTGATGTATTTCTGCATGACGTTATAAGCCGATGGATAGACAATCAACGTCCCGGCAAAATTGGTCGGATAATTTCGCTCAGGTGTAGCATCTCTATTCGCCTCTTGCGCGTAAATACCGTAGGCTTTAATGTCATTAAGATTTTGTGTGGTCAGTTTACCACGCGTGAAATTGTCGGCTATTTGTGCATTAACCCAGTCTTGATACGCAACGACTTCATTTTTTCTTAATACTGGGAAAGAGCAATAACGTGACGTGTTATCTTTCATTTTGTACACAAAATTAAAACGTGGGTCAGTTTCGCTGTTTGGATTCATTTCAACACGCCATACCCCCCCGCTATCAATTGAAAACTTGATTTTACTCCAACCTCTTGTTGCTAAAACCAGTTGATTATTGATGGTTTGTTCCCCAGTGTTGGTAAGCAACTCAATCCATTTATATGTAAGTGCCGTGTTATTAAAATTGATGCGACTAAAAAATGAGCGACCTAAAAGTGGATAATGACAATAAACAGACGAATAACCACCAATAATATAAAATGTGACAGCAATCGGGCTTTTTGTGGTTAACGGTAAGCCGGTGATATTACTTTGCGCATTGTTATGTGCGGTGAATGATAAATGCCCGTTAATGCGGTAGCTATAGCCAAAAAGATTAATGAGTTGCTGGCGATCTGTTAGATCTAATTGCAAATTATCTTTACCAACATAGATTTTCTGATAGAGGTTGTTTTCTTCGGCAGAGACTGCTTTATCGTAAGCTGTCTTGACTGCTGCAGAGGTTGCCACGGTATCGTTGCTGTTACTGTTGACTACACTGGATTTTTTGCTGTTGGGGATAACATTGCCAAGCGAGCGTGTGTTGGAGTCAATAAGCTGTTTTAACTGATAACCGGTTTTAGGCGTCAATGCTAAATCTTCACTTTGGCTATCGTAGCCTGTGTAAAGTTTGGTTTCGCCTTTTTGAGTTAAACTTGCCGTCTTTCGGTTGTCATCAATAATCTTAACAATCGCCTCATAAAGCTGAGTTTGCTTATTTTCTACGGGCTTGAACCCCGCTTTTTGCAACACATAATGCACTTCCGCTTGTACATCGCGTACTCGGTCTTGCAAATTATTAAGCCACGTATCGGTTACTCGTGTGCCTTGTTCGCCTGTTGCTGGATTACCGTTGTGAAAAAGGCCATCATTTGAATCAATTTGAGGCATTAAACTTTTCATATATTAAGATCCTGTTTGATAAGCAAAATAACAGTAGGTGTGTGCGGGTTTTAAATCTCGGAAGAACTCCTCAATAATTGGGTCACCAAATTCCACTAAATGATTACCCGCAAAGGAACTACCTGCGCGAAAATACACAATATTGTCATCGCCATTAAGCACCGATACTCGCCACATAAAAATCAAGTTATCACGCTCTTCGTTGCGAAATTGAACCAAATCTCCCGTCGTTGGCAAATCATTAGCAAGGGGAGAAAACTCTTTAATTTCGATGCGATATCCAATACTTTCCGCAATCCGTTTAAAATAGGGAATAGATAATCCCCCAATCGCATTTAACTTGGCAATGACACGTTTTACTCGTGCTTGATAGTTATTGCTATAATCTGTTTTTATGCCGCATAAACGTTCCCAATCGGACAACATTGTATTGGAGGTAGTAGGTTCAATAATTTGCAATAAATCCACCGCACTTTTTTGTAATCGGTCAAAGGCATTACCATCCACCTCACACTGTGCTAAAAAACGCTCTCCATTTACGTCGTATGAAACAGGCGGATAAAGTTTTGCTAACACCTTTTTGTGGTCAGTTTGCATCATGCCATCTCCGTAACGGTGATTTGACCTAACCGAAACCACTCAATTTTTGTACGCACATCCGCTTTTAGATTAGTGATAGGTGCCGTAAACTTACGATCAACCACACCGACCAAGTTATTTACTACCGCTTCACATTGCGACACAATCAAATCATCGCCTGGGATTAACGTATTAAAATAATCTGCAAGTGCGGTGGAAATCGCTGCCTTAATTTCGGGCAAGGTCACGCCGCTGATTTTCACCTGAATATTAAAATTGACTTTCGTTACATCAGGTTTCACCACTTTGCTTTCTCGCGCGGTTACTGGGCGCACATCATCAATATATTCTTGGCAGCGACGTATTGTTTCATCGCTTGGCACATCGTTATTTGATGTAATCGCAATATCTACCGTACCAAGCCCACGACGCAACGGGTAAACATAAGCAGCATCCACGCCATCCACCGATAATGCCCATGTACGATAGTCATAACGATTGCCCCCAGCAGGTGGTCGGCGAATAATCTCAAGCAAACGTTCAAGCAAAGACGCATCGCTTTCCGCATCCGTTGCACCAATTACATCATTTAGCACCACATCAGATTGCACGCCTAAAGGTGCCGCCATAAAGTTTGCTTTTGTCGCAGTTTTAATATTTTGGCTGGCACCTGTCGCAAGACTTCGCACGGCAACAACGGCAGAACCACTTGCAGAAATCACTACACTTTCGGTGGTTTCATAAAATCGGTTATCGTCTGTTTTAATTTGTAATCCAGCTTTAATCACCGTATCAGGGGGTACCGGTTACAGTTGCGCCACGGCCACTGGCATAAGTCGCATTACGACGGCGAATACCACGCAAGCCAGCATGTTTTTCAAGAAAATCTGTGTCGGCAGTATCGGGAAAGAATGGTTTAATAATCCATTTTTGATGAGCGTAAATACCTTCCGCTACGGCAGCAAGGCTACTGGCACGTGCATAATAGTCACTATCTATGCTCACATCAGCACTCGGCTCTAATGACTGCACATCGCGCAAAATCGCTTGGCGAATATCTTCTAAACTCGGCACAATAAACATGGTTTAAACCCTTTTTAAATGACTTTTACCGGGTGTTTAAAATGATAGGTTTCGCCCCGGTTATCTCGGATGGATATATCTAACATCAATACACCGTTATGTGGCTGGGTATGATTGACAATAATTTCGTCCGCACGTCCATCATCAATCAAGGGTTGCAAGGCTTCTTCGGCATATTGTTGTGCAATTAAACCTATGCGCGACAAATCTTTTTCGCGCGGAATAAGATGGAGCAGAGAGCCTACACGCCCATCTGCCCACCAAGAACCTAATGGTGTGGTCAATCTGATATACGCTGCGTTGGCAAGGGTACTGATTTGTTTACTTGTATAGTCCCCAGTAAACGGGCTGATCTCTCTGTCCATATTGACAGAATAAGATAAGAGGTAAAAAGAAAGGAGATGCAGGGTTTCAGCATCTCCTTTAAGGTTAGATTATTCAGGTTTAGTGGTTTTGCCTCCGCTATCGCCAGTATGTTTATGGTTCCTTAATGAAATTGCACCAGCTGTCACGTCGCCGTCAGTCGTAAAGCTACCACCACGTTGTTGTACATCACCAGTAAAGATTGCATCACTGCCACCTTGCACAGCCATACCACCATTACCATTGATTTGCCCTTGGGCAGTAAAGACCTGATCGGTTTCAACCAATGGACTTGATATATCCACTTTTGTTGCAGCGTTAATCTTTAACACATCACAATCAATCTCAATTAACCGCCCCTTTTTTAACACAATGCTAGAGCCACTTTCATCATAAACGGCCACTTCGCCACCTTGCAGATTTTTTACGCGGAAAGAACCGCTCTCGGTCGCAATCACAATGCCGTGGGTGGTTTGTCCGCCAATGGGTAAAATCACCGCTTGCGTATTTGTGGGAGGCACAGAGGTAAAACCAAACTGCTGCATCAGCTCCACATCTTGCAAGGTTTCATCGGCAAGACCTGAGGCCTGAACTTTTTGAATATTGTCCGCACTTTTCACCAAGTGCAATACACCACGAAAGGCTTGACGGATTTCGTCCACCGCACCTTGCGCCTTTTGTTGAATGGCTTGGCTTAATCGTCTCATTTTGTCCCCTTAATTCGCATCCACCCAGCTGCCATGTCCGTTAGTAGCTATTAATTTCTTGCCTTTGCGCTTGCGAGCTTTTTCTGCTTTTGCGCTGTAAGAGTCTGGTGTCCAAATGCCATCTTGTTTAAAGCGTAGTTCCGTTTGTGTGCCACCGTTTCGGCTCAACGTAAAACGACGCCCCATTAAAAAGAAAATGGCATCAATATCATATTCTTCGCAAATTACATGTACACGTTGCCCTGGTTGCCATAATGTGCCGTCTTGCATTTTGTGATCGGGTACAACGATAGTAAGGGTAAAACCTTCCAGCACACTGTCCGCAATGTATTTTTTCGCCCATTTTTGCAAGGCTTCCAAATTATCCACATCAGACACCACCACGGTTTTCGGCTTGTAGGTGGTCATTTCAGGATCGTGATAAACCCATTTCAGATCGTTTTTGTTATCTTGTCCTTGCTTGCCGTGGCTTTGTGCAAGAAAAGTGACTTCGCTAAAACGATTTGATACATCAAACGTTAAATCCGCCTGCTCAAAGTTGTTTCGTTTGCCGTCTTTCATGCAACACAAGGTCGCCACAGGTGGCGTGCTGTAATCCGCACCGCCCACAATCAGCTCTCCATTGGGTTCAAACCACAAGTGCAAGCCTGCCGAGTTCGCACAACGCATTGCCGCGTTCCATGCTGTTTCGCCCACGTCAATATCGACTTTATCTAATGTTGGGTTATTTTCCGCACGCAACGCCACTTTTTTAATACCAAGGGGTTCGACAATTTTTTTTACCGAATCCAACACAGTCAAGCCTTTCACATTGGTAATGGGTGCCGAGCAATCCACAAGGATACTCGCACGGTCGCGCCCATTGAGGCTATAAGTGCGGTTAGTTTTACTCATAGTATGTATGCTGTGTTGTATCTACGATACCTGTCATTACCAGCTCGCCATTAATACGCACTTTCACTTCAGCCCCCGAAAAATCAGGTAAAACCGTGCTGTTTGAAGGCACGCCCAAATCAAATTTAAAGGCGTCGGCAGGGATTAAAAAGTCACTATCAATATCATAACTTTTCCAGCTATTGTGGGCTTTATCGTCCACTTCCACCGTAACATCATTTTCATAAGGGTAATTATTTGACATAGCTATTTAACCACTCCCCACGCTCAATAAAATTCGGATAACGGATCTGCGGATTCAATCTTAATAATTCATCTGCACGTTTGTAATCCTGATAAAATGCATGTGCAATTTGTTGCACAGTACCGCTAAATGGCACCTCACGCACCATTAAAGGCGGTTTACGATTAATTGCCGCAAGGGCAAGTTGAGTAAACTTATGCGCTTTATTGCGTAATTGTTCTGCCGTATTGTGCGCAGCAGTATAAAAACTCGTATTAGGCGTGCTTAATACCGTGATATTTTCCCCACGATGTTCATCGTCCACTTGTTTGCGTAACAATTGTAAATTATCCATAATTTGTGACCGCACTTGAGTCGTGATGTAATCAATATCCTGTGGCAATAAATCATCGTCCTCTACCAATTCAGTGGCAATACGCAACAAAGCAACACTAGAGGCTAACTGCATCATTAAATGCACAGATTCAGTATCGTCCTTACTAAAAGAGGTCGTTAATGATTTCAACGCCGCTTGTTCTTTGGCAGATTTAATATTCTTACCACTCACTAAATCAGCAGGAATATGCTTGATTTGACGTATTGTGCGGAGTACCTCATCAAATTTTGCACGCAGGGTTAAGTCCTTGCACGAAGCAATTTGGCGCAACCCAGAATCAATCATTGTCACCAAATCACGCACAGCACGGCTAGATTTTGCTTTAAAGTTATCTTGTGTCACGACAGGCGACACACCATACTTGGTTTTGTCAAAATCAAATAACCCGCGCACTTGCTCAAAACAGCCAAATAATGCGCCATAAACACCCAACAAACGTGATTTTGTATTAGCGGCAAAGGCAACAATCTCCATAAATTCGCCATACAATGCCATCACATCATCAACAAAATTTTCTAATTCAGTCAGTAAGGCATCTATTTTTGCCAATAGGGAATAATTAAAGACAAAAATCGGTTTAGCTGGCGTAGATTCAATAAAAGTCAAATCTAACGCCACATAATCAATCATTTCTGCTTCGTGGTGAAAACTCGCCCCAGTGCAAATCATATTTTGCAAACGCCCACGAATCGGATGCACTAATGTTGCTGCCCCTGATTTTTGTAACACGCTTAAAAACTTCTTAAAGTCCGTATAATAGCCTGTCCCATAAAATACGGCTTGCATACGCACGGTTAATGGATTTAATCCCAAATCTTCCACGTCTGCGCCATTGACGAAAGGATAAGCATGCTCAATGGTCGAGCGATAGACATCATCATCCACCGAAAGCACATCAAAACGCACACCGCGAAAACTTGCACGTTGTACAGGCATTGTCCAACCCATAGTTACCCCCGTTTCATTGATTGATAGATATTTTCAGCAACCCCTTCATAAACAGGTCGCCCATCCATATCAATCTTAATTTGATTTTGAATTGTAAAATTTTGGCTTTCAATGGCGGTTTTTAATCCGTCGCGAATGGTTTGCCCAAAATGCTAAAAATCCGCTTGATAGTTAGCCAAGCTAGATAAATCACCCAGTGTGCGACTTAAAGCGGAGTCGGTGTCATTAGCTGCTACAGATAAACCTGAATAGCCTTTCCCCTGATTGCGAATTTCCGCAATTTTTACCGCACTTTGGCGCGTGCGCTCATCATATTGGGCTTGAGTGAGAGTGCCTCGCTCAAGGCGTAAAGCGGCAACTTCATCTTTACGTGCAATTTCAGCCACTTCGCCCGAGCGAGAAGCCGTCCCCCATACAGAATTTTTGTTATAACCGAAACCTTGCGGTGCGTAATGGGTTGTGGTCGGTTTATTGCCACCGTAAGCATTGGGATAAAATTGGTTTTCAAGCTGTTTTTCTTGAGCAGTTTTCGCCTCAGCTTTTTCTTCAGCCTTTGCTTCTTCCGTTGTACGTTCTTCTCCAGCAATCATTAAACCACCTACACCCATTGCCGCACCTGTTGCGGTAGCGGCTTTTCCGCCGATATTGAGTAATTTGCCAGCTCCATTCGCAATCGCGGATGTTGTTGCTGCACCTTGGGTCACTTTACCTAAAGCACCGCCCCCCATTTTCCCACCTGTTAATAAATCAACTAGAGAAAACCCAGCAAGTCCTGCACTGAAAATTTGTAACGCGTCAGTCGCACCAACAACGGCTTTGGTTAAATTTGGAAATTCTTCTATATTTTCACTTAACCAGTCTGCGGCATTTCCTAATCTATCATTTGCACCATTCCAGTTTTCAATTGAATTCATTTCCTGTTTGTTTTTAGCAATCTGAAAACGAACTGAATTTTGTTGGCGCATAAAATCAAAATCTTCTTTGTTGAAGTCGCCTTTTTCAGCAATGGCATATTGCTCATCTACATTTTGAGCCGTATTTTTATCCCGACGCATTGCAAACATTGCCGTGCCTGCTTGAATATCTGGCATCACTTCAGCAAGTTTTGTGGTTTCCACATATTTCGCTATATGCTCTGCAATAGCCTGAGCTTCTTTATCGTCTTTTGCGTTATTAAGTTTTTTTAGCAGTTTTTGATACGTTCTATCGCTTGCAAGCACCTGATCAATTATGCTCATAAAGGCTTCAATCGCATTTTTGCCTGTTTTCATTTCGTTGGTCATGGATTTTTCAAAATCAATGCCATGGGTTTTCTTAGTTTTGGGATCATAAACTTCTAATTTTTCAAATTTTTTTGCTGTATCACTAGAACGCAGTTTTGAAAAGAAATTGACTAGGTTAGTTGAGGATTGCCCCGTACCACCTGATACCTTATAAACTTGTTGCGCACCTTTAAACACCTGTTTTAAGTCTTCCAATCCCCCCAAGCCAGCATTGCCTGCGGCTGAAAGAAATTCAGGGGCATAACGCGCCATATCTTTTAATTCAAAACCGCCCGCTTTACCCGACGCACTGGCATAATCAAGTGCTTGTTGAATATCATCAGCTTTAATGCCGAAATTCAGCAATGAATTGACTAATGCGGCAATATCATCAGTGCTTGCCCCAGTTGCAGTAGCGTTCATTTGAATCGTTGGCAAAAGTTTTAATGCGTCCTCAACTGAAACATTGCCTTCACCAATTAAACGTCCAACAGCCCCTAATGCATCTTCTTTTGTGCCGCCATAATTTAGCGACGCTTTAATTGCGCCATGGATTTTTTCTTTACCTTTTGTCTTTTCTTCTATACTTGCACCTGAATAAGCTGTATTTGCAATTTTTGCCACTTCAAGATCATAATCTGCCGCCTTTCTAATTTTTGGCACAGCAACCGCTGCACCAGCAGCAACACCTACCGTTGCACCCGCAATATTTCGCCCAACATTGCCTAATCGTTGCCCCCACGTGGTTTTCCCCATTTCCGCATTAAGCCCAGCAATTTTTGAGAGCGTCGCTTCAGCCGCACGCGCTAATTCGCGACTAGTGGCTGTGCCACTACGTTTTAATCGGTTATAAGCGGCAATGGTATGATTAATTTATTGTTGGATTTTATGTTCACTTCGCACGCCCAACGTTTCGCGTGCACTTGCCATTGCTTTTGTGCTTTGCTTAATCTGCGATTGTGCCCGCTGAAAAACTCGGCTTGCTTGGTCTCGTGCTTTTAGCGTCAGTGCTAAATTCAACTCAGCCATTTTTAAACCCTCTTTAAACTCATTTTAAATCCACAAAAAAAGGGGCTTACGCCCCCTTAGTTTTACGACGCATAAGGTTGTAATGCACCGTGTTGCCTTTTTCTGACTGAGTTTTAATACCTTGCGAATATTGCCAACTTGCCACCCACGCAGCAACTTCAGCATGACACATTGCTCGTACTTCTTCAGCAGTAAACCCAAATTTAGCCAATAAAATAACCGCACTTCGGTAATTCTTCTCGGCATCAAACACAACGTAATGTTGTTTTATTCGGTTTCGGCTTTGCTCGGGTTTTCCCCAGCGTCGATGTGCTTTTTTCGTAGTTCTGCGATAGCTTGGGTAATCAGCACATAATCATCCGTGGCAAGGTTATCCAGTAAAAACTGTGGCGTGAGCTTATCTTGCGCAATACCGATAATATCAAGCTGTTCAGATAAATAAGCCAAGTCCACGAGCATTTGCTCCGCTTTCGTGAGGTTTTCTTTCTCATCTAAACCAAGCTCGGCGACTTTCTCAAGGGCAGCACATTCGCCACCCAAGGTTAGTAATCGCACGTCAAAGTCAAAATAACGCTTGTCTTCATAAGAGATACCAAGAAGTAAACGCATTATTCTTTTACCTCTTTAAGCGCATTCATCTGGATATCAATAACGGCTTCGTTATCCACCGTGTATTTCTCGCCTACTTGCGTAGTAAAGCAGCCAAGATAGGACGTGCGCTTATCTTCTTGATTAAGCGGATATACCGTAATTTTTGCATCACTGATACCAGCCCAATCGATCTCTGAACCATCAATCGGCAGAGCAGCAGTCACTGACAGCTCCCAGGTCGTAATGCCTTTAGCAAAGCCACGTGCACGACCTTCAGAGTTCATGGTTTTGACTAATTTACGCCCAGTTTGTTTTGTCACATTTAAATCGGTAATTTCAAATTCAACGCCATTTACTTCTAACACCGCCGTTCCAGCATATTTTTCCATTTACGCCCCCTATAAAATTAAATCAATTCGGTTAGCGACAACGTGCAAGCCATTTACCACATCGGCTGGGATTGCCGTATCTAAACGATTTGGATCTTTGCCATTGCGAACAACAAGCAATTTACCCTTGTTCGCATCCACATTTTCTAAAATCTCTTGTTGCTCTAAACGATAGAGCACATCAAGGATTTCCGACCGCACTTTTGGTGGGGTGCGATTAGATAATTTCGCACGAGGGAAACGTAACTCAATACGCTGTTCAATGGCTTTACGCGTATAATCAAGTGTGCGAATTGTGGTTAAGTCTAACCACGCAGGATCATCTACATTCGCAGGTGACTTGGTATAAGTCGTAATTGCATGCATAATTTGCACACGATTATTTACCACTGTAATAGGGGTTAAACCGTGGAATAACGCCTGATTGACTTCGGTTTTTAACGGTGTTTGAGTGGCATCAACAGGGGTTAAACCTTTAATCTCAAGTGTATTTAACGGTTTAGCTGGGTCTTCTTCGCCTGCAATAACCGCCCCATATCCCGCAGCGATTAAGGCATTAGATTCCACCGCCCCTTTATACCAACCCACTGTAATACGGTTAGCATTAATTTTCTCGGTATAAGTGGTACCGCTTGCCAACGTACCATTAAAACCTAATACGCCAACACCTGGTTTTTTCTCAACAGGACTTGCTACCGACTCTAAATGTTCGCGCAAGGCTTTCGCATTTTTATCATCCGCAAAAGGGGAGATAATCACGTGATAATGCTGACCAGCTACAGATGCTAATGCCGCTACTAAATCGGCATTTTCGGCACCATTTGCAAGGGCAGAAACATTCACTGCCATATCATTTACGCTTAATGTGGCATTGACACTAATCTCATTGCCAATTTCGCCTTTACATTTCGCAGTAAGCGTAACAGTACCTTCATTGACTGTTGCACTGACAGGACAATATTCCCCCGCATTAATCACTGCATTTAAACGGGCGGCAATGTTGGCGGCGGTTTCCGATTTAGCGATTGCCACCGCATAATCAAGACCACCAATGATAACTTTAAGCACCCCTGCATTGCTTGCTGTGCCTGTTAGCGTAATGGTGCCAGTTGCCGCCACACCTGAATCACTCTCTTTTAAACCAATCACCGTTAAACGGATCATGGTATTATTTTGGATAGCAATACGCGCCATTAAGTGAGTCCAAGACCCAGCACCAAATGTATTTTTTGCATCTACATCCGAATAAATCGGTGTCGGTGCGCTAAATGCTTTTGTTGCATTTAACATTGGTGCCACAATTAAGACGTTTTGCTCATTTGTTGGCAAAGTACTCACTGCATTGCGTGAGTTGTATTCTGTATAAACACCCGGTTTACGAAGACTCGTCGGGATATTATCAAAATCAATATTCATTTCAGCCATTGTCTTTCTCCTTTTCTTTACGAGAACGTGTTTCTGTGATCACAATCAAATCGCCATCATTAATACGACGTTGATAATAAATCGATGGCTCTACCTCTACCGGTACTTGTTCAATATAGGTATAAGGCTGATGTTCCATCGGCACCTTAATGCCTATTGCTGCTTTCACTTTCATTTTGTGTTTCTACCTCAAACGGCACTTTGGCACCGCTTATTGGGTCATAAATGTTGTTACCAATACGTTCTAACATCGGCTCTGGTGGCGATAGCTCACCATGATAATGCGTAAACAAATAATCAGGATTTTTGCTATCCTGTGTCATTTCAGGATAACGTCCATCTTCTAACGGGCTTAAATCGTCATAGATTGCGTCATACTCAATCGCATAAGCCGTTATCGCACCGCCTTTAAAAGTGGCATTATTAAAGAGCGTACGCACCCTGGTCGGTTTCAATGGCTTGCACTTCCCCTACGCGTAACACAAAATCTTCTGCACTGGCGTAATGCATCACTCATCCTTATTTATCGCAGATGGGAATAAGTTCTAACCAGGGATCTTCAGCAAGCATAATGACTTGCTCACCCGTCAAGTTTTCAACTGGAATTTCCACCGCACTTTCTTTGTTAAAACGATAACCACAGCGACCATAAGAGGCTTGCGGATGAATTGCACGTAACGTCACCGCATAGGCAATAGGATGAATCACATCACTACCTTTGGGCGTGTCATCCAACTCGTCTAAAGTGCGGTCGGTTTCTGTGGTGTTTTCCGCAGAATCGGTTTTCACTTCATCGTCTGTCTTGTTTTGCTGTTTCTTTGCTATTTTTGCTCCTAAAGGGCGATTGCTCGCCCTTATTGATGGTTATTCCGCAATGATTTGTGGAGACACAATCACTTTCAAACGACCTTTTAAGATATTAGTCGTGCCGTTAATTAATTCACCTTCACAGATTTGACGTGCTTTGAATTCAAGTGCAGGTGGCACTAAAATCACATTTGGGCGAATGTTCAATAACTTGCCACCGTCACCTTTTAAGGATTGCATTTTGGCAATGACATCCATTATGTTTTCCGCAGTAAGTTCAGTTTTCTCCACACAGTGCGCTAACTGCCAGAAACCAAAACCAGCTGCACCACGAGCACGCACACCCCATTCGTAAATATCTTCGTTAAATACGGTGTCAGACTTGGAAGGGGCAAATTTCGTTTCAATTTCTGGCGCAGTGCGTTCTTGCCAAATTAACGGTTTAATCGCATTGGTGGTGTCGAAAATATAAAACATTGGTGCTTCTGTTTTCGTTCCGGTGGTGATATTACTTTGCTCTTTGCTCTTTGCTCTTTGCTCTTTGCTCTTTGCTCTTTGCTTGAGCCTGTGCCGTCCACGTTGTCAAAAACAGGGTGGTCGGTGTCAAAGTAATTTTGGCCGTCATAACACAAAGTCGTTTTACCGGCTTTTAACAAGCCAAATACCAAATCATCAGGCAATTCAGCCGCACTTTGTGCCGCTTGCTGCACCATCGGACGGAATAAGCCCACTTGGTCATCTTCAATGTCAGTGCGCGCAATGCCCACAGTACTTTCATACAGTTTGTTTTCAATGCTGGTGCCTTGGGCTTGCATTACTTTACGCTGACGTTTGTTTACCCATTCCACCATTTTCGGGAATTGACCTAAAAAGCCGTAGGTGTTCACTTTGGTATTGGATGACACTTTCATCGCAATTAAATCCCACTGCGGTTTAATCAAACCTAAACCGGCAGCAAAGTCTTTTTTAAACTGGGTTTCAATCGCTTTTAAAACTTCGGATTTCTTAAACATTATTTTTGCTCCTTGTGCTCTTTGATAAATTCGGCTTCGGTCATACCCAACGCACGAGCCGCCGCTTGTTCTGCTGCACTTAATGCAACCTGTTTGTCTTTATTTGGGTCTTCTTTTGCTTGATGACCGCCAGCTAAAGCTTGATTTGGCGTTGCAACAGTTAAATAATCAGAAAGGGCCGTAATATCGGATTTACCTAATTTTTCCGCCCATTCTTTTTGTGATGGCAATAAACGCCCGTCAGATAATGCGGTTTGAATCAAGTCATTGACTTTATCGCCATGCACTTGCGCGCTTAACGCGTTTAGTTTGTCTTGCACATCTTTCATTGACGATAACGGCACATATTTGCTCGGGTCAGGCTCTGCGCCGACTTTCGCAGTTAAAGCGACGACTTCACCGTCTTTTTCTTTTAACTTACCGTACACATCACTGAGTGCCACCGGGCTGTCGCCCTTAGCCGCAGAAAGTGCGGTCAGTTTTTGTTTCATTTCGTATTCGGTCGCATCCGGCGTGCCGAATAATTGGCGTAATAACTCCAGCATGGGATTGTCCTTTTTGTGTTGATGTTGATTAAATTGGGATGAAAAGGCGACAGCTTCCGCCAAGTCATGACAAGCAGGGCGATTGGTTAATGCAGCATTCAGCACTTTCGTTACCTTGCCGTCCGGCTCAGCCAAAAACAGAGAAGAAATGTAACGATATTCTCCATCTCGAATTTGTTGATGGGCTTTTTTTGTCCAATCTACATCGACAAAAATGCCTTCACCAGAAATATACTCCACCGTTTCCATCCAACCTGCGGCAGGGTTAGGTTTGCCGTTTTTCTCAATAAATAGGGTTTGATGTTCGTAGTCGATCATGAGCTTAATCTTTAGCTGATTAATGTCTTCAGCCAAAGTGTAGCCGTTAGTGTCATCTACATACCAGCCTCCTGCACCTTCGGTGCGTCCATCTTGCGAATAAAAACGACCAAAGGGGAACAACTGAATACGCCCATTTGTTTTTTTGTTAAGCGCGAAACTTAACGCAATCGGCTTAATGTGCATCGTTTGTTATCCTCGTTCTTTAATAGCGGATAACAGAATAACGGACAGGAAAAAATGAAAAGAGGGGAGCGACTTCCTCACTCCCCTCTAGGTTAGAATTTTTGAAAAAATGAAATTGGATGTTGCATTTAATCTTAAACTATTTTTAAAACCTTTTTAAATCCTTTTAAAAAATTTAATTCAATAAATCACCCCTACAATCATAAAAATGCAAATACGCGCGATTTAGGGCGGTTTTATATTTTATTTAACTACACTCCGAAAATAGGCTTGCACGTCCTCTAAAATATCATCCTCGTCCTGTGGGGTTAAAACCAAGAATGGACGGGCAGGAATATCACTTCCGGGATGATCTACTGATTTTCTGACAATTCCTCCGAATACCAAGGCTTTTTTAGTGACTGGTTTGATTTTATGCGGGCTGGTTTTTCCGCCGAATTGATGGATAGCCGCATATTTTAGGTTTGTCCCAACCTGCGCTTCGTTGTTATCCCAACTCGAATGGATGCTATTTCTTAATGCACTGCTATCAATCAATGGTTTTCCGTCTGGGCGACTTTTCACACCAAGCCAAGCAGGACGACCACCGGCTTCAAAGTTTTGGTCAACTGCAGATTGCATTGTACCTGCTATCGTACGCATAAGCGGCACATTATATTTCACATGTTGCGCCAATTGTGATAATGCGTGGATAAGTTCTTTTTCGTTGTTGATTTTTACGTCTATCATGTTATAGTGCCTCTAGTCGCCCGTAGCAGTGAATCTCGAAAACTGCGAACGAATGCTATTGGAGCAGGGATTGATGTGTGGGGGTGTTCGAGTCCCACCGGGCGACATGTCTATTTAAACGCTTTTCGCCATTGTCGATCACTTGCTAAGTGTTGCGATGTCAAGTAAATCTCATTGCTACCATTAAGCACTTTAATGACAGCTATCAATCGCCGTGAATCCACTTCTTTGTAAAATTTAAACGTATTTTTACCGTCTTGTTCTATTTTGTCAGGGCTATATAACACGTCTGGCAACCGTGCATAGTCATCAAAATCAAAATCTTGTCCGTAACGATTTGCAATTTGCTTAATTAACGAGTCGTCAGAAAGCCAAACTGTAGATAAATCAGTTTTAATTTGCTGCTTGGTATCTTCGTTTAACACACCGGCAATAAATTTATAGTCCATTTTAAACCGTTCTCGAATCGGGTTTAAAAATGCCTCACGCTCATTTTTGCCTTTTAGCTTTTTATAATCATCAACATAAGGCGAGAATTCTTTTTCGAACTGTTTAAAATCAAATTTAAATCCCTCGCCGCCCATTTCACGTTTAGCAAATTGATGTGCCAATGATTCAGGATAAAGTGCTAAATTAGGTTTATATACGGTTCGTCCGACATTGTAATCAAAGCCTCTATCCGTAGTAATCCATTTATCATCTGACAATTTAAATGCGGTCGTTTTTTCCGTTGTGGTGGAATTGATTTTGCGGTCGTAATCAATCAAACGATCTGCGCTATCCCCAACGACCAGATTGCGGCGTTTAATGTCTCGCTCGGCTAATGCGATAACCGAACATCGGCAGTTAAATCCGTTTGGCGGGTAAAATGTTGCCCAAAACGGATCATCATAGCGATAAACCAAACCGTGCATAGCTGAATGACTTGGGCGGGTACGATCATCATTTACTGCCGAATATTGCCAATAAGGTCGGTTATCTGCGTTATCTCTCATTTCGGCATAGCGCTGAGAAGAATAAGCAGATTGCATGTTGGTGCGATAAATCGTCTCTAATCGGCGTGGTGAGCCAAAATATTCACCGGTTTTCGGATCTGCAAGCAAATATTCTTTGTCATACCCGGCAATCCATCCTTTTTTCTTAAAATGTTCAAAAATTCCTTTTTTCCACTCGCTAAAAGGTAAGCCTTGTGTCTGTGCATCAACTAAAGACTGGTAGATGTCTTTACTCATCTCAAGGCTGGATAAATTGGCGATACGCGTTGCTTTGGCTCGGGCGCTATCCATTAAGGCATCTTCGTCAAAATGCCCTAATATGGCCTTTTTATCCCTTAAAAACTCAATGGCTTTTTTCGGTTCTAGCCCCAAAACGAAATTAACGCTTGGCATTGCTGACTCCCAACAATTCGGACAAAAAGACGGCTTGTGTCAAATAACGTTGATGTTCTGCGTTATCTAAATCCGGGTAAATTTCAGCTAATTTATCACTTGCTTCCTCATAGGTATTACATGCGGTTAATACAACGG
Source organism: Haemophilus sp. HN_Hi10 (assembly GCF_049821985.1). Lineage (NCBI taxonomy): Bacteria > Pseudomonadati > Pseudomonadota > Gammaproteobacteria > Pasteurellales > Pasteurellaceae > Haemophilus > Haemophilus sp. HN_Hi10. Next base: position 1,834,131 of record NZ_CP187495.1, on the reverse strand, counting down.
CTAATTGACGCACCACAGGGTCTAATTGGCGGTTAAAGTTAATCACATTTAACGCCTCTTAAACTGTTATCCAACAAATCCTGCTCTGTCTCCCCATTATTGCCGGCAGACAACGCCACGCGCGCGCCTTTACCCAAACACCCCGCACACTGGCACCCCACCACATGCGCTGAAAGTGCGGTAGATTTCCCCGGTGTTTTTAAATCGGGATTAAAATCGCTTTGAACAGCTTTTAAAACCACTTCACCGTCTTGCGCTTCCGGAATACCGAGCTTATCGCGCGTCCATTTTTCGGGGATTTGCACGCCAATGCCCACTAGTTTCGGGATGGCATCGGCAAAGGTGCTTAAATCGTCGTATTTCTTGGTGTCAAACTCAAAATAGGGTACGCGGTGCAAAGCAATGTTTGGGTCAACGTTAATCTGCAAATAAGGCAGGATGATTTGCTGTGTGATAGTCTGCGCCACTTGTTTAGCGTCAGACACCAATAAATCACGACGCACTTCATTATGCACATTGCCCAATGCATTGGTGGAGCTTTTACCATCCGCGCCTGATGTGAGCGTTTGCCCCAAAATCAAACGGGCAATAGATTTTTCGCACCAGTCCACCATTTGCAAGAACGGGTTATTTGCCGACCCCGCGCCGGTGTTTGCGGCATTATGCAATTCGATTTTCATCGAATCGGGCATAATCCCTGCGGCGTTATGTCCGATTTGTGCAAGGGCACGTAATAGCGTGCGTTTTTCCTCGTTTGTTGCACCGGCGCCATATTTACCAATGCGAATCGGCATGCCGTAAAGTTCCAAAAACTCGGCAAAATCTCGCACGGAATAATGCTTAAACATATAAAGCCACGCCAGTGTACGGAATAACCCCATGCGCGCCAGTTGAACGGAACGGGACTTATGCGAATGCACCACCCAGCCGAACTGTCTTAATGGCTCGCCCATGGGATTAGTTGGCGTTTTTAACAATAAATTGTCATTTTTATCTAACTTAAACCAAGACTGTGGGCGTGGGATAAAGTTATGCGGAATATACTTACCATTTTCCAATTTCCACTCAATTTCAAGGGCAGAAAAACCATGTCCGACTGCATCCATCATATCCATAAGCAGGTTTTCAAGGTTCGGATATTGGTAAAACAACTCATCAATTTCGGTTTGGAGCTTTTCTTCTGCCGGTGTCGCATTGCGTGGTTCAGCAATGCGCCAATCCAGCGTCAAAATCGCCCGTTTGCGCGTCTGAATATTCGCACCGATGGCACTGTCTTGTTCTTCAATATCCATGAATAACTCGTGCTGTGCCGTAATATCGCCGTTTTCCGCATCCTCTAAAATGCTTTTCAGTTTTGACGGGGTAATGCGGTTGCTCGGGTGGTCGGATAAAATGCGCCCATTAGCTGTTACCATTGCTTCATCGGTTTGGATTGGTTCGGTTTTTGAGCCCACCAATGTTTTAATTTTTTCCCAAATTTTCATGTTTTATCCTCGCCAAATGCTATATAAATCATCTTCCGCTTCAAAATCATCATGCCCCAAGTTTTCATCGTTTAAACCTATCCACTCAATCGGGGCGGCGTTGGTGATGGAGTTCTTCCACAACATTTCAAGCGCATCCGGGCCGTCATCGTGGTCAGCTTTCGGAAAGTGACGCAGTTGCGCAATCAAGGTCGCTTGTGTGCTGTGTAACAAAATCAAACCGTTCACCATGTGCGGTTGCAAGGATTCAATTCGAAGCATTTTGTCTGTGTTTGGCTTAATTGCGGTTGCCGGCACAGGTGCGCCACGTTGTGCCGAGCGCTTAACCAGTTCGTCTTTTAAAAATTCCTGAAATTGCACGGTTTCAACAAACCAACGGTGGCACTTGTATTGCTGTTGGAAACGGATCACATCTTCAATAATTAAATCAGGCAAACGTTTTTTCACTTGCGCTTCGACCACATACAATTTACCTGTGGCACGCTGATAACCGCCCACTAAAATCGCCGATGGGTCACGGCTTGCACCGGCTTTACCCAATGACGGGTCAACCGCGCCAAAATAAATCAAATCAGACGGCAATTCCGTCCAGTATTTAATAGCATTGGCAAAAATCGCGTCATCACTGCTTAACGGGTCATTTTGATATTCAGAATCAAAGGTGGCATGCCCATCACGAGCGCGAATCTTCATCAAGGTTAAGATAGGACGAGCAGCCCAGCTTACTACCGCACCTTTATCCATTGCCGCTTGATTTTGCGTATAGAAAGCATCAGCCACCGCTTCGCCTTCGTTTAAGTAGAAGTCCTCCCACTTATCCCACAGGCTCATATCATCAGGCTGACGAATTAAGGCTTTAAACTTGGCTGTCTTCCATGCTTTAGAGCTCAAAGTGCGATTCAATACGCTGTCGTAATGTAGGATAGTGCCGATATATACCACGTCTAACTTATCCCCAGCCGCCCCTAACGGAAGGACGGTTTTCTTCAACCAATCGTGCAATTTGTCACGCTGTTCAGGACTACGCACTTGTTCGTCATTTTCAATATCATCCAGTACCACCAAATCAGGACGATACGCCCCATGGCGTAAACCACGCAATTTCTTGCCGGAACCCGCCACTTGCACTTTTTGATTGGCTTTTGTGATAATGGTTGCCGCTTGCCACACACGCCCTTGTCCTGCCATTTCAGGGAAATCAATGCGCAAACGTTGGTTAAATTCCAACTCTACTTTAATGGCTTCCAACATTGGATAGGCTTGGTCGATACTATCCATCACAATCAACGCATAGCGTTTTTTCTGTGTCACAAGACAGTAAAGCGTAAAGAGTTGGGACACCAAGGTCGATTTAGCTTCACCACGTGGTGCAGCAATGGCTAAATGCACTGATGATAGCTGTTGTAATACTTGTCAACTGCTCAAAAAGATAGTTATGCAACTGCGAACGAGAGCGAGAACGCACATAATGCGGAAAGTAATTCGACACAAAAAAGTCATAGCCCGAAACAGGATCTAGCACCTTTTTGCGTCGCTCACTAATGGCAGCAAGAGAATCGTCCCACTCCTCAAACTTTGCCTCGACTTTTTGTCGCAAGCTGTCCGAATAGGCTTTTAATTCTGCTAATAATTCTTTATTTTTCATATATCTCCGCTGTTTACCCAGGGTAGGTATACCCTGGTTTACGCATAATGCACCCCGATGGGGTAGGTTAGCGTTCCCCAAAGGGGAACCACTATGACTATAATTAGCCGTGGGTATACCTACCCACGGTAACTATCACGCCTTAAATTCCTTATTCAACAACTCCCCAAACCCATCCAACAAATCCGCAAACTCATTAATCAACTCAGGCTTATTGGCTGGCGAATATGATTATTTGCGTATTCCTATGCTTATCGTTTCATTATGTGCCTTCGCCTATGGATTTTGGCTGTTGATGTTTTCCAAAAAAATCATTTGTAGCAAATATATTTCCCGTAAAAAACTTGTCGTACTTTATTGGATTGTATTTATCGTGATGATTTTTTTCTTAACCTATCCAACAATTTTGCCTTGGATTTTAGAATTAGCTAATTAGGAATAAAAATGAAGAAATTATGTACCGCACTTTTCTTTAGCTATTAAATTAGACTAATTTTTTAATTAGTTTGATTACAGTACAATTAATTAAATATGATAAACGCAATATTATTCAGCACTTCCGCTTAAAAATCCGCCACTTTGATGATTCCAAAGTTTAGCATATAAGCCATTGAGCTCTAGTAATTCAGCGTGCGTACCTTGTTCGACAATTTGTCCTTTATCAAGCACAATCAGGCGATCCATCGCTGCGATGGTGGATAAACGATGGGCAATGGCAATCACAGTTTTATTTTCCATCATCTTATCGAGACTTTCTTGTATTGCTACTTCAACTTCAGAATCCAGTGCGCTTGTGGCTTCATCTAACAATAGAATTGGTGCATCTTTTAACATGACACGAGCAATAGCAATACGCTGACGCTGACCACCAGAAAGTTTTACCCCGCGTTCTCCCACATGGGCATCATAGCCTTTTCTACCTTGGGCATCACTGAGAAATGGGATGAAATCAGCGGCTTCCGCTCGTTCAGCAGCTAAAACCATTTCTTCATCAGTAGCATTCGGGCGACCATAAATAATATTGTCACGTACAGAACGATGCAGCAACGAAGTGTCTTGAGTGACTAAACCGATTTGGCGACGTAAGCTTTCTTGCTGCACATTGAGTACATTTTGTCCATCAATGGTAATTTCGCCTTGTTGTGCTTCATAGAAACGCAGCAATAAGTTCACAATCGTAGATTTTCCTGCACCAGAACGACCGATTAACCCAACCTTTTCCCCTGGTTTGATAGTGAGATTGAAATGATTAAGTAATGGTTTTGTTGGATCATAAGCAAAGGTAATATCGTTAAACTTAATTTCCCCTTGTTTCACTTGTAACGGCGATGCTTGTGGTTTATCTACAATGGTGTGAGGTTTAGTTAAAGTATTCATTCCGTCGTTTACGGTACCGATATTCTCAAACAAACGGGCAGATTCCCACATAATCCAACGAGAAAGCCCGTTTACGCGTAATGCCATTGCAGTTGCCGTTGCTATTGCCCCCACGCCAACTTGACCATTTTTCCATAAAATAATGCCAAGTATTGCGGTGCTTAATGTAAGTAGAATATTTGTAGCGTAAGTGAGCGTGTCCAGTGATGTTGCTAAACGCATTTGAGCGTGTACTGTTACCATAAAATCTTGCATCGAACGCTTGGCATAAGTGGCTTCACGCGAGCCGTGAGAAAATAATTTTACTGTAGCAATATTGGAATAAGCATCTGTAATACGTCCCGTCATTAAAGAACGAGCATCAGCTTGTCGTTGTGCAGTTTTTGATAGTTTAGGAATGAGGGTTCGTAGGATCAAACCGAAGAGTATAATCCAAGTGATAAATGGTAATAAGAACCAAGAATCTAATGCCACTAGAACTACGCCAGAGGTAATAAAATATACCAATACATAAACGAACATATCTGCAAGTGTAAGTACTGTGTCACGCACAGCAAGGGCAGTTTGCATCACTTTTGCGGATACTCTACCTGCAAATTCGTCTTGATAAAAACTCAAACTTTGTCCAAGCATTAAACGATGGAAATTCCAACGTAATCGCATTGGAAATACGCCTTGTAAGGTTTGTAAACGTACGGTGGAGGCTAAAAATCCCCACACGATGCTAATAAGTAATAGGGCAGCCATGCCAATTAATAAATGGCCTTTTTCTTGCCATAATTTTTCAGGTGTAAATGTACCTAACCAATCTACAAGTGTCCCCATAAATTGGAATAATACTGCTTCCATTACACCAGTACCAACGGTTAAAATCGCGAGCAAAAGAATCCAACCTTTCATTCCTGCAATACTAGACCAAATAAAACGGAACAAACCTTTTTTAGGTGTTGTTGGATTGCTTTCTGGATAGGGATTTAAACGGTTTTCAAACCACGAAAAAATTTTGTTAAACATATCTTTTCCTTAAAAAGAAAAGGCAACGCACGTTGCCTTTTAGAAGTGCGTATTATTATAGCGTAAAAACACATCAATTTATAGGCTGACAGATTTTCTGTATTGGCTTGGAGAAAGTTGGTAGTAATTTTTAAAAACTTTACAAAAATGAGCTTCTGATTGATACCCCACTTCTAAAGCAATGGCAAGCACAGATTGTTGTGATTGTTTTAATAAAAACGCCGCAGATTGTAACCGCACTTTCGTGAGAAAACGTCCCGGCGACATACCAAGTTGTTGTTGAAAGATACGAATAAAGTTTGCACGAGACATTGTTGCAAGTTCAGCTAATTGTTCAATATGCCAATCATTTTGAGGTTGTTGTAATATTGCTATCAGTGCAGTATTTAATCGCTTATCTTGTAAGGCAAATAAGATGCCTTGTTCAATTAAATTCTGTTGAATAGCGTGGCGTAAAATATAAATTAAAAGTACATTTGAAAGTGCATCAACGACGGATTTCGTACCCGCATCATTTTTTTGTGCTTCTTGTAAAAAAAGCTGTACTAAAGGATGAATTGGCGTGTCGCATAAATTTATATGTAAATATTCAGGTATTGATGCTGTAAGAAGCGCATCTTGTTGATAATAAAAATTACCGCAGAACATTTTTAAATCTGGTGTACCTCGTCCAATCTGATGTAACTCAAATAATCCTTGATGACTTTTTTTTGTAGGAATATCTGCCCTTTTATTTACTGAATAATGCATAAAGTGCGGTTGATTTTGAGGAAGAAAAAAAATATCTCCCTCTTTTAAATGAAATTGTTTTTCATTTAGTGTAAGCCAGCATTCGCCTTGTTCAATAAGATGGAATATGCCTTTTCCTGCATCCTTTTCTTGATGAGATATTTGCCATTCTCCTTGAAATTCACAGCGAATATTAATTTCTCCACGCACTTGTGCTAAATGGGTAAGTTTATCTAAATAGTCCATAATGAGATGTTAGCGATAAAAATTGAGATAAATAAGCAAGTATCATAATCTAATCCGCCTATAATTTGCCACACCAGTTGGTTATTAATTCAATATATTTAGGAGAACATTATGTTTGCAGATTGGAAAGAACACACATCTCACGTTAAAAAATCATTTGGCGCATTGGGTAAACAACACCCTAAAATGTTACAAGCTTACCAAGCATTAGGCGCGGCTGCAGCAGAGGGCAATGTGCTTGACGCTAAAACTCGTGAACTTATCGCATTAGCCGTTGCTGTAACAACTCGTTGTGAAAGCTGCATTAGCGTACACGCAGAAGAAGCGGTAAAAGCTGGCGCAAGCGAAGCTGAAGTTGCTGCTGCATTAGCAACAGCTATCGCATTAAATGCAGGTGCAGCTTATACTTATTCTTTACGTGCATTAGAAGCATATAGCGTACAGAAAGCTTAATTACTCGTCATTCCATAAAGTTAAGTTGATTAAGAGAAAGGGAGCATTTTTTAATGCTCCCTTGTTTTGTTAAGGCTGTGTTTTAATAATACACCACTCTATTTTTCAAGCAATGTCTCTCCTAGAGGGAATGACTCCGTAAATTGTCCATTTTTCTGATGATCGGTAAAAAACGGCAAACCGATCAAACGATAATGCGGTGTATCTTTTTGCAGGATCTTATCCTTGCCATATTCTGCTGTGATGGCTTCTAAAAATTCTTCTTTCCACCTATCAGTTTCCACTAAATGCCCGCCTTTCGGTTCAATGAAAATTTGGTAATGCAAAAAGCCGTCCACGCTGTCGGAAGAAGATTTTTGTTTATCTTTCAGCAATAAAACAAAGTCCGGCATAAATCCTTCACCATCGGCAAAGTTATTCAATTTAAACACTTCTTCATTGCGGATTAAATGAACGTCATATTTAGATTTCAAATCGCCCAAACGCTCTGAAATAAATTGAATTAACCCTTCTTCCAAACTTGTTCCAGCAAAATTATCCATCACATACCAATCATTTTGCGTGGCAATAGTCGTTTTTACATCATCTTTTTTGACCCATTTTTGTTTTGGCGTGCCGAAAATTTCCCATAATTTTTTAGGCGTAAATTCTTTTGTACCGATAAATGGCTTATCACTTTCATTCAAATGCTTTTCAACCATTTCCAAGATTTTCAGGCAGCCTGCAAGTTTATCGTCCGGGAGAACCTGTTTGTCTTGCCCTAATCCTAAAAATTCAATTTGCCAGTCTTTCAACAATTTATTTTGCAATTCATTGCGATTTTGAATATTGAGTTTGCTTTGCAGGCGGTCGAAATGGAATAAAGATTGACTGTTTTTTCCTTTGATATGCAAGGCTTTATTGAAAATGTGCCGCTCCATTTCACTCATTTTTATGGTTTGAGTAAAATTATTTTGTGTGCCGATTTGTCGGGCGGTTTCATCATTTTCATCGGCTGTAAATTGCGTTTCCTGCAACAGTTGATTGTCGTGAACTTGGAATGAAAGCGTTTGCGGATTGGCTTGCAGGCTGTCTGCATTATTGCTTTTAGCGTTTGGGTTGGGGATTTTTTTATTCGCCCAAATTAACAATTCTCTAAAATCCTTATTATCGGCAAATTCAGATTTGAGTTTAAATGTTGCCAGCACCTTATCATCGTCTTTTTCAGGCAAATAACCGTCTTTTCGCAACTCGTTTTTCAATTCTGAAATATAGCGGGATTGCTCATCGTGCGTGTAATAAAACAATTCTTCCAAGATACGCAATTCGTGTTGCATATCGTTGTCAAATTTGCGTTTATTCGGCTGTTTACCTTCAAACGCAAATGGAAAATAACGCACGCCGCGACCAATCAACTGCTTTTCCGATACGGTGGCGGCAGCCGTTTTGCCTGATTTTTTATTTGAACCGCCGCCGTTTTGCCCTTCATATAAACGCACAATATCAAACAAATTTAAAACGTCCCAACCTTCGGTTAATCTATCCACCGTAAAAATGGCACGGATTGGATTATCAGCCGCTTCCAGATTGTTTAGCAATTTTTCGGTTTCGCTGTCGGTTTTTTCAGTTTTCTTTTTGTTGGTTTCGGAGTTGGTAATAATGACATTGTGTTTTTGATAATTTTGTTTCACCCAATTTGCCAAATGTGCAAACTCAAAGCCATTTTCCTGCATAAATTTTAGGGCTTGTTCGGTGCGGGTTTTGCCTTGTTCGTTGGCGTTATCGCCATCGTTTAAGCTTGTTGAAAATGTCGTTAAAAATGAAAAATCAACCGCTTGCACCTTTTCTACCCAATTTAAAAATGCCAAATAATCCGCTTTTGATTCATCAATCGTCTTACTTCTAAACAACATCACAGGTTTGAAATTGGCAATGCCGTATTTCAACGCGATTTGATGGCGATACCAAGCAAATAATAAAGCGTGCAATACTCGCTCTTTCTTACCCAACGTACTGGATACCAAATTGATTTCTTTGGTATAACCTTTTTGCAAAAATTCTTTTAACCCAAATTTTGTGATGATTTTATCCGCGTATTTTTGTTGCACGTCAGCATTTTCAGGCAACGTGGCGGTAAATTCCAATAGCACATTTTGGCTAGGATTGCCATTTTTATTGAGCAACAACTCCAAAACCATATGCTCCCAGCCTTTACGTTCAATTTCGGCATTGCTAGTGCGGTCGTTCATTTCCTTTTCTAAATCCAACTCGTCTTGTTTTTTGCCTTTGGTTTGTGCGTTTAAATGGTGTGCTTCATCGCCCAGCATCACAAGGTTCAATTTGTGCAAATCTGCCAATGTGGTTTGGTTTTCTCGCTCGGTGTGGATATCGTTATACAGTTTTTGAATACTGGTAAATTTAATTTCAATGCCGTCTGAATGTGGGCTAAATGTCTCTACTTTGCGAATGGGAATAACCGTATCGCCTTGCAAAATCTTTTCGGTAAATAAAAATTTTGCGTGCGCCGGGTCAATAAAATTATTTTCCGTTTTATCCACGATATTATTTTGATTGACGAAAAACAAAAAATGCCGATACCCTTTTTCAAAATAATACAAAATCAACGCCGCCATCATCATTGTTTTGCCGGCTCCCGTTGCCATATTGAACAGCAAATGGGTAGGACGGTTTTTGATGCCGGGGAAATCCTTTAATTTTGAAGTGCGGTCAAAAATCACAAAATTTTCTAAAGCCGATTTTTGCCATTCAAAAAACGGATATTTTAAATTATTGGAAACAAATTCAGGCAGCGCGAAAAAATCCGTCTGTTCCATTTCTTCCAGCATTGATTTGCGGTCTTCCACCCAATCAAACAACGTTTTATCATTCGCCATCTTTTTTCTCCGCTTGATAGAACGCACGGCTTAACGCTTTATCGTCATCATTTAAGCAACCTGCAAATTGTTCATCGTCCATTTCGGATAATGAAACATATATTTGATTTAAATCCAACATTTCAAGCACCATTTGTTTTTGTTCGTCTAATGCCAAGGATTGAAATTCAGGCTCTTCAATGATTTGACTAAATTCATTTATGCTGACGTTGTATTTCAAGAAATAGCGTTCGCATAAACCTTCAAACAGTGTTTTGATGCCGTCTGAATCTTCGCAAGCCAAAATTTGTTGTTTTGCGGTTTCGTTAAATGGAGCAAGTTCGGCATAAACAAACTCGCCGCCACCTTGCCAATTCACGGCTTTGGAAATACCGCCTTGCTCGCCATCAATTACTTTTTTCATGCGTTCAACGGCAAGCGTTTCAATATAATCCATTTGTTCAATACCGATATATTGGCGGTTCATTTTGTGGGCAACGGCAGCGGTTGTGCCAGAGCCTAGATGGTAGTCTAGGACGATGTCGGATTCGTTGGTTGTTAGTTCAATAATTCGCTTGATTAGTGCTTCTGGTTTTTGTCCATCAAAATCTTCAACTCTTTGGGCATCGTTAGCCGAGATAATTTGGACTTCATCATCATTCCATAAATCAGATAATGGATTGCCTTCTTTATCGTCAAGATACCGTTTAACCCTAGGTGTTCCATTTTTTGTGAAAATAATTCTTCCTGCTTTAATACCTTTATCAATTTCTTCTTGTCCCCAAATCCAATGTTTTCCTTTTGGTGGCTCTAGTAATTTACCATTAAAATATCTTGCCTGACCTTGACCTTTTTGAGTAAAGTCAAACGAACCATACCTTCTATTTGTATTTTCTTCAATATATGGGTAATTTTTAAAATCTGCCTCTTCAACCTTTTTAAGGAAAAGTTTGTTAATTTTTGATTTACCATTTTTAGAATAAACTAATATATATATTCAACCACATTAGATAAAAATGAGCTTTGTTTTTTAGCACTTTTAACTTTTTTCCAAATAATTGTATTCATATGATTGTTTCTACTGTAAATATCATTAAGTAAAACATTTAAGTATGAATATTCATTGTTATCACATTGGATAAAAATCACACCATCATCAGCTAATAAAGTTTTCGCAATTTCTAAGCGATTTTTCATAAAAGTGAGCCACGTGGAATGTGAAAATTTATCGTTATATTTAAAACTATCGTTTTCCGTGTTATACGGTGGGTCAATATAAATTAGTTTGATTTTGCCTTTAAACTGCTTGGCAAGCGAATGCAGGGCAATCAGATTATTGCCTTTGATGATGAGATTTTCGGCCGGTGTGCCGTCTGAACGGTGTTTGATTTTGCCAACGGCTTGTTTGCCGTCTGCGGTGTGGCGAGAGAATTTTGAGAATGCTTTTGCGTCAAAAAGTCGGTCAATTTCATCAAAAGCAAGCGTTTGATTAAAAAAGATTTCTTGTCTTTTTCGGGTTAATTTGGTGTATAACTGACTATCTGACTGGTCATTATTACGTTTAAAATAAATCTCTTCGCCTTCTTCGGTGCTTTGTCCACCATTTAACACACAATCTTTAAACGGAAAATCCAACACAATATCACTGCTGTCTTTCAAAAAGCGGTTGCCGTCCGTCAAACCAATGCGGTTGGCGTATTTTGTGTAGGAATTATTGACGCTGTGTTTGTCCAAGAAAAAACGAAAATCCTGCAATTTAAACACCAAAACACCATTCACTTCCACAAAGAAATGGCGTTTTAACTCATCATTACTCAATAACAAACCGATAATGGTCGGGTCGGTTTTTTCCACCAAATCCAACAGGATGTTTTTGGCTAAAATGGTTTTTTCTTCGTTCGCCCATACTTTTTCGTGTGATAGCAGGGCTTGGGTTAATTCGGTTTGAATGTTTGCCTTCATCGTTATAAATCCTCATCAGTCATTATCTTAATATGCTATTACACAGGAATAGCAGGGTGTTTAGGTATATTTATTGACCGTACAGGTTCAATTACTCTCTTAACCTGTTTTCTTTGACTAACAGAAGTCAAAAAATTTGTTTATCTGTATCAGATAAATTCTCAAAAAGTTGTTTTAAAATGTCTAAATCTTTTGTAATGCCTGACATAATGAAATCCTTATAGTCAATTGAACTATAAGGGTTTTATCAAATTTTAGTGAAAGCATCAACACAGTATTAAAACACAGCCTTTGTTAAACCAAATTAGCATTTTAAAACTGTTCTAGTGCTTTTTTCACTGGGGCAAAGCTACGACGGTGTTGCGGTAACGCGCCAAGTTCAGCTAATTTTTCCAAATGTAATTTGGTCGGATAGCCTTTATGCTGGGCAAAAGCGTATTCTGGATATTGCTTGTCTAATTCTTCCATTTCTTGGTCTCGTGCCACTTTCGCCAAAATAGAGGCTGCACTGATTTCCGCTACAAGGCTATCGCCTTTGACGACGGCTTGCGCTGGAATAGCTAAATCTTTTGGGATCTTATTGCCATCAACCAACACAAAGTGCGGTTGAATTTTTAAAGATTTTATTGCTCGAGTCATTGCCAGCAAGGAGGCTTGCAGGATATTTATCTCGTCAATTTCGTTAGCTTCAGCTCGTCCTAATGCCCAAGCAAGGGCTTTTTCTTTGATTTCTTCAGCAAGGGCTAAACGTTTTTTCTCAGAAAGTTTTTTAGAATCAGCGAGTCCTTCAATTGGATTATTCGGATCCAAAATAACGGCAGCCGTGACAACCGCCCCAACTAAAGGGCCTCGCCCAACTTCATCAACGCCAGCGATCAATTCATAGCCTTGTGGATATTCAAACATTTTCTTTTCCTTCTAATAAATCAATGACCGCTTGAGCCGCTTGCTTATCGGCATTGCATTGAATTTTTTGGTGTAAATCCGTGAAGTGCTGAATTAAAACATGGCGATTTTTTACCGCACTTTCATCATCAGAAAGATAAGCAGATAGTTTTTCAGCGAGCAATTCTGGCGTGCATTCTTCTTGAATCATTTCAGGCACGAGCATTTCATTCGCAAGCAAGTTTGGTAAAGAAATATAATCAGTTTTCACTAAACGTTTTGCTAAGAAATAGGTCAGTGGTTTCATTCGATAGCCTACCACCATTGGGGATTTACAAAGCATTGCTTCAAGCGCTGCTGTTCCTGAAGCAAGCAGTGTTGCATCAGCGGCGATCATTGCTTGTCGTGCATTGCCGTCAATTAAATGCAGGTCTAGATTTGGCGCAATTTTAGCTTTAATGGATTCAAATTGAATTCGTCGTTTTTCGTTTACCAAAGGAACGAGCAATTGCAAATCTGGGAATTGTTCTTTTAATAATAAAGCGGTTTTCAAGAAAGGCTCAGCCAGAAATTCCACTTCTGAACCACGACTTCCAACTAGGATAGCTAAATAGCGTTGTGCGGGATCAATCTGTAGCATTTGGCAGGCTTCGGCACGGTTTGGTTTGAGCGGAATAGCATCTGCCATTGTGTGTCCAATAAAACGGCAAGGGACATTAAATTTATCGTAAAAGGCTTTCTCAAAAGGCAAAAAGGCAAGAACTTGATGGGTCGCTTTGGCAATTTTATGGATACGATTTTGACGCCATGCCCATACAGAGGGGCTCACGTAATGAATGGTTTTAATTCCGTTAGCTTTGAGCTTGAGTTCTACATCCAAATTAAAATCAGGCGCATCAATGCCGATGTAAACATCAGGTTTTTCTTGCAACATAGTTTGAATGACATTTTTACGAATTTTCAGCAAACGAGGAAGATGTTTTAATATTTCAGCCAATCCCATGACTGAAAGCTCTTCCATATCGACGAGCGTTTTACAGCCTTCAGCCAACATTCTTGTGCCTGCAATACCAATAAAGCGCGCATTAGGATAATGTGCTTTGAGCTGGCGAATTAAACCAGCACCGAGAATATCACCAGATACTTCTCCTGCAACAAGAGCAATGGTTGGATTTGTTTTGTTCATCAAATTTATCCTAAAAAATAACCGCACTTTGGTGTGCAAAGTGCGGTTGAAAATGAAGAAGTTTTATTAACGAATAATTCCGCGAGTTGAACGTTTGAAAAATTCAACAAAAAAACTGATCGCTGAATCGGTTTCCGCAATTTGCTCAATTTCTGGTAACACTTCTTCAAGTGTTTTACCGCCACGATAGAGCATTTTATAAATGTTACGGATTGTGTGCATGGTTGGTTTATCAAAACCACGACGTTTCAAACCCTCTAAGTTTACGCCAAATGGACGGGCGTGGTTGCCTTGCGCCATAACATAAGGTGGTACATCTTGGCTTACCATAGAACCACCGCCTAACATAACGTGTGCACCAACAATCACAAATTGATGAATCGCTGACATACCGCCAACAATCACGAAATCATCTAATTCTACGTGACCTGCAAGCGTTGCATTGTTTGCCAGAATACAGTTATTTTTAATTTGGCAATCGTGTGCAACGTGAACATTAACCATTAATAAATTGTTATTGCCAATAGAGGTTACGCCACAGCCTTGAATCGTGCCACGATGAATTGTCACGTGTTCACGAATTCGGTTGCTATTACCAATAATGGTTTTTGTAGCTTCGCCTTTATATTTCAAATCTTGGTTTACTTCGCCAATGCTCGCAAATTGATAGATTTCGTTATCTTCGCCAATCACGGTATCGCCACGTACCACAACGTGAGATTTCAATACAGTGCGAGCTTTGATTTCAACACTGCCCTCAACAATACAGAAAGGCCCAATAAAAACGTCTTCGCCAATTACCGCCCCTTCTTCAACGAGGGCAGTTGGATGAATTTTTGCACTTGGGTGGATCATATTTACCCCTTAATTAACGACGAGCACACATTAGTTTTGCTTCACAAGCAATTTCGCCATTTACGGTAGCAACGCCAGTAAATGAAGTGATACCACGGCGTTCTTTAATCACTTGAACGTTTAATTCCATTTGATCTCCAGGTAACACCGGGCGTTTAAAGCGCGCTTCATCAATACCTGCGAAATAGAATAATTCACCGCCTTTGAATTCGTGAGTTTTAAAGGCTAAAATGCCCATTGCTTGTGCCAAAGCTTCTAAAATTAAAACGCCCGGTAAAATGGGTTCGCCCGGGAAGTGACCTGTGAAACAAGGTTCATTGACGCTAATATTTTTAATTGCTTTTAACCATTCGCCCTCTTTAAAATCCAATACGCGATCCACTAACAAAAATGGGTAGCGATGTGGCAATAAAGTCATAATTTCTTTTGATTCGATCACTCTTGGTTGTTGTTCTGACACGTTGATACCTTATAAAAAATAAACAAATAAAATCCGTCGGATTATACGATATTTATAGCTAAAAATAAAACGTACTCAATATGCTCCGTGTTTAGGACGAATATCAATGGCTGGATCGTCATCTTTACGATATTTTTCATCAATTCGTTTTTGCAATCCAAAGTCATTTTTATCCGATTCGTTAGAAAATAAATCTTCTGTTTGCGTTAATTGAGGATTTTTAATTCCTATCCAATTTGCGATCCCTTCTAAGAAGTTTAAACCTGATTTAAACACCTTATATTCTTTGCGTTCTGTGTCATCTGATGAAATTTTGAATAGCGGAATATTATGGTGCTCTCGGCTGAAACAGTTTTGATTGAACAAAAGTATATTGTTTTTTTCATCTTGTTGGTGGCACAAACCGTGATCTGAGAAATAAATCATTGAGAAAGTGCGGTGATTTTTCTTCGCATTTTCTTCAAGCTGATCATATACACGTTTTAAAAATTCATCGGTTTTCTTAATAGACGACACATAGCAATTTAAATAACCATATTTCGGATTAAGATCTTTATCATCAAAGATTTTTGGATAATCTTCGATACGATCGCAAGCCATTGGGTGTGAACCATAAATATGCAACACAATAAAACGTTTTCCTTGAACAGAATTTTCTAATACTTGGGCGAATTTTGGTAATAAATCAAAGTCACTAAAGTTAGTCGAATTAAAGCTTCCGCCTTTTTTCAAGAAAAAGGTTTCATCAGATTTTGAAGCGAGGGATGAAACGGGCGTATCGAATTTACCGAGCATACCTTGATTAGAAAGCCAATAAGTTTTCACGCCTGCAGATTTGATGAGATCTACTAAACTCAAACTGTAATTGGGTTCCCATTTTTCTTTGTCTGGAAAGGTTAGCATTAAACGAAGTGAGGCGACGGTATTTGTTCCTGCTGAACGAAAACCATCAATCAACGTGCCTTTAGCGTTAGACATAAAGGGGGTGTTTTCTATTGGATAACCGTAGGCATGGTGGTAATCTTTCCGCGCACTTTCTCCGAGTACAATTACATAATCATCATAGCGTGAATTTTCTAATGTTGATTTTCCCCAGTTATCAGATTGAGAGATTTGTTTTAGTTTTTGCACTTCATCTACAATTTTTAATGTGGAACTTATGGTTTCTTTAATAGGTTCGGCAAGTGGCATATTGTAGGCAAAGAGCAGTGTCGCCAAGGCAATAAATGTTTTATTACGATAAAATTTTATGCCAAATTTCACCGCACTTTTGTACTGAAGAAAAATCAAAATAGGAATGGTGAAAGCAATTAAGTAACTACTCACTGGAATTTGCAATAGAAATTCCTTCGTTTCCAATATATCTGTCGCGAAAAGCGAGGCGATATATTGATAGCTTGGAGGGCCAAAATTTAGCCCCGTAGGTGTATAAAAAGCATGCAGTAACGTAAGAGGTAGCAAAATAAAATAGAAGGATTTTTTACTGCTGCTTAATAAGAGAATAGTTATTGTCGCAAGCAGAATAAGATCTACAGTTGGTTCTGTAAACATCCCAGAACCGATTAAAATAAAATAACCCGCGAATGCGGCACAAATCACCGCAAAAAGTGCGGGCAAAATTTGGCTTGTTTTTTTCGTGTTCATCATTGTCTTCCCTGAAAAGAAAATATCGCTATTATCCACCTTTCACTCAGAATTTCCATATTTAACTTCTTCACTCTTGAGCGGTTATTTTATAGAATAAGCCAATTTTTTTAAGCCAGAAGGAAAAAACAATGAGCCAACCAATTTATAAACGTATTTTATTGAAATTAAGCGGTGAAGCATTACAAGGAGAAGATGGTTTTGGTATCGATCCTGCGATTCTCGATCGTATGGCTGTTGAAATTAAAGAATTAGTGGAGATGGGTGTGGAAGTTGGCGTCGTTCTTGGTGGCGGCAACTTATTCCGTGGTGCAAAACTAGCAAAAGCGGGGATGAATCGCGTGGTGGGCGATCATATGGGAATGCTTGCTACGGTGATGAATGGTTTGGCAATGCGTGATTCTTTATTCCGTGCTGATGTGAACGCAAAATTAATGTCCGCTTTCCAATTAAATGGTATTTGCGATACTTATAACTGGTCTGAAGCAATCAAAATGTTACGCGAAAAACGCATAGTCATTTTCTCTGCGGGAACGGGAAATCCATTCTTTACCACTGATTCTACCGCTTGTTTGCGTGGTATTGAAATTGAAGCTGATGTTGTGTTGAAAGCGACTAAAGTTGATGGTGTGTATGATTGTGATCCAGCGAAAAATCCTGATGCAAAACTTTATAAAAATTTAACTTATGCAGAAGTGATCGATAAAGAATTAAAAGTGATGGACTTATCGGCGTTTACTTTAGCTCGCGATCATGGCATGCCGATTAGAGTGTTCAATATGGGTAAACCTGGGGCATTACGTCAAGTAGTGACAGGTACTGAAGAAGGTACCACTATTTGTTAGTGAATGTTGAAAAGAATAATATTAAAGAAAATACATAATTAAATTAAGGACTAAACTTTTAATTCATTGAGTTTAGTCTTTTTAATTTAAATAAAGCATTACGGCAGGAATGAAAGTTTTCGTAAATTCTGTTTAGTCTTCATAGTTGGATTATTTAGATATAAAAATCTGCACGCTAATAAGTGAGAAAGTTAATCAAACTTTTAGAATGCAGATTAATTTTTTATAAAAAGTCAGTTTAGGCTACAGTGAGTTGTCCCGCATATAAAACAAAGAAACGTAAACAGAATACCCCAATTAAGTCAAAAATTGACACCAAGATAATAAAGTTACGATTGTATTTTAAACGGTCATTAACAAACATATTGGCGATTAATGGGATCAAGATACCGATAATCAATACTCCAACCCAGAATATCGCTCCCCAAAAACCAGATAAGGCATTATGTAAGGCAACTGTTTTTTGTCCGCCACCAAAATGTAAGCCAACGAAGAAACACACAAGCAAACCAAGTTCTGTCACCATAATTGGCACTTCAAATTTGTGGATGAAGTGCGATTCGTGAGAATCACCTTTTAGTTTTCCTGCAATTAAGATAATTAAGAAGGTTGCAGCAATACCAGATGATGTGCCAGAGGCTAAGAATAATGCGGGTAATACTGGGTTATTCAACATTGGATAGCTAATCAATGCAGAAAGTAAGAACCCTGTGTATGCACCAAGCACTGCAGCCAATATGAAAAGAATAACTTCGACTGGACTTGCAATACGTTCTGCAATACCGATGAGTTTCATCACAAATTGCAGTTTTGGTATAAAGCGATTAATTAATGCTTCGATTTCTTTTTTGAAAATCACTACACCCCAAATTACTAAAAATAACATATAGATTTGGAATAGCATGACCCCCATCGACATTACGGAGTTGAATTGATAGTTAAACATCAATTTCCAGAATGTCCAAGGTCGAGTCAAGTGGAAAATTAATAGCGTTAAACCAATTAATGTTGGTACAGATCCTAAAATTACCCCAGATCGAATAATCCAGTTTTGGCTTAGATTTTCTATTTTATTACTGCGTTTATACGCAATTGCTAACTGTACCGCACCAGATGAGATCCCCAATAAGAACAAGTAGATCGCAATGGTATAATCCCATACTAGATTAGGCGTATGAAATGGAACTGGATAATCTAATGTCATCTTCTAGGCTCCCCATGTTGGAATGGAATGTGGTACAAGTTTGGTTGTGTACCTAATTCCACTTTAGTGCGATAAACCGGTTTTTCTTTCACTTTACGTGAAACAGCACTCATTGGATCATTCATATCGCCAAAGGTTAATGCTTTGGTTGGGCAAGCTTCCACACAAGCCGGTTGTTTACCATTGGCTAAATTTGTATCGCGGCAGAAGTTACATTTATCTGCGGTACGATGTACTGGATGAATAAAACGTACACGATATGGGCAAACTGCTATACAGTATTGGCAGCCTACACACAAATCTTTATGTACATCTACAATGCCAGTCTCTTTATCAATAAAAGATGCACCAGTTGGACAAACTGCTACGCAAGGTGCATTTGTACAATGTTGGCAAGATTGACGGAAGAACTCGTATTCTTGATTTGGAAATTCCCCATAAGGTTCACTACGTAGAATCTCTAAGCGAGAAACGCCTTCTGGCACTTGGTTTACATCACGACAGGCGTCCATACAGGCTGTACAGCCGATACACGCATTTTCATCATGTATCATTGCGTAACGTTTAGGTTTATCTGCCTTGTTTTCTTTTGCAAAAGCAGGTAAAGATGTCCCTGTCATAAGGATCATTGCCCCCATGCCAGAAACAAAGTTTCGGCGTGAGCAGACTGTCATTGTTTATCCTTTTGTTCGGTTAGTTTATCTTGTTCAGCTTTACGTTTTTGTTGTTTGCCATGGCAATCTACGCAAAGTTTAACGCGTTGTTTTGGTTGAATACCTTTCATTGCGTCTTCTTTAGGATGAAGAGTATGGCAACTTGCACAAGGCAATTTCATTGCGTGAACATCATGCGCCCATAGTTTTTCACGAAGTTTGTCAGGTTGGTGACAAGCAAAGCAAACTTGGTTTTGTTCTTGAACTGAATACATCGGTTTTTTATTACCGAAAATATCCCCTTCAAAACGCATAACATCTTTAGCACCACGACGGTGATTTTCAGAAATGTTACCGTGACAGCTTACACAAGTAATTGCTTTACCGTTATTTGGATTTTTCTTATCTAAATGTGCACCGTGAAATTTACCAAAGTGGAGTTCGCCACCAGACTGTTCTAGCGTTTGGTTCTTATCTACCTTGTCGAATTTATGGCATTTAGCACAATATTGATTTGGATCGCGTTGGTTATCTAATTGCGGTTCATAAGTAAAATGATCCGCAGGTTTTTGTGCATCATCGGCATAAGCCAAAAATGGCGCCGCTACAAATGCCGCACTTAACGCTAACGCTTTTGCAGATTTGTTGATTAAAGAAGTTAAATTCATTTGGGTTACCTCAAATTTGACCTTGAAAACTACCGCACTTTCTAGTTGCAGTTAAAAGTGCGGTAGATTTTTCATTTATTTTTGTGCTGGTGGATCAACTAATAAGCCTTTTTCTCTAGCTTGTTGCTCCCATTGCGGTACCACAGTTTTTAAGAATTCTTCTTTCGCTTTACGTTCTTTTTCAATATCAATACCCATTACTTTCCACGCTTTATCAGCTGTTGAAATATCTGGGATTTGAACTGGAGTTTTCACACCGTGTTTAGTTAAGATTACAGCAAGTTTAGTGCGCGCGTCTGCTACTTTATCTAAGCCAGAAGCTAATACACGAAGTACTACTTCAGGCGCATGCATATGACCACCATGGCTTGCAGCAGTGTAATCCCAACGCCATTGAGCATGACGAATATCCATTAATGCTGCTTCCATTTCTTCTTTAGTTGAACCTGCGTCCCAAGCCGCTTTTGCTTCAAAGTGAGCTTTAACAACTTGGTCTTCTAAACGACCCATTACATCTTTCACTTCTTTTTTACGTGAAGTAACAATATCGCGTAATTTTTCTTTGCTTTGATCGTGACAATTTGCACAAGTGTGGTCAAATGCATCGAATGGATTTTGGATTTGGTGGTCAGTATAAACTTTACCGTCTGCGCCTTGTACTTTCGGCATATGGCAATCTACACAAGTTACCCCATTTTTACCGTGCATACCTAAAGACCAAATTTCAAAGTCAGGGTGTTGTGCTTTTAACATTGGTGCTTTAGAAAGTGAGTGAGTCCAGTCAGTGAAACCAATATCATCATAATATTTTTCAATATCATCTGCGGTTTGACCATTATCCCAAGGAAAGGTTACTTGCTTTATGTCGCCAGCGAAGTAGTATTCTACGTGGCAGTTTGCACAGATTTCAGCGCGTTTTTCAGTACGTGCCGCCGAGTTGAAGCTTAAATTGTTATGTGGGCGACCTTCCGCTTTATCTTTTGCTGCAGTGGCTTTTTCTAAAGCGTCAAGTGCGCGTAATACGTGTGGACGAGCAATACGTAATGCTGGTTTGCCTTCTGCAAAATCTTTAGAGGTTGTATCGTGACAGTCAGCACAACCAATTGAGTTCACGATTTCAGGTCCACCTTTTGCCCATTTCGCATTGAAATAATCTTTTTCCCCCCATTCCGCGATTAAACGTGGAACATCAGGGCCTTTACATGTCCAACATGCCATAGCTTGAGGGCCATCATTTGCAGTTTTTGGCGCACCTGTACGTAAAATATTACGCACATCTGTTACCGCATAAAAGTGACCGCGTGGTGCGTTATATTCTTTTGCAAACGCATAACCTCCCCAAAGTACGATTAGGCGCGGATCTTCTTCATCAGCATAAATAATTTTTTCGCCATTACCGTTTGCTGTTGAACGCCAGCTGTTATATTGATTTGGATATTTTTCTGCAAATTTTTCATTTACGGATTCAATTTTCAAATCAGGTTTTGCGGGTTCAACAGGTTGTTCTAATGGCTTATATACAAGCTCAGCAGTGGCTGAGTTAAATAAGCTTAAACTCGCGAAAGACGCTGCCACAATAAGGCTTTTTTTGAATGCGTTCACGATAATCACTCCATTTGTTGTAATAAAAAGGTTAAGTAGAAAGTTGAGAATTATTCTTAATATCCACACAAATGTAGATATATATTTTCATTCGAGCGTAAGATACCAAAAGAAAAAAGTTTTTCTACTCGCAGAATGCTAAAGTTTGAGCTTGATCAAGCTTATCTTTTAAAATACTTAAAAAGAGGTATGTTATTGCTTTAAATAAATTAAGGCGGTATAAAACCGCCTTAATTTTGAGTATTATTATCATTAGTATTGACTAATAATATTTGCTATTCTTTTATCTGATATTTGATATTTCGTACCTAATTGTTGTGCAAATAAACTTACGCGCAATTCCTCAATCATATAGCGAATTTCCGCAATTTCATCGGAAATAGGTTTAGATTTTGGCAGTTTAGCCAGCAATTGTTGGTAAGCCTGTTGTACTTGCTCTACGCGTAACATCGCAGCACGATCACGGTTTACATCTTGAGCCAACTTATCAATACGTTTATCAACGGCTTGCAGATAACGTTGTAAATCTGGTAGGCGATCATAACTGCTCTTTTGCACAAAACCTTTATACACCAAACCTGCAAGTTGCGATTTGATGTCGGATAATGCAAATGCCATCGTGAAATCCATTTTGCCTTTAAGGCGTTGGTTAAGTTGGTAAGTGAGAGTGAGAATCTGCTCCACTTTCTGCGCAATATCCACAGTCACTTCGTTAAGGTTTTCTCGTACAAAATCACGCAATTTTTCAAAGCCAGCTTCATCCCAAACAAAGCCGCCAAAATCGGTAATCAGTTTATCCACAGCACAAGCGATACAGTCATCAATCAAATCTAAGACACGGCCGAACGGGGTAAAATACAGCCCCAATTTAGCTTTATTCGGCAATTTTTCATGCAGATATTTAATTGGTGACGGCACGTTAAGCAGTAACAATCGGCACAGACCTTGTTGCATTACTACTGCTTGCTCAAACTCTGTTTCAAACAGTTTGATACCTATGGCATCTTTTTCATCCACAATAGCTGGGAACGCTTTTACGCTAAAACCACGTTGTTTTTGTTCGTAACATTGTGGTAAATCTGCAAAGCTCCAAATATGTAGTCCGCTTTGTTCAATGCCATCATCTGCCACAGCAGAAATGCTTTCTTGCACACGATCTTTTAAACTAAATTTCAGCTCGTCCAAATTCATGGATTCGGCAATTTTCTTGTCGTTTTCATCCACCACGCGAAACGTCATTTTCAAATGGCTTGGAATTTGTTCCCAATTCCACTGTTCCGCCTCAACGGTAACGCCTGTCATACGACGCAATTCATAAATCAGCGTATCTAATAACGGTTTTTCCAATGGTACGGTGCGACTTAAAAAAGCTTGGGCATAATTAGGTGCAGGCACGAAGTTACGGCGATAAGATTTCGGCAGAGATTTAATTAGTGCGATGATTAGTTCTTCACGCAAGCCTGGAATTTGCCAGTCAAAACCTGTCATTTCCACTTGGTTGAGCAATGGCAAGGGAATATGCACGGTCACGCCGTCCGCATCAGTACCTGGTTCAAATTGATACGTCAGTTTGAGTTTCAAATTGCCTTGATGCCAGAAATTCGGGAAATCCAGCTTGCTCACTTGTTCCGCATCATCATTAATCAAGAATGAGCGTTCAAAATTAAGCAATTCAGGATCTTTTTGTTGCGCCTTTTTCCACCAGGTATCAAAATGTTTTTGAGAGACAACTTCTGTGCCAATACGCTGATCGTAAAATTCAAAAAGTGTGCGATCATCCACCAAAATATCGCGTCGGCGGCTTTTGTGTTCCAACTCTTCCACTTCTCGAAGGAGTCGTTGATTTTCTTTGAAGAATTTATGCTTGGTATTCCAATCCCCTTCCACTAAGGCAGATTGAATAAAGATCTCACGGCTTACCGTTGGATCAATAGCACCGTAATTCACTGGTCGCGCAGCTATAATCGGCACACCGTAAAGCGTGACTTTTTCATCTGCAATTACCGCACCACGAGATTTCGACCAACGCGGTTCGGAATAGGATTTTTTTGTTAAATGCTCGGCGAGCGGCTCAATCCATTCTGGCTCAATTTCTGCCACCATACGCCCCCAAAGTTTGGAAGTTTCCACTAATTCTGCTGCCATTACCCATTTCGGTTGTTTTTTGAAAAGCACGGAATTAGGGAAAATCGCAAAATGCGTATTGCGGGCGCCGAGATATTGTTGTTTCTCTGCTTCTTTTAAGCCGATATGAGAAAGCAAGCCACTTAAAAGTGCGGTATGAATTTGCTGATATTCTGCTTTTTCGGAATTAATCGGTAAGCCTATTTCACGCACGGTTAAGCGAATTTGATGATAAATATCCTGCCATTCGCGAATACGTAAATAATTTAAGAAATCCTTTTGGCATTGACGACGGAATTGGTTTTTACTCAATTCTTTTTGTTGTTCTTGTACATAACGCCAAAGATTTAAAAACGCCAAGAAATCTGATTTTTTATCAGCAAAACGGCGATGTTTTTCATCGGAAGCTTGCTGTTTTTCTTGTGGGCGTTCACGCGGATCTTGAATGGATAACGCAGAAACGATGATCATCACTTCATGCAACGCACCTTGTGAGACAGCAGTCAGCAACATCTTCGCCAAACGTGGATCCACAGGGAGTTGCGATAATTGACGACCAGCAGCCGTTAATTGACGTTTTTCGCCTGCTTTGGTGCGAACCATTTCAAACGCACCTAATTCTTCCAACAGTTTTATCCCATCTTGAATATGGCGTTTATCTGGTGCATCAACAAATGGGAACGTTTCAATATCATCCAAACCCAATGCTGTCATTTGCAAAATAACGGAGGCTAAATTGGTGCGTAAAATTTCAGGATCGGTAAACTCCGGACGAGAATTAAAATCTTCTTCCGAATATAAACGGATACAAATCCCTTCACTCACACGACCACAACGACCTTTACGCTGATTAGCCGATGCCTGTGAAATAGGTTCAATCGGTAAACGTTGTACTTTGGTGCGATAGCTATAACGGGAAATGCGCGCTGTACCTGGGTCAATTACATATTTAATGCCAGGTACGGTCAATGAAGTTTCCGCGACATTGGTGGCTAATACAATGCGATTTAAACCGCTTGGATGGAAAATTTTATTTTGTTCTTGCGCAGACAATCGAGCAAAGAGCGGTAGAATTTCCGTGTGTTTTAGATTTTGTTTTTGTAAAGCTTCGGCGGTATCACGAATTTCACGCTCTCCGTTCATAAAGATCAAGATATCGCCTCGACCTTCTGCTTGCAGTTCATCCACCGCATTGAGAATACCTTGTAGCTGATCTTGATCATCTTCCTCTGCAATAGGACGATAACGCACTTCCACAGGATAGGTTCTGCCTGACACTTCAATGATCGGTGCATTATTGAAATGTTTGGAAAAACGTTCCACATCAATGGTCGCAGACGTGATGATAAGTTTTAAATCACGACGACGTGGTAAAAGCTGTTTCAGATAACCGAGAATAAAATCGTTGTTTAGGCTACGTTCATGGGCTTCATCGATAATCAAACAAGAATATTGATTGAGAAAACGATCGTTTTGAATTTCCGCTAACAGGATCCCGTCAGTCATCAATTTAATTTGTGTATCATCACTAATTTGATCGTTAAAACGAACCTTATAACCAACTAAACCGCCAAGATCCGTTTCCAGTTCTTCCGCAATACGTGCCGCCACCGAACGAGCGGCAATACGGCGAGGCTGAGTATGACCAATCATACCCAGATTGCCGAAACCTAATTCCAAACACATTTTCGGTAATTGAGTGGTTTTACCTGAACCTGTTTCCCCTGCCACCACAATGACCTGATGTTCAGAAAGCAATTTTTGAATTTCTACTTTGCGTTGGCTAACAGGTAGGCTTTCAGGAAAAACAATCGGATGTTTAACCGCACTTTTACGATTTTCTACACGTAATCTTGCTTGTTCAATTTGCTGTTGGATTTCATCTGCAACGGCTTGTTGTGCCTCTAGGTTTTTAATCTTACCGATGCCATGGATGCGGGCAGATAAACGGCGTTGATCCACCAGCATAATATCGTTGAGTTTTGAAAAGAGAGATTGTTGTATCGGATTTAATTCACGTTTGACTGATTTGTTCTTCATACTGATTTACTTTTAAAACCACCGTAAGCCAAGCAAAGCCAACCAATTAAAAATAACGTTCCGCCAATTGGTGTTACCCAAACTAGGAACTTGCCTGCACCAAGCGTAAGTACATAAAGGCTGCCACTAAAAAGAAGGATGCCGTACGTCCAAGCCCCTGCAGCAAAATTAGCCATTTTGTTTGTAACCAATGCTTCACGGCATAATTGCAAAATGCCAATCGCTAAAATCGCAATGGTGTGGAACATTTGATATTTCACACCAGTTTCAACCCACGCTAATTCTTTAGGTTCTAAAACTTTACTTAATCCATGTGCCGCAAAAGCACCAATCGTCACACATAAAAAACCGCTTAATCCTGCGATAAATAACCATTTGTTTTTCATTTAAATTTTCCCTAAAAATAAAGCTAATATCCCTGCAGCAATAAGGGGACCAACAGGAATTCCACCCAAAAATGCTACACCAATAATTGTGCCGATAAGCAAGCCAGTGACTAAAATCGGTTGTTCACCCATTAAAGGTACACCTTTGCCAGCAAGCCATGCCACAAGCACTCCAACTGCAATAGAAAGAGCCATTTTCCAACTAAGAAAACCTGATAAATCAGGCAACTGAATTTTCCCTGAAACTAAGGGGCTTAAAACCCCAATGGTTAAAATAATGATACCAATTTTAACGCCATATTTTTCGAGCAAAGGAATGTGAGAAGATAAAAAAGTTTGCTGCATAATAAGTAATACAGCGGCAGAGATGGTAATTGTGCTATTGTTGCTTAATACGCCAAGAATAAGAAGTATAACTAGTAATAGAGCAATAGTATTGAATTGTAATGTCATAAAGTGCGGTTAAAAAAATGGAAATTTTGATAAATATTCTAGCATAGAAATTCGTAAAATTATTTTCCATTGTTGTTGAGAAAAAGATGAATAGGGAAGTTAAAAAGGGTTCATAGTGAACCCTTTTATTTAGTTAGTAAAATTCTTGAATAATTTATTCTTCAAATTTACCTTTTTTTTCTTTATTGATGGTGCATTTCGCACTAGCCCAAATTGCAAACAATACACCCACTACCCAAATCGCATATAACATTCTATTTCTCCTTAGTATAATGAGTGTTTATTTTTATCAATGAAATTAGCATCTAAACGACCAAACATTTTTGAGTAAGACCAAATAGTATAAGCTAAGGCAATGACCACAAAAACAACTGCAAAAATCAGCATTAATGTTAATGTTAATTCACTTGAAGTTGAATCCCACATTAATAAACTTTGTTCAGGATGTGAACTTGAAGGCATCACAAATGGGAACATTGATACTGCAGCAGTAATAATCACTCCAGCCATTGTTAATGCAGAGAAGAAGAATGCAAAACCACAACGATTAGCTTTAGAAAATGCAGCATTTAATAATGCAGCAACTACAGCTAACGCAGGGAAAATCCAAAGAATTGGCATTTCATTGAAATTTCTAAACCACGCGCCAGTTTCTACAGCAACTTCTTTATTCATTGGAGACGATGGAGCGAAATGATCGATGGTGCTAGTAACCACATAGCCATCTTTAGAATATAACCATACGCCAGCTAATACGAATGCAATTAAAGTCACAATAGAACCAATTTGACTTACTGAACGAGCTCGATCACGTAAGACTTCAGTGGTTTTCATTTGCAACCAGTTTGCACCATGAGTCACAAGCATTGATAAGCTAATAACACCACATAATAATGCAAATGGATTTAATAGCTCAAAAAATGAACCTGTATAAGTCACTTGAGTCAATTCGTTAAAATGGAATGGAACGCCTTGTAATAAATTACCAAAAGCCACGCCAAATACTAATGCTGGTACAAAACCACCTGCGAATAATCCCCAGTCCCAAACAGAACGCCAAGTTGGATTATCAATTTTTGCACGATATTCAAAACCCAATGGGCGTAAGAATAACGCTGCCAAGACTAATACTAATGCAATGTAAAAACCTGAGAAAGATACTGCATATACAATTGGCCAAGCTGCAAATATTGCACCACCTGCAGTTAATAACCAAACTTGGTTACCATCCCAATGGGGAGCAATAGTGTTGATCATAATACGGCGTTCCACTTCTTTTTTACCTGTTACAGGTAAAAGTGCGGTCACGCCCATATCAAATCCATCAGTTACAGAGAAGCCAATCAATAATACAATAACTAACACCCACCAAATAAAACGTAGAAATTCATAATCAATCATAATTTATCTCCTACTTATTTAGCTGATTGTTCAAAGTAGTATTTGCCGGTTTTTAACGCACTTGGACCCAAACGCGCATATTTAAACATCAAATACATCTCAACAATAATGAACGCAAGATAAAGCACACAAATTAAACCAATAGAGAAC
Organism: Haemophilus sp. HN_Hi10; assembly: GCF_049821985.1. Taxonomy (NCBI): domain Bacteria; kingdom Pseudomonadati; phylum Pseudomonadota; class Gammaproteobacteria; order Pasteurellales; family Pasteurellaceae; genus Haemophilus; species Haemophilus sp. HN_Hi10. Next base: position 1,805,813 of record NZ_CP187495.1, on the reverse strand, counting down.
CATAAATCGCCTGTACTTAAATTAGAAGCGGATACGCCAACAGGTAAGATCTCGTAAATAGCCCAAGGCTGACGACCATATTCTGCTAAGAACCAACCGCACTCAATGGCAATCCAAGGTAATGGCAATCCCCATAAAAGAACTTTTAACAATAATGGAATTTGAGTGACTTTATTACGTAAATTTTGAACAAATGCGCCGAATGTAAGTAAAGCAATTAAACCACCAGCTGCAATCATTGCACGAAATGCCCAAAAATTAGGGCCTACATTTGGAATAGTATCACGAGCGGCTTGTTTAATTTGTTCTTCTGTCGCATCAACAACATTGTTTGTATAGCGTTTTAATAATAAACCGAAACCAAGATCTTTTTTAACTTCATTAAATTGTGCTTTGGTTTCTTCATTTACTTGACCATTTGCTTTTTTCTCAGCGCGTAGTTGAGTAAATAATTCATAAGCACGGATACCACTACGTACACGAGTTTCATTTAATGCTTGAAGATCTTTTAGACCTATAATTTCTTTATCAATTGAACGAGTTGCTATTACACCGCCAAGATAAGGAATTTCAATCGCAAAATCATTTTTCATTTCAGCCGTATTTGGAATTGCTACTGGAAGGAATGGAGCAGGTGCTGCGTGAGTTTCAAATTCAGCTTCCATTGCGGCTAATTTTACTGGTTGTGCTTTACCAATATCATAACCAGATTCATCACCAAGAATTAGCACTGAAATAGAGGCGATAAATCCAAAAGTAGCAGCTACGGAGAAAGAACGTTTTGCAAATTCAAAATCACGGCCTTTTAGTAAAAAGTATGAGCTAATGGCTAAAACAAAAAATGCGCCTGTCACATAACCTGCAGAAAGAGTATGTAAGAATTTACTTTGTGCAACAGGGTTTAACCAAAGATCTAAGAAGTTAGTCATTTCCATACGTACAGTTTCAAAATTAAATTCTGAACCTGTTGGTGCTTGCATCCAGCCATTTGCAACCAAAATCCACATAGCAGATAAATTAGAACCGAAAGCCACACAATAAGTTGCTAATAAGTGTTTTCCTTTTGATAAACGATCCCAACCGAAGAAAAATAACCCCACAAAAGTGGATTCTAAGAAGAAGGCAAGTAACGCTTCAATAGCAAGTGGCGCACCAAAAATATCCCCTACGTAATGAGAATAATAAGACCAGTTAGTACCAAATTGGAATTCCATAATAATACCGGTGGTCACCCCAAGGGCAAAGTTAATACCAAATAACTTTCCCCAAAATTTTGTCATATCTTTATAAACTTCTTTACCTGTCGCCACATAAATAGTTTCCATAATTACAAGAATAAAGGATAAACCCAATGTTAGCGGCACGAAAATGAAGTGATACAACGCAGTTAAAGCAAACTGCAAGCGAGAAAGATCAACAACGTCTAACATTCTCAACTCCTTTGTATAAACAACATTAGTTCCAACAATGATTAACAAGGCGATGCCTTAAATAATCCCTAATTACTCAACTCCAATCAGCTAAGTTTAAATTGACTTATCTACATAATTATTTTTAAAGGTTAAAAAAACACCAGTTATTATAGAGATAATCCAAATTGGCGGCTATTCTACTACTAAACATAAGGATAAAAAATAGTAAAAAATGCTATATAGATCACATTTTTGATATAAATACAAAAATATGGCTTATTTGTTATATTTCATTTAATTGACTTAGATCAAATTGACATTTTTGCAATAATTTTTGTTTTAAAGATGATTAATTTCATTGTGTAAGAGCATATTTTAATATTTGTCTCAACCAACATCATTTCTTGATGTTTTTAACGACTCGAATAGTATGTAGTGGCATTTAGTACTTAATTTATCATTCAACATTTGTAATGTGATTGTTAATCATTTCCAATGATAAAAAGGATTAAGCTAAAACTAGCATTGAGTTTATTAACCAAATAAGGTAGACTACCGTCCCGTCTTTGATAGCTAATTATCTTCGATTTTTGACCGCACTTTTGGTCGATTTTGTCTGTAAGATGATTAGCTATAATCATTTATATCCCAATACAGATTAGGTTCCCTATGGCTACAAATTATATTTTCGTCACTGGCGGTGTGGTTTCATCGTTAGGTAAAGGCATTGCGGCAGCATCATTGGCGGCAATTTTAGAGGCGCGTGGTTTAAACGTAACCATTATGAAATTAGATCCATATATTAATGTGGATCCCGGTACGATGAGTCCAACCCAACATGGGGAAGTTTTCGTCACTCAAGATGGCGCAGAAACAGATTTAGACTTAGGTCACTATGAGCGTTTTATCCGTACTAAAATGACTAAACGTAATAACTTCACTACAGGTAAAATTTATTCTGAAGTATTACGTAAAGAGCGTCGCGGCGATTATCTTGGTGCAACAATTCAAGTGATTCCACACATTACTAATGAAATTAAAGATCGCGTTATTGCTGGTGCTCAAGGTCATGACGTTGTGATTGTTGAAGTGGGCGGCACTGTTGGGGATATTGAATCACTTCCATTCTTAGAAGCATTACGTCAATTAGCTGTTCAAGTTGGTCGTGAACATACGTTATTTATGCACTTAACCTTAGTGCCTTACATTCCAACGGCGGGTGAAGTAAAAACTAAACCAACCCAACATTCTGTAAAAGAATTACTTTCTATTGGTATTCAACCTGATGTGTTGATTTGCCGTTCAGATCGCATGATTCCAGCAAATGAACGTGCAAAAATTGCTTTATTCTGTAACGTACAAGAGCGTGCGGTGATTTCATTAAAAGATGTAAATTCGATTTATCAAATCCCCGCATTATTAAAATCTCAAGGTTTAGATGATTTCGTCTGTGATCGTTTTCGTTTAACTTGCCCAGAAGCAGATCTTTCTGAATGGGAGCAAGTGCTTTATAAGCAAGCCAATCCAGTGGGAGAAGTGACCATTGGAATGGTAGGTAAATACACTGAATTACCCGATGCCTATAAATCGGTAAATGAAGCCTTAAAACATGCAGGTTTAACGAACCGTTTAAGTGTAAACATTAAATACATTGATTCCCAAGATGTTGAAACCAAAGGTGTTGAAGTATTAAAAGGCATTGATGGTATTCTTGTTCCTGGTGGATTCGGTTATCGTGGTGTGGAAGGTAAAATTCGTACCGCACAATATGCACGAGAAAACAAAATTCCTTATTTGGGCATTTGCTTAGGTATGCAGATCGCATTGATTGAATATGCACGCAATGTAGCGGGTTTAACTAAAGCCAATTCATCTGAATTTGATAAAGATTGTGAACAACCCGTGGTTGCATTAATCACGGAATGGCAAGATGCGGATGGAAATACAGAAGTGCGTACCGATGAATCTGATCTTGGTGGAACAATGCGTTTAGGCGCACAACAATGTCATTTGGTGTCAGGTAGTCGCGCTCGTGAGCTTTATGGCAAAGAAACCATTGAAGAACGTCATCGTCATCGCTATGAAGTAAATAATATCTTACTTCCACAAATTGAAAAAGCAGGATTGAAAGTAACTGGATTATCTGCAGATAAAAAATTGGTAGAAATTATCGAAGTGCCAAATCATCCTTGGTTTGTCGCTTGTCAGTTCCATCCAGAATTTACTTCTACGCCTCGTGATGGCCATCCGTTGTTTGCAGGCTTTGTAAAAGCAGCCTATGAAAATCACAAAAAATCTGTGAAGTAATTCTTGGTTCTGCATATAAGTGCGGTAAAAAAATGAAATGTTTTTATTGGTTATGATATAAATTGATGTTGTTGAAGTAAAAAAATCCCCGTTAAATTCATCATTTAACGGGGATTTTTTATAAGCTATTTACTGTTTTTATATTTTTAGTTAGTACGCTTAACTAATTTCGTCCAGTTATAATAACCATATAACGAGTTAAGTAAGTAAGCTGAATACATTAAGTAGATGGCTGGTGTTTCTGCCCAAAGGAAAATAGAAAGAACATTTAATCCAATCCATAACAGCCATTGTTCACGATAACGCAAAATCATTAAAATCTGTGCAGCAACCGTAATAATTGTAGTCAGTCCATCTAAACCAGTTGAACTACCACCAGCAGCTTGTAATGCTTGAACAAAAAGCAAAGTACCAACCGTAGTCACAACAATTAATGTCATCCATCCTTTAACAGTTAACGCTTTTGCAATCACGCTTTCTCCACCATCGCTATTTTGCATATTGGCTTTCCACATAAAGTAACCAATAAATTGAGATGGCAAATATACGTAAAGTACGGTGTTCATTTCGCCTAAGAAATTCGATCCCCAAGCAACATAAAAATAAGTATAGGCAAAAATCAATCCAAAGAAATAATTACTAATTTTACCTTTACTTACCAATACCACACACAAAATACCCGAAATACCAGAAATCATTGCTAACCAAGAATCAGGTGTTTGTACATAAGCCCAAATTTGCGCAATGATAAAAAGCACAAGCCAAACCACCTCAAAAGGTTTCCAACCAGAAACAAATTCTTGTTTTAAACGTGCTGCCAAAGTCATTATTTACTCCTATTGACTTAAATTTTAACGTGAGCATTCTTGCATAGTGAATTGGTAATGTAAAGGTGTAGAAGCATTTAATTCTAAAGTTGTGAAATCCATCACGTTTTAATTAAAGCCTACATTATCCATTATTGAGTTTGTTTCAAAAAACGCTCTAAAAATTGACCGCACTTTAAATATAATAATCAAGCTCAAGTGGTATTTTTGCTTGTAACAAGAACTGTTTAGTGCGCTCGTGTTGTGGGCAAGTGAAGAATTTATCTGCTGTATTTTGTTCTACAATATATCCATCCGCCATTAAAATCACACGATCCGCGACATCTTTCGCAAACTGCATTTCGTGAGTAACAATAATCATTGTCCAGCCTTCTTGGGCGAGCATTTTTAGTGTTTGTAACACTTCGCCCACCAATTCAGGATCTAATGCCGATGTAGGTTCATCTAATAAAATAATATCAGGTTTTACCGCAAGGGCTCGAGCAATCCCCACTCGCTGTTGCTGACCGCCAGAAAGTTGGGATGGAAATAAATCCGCTTTATTTTTAAGCCCTACTTTTTCTAGCAAACTAAGTGCTTTTTCACGAGCTTGAGCTTTATCTTGTTTTTGCACAACAACCATTCCCTCCATAACATTTTCAAGGGCAGAACGATGAGGGAATAAATTGTATTGCTGAAAGACCATTGACGAACGCCGGCGTAACTTCAATTCATCTGCTTTACTAATTTTCTGGCTAAAATCAATTTTTAGACTGCCATCAGTAAATTCCAAAATGCCTTGCTCTGGTCGTTCAAGCAAGTTTAAACAACGTAAAAAGGTGGTTTTTCCAGAACCAGAAGGACCTAAAATTGCTACCACTTCACCTTTATTAATTTCAAAATCAATGCCTTTTAACACATGATTGCCATTAAAATTTTTCTGAATATTACTTACTTTTAACATAGACATTCCTTATAAATGGCGAGATAAGCGAATTTCAAGACGATCTTGTAAGAAAGATAAAACAAAACAGAAAATCCAATAAATCAAAGCTGCCTCACTATAAATCAAAATAAATTCATAGTTTGCTGCCGTAATATTCTGTGCGACACGGAATAATTCTGTCACTAAAACAAGAGAAGCTAATGAAGTGTCTTTCACTGTACTAATAAAAGTATTAGAAAGCGATGGTACTGAAATACGTAAAGCCTGTGGCATAATTGTACGAATAAATGCTTGTCGATAATTCATACCTATCGCATAAGAGGCCTCCCACTGCCCTTTAGGTATAGCAATAATTGAAGCTCGAACTGTCTCTGCTGCATAAGCACCAATATTAATAGAAAATGCAATAATCGCTGTCGGAAAAGGCTCTAAAGTAATACCGACTTCAGGTAATCCATAAAAAATAATAAAAATTTGTACTAACATCGGTGTACCTCGAATTATAGAGATATACACTCGACATAAAGCCTGTAACAATTTTAAGGGTAAATTAGGACTAGGCAAAGTACGAATAACTGCAACAATCACTGCAATAAGCAAACCACAGAAGAAAGAAATGACTGCCAATGGCAATGTGTATAAAATTGCTGCTTCCAACATAGGCCAAAACGAGCTGATTACATAATCAGCTCGTTCTGCACTCATAAATGGAAGACTCGCCAACCAATTATTGAGTAATATCATAACCAAACCATTCAATTGAAATCTGTTTTAATGTACCATCTTGGCGAAGTGCTTCAAGTACTTGATTAAATTTTGTAATCAATGCATCTTCACCTTGTAAAAAAGCAAAGGCAGTCGGAGTTTTATCCCCACGATCATAAGCAATTTTTAAACCAGAATTTGGGTGTTGTTTAAAATAATCTAATACAGCCAATTTATCATTAATTGTTGCTTCTGCACGGCCTTGTTTAATAAGCTCTAAGCTCTGTGCTAAACCATCCACTACAAGAATCTGCGCGCCTGCAGCTTTTGCATCTTTACCCCAGTTACTTGTTGCAGATTGTGCAGATTTACGACCTTTCAAATCTTCAAATGATTTAATACTGTTATCCGATGATTTTGTTACAATCACCCCACCAGAATAATTATAAGGCGTTGTGAAACTGTATTTTTTTAAACGCTCTGGGCTTGGGTTAGTTTGGTTTGCTATCACATCAAAACGTTTTGCATTTAACCCCGCATACATTGCATCCCATTGTGTTTCTTTAAATTCCACTTTCAAACCGAGCTTTTCAGCAACTTTACGAATAACCTCTACATCAAAACCTGTTAATTTTCCACTTTTATCATGGAAAGTAAATGGTGCATAAGTCCCTTCTGTTCCGACTAATAAAGTTTTAGTTTTTTCAACACGATCGGCAATTTCGCCTGCCTGAGAAAAAGTTGAGAAAGCAATAACTCCAGTTAAAAGTGCGGTAGTAAAAAGTAATTTTTTCATTTTTTATTCCTTATGTTGTGTTTTGGATAGATGCGATTATAAAAACCAAATTTATGAAAAAAAAATACTATTTATTTATAGTTTATAAACTTTTGTTCTAAAAACTAGAAAATAATTAACCGCACTTTTTGAAAATTATTTTGCATCTATACAACGTAATGACTTATATTTTTACAATTAACGCAAAAATGCCTTTATAAAGAAAGGCATTTATAGAAATTTGACGAAGTACTATAGCTGTAAATAGAAAGAATATAACGAGTAACTATACTTAATTATGCTTCAGAAAAACGTTCAATTTTCGCACCTAGACCACGTAATTTATCTTCGATATGTTCATAACCACGATCGATATGATAAATACGCTCTACAATGGTTTCTCCCGTTGCGATACAGCCTGCAAGCACTAAACTGATTGAAGCGCGTAAATCTGTCGCCATCACTTCTGTGCCAGACAATTGTTCAACCCCGTGACATACTGCTGTATTCCCTTCAATTTCAGCTTTACCCCCCATACGAATTAATTCAGGAATATGCATAAAACGATTTTCAAAAATCGTTTCAGTAATAATGCTTGTACCTTCTGCCACCATATTTAATAAGGTAAACTGAGCTTGCATATCAGTTGGGAACCCCGGATGTGGGGCGGTACGAATATTGACTGCTTTAGGGCGATTACCAAGCATATCTAAAGTAATGCTATTTTCAGTTACATCAACTTGCGCACCAGCTTCACGGAGTTTATCAATTACTGCATCTAAAGTATCAGCCTTAGTATTTTGACAAACAACACGACCGCCTGAAATGGCTGCAGCAATTAAGAATGTTCCCGTTTCAATACGATCTGGCACAACACTATGTTCACAACCAGTTAAATGTTCAACACCTTCAATCGTGATGTGAACAGAACCTGCACCTGTTATTTTCGCACCCATTTTATTAAGGAAATCGGCGGTATCAACAATTTCAGGCTCACGAGCGGCGTTTTCAATAACAGTCGTACCTTTCGCAAGGGTTGCTGCCATCATAATAGATAAAGTGGCGCCTACACTTACTTTTTCTATTACAATACGAGTTCCCACAAAACGATCCGATACTTGTGCTTTTACATATCCTTCTTCAAGAACAATATCTGCACCTAATTTTTCTAAACCGCTAATATGGAGATCAACAGGTCTAGCCCCAATAGAACAACCTCCAGGTAATGATACTTGACCTTGATGGAAACGAGCGACTAAAGGTGCCAATGCCCAAATTGAAGCTCGCATAGTTTTAACCAATTCATAAGGTGCAGTGAAATGATTGATATTAGAGGCATCTAATAAAACTGCACCAGTTGCATCACGATCTACAACCACGCCTAATTGACGCAAAATTTTCAAAGTAGTTTCAATATCTTTAAGTTCGGGAACATTTGTCAATTTAACAGGTTCTGTCGCTAAAATAGCCGCAAAAAGAATTGGAAGTGCGGCGTTTTTTGCGCCTGAAATATTCACACTTCCACTTAAACGAGATTGTCCATAAACACGAAATTTATCCATTTTTAAATCCTTAATTAAACTGGTTTAATGCACGATCGCGTTTCCATTTTTCTACGGTATAAGTTTTGATGGTTAGAGCGTGAATTTCACCAGTACTAAAATAAGGCATTAAAGGGGCATAAATCGTTTGTTGTTGTTTTACACGAGATAGTGCAGCGATTTCATCACTCACAACAATCACACCAAAATGTGCATTTTCACCTTGTGCATAGACTTCTGCAATATTTAGTGTGTCTTTTAAAATTTGTTCAATTTTTTGAAGTTCCATCGGATTTCCGGTTAGTTAAGCTATGTAAAATTTGCGATCCAATCAGATAAACCAAAGAGATCTGCTAGGGTTAATAATTGTTTTGGTGGATAAACTAATCGCACTGTTTTATTAAGCTTTTGACACTCTCGTAAAAAATCACAAAGAGCTGCAAAACCAGCAGAATCAATATGCTGAAGATCAGACAAATTCCATTCAACAATAGTTTTATCAAGTGTACTTGCTGACAAAAAAACGCCACGTTGCTGCCACATTGGTAACAACGTGCTGCGAGATAGTTCCCCAAACAAAAAGAGCGTTATTTTATCATTATTTTTTTGCAAATCCCAATTTAGCATAGTTATTCATTTATTGATTGAAAATTATAGGTTGTGAGGCAGATTGCTGCATCTTTGTGATTAATGTATCAATACCTTGTTTGTTTAAAATACCAACCCAATTTTTTATCGTATCTTCCAGCATACTTACGCCTGCTGCTGCCATATCGTAGGCTTTCCATTCCCCACTTTTATTGCCTTTACGCCATTTAAAATCTAATAGGATCGGAGCAACGCCATTAGTTTGAATAATACTTACGCGAATATTTACAAAATTGTTATCGCCTAATTCTTTTTCTGATTCAATTTGAATTTTTTGATTAGAATAATTTGTTAATGCTTGTGCATACTTTTGCTCAATCAATTCGCCAAAAGTTTTGAAAAATTTTTTGCGTTGTTCTGCAGAGGTTGATTTGTAGTATGAACCTAATACTTTAGAACCTGCATATTCTAAGTTTACATAAGGCAATAAATCATTACGAACAATAGTACGTAAATAATTTGGATCTTGTTTAATTTTACTTTGATTAGCTTGTATATCAGAAAATAGTTTATCTGCCGCTTGCTGCATTAAAACATAAGGACTTGTTTCTGCAATAGCTGTTCGTGTAACCAAAAGTGCGGTTAATACGAAAGTTAAAATAGTAAACCATTTTTTTAGTTGAGTAAGGTTCATTATCAATCTCCTAATTTATAAAATTTAACCTATTATTCTGCGGATTCTGATTTTTCATTGCCGTCTGATTTTTTACTTCCGTATAAGAATTGCCCAATTAAATCTTCCAATACCATAGCTGATGTAGTGTCTTGAATTTGGCTACCATTTTTAAGCATTGCTGTATCTCCATCATCAAAACCTATTGTCAAGGCAATATATTGCTCACCTAATAAACCTGATGTTTTAATTGATAAAGAACTGTTTTCTGGGATTTCATTATATTCTTGATTAATCGCAATACTTACTTTTGGCAAATAGCTTTTTTCATCAAGCGTAATAGCACTCACACGCCCAATTACTACGCCTCCAATTTTTAGTGGTGCGCGCACTTTAAGTCCGCCAATATTATTAAAAATTGCCGTCACGGTATAAGATTTCGTCTCAGCAAAACCTTGTACATTAGCTACGCGTAAACCTAAAAAAACTAAGGCACCAATACCAAGTAATAAAAATAATCCGACCCAAAATTCATATTTAATTGTTTGTCTCATAAAAAAATCCTTAACCTGCACCAAACATAATAGCAGTCAAAATAAAATCTAATCCTAGAACAACAAGTGAAGCGTGCACAACTGTTCGTGTTGTAGCTTGACTGATACCTTCTGATGTTGGCATACAATCATAACCATTAAAAAGCGCAATCCAAGTTACGGCTACAGCAAAGAAAACCGCTTTAATAAAGCCATTTAAAATATCATAGCTCCAACTCACGGAATTTTGCATAACAGACCAAAAGCTGCCTGAATCAACACCTTTCCAATCCACACCAACTAAGGAACCGCCCCAAATACCAATCGCGATAAACAAGATTGACAAAATTGGCATGGAAATAACTCCTGCCCAAAAACGAGGTGCAATCACTCGACGTAAAGGATCAACAGCCATCATTTCAAGACTAGACAGTTGTTCAGTAGCTTTCATTAATCCTATTTCAGCCGTTAATGCAGACCCCGCTCGACCAGCAAATAAAAGTGCGGTAACAACAGGACCTAATTCTCGTAAAAGAGAAAGTGCTACAAGCTGTCCCAAACTTGTTTCAGCAGAAAAATCGACTAACACGACATAACCTTGTAGCCCTAATACCATTCCAATAAATAAACCGGACAACAAAATAATGAGTAACGATTGGACACCTAAAACATGCATTTGCTTCACAAGCAAAGGAAAATGCTTGCGAATTTGTGGCTTGCCGATCAATGCGCCAAATAACATAAAGCCTGCTCGCCCTAAGGCACGGAAAAAGTCGATCACCTGTTTTCCAAAAGCAGAAATAAAATTGATGATCATTCAAACAATTCCTTCACATAATCTTGCGCCGGGTACTTAAAGCGCACAGGACCATCAGATTCACCTTTTAAGAATTGCACTACTCGCGGATCTTGGCTTTGTAAAAGCTGCTCAGATGTTCCTTCTGCGATGACTTTTTGGTCTGCAATAATATAGGCATAATCTGCAATACTCAATACTTCCTCCACATCGTGCGACACCACGATAGAAGTCAAATTTAACGCTTCATTTAATCGTTTAATCAGGCTCAAAATTACGCCCATACTGATTGGATCTTGCCCAGTAAATGGCTCATCAAACATAATTAAATCAGGGTCAAGTGCAATAGCTCGTGCTAATGCAGCTCGACGAGCCATACCTCCAGAAAGTTCTGAAGGCATTAATGCGGCAGCACCTCGCAACCCAACTGCCTCCAATTTCATCAACACAATTTGGCGAATTAAATTTTCAGGCAAATGCGTATGTTCACGAATTGGAAAGGCGACATTATCAAAAGTAGAAATATCTGTAAAAAGCGCACCTGATTGGAATAACATCCCCATCCGCTTGCGTACTTCGTACAATTCACGATTAGATAGACGACAAATATCTTGCCCATCAAACAAAATTTCACCTTGTTCTGGCATTAGTTGCCCACCGATCAATTTAAGTAAGGTGGTTTTTCCAATCCCCGACGGCCCCATAATCGCAGTGATTTTTCCCTTTTTTACTTGCAAATTCAGGTTATCGTAAATCACGCGATCACCGCGTTTAAAGGTGAGATTCTTAACTTCAATTAAATTTTGATTCATTAATATCTCGTTTATAAATAAAAAGTTCAATCAGTTTTATATGACCTGAAAAAGTTAGATTTGTTTAATTTAAAAATTAAGTTTTGTTATTTATAGCAACACATCTCTTTGGTTTAGCTTTGATGTGGTCATAAAAATAGTGATAAATTTTATTTCTATTTTTTATAGCTTAAAATTTTTGCAATAGTAACATTCTTTTTGACCTCACTAAAGAAGCTTTACATTTCTTCATTATTTATTGAATTTTAATAATACTTTGTTTATGGAAAATAAACATTGATAAATGCTTATAAATAATAAGCCTGTAAAAGATACAGATTTGATAAAAAAGATTGCAAGAGAAAAGTTATAGAGAGGAAAGTTATAGAGAGGAAAGTAGAAAAACCTCGCTTTTGCTAGGCTTTTCTATGTTTATTATTTTGCGCAATTGCAGTGTGCTATTTTTTGTTCAAAACGTTCTGCAACGAAATCCCAGTTTACCACGTTCCAGAATTCTTTAATGTAGTCTGGACGACGGTTTTGGAATTTTAAGTAGTAAGCGTGTTCCCAAACATCTAAACCTAAAAGTGGGAAACCTTCACAACCTGCCACTTCTTTACCCATTAATGGGTTATCTTGGTTTGCTGTTGATACTACGGCTAATTTACCTTCAGCAGTTAATACTAACCACGCCCAACCAGAACCAAAACGAGTTGCTGCTGCTTTTTCAAATTCTGCTTTAAATGCATCTACAGAACCGATATCGCGTTCAATCGCATCTTTTAATGCGCCTTGTAAAGTAGTGCCTTTTTTCAAACTTTTCCAAAATAAACTGTGGTTTGTGTGACCACCCGCATTATTACGTAATGCACTACGTTTTTCTGCAGGAATCTTATCAAGGTTAGAAATTAAATGACCCGGACACATTTCTACTAATTCAGTGGGTAAACCTTCTAATGCAGCATTTGCATTGTTTACGTAAGCTTGGTGGTGTTTACTATGATGGATTTCCATTGTTTGCGCATCAAAATGTGGTTCTAACGCATTGTAGGCATAGCCTAATTCAGGGAGAGTGTAAGACATAATGTATTCCTTCTATTGTTAAAAACAGATTTCGTTGAGGTTTTGGTCTATAACCAAAATTGAGCAAATAATAGCAAAAAAATTGATTTAGATCATTAAATGTTTTTCTTTTTTTAATCAGTGAATTTATTAAATTTTGTTTTAAATCAATAAACCTATCGATCTACTTCTAAAGAGTTATGTGTTTGAGTTGCGAAAATTTCATCAAATATTAGAATACTGCCACTTTCTATTTTCCCTCTGTAATTATGTTTGAGCAACACAAGTTATCTCTGCAAAATTTATCCTGCCAACGTGGTGAGCACGTACTTTTTCGTGCTTTGACTTGCGATGTTAATAGCGGTGATTTTGTACAAATTGAAGGGCATAACGGCATAGGTAAAACAAGTTTGTTACGTATTCTTGCGGGTTTAGCGCAACCTTTGGAAGGCGAAGTGCGGTGGGATTCTGAAGCGATTTCTAAACAACGTGAACAATATCATCAGAATTTGCTTTATTTAGGTCATCTTTCTGGTGTTAAACCAGAATTAACCGCGTGGGAAAATTTGCAGTTTTATCAACGAATTAGCCAAGCGGAACAAAACACCGATATGTTGTGGGATTTGCTTGAGAAAGTGGGATTGCTAGGTCGTGAAGATTTGCCTGCCGCACAACTTTCTGCTGGGCAACAAAAACGTATCGCCTTAGGTCGCTTATGGCTTTCTCAAGCTCCTTTATGGATTTTAGATGAACCCTTTACTGCGATTGATAAAAAAGGCGTGGAAATTTTAACCGCACTTTTTGATAAGCACGCTCAACGAGGTGGTATTGTGTTACTGACCAGCCATCAAGAAGTGCCAAGTTCTCATCTGCAAAAATTGAATCTAGCAGCTTATAAAGCGGAATAACTTAATGATTTTTCTAGAAATAATTAAACGCGAACTTCAAATTGCGATGCGTAAAAATGCGGAAATTTTAAATCCGCTGTGGTTCTTTTTGCTTGTGATTACTTTGTTCCCGTTGGTTATTGGGCCAGATCCTAAATTACTTTCCCGTATCGCACCGGGTATCGCATGGGTAGCCGCATTACTTTCAGCATTGCTTTCTTTTGAACGTTTATTCCGTGATGATTTTATTGATGGTTCTCTCGAACAATTAATGCTAACCGCACAGCCTTTGCCGATGACGGCTCTGGCTAAAGTGGTTGCACATTGGTTGCTCACAGGTTTACCGCTTATTTTATTATCGCCTATTGCAGCTTTGTTACTTTCTCTTGAAGTGAATATTTGGTGGGCATTAGTTTTGACATTGTTGCTTGGCACCCCTGTATTGAGCTGTATCGGTGCAATTGGCGTGGCTTTAACAGTGGGGTTGCGAAAAGGGGGGGTGTTGTTGAGTTTGCTTGTTGTTCCATTATTTATTCCCGTTTTAATTTTTGCTTCATCAATATTAGAAGCAGCAGGATTAAATGTGCCTTATGGGGGGCAACTGGCGATTTTAGGTGCAATGATGGTTGGCGCAGTAACACTTTCGCCTTTTGCCATCGCGGCGGCACTGCGAATTAGTTTAGATAATTAATTTTATTTCATCGTATAAAAGTGCGGTGGTTTTTCTCTTTAATTTTTAAGGATTTTTTTATGTGGAAGTGGCTACATCCTTATGCAAAACCCGAAACTCAATATCGTATCTGCGGTAAATTGAGTCCGCTATTTGCATTTTTAACGCTTATTTTACTCGGTATCGGCATTGTATGGGGGTTAGCATTCGCCCCAGCTGATTACCAACAGGGCAATAGTTTCCGAATTATGTATGTGCATGTGCCGACAGCGATTTGGTCAATGGGCGTGTACGGTTCAATGGCGATTGCAGCTGTGGTTGCCCTTGTGTGGCAAATTAAGCAAGCTCATCTCGCAATGATTGCAATGGCGCCAATTGGTGCATTGTTTACTTTCTTATCGCTTGTTACGGGGGCAATTTGGGGGAAACCAATGTGGGGTACTTGGTGGGTGTGGGATGCTCGCTTAACTGCAGAATTAATTTTATTCTTTCTTTATCTTGGTATCTTAGCGCTTTATTCTGCTTTTTCAGATCGTAATGTAGGGGCAAAAGCAGCGGGGATTTTATGCATTACAACGGTCGTGATTTTACCGATTATTCATTTTTCGGTGGAATGGTGGAACACGTTACATCAAGGTGCGAGTATCACTAAACTGGAAAAACCATCCATTGCAATTCCAATGTTGGTTCCATTAATTTTGTGTATCTTCGGTTTTTTAACCTTGTATATTTGGCTTACTTTAGTGCGTTATCGCGTGGAATTATTGAAAGAAGATGCGAAACGTCCTTGGGTTAAAGCACTTGCGAAGGGTATCTAATTCCGTGGGTAGGTATACCCACGGTTAATATAAAATGATTCCCCTTTGGGGAAAGTTGAATTTACCCTAAAAGGGTAGCACTTTTACTAACCTAGGGTATACCTACCCTAGGGTGAGAAATAAGGAATATTTTATGTTTTTCCAAACTTGGAGTGATTTTTTTAATATGGGTGGCTACGGTTTTTACGTATGGTTATCCTATGCAGTAAGTTTAGTGGCAGTTATTGCCTTAATTGTTCAAAGTGTCAAGCAACGCAAGACAGTATTACAAAATGTCTTGCGTGAGAAACAACGCGAAGAACGTTTACAACAAGCAAATAAGGGGAATACACTATGAATCCAAGACGTAAATCCAGATTTAAATTAGTCATTTTTGTTGTATTAGGCATCGCTATTGCTAGTGGGTTAATGTTATATGCACTACGCCAAAATATCGACTTGTTTTATACGCCATCTGAAGTGATTCAAGGTAAGGATAATAATCTGAATCAAAAACCTGAAGTGGGGCAGCGTATTCGTGTTGGCGGTATGGTGGTTGAAGGCTCTGTAGAGCGTGATCCAAAAAGCTTGAAAGTGCGGTTTGATTTAAATGATATTGGCCCTGCGATCACGGTTGAATATGAAGGCATTTTGCCAGATCTTTTCCGTGAAGGGCAAGGTATTGTGGCTCAAGGTGTATTAACTCAGCCAACTGTTTTAAGCGCGACAGAAGTATTAGCTAAACACGATGAAAATTATGTGCCGCCAGAATTAGGCGAAAAAATGCAAAAAGTACATAAACCAATGGGAATTGAGGCAGCGGACTTAAAAGGCGAAAGTGCGCGTGATCGTCAAGAAAAAGAAGGCGCAAAATGATTGCTGAATTAGGAAATTACGCGCTTGCTTTAAGTTTAGCTGTATCGCTTATGTTGGCGATTTTCCCTTTGTGGGGGGCTGAAAAGGGCAATGCACAGTTAATGGCACTAGCTCGCCCAATGACTTATGGTTTATTTGCAAGTTTAAGCATTGCTTTTGTTGCGTTATTTTATTTATTCGCAGTCAATGATTTTAGCGTGCAATATATTGTAAATAATTCTAATACTACTTTACCCATTTATTATCGTTTATCTGCGGTATGGGGTTCTCATGAAGGATCTTTATTATTGTGGATTTGGCTACTTGCCGTTTGGTCATCTGCCGTTGCTTTATTGAGTAAACATTTACCTCAAGAAGCGGTTGCTCGCGTGCTGGGTATTATGGGGATTATTAGCGTCGGTTTTGTGTTGTTCGTCTTGTTCACTTCAAATCCTTTTACGCGTACCTTCCCTAATTTCCCAGTGGACGGAAAAGAACTTAACCCAATGTTGCAAGATGTAGGCTTGATTTTCCACCCTCCATTACTTTATATGGGCTATGTTGGTTTTTCTGTGGCATTTGCGTTTGCGATTGCATCCTTAATGACAGGAAAATTAGATTCAGCTTGGGCGCGTTGGTCACGTCCTTGGACGCTTGCTGCTTGGGTGTTTTTAACTTTAGGTATCGTACTCGGTTCTTGGTGGGCTTATTATGAGCTTGGCTGGGGCGGCTGGTGGTTCTGGGATCCTGTGGAAAATTCATCATTTATGCCTTGGCTTGCTGGTACCGCATTGATTCACTCCCTTTCTGTGACAGAAAAACGTGGTTCTTTTAAAGCTTGGACGGTATTACTTGCGATTTTAGCCTTTTCACTTTGTCTGCTCGGCACATTCTTAGTTCGTTCTGGTATCTTAGTTTCAGTTCACGCATTTGCATCGGATCCAACTCGTGGTTTGTATATTTTGGCTTACCTCGTTGTGGTAATTGGCGGTTCGCTTGCGCTCTATGCGTATAAAGGCAGTCAAATTCGTTCTCGTGATAATGCAGAACGCTATTCACGTGAAAGTATGTTGTTATTAAATAATATCTTATTAATGACTGCACTTTGCGTTGTATTCTTAGGAACGTTGTTACCACTCGTTCACAAACAACTTGGTTTAGGCTCTATTTCTATTGGTGCACCGTTCTTTGATCAAATGTTCTTAATTATTATGACACCATTTGCATTATTGCTTGGTATTGGACCTTTAGTGAAATGGCGTAGAGACCAATTTTCTGCAATTCGCACGCCTGTTGTTATCAGCGTATTTGTTATGCTGATTGCAGGTTTTGCGTTACCTTATTTCTTGCAAGATAAAATTACCGTGAGTTCAGTGCTTGGTTCAATGATGACAGTGATTATTGCGTTACTTGCGCTTTATGAATTGCAACAACGTGCGACGCATCGTGAATCATTCTTTGTTGGCGTACGCAAACTATCTCGTTCTCATTGGGGAATGATGTTAGCTCACTTAGGCGTAGCAATGACTGTTTGGGGGATCGCGTTTAGCCAAAACTTTAGCGTAGAACGTGATGTGAGAATGAAAGTTGGCGAGAGCGCACAAATTGGTCGTTACGATTTTAAATTTGCCGGTGTGACGGATGTGAATGGTCCAAACTATATTGGGGGAAAAGCTCAAATTGATATTTCGAAAAATGGGCAACCAGAGGCAAGTTTATTCGCAGAAAAACGTTTTTATACAGTAAGTCGGATGTCTATGACAGAAGCCGCTATTGCTGGTGGTTTAACTCGTGACCTTTATGTGGCTCTTGGCGAAAAACTTGAGGACAATTCTTGGGCGTTACGCTTATATTACAAGCCATTTATTCGCTGGATTTGGATTGGCGGCTTATTTATGGCGTTAGGTGGATTGTTGTGTATGTTCGATCGACGCTATCGGTTTAATGCGTTGTTGAAGAAATAATTTATACTGCCATGGGTAGGTATACCCATGGCTAATTGAAATGGTTCCCCTTTGGGGAATTTCAACTAGCCTCAAAGAGGCTACACTTTTACTAGCCTAGGGTATACTTACCCTAGGCACCAATTTTAAAGTGCGGTAAAAAATGAAAAAAAAATTACTCGTTCCTCTTATTCTCTTTTTATCAATAACAATTGCTTTTTTAGTGCAATTAAAACGTAATGCACAAGGCGAAGATATTAAAGCATTAGAGTCAGCTTTGGTTGGAAAGCCTGTGCCAGCAAAAAATTTAACGGAGCTTTTTGAAAATAAAGCTTACACGAATGAATTGTTTCAACAAGGTAAGCCAGTTTTGCTTAATGTGTGGGCGACTTGGTGCCCGACTTGTTATGCCGAACATCAATATTTAAACAAACTTGCTAAAGAGGGTGTGCGAATTATCGGTTTAGATTATAAAGATGAATCACCTAAAGCAATGAAGTGGTTAAAAGATCTTGGCAATCCTTATCAAGTTGTTTTAAAAGATGAAAAAGGTTCTTTCGGTTTGGATTTAGGAGTATATGGTGCGCCTGAAACTTTTATTATAGATGGAAAAGGCGTGATTCATTATCGTTATGCCGGTGATGTAAACGAAAAAGTTTGGACTCAGACTTTAAAACCAATTTATGACAAACTCTCGGAGCAACAATAATGAAAAAAACATGGCTATTTTTGACCGCTCTTTTGTTTAGCACAGTGGCGTTTTCAGCGATTGACGCATTAAATTTTAGTTCTCCACAACAAGAGAGTGATTACCATCAATTAACACAATCTTTGCGTTGTCCTCAATGTCAAAATAACAATATTGCGGATTCCAATGCGACTATCGCTGTGGATATGCGTGGCAAAGTATTTGAGCTTTTACAAGAAGGCAAATCGAAAAATGATGTAGTGGATTATATGGTGGTACGTTACGGCAATTTTGTAACCTATGATCCTCCTATGACAGCGAGTACATTAGTGCTATGGATTGCCCCATTATTGCTTGTGTTGTTAGGCGTGGTATTTTTATTAAGACGTAAACCAAAAGCTCAAAGTGCGGTAAAATCCCAAGATGTTTTAACTGATGAAGATAATGCGCGTTTGGCAGAATTATTAAACAAGGATAAATAGATGAATTTTGCATTAATTTTTATATTAACCACTTTAGTTGTGGCGTTAATTTGTTTTTATCCTTTATTGTGTCAATTCAAAGCGAAATATGGGCAAAAACGTGATGATTTAAATAAGGCATTATATTTCTCACGCTTGGAAGAAATTGAACAAGATAATTCCCAAGGTTTAGTTGAAAATGTTGAGCAACTCAAACAAGAATTACAGAAAACTTTGCTTGATGATGTGCCGAGCAAGGTTCAAGAGAATGTGGATTATTCTGACAAATCTTATGGAAAAATTTGGTTTGCCTCTGGTGTATTAGCGTTAGGAATTATCGCAGGCTCTTCTTATTTTATGGTGGGATCTTGGCAAGCCGAATCAATGTTAGAGCAGACTTATGCGAAATTGCCCTATTTCTATGATCGAATGAAAGATGAAGATAAAAATCCATTTTCTGATGCAGAAATGCAGCAATTTTCTACCGCACTTCGAATCGATTTGCAGAAAAATCCAACTGATGCCAAAAAATGGTGGATGCTCGGTCAAATTGGGATGAATTTAGGTGATGCACGTTTGGCATTTGATAGCTATCAAAAGGCTAATAAACTTGAACCAGATAATGTGCAATATAAATTAGGCTATGCTCGTATATTGATGTTCTCTGAAGACGCGACTGATAAACTTAAAGGTGGCAATTTATTGCGTGAGGTAATTCGTCAAGATCACACTAATATTGAAGCGTTAAGTCTGCTCGCATTCCGTTATTTTGAAACGGAAGATTATAAAATGGCGGCAGTGACTTGGGCAATGATGTTGCGCTTAATGCCGAAAGATGATGAGCGTGTTCCATTAATTGAAAAAAGTATTCGTACCGCACGTGATGCTTTAGAGGCTCAAAACGAAGAAAAATCAAAAAGTATCACTCCTGAAAAATAACCTAGTACGTTATAAGACTTTTTGATATAGTGCGAAAAAATTATTCGTAGTCGAACAGATTAGCATTTAATAAAGTACTAAAGGAACGAGAAATGAATAACAAAAATTGCACTTTTTTTCTTTGTTCTGCGTCATTATTGGAAGTTTATTTACTTCACAATTTTCGATTGCAGAAAATGATTCTAGTGCAGTCACTTATATTGATTCTGAAGATAAAAAAGCATTTAATTCCGATGTTTCAAATAATGATGCTCAAAAACTAGCTCAAAGTATTGAATTTAAAGTTTATAAAATAGATGAAACGACTTCATCAGAAAGTATTTATTAATCTCCAGCTGGAATTTGTCAGGGATTTAAGATTACAAGAGGTGTAGATTACACAAATTCAACTTACCATTATCTTTCTCTAGACAATAGAGGAGAATTCTATGGCAGTGTGGCTGGTGCAACTATTTATAACCAAAAAGATCTTCAAAATTTAAGTTATGTGCCTGTTTATTCAATTACAGACAAAGATTTGTCTAAGCGTATTTAGGCACAAGAAAAGAAAAAATTAAAGGAAACTGCCATCAATCATATTTCAGAAGGCATCGCCGTATTAAATGATTTAATTTGTAAATAGGTTATATTAAATGAAAAATTCCGTTTTTATTAGTGTTGTTATGTTAAGTTTGGTTGGATGTTCATCTCAGTCAGAGCAAAGTAGTCAAGCTATTTACGATATGAAAACTGTACAAGAATATAATGCTCGAGTTATTAGTGGTAATACTGTTACGCAAACTCAAAAGGATAAAATAACGCAACAAATTGATACAAGTTTAAAATTAAACCAAAGTGACAATAAAGTTAAAACGAGAACAAGACGTGTATTGCCTGTTCTTCCAGTCACACCAAGCGTTGGGTATCATTATAATTATCACTATTTTAGATAAAATTTATCTTGTTATCTGTGCTAAAAATTCTTCTTCTGTTAATACTGCAATATTTAGTTCCTGTGCTTTTGCAAGTTTAGAGCCTGCTGCATCGCCTGCGATAACAAAGTCCGTTTTGTTGGAAACTGAGCCGCTTACTTTTGCGCCTAGCTGTTGTAGTAATGCTTTTGCTTCGTTGCGACCCATTTGAGTGAGGGTGCCTGTGAGGACGACGGTCTTATCTTTAAATAAGTTTTCACTGGCTTCTTTTACTTCCACGGTTTCCCAATGTACGCCTTGTGCGATTAAATCCTCCACGACTGCAACATTATGCGCTTCACGCCAAAATATAAAAATTCGGTTCGCTACAACTTCCCCTACATCAGGCACTTGTTGAAGTTCTTCAAGATTTGCGTCTTTAAGCGCATCTAAGGTTTTGAAATGATTAGCAAGATTCAATGCAGTGGCTTCGCCTACTTCACGTATGCCTAAAGCAAAAATAAAGCGAGCAAGCGTCGTGCTTTTTGCCTTTTCAAGACTATTGAGTGCGTTTTCTGCCGATTTTACGCCCATTCTTTCTAAGCGTGTGAGCGTGGTTAAATCGAGTTTAAATAAATCGGCTGGTGTATGAATCAGTTCTCGATCGACTAATTGTTCTATTAATTTTCCGCCTACACCATCAATATCCATGGCTTTACGAGAGACGAAATGTTTTAACGCCTCTTTACGTTGTGCCGCACAGAATAATCCTCCCGTGCAACGTGCTACCGCTTCGCCTTCAATACGAATAATTTGAGAATCGCACACAGGGCAATTTGTTGGGAAAATGATTGGTTTAGCATTATCAGGGCGACGTTCGTGTAATACGCCAATAATTTGTGGAATTACATCGCCTGCTCGACGAATAACAACAGTATCGCCAATAGCGATATTTAAACGTTCAATTTCATCGCCATTGTGTAAGGTGGCATTACTTACTGTAACTCCTGCAACAAACACTGGCTCTAATTTGGCAACTGGTGTGATTGCGCCAGTTCGCCCCACTTGGAATTCAACATCATTCAGCACCGTTAATTCTTCTTGGGCGGGGAATTTATAAGCAATCGCCCAGCGAGGTGCTTTAGAAATAAATCCTAGTTCATTTTGTAAGGCTATATCATTGATTTTTAATACCGTTCCGTCAATATCATAACCTAACGAGCTACGTTTATTTTGAATATCTCGATAAAAATCTAAAACTTCATCAGCACCGTTACATAAACGAATTTCTGGATTTACTGGAATACCGATAGATTTTAGCCATTGCAAACGAGCATAATGCGTAGTCGGCAGATCAACACCCTCAGCAATTCCAATACTATAAGCATTTAATACTAGTGGACGTTTACTGGTAATATTAGGATCAAGTTGGCGTAAAGAACCTGCCGCTGCATTGCGAGGATTAGCAAAGGTTTTTTCATTATGTTCTAGCGCATATTTATTTAAACGCTCAAAGCCTGCGTGTGGCATAAAAACTTCGCCTCGCACTTCTAAACGAGCTGGAGGATTGTCTGTTAAAAGTTGTAACGGAATATTACGAATGGTGCGGATATTTGCCGTAATATCTTCTCCTGTAGTGCCATCGCCACGAGTGGCAGCTTGGGTAAGTACACCATTAACATATAAAATACTCACAGCTAAGCCATCAAGTTTAGGTTCGCAACAGAAAGTAAGTGGTTTAGGCAATACAATTAAACGATCTTCAATGCGTTTTACAAAAGCATTGAATTCTGCATCTGAAAAAGCATTATCCAAAGAGAGCATTGGAATTTCGTGACGAATTTGGCTAAACCCAGAAAGTGGTTTTGCACCCACACGTTGAGTTGGCGAATCTGAAGTAAGAAATTCAGGATGTTCTAGTTCTAAAGCTTTTAGTTGATGAAAGAGACGATCATATTCGCTATCAGGCACGGTTGGATTATCTAGAACGTGGTATTCGTATTCATATTGGTGCAAGGTTTTGCGTAGATTGTTTATTTTAGTTTGAATATCTGTCATAAAATTCTCGGAGAAAAATGACCGCACTTTTTGCTTGTTTAGAGTGAAAATAGACAGGCATAAAGCTTGTCTCAATGAATAAAAGTGCGGTAAATTTAAAGTATGAATTTACACACGAGCAAGATAGGTTTGCTCTGCATTTGCATCAAAGACTTCTTGTTCTTCAGTCAGCACAACACCTTGTAAATCTTCGGCTAATGTATGGGCAGCTCGGATCATCATACGTAAATTAGCAAGATTATTACCCGGAGAGGGCAATTGCATAAAGAATACAATTCCTATGGTGTTAAATTCTGCTAAGTTATAAGTATTGAATGTGCCTGGTTGTTCTAAATTTGCCACACTAAAAAGCACAGGACTTGCCACACTTAAATCTAAATGGCGATGATACATTTCATCTTTACCCAAGATAAAACCTAAATTTTCAAGAGCCTGCACCAATTTAGCACCATTAAATTCTTCGCTAGATTTTGGAATAAGATAAAGTTGAATATAGCCAGTTGTTTGTTTTGGCTGAGCTGTCGTTTCTGCTTTTGGTTCATTAAACGAGACGTTGTAATCTATTTGACGTTCTTCGTGAGATAATTCTGCAAGCTGCACTCTTAATTCTGGCGATGATGAATTAATGCCATTAAAATCAACATTTTGGCTTTGTGCTTCAAGTTGTTCTAAGGTCATACTTGCGACATTATTTGAGGTCGGCATATCGTATTGAGGCTGCGTTGGTTGTGTTGTCTCTGAACGATGATTGCCCATATCATAAATAGGTTGCGCGTTAGGAATAGAAATTTTGATGTCATCCACACTTTTATCACTTTGGCGATAATCGATCAATTCAGCTTCTGATGGTGCTTTTTCTGTGGTTGGTTGAGTAATTGGTGTATGCCTATTTTCCACATAGGTATTTGGCGAAATATTGTTTGGCTGTACCATTTCTTCTTGCGTATGGGATTTAGATGTTGGAGAAGTGCGGTCAAATTTATTGGCTTTATCGAAATATTTTGATTTCTCACGACGATTTGACCATAATCCGTGCAGGATTAAGGCGACAAGTACCACGATACCCATAATAATCAAAATTGTATTTAAATCCATTTTTATTCCTTACGTGCGATAGTTCGGCAAGAGTGCTATAAACGGTGTTAATGCTACCATATTTCAGTAGGTGAAAAAAATACTTCAAGGTGTGGAATTTTAAAGGAAAAGTGCGGTCTGTTTTAAGTATATTTTTATTGAAAGGAAAGAAAAATGTTGAATCTTAATGAATTAAAATCGGGTTTCCATTATTTTGTGATGGGCTGGCATTTCATCACACAAAAAGGTTTACGTCGGTTTGTTATTATTCCAATTTTACTCAATACCGTTTTGCTTTGTGGTTTATTTTGGCTTTTTATTAGCCAAATCAGCAGTGCCATTGATTGGGTAATGAATTTTATTCCTGATTGGCTTGGTTTTCTCAGTTTTATTTTACTGGCATTCTCGATCTTAACTATTTTATTGCTCTTTTATTTTACTTTTACCACGCTTTCTGGCTTTATCGCTGCTCCTTTTAATGGTTTATTGGCGGAAAAAGTAGAAAAAATGCTGACGGGGGAAAATATTAATGATGATGGTCTTGCTGATGTAATAAAAGATGTGCCTCGTATGTTTGCTCGAGAGTGGCAAAAATTACGTTATAGCCTGCCTAAAATTATCGCCTTGTTTTTACTGAGTTTTATCCCTTTGGTTGGGCAAACCATCGTGCCTGTACTTACTTTCTTGTTCACTTGCTGGATGATGGCAATTCAATATTGTGATTATCCTTTTGATAATCATAAAGTTTCTTTTGATGTAATGAAGAATGCGCTTGGCAATCAACGAACTCAAAATTTAACTTTTGGAGGATTGGTTACGTGCTGTACGTTTGTGCCTGTGATTAATTTATTAATTATGCCTGTTGCAGTATGTGGAGCGACGCTAATGTGGGTAGAAAATTATCGTAATGGCTTACGTTTTAATATGAATAGACCTTTTTCCTCTCAAACGGGGCTTGATGTTCATTCAGAAAATACAGGGATTGTTAAATAGCTTGCGGTTATAAAATAGATCAAATAACTATTTTTTTAATCAAAAATACGGTACTATAAATAAACCAACATTAACGAAGTCCAACAAAAGGGAAATATTATGACAGTTTATGCAGACAATTCTTATTCTATCGGAAATACGCCGCTTGTGCGTTTAAAACATTTTGGTCACAACGGCAATGTGGTAGTTAAAATTGAAGGGCGAAATCCAAGCTACAGCGTGAAATGCCGTATTGGGGCGAATATGGTGTGGCAAGCAGAAAAAGATGGCACGCTCACGAAAGGAAAAGAAATTGTAGATGCAACGAGTGGTAACACAGGTATCGCTTTGGCTTATGTTGCGGCGGCTAGAGGTTATAAAATCACGCTCACTATGCCAGAAACAATGAGTCTTGAAAGGAAACGCTTATTGTGCGGATTGGGTGTAAATTTAGTGCTTACCGAAGGCGCAAAAGGAATGAAAGGCGCTATTGCGAAAGCAGAAGAAATTGTTGCTTCTGATCCAAGCCGCTATGTCATGCTTAAACAATTTGAAAATCCAGCCAACCCACAAATTCATCGAGAAACAACAGGGCCTGAAATTTGGAAAGATACGGATGGCAAAGTCGATGTTGTTGTTGCTGGCGTAGGAACAGGTGGTTCGATTACGGGTATTTCTCGCGCGATTAAATTAGATTTTGGTAAACAAATCACTTCTGTTGCCGTTGAGCCAGTGGAATCTCCAGTCATTAGTCAAACTTTAGCGGGTGAAGAAGTAAAACCAGGCCCACACAAAATTCAAGGTATCGGTGCGGGTTTCATTCCCAAAAATTTAGATTTATCTATTATTGATCGCGTAGAAACTGTTGATAGTGATACCGCACTTGCCACAGCTCGTCGTTTAATGGCGGAAGAAGGCATTCTTGCAGGTATTTCATCTGGTGCAGCTGTCGCGGCTGCAGATCGTTTAGCTAAATTACCAGAATTTGCTGATAAACTCATTGTTGTTATTTTGCCTTCAGCTTCTGAACGCTATTTAAGCACAGCACTTTTTGAAGGGATTGAAGGATAAACAAAAAAGAACAAAGTGCGGTGAATTTTCACCGCACTTTTACCTAGACCAAATTCCCTTTAACTAATTATTTTAAAATTGAAATTTGAGATTTTGTTTCACTGTTGTTAAAACGCTATTCACATTCCTTTAAATGTAGATCCCGATGCTCTTTGGGAATACGCATTAAACTTGCGTAATTAGTTGTTATTAATCACAAATTAATTTACATTGCACCCTATCTTTGATCTCAGTAAACATAAGCGAACACTACTAAACTCCAGTAAAATCAAGGCATAAGCGTTAAAATTGTTGTTCTTTCTCACTAGCATCCTAATTTAATCGCCTTATCCTTTCCTTCTTATTCAAAATTAATTTTTTATTCTTCTTTTCGTATTCTGTTCATTGAATTTTTTTATTAATGCAGTAAACTAGCCACCGATTTTTAATCACCTTTCTTTTCACTTTAAATGTTACCCGCGAGTAACAAAAGGACACATCATGACAAACAAAGTAAACAGTTATGGCTGGAAAGCCTTAATTGGCTCCGCCGTCGGCTATGCAATGGACGGTTTCGATCTTCTCATTTTAGGTTTCATGCTTAGTGCAATTTCCGCAGACTTAAATCTGACACCTGCCCAAGGTGGCTCTCTCGTGACATGGACGCTTATTGGTGCAGTTTTTGGTGGTATTTTATTTGGTGCATTAAGCGATAAATACGGTCGTGTACGGGTACTTACTTGGACCATTCTTCTTTTTGCGGTATTTACTGGTTTATGTGCGATTGCACAAGGTTACTGGGATTTACTGATTTATCGCACAATTGCTGGCATTGGCTTAGGCGGTGAATTTGGAATTGGGATGGCTCTAGCAGTAGAAGCATGGCCTGCACGTCACCGAGCGAAAGCAGCATCTTATGTTGCATTAGGTTGGCAAGCTGGTGTATTAGGTGCCGCATTACTTACACCATTATTGCTCCCGCATATTGGCTGGCGTGGAATGTTCTTGGTGGGTATTTTCCCTGCATTTGTCGCTTGGTTCTTACGTTCTCATCTACACGAACCTGAAATTTTTACTCAAAAACAAACCGCACTTTCAACTCAATCCAGATTTACTGATAAATTACGTTCATTCCAGCTTCTTATTAAAGACAAAGACACGAGCAAAATTAGCCTTGGTATCGTCGTACTTACTTCCGTACAAAACTTCGGTTATTACGGTATTATGATTTGGTTACCTAATTTCTTATCAAAACAACTTGGATTCAGTTTAACTAAATCTGGACTTTGGACAGCCGTTACCGTCTGCGGTATGATGGCTGGCATTTGGATTTTCGGACAACTTGCCGACCGCATCGGACGCAAACCAAGTTTCTTACTTTTCCAATTAGGCGCAGTGATAAGTATCGTGGTTTACTCACAACTTACCGATCCTGACATCATGCTTCTTGCTGGGGCATTTTTAGGTATGTTTGTGAACGGAATGATAGGCGGTTACGGTGCATTAATGGCAGAAGCCTACCCAACAGAAGCTCGAGCAACGGCACAAAACGTACTTTTCAATATTGGTCGTGCCGTAGGGGGATTTGGGCCTGTGGTTGTGGGCGCTGTTGTACTCGCCTACTCTTTCCAAACTGCCATCGCCCTACTTGCGATTATCTACATAATTGATATGTTAGCGACAATTTTCTTAATCCCTGAATTAAAAGGTAAAGCCTTAGACTAAGAAAATATAAAAGATGAAAATGCTCGCCAAGTGCGAGCATTTTTTATGAAACAAGTCATCTTATAAGTAATATCTTTATAAGTTTTATTTTCATTAAGCAAATTTTCATTATTTTGCTAACAGTTCGTTCAGTTTTTCTAATGCCATTTCCGGCGTAATATCAATCAAACTTTGATGATAACCGCCCTCTTTGTCGCCTTTACGGACTTTAATCAATCCACCTTCAATTAAACGAATAATCGTTGCCTTATCCGAAAGCGGCGGCGTGTATTGCGGACTCGTTGGGCCATAAAGTGCAATCAATGGGCGATTAACTGCTGCTGCAATATGCATTAAACCACTGTCATTTGTCATGACTGCTGTACAATTTGCAATTAAATCCACCGCTTCATTTAAGTTGGTTTTTCCTGCTAAATTAACACAAAACTCACGTAATTCTTCTAGCAGTGCTTGACGAATTTCCTCGCCCACATGTTCATCTTTAGCAGAACCAAATAGCTCCACTGCATAGCCTTGGGTAATTAACATTTCTGCTAATTTTGCATAATGATAATGTGGCCAACGTTTTGCTGGGCCAAATTCTGCACCAGGACAAAAACCAATAATTGGACGTTCGCCTAAAAGTGCGGTTTGTTTTTTAAAGTTTTTTAAGGTTTCAGCTTGTTGAGTGGGATCAACGGTTAAATAAGGTTTTAGAACAGGAATATCAGCCGCTTTCGGTACCGCATTTTGCTCAAAAGCTAACGCGACATAACGTTGCACCATCATAGGATAATCACGTTTATTATTGCGTAAATCGTTAAGCAAGAAATAACGGCTTTCCCCTTTCCAGCCACGACGATGAACAATTTTTGCGAAGAAAGGAACAAACGCAGATTTCAATGAATTAGGCAAAACAATCGCCATATCATATTGCTCACGCAAAGATTTTCCTAAACGATAACGTGTTCCCAATTCAAAGGCTCCGTGCCCTAATGGCATTTCAATCGCCTTACGCACTTCTGGCATACGCGCAAGCAAAGGCTTACACCAATTCGGTGCCATCACATCAATATTGCAGTTTGGATATTGAATTTTCAGTTGCTGGTACAAACTGTGCGACATCATCATATCGCCAACCCAAGATGGGCCAATAATTAGAATATTCATTTTCTGTCTTTCAGATAAAAGTGCGGTCAAAAATACTTGTTATTATGGCACAGAGTTGAATAAAAATATGCTCCTTTAACAATTTAGTCGAAACTCTTTAGGAGTCATTTCAAATTCTTTCTTAAAAACAGAGTAAAAATATTGAATTGATGGATAGCCGCAAATCTCAGCAATTTCTTGAATAGAAATATCTGTTTGTTGTAATAAATTCTTTGCTCGGGAAATTTTTTCTTCGTGGATGACTTGGTGAATTGTTTTATTCATTTCATTCTTAAAACGTTGTTCAAGATTAGAACGTGAGGTTTCAAGATGATCTAAAACTTGTTCTACTTTAATTCGATGACAGGCACGATGACGAATATAATGCATTGCTTGAATGACAAGCGGATCTGTTAATGATCGATAATCTGTAGAATTTCGAGAGTGAACGGTAATCGGTGGAATTAAAATAGGGGTATGTGAAACTTTTTGACCATTGAGTAATTTGTGTAATAATTTCGCAGCTTGATAACCAATCTCTCTCGTGCCTTGTTCTACGGAGGAAAGGGACACACGCGATAAATATTGGATCAATTCTTCATTATCAATACCAACCACACAAAGCTCTTCAGGTACAGCAATTTTACTGTACTCACAAGCCTGCAATAAATGACGAGCACGCGCATCCGTAACAGCAATAATACCAGTATGAGAAGGAAGAGATTTTAACCAGACAATTAGCTTTTGTTGCTCTTCCAACCAATTTTGAGCATGAACCTGCACACCCTCATATAGGTAAATAGGGTAATGATTTTTCTCCATCAACTCTACAAAAGCATCTCTTCGTTCTATAGACCAATGCTTATGAGTATTTACTTGCAAACCATAAAATGCAAACTGTGACAGTCCTTTCTCCTGTAAATGAGACAAAGCCATTTCAACCAATACCATATTATCTGTTGCTACATAAGGAAAGTGCGGATAAAAATCAGCTTGTTTATAAGATCCACCAACTGCTATAGTAGGAATAAGAGTGTGTTGCAATAATTCAACAGTTTTTGGATCATCAAAGTCTGCAATAATACCATCAATAGAAAGTTGATTAATGGTATCAGTATGATAGATAAATTCATCTTCTACAAAAATATCCCACATACATTGCGATGCCTGAATATATTGTCCAATACCCTCCACCACCTGCCGATCATATACTTTGTTTGCATTAAATAAGAGGGCAATTTTGTAGTATTGTTCCGTCATTTTATATCCTTATCTATGGGAAATTGCTATTTAAGTTATAATAGAAAAGATATTTAGCTTCAAGATAAAAATAGCCAGAATAACTGGCCATTTTTATATCCAATACCACATTTATTTTTTTAGCTTCGCAATACCTATTCCACTTGCACCATAAATAATAGCAAAGATAATACCGCTCCAACATAAAATTGCCCAAGGTAAATAAGACAATGTTGCAACACCTAATGTGCCTGCCATATATGCACCTGCGGCAGTCCATGGCAAAATAGGTTCAATAATTGTTGCGGAATCTTCTGCTGTTCGACTTAGATTTTTTGGATGTAATCCTTTTTCTACATACGCATCTTTAAGCATTTCTTCTGGAATTAGAATAGAAATTTGCCCATTACAAGTAACCCCAATCATTGTTAAACCGCAAAGAATCGTTGTAATAATCAAAGAAAGAGTTGAATGAACAAAGGTGAGTAATTTTTGAATAATCACGGTTAATGCACCGCTCAATTGTAATACACCTGCAAATGATAATGCACAGAAACAAATTAATAGTGTTCCCATCATTGAGTTCATTCCACCACGATTCAACAAACGACTTAAATCAGAGCTAACTGAAGTATGGTGAATCATTGAGGTATCAAATCCATTAACTGCGCTATTAATCACATCAGATAGAGAGAATTTTTGAATTAAGATAGCATTAATAATTGCGATAAATGCTGATAATAACATTACTGGAATAGTCGGTTTCTTAGTAATAGATCCCCATAATACAATAGCGACTGGAATAAGTAATAGAAAGTTAAAATGATAAACTTGCTCTAACTCATGAATCATTGTATTTACTTTTTCTGGAGTCGCTACATTAGAAAAATCGTAGTTTAAACCATATACCACATAGACAGTAGCCGAAAGAATAAAGGATGGTAATGTTGTATAAAGTAAGTGAGCGATATGCTCATATAAATCTACGCCAGCAGCTGCGGATGCAATATTGGTTGTATCAGATAATGGCGATAATTTATCTCCAAAATACGCACCAGCGACCACAGCACCTGCCGTAGCAGCCAAATTGGCGTCTAATCCAATCGCAACTCCCATAAATGCCACACCAACAGTCCCTGCTGCCCCCCAAGAGGTTCCGGCACAAATGGAAACAATAGCAGTAAGGAATAAGGCTGTCACATAAAGATATTCTGGTGATATCGCTTTTAGTCCGTAGTAGATCATCATAGGAATTGTTCCTCCACTAATCCAAGTTCCAATTAATAATCCTACAGTAATTAAAATTAATAGTGCAGGCATTGTTTTAGCTATTTTTTCTGAAATGGCGTCTAAAATATCTAAATAGCAATGACCTAATTTAATAACTAAAAAACCAGCAAATACCGTTGAAATAATCATTAATGGCTCTGCTGGCAAATCAAATAAAGCATACCCAAGCCCTAACAGTAATAGCATCACAATGATTGGTGAAAAAGCTTCTAATGTTGTTGGCATTCTTGTGCGATGAGTGGTTTTCATATTAAATCTCCCTATTGTTTAATAAACAAAACCCATTTTTGATTCGATTCAATGCTTCTAATAATTTTTCTCTAGGCATAGCGACATTCATACGAAAGAAACCGTCTCCCTCTTTGCTAAATTCACTCCCCAAAGATACTTTTACTCTTGATAAATTATTAATCCAATAAGCTAATTCATTTTCATTTATACTTAGCTTTTTATAGTTTATCCAAAGTAAATAAGTTCCATCACTTTCAGTAATATCTAATAATGGAATATACTCATTGAAAAATTCTTTTACTATCTTCTTATTATTCTTTATGTATTCTTTTAGATAGATTACCCAGTCAGTACAATATTTATATAACGAAATAATAGCTGGTATAGAGAAATAATTTGGATTATGTATACCTAATGCCATCATTTCTTTTATAAATTTTTCTCGAATCTCTTTATTCTCAATAATTAGGTTAGCTATTTCCAATCCAGGAATATTAAAAGTTTTTGCTGGGGATAAACAGATCATTGAGTGATTTGCTACCCATTCATCTAATGATGATATTAAATAGTGGGAGTCATTTGTTAGTGTAAAGTCTGCGTGGACATCATCGGAAATGATAAATACATTATGTTTTTTAGCTAAGTTTATAATTTTAATAAGGACTTCTTTGTTCCAAATCGTTCCAGTTGGGTTATGAGGAGAAATTAAAACAAATACTTTAGAATGTTCAAAACATTCCTCTAATAAATTAAAATCAATACGATACTTTCTATTCTCATAAACCAAAGGACATTTATATAATTTTCTGTCATTTAATTTTATCGTGTTTAATATTGGACCATATGAAGGTGATAGAATACATATCCCATCAGTTTCTTTTGTAAATGCTCGTATATAAATAGATACGGCTTGGATTATTCTTGGGCAAAATACAATTTTTTCAGAGAGAACAGAATAATGATATTGTTCGAAAATATAATCACTGATTATCTTGTAATAGTCGGCTGGTAATTCAGTATAACCATAAATTCCTAAACGATTAAATTTTTCTAATTCATCTATCATTATCTGAGGGGCTGGAATATCCATATCCGCAACAGACATTGGAATAATATCATTATCTACATTCCATTTAGCACTAAATGTATTTAGGCGATCAATAATCACATCAAAATTATAAAAATTATTCATTATTCCTCCTGATGTATAAAGCAAATTTACTTTAGTCAAAGAAGAAAAGAATTAAAATTACTAAAACTACTTTATCTATTACGTTTTTTCACAACTGTGATCTAGTCCACAATTGTAAATAATCACTATAAAAAATTAAATAATGTAACGGATAAGAACTTGTTTTTTCATAAGAAGATGAAAAACTTCATCATCTAGAAAGCAGTATGTTAGGTAACCATTTCTATAAAATTAAAAAACCGCCATTTTATAAATGACGGTTTAAAATTAATAATTACATCTTTTTCTTATTACTAGTATCTATCCATACAGCAAGTAACAAAATGGCACCTTTGACAATATATTGCCAAAAAGTTGGCACATCAAGCATACTCATACCATTATCAAGCGATGTGATGATAAGTGCGCCAATAACAACCCCAAACACACTTCCTACACCTCCCGCTAAGCTTGCCCCTCCAATTACACAAGCTGCAATCGCATCTAGTTCTGCATTTTGCCCTGCCGATGGTGAGCCTGCACCTAAACGAGCACTTAAAATCAACCCTGCTATTGCAACTAACACACCATTCATTGCAAAGATAATCAGTTTTGTTTTCTCTACATCGATACCAGATAATTTTGCCGCATCAATATTGCCACCAATCGCATAAACGTGGCGGCCGAATGAAGTTTTACGAGAGAGGAATAACCCTAAGATTGCAAGAACTGCCAGTACTAAAACAGGAAATGGAATGCCACGATAATCATTAAGTAAATAAATTGCTCCTAATACAATTACTGCAAACAAAGCATATTTCGTAAAATCTTTTGATAATGCAGACACTTCCAGCTGAAGCTGCTGGCGACTTCTACGTTGATAATTTCCCCAAAGAACAAATCCAATAACTGCAATACCACCTAAGATAAACCCTGCAATATCTGATAAATAACCTTGCCCAATAACTATCATAGTTCCACTAATAGGAGATACAGTTGTGCCATTAGTCAAACCAATCAAAATTCCACGGAATGCGAGATAACCTGCAAGTGTAACAATAAAGGATGGCACTTTGCGATAAGCCACCCACCAACCATTCCAAATACCAAAAATTAAACCAAGAGCAATTGTTGCAATAATAGTTACAGGTAATGGGAAGCCCCACCAAACATCGGCAATAGCTGCAAATCCGCCCAGTAGGCCCATAAGTGAACCAACAGATAAGTCAATTTCAGCAGAAATAATGACAAAAACCATTCCAATTGCAAGAATGCCAGTAATTGAAGTTTGGCGTAACAAGTTAGAAATATTTCTTGCACTTAAATAAGCGCCATCAGTAGCAACACTAAAGAATGCCATAATGACGGCAATAGCTATTAACATAATGTAAACTTGTAAATTTACGGATTTTAACTTAAACATAGATTACTCCTTAAGTGCTGTTTCCATAACTTGTTCTTGAGTAAGAGCAGTATTGATAAGACTAGCTTTAAGTTTACCTTGGTGCATAACAAGAACTCTATCACTAATGCCTAAAACTTCTGGTAGTTCTGATGAAATGACAATAATCGCAATCCCTTCTTGTGCTAATTGGTTAATTAACTTATAAATTTCATATTTCGCACCAACATCAATTCCTCTTGTTGGTTCATCTAAAATCAGTATTTTAGGATTTAACAATAAATATTTTGCTAGGATCGCTTTCTGTTGATTACCGCCACTAAGTTGTCCTATTGGCAAATCTGGTGAAAAAGTTTTCACCTTTAGTCGTTTGATGGCTGAGCCAATTATTTGTTCTTCTTTTGCTTCATTAACTACCATTTTTCCGAAGCAATAAGATTTTAAAGAAGAAAGCGTAATGTTTTTGCCAACTCCCATAATAGAAACAATGCCGTGTTTCTTCCGATCTTCAGGAACCATCACAATTTTATGTTCAATCGCTTGGGCACAATTTTTGATATTTACTTGTTTTTGATTGATAAAAATATTTCCTTCAAACTTACCTTCATAAGACCCAAATAAGCATTGCACCATGTCTGTACGACCTGAACCAACTAAACCTGCAACACCTAAAATTTCCCCCTCATGAAGACTAAAACTTACGTTATCAACACGCTTAATATGTGTATTGATTGGATGCCAAGCAGAAAGATTTTCTACTCGTAAAATTTCATCTTTGATTTCATGAGGTTCATGTGGATAAAGTGAGGTAATTTCCCGACCTACCATCATGGTGATAATGTCATCTTCTGTCATTGTTGAAGCGTCTTTCGTTCCAACATGTTCACCATCACGAATGACGCAAATTTTGTCAGATATCGCCTTAACTTCATTGAGTTTATGGGAAATATAGATACAAGCGATATTGTGTGCTTTAAGATCCTTAATAAGATTTAATAAAATTTCCGTTTCTTTTTCGGTAAGTGAAGCCGTTGGTTCATCTAAGACAAGAAGTCTTACTTGTTTATTTAAGGCCTTAGCTATTTCAACTAATTGCTGTTGCCCTAAACCTAATTCTCCTACTCGTGTATTGGGATCGACATCTAATTGCACCTGCTGTAATAAATTTTTGCAACGTAAGTACATTTCATTATCTGCTGTCAAACCTTTATGAGTTATTTCGTTACCCAAAAAAATATTCTCCAATACAGACATATTCTTTACGAGAGTAAGTTCTTGATGAATAATTGAAATGCCTTTTTCTTCAGTATCTCTAATATTCCTTGCTTTTAGTTCACTTTCAGAAAAGTAAATATCACCGCTGTAATCTCCACAAGGATAAATACCGCAAAGTATTTTCATTAATGTAGATTTTCCAGATCCATTTTCACCACATAAAGATAAAATTTCCCCTGCTTCTAATTCAATAGATATATTATGAAGTGCGGTCACATCACCAAATTTTTTTGTGATATGTTTCATTTCCAACAATGCCATATCGTAACTCCCTAAGAGGTAAGGGAAGAGTTTTCTCTTCCCTCTTAAAGTTAGTGATAAATACTTTCCTTAGTATGAAAACCATCTTTAATTACAGTTTCATTAATATTACGTTTATCAACAGCGATAGGATCAAGTAAATACGCAGGAACATTTTTTAAGCCATTATTCAGTTCTGCATTAGCTTCTACTTTTTCATTCTTACTTAATTTAACCGCAATTTCTGCCGCTTTATCTGCAAGTTTCGTAATTGGTTTATAAACAGTCATAGTTTGCGAGCCATTGACAATACGTTTAATTGCAGCTAAATCTGCATCTTGCCCAGAAATTGCGACTTTCCCAGATAAGCCTTGTGCGCTAAGGGCTTGAATCGCACCTCCAGCAGTAGCATCGTTAGATGCAACAACAGCATCCACATTATTTTTATTAGCTGTTAATGCGTTTTCCATAATTTGTAACGCTTTTTCAGCTAACCAAGAATCAACCCATTGATCTCCTACAACCTTAATTTTCCCACTGGCAATTAAAGGATCTAATACTTTCATTTGCCCTTTTCTAAATAATTTTGCATTATTATCTACAGGAGATCCCCCCATTAAAAAATAATTACCTTCTGGTTTTACAGCTACAATACTTTTAGCTTGTAGTTCACCCACTTTTTCATTATCAAAGGAAACATAAAAATCTAAATCTGCATTATTGATTAAACGGTCATACGCTAATACTTTTATTCCTTCCTTTTTAGCTTCAGAAATAACGTTACTTAATACTTCACCGTTATGAGGAATAATTACTAATACATCAATATTTTTATTGATCATATTTTCGATTTGAGAAATTTGTGCTGAATCATCACCATTCGCAGATTGGACAAATACTTTTGCCCCCATTGATTCTGCTTTGTTTACGAAAATATCTCGATCTTTTTGCCATCTTTCTAAACGTAAATCATCAATGGATAAACCAATTTTAAGATCTTTGGAATGGGCAGAACTACTAAATACAGTTAATGCACCAACAAGGGTAAGTAAAGCTGATTTGATTTTCATATTGATACCTCAATAGTTAAGTGAAGGACTAGTTATTGCTCCAGTTGTTAGTTTTCACACTTTAAAAAAGGCTTTCAATTATAAAATCTTTCTCCATTATTACGTTTTTTCACAACTGTGATCCACTCCACAGTTGTAAATAATCAACATAGAAAAATTAAATAACATAATTGATGAAAAGCTAGTTTTTCACAAAAATACGAAAAACTTCATCATCTAGAGAGGAAAATGTTATGACAACCTATTTCGATAAAATTGAAAAAATCTCCTTTGAGGGAGAAAAATCCACAAATCCTTTTGCTTTTAAACATTATGATGCTAATCAAGTAATTTTAGGTAAAACTATGGCTGAACATTTACGCTTAGCTGTGTGTTATTGGCATACCTTTTGCTGGAATGGGAATGATATGTTTGGGCTAGGTTCTTTGGAACGAAGTTGGCAGAAAAATCCAAATTTGCTTGCTGGCGCAGAACAAAAAGCCGATATTGCTTTTGAGTTTTTGAATAAGTTAGGCGTACCTTATTATTGTTTTCATGATGTAGATATTGCACCTGAAGGTAATTCAGTGCGGGAATATGTACAAAATTTTCATCATATTGTTGATATTTTAGAACGCAAACAAGTAGAAACGGGTATACAACTCTTATGGGGAACTGCAAATTGTTTTACTAATCCTCGTTATATGTCTGGTGCAGCAACCAATCCTAATCCTGAGGTTTTTGCCTGGGCTGCAACACAAGTGTTTAATGCAATGAATGCTACTCAACGTTTAGGTGGAGAAAATTACGTATTATGGGGTGGACGTGAGGGATATGAAACTTTATTGAATACCGATTTGAAACGTGAACGTGAACAAATTGGTCGTTTTATGCAAATGGTGGTAGAACATAAGCATAAAATTGGGTTTAAAGGTACATTATTAATCGAGCCAAAACCGCAAGAACCAACTAAACATCAATATGATTATGATGTGGCAACAGTGTATGGTTTCCTAAAACAATTTGGTTTAGAAAAAGAAATTAAAGTTAATATTGAAGCTAACCACGCGACGCTTGCTGGCCATACCTTTCAACATGAAATTGCAACAGCTTGTGCATTAGATATTTTTGGCTCAATTGATGCTAATCGTGGCGATCCACAATTAGGCTGGGATACCGATCAATTCCCAAATAGTGTTGAAGAAAACACGTTAGTTATGTATGAAATTTTAAAACATGGTGGTTTTACTACTGGAGGTTTTAATTTTGATGCGAAAATTCGCCGACAAAGTATTGATCCTTATGATTTATTTTACGCTCATATCGGTGCAATTGATGTATTGGCATTATCCTTAAAACGTGCAGCAAAAATGTTACAAGAGGAAACCTTACAAAAAATTGTTAATGAACGCTATGCAGGTTGGAATAGTGAACTTGGCCAGCATATTTTGCAAGGCAAAACTTCACTTGAAACACTTGCACAACTAGTCCAACAAAAAGATTTAGCGCCAAAACCAGTTTCAGGTCAGCAAGAATATTTGGAAAATTTGGTAAACCAAGTTATTTATAGCTAAAAATGAAGCAAAAGTGCGGTTGTATTTCACCGCACTTTTTTATTTTAGGAGACATTATGTATATAGGAATTGATTGTGGCACACAAGGAACAAAGGCGATAGTGCTTGATTCTGTCCAAAAAAAAGTGATTGGAGTTGGTTACGCAAAACATGGATTAATTACACAATCCAATGGAAGACGTGAACAACAACCAAATTGGTGGATTGAGGCATTACAACAAGCATTACAAATTGCATTGAAACAAGCAAAAAATTCACCGCACTTTTCACCTAATTTAGTGAAGGGAATAGGAATTTCAGGACAACAACATGGACTGGTAATGTTAGATAAAAACGATCGTCCTCTATATAAGGCTAAGCTTTGGTGTGATACAGAAACCGCTACGGAAAATGATATACTGATCGAAAAATTAGGCGGACAAACGGCCGCATTTGAAAAATTAGGTATCATTTGCCAAACTGGTTACACGGCTTCAAAACTGAGTTGGTTTCGTCAAAATTATCCTGATAAATTTGCCAATATTCGCAAAATTATGCTGCCACACGATTATCTAAATTATTGGCTAACAGGAAAATTCTGCACTGAATTTGGTGATGCTTCCGGTAGTGGTTATTTCGATGTTGTGAAAAGAGAATGGAAAAGAGAAGTCTTCAAATATCTTGCGCCAGAATTAAATATGGATGAAGTGTTACCTAAATTACTTTCTGCCGAACAAAAAATCGGTGTGATTAAACCTGAAATTGCGACTTTATTTGGTTTTAATGATAATGTCATCGTCTCCACAGGTGGAGGCGATAATATGATGGGAGCAATTGGTACAGGAAATATTCGAGAAGGGATTGCTACGATGAGTCTCGGTACTTCTGGTACCTTGTATGCTTATACGCAAAAGCCATTACTTAATTTACCACCAATGATCGCAAATTTTTGTTCAAGTAATAATGGCTGGTTACCACTAGTTTGTGTGATGAATATAACCTCCTCAAATAAACAGCTAATGAATTTGCTAAATATTGATATTGAAGAATTAAATCAACTTGCTCAACAAGCACCTATCGGCGCAAATGGCATCACTATTTTACCATTCTTTAATGGTGAAAGAGTTCCACCTTTACCCAATACAAAAGCGAGCATTTTAGGATTAGATTCAAGTAATTTCACACGAGAAAATCTTTGTCGAGCAATGATGGAAAGTGCCACTTTTACGCTTCGCTATGGTTTAGATTTATTTCGTCAAGCTGGTCTCAAAACCTCACAAATTCGCCTAATTGGAGGTGGTGCGAAAAGCTTATTTTGGCGACAAATGATTGCTGATGTAATGAATACCGAAGTGGTATGTTTGCAGGAAGAAGAAGCTGCTGCATTAGGAGGGGCAATTCAAGCTATGTGGGCAAATGGAGAAGGAGAACTTGAATTTTTATGCGACACCTTCATTCACTTAGATGAAAACTCCAAAACTTATCCTAACTTATCACAGGTGAAAAATTATCAAAGTTCTTACGAGCGTTATTTAAAACATTTATCACAATTATACTAAATAAAATCCCCTATACCGAGAGTCTATAGGGGATTTACTACATTAATAATTTATTTTCTATTCAACCACGCCATATATTCAGCCACGCCTTCCGCGACTGTTTTGAATGGTTTATCGTAGCCTGTTGAACGAAGTTTAGTCAAATCTGCTTGAGTATATTCTTGATAACGAGATTTCAAATGTTCTGGGAATGGAATGGTTTCAATCTCGCCTTTACCGTGGAATTTCACTACCGCATCAGCCACTGCACGGAAACTTTCTGCATTTCCTGTACCAAGGTTATAAATACCTGAAATACCATTTTGCCAGCACCAAATATTCACGGCAGCCACATCGCCCACATAAACAAAATCACGGCGGAAGTGTTCGCTGCCTGCAAATAATTTTGGATTTTCGCCTTTTAATATTTGGTTATTCAAGTGGAATGCCACGCTCGCCATAGAATCTTTATGATTTTCACGCGGCCCGTAAACATTGAAATAACGGAAACCACATACTGGCGATTTTGCTTCTGGCAAAATGTTACGCACATATTGATCGAACAAGAATTTAGAATAGCCATAAACATTTAATGGACCTTCAAATTCACGTTCTTCACGGAATACTTTGGTGTCTCCATAAGTTGCTGCGCTTGAGGCATAAAAGAAAGGGATTTCTCGGTCAAGGCAATAATGTAACAACTCTTTAGAATATTCGTAGTTGTTGTGCATAATGTATTTGCCATCCCATTCTGTGGTTGCAGAACATGCCCCTTCGTGGAATACCGCATCAATATCGCCAAATTCGTCGCCTGCAATAATAGAAGCAATGAAATCTTCTTTATCACAATAATCTGCAATGTCTAAATCAACTAAATTGGCAAATTTAGTGCCATCTTTTAAGTTATCTACCACTAAAATATCTTTACGCCCTAAATCATTCAATGCTTTGACAATATTGCTGCCAATAAAACCTGCTCCACCTGTTACGATAAT
The DNA here is from genome assembly GCF_049821985.1 of Haemophilus sp. HN_Hi10. NCBI lineage: Bacteria > Pseudomonadati > Pseudomonadota > Gammaproteobacteria > Pasteurellales > Pasteurellaceae > Haemophilus > Haemophilus sp. HN_Hi10. The sequence continues at coordinate 1,764,758 of NZ_CP187495.1, read as the reverse complement.
CATAATTCTGTCCTCTTTAAAATAAGTTTGCGTATTGTAATAGATTTTCTACCGCTTAGCCAAAAAACTCTGCGAAAAACAACCGCACTTTTAATCCCCAATAACTCGTGAGGCCTGTTGTAACAAGATCCATTTTGCCTTTACTCAACAGCACAATTGTGGGCGTCACATTAATTTGCCATTGTTGTGCAAGCTCGCCTTTCGGATCATTTACTGTAGTGAAGTGGTAGTCATTTTTTCTTAAATAATCAATCACTTCCGCCTCATTGCCTGAGCGTAACGCCACGGATACAACTTGATAGCCTTCTTTCGTTAAAGAATTAATTGCTGGCGAAGTATAACGACAATAGCCACACCAAGTTCCCCAAAAATAAAGTAATGTGGGTTTGTTTTGATCAAGACTTTCAAGAGAGAACGTATTCCCTTGAAGATCTTGTAACGTGATTTTATTTATTTCCTCTGGCACTACAGGGCGACGAACAAAATCCAGTATGCTAGTCATCACAATAAAAGTTAAAAAGAGGGATAATCCATTCTTGAGTAATTTTTTAATCTTCATTTTATTTATTCCTTATCTTGTTGAGATGATTGTAATTGAGCATAAAACAACAGTCAAAAATAAAGAATTTTTGCTACAATAGGTAAAACATAAATAAAGGAGGAAAATAATGACATCAAATCAACTTGCTCAATATATCGATCACACTGCACTGACTGCAGAAAAAAATGAACAAGATATTTTGACACTCTGTAATGAAGCGATTGAACATGGATTTTATTCTGTATGTATCAATTCTGGTTATATTCCACTTGCTAAAGAAAAACTTGCTGGCTCAAATGTAAAAATTTGTACCGTAGTTGGCTTCCCTTTGGGGGCGAATTTAACCTCAGTCAAAGCATTTGAAACACAAGAATCTATTAAAGTGGGAGCAAATGAGATTGATATGGTGATTAATGTAGGTTGGATAAAATCGCAAAAATGGAATGCAGTAAAACAAGATATTCAAGCGGTGTTTAATGCTTGTGATGGTACGCCATTAAAAGTGATTTTAGAAACTTGTTTGCTCACTAAAGATGAAATAGTGAAAGCCTGTGAAATTTGTAAAGAAATCGGTGTGGCTTTTGTTAAAACATCAACAGGCTTCAATAAAGGTGGTGCGACTGTAGAAGATATTGCATTGATGAAACAAACGGTCGGCAATATTGGTGTTAAAGCATCAGGCGGCGTGCGAGATACTGAAACGGCACTTGCGATGATTAAAGCGGGTGCAACTCGCATTGGTGCAAGTGCGGGCATTGCAATTATTAGCGGTACGCAAGATACCCAAAGCACTTACTAATCCTTTCACGCGTGGTATTCTTTCCACGCGTTTTTACATATTCGACGATTTCTGCAACAAACGATCCATTGCTCGATAGCCCAAGGCTTCCGCTAAGTGCGGTTGAGAAATTTGTTGTTCTCCTTGTAGATCGGCAATGGTTCGAGACACTTTCAAAATACGATGATAAGCCCGAACAGAAAGCCCAAGTTTATTCAGTGCTTTTTCAAGGAAAAAGGCATCTTTATCGTTTAACTTGCAATCACGCTCAATCTCTTTACTGTTCAAATAAGCGTTAATTTTTCCCGCTCTTTCCATTTGAATCTCTCGCACTTTTAACACTTTTTTACGAACTTGTGCGCTGGTTTCGCCACGATCGCCCGTATTTTGTAAGCTACCTTGTGGCAATAAAGGCACTTCAATAGACAAGTCAAAGCGATCTAAAAAGGGCCCTGAAAGTCGATTTAAATAACGCATAATTTGTTGCGGTGAAGTGCGGTTATGTGTTCCAGTATAATGACCTGTGGGGCTTGGATTCATCGCTGCCACCAATTGAAAACGAGCTGGAAATTGAATTTTTGCATTAGCACGAGAAATAATAATCTCACCACTTTCCAAAGGCTGACGTAGCGCATCTAACACTTTTCGTTCAAACTCTGGAAGTTCATCAAGAAAAAGTACCCCATTTGTTGCTAAGGATATTTCACCAGGTTTTGGGATCGTTCCACCACCAACTAAAGCTGGCATTGATGCACTATGGTGCGGGGCGCGAAAAGGACGTTGTTTCCAATTATGAAAATTTAACTCGTTTTGCACTAAACTCGTTACAGATGCCGTTTCAATCGCTTCTAAATCAGTCATTTCAGGTAAAAGCCCTGTTAATCGGCTGGCTAACATGGTTTTCCCTGTACCCGGTGGGCCAAGAAAGAGTAAATTATGCTGCCCCGCTGCGGCAATGGTTAATGCACGTTTAGCGTGCTGTTGTCCAATAATATCCGTTAAATCTAATGTATTTTTACCCGAAAAATTTACCGCACTTTCTTTCACAATTTCAGTGGCGATAGGTAATTTTTCCTGACCATTGAGAAATTGCACCACATCTAAAAGTGTTTGCGCAAAATAAGTATTTTGATCAGAAACAAGTGAGGCTTCATTGGCATTTTGCTTCGCAATGATTAACTCTCGCTTTGATTTTTGTGCTGCAAGAATAGCGGGAATTACACCGTGTACGCCACGTAATTGCCCCGTAAGTGCAAGCTCCGCTACAAATTCAAATTGCTTTAAGCAGCTCGCATCAAGCTGATCCGATGCAGCTAAAATTCCGATGGCAATAGGCAAATCAAATCGTCCGCCTTCTTTAGGCAAATCCGCAGGTGCGAGATTCACGGTAATGCGTTTGGCTGGGTATTTAAATTGTGCATTCATCAATGCACTACGCACCCGATCTTGTGCCTCTTTCACGGTTTTTTCGGGCAAACCAACAAGTATAAATCCGGGTTTTCCGTTGCTTAAATGTACCTCAATAGTAACAAGCGGCGCTTGCACCCCCATAGAGGCACGGCTGTAAACAATAGCAAGAGACATTATAATCCTTAAAGTGCGGTAAAAATGGAGATAGTTTTGGCACTATAAAAAAAGCACGTAATGAAATCATTCATCCCGTGCTTTTTTTGCGATCTAGATCGCAATATTTGTATTTTATTCCGCAAAAAGTGGCGAAAACCAAAAATCTAATTTCGCTGCAAGTTTATCAATTCCAATTTTATTTTGTGCAGAAAAAGCTTCAACTTGTATATCGCCTTGAAATGGAAGAATTGCTTCATGCACCATTTTTACTTGTTTACTACGTGAGCTTTGGCTTAATTTATCGGCTTTAGTCAGTAATAAAAGAACTGGTAAATCAGCTGAAACCGCCCATTCAATCATTTGTTGGTCAAGATCTTTAAGCGGATGGCGAATATCCATCAACACAACTAACCCTGCCAAACATTCGCGTTTTTGTAAATATTCGCCTAAGGATTTTTGCCATTGAATTTTCATCTGCTCTGGCACGGCAGCATAACCATAGCCCGGTAAATCCACCAATTTACAATTTGGTTCCACTTCAAATAAGTTGATTAGTTGGGTACGCCCCGGTGTTTTTGAGGTACGGGCTAAACTTTTTTGATTGGTTAATGCATTAAGTGCGGTTGATTTTCCTGCATTTGAACGACCCGCAAATGCAATTTCAATGCCCGTATCTTCAGGAATAGAACGAATATTCGGCGCGCTCGTTAAAAAGTGGGTTTTGTGGTAATTAAGTTTAATTTCAGACATAAGGATTCCTTTTAAAAATTGTGTTTAGAATAGCATAAATGGAAAATTTCCTGAAATTATGTCAAAATTCTCTCCGAAATTATAATCAACTAATGGCACTCCAGATGACAACAAAAACAACTTACCAATGGCCTCAATCTAAGGATCTTTATCCATATCGACCAGGGCGTTTTGATGCACCAAAACATTGGCGTTATAACTTACGTAGCTTTTTAAATCGTGGTTCAATTCGTCGCTTTGAACAATTTATCAATCAACATCCTTTTCTCGTCGATATTTTTAATACGCACTTGGATTATAGTTATCCTGTTGCTTGTCGTTTTCTCGATAAACGTTTCAATGCATCACAACGATTTAATGCCATTTGTGAGAATCTTTTATTTTTACCCAAAAAACTTACCGCACTTTCTACGCCGTTATGGGAAAAACCATTAAGTTTTGGCGAAGTCATTCCTGATTTTGAAATGACATTAAGCATGACAACCCATCAACCGATGGAGGGGTATTGGGTATTGGAGCTATGGCATAAACCAAGAAATGAATTAGTTTATTTGCTTACCTTTGCCAAATTGGGCGATGCGCTTCTTATTGCTGTTGTACAAGGGCCAAATTTTGAAGGCTCAAAGGAAATGGTAAAACAACTAACTAAATCTTGCCACGGTTTGCGCCCAGCCTATTTAATGGTTGAAACCATGAAATCACTCACGAAAATCTTAGGCTACGATAAATTGCTTGGCATTCCGCAAAAATACCAAAATAAATCTCGTTTCATTCAAAGTAAACAATACACGGTGGATTATGATGCGATTTTTGGCGAATCAGGCGGAGAATTAAAAGATTACTGGGAATTGCCTTTAGAAATGGATAGAAATCTGGATGATGTGCCAAGTAAAAAACGTTCCATGTATCGTAAACGTTATGCGATGCTAGATGATTTGGCTAAAGTAATTGAAGAAAAATTAGGATTGTAAAAGTAAAAAGTGCGGTGAATTTTAACCGCACTTTTTGTTTTATAAGACTTTCAAGCAAGCCACAAAATGGCTGTTGTTTTGGCTGGTGAGAGGTGGTTTTTGTTTCGCACAATTCTCATCAGCCTTTAGACAGCGAGTACGAAATACGCAACCAGACGGTGGATTAATTGGCGAAGGCAAATCACCTTCAAGTAATTCGATGGATTTATTGCGTTCCAATTTTGGATCGGGGATCGGAACAGCAGACATTAAAGCTTTGGTATAAGGATGTTTGGTATCGTTATATACTTCCACATCGCTGCCTAATTCCATTGCATTGCCTAAATACATCACTAATACGCGGTCAGAAATATGTTTTACCACCGCTAAATCATGAGCGATAAAAATTAAGGAAAGCCCCATTTCTTTTTGCAGGGATTTCAATAAATTCACCACTTGAGCCTGAATCGACACATCTAACGCTGAAACGGGCTCATCACAAATGATCATTTTGGGCTCAATGATTAATGCACGAGCAATACCGATACGCTGACATTGACCACCAGAAAATTCATGTGGGTAGCGGTTAATCAAGTTCGGTAAAAGCCCAACTTTCAACATCATAGCTTGCACTTTTTCTTTCACTTCGGCGGCACTTAAGTGCGGTTGGTAGATCTTTAATGGCTCAGCAATGATTTCGCCAATATTCATTCGCGGATTGAGAGAGGCTAGTGGGTCTTGGAAAATCATTTGAATATCTTTACGCGTTTCTTTCCATTGTTTCGCTGATTGTTTTCGTAAATGTTTACCAAGCCACAAGATTTCCCCTTCACTCGCTTCGACTAAACCGATAATAGTGCGTGCAAGTGTGGATTTACCACAACCAGATTCACCTACTACGCCGAGAGTTTCACCTGCGTAAAGTTTAAAAGACACATCCTTCACCGCTTTTAAGGTTTGCGGTTTGGCGAAGAAAAGGGATTTATCATTTTTAATTTTAAAACTGACGCCTAAGTGATTGACTTCAAGGAGTAATTCTTTGTTGTTTGAGACTGTCATAGGTTAAATTTCTCCGCTGGTAACCAACAATTACGTAATTGACCGTGATTAAATGTAGTCAGTTTTGGCGCAATTTGGCATTGTTCGGTAGCAAATTGGCAACGAGGTGAGAATGGACAACCTTTTGGCAAATGCAATAAATTCGGTGGATTGCCAGGAATGGTTACCAAGTGTTCTTCATTGCCGTCTAAGCGAGGAATCGCATCCATTAAGCCTATGGAATAGGGATGGGTTGGATGATAGAAAATTTGTTCCGCTGTGCCGTATTCCATGGTTCGTCCAGCATACATCACCATAACTTGATCGCAGATACCAGCCACTACCCCAAGATCATGGGTAATCATAATAATCGCAGTATTAAATTCGTGTTTTAACTCATTTAACAAGGTCATGATTTGTGCTTGAACGGTCACATCCAAAGCGGTTGTTGGTTCATCTGCAATGAGTAGTTTGGGACGGCATAATAAGGCCATTGCAATCATCACCCGTTGACGCATACCGCCAGAAAACTCGTGCGGATACATGCCCATGCGTTTTTTAGCTTCTGGCATTTTAACTGCGTCTAACATTTTCACGGATTCGGCAAAGGCAGTTTGTTTATCATAGCCCTTGTGCAATTGCAGCACTTCCATGAGTTGTTCACCGATTTTCATGTAAGGATTTAGCGACGTCATTGGATCTTGGAAAATCATGGAAATTTGCTCGGCGCGGATTTTATTCAATTCAGCATTCGGTAAATTAACTAATTCTTTCCCTTCAAAAATGGCAGAGCCTTCCACTTCACCGTTGGCTGCCAATAAACCCATTAAAGCAAAGGCTGTTTGTGACTTGCCTGATCCACTTTCGCCTACGATGCCCAGTGTGCTTCCTGCATTCAGCGTGAAGTTTAAGTCATTCACTGCTGTAACGACGCCATCTGGTGTTTTGAAGCGAACGTAGAGATTTTTTACATCTAATAAAGGATTCATTATTCGCTCCTATCTATCTTTCGGATCGAGCGCATCACGCAACCCGTCACCGATAAAGTTAAAACAAAATAGGGTAAGGCAAAGGAAAAATGCCGGGAAAATTAATAACCAAGGCGACACTTCCATTTGTGCAGCACCATCACTTAAGAGTGCACCCCAGCTACTCATCGGTTCTTGAGTTCCTAATCCTAAGAAGCTTAAGAATGATTCAAATAGAATGAGCCCAGGCACTTCAAGCGAGGCATAAACTGCCACTAAGCCTAATACATTCGGAATAATGTGTTTCAAAATGATTTGGCGACGAGGTACGCCACAAACGATGGCGGCTTCGACGAATTCTTTATTTTTTAGGCTGAGGGTTTGTCCGCGTACAATACGTGCAAGACCAAGCCAAGCAATGGCCCCGATAGCGATAAAAATTAAGAAAATGTTTTGGCCAAAAAGAGTCACCAACAAAATCACGAAAAACATAAATGGAAATGAGCTGAGAATCTCTAAAAAGCGCATCATCAGCATATCTGTTTTACCGCCTACATAGCCAGAAATCGCTCCATAAATTGTGCCGATAGTCACGGAAATGAAAGCACCAGCAATACCGACCAATAATGAAATCCGTCCACCGATAGCAGTGCGTACCAATAAATCTCGACCCGATGCGTCGGTACCGAAGAAGTGATAGCCTTCCATTGTTGGTGCGGCGCTCATCATATTCCAATCGGTATCTTCATAGGTAAATGGGAAGAACCAAGGCGCTACGGTGATAAATATAATAATAAACGCCAAAATAATCAGACTGGCAACAGCAGCTTTGTTTCGGAAAAAACGGCGTTTCGCATCTTGCCATAGGCTGCGGCCTTCCAGTTGCATTTCTTCAATACGGTCAGCCACTTGTTCCACAAAATCCGCATTTTTCTGATTAATCGGCTGAGTACGATAATCTGTCATAATTTATCCTTAATAACGAATTTTTGGATCGATGATGGCGTATAAAATATCCACAATCGCATTAAATAAAATGGTTAATGTCCCCACTAAAATGGTGAGGCTCAAAACTAAAGAGTAATCGCGGTTCAATGCGCCGTTTACAAATAATAATCCCATGCCAGGTAAACCAAATACGCTTTCGATGACCATTGAGCCGGTAATAATCCCTACGAAAGCAGGTCCTAAATAGGTTATCACGGGTAAAAGTGCGGGACGCAAAGCATGTTTTAAAATGATTCTCGACATGGAAAGTCCTTTAGCTTTGGCGGTTCGAATAAAGTTGGAATGTAACACTTCAATCATTGAACCACGCATGATACGCGCAATCCCTGCAACATAAGCGATAGTTAAGGAGGCTACAGGTAAGATCATGTACATGGCGGTACCGCCGTTCCAACCGCCAGCTGGCAGCCATCCTAGATAAATGGCGAAAATTAGCACTAAAACAGGTGCAAATACGAAGCTTGGCATAATGACCCCAAGCATCGAGAAACTCATCAAAATATAATCCCAACGGCTATTTTGATTGAGAGCGGCGAGCGTACCTGCTGTTACTCCTAGCACGACTGCAAAGGCGAAGGCAGCCATTCCCAATTTTATGGAAACAGGGAAAGCTGACGCGATTAAATCATTGACTGATTGGTCTTTATATTTAAAAGAGGGACCAAAATCTCCTTTGGAAAGATTTTCTAAATAAAGGAAATATTGTTTATATAATGGTTCATTTAAATGATACTTCGCTTCGATATTAGCCATGACTTCTGGCGGATAAGCGCGTTCAGAAGTGAACGGGCTGCCAGGGGCAAGACGCATCAAAAAGAAAGAAAAAGTAATCAAAATAAACAGCGTCGGCAAGGCTTCCAACAGCCGTTTAAAAATAAACTTGAGCATAACAACTCCAACCAAAATGGGCGAAAAGTGCGGTCAAAAAATACGACGATTTTTAACCGCACTTAAATACGAGCAACGAATTAATGTTTAATAATATAAAGATTGCGTAAGTAAATATGATCTTGTGGATCTTTGCCTGAATAACCTTTTACGTAAGGTTTCACTAAGCGTGGATTCACATAGTTAAAGATTGGTACGATACCGTAATCTTTTGCAAGAATTTGTTCGGCCTTCGCATAAGCTTTTGCACGACCTTCTACATCAGTTGCTGCGTAAGATTCTGCCATCGCTTTATCATATTCTGGGTTCGCGTATTTCGCGGTATTGTTACTAGAATTAGATAAGAAATAGTTGCCGAATGTTGTTGCTTGGTTGTAATCCGCACTCCATCCTGCGCGCGCCGTATCGTAACGACCTGCACGACGGCTATCAATGTAAGTTTTCCACTCTTGGTTTTCTAATTTCACATCAATCAAACCTTTGGTGTTCGCTTTCCACATAGATGCTGCAGCAATAGCCACTTTTTTGTGGTTTTCATTGGTATTATAAAGAATGCTGAATTTCAACGGATTCGCTTTACTGTAACCAGCTTCTTCTAAGAGTTTAATGGCTTCTTCATTACGTTGTGCCATCGGTTCTTTTGAATAAGCAGGTTGTTGAATGAGATGACCTTCTTCGATGTAAGTTGGGGTAAACACATAGGTTGGTGTTTGACCTTGGCCCAATACTTTATCGGTGATCACATTACGATCAAGGGATAAGTTCAAGGCTTTACGAATATTCACGTTATCAAAAGGTGCTTTCTTATTGTTTAATTCATAAGAATAAGTTGCTAGGGTACGAGTAACGTATACTTCGCCTGGCAATTCTTTTTGTAATTTAGCGAATTGTTCTGGCGGCAAACCATAACTGGTCATGTCTAAATCGCCCGCACGATAACGTGCTACATCGGTACTTGGGTTTTCAATGGCGAGGAATGTCGCACTATTGATTACGGTTTCTTTATCGTTCCAATAAAGTGGGTTACGTTCAAATTCGATTTTTTCGTTAATGATATGGTTAGCCAGCTTATACGCACCGTTACCCACGTAGTTTTCTTTTTTCACCCATGCATCACCCAATTTTTCGACTACTTTTTGTGGTAATGGCAATAAGGATTGGTGAGTCGTTAAACTGACTGCATAAGGCACAGGATTGGTTGCATGAACCACAAAGGTGTAATCATCTTTTGCTTCCACGCCTAATTCAGCCGGTTTTTTCTTACCGTCAATAATGTCTTGCGCATTTTCAACTTGTAAATAACTTAAGTAACTCGCATAAGGTGCAGCAGTGGCAGGATCCACTAAGCGACGCCACGCAAACACGAAATCGTGTGCAGTAACAGGATCTCCGTTTGACCATTTAGCATCTTTACGTAAATGGAATGTCCAGGTTTTGAAGTCAGGTGTATTTTCCCAACTTTCAGCCACACCCGGTTGAAGTTTACCTTCAGAGTCTGAGGTGACTAAGCCTTCAAGTAATTGATAAGCAACGTTAGATTCTGGCACACCTTCGGTTTTGTGTGGGTCAAAACTTTGTGGTTCAGCCCCATTATTGAACACGATATGCTGTTTTTCATCTAATTGTGTTCCTTCAGGCACTATAACTGCTTGCGCAGAATAGGAAAGAGCAAGAGCGATTGCAGAGAAGAGTAGTTTGTGTTGCATTTGAGCCTCCTTGTCATTAGGCGATATTTTTATAAAAAGTCTTCTACTTATTAGCTCAAAAATTCATTTTTGTAAAGATTTGTCAGGAAATTATTTGAAGAAAAATTGAGTTTTGTGAGTTGTGTCTAATAAATCGCTAAAAAAATTGCTAAAAGTGATGATATGAGAGGGGGGATCTAGGATGTATTGATTTTTCCTATTGTAAATATTTTCCTACATAAATTACCTTTTTAATGCTAATTGTGCTATCGTAACCTGATTAGATTTAAACAAGTCCATTCAAGGAGAATACAATGACAACACAGTTAGATTCACTTCGTAATATGACCGTCGTCGTAGCTGATACTGGCGATATCGACGCAATTAAAAAATATCAACCACAAGATGCGACTACTAACCCATCATTAATTCTAAGTGCTTCAGCATTACCACAATACGCCCCATTAATTGATGAAGCGGTAGCTTATGCAAAAGCTCAAAGCAATGATAAAGCACAACAACTTATTGATGCAGAAGATAAATTAGCGGTAAATATTGGTTTAGAAATTTTAAAAATCGTTCCAGGACGTATTTCTACTGAAGTGGATGCACGTCTTTCTTACAACACACAAGCAACAGTTGAAAAAGCGCGTAAATTGATCGCAATTTATAATGCAGTTGGCATTTCAAATGATCGTATTTTGATTAAAATCGCTTCCACATGGCAAGGTATCCGAGCTGCAGAAATCCTTGAAAAAGAAGGCATTAACTGTAACTTAACCTTATTATTCTCTGAAGCGCAAGCTCGTGCTTGTGCAGAAGCAGGCGTTTACTTAATTTCTCCATTTGTAGGTCGTATTTTAGACTGGTACAAAGCAAATTCAGACAAAAAAGAATATGCGCCAGCAGAAGACCCAGGCGTTATTTCTGTTACCAAAATCTATAATTACTACAAAGAATATGGCTACAACACCGTTGTGATGGGCGCGAGCTTCCGTAATGTAGGAGAAATTACTGAACTTGCAGGTTGCGATCGCTTAACCATTGCACCGGCATTACTGAAAGAATTACAAGAAAATTCAACCGCACTTGTACGCAAACTTGAATACAAAGGCGAAGTAAAAGCGAAACCACAACCATTAACAGAAGCTGAGTTCTACTGGCAACATAACAGCGATGCAATGGCCGTTGAAAAATTAGCAGAGGGTATTCGTAAATTTGCTGTTGACCAAGAAAAATTGGAAGCCATGCTTTCAGCAAAACTTTAATCCATAATTCAATATAAAAAATAACCGCACTTCAATCTGCTCTTGAATTAGTTAAAGAAAATATTTAACTAATTTGAGTGCAGATTTTTTATTTATTAAGATATAAAAGTGCGGTAAAAATTTAGTTTGTTTTTTGTTTAATTGAACAAACATTGCAAAATATCAAATTTTGTTGAAATAATTTTTGCTTTTCTTTGCAATGAAAGGGGAGGAGAGTAAAATAACGCCAATTATAGAAGTATTTGTAGCCGTAAACTTGTTAAAATTATTAAATTTTCATCAACTTTTTCAATTTCAATAGTTGGAGTTTGATTATGGCATCAGAAAATCAAAAACTATCTTCTGTTGCTCTCACGCCAGTTGAAGCAACGGATTATGCAGAAAATACAGCGACTTATAAAGCAAATAAACGTCCATTTTTATCGTTTATGTCCGGCATTAGTGCCGGTGCTTGTATTGCCTTAGCCTTTGTATTTTACACAACAACACAAACTGCTAGTGCAGGTGCACCTTGGGGATTAACCAAGTTAGTAGGTGGATTAGTCTTCTCCTTGGGCGTAATTATGGTGGTGATTTTAGGATCTGAATTATTCACCTCTTCTACTTTAACTTTAGTCGCTCGAGTGGGCGGTAGAATCACTACGACACAAATGATTCGAAATTGGATCGTGGTGTATTTAGGCAACTTCGTTGGTGGTTTGTTTATTGCCGCTGTTATTTGGTTTGGTGGACAAACAATGGCAGCAAATGGCCAATGGGGTTTAACGATTCTTGCAACCGCCCAACATAAAATTCATCACACGTGGTTTGAAGCTTTTAACCTAGGTATTTTATGTAACATTATGGTGTGTGTGGCGGTTTGGATGTCTTATTCTGGTAAGACTGTTACAGACAAAGCATTTATTATGATTATGCCGATTGGTTTGTTTGTTGCATCAGGATTTGAACACTGTGTGGCTAATATGTTTATGATTCCAATGGGAATTATTACTGCACATTTTAGTACACCTGAATTTTGGCAACAAATCGGTGTTGATCCGATGAAATATGCAGATTTAGATTTGTACCATTTCATTGTGAAGAATTTAATCCCTGTAACGTTGGGAAATATTGTCGGCGGGGCAATTTGTATTGGTGTATTCCAACGTTATTTAACCAAAACGCATTAAAGATTTACTTACTTATTTATTAATTAACAAAGGAAATGACTATGTCAGAACTTAATGAAGCGCAAAAATTGGCGTGGGCTGGTTTTGCTGGTGGCGATTGGCAAGAAAATGTCAATGTACGTGACTTTATCCAAAAAAACTATACTCCGTATGAAGGCGATGACTCTTTCTTAGCAGGTCCAACCGAAGCAACAACCAAGCTTTGGGAATCTGTGATGGAAGGAATTAAAATTGAAAACCGTACTCACGCACCATTGGATTTTGATGAACATACGCCATCTACCATTATCTCCCACGCACCCGGTTACATTAACAAAGATTTAGAAAAAATCGTTGGTCTTCAAACTGATGAACCTTTAAAACGTGCCATTATGCCATTCGGTGGTATTAAAATGGTGGAAGGTTCTTGTAAAGTTTATGGTCGTGAACTTGATCCTGAAGTGAAAAAAATCTTCACTGAATATCGTAAAACGCATAACCAAGGTGTATTCGATGTTTATACGCCAGACATTTTACGTTGCCGTAAATCTGGTGTATTAACTGGTCTTCCAGATGCTTATGGTCGTGGCCGTATCATCGGTGACTACCGTCGTGTAGCACTTTACGGTGTAGACTTCTTAATGAAAGATAAATACGCACAATTCTCTTCTTTACAAAAAGATTTAGAAGATGGCGTAAATCTTGAAGCAACAATTCGTTTACGTGAAGAAATCGCAGAACAACACCGTGCATTAGGTCAATTAAAACAAATGGCAGCAAGCTATGGTTATGATATTTCTAACCCGGCAACTAATGCTCAAGAAGCAATTCAATGGATGTACTTTGCTTATCTTGCTGCAATCAAATCACAAAATGGTGCGGCAATGTCATTCGGTCGTACTGCAACCTTCATTGATATCTATATCGAACGTGATTTAAAAGCAGGAAAAATTACTGAAACTGAAGCGCAAGAATTAGTTGACCACTTAGTTATGAAACTCCGTATGGTTCGTTTCTTACGTACGCCTGAATACGATCAATTATTCTCAGGTGACCCAATGTGGGCAACTGAAACCATCGCAGGTATGGGTTTAGACGGTCGTACATTAGTAACCAAAAATACATTCCGTATTTTACACACTCTTTACAACATGGGTACTTCTCCAGAACCAAACTTAACCATTCTTTGGTCTGAACAATTACCTGAAAACTTCAAACGTTTCTGTGCGAAAGTATCGATTGATACCTCATCAGTTCAATATGAAAACGATGATTTAATGCGTCCAGACTTCAACAATGATGACTACGCAATCGCATGTTGTGTATCACCAATGGTTGTGGGTAAACAAATGCAGTTCTTCGGCGCTCGTGCAAACTTAGCGAAAACATTGTTATACGCAATCAACGGCGGTATCGATGAAAAATTAGGTATGCAAGTAGGTCCGAAAACTGCACCAATTACTGATGAAGTATTAGATTTCGATACAGTAATGACTCGTATGGATAGCTTTATGGATTGGTTGGCAAAACAATATGTGACCGCCTTAAACGTAATCCACTATATGCACGATAAATATTCATACGAAGCCGCATTAATGGCATTACATGATCGTGATGTATACCGTACCATGGCTTGTGGTATCGCGGGTCTTTCTGTTGCGGCTGACTCACTTTCAGCAATCAAATATGCGAAAGTTAAACCAGTTCGTGGCGACATCAAAGATAAAGATGGCAATGTTGTTGCAACTAACGTAGCAATCGACTTTGAAATCGAAGGTGAATATCCACAATATGGTAACAACGATAACCGTGTTGATGACATCGCTTGTGACTTAGTTGAACGTTTCATGAAGAAAATTCAAAAACTTAAAACTTACCGCAACGCTGTGCCTACACAATCTGTATTAACCATTACTTCTAACGTAGTTTATGGTAAGAAAACAGGTAACACCCCAGATGGTCGTCGTGCTGGTGCACCATTCGGACCAGGTGCGAACCCAATGCACGGTCGTGACCAAAAAGGTGCGGTAGCATCATTAACTTCTGTGGCTAAACTTCCATTTGCTTACGCGAAAGATGGTATTTCTTATACCTTCTCAATCGTACCAAATGCGTTAGGTAAAGATGCAGAAGCACAACGTCGTAATCTTGCTGGCTTAATGGATGGTTACTTCCACCACGAAGCAACTGTTGAAGGTGGCCAACACTTAAATGTGAACGTGTTAAATCGTGAAATGTTGTTAGATGCAATGGAAAATCCGGATAAATATCCGCAATTAACCATCCGTGTATCTGGTTACGCAGTACGTTTCAACTCTTTAACTAAAGAGCAACAACAAGATGTAATTACTAGAACTTTCACAGAGTCAATGTAAAAACATTTTTATTTTTGACCGCACTTTGGCGGAAACATAATATGTATGAGCCTGATTTCAATCAGGCTCATTTTTTATAGACTAAATATTTGGTAAAATTTAGCTATATCTAATTTTAGGAAATTTATGTATGTCAGTTCTTGGACGAATTCACTCTTTTGAATCATGTGGCACTGTAGATGGGCCAGGTATTCGTTTTATTTTATTTATGCAAGGTTGCTTGATGCGTTGCAAATATTGTCACAATCGTGATACTTGGGATCTTGAAGGTGGCAAAGAAATCAGTGTCGAAGATTTAATGAAAGAAGTAGTGACTTACCGCCATTTTATGAATTCGACTGGCGGTGGTGTCACTGCATCTGGTGGTGAGGCTATGTTACAAGCAGAGTTTGTACGCGATTGGTTCCGTGCTTGTAAAGCGGAAGGGATTAATACTTGCTTGGATACAAATGGTTTTGTACGTCATTATGATCATATTATTGATGAATTATTAGATGTAACAGATCTTGTTTTACTCGATTTAAAAGAGCTTAATGATCAAGTTCATCAAAATCTTATTGGAGTACCAAATAAACGTACCCTTGAATTCGCAAAATATTTGCAAAAACGTAATCAACGTACATGGATTCGTTATGTTGTTGTTCCTGGTTATACCGATAGCGATCACGATGTGCATTTATTAGGTCAGTTTATTGAAGGTATGACCAATATTGAAAAAGTTGAACTTCTTCCTTATCATCGATTAGGTGCACATAAATGGAAAACCCTTGGGTTAGATTATGAGCTTGAAGATGTATTACCGCCAACCAAAGAATCGTTAGAGCATATTAAAACAATCCTAGAAGGTTATGGGCATACTGTAAAATTCTAAAATAAATGTCAGCTAACATAAGGAGTAAATAATGAAAAAAATTATTTTAACATTATCACTTGGGCTACTTACCGCCTGTTCTGCTCAAACTCAAAAGGTTGAACAAAATGATGTGAAGCTGACAGCACCGACTGATGTGCGAAGCGGATATGTACGTTTGGTGAAGAATGTGAATTATTACATCGATAGTGAATCTATTTGGGTGGATAACCAAGAACCACAAATTGTGCATTTTGATGCAGTGGTGAATTTAGATAAGGGATTGTATGTTTATCCTGAGCCTAAACGTTATGCACGTTCTGTTCGTCAGTATAAGATTTTAAATTGTGCAAATTATCATTTAACTCAAGTGCGAACTGATTTCTATGATGAGTTTTGGGGACAGGGTTTACGTGCAGCACCTAAAAAGCAAAAGAAACATACGTTAAGTCTAACACCTGATACGACGCTTTATAATGCTGCTCAGATTATTTGTGCGAATTATGGTAAAGCATTTTCAGTTGATAAAAAATAAAAAAATCTGCACCTTAATTAGTTTAAATTTTATTCAACTTTTAGGGTGCAGAGAGTATTTGATTTTTCTGCAGTTATTGTTATTTAACTGCTGGCACTTTTAAGTCTGGTTCGTTTGGTTTTTCAATTGGTGCAAAAGTTTTATCTTTATTCGCATCAATAATTTTTTGAGTATCATTTGCTAATGCGGTCAAACCCATTTTTTCATAAGCTTCCTGCATCAGAAATAATCCTTCATAAGTTGCTTTAGTATCAGGATATTGTTTTAACATTCCTACCACACGATTTGCAACTGCTACCCACGCTTTACGTTTTGCATAGAATTTGGCAATCTCTAATTCGTGACGAGCCAGTGCATCTTTAATATAAGCCATACGAGCTAAAGCATCTTGTGAGTAAGGGCTATTAGGGAATGCACGAACTAAGTTTTGGAAATTAGAAAAAGCGGTACGCATAGAGGTTGTTTCACGTGTTGCACGGTCAATTCCAAAAAAATCTTGGATAACATTATCGCCTGTTGCTGCATTAGTTAAGCCAGCCATATATACCGCATAGGCTTGATTTGGGCTTTGTGGAAATTGATGTAAAAAGCTATCTACCGTCAATAATACTTGCGTATAATCTTGTGTTTTATAATTTGCATAAATTAAATCTAACATTGCTTGTTCTTGATAAATACTACCAGGGAAACGTTCAGTCGTCGCTTTTAAATAGCGAATGGCTTCAGAGTAGCTACCTTCTTGTAATGATGTTGTACCTTTTGTGTATAATTCATTTACCGATGCTTGTTCAACATCTTTTGAACCACTTGAACATCCAATAACCAATGCTGCCACGGCAAGCAACGCCAAAGATTTTATTTTACGCATTGTTTTTTCCTTAATTTTTACGAAAACCAATAAATAAGATACAATTGTTGGCTATTGTATAGAACATTAATCAATAAGCCAACTTTTAAAATTTTTGAGAGCTATTTATGCCACAAATTACCCTTTCGGCTGAAGTGCAGCCAGAACAAATGGGACAGCGTTTAGACCAAACACTTGCAGAGTTGTTCCCTGAATATTCTCGCTCCCGATTAAAAACGTGGATTGAAGCCGATCTCGTAAAATTAAATGATCGCATTGCCAATATTCCACGAGAGAAAGTGCTCGGAGGAGAGAGAATAGAGATTATTGTTGAAGTGGAAGATGAAACACGTTTTGAAGCAGAAAATATTCCATTGAATATCGTGTATGAAGATGATGATATTATTGTGATTAACAAGCCAAAAGATCTTGTGGTACACCCTGGTGCTGGCAATCCAAATGGAACCGTACTCAATGCGTTACTCTATCATTATCCGCCAATTGCAGAAGTACCTAGAGCAGGAATTGTGCATCGATTAGATAAAGATACGACAGGCCTAATGGTTGTTGCGAAAACTATTCCAGCACAAACTAAGTTAGTACGCGACTTACAAAAACGCAAAATTACGCGTGAATATGAAGCGGTCGCTTCAGGCATTATGACTAAAGGCGGCACTGTAGATCAACCTATGGCTCGTCATGCAACCAAACGCACTTTAATGGCGGTTCATCCAATGGGAAAACCAGCTGTGACCCATTATCGTATTATGGAGAATTACCGTAACTACACCCGTTTACGTTTACGTTTGGAAACGGGTCGTACACATCAAATCCGTGTTCATATGGCACATATTGCCCATCCATTACTAGGCGATCAAACCTATGGCGGACGCCCTCGTCCACCCAAGAATGCAAGTGAAGACTTTATGGAAGTATTGCGTAATTTCAAACGCCAAGCTTTACATGCAGTTATGTTACGTTTATCCCATCCAATTACGGGGGAGATGATGGAATGGTATGCACCATTGCCTGATGATTTCGTTGAATTGCTTAATGCACTCAAAGCCGACTATCTAGAACATCAAGATGAGTTAGATTATTAATATGCAAGCGATTAACCCCAATTGGAACGTTCCAAAGAATATTCATGCCTTTACCACCACTCGTGAAGGGGGCGTGAGCCTAGAGCCTTATTTTAGTTTCAACTTAGGCGATCATGTGGGTGATAACAAAAGTGCGGTAAAAACCAACCGCACTTTATTAGTCGAAAAATTTGGCTTGCCACAAAAACCTGTATTTTTAACGCAAACACACAGCACTAGAGTACTTCAATTACCTTATTCAGGAGAAAATCTTGAAGCGGATGCAGTTTATACAAATGTTCCCAATCAAGTTTGCGTTGTTATGACTGCAGACTGTTTGCCAGTTCTATTCACTACAACATCTGGCAATGAAGTAGCTGCAGTGCATGCTGGCTGGCGTGGTTTATGCGATGGCGTACTAGAAGAAACAATGAAATATTTTCAAGCTAAATCTGAAGATATTATCGTGTGGTTTGGCCCAGCAATTGGCCCAACAGCATTTCAAGTTGGAATTGATGTTGTAAAACAATTTGTTGCGGTAGATGAAAAAGCCAAACTTGTCTTTCAACCTGATGCAATCGAAGAAGGTAAATACCTAGGTAATCTTTATCAAATCGCAACTCAGCGATTAAATAATCTCGGCATTACGCAAATTTATGGTGGAAATCACTGTACATTCAACGAAAAAGAAAAGTTCTTTTCTTATCGCAGGGACAATCAAACAGGCCGAATGGCAAGTGTCATTTGGTTTGAATAAATAGTCTAAAAGCGCATAAAATGCGCTTTTAGTAATCTTTGTTTTATATTCTTTCTGCGATAATACCGCCACCCAAACAAACTTCGTCAAGGTAAAATACGGCAGATTGCCCTGGGGTTACTGCTGATTGGGGTTCATCGAAAATCACTCGAATGGTTTCATCATCAATTGGTTCAATCACACAAGGAATATCTTGTTGGCGATAACGCGTTTTTACCGTGCAACGTAATAACTCTCGAATTGGTTCGCGATCAACCCAATGTAATTGGCTAGCAATCAAACCTTTAGAAAATAAACGAGGATGATCATGGCCTTGAGCAACAATAAGTTCATTATTTTCTACATCCTTATCTACTACATACCAAGCTTCATCTCCTGCATTTTTTAAACCACCGATGCCTAATCCTTTACGCTGTCCCAACGTGTGATACATCAAACCATCATGACGACCAATAATTTCGTCATCTACAGTGCGAATATTACCCGGTTGAGCTGGCAAGTAACGAGCTAAGAAATCCTTAAATTTACGCTCACCAATAAAACAAATACCGGTAGAGTCCTTTTTCTTCGCTGTAATTAAACCAAGATCTTCAGCAATAGAGCGAACAATGGGCTTCTCAATTTCACCAACAGGGAATAAACTTTGCCCTACTTGTTTATGGCTTAAGGTATAAAGAAAATAACTTTGATCTTTATTAGCATCTAAACCACGTAATAATTTTGCATTTTCATCATCACCAGCTCTACGTACATAATGCCCTGTTGCAATGTAATGGGCACCAAGATCTTCAGCTGCATATTCTAAAAATGCTTTAAATTTAATTTCTTTATTACACAAAATATCTGGGTTCGGCGTGCGCCCTGCTTTATATTCAGTTAGAAAATGCTCAAAGACATTATCCCAATATTCTGCAGCAAAATTAATTTTATGTAGTTTGATACCCAATTTATCACATACTGCTTGAGCATCTGCAAGATCAGCTGCAGCAGTACAGTAATCCGTATCGTCATCTTCTTCCCAGTTTTTCATAAATAGGCCTTCCACCTGATAGCCTTGCTGTTGAAGAATAAAAGCTGACACAGAAGAATCCACTCCGCCAGACATACCACAAATCACTTTTTTGGTAGCATTGCTCGCAATCTGCTCTTGCGTCAATTGAGGAAAGTGTTGATTATAAGTATTTGAAATTAACATAGTTCTCCCGTAACTTCGGTTAAGGCGAAGCACATTGGTTAGTTGTTAAGATAGTTGATTATCGTTGATAAAAAACCTTGCCAGTTCGTTCTATATTTTCAGCCAGTTGAGAATGAGTCAAATGCTGATAAATTGATAAATCAAATAAATAGGGTGAATCGGAATCATCAAGTTCAAGCCAAATTTTTCCTAAAATATCTTGGGTTAAATGTTTACCTTTCAGTGTTAAATCAATATCAGAGCCCTCTCTAAAAGTGTTTTGAGCACGAGAGCCATAAATAATCGCAAGCTCAACCTCTGGGTAGTGAGCTAAAATATTTTTTATAATTATCTGCTGTTTATCACTTAATCCAAATTGCTGCATATCATACTCACTTTTTGCTCAAAACTAGTAAATGCAGGTAAATATAGATGAATAATTTTATCAAATTCTTCATTAATCATTTGCTGATCATAAGTATGGACTGTTAGATTACGGCTTTTGATCATTTCTAACCAAATTTCTCCCTGATTAATTAGTCCACGGTTAAAAGCTAAACGAGTTGCTGATTTTGATCCATAAAGCTCAGATTCTCCTTCTTCTCGAAGAATATCTTGCATCAATTTCCACGACAATTCGTGAGTGATTTCAAAACTTTGAATAATTCCTTTTTTAATCACATCAATATTGGTATTTCCATATTGAGTTACTTCATTTTTTAAATGAAAAAGGGATCGTTGATAATTTTGGAAACGTTGTAGCCAACGATTATTTGATCGCATAGTTCATCCTCAAGAGGGCGTTAATAACGCCCTATCATCAAAAGAGCGGTCAGTTTTGAGCAAGTTATTTCACTTCATAAAATTGCGAATCATCATCTTTTTTCACAAATTTTTGCTCATATTCAGCTTTCGCTTGTTCATCGCCTGCATCTAATTTTAATTGAAGCGTGTCGCAAGGTTTATCACAATCGCAAGCTTTGGCAATACCAAGGGTAGATAAACCACCGCAGCTGCCTTTTAAACTTTGTTTTTTGATAATAAATCCGATAGACATCAACAATATAATTGCGACGAAAGCGATTAAAGTAAAAAATAAAGTTTGCATAACTATTCTTTTGTTTTTGTTAATTTTTTGAAAGCAGAGGATGATTTTGTGACAAAACCATTATCTGTTTTAATGATTAAGTAAATGGCAAGATTATTTTTCTCAGCCACTTCTAACGCCTTGTTTTCCCCCAGCACAAATAACCCTGTAGATAAGCCATCTGCAGTCATTGAAGTTGGCGCAAGCACCGTAATTGAGGCTAAATGATGTTGAATTGGATAACCTGTTTTTGGATCAATTTCGTGCGCAAAGCGTTTACCATTTTCTTCAAAGTAAATACGATAATCACCTGAACTTGCCATCCCCATATTGTCTAATCCAATAACAGCTTCAACCGCTCTTTCGCCTGTTGTAATTGGTTTTTCAATTGCGATCTGCCAAGGTTTTCCTTCGATATTTTTTCCTTTTGCACGAATTTCACCACCGATTTCAACCATGTAATTCTGAGCATTTAATTGTTCTAACTTTTCAGCGACCTGATCAACGCCAAAGCCTTTAGCAATCGATGATAAATCAACATAAACTTGAGGAAGTGCTTTGCTTAATGTAGCTTTTTCTTTGTTAATATCTAGGGTAATTTTATCAATGCCAACCCAAGCTTGACGTTCAGCTAATTGTTCTGGTGTAGGTTGTTTTTCTGGGCGTTTTTCAGGGCCAAATCCCCATAAATTAACGACAGGACCAACAGTTACATCCAATGCACCTTCAGTCACTTTATTTAAACGAATCGCTTCGGCCAATACTTTGGCAAAATCTGCTGAAATCTCAATCGGTGTATTCACTTGGGTATTTTGATTGAAACGGCTCAATTCCGAATCTTTTTTGTAAGTGGACATTTTCGCGTTCACATCTTTTAAGATAGCTTCAATTTCTTCATGCGTCTTTTCAGATGTTGCTTTTATTGAACCATCATCAAGGTATTTAACATGATAAGTTGTCCCCATTGTTTTACCGCTTAAAGAGATAACTTTTGTTTCTTTTTGACAGGCTGCAAGACTTAACGCCATTGCTACAGCCATAATACCGCTTATTAATTTTTTCATCTGGATTTCCTAAATTTGTGAATTACTGGCAAACTCAACAAAACTTACCTGTAATCATAGAAAATTTCTAAAAACATCTTAAATTTTGACCGCACTTTATCATAAAGTGCGGTCAGTTTTTATGATGAATTGATTAACTGAAATCAGCCACCAAAGTCATCTAATAAAATGTTTTCATCTTCAACACCAAGATCTTTCAACATTTTAATTACAGCTGCATTCATCACTGGAGGCCCACACATATAGTATTCACAGTCTTCTGGTGCTTCATGATTTTTCAAGTAGTTTTCATAAAGTACATTGTGAATAAAGCCTGTATAGCCAGTCCAATTATCTTCAGGCAATGCATCTGATAATGCAACATGCCATACGAAATTATCATTTTCAGCTTGTAATTGATCAAAGTCTTCTTGATAGAATATTTCACGTTTAGAACGTGCACCATACCAGAACGACATTTTACGTTTAGAATGTAAACGTTTTAATTGGTCGAAGATATGCGAACGCATTGGTGCCATACCCGCACCACCACCGATAAATACCATTTCTGCATCGGTTTCTTTCGCAAAGAATTCCCCAAATGGGCCAGAAATTGTGACTTTATCTCCTGCTTTTAATGACCAAATGTAAGAAGACATTTGACCCGGAGGCGCATCAGGTTGGCGTGGTGGTGGAGTCGCAATACGCACGTTAAGCATAATGATACCTTTCTCTTCAGGGTATGAAGCCATTGAGTAAGCACGAATAATATGCTCGTCCACTTTAGAGACATAACGCCATAAATCATATTTATCCCAGTCTTCATGGTATTCTTTAGGAATATCGAAATCTTTATAGTTTACCACATGTGGATCAGCTTCGATTTGGATATAGCCACCTGCGCGGAAAGGTACTTCCTCGCCTTCAGGAATAGCCAATTTAAGCTCTTTAATAAAGGTTGCTTTGTTATCATTAGAAATAACGGTGCATTCCCATTTTTTAACGCCGAAGATTTCCTCAGGAAGTTCAACTTCTATATTGCCTTTTACATTAACTTGGCAAGCTAAGCGATAGCCCTCTTTTGCTTCACGTTTGTTAATGTGAGAAAGTTCTGTGGGAAGAATTTCTCCACCACCATTTTTCACTTTAACAATACATTGACCACAAGAGCCACCACCGCCACAAGCAGAAGATACGAAAATACCTTTACTTGCTAAAGCACCTAATAATTTACCACCTGCAGGTAATGTGATCGCTTTTTCAGGATCGTCATTGATACCGATAGTGATATCGCCAGAATCGACTAATTTTGATTTCGCAAATAAGATGATCGCCACTAACACTAATACAATAACTGTAAATGCGGCAATACCGAGTGCAAGAATTACTGAATCGCTCATTGATTACACTCCTTATAATTGAATACCAGAGAAAGACATAAAGCCTAGTGCCATTAAACCAACAGAGATAAAGGTAATACCTAAACCTTTTAATCCGGCAGGAATATCAGCGTATTTCATTTTTTCCGTTAAGCCAGCAAGAGCCACAATCGCTAACATCCAACCTAAACCTGAGCCGAAACCGTACACGATAGATTCAGGGAAATTGTAATCACGTTGAACCATGAAAGATACGCCACCAAAGATTGCACAGTTTACTGCGATTAAAGGTAAGAAAATCCCTAATGCGTTATAAAGTGACGGCATAAATTTATCTAATACCATTTCGAGTATTTGTACTAAACCTGCAATAACCCCAATGAAAGTGATAAAGTTTAAGAATGATAAATCTACACCTTCAATTAAAGCATTTTCTTTTAGTACATTTGCGTAAATTAATTGGTTTACTGGCACTGCAATACCAAGAACGAAAGTTACCGCAATTCCAAGACCAAACGCAGTTGATACCTTTTTAGATACTGCTAAGAAAGTACACATCCCCAAGAAGAAAGAAAGTGCCATATTTTCAATGAAGACTGCCTTAACAAATAGGCTAATATAATGTTCCATTGATTACTTCTCCTGTTGCTCTGGTTTCCAAGTTCTTAATCCCCAGATAACAAATCCGATGATAAAGAATGCACTTGGTGCAAGTAGGAATAAACCATTTGCTTGATACCAACCACCATTTTGAATAGTTTCAAAAATAGTCATACCAAATAATTTACCTGAACCGATAAGTTCACGGAAAAATGCTACGATAATTAACATCGAACCATAACCTAAGCCATTACCGATACCATCTACAAAACTTTCAACGGGAGGGGATTTCATCGCAAATGCTTCGGCACGTCCCATTACGATACAGTTAGTAATAATCAAACCAACGAATACCGAAAGCTGTTTAGATAAACCATAAGCATAGGCTTTTAGAATTTGATCCACTACGATAACAAGCGAAGCGATGATTGCGAGCTGTACAATAATACGAATGCTGTTAGGTATATAATTGCGGATTAGGGAAACAAATAAATTTGATAATCCAGTTACTAAGGTAACTGCAATTGCCATAACAAAAGCAGTTTCTAATTTTGTTGTTACAGCTAATGCAGAACAAATCCCTAAGATTTGCAATGCAATAGGGTTGTTTTTAGCAATTGGCGCTAACAACAGATCTTTATAACTTGTTTTTCCAGACATTAGTTTGCTCCTGAATGAAGTTTTTCAAGATATGGACCAAAGCCATCTTTGCTGAACCAATAATTAAAGGTACCTTGAACACCATTACCTGTTAAAGTTGCACCAGATAAACCATCAATACTATGTTCATCTTGTGGAGCTTGACCTTTCACAATATGAATGGCAGGTTGATGTTGCTCATCAAATAATTTTTTACCTTTAAATAGACTTGCCCAGTTTGGATTTTCAATTTCTCCGCCCAATCCTGGTGTTTCGCCGTGTTGATAGTAAGTAATTCCATTAATAGTATTACCATCTGGTTGAACAGATACTAAGCCATACATCACTGACCACAAGCCAGTTCCATAAATTGGTAAAATAACTTGTTGGGTTTGACCCTGTTCATCTTTTACAAGATAAACTTCAGTTGTTTTGCTACGAGAACGAATACGTGCTTTATCAGCATCAGCAGGAATTGCTTGTTGGCTATCATCTGCTTGTTGTGTGTATTCGCCTGTTGCTAAATTAACGAAACGCGGCTCAATAAATTTTGCATAAGTTTCTTTTACATTCGTATTTGCTTGTAAAAGACCAGCTACATTTAAAATATTTTTTTGTTTATCGAGCAATTTTTGTTCTTCTTGTGCAGGTTTTAACATTACTGCGGAACCAGCAACAATAATGGAACAAACTAAACTCAGTAGTAGCACAACAAGGATTGTGCCGCCTACGCTGTCTTTATTAAACTTAGCCATTTGTTCTCGCTCTCCGACGTTTGATATTTGCTTGAACAACGATGTAGTCGAAAATCGGTGCAAATAAATTTGCAAATAAAATCGCTAACATCATTCCTTCTGGATAGGCTGGGTTTATAGTACGAATTAATACAGCCATTACACCAATTAATGCACCGTACCACCATTTACCAGTATTAGTAAAAGATGCTGAAACAGGATCGGTCGCCATAAATATCATACCCAATGCAAATCCACCTAAAACAAAGTGCCAATGCCAAGGCATTGAGAACATAGGGTTAGTCTCTGAGCCAATTAGGTTAAACAAGGTTGAGGTTGCAATCATACCAATCATCACACCAGCAATAATGCGCCAAGCTGCAATGCGAGTGAATACAATAACAGCACCGCCAATTAAAATTGCAAGGGTAGAAACTTCCCCCATTGAACCAGGTAAGTTGCCAACAAAAGCATCCATCCAAGTAATTGGAGCACCTGTTACGGTATGTTGCAATGCACCTTGACCACCTTGTGACCACTGTGAAAGTGCGGTTGCACCAGAAAAACCATCTGCGGCAGTCCAAACCGTATCGCCTGAAATTTGAGCTGGATATGCGAAGAATAAGAAAGCTCGACCCGCAAGTGCAGGGTTCATAAAGTTACGACCAACACCACCAAAAATTTCTTTTGCAACAACGATACCAAAAGTAATACCTAATGCGGCTTGCCATAGTGGCAATGTTGGTGGAACGATCAATGCAAATAAAATGGTTGATACAAACATACCTTCATTTACTTCGTGACCACGAACCACAGAGAATAATAATTCCCAAATAGTACAAACGGTAAATACCACTAAGTAAATTGGTAAAAAGAAAATTGCTCCAAGTGCCATTTTAGAGCCCCAAGTTGCATTGGCAGTTAAATCTAAACCTAATGAATTAGCAAGAGCATAGTGCCAATCGTTAGCAATTAGTTGATCTAAATTGCCTAATTGATTTAAAGCGGGGATCGCTTGGTTACCCACATTGTACATCCCGTAGAAAATAGCAGGGAACAAAGCAAGGAAAACCGTAATCATCATACGTTTTGAATCTAACGCATCACGAACGTGAGTGTTTTTGTGCGTTACCGTACCTGGTGTATAAAGCAAGGTATAAATCGATTCAAAGATCGGATAAAGCTTGCTGTATTTACCACCGGGTAAAAACGCGGGTTCCATTTTTTCAAAAAGATTTTTCAAACCCATTTTAACCTTCCTTCTCAATCTTATCTAATACTTGACGCAAGATTGAACCGTATTCATATTTGCCTGGGCAAACGAAAGAGCATAACGCCAAGTCTTCTTCGTCTAATTCCAGACAACCTAATGCTTGCGCACCATCAGTATCGCCCACGATTAAATCACGTAATAACAATGTCGGTAAAATATCCAACGGCATTACGCGCTCATAGCTACCGATTGGCACCATTGCACGTTCGCCACCATTTTCTGAAGTAGTAAAATTAAATAATTTTTTACTAAAGTGGCCTAATACGGTACGAGTCACAGAATATTTACTGGCTTGTGGCATAATCCAACCAAAAAATTCTTTTTCATTACCTTCAGTGATTACTGATACTTGCAAAGCATAGCGACCTAAATAATCATGTGAATCTTTTGCTATTTGACCACAAAGCACCGAGCCAGAAATTACACGATTTTTACCCGCACTTAATTCATTTTGGGTTAATTGAGAAAGATTAGCACCGATTATTGTACGTACTAAACGAGGTTCTTTCACTTGAGGACCTGCAAGAGAAATCACACGTTCTGCATAAAGTTCACCTGTCGTAAATAATTTACCTACGGCGATCACATCTTGATAATTGATATGCCATACAGTTTTTTGAATACCAACAGGATCAATAAAGTGAATATGCGTACCTGCAAGACCAGCTGGATGGACACCAGTAAAATCATGAATCTGTAAATTTTCAAGATCAGCAGTTGGAATATTAGAATCGCTCGCTTTACATAAGTGTAATGGTTTTGAAGGGAATAAACGACTTAGTACGGTTAAACCGTTAGTGAAGTCTTGTGAATATTCTTTTAATACGACAGCAGGATCGACTGCTAATGGATTGGTATCCATCGCGTTTACAAAAATAGAAGATGGTTCACTTTCAATGGATGGAACTTTACTAAATGGACGAGTACGTAATGCTGTCCATAAGCCAGATTCTATCAAGTTTTGTTTTACTTGTTCAGAAGAAAGTGTATTCAATTGTTCTGTGCTATATTTTGCAAAAGTGATTTTTTCATCGCCTTCTACATTAATAACAACAGATTGTAATACGCGTTTTTCGCCACGATTGATTGCAGTGATGGTACCGCTTGCAGGGGCTGTAAAAATTACACCAGGATTTTTTTTGTCTTCAAAAAGTACTTGACCTTTTTTCACAACATCGCCTTCGCGAACCTTCATTGAAGGACGCATCCCCACATACTCCTCACCTAGAATCGCAACTTGATTCACAGCGTTGCCGCTATGGATTACTTGTGCTGGTTTTCCCGCGATTGGGAGATCCAAGCCTTTTTTAATTGTAATCATACTATTTGCACTACTTTTCAAGGTTAAAAATACAATTGCTAATATAGTAAAAATACCCTAGAAGCAATCTCACGTTTGAGTGTGACAAACCGCTAAAAAACATTAATGTCACAAAATAAAAAACTCAAATGGATTGATTTCACAGTTAATAATTTTACCGAGAAATCGAATTTGGACTAAATTAAACGCCTTATTCTAGCGAAAATCTCTGTTTTTCGCTACTCAAACAGAGGATTTTTTGTTAGAACTTTTTGCGATATATCAAAAATGTTACATTTTTATAACAAAATTAACGACCAACACCTGCACATTTTGTTGAGAGCGGTACAGTTTCATTTTGTGCTTTCCATTCTTCTGGAGTGAATAAATGTAATGCTAAAGCGTGAATACTATGATTTAATTCTTCGTTCAGTAATTGATAAATACGTTGATGACGTTGTACTTTTCGAATATTTTTAAAGACCGTGCTGACAATAACACATTTAAAATGTGATTCAGAACCTCGATTAGAGTGATGTAAATGGCTTTCATTTTCTATTGCTAAAAAGTGCGGTTGAAATTCTTTTTGAATTTTTTGCTCAATAATTTGTTGAATTAACATTATAAGTTCTCCACAAAAACTACAATGAAACGCTATACATTAATAAGGAAGTTTGTAAGAATAGCACAATTCTAATTGATTTGTGGGGAAATTATGGCATTAGTAAACAAAATTAAAACATTATCATCAGTATGTATTCTAGCGGCTACATTATTTCTTGCAGGCTGCCAAGCACAATCAAATATATTAGCATTCACACCTCCTGCACCAAGTGCTTCAATGAATGTTAATCGAACTGCTGTTGTATCTGTTACAACAAAAGATAGCCGCGCAATACAAGAGATTGCGAGTTATACAAAACACGGGGAACTGATTAAATTAAATGCATCCCCAAGTGTTACACAATTATTTCAGCAAGTGATGCAGCAAAATTTAATTAGTAAAGGTTTTAGAATTGGGCAATTAAATGGTTCAAATGCGTGGGTAACAGTGGATGTGCGTGAATTTGCTACGCAAGTAGAACAAGGTAATCTTCGTTATAAACTCAATACCAAAATTCAAGCGACAGTTTATGTACAAGGTGCGAAAGGTTCGTATAATAAATCATTTAATGTCACGCACTCACAAGAGGGCGTATTTAATGCAGACAATGATGAAATTCATAAAGTGCTATCTCAAACTTTTAATGATATTGTGAACAATATTTATCAAGATCAAGAAGTTGCGGTTGCGATTAACCAATATTCTAATTAATCGCATATCTACAGTGAGGAAGATTAAAACAATCTTCCTCTTTTTCTATGATGCCATTTCATTCTACATACTGGGCTTCACATAAAATCATTTCGGACTAATTATCTGTTTAAAAGAATAAAAAATATTCATAAAACCAATTACATCAATTTATAGCATTCTTTATAAAAATTAGGCAGAATACAAAAAAACTTTGAGTTTAAAAAAAGGAGCAAATTATGGCTAAACATTATGATTATATTGCTATTGGCGGTGGCAGTGGCGGTATTGCGTCTCTAAATCGTGCTGCAAGCTATGGAAAAAAATGTGCAATCATTGAAGCAAAACATCTTGGCGGAACTTGTGTCAATGTCGGTTGCGTACCTAAAAAAGTGATGTTTTATGGCGCACATATTGCAGAAGCAATCAACAATTATGCGCCAGATTATGGTTTTGATGTTGAAGTGAAAAAATTTGATTTTTCAAAACTAATTGAAAGCCGACAAGCCTATATTGGTCGTATTCATACATCTTATAATAATGTATTAGCGAAAAATAATATTGATGTAATTAATGGTTTCGGAAAATTTGTCGATTCGCATACCGTCGAAGTAACACTTGCTGATGGTACAAAAGAACAAGTAACCGCAGATCATATTTTAATCGCAACTGGTGGTCGTCCATATCGTCCAAATATTAAAGGACAAGAATACGGTATTGATTCAGATGGTTTCTTTGCATTAACCGAATTACCAAAACGTGCTGCTGTTATCGGTGCAGGCTATATTGCTGTTGAACTTTCTGGCGTATTAAACAGCTTAGGCGTGGAAACACATTTATTAGTGCGTCGCCATGCGCCAATGCGTAATCAAGATCCATTAATCGTAGAAACATTAGTGGAAGTGCTTGAGCAAGATGGTATTCAATTACATACCAATTCTACCCCATCTGAAATTGTTAAAAATGCAGATGGTTCACTTACTGTAAGATGTGATAGTCAATCTGATGTTATAGTGGATTGCGTTATTTGGGCTGCGGGTCGTGTTCCAGCGACAGATAAAATTGGCTTAGAAAATGCAGGCGTAGAAACAAATGAACGCGGCTATGTCAAAGTAGATAAATATCAAAATACTAATGTGAAAGGCATTTATGCGGTAGGCGATATTATCGAAAACGGTATTGAATTGACACCAGTTGCAGTTGCAGCAGGTCGTCGCCTTTCAGAGCGTTTATTTAATAATAAATCGACTGAATATTTAGATTACAGTTTAGTTCCAACCGTTGTATTCAGCCATCCACCAATTGGCACAGTAGGTTTAACTGAACCGCAAGCGATTGAGCAGTACGGCGCAGAAAATGTTAAGGTATATAAATCTTCTTTCACAGCGATGTACACTGCGGTAACTCAACATCGCCAACCGTGCAAAATGAAATTAGTTTGTGTGGGTAAAGATGAAAAAGTTGTAGGTCTGCACGGTATTGGTTTCGGCGTAGATGAAATGATCCAAGGATTTGCTGTAGCAATCAAAATGGGTGCAACAAAAGCTGATTTTGACAATACGGTGGCAATTCATCCAACAGGTTCAGAGGAATTTGTAACAATGCGTTAATTGTTCAAATGAAAGAAGAAAAAGGCAGTAAGGTTATTCTGCCTTTAAATAAGTAAAAAATATCTACTTTCAGGATTTGTTTCCGTCATTTATGGAAATAAATCCTGTTTATTTTTTATACGCCAAGATTTCGCCCATGCGAACAGGTTCGTTGACGCTTAAATGATCAGCCAAACGCACTTGATTTGCTTGGAATAAATTAATTACTGTCGAACCAAGTTGGAACCAACCCATTTCTTGACCTTTCAATAATTTGACCGCACTTTCGCCTTCATAAGTCCAAGTTTTCACTTCATTGTGGCGTGGTGGATTAATTATGCCTGCCCAAGTTGTGCCAATACTTGCAGTGATGGTTGCACCGACCAAAATTTGTACCATTGTGCCAAATTCAGTATCAAAAACACAAATTACACGTTCATTACGCGCAAATAAATTGGGTACATGTTGGGCTAAAAATGGGTTCACAGAGAATAAATCACCTGGCACGTAAATCATTTTGCGTAGCGTACCATCGCATGGCATATGCACTCGATGATAATCACGGGGAGAAAGATAAGTAGTGGCAAATTCCCCATTTTTAAAGGTTTCCACTAATTCTTTATCTTCTGCCAGTAAGTCTTCTAGGCTGAAAAAATGCCCTTTAGCTTGTAATAAAAGAGTATCGTCAATATGACCGCACTCGCTAATGCGACCGTCTGCTGGTAAACAAAGTGCGGTAGGATTTTGATTGATTGGGCGTGCGTTTTCTTTTAACGGACGAATAAAAAATTCATTAAAACTTGCGTAATCAGAAAATTGTTCTTTTTGCGCAATGCTCATATCAATGTTATATTTTTTTGCAAAGGCTTTAATTACAAAATGTGTTATTTTGCCCCATTTTTGTTTAGCAAACCAGCCTGCAATTTGAGTTAAATAAATTTGTGGCATCACATATTGAAAGGCAACTTTTAGGCGTTGCCAATAAGAATTTGAAGTCATCATTATCTTTCCTTGTTAAAAAAGAGGCGTGATTATAGCAATTTTTGTTATAGTTCCAACCTTTTTAGTTACTGGATAATTTCCTTTATTGAGTTATCCAATAAAAAATGTGATTTCCCTTTGACTATCTTCGCAACAACAGGTAATATTCAGGCCCTATGCAAAAGGTAAAACTACCCCTCACTGTTGATCCCGTAAAAGATGCTCAAAGACGGCTTGATTATGTTGGCTATTATGCTGCAAATCAGCTTGAGCGTTTGGCGGAATCAGTAGTAAATGTGCTTAGCGATGCACAGGTAACATTATCGTTTTATGTTGATCCACAAAAATTAGTGGTGATGAAAGGTAAAGTACAGGTTGATGTCGAGCTTGAATGTCAGCGGTGTAATTTGTCTTACAAACAAACATTGGAATGTGAGTTTACTTATAGTCCAGTGGCTAATTGGGATCAGGCTGATGACTTGCCCGAAATTTATGAACCAATCGAATTTAATGCGTTTGGCGAAATAGATTTAATTGGTACAGTGGAAGACGAACTTATTTTAGCTCTACCGCTTGTCCCAATGCATTCATCTGAACACTGTGAAGTGTCCGCGCAGGAACAGGTTTTTGGCGAATTGCCTGAAGAATTGGCAAAAAAACCGAACCCGTTCGCTGTATTAGCTAATTTAAAGCAAAAGTAAATTAAATTTAGGAGTATAGCCAATGGCTGTTCAACAAAACAAAAAATCTCGTTCACGTCGTGATATGCGTCGTTCACACGATGCTTTAACAACTGCTGCTGTATCAGTAGATAAAGCAAGTGGTGAAACTCACTTACGTCACCACGTAACTGCAGACGGTTACTATCGTGGTCGTAAGGTGATCAATAAGTAATTTTTACTTATAGGTGTTCACTTGGGTCGTCTAACCTTAGTGTTAGATGTGATGGGCGGGGACGTAGGTCCCCGTATTACTATCTGCATTCCTTTAACATCGGAAAATAATCCGGTGTCGTCTTTTCTCTTACTTGGCGATAGTCCATAGATTTTTTTCCTTTTTAATTGCTTATCTTATTGAGTATGAATAGTAGAATTTTATCCACCGGTAGCTATTTGCCGAGCCATATTCGCACAAATGCGGATTTAGAAAAAATGGTTGATACATCAGATGAATGGATTGTCACTCGTTCTGGTATCCGTGAACGTCGTATCGCAGCGGCAGATGAAACTGTTGCAACAATGGGATTTGAAGCGGCAAAAAATGCGATCGAAGCTGCTCAAATTAATCCTCAAGATATTGAACTGATTATTGTTGCAACTACAAGTCACTCACATGCTTATCCAAGTGCGGCTTGCCAAGTGCAAGGTTTATTAAATATTGATGATGCGATTTCTTTTGATTTAGCCGCAGCTTGCACAGGCTTTGTCTATGCTTTGAGCGTAGCTGATCAATTTATTCGTGCAGGCAAAGTGAAAAAAGCCTTAGTGATAGGCTCAGATCTCAATTCTCGTAAATTAGATGAAACAGATCGCAGCACTGTTGTGCTATTTGGTGATGGTGCGGGTGCTGTAATTTTAGAAGCGAGTGAACAAGAAGGAATTATCTCCACCCATTTACACGCTTCAGCAGATAAAAATAATGCCCTTGTTTTAGCTCAGCCAGAACGTGGTATAGAAAAATCTGGCTATATCGAGATGCAAGGTAACGAAACGTTCAAATTGGCAGTTCGTGAACTTTCAAATGTGGTGGAAGAAACACTTTTAGCCAATAATTTAGATAAAAAAGATTTAGACTGGCTTGTGCCACACCAAGCAAATTTACGTATTATCACGGCAACGGCTAAAAAGTTAGAAATGGATATGTCACAAGTGGTGGTTACGTTAGATAAATATGCTAACAACAGTGCAGCTACTGTGCCTGTTGCCTTAGATGAGGCTGTTCGAGATGGCCGTATTCAACGTGGGCAGTTATTATTATTAGAAGCCTTTGGCGGTGGTTGGACTTGGGGTTCAGCATTAGTGCGTTTCTAATTAGTTTGTTAGAATATGTAAGCGGTTTAAAAAGTGCGGTTAGTTTTGAATTCATTTTAAGAACAAAAAATATTTTGAGTTTTAACCGCACTTTAAATCGGAGAAAGAACAAATTGGGTTCCCTTCTTTTTGCTTACTTTTTCTTTGGCGAGGCAAAGAAAAAGTAAGTCGCCATCGGCTAAACCCGATTTTAATTACCGAAGAAGAATTCTCAATTAAAAAACAATAGGACAAAACATAATGAAAAAATTCGCAATGGTATTCCCAGGCCAAGGCTCCCAAACTGTCGGTATGCTTGCTGATCTTGCCACCGAATATCCAATCATTACTGAAACATTTAAACAAGCATCTGATGCGCTTGGTTATGATTTATGGCATCTTGTTCAACAAGGCCCAGCTGAAGAACTCAATAAAACTTGGCAAACTCAGCCCGCACTTTTGGCAGCTTCAGTCGCTATTTATCGCGTATGGCAAGAGAAGTTTCCTCAATTAAAACCAGAAGTGATGGCTGGGCATAGCTTGGGGGAATATTCCGCACTAGTTTGTGCTGGTGTGTTGGATTTCCAAGATGCGATTAAATTAGTGGAATTGCGCGGAAAATTAATGCAACAAGCTGTGCCTGAAGGCACTGGTGCAATGTATGCGATCATTGGTTTGGATAATGAAGCGATTATTAATGCTTGTAAACAAGCAGAGGAAAGCGAAGTTGTATCAGCAGTGAATTTCAACTCTCCAGGTCAAGTCGTTATTGCGGGTGCGAAAGCGGCGGTAGAACGTGCAGCTGCATTATGTAAAGAAGCTGGGGCAAAACGTGCATTGCCATTAGCTGTGAGTGTGCCTTCTCACTGTGCCTTGATGAAACCAGCAGCGGAGCAATTAGCGATAACACTTGAGAATATTCAAATTAATACACCAACAACATCGGTATTAAATAACGTTGATGTGAAAGCAGAAACTGCAGGTACAGAAATTCGTACCGCACTTATTCGTCAGTTATATAGCCCAGTTCGTTGGACTGAAACAGTTGAAAAAATGGCACAAGATGGCGTTCAAGTGCTTGTTGAAGTGGGACCGAGTAAAGTATTAAATGGTTTAACCAAACGCATTGTGAGTGATTTACAAGCGATATCTGTAAATGATGTTGCATCATTCAATGCCGTAGAAGAATTTTTAGCGTAAAAAGGAGAAAAAAATGCAAGGTAAAATTGCTTTAGTCACTGGAGCTACTCGTGGTATCGGTCGTGCGATTGCAGAAGAACTTAGTTCAAAAGGTGCGTTTGTTATCGGTACTGCAACCTCTGAAAAAGGTGCAGAAACAATTTCTGCATATTTAGGGGATAAAGGTAAAGGTTTAGTGTTAAATGTAACGGATAAAGAATCTATTGAAACTTTACTTGAGCAAATTAAAAATGATTTTGGCGATATTGATATTCTCGTGAATAACGCAGGTATTACTCGCGATAATTTATTGATGCGTATGAAAGATGATGAGTGGTTTGATATTATGCAAACTAACTTAACTTCGGTGTATCATCTTTCTAAAGCAATGTTACGTTCGATGATGAAAAAACGTTTTGGTCGTATCATCAATATTGGTTCAGTGGTCGGTTCAATGGGGAACCCCGGTCAAACCAACTATTGTGCGGCAAAAGCGGGTGTGATTGGTTTTTCTAAATCTTTAGCGAAAGAAGTGGCTGCGCGCGGTATTACTGTAAATGTGGTGGCACCTGGTTTTATTGCAACAGATATGACAGACGTGCTTACGGATGAACAAAAAGCCGGCATTTTATCTAATGTTCCCGCAGGTCGTTTAGGCGAAGCAAAAGACATAGCTAAAGCGGTTGCTTTCTTAGCTTCTGATGATGCAGCTTACATTACGGGAACAACATTACACGTTAATGGTGGTTTGTATTTAAGTTAATGTCGTTTTGGCATTATGTTGATAGATTTTGAATAACAAAATCATAGCCAAAGATTTTAGATAATGTTAGAATCCAAGCCGCAGTGTAGCTTGGTTACGCCTTGAGCGTATGCAAAGGTACGTAACTATTTTTAATGTGTGTATTCAGATTGCCCATTTTGTGGTGCGACCAGCCTATAAAATAGTTGCAAGTTGATAAAAAATACATACACTAACCGCTCTTTTATGAGTTAAAACCAACAAAATAGGAAAAACAAATGAGTATTGAAGAACGCGTGAAAAAAATCATCGTTGAACAATTAGGTGTTAAAGAAGAAGATGTTAAATCTGAAGCTTCTTTCGTTGAAGATTTAGGTGCGGACTCTTTAGACACAGTTGAATTAGTAATGGCTTTAGAAGAAGAATTCGATATCGAAATTCCAGATGAAGAAGCTGAAAAAATTACCACTGTTCAATCTGCGATTGATTACGTGCAAAACAATCAATAATTTTAAGTTGGGCGACTTTTAAGTCGCCTAATTTTTTTCTAATAATCCTCTTTAAAATTACCGCACTTTTTATTTTTCCCTTTCATAAAAATTGATCTAAATTATCTTTTACTTAAAATCGTGGTTTAAACTTTAAAAAATTATTTAGTTATATGCCTAAAAAGAAGTATTATTTGCATAGTTTTTCATTTTTGAGGTGTTTATGCTTTACTTAGAATTTTTATTTTTACTATTAATGCTCTATATCGGTAGCCGTTACGGCGGTATTGGTTTGGGTGTGGTTTCTGGTATTGGATTAGCAATTGAAGTCTTTGTTTTTCGTATGCCAGTAGGGAAAGCGCCGATTGATGTTATGCTTATCATTCTTGCGGTAGTGACTTGTGCATCGGTGCTTGAAGCTGCTGGCGGTTTGAAATTTATGTTACAAATTGCTGAACGCATTCTCCGTAAAAATCCAAAACGTGTCACTTTACTTGGCCCATTAGTCGTCTATTTATTAACCTTTATGCTCGGTACTGGTCACTCTGTTTACACAATTATGCCAATCATCGGCGATGTTGCACTGAAAAATAAAATTCGTCCAGAACGCCCAATGGCAGCGTCTTCGGTTGCATCGCAATTAGCCATCACATCTAGCCCACTTTCTGCAGCTGTTGTATTTTATCTAGGTAAAATTACAGCAATGCCCGCTTTTGAGCATATTAGTTTATTAGATATTATTTGTGTAACCGTTCCTGCAACTTTAGTGGGTACAATTGCGCTTTCCTTATACAGTATGCGTCGTGGCAAAGAGTTGGAACAAGATCCTGAATATCAACGTCGCTTACAAGATCCCGTATGGCGTGAACGTATTTTAAATACCACAAGCACAACATTGAATGAAACCCTTCCGCAAGGGGCAAAAAAATCTGTTTACCTATTTTTACTTGCTTTAGTTGTGATTGTTGCGATTGCGATGATTCCTGAAATTCGCACTATCGGTAGCGGAAAAGCAATTTCAATGTCACTTATCATTCAAATGATGATGCTTTGCTTTGGTGGTGTGATTTTACTCGCAACGAAAACAAATCCTCAAATTGTGCCAAATGGCGTGGTATTTAAATCTGGTATGGTAGCAGCGATTGCAATTTATGGTATTGCGTGGATGAGCGACACTTACTTCAAATATGCAATGCCAGAATTTAAAGCTGCGATTACTGATATGGTGCAAACTTATCCTTGGACATTCGCATTGGCATTATTTGCAGTTTCTGTCGTAATTAACAGCCAAGCTGCGACTGCAGTCATGTTATTACCTGTGGGTATTGGCTTAGGTATTCCAGCACCAATCTTGGTTGGTTTAATGCCTGCAACTTATGCCTATTTCTTTATTCCAAATTATCCATCAGACATTGCAACAGTAAACTTTGACGTAACGGGTACAACAAAAATTGGTAAATATTATTTTAACCACAGTTTTATGGTGCCGGGTTTAATTGGGGTTGTTGTTGCTTGCTTGGCCGGTGTTTCTGTGGCGGAATTAGTGATTCGCTAATTTACACACAAACTAAATCCTTTTAATATAAAAGCACCTTTGAATGGTGCTTTTATTTTTATGACAACCTACATCGCCTACGGCAATATAAATCAACCTTTTTCTTTGGAATCCTTACCCGATGAACTGATTCCAGAAAATCTATATCAAACTGAAACGGATAGCTCGCGTGTTTTTCAGCGTCATCAGTGCCGTCGGCTTGCTCACTTATTACTTTTCCAACTTTTAAAAATATCTAGAAAATCCACCGCACTTTTATCTCAAATTCATCGTACTGAAAGTGGCAGACCTTATTTTCTTGATGAGCGAATAGATTTTAATATTAGTCATTCTGGTGATTGGGTGGCGGTAATATTAGATATTAGAAATGAAGAAAAAAGTGCGGTGGGAATTGATATTGAATTTCCTAAAATAAGAAATTTTACGGCGTTGATGGAACATATTGCACCAAAAGAAGAAATTGATTGGTTTCATCATCAGCAGGATTCTTTGAACGCTTTTTATCGTTGTTGGTGTTTACGAGAAGCTGTATTGAAATCTCAAGGATTTGGGATCGTAAAATTATCCAATGTTCGTCATTTCCCTGAACAACAAAAAATTTTTTCGGATTATTGTCCGCAGGGGCAGTTGTGGTTTACTGATGAACTCCCTATTTATTTAGCTGCTTTTGTCAATCATCAAGAAAAATTACCGCACTTTTATGAATGGAGTGGGGAAAGTTTACAGATAAAAGAACTTCAAAAATGCGTTTTTTATGATGTGAATTAATCAAGAAAATCCTTGTGTAAAATCAAGGATTTTTTATTGCCTAAAAATTCTTGTATTTTCATAGACGTGCCCCATTTATTTAGCTAAACTCTTAACAATTTTTTGACAAATGGAGAATGAAATGTCACAGAACGGTTCAGATCGCGATCCTTGGAGTAAACCAGGGCAGAGCAACGACCAACAGCCGGGAAATTCATCCAACAATAATGGATGGAATAATAACCAAAATCGTGGAAATCAAGAGCAATCTCCGCCAGATATTGAGGAGATTTTTAATAATCTGCTTAAAAAATTAGGTGGTGGAAATAAAAAGAGCGGTCAAAATAATGGCAGTTCTCAAGGCAATACGCCATTTCATTTTGGCAAAGTTATTCCACTTGCTGTAGCGATTGGTGCGATTATTTGGGGCGTAAGCGGTTTTTACACCATTAAAGAGGCTGAACGCGGTGTGGTGCTTCGTTTTGGCGAGTTACATTCTATTGTTCAACCCGGTTTGAACTGGAAACCAACATTTGTAGATAAAGTATTGCCAGTAAATGTGGAGCAAGTAAAAGAGTTGCGTACACAAGGTGCAATGCTGACTCAAGATGAAAATATGGTAAAAGTGGAAATGACCGTGCAATATCGCGTGCAAGATCCTGCAAAATATCTTTTTAGCGTAACAAATGCAGATGATAGTTTGAATCAAGCGACAGATAGTGCATTACGTTATGTTATTGGGCATATGTCTATGAATGATATTTTAACCACAGGTCGCTCTGTCGTGCGTGAAAATACTTGGAAAGCTTTGAATGAAATTATCAAATCCTATGATATGGGACTTGAGGTTATTGATGTGAACTTCCAATCTGCGCGCCCACCTGAAGAAGTAAAAGATGCGTTTGATGATGCAATTAAAGCGCAGGAAGATGAACAACGTTTTATTCGTGAAGCGGAAGCCTATGCGCGTGAGAAAGAACCGATTGCACGCGGTGATGCGCAACGTATTCTTGAAGAAGCAACAGCTTATAAAGATCGTATCGTGTTAGATGCAAAAGGTGAAGTGGAACGTTTGCAACGCTTGTTGCCAGAATTTAAGGCTGCGCCAGATTTACTGCGTGAGCGTTTATATATTCAGACGATGGAAAAAGTGATGGCAAATACGCCAAAAATAATGCTTGATGGCAATAATGGTAATAATTTAACTGTGCTACCGCTAGAGCAAATTATGGGCAAAAAATCGGTAACAAGTGTGCCAAGTGCGGTTAATTCTTCGCCTGCTTTTACTGCGCCAGAACGTCAAAATTCTTATCAGCCTCAACCAACCACCGTTGCGCCGATTCGTCAAGGGAGATTTAACTAATGCGTAGATTTTTATTACCTGTTATTTTCGTGATTGCGGCAGTGGTTTATTCTAGTATCGTCGTTGTAACGGAAGGTACGCGTGGCATTATGTTACGATTTAACAAAGTACAGCGTGATGCAGATAACAAAGTGGTTGTCTATGAACCAGGCTTGCATTTTAAAGTGCCTTTAATTGATAGCATCAAAGTTTTAGATGCGCGTATTCGTACTTTAGATGGCTCTGCAACACGTTTTGTTACTGTTGAGAAAAAAGATTTGCTAGTGGATTCTTATGTGAAATGGAAAATCAGTGATTTTGGACGATTCTACA
Organism: Haemophilus sp. HN_Hi10; assembly: GCF_049821985.1. Taxonomy (NCBI): domain Bacteria; kingdom Pseudomonadati; phylum Pseudomonadota; class Gammaproteobacteria; order Pasteurellales; family Pasteurellaceae; genus Haemophilus; species Haemophilus sp. HN_Hi10. The sequence goes on along the minus strand of NZ_CP187495.1, from coordinate 1,724,236 downwards.
CATCCACTGGCGGTGGCGATTATGCTCAAGCTGCAAATTTATTAAGTCGTAAAGTAAATGACCGTTTACGTTCTGAAATTGGTTCACGCACGATTAAAGATATTGTTTCTGGTACTCGTGGGGAATTAATGGAAGGGGCAAAAAAAGCTTTAAATTCAGGACAAGACAGTACGGCAGAATTGGGTATTGAAGTGATCGATGTGCGTGTAAAACAAATTAATTTACCAGATGAAGTTTCTTCTTCAATTTACCAACGTATGCGTGCAGAACGTGATGCAGTGGCGCGTGAACACCGTTCTCAAGGGAAAGAAAAAGCAGCATTTATTCAAGCTGATGTAGATCGCAGAGTAACGTTAATTCTTGCTAATGCAAATAAAACTGCACAAGAATTACGAGGTTCAGGCGATGCAGCTGCAGCAAAATTATATTCAGATGCTTTTGCTCAAGAACCACAATTCTTTACTTTTGTGCGTAGCTTAAAAGCCTATGAAGCGAGTTTTGCAAATTCTGACAATATAATGATTTTAAAACCAGATAGTGATTTCTTCCGCTTTATGCAGGCACCGAAAAAATAGATTTTAATTTGATAAAAACACCTTCCTCGTGAAGGTGTTTTTTTATAGCCAACGTCTTACTTTTTGTTTGTAACGACGATATTCATCGCCAAATTTATTTTCCAAATAGGTTTCTTCTCGGGCTATTTGAAACTGGTTTATCACTAATATAAAGATAATTACGCCTAACCAAGCCAAACTATTACCTAACCAAAGCGTCCAAGCAAGCAAAATTAACAGCAAACTTAAATACATTGGGTTACGGCTAAATCGAAATATGCCTGTGCAAACTAATTTTGTTGTGCCTTTAAAATCACGAGGATTAATGGAGGTTTTACATATAAAGAATTGCATAACGCTGCTTAAAGCAATCAAAAATGAAAGGGAAATAACAAAAACAATCACTGAAAAATGGACAGAATAACTAGCAATCTTTGGCAAAAAATACATTGCTATGGCAATGAATAAACAGAGTAGTGGTGGTGGAATAAATAACATCGCTAAATCTTATTAATAAAAATGCCAGCTCTTTATAGAGCATTTAAAGTGCGGTCAAAATTTGTGTTAATTTTGCTTTAATTACTTTTATTTTGCATAAAGCGGCGATAAATTTCGCCGCTTTTGATTATTATAAATTTTATGCATTATTCTGTGATAAATTATTCGACGGTTAATTTTTTACCATCATAGCTGATTGCTTTGACGCTAGTTAAAGCCTTACCTCCGTCAGTTTCACCGCCAATCAGTAAAACTTTATTGTTGTAAGATACAGAAAAACCATAGCCAATATTCATTGGTAATTCCCCAACGATGCTCCATTTACCATTATTTAAAGTATAAACTTCGTTATGCCAAGCTTTGCTTAAACCTTTATGTGCGTGAAGTTTTCCTTCTTTGAATTGTTTGATTGAACCTGGAAAATTTGCGCCACCAGTGACTAAATAATGACCGTTACTATAGCCTGAAAGCGCACCAGCTAAACCATCTTGTGATTTGCCTTTTGGTGCGGGCAAGTCAGGTAAATTTTTCCATTGCACACCTTTAGCAGTGAATTTACCTTGATGGGTTTCAGCGGTGCGAAGTCCTGGTTTAATTTCGCCATTGACAACCACGAGATCATTACCTTGAATTGTAAAGGCTGCACCAGCACGACCAGAGAATGGAATGCGACCTTCATTGTGCCATTTGTTGGTTGAGGGTTCATAGCTCAATAATTCTGTTGTAAAGAAATAATCTTCTGGACGTTGATCGAAGTAAGCTGCTGCGATTTCATCTTTTTTCTCTTTATCTTCTCCTGCTGCCACAGTGTCTTGGAAGAAACCATTAAATATAGAGAGATTAGAGCCGCCTAAAATATAAACTTTATCTCCGTGAGATGCACCACTTGATCCTACTAAACCACGGGGAGAACGAGTAGGAAGTTTCATCCAAGTATTATCGCTTGGGTTATAGCGATAAGCGTCATTAACGAGTTGAAGTTCGCCTTTTTCATTTTTTTGTAAACCACCGAATACATAAAGTTTTCCATCCACTGCGGCTGCAACAGGTTGATTGCGTTCGCCACCCGGAAATGTAGCAATTTCTTTCCATTGTGCTGAAGGATCTTTTAGGTCTAAGGTATAGAATTTATCGCCACCAGAACCTAATCCCACATAAACTGTGTCGCCAATTAATGCGCCTGTTCCTCCTTTGATCCCCACTGGCAAATCAGGATAAGTTTGTGCGTTCGCTGAAAAAGTAAAGGTAGCAAAAAGTGCGGTACATAATGCTGTTTTAGTTAGTTTCATAATAAACCCCATTTTGAGTTGTGTTTACAGTTTTCTATTCATTAAACGGCATTGAATAGGCGTTGATAAAGTGCAGTTATTGCACCCTTTTGTATTGTAAGATACGGCAGATGTAACTTACGAAAAAGATAAAAGTGCGGTTAAAAAATTTAATGTTTTTCAACCGCGCTTTTTATTATGGTATCAATAGATTTGGCACAAATGTGATGATTTGTGGGAAAATCGTGATTAATACTAATGTGACGAAAACGGGAATCAAGAACGGTAATACGCCTTTGGTTACCGTGGAAACTGACATATTTCCTACACGAGCAACAACAAAGAGAGCCATTCCCATTGGTGGGGTAAGAATACCAATCATCATATTTAATGTGGTCATTACACCAAAGAAGATTAAGTCAATATTAAATTGCATCGCGATAGGAATAAGCATTGGTAATACTAAAAATTGTAATGCTAGGGCATCAATGAACATTCCAAGAAAAAGTAACAGTGCGTTAATCATTACCAATACGGTTAAAGGTGAATCGGCAACGGCAACAAACACATTAGCAACACGCATTGCGACTTGTTCACGGGCAATCATATCGCCAAAGAAAGTCACGGTCATAATCATTAAGGCGACTACGCCTGTAATTGCCATTGCTTCTATGCAACTATTAAATAAGCTTTTTAAGGTTAATTCTTTATACACAAATTTACCAATAATTACAGAGTATGCGGCTGCAACAATGGCAGATTCTGTTGGACTGAATAAGCCTGAAAAAATACCACCGATAATTAATAACGGCGTTAAGATTGCCCAAAAAGATTGTTTAAAGCTGCTGCAAAGTTGTTCTTTCGTAGCTTTTGGTGTACGTGGATAACCTCGTTTTTTTGCAATGCGATAATTCATTGCCATTAAAGCTAAAGTAATTAATACACCGGGAATAAAACCTGCAATAAAGAGTTTTGCGATAGATTCATTGGCAATGACACCGTAAATAATCATTGCAATACTTGGCGGAACTAATGGCCCAATAATACAAGAAGCAGCAGTAATTCCTCCGCAAATATCATCGTCATAACCAGCATCACGCATTGATTTGATTTCCAATTGACCTAAGCCCCCCGCATCAGCAAGTGCTGAACCTGACATACCAGAGAACAATAAACTTGCGCCGATATTAACGTGTCCCATTCCTCCTGTGTAATGACCGAGTAAGGCTTTAGCGAAATTAAAAATACGTTCGGTAATCCCACCTGTATTCATTAGAATGCCCGTTAAAATATAAAATGGCACGGCAAGTAATGGGAAGCTGTCTAGGCTATAGACTAATTTTTCAGTTGCGGCATTTACGACATTCCAACGTGTCATAGAAAAATAAAGTAGAGTAGCAATAAATAAGGACCAACCTACAGGGACACCGATAAACATAATGATGAGCCAAACGAGTAAGGCGACATAGACTGAACTTGAACCGAGTTTTATATAATTGCTAATGCGCAATACTTTGAACCAATCTGGTGCGAAAAATAAAATCGCAAATAAAATGACCGCACTTATGATAAAGAAAGTCGCAGGTAAATAGCTTTTCCCTGTCTTAAAGTTTAGGGTTTGCGCTTGGATAAAGCGAAACATCATTAATATTGCGATAACAGGCAGTGCTGCGAAAATCCATTTTTCAGAAATGCCTCCTAAGGCATCAATAGGGAATGATGCGCCGTTAAAAGTACGAATACCGAAATGAATAAATAAGAAAATACATACAAAGACTAATAATTGTACAAAAGTATTTGTGAATTTTCTGATTTTTTCAGGCATTAGATTAGTTAAAAAATCAATAAATACGTGTTCTTGTTTTCTCACAGCAACGCTGATACCCAACATACCCACGTAAACAAATAAGAGCTTGGCGAGTTCTTCACTCCAAATTAACGGAGAATGAAAAACTTGGCGTGAAAGAATTTGAGCGATAAGAATACCGAAAATGGCAATAAATAATGTGCCACCCAGCCATTCTTCAAGCTTATTAATATATTTCATACTTCACTCCGTTTAATGAAGAATAAGGGAATGTAGTGTGCCATTACGGCACACTAAAGAGGGATTATGGATTGATTGCTTCAATTTGTTTTAAAGCTGCTTCACCTTTTTGACCCGTTTGTTTTACAAACTCAGCATAATATGGTTTCATTGATGCTTTAAATGGGACAAGATCAGGATGTGTAATTTTCACACCTTGTTTTTCAAAGAATGTGACTAAATCTTTTTCTCCATCTACGAATAATTTAGTGTGATATTTTGCTGCATTTTCGGCAGCATCTTTTACGACTTTTTGAAGATCTTCAGGGAGTTCTTTATAAGTCTCGTTGCTTACTAAATAAAGTTGGTCATTCAAAATGTGGTTAGTCATTGCTAAGAACTTTTGCACTTCATAGAATTTTTGTGCTTGCACTGCTGCTAACGGATTTTCTTGACCATCGACGGCATTCGTTTGTAACGCAAGATAAACTTCAGAAAATGCCATTGGTGTTGGCGATGCACCAACATATTTAGCATAGGCTAAGTTTGTTGCAGCATTTGGCACACGAAGTTTTAAGCCTTTCATATCTGCAATACTGTTGATTGCACGGTTTGAAGTCGTTTGGCGAGTACCGTTATAAGCTTGGGAAAGTAAAGTAACGCCAAGATCTTTATCCATTTTTTTAATTAAATCTTTACCAAATTCTGTATCGAATAAGGCTTTTTGTGCAACATTGTAGTTGCTAATAACATAAGGTAAGGCAAATACTGCTGCTTCAGGGTAAAACAACTGGAAGCGAGCAGATTCTGCAAAGGTGAAGTCGAGAGAACCGTCTTTTAATTGTTTTAACATTGCACGGTCATCACCCAATTGTGAACTTGGATAAAGTGAAATTTCAATTTTACCCTGTGATTTTTCTTTGACTTCTTTGGCAAACATTTCTGCTGCTTTATATTCATTTGATGAAGTTCCAGCATTCATACCGAATTTCAAGTCATAATCAGCGGCAAGAACAGCAGAAGATACGCCTAAAGAAATGGCTGTGGCAAGGAAAAGTTTTGTCAATTTCATCATATTCGCTCCTGTGTGAACTTATGTTGGAAAGGGTTATATATTAACCCCGTAATATGAGAATCAATTCAGGCAAAAAATGTATGTTTTCTCCCCCAAAATAGGATTCGAGAGCAATTCTAAGAGTAAAAAAACAAATTTAAAATAGTTTTACGAGTTTTATTTCAAAAATGAGAAGTTGATCACATTTGTGAAAAAACACTTCAAAAATATTCTTTAAAATGGCATTTCTTTTTCATATAATAATGTTAAATGATGAAAATATAAGCATATTACAATTTATAAAAGATTGTTTTATGTGGATTAAATTAATTTTAAAGTGATTTATTCAGATTTAAATGAGGGGTGTTATATGTCTAAATTATCTTATCAAGAAGTGCTTTCCCAAATTCAATATGGTCTTATTTCTTCTTGCCAACCTGTCGATGATGGCCCAATGGATAAACCTGAAATCGTTTCTGCTATGGCTCAGGCTTCGGTTATGGGCGGAGCTTCTGGCTTACGTATTGAGGGTGTTGATAACCTTAAAGCAACCCGTCCTTTTGTGAATGTTCCGATTATCGGAATTGTAAAACGTGATTTGCCTGATAGTCCCGTGCGTATTACGCCGTTTTTACAAGATATTGAAGATCTAGCCAATGCAGGCGCGGATATTATTGCAGTAGATGGCACGAGCCGTCCGCGTCCTGTGGATATTGAAAGTGCGGTGAAAAAAATCCACGAAATGGGCTGTTTGGCAATGGCAGATTGTTCTAATTTAGAAGAAGGCCTGTATTGTAAAGCACTTGGTTTTGATATTGTCGGTAGTACGATGTCGGGTTATACAGGTGGCTCAGTGCCAAAAGAACCTGATTATCAATTAGTAAAAGATTTAAAAGCAGCGGGTTGTTTTGTGATGGCTGAGGGGCGTTATAACACGCCTGAATTAGCAAAAGTGGCAATTGAAATTGGCGCAGATTGCGTGACTGTAGGTTCAGCCTTAACTCGTCTTGAACATATTGTGAGTTGGTTTGCTAATTCAGTGAAATCTGCAAGATAGTCGTAAGACGTGTGAGAAAAGACTTTATACTATAAGGATAAGTTATGCGTTGTTTAGCACTAGACATTGGTGGGACAAAAATTGCTGCGGCGATTGTAAAAAATGGCGAAATTGAGCAACGTCAGCAAATTCATACACCACGTGAAAATGTGGTGGAGGGAATGCACCAAGCGTTAGGCAAATTGCTTGCTGATTATGAAGGGCAGTTTGATTATGTAGCGGTGGCATCTACGGGGATCATCAATAATGGTATTTTAAGTGCATTAAATCCGAAAAACTTAGGCGGCTTGGCGGAATTTCCACTTAAAGCGAGTATTGCAAAACATACGGATAAACCAATTGGTTTATTAAATGATGCACAAGCTGCGACTTATGCGGAATATCAATTGCAAAATTCTGAACAGGTATCAAATTTCGTTTTTATTACCGTTTCAACAGGAGTTGGCGGTGGCGTTGTATTGAACCAAATTTTGCAGACAGGTTCTCGTGGTATTGCTGGGCATATTGGTCATACATTAGCGGATCCAAATGGTGTGATCTGTGGTTGTGGGCGTCGTGGTTGTGTCGAAGCGGTTGCTTCAGGGCGAGCAATTGAAGCGATTTCTTCCCAATGGGAAGATCCGTGTGAGCCAAAAGAAGTGTTTGAGCGTTTTAGAAAAAATGATGAAAAAGCGACCGCACTTGTCGAGCGTTCTGCGAAAGCCATTGCTAATTTAATTGCAGATTTAGTGATTAGTTTAGATATTCAAAAAATCGCGATTGGTGGTAGTGTAGGATTAGCTGAGGGATATTTACCTTTGGTCGAAAAATATTTACAAGATTTTCCTTCAATATATTGTTGTGAAATTGAATCCGCTAAATTTGGACAAGATGCAGGTTTAATTGGCGCAGCTTATTGGGTAAAAGATGTTTTACTGGATAAGCCTGAAGGAACAATTTATGGCTAAATCGGGAAATGTGTTAAACAGAATTGGCTTGCTTTACCAGAGCTTAACTAAATCAGAGAAAAAAATTGCCGATACGATTTTGCGTTCGCCTGATTTGGTCTCTCAATGCCCCCTTTCAGAAATCGCTAAACATTTGGAAGTTGGAGAAGCTACGCTTGTCCGTTTTTGTCGAACCATTGGCTTTAAAGGTTTCAGCGATTTCAAACTAGAGCTTTCTATTGAACTTGCGACGAAAGATAATCAAGATGAAAGCGTACTTGAAACAGAAATTATGCCAAGTGATGATTCGCTCACTATTGCACAAAAATTGCAAGCCGCAGTTGCTAATGTAATGGAAGAAACGATTAATTTACTTGATTTAAAACAGCTTGAAGAAGTCGTTAAAGTACTTAAAAAAGCACGTCGTATTTTTTTATTTGGTGTGGGTTCATCTGGCGTAACGGCGGAAGATGCTAAAAATAAGCTGATGCGTATTGGTTTTCAAGTGGATGCTTCAGGTAATAATCATTTTATGTATATGCAGGCAGCATTACTTACGTCTTCTGATGTGGCAATTGGTTTAAGCCATTCTGGTTATTCTGCTGAAACGGCACATACCATCAAAATTGCAAAACAAAATGGTGCAACAACAGTGGCATTGACGCATAGTTTGCGTTCCCCCGTGACAGAATATGCTGATTATGTTTTGGTAAATGGTAATAAACAAGGCAAGTTACAAGGCGATTCTATTGGCACCAAGATCGCACAGCTTTTTGTATTGGATTTAATTTATGCTTTGTTAGTGCAGGGCGAAGAAGAAATTGCCGCTCAAACTAAACAAAAAACTCTCAATGTAATTCTTGAACAACGTATAAAATAGGAGAAAACTTATGCGTGATTTAAAAGGTATTTTCAGTGCATTATTAGTGTCATTTAATGAAGATGGCACCATTAATGAAAAAGGTTTACGCCAAATCATCCGCCACAACATCGACAAAATGAAAGTGGACGGCTTATATGTGGGCGGTTCAACAGGCGAAAACTTTATGCTTTCAACGGAAGAGAAAAAAGAAATCTTCCGCATTGCAAAAGATGAAGCAAAAGATCAAATCGCACTAATTGCTCAAGTGGGCAGCGTAAACCTAAAAGAAGCAGTTGAATTAGGTAAATATGCAACAGAATTAGGCTATGATTGCTTATCTGCAGTTACTCCGTTCTACTACAAATTTAGTTTCCCTGAAATTAAACATTATTACGACACCATTATTGCTGAAACGGGCAATAATATGATCGTGTACTCTATTCCGTTCTTAACTGGCGTGAATATGGGCATTGAACAATTTGGCGAGCTTTACAAAAACCCGAAAGTATTAGGGGTAAAATTCACAGCAGGTGATTTCTACTTATTAGAACGTTTGAAAAAAGCTTATCCAAACCACTTAATTTGGGCTGGTTTCGATGAAATGATGTTACCTGCAGCTGCACTTGGTGTGGATGGTGCAATTGGTTCAACCTTTAACGTAAACGGCGTTCGTGCTCGTCAAATTTTTGAATTAACCAAAGCAGGTAAATTAACTGAAGCATTAGAAATTCAACATGTAACCAACGATTTAATCGAAGGCATTTTAGCGAACGGTTTATATTTAACCATCAAAGAATTGCTTAAATTAGAAGGGGTGGATGCAGGTTATTGCCGTGAGCCAATGACAGCAAAAGCAACAGAAGAACAAGTTGCAAAAGCAAAAGAATTGAAAGCGAAATTTTTGTCATAAATATTTAAATTAGAAAAAACTTACCTTCCCCCTGTTTTATTCCGTTACAAACAGAATAACAAGTCAGTAAGAATTTCCCTTCCCCTGTTTACGGGGGAAGGTACCCGAAGGGCGGAAGGGGGCAACTTCTATTGCTTTGTCGTAAATTATTGGAGCAAAAGAATTTCTTTTTAAAAATAAGATAGAAAATTACCGCACTTATAATGATCCTTTGGTGTAGGGGGGGCAGTCCAGCCTACGATATGAATAGGATCATTACGGTCAATAATAAAGGAAGGCTAATATGCGTTTTATTCCGCTACAAACAGAACAACAAGTCAGTTGTTGGGCTGCACAACATATCATCAATCGTATCAATGATTTTAAACCTACCGCCGAGCGTCCTTTTGTATTGGGGTTACCTACTGGTGGTACACCACTAAAAACTTATCAAGAACTGATTCGACTTTATCAAGCAGGCAAAGTGAGTTTCAAACATGTAGTGACTTTCAATATGGATGAATATGTGGGTTTACCAGAGGAACACCCTGAAAGTTACCACAGTTTTATGTATAACAATTTTTTCAATCATATTGATATTTTACCTGAAAATATCAATATTCTTAACGGCAATACCGATGACCATAATGCAGAATGCCGTCGTTATGAAGAAAAAATTAAATCCTACGGCAAAATTCATCTGTTTATGGGGGGGGTTGGTGTGGATGGACATATTGCATTCAATGAACCTGCCTCTTCATTAAGTTCTCGCACCCGCATTAAAACACTCACACAAGATACATTAATTGCAAATTCACGCTTCTTTAATAACGATGTTACTCAAGTGCCGAAATATGCTTTAACCATTGGTGTTGGCACATTATTAGATGCAGAAGAAGTGATGATTTTAGCAACAGGACATCAAAAAGCACTGGCAGTGCAAGCTGCCGTTGAAGGCAGTATTAACCATTTATGGACAGTCAGTGCATTACAAATGCACCGTCATTTCTTGCTCGTTTGTGATGAAGCTGCTCAACAAGAGTTAAAAGTGAAAACCGTGAAATATTTTACTGAATTAGAAGGTGCGGTTGCTGGGACTTATTACAGCGATAAATAACCTATCATTTTTACAATCAGTCGTTTTTCTTAAAAAATTTGGAAGGTATAGAATGAAATACGCATTAACCAACAGTGTGATCTACACTAAATATGAAATTCTACGAGATTATGCGGTAGTAATTGATGGCGAGACTATTGAAGCAGTGATCCCGCAAACTGAATTAGAAAAGGACATCAAAACCATTGATTTACAAGGTAATAATTTAACTGCTGGTTTTATTGATCTGCAATTAAATGGCTGTGGTGGCGTGATGTTTAACGACCAAACTAGCGTTGAAACCTTGGAAATTATGCAGGAAACTAACTTAAAATCAGGTTGTACAAGTTTCCTTCCCACTTTTATTACTGCGCCTGATGAAAATATAAAAAGTGCGGTGAAAATTATGCGTGAATATTTAAACAAGCATAAAAACCAAGCACTTGGTTTACATATTGAAGGGCCTTATCTCAGCATTGAGAAAAAAGGCGTGCACCGTCCCGAATATATTCGTGAAATTACGCCAGAAATGAAAGATTTTCTCTGTGAAAATTCGGATGTCATTACAAAAATTACCATTGCCGCAGAAAATCCAACTATTAACTATACGCCCGATTTTGTGGAAGCGGGCATTATTGTCTCTGTAGGGCATTCCAACGCAAGCTATGAGGTGGCTAAAGCCGCATTCCATAAAGGTGTAACTTTTGCGACTCACTTGCATAATGCAATGTCGCCAATTAGTTCTGGGCGTGCAATGGGTGTCGTGGGAGCTGTGCTAGACAGCGATATTTACACAGGCATTATTGTTGATGGTATTCACGTGAATTACGGCAATGTTCGCATTGATAAAAAAATCAAAGGCGACAAACTTTGTATTGTGACTGACTCCATTGCAGCCGCAGGTGCACCGCCAGAACTAGAAAGTTTTACCTTTGTAGGAAAAACAATTTATATCAAAGATGGGCGTTGCTATGATGCGAATGGCACGATTGCAGGGGCATCAATCACAATGATGGAATCCATTAAAAATGCGGTAGAATATGTTGAAATTCCTCTTGCGGAAGCCATTAGAATGAGTAACCTTTACCCAGCTCGTGCAATTGGTATAGATGATCGTTTAGGTTCGGTAGAAAAAGGTAAGATAGCAAACTTAGCAGTGTTTACGCCAGATTATAAAGTGATCGGCACAGTAGTAAATGGAAAGTGGAAAGAGAGTAAATAGTAAAAGCCTAAATAGCTAATTGATTTAAAAATCTGTGATATACGTCACAGATTTTTTATTAATATTTTGTAATTTTTGGAAGCCTTTCGATAATCATTTATTTGACAAAAGGAAAAATATTATGAAAATCATTAAGCAAGCAAGCAAGCAAGCAAGCAAGCAAGCAAGCAAGCAAGCAAGCAAGCAAGCAAGCAAGCAAGCAAGCAAGCAAGCAAGCAAAATAATCTAACCCGACTTTCTTTAATCAGCCTGCTTCTTTCTACTTCTTTTTATCCTGTTCAGTTTTTTGCGATTGATCAGTCAATATGTAAAAAAGATGGAGATAGTATCGCTTGTGGTTCTGGAGCAAAAGCAATCGTTCGTTCTGTTGCATTTGGATTGAACGCTGATGCCTCGGGACCGGATACTGTTGCTGTTGGAAGTGAATCCAAAGCCATTAAACAACTTGCTATAGCCGTAGGAAATGAAGCCAATGCTTCCGGTTCAAATTCACTTGCCATAGGTGCGAGTGCTAAGGCTGGCGAATATTTGAGTCTTGCCATTGGAGAAGGGGCGAAATCTTTAGGTAAGGATTCTACTGCGATAGGAGCATATTCAGAAACGGGAGTTAATGGGGAAGGCATTGCTATTGGCACGCATGCAAAAGCGTTAGGAAAACGAAGTATGGCGTTGGGTCGATGGTCTGAAGCGAATGAAGAATATAGTATTGCTTTAGGACATGAGAGCAAAGCCCTAGGCGGATACGGTTCTATTGCTGTTGGTCTGCTTAGTAAAGTTGAAACAGTTGAGGCGTATAATAATGAATATGGAAATAGTAAAAAATAGATCTTGAAGCCTTAAAGAAATCTTATGTTAGACAATCTGGCAGTACTGCCATTCTATCCAATTCAATTACTAGCCCAACAAGAACTCTTTCAAAAACACCAGAAGAATTAGAAAAATTTATGGAAAAACCTATGCTGCAACAGCTTTTGGGATGCATTCATCTTCACATGCACTAACGGCTTCTGCTTACGGCACATATAGTACCGCAATAGGCAGATATTCAACGGCTTTGGGGAGTTCCAGTACAGCAGTAGACGAAGACAGTACTGCGGTGGGGAATCGTTCTTTAGCATATGCTAAAGAATCAACAGCTTTAGGAGCTTATGCTAAGTCTGTTGCCAAACATTCTGTTGCTGTAGGTTATATGTCCTTTGCAGATCGAGAAAACAGTGTTTCTGTTGGTGATTCATCAACTAATTTCCGCCGCCAAATCGTTAATGTCGCCGATGGCACAGAAGAATGATGCAGTAAATGTTCGTCAGTTAAATGCGGTAGAAACTAAAATTGGTCAAGTGAATAATCAATTTGCTCAAGTTGATAATAAATTCACTCAAGTCAATAACCGTTTAGATAATACAGACAATAAACTGGGTCAAATTGATAACCAATTTACTCAAGTTAATAATAACTTTACACAAGTTAATAATCGTTTAGATGGTACAGAAACTAAACTTGGACAAATTGATAATCAATTCACTCACGTAAATACGCGTTTAAATCGAACAGATTTACGTATTAACCGAGTTGGTGCAAGTGCTGCGGCGTTGGCTTCATTAAAACCTGCACAATTAGGCGAAGATGATAAATTTGCGTTATCTTTAGGTGTAGGAAGCTATAAAAATGCGCAGGCGATGGCAATGGGTGTAGTGTTTAAGCCAGCTGAAAATGTGTTGCTTAATGTAGCGGGGAGTTTTTCTGGTTCGGAAAAAACTTTTGGTGTAGGTGTTTCTTGGAAATTTGGTAACAAATCCAAACCTGCGGTTTCAACACAAAGTGTGGTCAATTCTGCGGAAGTTTTGCAATTGAGACAAGAAGTAGTGATGATGCGTTCTCAACAAGTAGAAACCGAAAAAAACTGCATAAACAAGCTGAAATGGAAAGCGAATTGAAACAGTTACGTCGAGAATTACTTGAATTGAAAAAAGCATTGAAGAAATAAGAGAAAAAGGCGGAACAATTATTCCGCCTTATTTGTTTGATCTGCCATTTTAATAGTTATCATTTTTATCTATAATATAAAAACCAAGTTAATTACTAGGAGATAGATATGGCAAAAGATGAAGTAGGGCATAATTTTCTTGCACGTTTAGGTAAAACTCGTTTGCGTCCAGGTGGTAAAAAAGCGACAGATTGGTTAATAGCCAATGGCGATTTTAGCCAAGATAAAAAAGTGTTAGAGGTTGCCTGTAATATGGGGACGACTGCAATTGGATTGGCGAAGCAATTTGGTTGCCATATTGAAGGTGTTGATTTAGACGAACATGCGTTAGCAAAAGCACAAGCAAATATCGAAGCAAATGGCTTGCAAGAAAAAATTCATGTGCAGCGTGCGAATGCGATGAAGTTGCCTTTCGAGGATGAAAGTTTTGATATTGTCATCAATGAAGCGATGCTCACGATGTTACCCGTGGAAGCGAAGAAAAAAGCCATTGCAGAATATTTTCGAGTGTTAAAACCAAATGGTTTATTGCTTACTCACGATGTTATGCTGGTGGGGAATGATCATCAAACTATTCTAGAAAATATGCGAAAAGCGATTAACGTGACTGTCACGCCATTAACGAAAGATGGATGGAAAGGCATATTCCAAGAAAGTGGCTTTAGATATGTAGATACTTTCTCTGGCGAGATGACATTACTTTCTCCAAAAGGAATGATTTATGATGAAGGAATTTTCGGTACGTTAAAAATCATCCGTAATGCGATGAAAGCGGAAAATCGTGAGCAATTTAAAAGAATGTTCAAAACCTTTAATGATCCTGAACATAAATTACATTTTATTGCTGTATGTAGTCAAAAATAATATAAAAATGAACCGCACTTTGATTTGCACCTTAATGAGTAAGCTTATTTGTTTAGTTTTGGGGTGCAGATCATTTATATTAATTTATTTATTCTGGAATCGAATGATGGGGATTAATGATGTAAAAAAACAAATGATTGTATGGTCAATACCTACAACAATTGCTTGGGCGATAAGTGGTAGTCTCGTCATTATTGCTAATTTGATTTGGGGAAATGATGGTTCTGTAATAGATCTTATTTTTCCACTAGGAATTTTGGCATTAATTATGGGATATGTTCAAGTTCAGAATAAAACATTATAGCGATAAAAACGCAGTGCGGGAGAATAGTCTCCCGTCTTTTCTTGCAGATAAAACAATATTTGACTAACTTTCTTTTTCTCAATATTTTATCTTCATTTATCTTCTTTATTACAAATATGCAACTTGACAAATACACTGCCAAAAAAATTGTTAAACGTGCAATGAAGATCATTCATCACTCTGTAAATGTAATGGATCACGACGGTGTGATCATTGCGTCGGGAAATTCAACGCGTTTGAATCAACGGCACACAGGAGCGGTGTTGGCGTTGCGGGAAAATCGTGTGGTAGAGATTGATCAAGCGTTGGCACAAAAATGGAATTTTGAAGCACAACCAGGGATTAATTTACCGATTCATTATTTAGGCAAAAATATTGGAGTGGTGGGGATTTCTGGTGAGCCAACTCAGGTGAAACAATATGCCGAACTAGTGAAAATGACGGCAGAACTTATTGTGGAACAACAGGCTTTACTCGAACAAGAAAGCTGGCATCGTCGTTACAAAGAAGAATTTATTTTACAATTATTACATTGCAATTTGAATTGGAAAGAGATGGAACAGCAGGCGAAATTTTTTTCTTTTGATTTAAATAAATCTCGTGTGGTTGTATTGATTAAGTTACTTAATCCAGCCCTGGATAATTTACAGCATCTGATCAATTATTTGGAACAGTCTGAATTTGCACAGGATGTGGCAATTTTGTCCCTTGATCAGGTTGTGGTCTTAAAGACTTGGCAAAACTCCACCGTACTTTCTGCTCAAATGAAAACGCTTTTACCTGCAGATTATTCAAAACAAGATTATAAAATTGCTGTAGGCGCTTGTCTAAATCTACCGCTTTTTGAGCAGCTTCCCTTGTCTTTTCAAAGTGCGCAAAGCACGCTTTCTTATGGATTAAAACATCATCCACGCAAAGGTATTTATGTGTTTGATGAGAATCGATTGCCTGTGTTACTTGCTGGATTATCCCATTCTTGGCAAGGGAACGAATTGATAAAACCCCTTTCTCCCCTTTTCTCAGAAGAAAATGCGACACTTTATAAAACCCTTCAACAATATTTTTTATCAAATTGTGATCTTTATCTCACTGCGGAAAAATTATTTGTTCACCCGAATACTTTGCGTTATCGATTGAACAAAATAGAGCAAATAACTGGCTTATTTTTCAATAAGATAGATGATAAATTAACGCTCTATCTCGGAACGTTGTTAGAACATTGAGGTTGTATAACTTTACAAAGTTTGATGATTTTTAACCGCACTTTTTGTTTGCTCTAATAAAGCATTTCCCCTATAAAACAGAAATAATCTCCTTGGTTTTAATTTTTATAGGAGAGAAAAAATGACAACAGTCTCAGCAATAGGTGCGTTGGTGGCGTTAATCGTTGCTATCTTCCTCATTTTGAAAAAAGTCTCACCAGCTTATGGTATGTTGGTGGGAGCTTTGGTTGGAGGCTTAATTGGTGGTGCGGATTTATCGCAAACAGTGAGCCTAATGATCGGTGGCGCACAGGGTATTACTACTGCGGTTATGCGTATCTTAGCTGCTGGTGTGTTGGCAGGCGTGCTGATTGAATCGGGTGCAGCAAATTCCATCGCGGAAACCATTACTAATAAATTGGGTGAAACTCGAGCTTTACTCGCCTTGGCACTAGCGACGATGATTTTAACTGCGGTGGGTGTGTTCGTGGATGTGGCAGTGATTACTGTTTCACCAATTGCTTTAGCGTTATCGCGTCGCAGCGATTTATCGAAAGCTGCAATTTTGCTCGCCATGATTGGCGGTGGTAAAGCTGGTAATATTATGTCGCCAAACCCAAATGCCATTGCGGCAGCAGATACTTTTCATTTGCCACTCACTTCCGTGATGATGGCTGGTATAATTCCCGCACTATTTGGTTTGATTCTCACCTACTTCTTAGCAAAACGCTTAATCAACAAAGGTTCTAAAGTGACTGACAAAGAGGTAATCGTGCTTGAAACGCAAAATTTACCTTCATTTCTGACCGCACTTGTCGCACCTTTAGTGGCAATTTTGCTATTGGCACTTCGTCCATTGTTTGATATTAAAGTTGATCCATTAATTGCATTGCCGTTAGGTGGCTTGATTGGTGCGCTTTGTATGGGCAAACTTCGCAATATAAATAGTTATGCTATCAATGGATTGAGTAAAATGACACCCGTGGCAATTATGTTACTTGGTACAGGCGCGCTTGCTGGCATCATTGCTAATTCTGGTTTAAAAGAAGTATTGATTCAAGGTTTGGAACATTCAGGTTTGCCATCATACATTCTTGCACCAATTTCAGGGGTGTTGATGTCTTTAGCGACAGCTTCTACCACGGCAGGTACTGCGGTGGCATCCAATGTGTTCAGTAGTACCTTGTTAGAACTTGGAGTTAGCAGTCTTGCTGGTGCAGCAATGATTCATGCAGGGGCGACCGTATTTGATCATATGCCACATGGTTCTTTCTTCCATGCTACAGGCGGTAGTGTGAATATGGATATCAAAGAACGTTTAAAACTTATTCCTTATGAAAGTGCGGTCGGTTTGATGATGACCATCGTTTCTACCTTAATTTTTGGCGTATTTAAATTCTAGGAGTTGTTATGAAATTTGTGATTGCACCTGATTCTTTTAAAGAAAGTTTGACCGCACTTGAAGTAGCTACCGCCATTGAAACAGGCTTCAAACGTGTATTCCCCGATGCGGACTATGTAAAATTGCCAATGGCAGATGGGGGCGAAGGTACAGTTCAATCCCTTGTGGATGCCACGCAAGGCAAGCTCATTGAATGTGAAGTCACCGCGCCTTTGGGTGACAAAGTGAAAAGTTTCTTCGGTTTATCGGGAGATGGAAAAACCGCGATTATCGAAATGGCAGCAGCTTCTGGTTTACATCTTGTTCCGCCTGAAAAACGCAATCCCTTGCTTACCACCAGTTACGGCACAGGGGAGTTGATTAAACTGGCATTAGATTTAGGCGTAGAGAGTTTCATTCTTGGCATTGGCGGTAGCGCAACCAACGATGGTGGTGTAGGAATGTTGCAAGCACTAGGGATGCAATGTTTAGATTCGCAAGATAAGCCTATCGGTTTTGGTGGAGCAGAGCTAGCAAATATTGTGAAGATTGACGTTCAACAATTAGATCCACGTTTGCAACAAGTTCACATTGAAGTAGCGTGCGATGTGAATAATCCGCTCTGTGGTGAATGTGGCGCATCTACCATTTTTGGACCACAAAAAGGTGCAACGTCTGAAATGGTGAAACAACTTGATGCTGCACTTTCGCATTTTGCTGAAATTGCCGAACGTGATTGCGGTAAACAAATTCGTGATCAGGCTGGCGCAGGTGCTGCTGGTGGTATGGGTGGTGGATTGCTATTATTACCAAGCGTACAACTGAAAGCAGGTATACAAATTGTGTTAGACCGGTTACGTTTAATCGACTATGTAAAAGATGCTGATGTGGTGATTACGGGTGAAGGGCGAATAGATGCACAAAGTATTATGGGTAAAACGCCAATTGGTGTGGCACGTACGGCAAAACAGTTCAATAAGCCAGTGATCGCCATCGCAGGGTGTTTGCGTGAAGATTATGATGTGGTGTTTGATCACGGTATTGATGCGGTGTTTCCTATTATTCACCAACTTGGCGATTTATCGGATATTCTCAAACAAGGCGAACAAAATTTAATTTCTTCCGCTCAAAATGTGGCGAGAGTACTGGCATTTAAATTTCATTAATAAATAAGGCTTGTTTTAAATTCGAGCCTTATTCCATGATTATTTATTTTGTGATGTTGAATAATTTCTTGCACCAAAAATCGCAGTACCAATGCGTACCATTGTAGAACCGCATTTTATTGCGCTCGGCATATCATCGGTCATTCCCATAGAAAGCGTATCTATTTGTTGATTTGGTAAGGCTTGTTTCAGTTGTTCAAATAGGTCTGACATTTTTCTGAACACGGCTTCTTGTTCAGCGATTTTATCGGTCGGCGCGGGTATTGCCATTAAGCCACGTAGGCATAAGTGCGGTAAATTTTCGATGTGTTTTGCCAGTGTTAGCATTTCTTCAGGTTGGAGGCCTGATTTACTTTCTTCATCGCTGATATTAATCTGAATTAATACATTCAATCGAGCCTTGTTGGTCGGTCGTTGTTCATTTAAACGATCTGCAATTTTTGCTCGATCAAGTGTTTGCATCCAATCAAAATGTTCTGCAACAAGACGGGTTTTATTCGATTGTAATGGACCAATAAAATGCCATTCAAGGTTAATACCTTGAGATTCAAAATATTGGATCTTTTCTACACCTTCTTGCACATAATTTTCCCCAAAGGCTATTTGCCCAGCTTGATAAGCCGAAAGAATCGCGGAAATAGGTTTGGTCTTAGATACGGCAAGTAATTTTACGGTATTTTGATTGCGTTTAGCTTCTTCGCAAGCCATTTCAATTTTTTGCTGAATTAGGTTGAGATTATGCTGGATATTCATAGGTTCTCCTTTATAAAAGTGCAGTTAGTTTACACGAAATTTATTGGTTGAGAAAATTTCTGAAAAATTTGTTACTTTCTGTTTGACAAGCTCGGGAAATTTCGGTATTTCTTTACGCATTCATTTTTCAAGATAAAACATAATGAAAAATAACCGCACTTTATCCGTAATCATTAGCACAATTACCACTATTATGATGACCATTATTACAATTAATGGTGCGGGTTAGTGCAGCAAAAAACAGGATACTGAAAACCCGCAATTCAACTGAATAGCGGGTTTTTTTATAAATTTAAAAACACAATATCTCTAGGAGAACCAATTATGCGCGTACTTAAATTTGGCGGCACTTCGCTTGCAAATCCGGAACGTTTTTCCCAAGCGGCGAAATTGATCGAGCAAGCTCATTTAGAAGAGCAGGCTGCTGGTGTTTTATCAGCACCAGCCAAAATAACTAATCATCTCGTCGCCCTTTCTGAAAAAGCTGCATTAAATCAACCAACCGATACACATTTCAACGAAGCAATCGAAATTTTCTATAATATCATCAATGGCTTGCATACCGAAAATAATCAATTCGACTTAAATGGCACCAAGGCGCTTATTGATGCTGAATTTGCTCAAATCAAAGAATTATTAGAAGAAATTCGTCAGGCAGGAAAAGTAGAAGA
Organism: Haemophilus sp. HN_Hi10; assembly: GCF_049821985.1. Lineage (NCBI taxonomy): Bacteria > Pseudomonadati > Pseudomonadota > Gammaproteobacteria > Pasteurellales > Pasteurellaceae > Haemophilus > Haemophilus sp. HN_Hi10. The sequence continues at coordinate 1,704,459 of NZ_CP187495.1, read as the reverse complement.
TGCAGTTAAAGCGACCATTGATTGCCGTGGTGAAAAACTTTCTATCGCAATGATGAAAGCTTGGTTTGAAGCGCGTGGCTATAGCGTACATATTGTGGATCCTGTCAAACAATTATTGGCAAAAGGCGGTTACCTTGAATCTTCTGTTGAAATTGAAGAATCAACAAAACGTGTTGATGCAGCAAGTATCGCAAAAGATAAAGTGGTGCTGATGGCAGGCTTTACTGCGGGTAATGAAAAAGGTGAGTTGGTGCTGCTCGGTCGTAATGGCTCAGATTATTCTGCAGCCTGTTTAGCCGCTTGTTTAGGCGCAAGCGTATGTGAAATTTGGACTGATGTGGATGGCGTTTATACTTGCGATCCGCGTTTAGTGCCTGATGCACGTTTATTACCAACGCTTTCTTATCGTGAAGCAATGGAACTTTCTTATTTCGGTGCGAAAGTCATTCATCCTCGTACGATTGGCCCATTGTTGCCACAAAATATTCCTTGTGTCATTAAAAATACAGGAAATCCTTCTGCACCAGGTTCTATTATTGATGGCAATGTGAAATCAGAAGGTTTACAAGTTAAAGGTATTACTAACTTAGACAATTTGGCGATGTTTAATGTGTCAGGTCCGGGAATGCAAGGCATGGTAGGGATGGCATCTCGTGTCTTTTCAGCTATGTCAGGCGCAGGTATTTCAGTTATTTTAATTACTCAGTCTTCGTCTGAATATAGTATTAGTTTCTGTGTGCCTGTGAAATCTGCAGAAGTAGCGAAAACTGTATTAGAAACGGAGTTTGCTAATGAATTAAGCGTGCATCAATTAGAACCAATTGAAGTGATTAAAGATTTATCCATTATTTCTGTTGTGGGCGATGGAATGAAGCAAGCGAAAGGCATTGCTGCTCGTTTCTTCTCGGCATTAGCACAGGCAAATATTAGCATTGTAGCGATTGCACAGGGTTCTAGTGAACGTTCAATTTCTGCAGTTGTGCCGCAAAATAAAGCAATTGAAGCAGTGAAAGCTACCCATCAGGCACTTTTCAATAATAAAAAAGTCGTGGATATGTTTTTAGTGGGCGTTGGTGGAGTAGGCGGAGAATTAATAGAGCAGGTAAAGAGCCAAAAGGAGTATTTAGCAAAGAAGAATGTTGAAATTCGTGTCTGCGCTATAGCAAATTCTAATCGTATGTTGCTTGATGAAAATGGATTAAATTTAGAGGATTGGAAAACCGATTTAGAAAATGCGACTCAGCCATCAGATTTTGATGTATTGCTTTCTTTCATTAAATTACATCACGTGGTAAACCCTGTATTTGTAGATTGTACTTCGGCAGAATCTGTCGCAGGGCTTTATGCTCGTGCGTTAAAAGAAGGTTTCCATGTGGTTACACCAAATAAAAAAGCGAATACACGAGAATTAGCATATTACAATGAATTACGTCAAAATGCTCAAGCAAGCCACCATAAGTTTTTGTATGAAACCAATGTGGGCGCAGGTTTACCAGTTATTGAAAATCTTCAAAACTTACTTGCCGCAGGCGATGAACTTGAATATTTTGAAGGTATTTTATCTGGCTCGCTTTCCTTTATTTTTGGTAAATTAGAAGAAGGACTTTCTCTTTCAGAAGTTACCGCACTTGCGCGAGAAAAAGGCTTTACTGAGCCAGATCCCCGAGATGATCTTTCTGGACAAGATGTAGCGCGTAAATTATTAATTCTGGCTCGTGAATCAGGAATTGAACTTGAACTTTCCGATGTTGAGGTTGAAGGTGTATTGCCGAAAGGCTTTTCTGAAGGAAAATCTGCAGATGAATTTATGGCAATGTTGCCACAGCTTGATGAAGAGTTTAAAGCTCGTGTTTCCACCGCTAAAGCTGAAGGCAAAGTATTGCGTTATGTTGGAAAAATTCGCGAAGGTAAATGCAAAGTATCTATTGTTGCAGTGGATCAGAATAACCCACTTTATAAAGTAAAAGATGGCGAAAATGCCTTAGCATTTTACACTCGTTATTACCAACCTATCCCACTTTTATTACGTGGTTATGGCGCAGGCAATGCAGTTACTGCGGCAGGTATCTTTGCAGATATTTTAAGAACATTACAACATTAATAAGGATTTCAGATGTTAAGAATTTATGCTCCAGCATCTAGCGCAAATATTAGTGTAGGATTCGATACTTTAGGTGCTGCGATCTCTCCAATTGATGGTTCTTTGTTAGGCGATGTGGTTCAAATAGAATCTATTTCAAGTGGTTTTGAGTTAGAAAGTGCGGGCTATTTTGTTCGTAAATTACCGAAAGAACCGCAAAAAAATATTGTTTACCAAGCTTATGTGCTATTTACTGAGCAATTAAAATTATGCGGAGCAAATGTAAAACCTTTGCGTTTAACGCTGGAAAAAAATATGCCTATTGGCTCTGGTTTAGGCTCTAGTGCTTGTTCTATTGTTGCTGCATTAGTGGCATTAAATCAGTTTCATAATGAACCTTTTTCGAAAATGGAATTGCTTGAAATGATGGGAGAATTGGAAGGTCGTATTTCTGGTTCAATCCATTATGATAACGTCGCACCTTGCTATCTTGGCGGTGTGCAATTTATGGTGCAATCGCTTGGCAATATTTGTCAAAAACTGCCATTTTTTGATAATTGGTATTGGGTGTTGGCGTATCCAGGAATTGAAGTTTCTACTGCCGAAGCTCGTGCAATTTTACCGAAAAGCTATACTCGACAAGACGTGATTGCCCATGGTCGTCATTTAGGTGGCTTTGTGCATGCTTGCCATACCCATCAGGAAAACCTTGCGGCGATTATGATGAAAGATGTCATTGCCGAGCCTTATCGTGAATCTCTGTTACCTAATTTTGCTGAAGTAAAACAAGCTACGCGAGACTTAGGCGCACTTGCCACAGGTATTTCAGGTTCTGGACCAACAATTTTCTCTATTGCCCCTGATTTACAAACTGCAATTAAACTTTCAACTTATTTAGAGAATCATTATTTACAAAATAATGAAGGTTTTGTGCATGTATGTAAGGTCGATAACGAAGGCACAAGAGAAATTAAATAAGTTAATTTAAATAGATGAAATCAGATTAAAAACGGATTAAATATGAATTTATACAATATCAAACACCCAGAAGAACAAGTCACTTTTTCTCAGGCTGTTCGTCAAGGTCTTGGGCGGGATCAAGGTTTATTCTTTCCAGAAGTTATTCCGCAACTTAATAACATTGATGAATTACTTGAATTACCTCTTGTTGAGCGTAGCCAAAAAATTCTTGGTGCATTAATCGGTGAAGAATTGCCGAAAGCAACTTTAGATGAGATGGTGAAAAATGCATTCACTTTCACTGCACCGTTAGAAAAAGTTGAAGATAATATTTATGCGCTTGAATTATTTCATGGTCCCACATTAGCATTTAAAGACTTTGGTGGTCGTTTTATGGCACAAGCACTTGCTGCAGTACGTGGCGATGGCAAAATCACTATTTTAACGGCAACCTCTGGCGATACTGGAGCCGCTGTAGCACATGCGTTTTATGGATTAGAAAATATTAATGTAGTTATCCTTTATCCAAAAGGCAAAATCAGCCCATTACAAGAAAAGCTATTCTGTACTTTAGGTGGGAATATTCGTACTGTTGCTATTAACGCTGATTTCGATGCGTGTCAGGCTTTAATTAAGCAAGCCTTTGATGATGTTGAATTACGCCAAGCTATCGGACTTAACTCTGCAAATTCTATTAATATTAGCCGTTTATTAGCTCAAGTTTGTTATTACTTTGAGGCTGTCGCACAATTGCCAAAAGAAAAACGTGATAATGTTGTGGTTTCTGTGCCAAGTGGTAATTTTGGTAACTTAACTGCAGGGTTAATTGCAAAAACCTTAGGCTTGCCGATAAAACGCTTTATTGCCTCAACAAATGCAAATGATACAGTGCCACGTTATTTAAAATCGGGTAATTGGGAGCCTAAAACGACAGTTGCAACTCTTTCTAATGCAATGGATGTCAGTCGCCCAAATAATTGGCCGAGAGTGGAAGAATTGTGTAAACGAAATGATTGGAATTTAACTGATTTAGGTTCGGGTATGCTAAGTGATAGTGAAACAGAAGATACCTTAAAAGCGATGCAGGCGAAAGGTTATTTATGTGAACCTCACGGTGCGATAGCTTACCAAGTGCTGAAAGATCAACTTAAAGCGGGTGAAACAGGAATCTTCCTATGTACAGCACATCCAGCGAAATTTAAAGAATCCGTAGAACGTATTCTTGGTATTCAGCTTTCATTACCTGAAGCACTGGATAAACATAATCAGCTACCATTGCTTTCTGATGAAATGGATAATGATTTTGCACAACTACGGGCTTACTTATTGAAGTCATAAAGTGCGGTAAATTTTTATTGTGTTTTGGATAGCATCTGATTTTCAGGTGCTATTTTATTTTTAGAAAATAGGGTATTAAGATAAAAAATAAGGATGTACTAACTAATTAGTTTTATATTAATAGAAAGAATAGCTATTTATCAATAAGACAGTGATTTGAAAAAGTAGTATTAAATTTAGGCGATAAAAAAAGACGTTTCGCTGCTTGCTTTATTTTAATAAGTGGTGGGTCGTGAAGGATTCGAACCTTCGACCAACGGATTAAAAGTCCGCTGCTCTACCGACTGAGCTAACGACCCAATTAGATGATTTTAAAGTAAATTTTAAAATCTTTGGATTGGTGTTTAAATGGTGCCCGAAGCCAGACTTGAACTGGCACGCCTCGAAAGGCGAGGGATTTTAAATCCCTTGTGTACATCATTTAAGTTTGAAAACTATTTGTTTAGACCAATTCCGTGTACCTAGCCAATACACCATGATCTACCCACTAACGCTCTGTGGATAGGTTAGATCTTACACAAAAATACTAGTTTGTAAAGCCTGAATGTACTAATTTTAAAAATATTTTTGCAAGGAACACCCTTAGATGCTCCTTGCATACCTATCTAAAGCAATTCTGTATATTCTCTTATTGAATCAATATTATCTTCAATATAACTCAATGTAACTTTGACATCTTTATGTCCTAGTAATTGTTTGGCTATATATAGGTTTTCAGGTTTTTTCATTAGATTTGTTGCTGCTGTATGCCTAAATCTGTGAGGGGAGCTGATAATTCCCGTATATTTTGAAATAACTTTGAAGATATAGCTCACCTGGTTATTGGTCATTTTCTCTCCCTTTCGTTTAACAGCATTTGAAAATAAATTAATGTTAAATAGTTGAGATTCTACAGGCTGATTCAGTTTACTTAGTTCAGTTAATAATTTCTTTAGATAAGGATAAAGTGTCGTTGATATTGGAAGTATATGATACTCGTGATTTTTATTTATCTCAGATGGAATATGAATAACTTGATTCAGCAAATCTACATCTTTAATTCTTAATTTATTTAACTGAGAGCGTCGAATTGCCGTATAGCGGAAAGTCATAATTATGGTTTTAGTAAACCATAATGGGCGAAGAATAGGAGGAAGATGCTTTGATTCAGTGATTCCAAAGCTAAGTTTTTTTAAATCTGAAGAAGTATATACTTTCCTTTTCTTCTTTCCTTCTCTAATGAACAAACCATCGAAAGGGTTCTTTGTAAATGGGAGGAGTTGTTTTTCAATTCCAAATTTGAAAATAGTCTTTAGCTGACGAATATAGCTGTTCCACGTCACTTCAATGATAGATTGTCCAACAACTCTCTTTCTCCATTGGAGTATTAATGAGTCTGATATTTCATCAGGATATTGAATACTACAATTTTTCTGTAATTGTCTAATTGCTTTTTCATAGCTTTTAATAGTATCTATACGTAAATGACGGTATAAAAAAAAATTACTAAGTAACATATCAAATGTGGTTCTATTCACTTTCATTTTCCTCAATAAGTGATAAATGCAAATTATCAATTGGAATTCTATTACCGAAAAAATAGTCAGTTTTATCAATCAAATACCCAATCAATTGAGAGGTTTTTCTTGGGCCAATAACCTTACAGCGCCAAAAATTAATACTATCATTGTTTGATTGACGGTATTTCTTGTGTAATTTAAGATCTTGGAAACTATATTGCAAATTTTCGATATCTTTTTTAGTAAAGTTGGTAATGCCCTTACTATTGAAAAATAGCTGAAAGATTCCAGGTGTTACAAGGAAAAGTTTGCCTTTGACTATATGTAATTTAGCATTTGAATTATTAATAGTTAGGGTATTACCGATAATTCCGGATTTTAGCCATTCAACAAAAATCTCTCCTGAGACAGCCTCAGTTTCCTTTGTATCATCACCCACTGTTATAGATGGGGTTGAGGCGATTTTATTTATTTCGCTTTCTTGAGATGGTTTTTTATCAGTAGAGTCTTGAGGTTCTTCTACAGGTGAAAATAAATTCATTACCAAATCAGTCATATCCGTCTTAGTTTCAAAATTTTGAGTATTTTGAGAGGGGATATTTTCAGATAAAGCAGGTTTATTCACTGTATCAGTTATTACGGGAAGTTGTACTTCAGATTCTGTAATTATTGAGTTTTCTTCTTTAATATCTTCACTTGAACTTAATTGTTCTTCATTTTCAATATTGACTCGACCTAAAAATGTACCCGGTCTGTCATTAAGATTTTCCCAAGCTACTTCCGGTTTAATTCTGAGTAAAGAAAATGCTTTAGGTGGGCACCAGCCTGAATCAGCTTTAATTCGACAATGCCAAATTGCCGTACCGTCATTTGTACTTTCAATAATACCTAATGATTGCATTTCACTAAATAATTTAGGATTGTCAGAAGGGGCGGTGATACCTTGCTCCAGTAAATAAGCTCGTATTTGGTCTGCAGTAGGTTTGCTCATTAACCATAGAGCATCCTCTGTAAGCCAACCATCTGAAGGACCTTTAGGGGTGTTAATTTTAAATTTATGTTGCAGTAAATGACGTAAAGCCATAACCAGTTGCTTCGCAAATGAAGTTATAGGTTTTTGAGTTAATTTTGATACATCACCACCTAAAGCAAGCGTTACACTGTTTTGGTCTGCTTTTTGTACTATTTCAGATAGTAAACCTGATTTGTCTTTATGATCAGCCATCGCATACATTAGTGATGAAAAAGCTTCCGGGTATTCAGCTAACCATGCAAACGCTTCTTTTGGTATTAAATAGTTTGCAAGGAAACTTCCCATAACAGGATGCAGATCATAATCTCGCCCTTTAATGTATTTGAATTTATAAGGTTGAGTCGGAACCCCCAACCAAGGGAACCAACGAGAACCATCTTTTAATTGTATCTCTATATCAACAATAACTTTACCAATGTCATGAACCAATGCAGCATAAATAACAGCAGCAGTCCAAGCATCACGTTGCTTAGATTGTTCTTCCGGAGCAGCATTTTGTGGCAATACATAACTTTGTCGTAATTTAGCTGAAAATGAAAGAACTTCTAGGCCATGATCAAGCATACCACCTAAATGTGAGTGATGATGTGATTCTGAGGCAGGTAATAATTGAACCATTTCAGCATAGCGCTCGATCGGTTTTTTGTAGAGTTCATTAAACATATCTTGCGTCATTGATACTTGTTGCCAAAGTAAGTTTAAATATTTCTGGCGTAATTCAGAATTGAGTAATTCTGACGCAGTAAAGGGGGTTATCCATCCCTCATCATCCACTTTGAATGTTGATAAATTAAGATTTTTTAGAGAGGATGTGATATTAAGGGAATCTTGTTTTTTCCCTCTGATTTTATGAAAAATAGATGAAAGCATAACTCAGAACCTTTTTTGTAAAAGAATATTGATTTATGCATCGATCTCAATAAATAAATAATTCTAAATCGGAGATAAATATTACAGCCATTTTGAAAGCCTTTTGGCCTTTTCAGGTAGGACCTTTCCCTTGGAAAGGTTACCTTTATTACATTACCCTTAATCCCGTTAGGGATTCCTTTAACCTTTTGTTTTTTTTGCTACAATAATAACAATTACAAAAAAAGAAGAAAAATATGAAGTTTGAAATTAAAGATAACCAGGTTGTTATAGCTTCTTACCCTAGCAAAGAAACAATATTAAAACATAATGGAGAAATAACTATATACTCTATAATTAGGCGTTATAAAGAACGAAGAGGGAAATGCAGACCTATCGGTGATAATTGCCCTATGTTGTATGCCATGAAAGGAGCTGAAGGGTTAACAACAGATATTGAAACTATCTATGCTGTATATGAATACGCTAAAAAACTGATTGATGAATATCCATTTGAAGAACATATCGAACAACCATTTGATGTGATCATACTCATGCCATCTAAACATAGTATTGGGCGTAATTTAGCTCGTTTATTACAGCAAAAATTTAACATAAATATTATTGATAATTTTCTCAGGAAAAAAACGCCTAAAACATTGATTGAGGATGTTATAAGTGATAACACAATTCCCCCGGATAAAAAACAGTCCTTAATTACTGCATTAAAGAGAAGCGAAGGGGGATTATCAATAAAAGACATAGCTCCGAAGAATAGATGCTACTTACATATTTTTTGTGGTGATCATGTAAAATTACCAGCTGATGCTAAACATGTATTACTCGTTGACGATATATCTTCTTCAGGAACAACATTTGAAAGCGCGGCAGCAGTGATTAGACAATATTGCAAACAAGTTGAAATGATCTCAGCAGTTACATTATTTGCACCGATTAAATGAGTTTTAAGTAACGATTAGCTATTGTCATTAATCATAAGAATTAATCATAAGAATTAATCATAAGAGTTAAAATTAGATTGACATTTAATTAGTAAATACTTAACATTAAGCACATCTAAGAGATTAGATTGACAGGGTAAATGTCCCCTCGGTCATAAAACATAGCAGGGACCCGCAGAGTGCAACTTCGGCCAGCTTATAATGAGCAAGTAGAAGGAGTTCTAGGCAGCGGCTAGAAAAATAATGAAACAATGGGGAGCTTGGCTCCCCATCATTTTATCTATTAGGATATACCAGTTCATTATAATCTTTTAGGTAATATTGGTTAGGTAAATTAACCTTCTCTCCATTAACCTTATCGTATCCTCTATCAACTCTGCTGAGTAATTCATTTACCAGCATGAATGATAATGTCTTTTTTATAAACCCTTTTGGAATTCCTGTTTTTTCAGTTATCTTGAGATAAGATGCCATTGAATACTTAAACTTTTTATCTCTTATTGCAGAAAAATAAATGAATAATTTTAGTGCATACAATTCAATTTGTGAACGCAACGAGAAGCTTCTACAAAATATGCCTTCTAGCTCATGAATTGGGACTTTACACCACGTTTTATCTTCATTTTGATTCACTATATATTGGTTTGTTCTTCCAATTCTCTTAATTGAAATAATATTATTGGATTCCAATACTTTTAACCCCATGCTTATAGATTGCCTACTAATACCTAGACTCTCTGAAAATTCTTTATAAGTAAAATTTGTTATCAACTCATCATTAAATTCATCTTTTTGTGCCTTACTTACGATAATTAAAAATATCATTAATGCAGCAATGTTTGCTGCATTCATTTGATTTTGGTTATTAGATGAGTATCTAAATTTTTTTAGACCACCGTCAATAACCCATCTACTCGGCATTTTGGACCAATATTTCATTTTTTTTTGTACACCCATAAAAATAGACTCATACATAAGAACATAAATCCAATACCAATTGAAAGATCGGTTAATTCAGTTACAAAGGTAGATAAATGATCTAAATTGAAGTTTGATAAAACGGTCATGATTAATGATAAAAATCTCTGTATTTGCATATTGATAAACTCCTATATAAATTTTTATACGGTATATTTATCTTTATACGACCCTAATATCTAGATATAGTTTTTATAAAATCCCCATAGAAACGTAATAAAATCAAATTGTTACTTATTAAAAATCAGTCTTTATTTTAAACTAATTAGTTCATAATGGATAGATTTATTCACTATACATTTCATCCAGGCTATCATAATCGCTATATTCATTCTCTGATTCAGTTGTATCTTCGTTTAATTCTGATTCTAATGTTCTTCGGTCTTCATCACCTAAAAATTTCCAGTAGTTACAAATCAACTCCTTTTCGCCATATTTTTCCCATACTCCTGGATAAAAGTATTCTGCTTCAACGTGACAAATCCCTCCTTCGTGAGGGTCTCTTATATTAGCTATAGATTCAAGACTTTGAGTTGCAATAATACACGTGATATAGAGTAGATGGCGTTTCATAGTTGGGTCAGTATTTTAAAAATGACTAATTCTAAACATCCTATCCAATACTAAGTAGCTTTATTTAGAAACTCTCCTGAAGATAAAAATAAATTATCAATGATGATACAGGGCTAAATCTATATTATTTGTCTAGAAACTTTGATTTTGGTTTTTAGACGGTCTAAAAACTAGAGAAGGGTAAGATTTTAGACTGGCAATATTAGGTAGTCTAAAAAGTATTGAATTTTGAGCAAGGAGTAAAAAATGGATGCGGCTTTTGAAGAGGCAAAAAATACCCTTATGGAGTTTTCATTTGTCAATATCGCTCTTGTTTTTTGTATTATGTTTTGTTTTATTTTATTTCGTTTTATTGGAAAAAAACTAAAAAACAAGAAAAATATAGGAAGATATGAACAAATCCAAAAAAGAATGAATCTAGACGATGTAAAAGATAAATTAAGAAAGCTTTAAGTTTTGCACACATAGGAGGCGATTTATGAATTATGCTTTAATAGGAGCATTATTTTTTTTAATGGTTATAAATTTAACGTCAGGACTAAAAGGGAAAGATGGAAAAGAAAAAATCAAGGTTATTTTTTCTTTCTTTTGGTTCTTTCTACTCTTTGGAGTATTGATGATCTCTTATCATTATTTTAGTAGTCAAATATCAGAAAATCCAATAATCCAAAAAATCACTCAATAGGTATTAAACAAAGAAATAAGGAGTTAATTATGGACTATGATTATCAAAAAGGCTTTGAAGAAGGTTATAGAATGATTATGGGAGCATCCGCATTGCTACCTTTAGCACCTATTCAACCATTGACACCGCTTGGAAGCACTCCATTTAGAGAGGGATTAAAAGCTGGTATAAATTTAGCTAAAAGAAATAACCAACAGTCATTTAATAACATTTTTAAATAATTTTAAGAGAAAAGATGGCATTAATAGGATTCGCTCGAGTATCAACTCAACAGCAGGATTTGAGTGAACAGATTCAAGCATTAAAAGAATACGGCTGTAAAAAAATTTTTTCAGGTAAACATTCCGGTAAAGCTGAGAAAAATAAAGCACAATTGGATGAACTACTGGATTATGTTCGAGAGGGTGATGTCGTTGCAGGCAATCCTGCTAAAGATTGCTTCTCGGATCACTAACATGAATCGCTCGCTATCTTTATAAGATAGGTCATGGCGGTTAGTTCCGTTGGCTCTTTTCTTATCGAAACGTATTCGATTACTTTTATTCAGTTTTCAAAGAACAATGGCTCGTTAGCCTATCAAAACACATTGAAAGCTCAATATGCTTTGGTGGAATAACAAACCTCCCTGTTCGGGAAGCGTGGAATGGTTTAGCACGCTTCCACGAAAGGAGAGAGGATATTACTTAATTTCAAATGACAAAATCTTTGTAATCAGTCTGGTTTCCATTCTTCCACGTAAGACTTCATCAACGACCATACTTTGATTGCCATATTCATCTTTCATAAGTCGTAGGGAACGCTTCGTTATGTACCCTCTGTAATGATGTAGAATCTGGTTAATCGCTTCGGTATCGCCATCTGTTGCCTTTACAATGAGAGGAAAGGGAATCATAGGATATTGTGTTTTCATTCTTCAAATTCCTCCATAAACTTTTTAATTAAGGCTAGTCCACTGGTTCTATGCCGATAGACAGTAGAACGGTTCAATTTCAACAGGTCTGTAATTTCTGAATCGCTCATGTCCATAAAGTAAAACAGCAGTAGAATTTCACGTTTCTTGTCTGGCAACTCACGTAATGCTTCACTCAACAAATCATTTTCAACGCCTACTGATAACCCATTGAGTGTAAAAATCTGAAAGTCAGTTGAATAGTTATCTGTTGTCGCAAACTGGCTAACAAGATAATCGCCAACATCCGAAAAGGACACCTCACGCTTTGCAATCCTTGAAAGATAAAGCATATAATTCTTTCGCTCGTCTTCCATAGCACGTTTACAGATATAGTCAAACTGATTTTCTATTGTGGTCTGAAAAGAAGATGGTTTCATGTTTCTCACCCCCTTTCTGTCTAGGAAAGGAAGTGAGCCTTGCTCGTTTATCTCCTTTCACTCTTAGTCCCAATGTGAAAGGGGGATTTGTTGCATTACTGATAAATAAACTTTGTAAAAAAGTTCTGAATAGCCAAAAAAGCATATAAACAGATTTATTTCTCTGTTTACATGCTTCTGTTATTCTATCTATATGATTTATAAAACCACATTGGTGGACGTACTTATCTATTGCAGATAGACGACTTTTTTTGACAAGAACCCAATGTAAGGAAATTTATTGTATATGATGTACTTCATGGCGACGTTGACCTCCAACAAACCGCCATTTGGAAGTAATATACAATATTTTAACAGCGTAAATAGCACTACCATATAACGGTTTTTTTATTGGCGTTTAGTAGTGCTTTTTATTAAATATAAACCTATAAACCATATAACACGTTTTTCTATACCTGTTTTTAATTCAGTAGGAACAATAAAATGTATAGAGGTGGTCTACTATGCGTAAAAAAGAAGATAAATATGATTTTAGAGCCTTTGGTTTAGCCATTAAAGAAGCTCGATTGAAACGAGGTTTAACTCGTGAACAAGTGGGAGCATTGATTGAAATTGACCCACGGTACTTAACTAATATTGAAAATAAAGGGCAACACCCCAGCATACAAGTTCTTTATGACCTTGTATCGTTACTTCATGTTTCCGTTGATGAATTTTTCTTACCTGCTAATAACTTGGTAAAAAGCACCCGACGATTACAGATAGAGAAATACATGGATAGCTTTACAGACAAAGAACTATCCTTAATGGAATCTTTAGCCAGCGGTATCAACGAAGCAAGAAACATCGAAGACTAATTAAAAGAATCCATACATAACGGAAAGAGCCGATAAAATGAGATTGTATTAATCTCATTTTATCGGCTCTGCGTCTTTGCGTCTGGCTCTGTAATCACAGTTACTTTGAACTGCTTTATTTCAATTAAATTTTCTTGTCTGCATTTCGGACAATAGAGGGGGAATTTTTTTAATTCAGTATCTTCCCTTATCTTTAATCGTGTTTTATTTCCACATACAGGACATGTTGAGGCGGTAAGTTTGCTAGTCAAGGAGTAAAACGACGAAGATTAGCATTTACTTCCGCCCATGCGATAGCTGTCCGTGATTGACAAGTGCTAGCACGCAGACAGAACGGAGATAGCGAACCGCTGAGTGTGTCGCTCTGCTCGTAAAAGCTTAGAAACCTTTGAACGAAAGGGATAATGAAAGCCTTGATTGCAAGGCTTTTTGCTTTATGGTGGGTAAGTATCAGAGTGAGAAAATTTTTGGAATGAGTAGAAGTGATAGCTAGAAATTATCAGTTTCTATTTCCATTTACCCTGTGGGTACGTGTTTGTTTCCATTGACAAGGAGTTTGTGGGAATAGAAATGTACCCACCTTGTTTGAATCAAGTGAAGTGTAGTTGAAGGAAATCTGTTGAAAGCAATACTTCATTTTACCGAATAAGTAATAATTTAGGCAACTTCAAATCGATTAAAAAAAACTATTTTAAAGGTTAAGAGTAGACAAAAATTGTCCACTCTTTTTTGCAAACTCAATTTATCAATAAATGAAATGAGGGAATGTAAAATGAAATATTTTGAGGTTGAGTTAGAAAATCCTGATGAATTTTTAAAACTACAAACAGAAGATTTTGTGAAAGCTAATCGCTTGCTACTAAGGAAGATAATCCAGAGCGTTACAGTCTATGAAGAAAACTTCGTCATATCCTTTAAATCTGGCATCGAATTGGAAGTATGAGTCTCATTCCATAACTTTTATATTGAACATATCATCTTGTTGTGTTATACTATAAATTGATATAAACAAAGATGTAGGAGGAACCGAAACTATGACAGCCTCAATGCGTTTAAGATAAGCTGGCAATAAAAAAAGCAGAATCTATACCCGATGATAGGCTTTTTTGTTGTGCTTATTTATACGATATTGAGCATTCATTAGTTACGGTGAGGATATTGGTTATTTAACTATACCTTTATTTAACTATGTCTTTAATATGAATGTTTCCAAATTGTATGTATGCAGACCAAAAGCCACATTGTGGGGTTTGGCCTGCATTTTTTATTGCCTAGAATGCTATTCAAAATAGAAATTCAAGCAAAATAATATGCAGGAGATAATATAAATGGAAAAATACAACAATTGGAAACGAAAATTTTATGCAATATGGGCAGGGCAAGCAGTATCATTAATCACTAGTGCCATCCTGCAAATGGCGATTATTTTTTACCTTACAGAAAAAACAGGATCTGCGATGGTCTTGTCTATGGCTTCATTAGTAGGTTTTTTACCCTATGCGATTTTGGGACCTGCCATTGGTGTGCTAGTGGATCGTCATGATAGGAAGAAGATAATGATTGGTGCCGATTTAATTATCGCAGCAGCTGGTGCAGTGCTTGCTATTGTTGCATTCTGTATGGAGCTACCTGTCTGGATGATTATGATAGTATTGTTTATCCGTAGCATTGGAACAGCTTTTCATACCCCAGCACTCAATGCGGTTACACCACTTTTAGTACCAGAAGAACAGCTAACGAAATGCGCAGGCTATAGTCAGTCTTTGCAGTCTATAAGCTATATTGTTAGTCCGGCAGTTGCAGCACTCTTATACTCCGTTTGGGATTTAAATGCTATTATTGCCATCGACGTATTGGGTGCTGTGATTGCATCTATTACGGTAGCAATTGTACGTATACCTAAGCTGGGTAATCAAGTGCAAAGTTTAGAACCAAATTTCATAAGGGAGATGAAAGAAGGAGTTGTGGTTCTGAGACAAAACAAAGGATTGTTTGCCTTATTACTCTTAGGAACACTATATACTTTTGTTTATATGCCAATCAATGCACTATTTCCTTTAATAAGCATGGAACACTTTAATGGAACGCCTGTGCATATTTCTATTACGGAAATTTCCTTTGCATTTGGGATGCTAGCAGGAGGCTTATTATTAGGAAGATTAGGGGGCTTCGAAAAGCATGTATTACTAATAACAAGTTCATTTTTTATAATGGGGACCAGTTTAGCCGTTTCGGGAATACTTCCTCCAAATGGATTTGTAATATTCGTAGTTTGCTGTGCAATAATGGGGCTTTCGGTGCCATTTTATAGCGGTGTGCAAACAGCTCTTTTTCAGGAGAAAATTAAGCCTGAATATTTAGGACGTGTATTTTCTTTGATCGGAAGTATCATGTCACTTGCTATGCCAATTGGGTTAATTCTTTCTGGATTCTTTGCTGATAAAATCGGTGTAAATCATTGGTTTTTACTATCAGGTATTTTAATTATTGGCATTGCTATAGTTTGCCAAATGATAACTGAGGTTAGAAAATTAGATTTAAAATAAACAATATTGGAGGAATATTTATGTATCTTATTTTCATGTAACTCTTCCTGCTAAAATCGCAGGGTTTTCCCTGCATACAAGCAAATGAAAGCATGCGATTATAGACAGGAGGAAATGTTATGGAATTAATATTAAAAGCAAAAGACATTCGTGTGGAATTCAAAGGACGCGATGTTTTAGATATAAATGAATTAGAAGTATATGATTATGACCGTATTGGTTTAGTAGGAGCAAATGGTGCTGGAAAAAGCACTTTACTCAGGGTACTTTTAGGAGAATTAACTCCCCCAGGATGTAAAATGAATCGTCTGGGTGAACTTGCCTATATTCCCCAGTTGGACGAAGTAACTCTGCAGGAGGAAAAAGATTTTGCACTTGTAGGCAAGCTAGGTGTTGAGCAATTAAATATACAGACTATGAGCGGTGGTGAAGAAACAAGGCTTAAAATAGCACAGGCCTTATCGGCACAGGTTCATGGTATTTTAGCGGATGAACCTACGAGCCATTTAGACCGTGAAGGAATTGATTTTCTAATAGGACAGCTAAAATATTTTACAGGTGCACTGTTAGTTATTAGCCATGACCGCTATTTTCTTGATGAAATAGTAGATAAAATATGGGAACTGAAAGATGGCAAAATCACTGAGTATTGGGGAAACTATTCTGATTATCTTCGTCAGAAAGAGGAAGAACGTAAGAGCCAAGCTGCAGAATACGAACAATTTATTGCGGAACGTGCCCGATTGGAAAGGGCTGCGGAGGAAAAGCGAAAACAGGCTCGTAAAATAGAACAGAAGGCAAAAGGTTCTTCAAAGAAAAAAAGTACTGAAGACGGAGGGCGTTTAGCTCATCAAAAATCAATAGGAAGTAAGGAAAAAAAGATGTATAATGCTGCTAAAACCCTAGAGCACAGGATTGCGGCCTTAGGAAAAGTAGAAGCTCCGGAAGGCATTCGCAGAATTCGTTTCAGGCAAAGTAAAGCATTGGAGCTCCATAATCCATACCCTATAGTCGGTGCAGAAATTAATAAAGTATTTGGGGATAAGGCTCTGTTTGAAAATGCATCTTTTCAAATTCCGTTAGGAGCAAAAGTGGCGTTAACTGGTGGTAATGGAATCGGAAAAACAACTTTAATCCAAATGATCTTAAACCATGAAGAAGGAATTTCTATTTCGCCTAAGGCAAAAATAGGTTACTTTGCACAGAATGGTTACAAGTACAACAGTAATCAGAATGTTATGGAGTTTATGCAGAAGGATTGTGACTACAATATATCAGAAATTCGTTCAGTGCTAGCATCTATGGGGTTCAAACAGAACGATATTGGAAAAAGTTTATCTGTTTTAAGCGGTGGAGAAATTATAAAATTGTTGCTTGCTAAAATGCTCATGGGTAGATATAACATCCTAATAATGGATGAACCCAGTAACTTCCTTGACATACCAAGTTTAGAGGCTTTGGAAATACTAATGAAGGAGTACACCGGAACTATCGTGTTTATCACCCACGATAAACGATTACTCGAAAATGTAGCAGATGTAGTTTATGAAATTAGAGATAAGAAAATAAATCTGAAACATTAAATTTAAGGTAGTCGCTGGTCAGTATAGTCTGTTCTGGTTGGCGACTCCATTGTTAAAGAGTATAAAGACTTTAGATTTTATGAATATTAAAAATAGGAACAGTCAATTGAACTGCTCCTATTTTTCTGCTAAATATATTGTAGTTTTCTTATATGTATAATGATAGATTAGCGGATTCTCATCTACGGTACTTACTTCAAATATGAAGAAGTGATCGCGGTTATCTCTGGACTTTTCCTTATTGAGGACAAAGTAATTCTTACGTGAAGTCGCCATTGTTTTTAGGATATCATCAGTTAGGAAGGTCAATGGAATATTCATGTTAGAGTAGCGGTAGAAGTCACGTTCAAAATCTTGGTAGCTCTCGCTATAATAGTCCATTTGTAGGTGATTACGCTGAAACTCAAGCTGATTCATAGAGCACCTCCTCGACAAGTTCAATACTAATAATGTCTTTTAATTTCAAATTGATGTGACCTGTTGTAGTTTTTATCAAAATGAAATCTTTGGTCAGACTTGGTATTGTTCCAGTGTAGGAAACACGCTTGTTTTTTTCAATCACTTGAATGCGTGTGCGTAGCTGCCCGGCGTATACTTGACTGAGGAGTAATAATTTCTTCTCTAGTGATAAGTCAGACATGTACGTTACTTTGTTTGTATCATCAGAGAGTGCTGATGCATGTTCAGATAGGAAAAAGCCCATCCATTTTTGCATCTTTGTATCCTGGTACTCTCTTGCTGATTGAAATGGTAAATATGAACGGTCAATCATATCAAATCCTTTCTATGCAGAGGCAAGGGTATTTTTATCAAATTGAATCGTAAAACCTTGAATTCCCCCACCTGTGTAACATTCTTTAAAGCGATTGATTACCTCAGTATAGATTATCACAGATGAGCTTGTTGGCTTAATGCTAAATGTAAATTCCAATGGTAATCGGTTTTCAGATTTAGCATGTACTAGTCGTATCGATATTTCAGTTGTTTTGAGTTTTCTCTGACGAAGTTTTGAAGTTGCTGTTTCAACGATTCCATGTAAAAATCTTTCAAGCATTTCAATATCATTACATCCTTTGCTACGGATTTCTGAAAATTGTACTGTATTTTTTTCTTGTTTCATTTTAATCCCTCCAATCCACCCGCGGAATGACCACCGATAAGTTTACTGCGTTCAATATTTCTGGAACCTTCAGTTAGGACGGTTCCTTTTTGTATGGCTAAAAAACCAAACTGTTCTCTGACAACATCAATAGCTGTCTGAAGTCTATTATCTTTTTCAATTTGTTCTACATCATCAAAGAGTGATAGTAGAGCATAGCTTTCATCTACGAAGCCACTATAAGATACACCAATTTGTCTCACTGCACCAGAGGTGTATTTTTTCAAAGAAACATAGGTTCATTTTCCCAATCAATGTCAAGCGGGGGATCTTCTACTGGTTCAGGTTTAATAACTTGATATTCTGCTTCAGTATAGGAATCTGCACTCTCCAATTTTTTGTTCCAATTTCCCATTATGTGAGCAGGTGTGTATAAATGGTAATTCACCTCATCTTTAAGAGTGTTACCAATAATGACTTCTCCCGGTATATGCAAGAGTGTCATTTGTATATAACACATTAATGCTGCAGTAAAATCCAAATCTCTTGCTTGAGCCCACATTTGTTGCTGAGGGTTAAAGTCCTCTTCGCGCAAATAATTATAAGCCTCAATAATCATTACGCCCGATCCACAAGTTGGCTCTTGCAATGTCAAAAAGCCACGTTTTTTAATTAAACTATGACAATCTGATAGAGTTACTGCTGCCATTAAGTGTGCAATGTGACTAGGTGTGAAATATTGAGCTTTATATTGATCACCTAAATCTAACGCCATGAACACAGAGCCTAGGAAATCATAGGTTTTATGCTCCAAAGCTTCAACAATAATGTTGAAAAGGCGACTGAGAGCTTGTTTTTCATCCTCATTATAATGCCCAGCTGCAGTCTGATAGCGTTGTCTCAACGATTCGTCTGCTTGTGCACCATATAGGATAAGATAGAACTCTAGGGCAAAGATTGTAATAAAGTCGTAAAACACTTCAGAACGTCGATATTGTGGGGCAATCGACTTAAAAAGTGCAGTGAATTTTTTCTCGAAATCCATAGATTACTCCTAAAATAACGGGAGCAATCCCTTTGAGGATTACTCCCCAAAGGGTGGTTTATGAGAGCTCTAACAAAAAAACGTTAGAATGGTTTAATAGAGGCTAAGCCGCTAATTTTTCCTCTTCATTCGATGTTAATTCGAGAGCATTTAACAAGAATTGTGTTGCTTCACGTGCTTGAGAAGATGCTCGGAAAATAGCTTTTTTATCGGCTTTTAATGCGTTAATCCAATGTTCAATATACGCTGCATTTTGTGAAATATTATTGCAAACATTCACGTGCGCACAGGTAAAGGCGCTTGTGAGTTCAGCTATTAATTCTTCAAATGCATATTGTTCAGAGCCAAATTTATCAAATTTAGCTACACCGTCACGATTTAACCGGTCTTTATGCCCGGTGGCGTGACCGCATTCATGCAGTAGAGTTGCATAGTAGTCGTCAGCTGTATTGAATTTTTTGAAATCCGGCATCACAATGCAATCTTTTCTCGGCATATAACAAGCACGATCTTGTGCCTTGTTATACAGCTGCATACCCATTTTATTAGGTAATACATCTAAATCCGGACGAGTTTGCATTTCTGAAGATTTTTCCGGTTCAGGATATTCTTCATAGTATTTTTCTAAGCCTTCACACTGTTCAATATTAAACACGTGATGGCCACGAATAAATACAGATGACTTCATTTTCGGATCACCGTTTTCATCAAGTACAATGTTTCCGCTATCGTCTTTTTCTTCAAACATATTTTGTTTATAGAAAATAATAACTGTACTTTTCTCACCTGTTCGGACTTGGCCACCTAGATGATTTGCTCCTTGAAAAGTTACCCACTTGCGTTGAGTAAAGTTTTTTCTAATGGCGCTCATCCAAAGCAGAAGTACGTTGATCCCGGAGTATTGACGACCACTTTCACCGTTGCATGGAATAGCCATTTGTGGCCATCCACTATCCCAAGGTTTCTGCCATGGCATCACACCTTGCTCTAATGCTTCGAGGATTTGGTCTGTAATTTGTTGATATAAATCTTTGGCAGGTTGAGTTCTTTTTTTCATGGTTGTTCTCCAATAAAAAAAGGGAACAACCCCCCGAATGGGAAATTGCTCCCAGTCGGGTAAAAGAAAACCTTGAACACGCCAATGGCATGATCAAGGTTTGTTGTAAAGGTTGCAGGTATTAATTCAGTTATGAATTAACACCAATGGAATGTGTTTTTTTGCTTTGTGCTTTTTGCTCTTGTTGACGTTTTAATGATCGCACGCCAATAAAAGCAACTGTTCCCATAAAAAACAGTACAAAGACAATTGCAAAGAGGAACCCATTCCAGTTTAACGTAATATTCATACGTTACGCTCCGTCTGTCTCCATTAAGTTGTTGCAATATTTAGCTAACAACACACCACAGAACCAAGCTATTCCGCCAAATATCATAATGATAATGGCAAGAAGTAGCGGAATATTGTCATTCTGAACAAACATTGCGACAAACGCAATACCTAAGATGTAAGTGCCGATTTTACGAAAATCTTCAGAAACCAGCAGCATTGTTTTTTTGTCCCAATTGGAACTAACAAGCTTGAGTAAACGCTTAATCATGTTTACCCCCTTACACTTAACAAATCTTTACGGTTTGCGTATGGCGAAACTGTAAAGAAGTGATATTTCTGTCCGTATTGACTAGGGATATTCACCATAATACGAGTAGAAGATACATCTTTTCCTCGATTTTCCCAGGCATTTAATGCTTGAGTGCGAACTTCCTCTATTAGAGATTCTGAGTCATTATGTTTGGCTAAATAAGCTAAACAACTGTTATGTAATGTCACTTTCATAAGTTTTCTCCTACAGCAAGGGAAACCTTTACCTCTAAGGGTAAAAATTCCCCTTAGGGTTGAAAATGAATAGCTTATGCAATGTTAATGCATAAGATAGTAAAGAGTACCCACTGTACCAACAATACCGACAATCAAAAATAAAATGCTAAATAACGTTGTTCGTTTTAACCACGTTCTTTGCACATCATCAATAATTGCCTCATATTCTTCCGCTTGGCTATCTAGCATCATTTGTAATTCGCAAAGCCGACGAGCTTCTTCGTCTTCAATGCTTTGATTGATACCAGATGTCACTTGTTTGTATTTATCGGTTGCTTTGTTTTTAGCTGCAACGAAAAAACGGCCCAAGTGTTTTCCCACACGAAATGAAAATGTTGGAGTTTCAAGAGGGTTACTTGATGGAACATCATAGTGTTCCAATTGAGTGGATGAGGACATAGTCATTCTCCTAATGTGAAATAAAAAATTCCTTGGAAAAATGACATGCCCGAAGGGAATCATTTTCCCTCGGAAGGTCTTTAAGGTGGCATTCCTACGATTGCGTAGAGTATCCTTTCAGAATGCTGGATAACATTTTGGCTATGATTCTACTTGCACTAAGGCAAGGCGTTGCTTCTCAAGAATCGTGCAACTTATAAGAGCTGTTTGCACAGCGACTTATCAAGTCCAATCATACTTAATAAGGCTGTCGAATCTCTATTAAAAATTGTTTTTTGGAAATGGAGAATTTATCTCAAAATCAAAAAGAATTTTTTATATATTCCCCCCTGTCATTTCGTTAATGTTTCAACTATCCAATTTCATCGTAAGGGATGGTTATGTCTATAAAAAAATCACTGTTTCTTTTCGGTTTGTTACCACTATCAGTGTTCGCCCAGGGGCCTAATCCCATAATTACTGTTTATTCAACACAAGATTATCCAATTCTTCACGCAGAGCTTGCAAGCCAGGTGTATTTACTTGATCAAGTTGAGCAATGGGAAAATTTGATTAGTCAGCGATTGAGTGCGAATCCTAGTGTAGCAGCTCAGCAAGCATCTCAGATTTTTCAGTCTGCTGAATGGAAACAGTCTGAAGAGCAATTAAAGCGTTCTTATCAGGGCCTTATAAGTGGTTGGCAAAATGGAATCAAGAAGGTGCCTGCAGTTTTATTTCAATATCCGGGAAAAGAGGATAGTGTCATATATGGTGAAACCAATATTGCTCAGGCATTAAGTTTATGGCAACGAGAGATTACAAAAGAGGGGACAAGATGAAATTGAAAAAAATGACATTATCCGGGCTTTGTATTGCAATTGCGTTGACCAGTATTTCAGGACAAGCTTCGGAGTCCGGTCAATCTTCTTTAAACACTGCATCGATTATGGCATCAAGCGCTTCGACAAGTTGTTTAGATTATAAGGTCGTTGGTACTTGTTTTTGGCTATTTTGTACAAAATTCGGCTGTAAAATCCGGACATCTACGAAAATAAAACACTATATTCCCGAGGTAGTGGTTTCAAGTTATAACCATCAGGCTCAAAATCCTTGGGTGGAAATGAATTTCCTTAGCAATGGGGTAAAAGGTGGAGATTATCAATCACCACACAAAGACTATACGCAAGCAACATTTAAAAATGTTGATGTAATCGGTCATCCGCAGGGAGCGATTAGTCAAATGCTTAATAGTACAGGGTATTACTGCAAAAGTCAGACAACGCCTTTTGTGCCTTATTACTTGAGTGGTTTGGACTTTTTAGCGTGGCGATTTGGTGTTCCGGAAATGGTTTATCCTGAAGCGCTTATTCCAGGTATGAGAGAAATTAGAGCAAATGGAGACACTTGGGGAAATATTTATCCACGAGCGGGTACAGTAACACAAGTTCATGACTATAAAGCTTCAGCTGTAACAGCGCATCGAGTAGCGGATGTTGTGACAAATACTTTCCAACCACATGTATATATACCGATTGCGAAAAAAGATAATCAATCGAATGGTGAGTGGTTTCCCCCTCCAGTGAAAGAAGGGGATGAAAAGACACATAAATGGCAACAGCTTCACCCGGTTACTTCACAGTCTTGTGCTATTTTCCCTGATAACCCGCCAAGTATGCTATCTGAAAATGGTAGTTATGCCTGGGCATTATGGCGCCCTTACAAGTGCTGTAAAAAACGCGGACAAACATTTTTGTATAGTATTGATTGGTCTAATTAATAAAGGAATTGAGTATGAAATTAAATCATGCACTGAAAGCATCTTATATTGCTATATCGTGCGCAATCTTATCCTCAACCATGCCAGTATCAGCTTCTAATAGTAATCCGTTTGGATTTAATAAAGCCGATTCTATTTTGTCTGATATGGTGTTTTATCAAATTGGGGGCGGTGTAGGTTATATGGCTCCCCCGAGTCGAGGTACGATTCCTGCAGCTGAATTTGGGATTGGTTGGAAAGCTAACTTGATGTGCGGTAATTTTGACATTAAGACGAGTATTAAAAATCAGTTAAATGGTTTAACTGAAGGATTTAAAGATCTTTATAGTAACGTTATCGAATCAGCCACAGGAGCTGTGGCGAGTTTACCTGCAATGGTTATTCAACGAGCAAATCCTCAGTTATACGATATTCTTACGAATGGTTTATATCAAGGTAAAATTGATTTTAATAGCTTAAAAACCAGCTGTGAAGAAATGTCTAAGAAGCTTGCAGACGCAACTTTAAATGGTCGTTGGTCTCAAAGTTCGGATATGGAATCCTTTAAAGACATTACTTCAACTGAACCAGATGCTACTCGAGCTAAAAAGAGACTTGAGGAATCTCAAGGTAAGGAAGGTAAAGAGTGGGTCGGGGGTAAAAAACGCGGTGGCCAAGGACAAGAACCAATCAAAATTGTTGAGGATGTTGCAAAAGCTGGCTACAACATGCAAAACAAGCGTAATGTATTAGAATCAGGTCGAATCTCCGGTAGTAGTTGTAGCGGATTACTTTGTCAAACTTGGGATAATCCTAAAGATATGACAGATTGGTTAACGAATGTGATCGGTGAGAAGCAATTAACTACTTGTAAAACAGATTGTGGTACTGCTAGTAGCTCTCGAGCTGGTGTTGGTTTAACACCTGAAATTGAAAAAGAAAATATTAAGACGGTAACTCAATTACAAAAAGCGCTTAACATGAGCACTCCTTCCGTTGAAGTACTTGCAGAATTAAGTTCTACAACAGTTCCTGTAACTCGTGGCTTAATTGAGTCTTTACGAGAAGATCCCGATGCTCAAGTATTAGGGCAGCGTTTAGCCAGTGAAATTGCTGTAGCTAAAACAATGGAGAAAATGCTTCTTGCACGTCGAGCTGTTTTAACGGGTATGCGTGAGCCAAATGTGGCCAACAATAAAGATGCTCAAGAAGAGTTAGAAAAGATCCTCACTTTAATTGACCGAGAAATAGGTCAAATTAGAATGGAGATTGATCTACAAAAATCACTTACCGGGAATTCCGCAGTTGCAATCCTACAAAATAAAGAGCTACGTGAATATAACACTGGAACCGGAAATGTTACACGTGACAGTGTAGATAAACGGATTAGCGATTTAGCTAATGGTACGAATAGCAATGCTGCTGAATTGGCAGATGCTGACAATATCAATATTCCTCGTAACAATGTCACTTTAGAAGTGCCTCAGATGTCAAACTCCCTGTCTTACACCGGGACTGGCGGTACATCCGGAAATAGTAGAGGTAACACTTCTTATTCATCAGTTCCAGCAATTAAAGGGACTGCACTTGATCAAGCTACAGGGTTGTTGAAAAAATTTGAAGGGTTTAGTGATAAAGCATATTGGGATGTCAATGCTTATCGCACTGGATATGGTTCAGATACTATCACAAAAGCGGATGGTACAATTGTCAAAGTAACGAAAGATACTGTAGTTAGTCGCGCTGACGCAGAGCGTGATTTAGCACGTCGAACACAAGAATTTGCAAATAGAGCGAGAAATAACGTATCATCTTCAACATGGGATAAGTTACCGCCAAATGCCCAAGCCGCATTAACATCTTATGCCTATAACTATGGCTCATTAACAAAAGATGTGATTGCTGCAGCCCAGGCATCTGCGCAATCAGGCGATATGAACGCACTAGCAAATGCAGTAAGAAATCGTCAAAACAATAATAATGGTGTAAATGCTAAACGTCGTAACCAAGAAGCAGATTACATTTTAGGAAAATAAATAAAGGATATTTTTATGAAAAAATTACTCACTATTGGAGCGGTAGCTATGTTTGCAACGCCAGCTTTTGCAGCTAATAATATTTTTTCTTGTACAGCAGAGAACGGAAGCCCGGTGTCTGTAACAAAAAATGGTTCAGATTATGAATTCACTTATGGCCAGGTTTCTTTTAAAAATCCGGTAAAACAAGTTTTTGCTAATCAGGATTCTTATGTAGCTACTGGTTCAGGATTTATTACTAGCTCATTAGAAATGAGAAATAATGGCACAAGTTACACGATTCAATTTGTGCAACCACACAATAGTAACAGTATTGAAGAGCCAATGCTTTATATCACCAATGGCAGTAAAATGGATACGGTGAGCTGTAAAGCGGGTAGTGCAACTCAAAACTTTGAACGTCGCAGTATGAAAGCTTCATAAGCGTAAATAGAGATAAAATAAGCGGGATTTTCCCGCTTATTTTTTTAGTGGTATTCACTATTTTTAAAGATTTGTATTAAATTATTTAAAATCTCCTGTTCACATTCATTTCCGTTAATGATGTTCAGTTCATCATCAAGATGAGTAAGCATTTCATCAATTCCTAATTCATTCATTGCTATTTCATTTAAACTAATAAGCCATTCTTTAAAACGAGCTTTCATATCTCCTCCTGGTACGGTTTATTTTTATATTGCAGTGTTAAGGTACATTGAGGGGATAGATAAATCAGTAAAATTAGGGGTCTGACGCTCAGTGGAACGAAAACTCACGTTAAGGGATTTTGGTCATGAGATTATCAAAAAGGATCTTCACCTAGATCCTTTTAAATTAAAAATGAAGTTTTAAATCAATCTAAAGTATATATGAGTAAACTTGGTCTGACAGTTACCAATGCTTAATCAGTGAGGCACCTATCTCAGCGATCTGTCTATTTCGTTCATCCATAGTTGCCTGACTCCCCGTCGTGTAGATAACTACGATACGGGAGGGCTTACCATCTGGCCCCAGTGCTGCAATGATACCGCGAGACCCACGCTCACCGGCTCCAGATTTATCAGCAATAAACCAGCCAGCCGGAAGGGCCGAGCGCAGAAGTGGTCCTGCAACTTTATCCGCCTCCATCCAGTCTATTAATTGTTGCCGGGAAGCTAGAGTAAGTAGTTCGCCAGTTAATAGTTTGCGCAACGTTGTTGCCATTGCTGCAGGCATCGTGGTGTCACGCTCGTCGTTTGGTATGGCTTCATTCAGCTCCGGTTCCCAACGATCAAGGCGAGTTACATGATCCCCCATGTTGTGCAAAAAAGCGGTTAGCTCCTTCGGTCCTCCGATCGTTGTCAGAAGTAAGTTGGCAGCAGTGTTATCACTCATGGTTATGGCAGCACTGCATAATTCTCTTACTGTCATGCCATCCGTAAGATGCTTTTCTGTGACTGGTGAGTACTCAACCAAGTCATTCTGAGAATAGTGTATGCGGCGACCGAGTTGCTCTTGCCCGGCGTCAACACGGGATAATACCGCACCACATAGCAGAACTTTAAAAGTGCTCATCATTGGAAAACGTTCTTCGGGGCGAAAACTCTCAAGGATCTTACCGCTGTTGAGATCCAGTTCGATGTAACCCACTCGTGCACCCAACTGATCTTCAGCATCTTTTACTTTCACCAGCGTTTCTGGGTGAGCAAAAACAGGAAGGCAAAATGCCGCAAAAAAGGGAATAAGGGCGACACGAAAATGTTGAATACTCATACTCTTCCTTTTTCAATATTATTGAAACATTTACCAGGGTTATTGTATCATGAGGCCCTTTCGTCTTCAAGAATTTTATAAACCGTGGAGCGGGCAATACTGAGCTGATGAGCAATTTCCGTTGCACCAGTGCCCTTCTGATGAAGCGTCAGCACGACGTTCCTGTCCACGGTACGCCTGCGGCCAAATTTGATTCCTTTCAGCTTTGCTTCCTGTCGGCCCTCATTCGTGCGTTCTAGGATCCTCCGGCGTTCAGCCTGTGCCACAGCCGACAGGATGGTGACCACCATTTGCCCCATATCACCGTCGGTACTGATCCCGTCATCAATGAACCGGACTGCCACGCCCTGAGCGTCAAATTCCTTTATCAGTTGGATCATATCGGCAGTGTCGCGGCCAAGACGGTCGAGCTTCTTAACCAGAATGACATCACCTTCCTCCACCTTCATCCTCAGCAAATCCAGCCCTTCCCGGTCTGTTGAACTGCCGGATGCCTTATCGGTAAATATACGGTTTGCTTTCACACCTGCGTCTTTGAGTGCTCTGACCTGAAGATCAAGAGACTGCTGACTGGTTGAGACCCGAGCGTAACCAAAAAGTCGCATAAAAATGTACCTTAAATCGAATATCGGACAACTCATGTCTATTATTACAAATTTACGATTTAATAGACATATTAATGTAACAGTTTTACGATGTCCGATAATTTATAACATTTCGTACGGTTGGAAAAATGTTACTAAATGCCCGTCAGGCAGGGAGGCCGATATGCCCGTTGACTTTCTGACCACTGAGCAGACTGAAAGCTATGGCAGATTCACCGGTGAACCGGATGAGCTTCAGCTGGCACGATATTTTCACCTTGATGAAGCAGACAAGGAATTTATCGGAAAAAGCAGAGGTGATCACAACCGTCTGGGCATTGCCCTGCAAATTGGATGTGTCCGTTTTCTGGGCACCTTCCTCACCGATATGAATCATATTCCTTCCGGCGTCCGGCATTTTACCGCCAGACAGCTCGGGATTCGTGATATCACCGTTCTTGCAGAATACGGTCAGAGGGAAAATACCCGCCGTGAGCATGCAGCGCTGATACGTCAGCACTATCAGTATCGTGAATTTGCCTGGCCCTGGACATTTCGCCTTACCCGTCTTTTATATACCCGGAGCTGGATAAGCAACGAACGTCCTGGCCTGCTTTTCGATCTGGCGACAGGGTGGCTTATGCAACATCGTATTATTCTCCCCGGAGCCACTACGCTGACCCGGTTGATTTCAGAGGTAAGGGAAAAGGCGACGTTGCGCCTGTGGAACAAACTGGCACTGATACCGTCAGCCGAACAGCGTTCACAGCTGGAGATGCTGCTGGGGCCAACTGATTGCAGCCGCCTGTCTTTACTGGAATCACTGAAAAAGGGCCCTGTGACCATCAGTGGTCCGGCGTTTAATGAAGCAATTGAACGCTGGAAAACTCTGAACGATTTTGGCCTGCATGCTGAAAACCTGAGTACACTCCCGGCTGTGCGCCTGAAAAATCTCGCACGTTATGCTGGTATGACTTCGGTGTTCAATATTGCCAGGATGTCACCGCAGAAAAGGATGGCGGTTCTGGTTGCCTTTGTCCTTGCATGGGAAACGCTGGCGCTGGATGATGCATTGGACGTTCTGGACGCCATGCTGGCCGTTATCATCCGTGACGCCAGAAAGATTGGGCAGAAAAAACGGCTCCGCTCGCTGAAGGATCTGGATAAATCTGCATTGGCGCTCGCCAGCGCATGTTCGTACCTGCTGAAAGAAGAAACACCGGACGAATCGATTCGTGCTGAGGTGTTCAGCTACATCCCAAGGCAAAAGCTGGCTGAAATCATCACGCTTGTCCGTGAAATTGCCCGGCCCTCAGACGATAATTTTCATGAAGAAATGGTGGAGCAGTACGGGCGCGTTCGTCGTTTCCTGCCCCATCTGCTGAATACCGTTAAATTTTCATCCGCACCTGCCGGGGTTACCACTCTGAATGCCTGTGACTACCTCAGCCGGGAGTTCAGCTCACGGCGGCAGTTTTTTGACGACGCACCAACGGAAATTATCAGTCGGTCATGGAAACGGCTGGTGATTAACAAGGAAAAACATATCACCCGCAGGGGATACACGCTCTGCTTTCTCAGTAAACTGCAGGATAGTCTGAGGCGGAGGGATGTCTACGTTACCGGCAGTAACCGGTGGGGAGATCCTCGTGCAAGATTACTACAGGGTGCTGACTGGCAGGCAAACCGGATTAAGGTTTATCGTTCTTTGGGGCACCCGACAGACCCGCAGGAAGCAATAAAATCTCTGGGTCATCAGCTTGATAGTCGTTACAGACAGGTTGCTGCACGTCTTTGCGAAAATGAGGCTGTCGAACTCGATGTTTCTGGCCCGAAGCCCCGGTTGACAATTTCTCCCCTCGCCAGTCTTGATGAGCCGGACAGTCTGAAACGACTGAGCAAAATGATCAGTGATCTACTCCCTCCGGTGGATTTAACGGAGTTGCTGCTCGAAATTAACGCCCATACCGGATTTGCTGATGAGTTTTTCCATGCTAGTGAAGCCAGTGCCAGAGTTGATGATCTGCCCGTCAGCATCAGCGCCGTGCTGATGGCTGAAGCCTGCAATATCGGTCTGGAACCACTGATCAGATCAAATGTTCCTGCACTGACCCGACACCGGCTGAACTGGACAAAAGCGAACTATCTGCGGGCTGAAACTATCACCAGCGCTAATGCCAGACTGGTTGATTTTCAGGCAACGCTGCCACTGGCACAGATATGGGGTGGAGGAGAAGTGGCATCTGCAGATGGAATGCGCTTTGTTACGCCAGTCAGAACAATCAATGCCGGACCGAACCGCAAATACTTTGGTAATAACAGAGGGATCACCTGGTACAACTTTGTGTCCGATCAGTATTCCGGCTTTCATGGCATCGTTATACCGGGGACGCTGAGGGACTCTATCTTTGTGCTGGAAGGTCTTCTGGAACAGGAGACCGGGCTGAATCCAACCGAAATTATGACCGATACAGCAGGTGCCAGCGAACTTGTCTTTGGCCTTTTCTGGCTGCTGGGATACCAGTTTTCTCCACGCCTGGCTGATGCCGGTGCTTCGGTTTTCTGGCGAATGGACCATGATGCCGACTATGGCGTGCTGAATGATATTGC
Organism: Haemophilus sp. HN_Hi10; assembly: GCF_049821985.1. Taxonomy (NCBI): domain Bacteria; kingdom Pseudomonadati; phylum Pseudomonadota; class Gammaproteobacteria; order Pasteurellales; family Pasteurellaceae; genus Haemophilus; species Haemophilus sp. HN_Hi10. Next base: position 1,674,072 of record NZ_CP187495.1, on the reverse strand, counting down.
CAGAGGGCAATCAGATCCCCGAAAAATAGTCCTTCAGTGGGACGAAATGATCCGGACCGCTGGCTCCCTGAAGCTGGGCAAAGTACAGGTTTCAGTGCTGGTCCGTTCATTGCTGAAAAGTGAACGTCCTTCCGGACTGACTCAGGCAATCATTGAAGTGGGGCGCATCAACAAAACGCTGTATCTGCTTAATTATATTGATGATGAAGATTACCGCCGGCGCATTCTGACCCAGCTTAATCGGGGAGAAAGTCGCCATGCCGTTGCCAGAGCCATCTGTCACGGTCAAAAAGGTGAGATAAGAAAACGATATACCGACGGTCAGGAAGATCAACTGGGCACACTGGGGCTGGTCACTAACGCCGTCGTGTTATGGAACACTATTTATATGCAGGCAGCCCTGGATCATCTCCGGGCGCAGGGTGAAACACTGAATGATGAAGATATCGCACGCCTCTCCCCGCTTTGCCACGGACATATCAATATGCTCGGCCATTATTCCTTCACGCTGGCAGAACTGGTGACCAAAGGACATCTGAGACCATTAAAAGAGGCGTCAGAGGCAGAAAACGTTGCTTAACGTGAGTTTTCGTTCCACTGAGCGTCAGACCCCAATTAGTAAAATTTGCGACGTGGATCGCAAAAATCACATTTTTCCTGCTTAAAACGAGGTTTTAATAAAAGAATAATAAGAGTACAATGAGAGTAAGTCAGAGTATTTTAATAGGAGAGAGAATATGGACGCTCAAAAGTTTGGCCATACTGTCGGACAATTTTTTAAGAAAATTGACCGCACTTTGTCATTTCTCCCAGGAAAGCCTCGTAAAGCTGTTGTGACAGCTGCTGCTCTTGCTGCGAGTCCAATTTTGGCCGGAGTTATAATTTCCAAAACCAAGCCTTCTAAAAACATTGAATATTTAGATGAAGAGCCAGTAAGTGATACATCTTTGTTGTCAGAATTACTTGCAAATGATGATTCATCAGAAGAAGGAAAGTGGGATTATGGTTTTCAGGGGTTTGGCTATTATATTAACGGAGTAAAAGTTTACGGAGATGATGACGATTAATTATTTTCGTAAATAAAAAAGTCCATCTGTCTAACAGATGGACTTTTTTTATACGTTATATTTTTTTACTAATTTTATCTCCAAATTGCCCCCCTGATTTTTGGGATGATTCAGTTCCTTTCGCAATGGCAGCGCTAAGCTCGCCACCCACTCGAATTCCAGCCCAGGTCATTGCTCCAAACCATAAACCAGGTAAAATTATAAATAAACTCCCCATCACAAAGTTAGAAATAATGTCATCTTCTGCATTTTCTAAAAAGTGGATGTTTAGCATATTATGAGATGGAGAACTATACATAATTTCTATTAGGTATGAATCAAGCCATCTTGCTAACTCCCACCAAAATGTGGTTGTAATGAGTGCAAAATATACGAAGCTTAATGTCATTACAGTTTTAATAGCAAAGCCACTTAAAATCGTAATAATTGGAATTAAAATAATTACAGCCATAATCATAAAGGCTTGAACCATTGGTAGGGCTTGTCGCATTGCATCTAGGCCTGGGAATATAGCCAAACTTCCAACAGCCGTTCCTACAGTTGAGGTGAGTCGAGTAACCGCATTCCAAAATCCAGCATCCACGCTACCACCGTAACCTTGATACATTTTCCCTTTTGAAACATCTATGTTTTCAGAGCGTAAAAGTGTTCTCAATAAAGCTTCATCTTGGTTGTCGATAGAGTTAAAGAAATCACTCACCTGGGCAGATAAGTTTTGACGCATATCTGTAAGTAAGCGAGATTTTAATCCAGCTCCACTTTCATCCCACCATTGATCACAACTTGGGAAACCACCTTTTCCCGAATTAGGTAATGCCGCATCTCGATTTGCATCATAAGGGAACGTGCTAATAGGTTGCTGAGCCCTAAAACGAGGGTAGAGCTCGCTGTTATTAATAAGCAATTTACCACCTAACCAGGATGTTTCGCGGATTTGTGCCGGACTCAAGGCAAGTTGGCTTGTTTGTAATTTTTGACGAGCCGGGATATAGCATTGTTGCACAAATTGCTGCACTTCAGTTAATAATGCTGGGTTAGTGATTTTTTGATGTTGCACTTCAAATCTAACCTGACGTAAATCACGCTGGCAAGGCAATACTGCAGTCATACCATAAGTTAGACCTTTATCCACTTTGTGCATCAACATCCACCAAATAGGAATTCGGGCTTGTCTGTCTCCAAATGTTGTCGTAAATGGCGCATAGCCTGATTTATCCGGGGAAGCAGGAACTTTATAGCCACATTGAATAGATGAACGTTCATTGTATTCAAGGTTATTCAATGATACCGGGATAAGAGGGGCTAATGTCAAAACAACGATAAGCATTGCTGGAAGGAGTTCGATTGTGAGCCAGCGGATTAATAAATCCCCTTTCTCACCTTCATCATCCCCTTGTTTAGCTACGTCACGCCAAATTTTAAAGATCATTCCGATAAGCGGAAGAAGCCATAACCCTGTTCCAACAAATAACGCAAAAACTCCGTTATTAAGCAACCAACCAAGTAGAGTCAGGAAATATTCAAGATAACTGTCAACTGAGAATGTCATATTTCCCCCTAAGCTAAAGTAATCTGTGTAATCGCTTCAGCAAAAATTAAAATCATCGCAATTAACCATTTTGCTTTTGCCGGCATAGAAGATGGTTGGCGACGAGAAATGGAATAGACCATCAACATAATCGCACCATATAGTAATAATCGTACTGCAAACCATATCCACTGCGTTTTAATAAACCAAGCACGAATATCAACATTCTGAAGATATTGAGTTGCAAAGATGCCAATTGCAGTAAGGGCTAAAAATAAAAATAAAAGGATAGCAATAAAACGGAGTACATTTTTAAGCCATCCTCTTGATTGTGGCTTTTTACCTTGAGACATCAGGACTCCTTATTCATTACCCACAGTCTTATCCCCAAAAACTGGGGATAAGTCAGCAGGGGATTCCCAAATTGCAGCTAATTTCCAAAGCAAATATTGAATTAACCAATATGCATCAACGTGATCGGTTAATTCCACATTAAGTCTAGCTGGCCAGTTTTCGGAAGAAAACACAGGTAATTGGAAACGCCCGGAGATATTAAATAATAAATGCACTTCACCTTTATCTCCTTTAGCGTGTACTTTCCAACTTGATTGAGTAAATACACGCTGAGGAAATGCGCTTAATTGGCAGTTTGAACCAATTTTTGTCTTAATTTTTGCAATGAAATGCAGCACGTAGGCTTTCACCTCATCAGAGGTAAAAGCAAGTGATTGGATGCGAGGCCCAATGTCAAAAATACGATGAAAAGTCATATTAGGATTAGGCTGCGATTGAGTTAAGTTCGTCATTGACTGCAATCCCCCGTTTTTTGTCTAAGTCTTTAGCAACCATCAATGCCGCATCTAACTCAGTACAGTTATGTTCCATCATTAATTGTTTACGTTGTGCTTTCTCGTGTTTTTCAGTCATCCCTAGTGCTAAGTAAAGACTAGGTGGAACAACACGGAATAAGGCTTCCATATTGGTTGCGAGCACCACACCTTCAGTATATTTCTTATCTGCTTTTTTCGCAGATAACAACATCATTTTCTGAGCTTCGGATAAACGACGGAAACGGTTTACCTGTTCGACTTCATCATTAGAAAGGTTAAGTAATTCCCACCATTCAACCATGCTGAGTAATTTATCAGATTCATCAGGGAAGTCAGCCATATTCTGTGTAGCTAACCATAACCAAATACCCAATTTACGCCACATTTTAGAACCTTTAACCAGGAACTTAGCTAGAAGTGGATTTACGGTAATGATATGCGACTCATCCGTAATGTTCACGATAGGGCGGAAACTGTGTTGATATTTTTCACCTAATGAGTTGATATGGTTAATTAGGGAAATATACGAAATCGCTAATTCAGCTTCATAGCCATCACGTGCAAACATCGCCAAATCGACAAGTGTAATATCAGCTTCAGGCCAAATTTCCCCTTCACGGTTAAAGAATCGACCATTTACCCCAGTGCAGAAAATATCCATTGCTTCGGCCATATCTGCAAGACGAGATGCACGTTCCGGGCGAATATCTTGGCGACGACTTAACTCCTCAAGTGCGGCTTTTACATCCCCGGTTAAAACTTGACGAGGTGGGGTCTCTTGTGAAGTTTTCTCTGCAGCTAATAAAATAGCCTGGCGAATAGCCGAGCGGTCAGCACGGCTCATTTTCTCATCTTCCTTCGCTTCTCCCCCGGTGATCATTAAGCGAGCGGTTAATTCCATTTCCGCAAGTAAGTCTCGTTGTTCCTCGCCTTCATCTTCATTATCGTCATCATCTTGAACTTCAAGATCGATATCCATTTCCAATAAACGATGCGCTTCAGAGAAGAGCGGTAAAGCGATGTTACTACTTGGCTCAAGAGATACCCGGTTAACCGTTAAACCGTAACGCTCCGCATAATCTGAAAACAATCCAAAAGAGTTACCTGCTTCTACAATAAACAAGCGAGGACGGTGCACCGCCATCAGTTGTGCCATTTGTGCGGTTAATGTTGCCGATTTACCTGAACCTGTAGGGCCTAAAATGAGCTTATGCGCATTTTTAGTCCGGTCTTTAGGGTTTAGTGGGTCAAAATCTAATGGGCTTCCACCGCGGTTAAAATAGGTGATTCCTGGGTGTCCCGTTCCGGTCTCACGGCCAAATACAGGTAACATATTCGCAATGTGTTGCACCCAATAATATTTGGTATAAAAACGAGATTTTGCATCTAATTGAGGATTAAAATTCATCGGTAGCCAGCGTAAATAGCTATTAAGAGGCGCAACTTCGTTGCCTTCTTTTACCGGCACTAAATTATTACTGAGTAAAACCGTTCTTAATTCTCTTGAGCGAATGCGTAGCTCTTGATCGTCTTTCCCTCTTACATAGAAAACCATGCCAGCTTGATAAAGCTTGTGTCCGTCTTTTAAATATTCCGTTACTGTGAGGGCATCTTGTTTTAAATAGATAGACTCATAGTTATTACCGACAGCTCGACTACTTAATTTGTCTAAATGCGCCTGTAATTTATCTTGAGGATGAATGACTACAGTGATAGCCATAATGGTTGATTCCGGCAATAAATCAAATAGTGCATTAATATTACGACCTCGAGTGACTTCGCCTGTCATGTGGCCAACATCCGGCTGCTTACGAATATTATCAACTACAATGACTTCGTGAGGTTGCTCATTAAAATACCAATAGCCATTTTTACTTTCCGGTGGCGTAAAAAAGAGATTTTCACTAAAATCTTGGTCTTGTAATGGTAGAGCAGATTCATCCTTAGAGAGTGATAAAAGATCATAGCAAGCTTTATCATCGAGTCCGTTAAAATAGCGTGATGGATTTGGATTAAACCATTCTAATAACCAACGATGAATTTGTGTTTCATTTTGGCGTTCCATGGTTAATCCAGCTGTGATAAAAGCACTTTGAACACGATCACAAGCTGTATTTAATTTCTCGATTGTATCTGTCTCATTATTTCCAGCATAACGATAAATAACCATGCGTGTTTTACGCACTTTTCCAGCCCATGCCGTATTTGTTACCCGGTCATCAACAAAAAGCCCACCTGGTTTACCTACTGCTTTTAAGTGACGCTCCATTTCACCAAGCCACTGTTCTGTAAACTCACTACCGCTCGCTTCAGGTGAAGTGGTTTTAATGTACTGTCTCAGATTCTCAACATAACCGCTTAAATCCTTGTCATCCTGGCAATAGAATTGTACAACGTAAGGGTTGGTATCAAGTTCATCGAAACTATCCTGTAAGGCATCTTTAACCAATGTGCGAACGCGATTAAGATAGTCGCTGCTTCTTCCCTCAGTTCCTATAGGCTTAATATCAAATACCGCACCTGCACTTTTAGCATCATCAAAAAGCATTACGCCTTCTTCTTCCAAATATTCCGCATAAGGAAGATTGGAGATAAAAGAGGGATCGCGCCCATAAAGCATTTTAACATGTTGCTCTCTGGTCATTTTTCTATTACGCATAACAGGAGTGATTTCAATCGTCTCTTCTACGTTATTGGTATCATCCTGCTGTGCTTCTTCCGGTGCAATGGATGTTAGGATAGGTTCCTTTTTAGGTTGAGGCTTATCACCTTTTTTAGCAGGGAAGAAAGCCTCTAACACGTCTTGGAATAATGCCATCGTTTCTTACCTCATCTAGTACATTCTTGTACGCTCACCCGGTTGGGCATATTGCACACGTCCATAAAATGGAATTACTGAAGAATAACCTGGTACAGGCATTTGCTCTGAGGAATCAGTTAAGTGCGGATAAACATACATCACTAAATCAGGGTTTGGTAAACGAGGGAAAAGATTTTTCACCTCGTTTTCTGCTGTACGGGTATAAGTTTGTTGTTCACGAGATGAAACGTAATTTGGTGCATCAATAAGACGGCCATTCGGTGTCCGATAAGATGTAATATTGCTATCATTACCGCCTCGATTCCAAATATCTTTCATTGTTGCATCGCCTGTTGGCAATAAATCACCTTGAGAAGTTGAGCAGCCAGTCAAAACACTGCTTGCGGCTAAAATCACGCCCATCATCATTAAAACTTTCATTATTGCTCCTTAATCCAAGTTAGATTGTCTTGAGGCTTGTCCGTATTTCACTTTTCGAGACATGCGGTCATAATCAATATCAATTTGTTTTTCGATGTGTACAGCCACTTCTTTACCCGGTGGAACATATACCGCATCAAACATTTGGCCATAACGCTGACGGAACCAGTCTGCTGTTTCTCTCAAACCGCCACCTAACGCTTGACCAAGAATATACTTACCGTTATTACCCGTTACCGCACCAATTACTGCACCGCCATCAACCACTGTTGTTGATTGAGAAGATGATAAGCCTTGTGCAGCTGCTGAAGCCCCCGTTAAGAAGAAGTTGGTCGTTAGATATTCCGGAGCATTTGTTCTGCGTTCTCCAGGAATGCAAGGCACACCATGTGGATCAGATAACCAGCCAATTTTATCGTCAGAATTGTCTGTTGAAACAATGCGGCCATCGCTAAACACAAAAGTTAAGCTTTTCACATCACCACGAACACAAGATAGCGTCCAGTCACCGCTTGCTGTTCCAGAGACAATTGCGCCTTCAATATCCGGCAGTTCAATGCCATTTGCAATTAAGTTATCTCGACCAATAAGCAATTTAAACGGATAAGGCTCGGTTACCTTATTGTCAATCGGCACACGCCCAACAAGCGCAGTCATAGCAACAGAATTAGTTAAAGTAGAGTTAGCTGCAATTGTGAAAAATGGTGTAGCGGTATTAAATATTGCATTATTACCTGTACTAGATTGCAACCCATCATTAGATTTTCGGATGTCATTCACATTGTTATCGAAGGTTTTGGGAAAACCGATTCCTGCACCATTTACACCAATACCTTGTAGAGCATTCCCTTGTCTGTCTGTAGTTGGCATATCACTAGGGTTCACCCAATTAATTCCCCCTCGAGTTTCAACCTGAGGGCCAGTTGTTGCTCCGTTTATTGGTAGAGGAGCATTGGGATTTGCCTGGGCATTTCCATTCCCTACAACTTGATTACCAGCTTGTACAACCTGATCTTTTAACGCATTAATCTCATTAATTAACGCCCCTGTTTCTGCTTGTACCGCCTGTTGAATTTGATAATCCGTATTGTTTGCTTGATTTTTTAACTGCTCATTCTCTTTTACCAAGCGTTCATTTTGTAAAATCACTTCATCAAATCGCTTATTATGCTCTTTCACTTTACCTATAAGTGTTCTTACCGTATCTTTAGATGTGTCACCCTCAATCCCCATTGCTCGTAATTCTTCCGGTGATAAATCTTTAAAAGAGATATCTAAAGTATCTTCTTTCTTGGTTTCTGCTGTATTTGTTGAACTACTACCGGAGAAAAGAAATCCAGCCATCAGCGTCACGACAAGAGCGGTAATCCCACCAATAACATAGAACGCTTTATTTGCTTTCATTTGCATTGTTCGCTCCTTATTTTGTTTGAGTTGTCACTGTTGTGGTGACTTTTTTCAATTTTTTCGGTTTATATGAATTTGACTGAGGGATAACAGAATGATTAGGTGAACCTTCTGTCACAAGATATAACGTTGTGGTATCTTCAGGTGTATCATGCCCCCCAAGCCAATTATGCTGAAATGTTGCTGCATAGAATCGACCTTGAAGCTCTCGAGGATCTAAATCAATGCGAGATTGCCCCTGGTTTTGCAAGCGAACCGCAGTGACAACATACTCATCAAGTTGCCAGCTGAGTAATGGAGTAGCTCGCACAGGCAATGCAGGTAAGAGCGTTTTAAGCGGTGTAGGAAGGCGATGTGAAACTTGGCGCACACCTTCCAAAGGCTCAACTGAACGTAAAGGCGCATAAAACATTTGTGCGGCATAACGTGTTAATGCAGCTGGAGCGGGGAGTGCCGGACGCGCATTTGGCATTGGTTCGTTATATGCATTTGCATCTTGGCCATAAGCAGTTGTTTGTTTTTCAACTTTATTTTCATAAACAAAGCGAATTGGCTCACTTGCATTGGCAACAGAATGCTTCGCTTGCACATCAAGTAAGATTATTTCTCCAGTTGCAACATCCATAAGCTGCAAGCGTGTTTTTGGGAAATCTGCAGTTGCTTTTAAATAAACCGCACCGCCAGTTGATTGAATGCGAAGCTTGCTATCTAATTCAGGTGGATAACCTACTTTTACATTTTTATCTACGAATAGAATACGTTCTTTTTCGATTTGTAAGTCAATAGGTAACGGTTTGCGCGCCCATTTCATTAACACATCGGCAGATGCCGTCATTGGTGAAAAGATAAAAGCCGCGCTTAGTAACAAAGTGAGTTTTTTCATTATTGGTTATCCCCTTCTCTAAATTCTTTTGCTTCTAAACGTAATGGAATTGAGCTGTAGCAGTTAAATCCCAATCCCCAAGGATTGTTCTGTAAATCTGTTTCCATGCGCACGATATTGACCGGGAAGCGGGTTAAAACACGTTTTACTGGTTCATCTTTGAAATACTCATCTACACTTAAATCAAGATTAACCGTCCAGCTATCTGGACTATGCACAATAACGCTACTGTCTTTAAATCCACGTCCCACAATTTCATAAACACCACGTGCACGTTCACGTAATTCACCGTTAGATAAACGGTCATAGTAGTCTTTCTTCAAAAATTCTTGGCAACTTGGCGTAATAAAGGCTTTATTTCTTTCAATATTTAATTTGTATTCTTCCTCGCCATTCTCCATCCAGCGGTTTAACTGCTGGAAGGTTTGATAAGCAAAGGCATAAACGGTTGATTTTGGCACTTCCCACCAAGGGCGTTGACTTCCCGCACGTAAATCCGGTGGGTTATAAATCATTAATCGACTTGGTGCGGTAAAAATAATGGCACATAGCACCAAACAAATCACAAGCAATGCACCGATAGCAATTCGCCCGGTCATGATTTCGCGATTTTTTTGATGAACAATCCCTTTTAAGTTACTCATAATAAACTCTCTTATTTTTTAACTCGGCGAATAGACCAAGTGCCTTGACGGGAGATAAAGCGATTCCCCCCTAATATTCCATCTAATTTAACCTCAATCATTCGATTCAAGTAGGCTTCCGGCTTACCTCGTTTAAGGCGCGCAATAATCACTTTGCCAATCACCACAGAAAGAATGCAAAACAACATGGCGAGAGACGGAATTAACAACCAAAAATCAAAGCCTAAGGCAAAACAACAAAGGAGGCCAAGCACTGCACCCAAGATAAATCCCATTGCTGCAGCCAACATAAATTCACTTACAGATAACCCGCCATACACACTCGATTCACGATTTAATCGAGTAGGAAGAAAGGGGATTGTTTGTTCTTTATCGCTTGACATCTTGACCTCACAGAGATAATTAAAACAGACCGATAGCCAATTTCACCAACCAGAGGCTGAAGAAAATTAAAATGAAACCAAGAATAAGAGCGATAATAAATGGGCCCCATCCTTTTTTGTCATTTTCGTCAGTCGCTGCGTTATAGGTTTTAATTAATGCCTTAACCACTGTCATGATTGACCATGCTGCAAATAAAATTGCACACAAGGTTGCCAATGATTTAGCAACAAGATAGATGATTTCCATCGGGTCTTTGGTATTGCTATCTACGCCTGGGATTTTAAAATCAGGGATTTTAGAGGCATTGATACCATTACCACCGCCTGTAGCAAACGCATTTTCAACGGATAACCAAAGTAAAGTTACTACCGCAAGAAAACGACTTGAAACATTCTGAAAGAAGGATTTAATCAACTTCATGAGATGTCCTTATGGTTTGTTAAATAAAAAAGCTGACAACACATATAATTAATGCTGCGCCCCATAGAATCAGTTTAAAGAATGACCAAATATCACCGTCGTTCACCATGCCTTTGTAGCCATGATTAGTTGCCCACATATACGCAAGCAGTAATACGACAACCAAAATAATGGCCAGCATGATTTTCAGTTTTAGCGGGTCTAAACCACTTACAGTATAAAAACTGTCTAATGGTGAAACAGAAGGGAAATTAGCGTTACTCATCTGCTATTGACTCCGAAGATTGAGATAATCTTCTTTTAAGTTACGAATAGCTTTAGGATTTCTAGGGATTGCCCGGGAAGGGTTAATATATTGCTTAATCCCTGCCTGTACCGTAGCAATATCTTGATGTGCTGAAGCGTAATCAAAATATTCACGACTTTTCGCAGAAACCTTTGCACTTGCAGCTGCTCGCTGTAATGAGAGTTTTGCTGCATCCAACTGTTTAATTGCTTGCGCTAAATGCTCTTGCTCTGTTGCTTGAGCACTTATAGCGCCAAACAATAACCCTATTGCTAGAGATAAACTGAAAATATTTTTAGTCACGGAGAACTCCTTACTTGAAACAGATTCCAAGCAAAGAGTGCCAAAGAAGAGAGGGAAATTTAATGAGAAACTCTTTTTAAATTCAAAACAGTTTTTAGTGATAAAAAAGGGCGCTTATTCTTGGAAAAATAAGCACCCATAATGACAACATAGAGGAATATTAAAGGTATTTTTTAAAGCTCGCTGCCGTTACACAGATGGATAGTCCAAATAGAAATGCAGCTGGCACCAAAATTATATTCGGGTAAATAGAAATTGGGATAGAAAGATACAATACCCATGCCGACAACATAATCGGGCCAATTAATCGACGTGCATGATGATAAAGAAAACTAGACTCTCTGCCCGCACCAAATTTACGACGGTCACGCATCATTAACCCTTCAGTAAAGCCCGCAAATGCGGCTAACAAAAAGAGTGGGGAAGTAAAAACAATCACTACAAGTCGAATAACAAAGGTGATAAAAACATAAATCACTGACTCAATATACGCTCGCCCATAATGATACACCCACAAACCTACGCCACTATGCTCACGAGGGTTGGCTAACCAATCTTTTACACCTGTTTTCACAAAAAGCCATTCATGTAATGACAAAATAAGACCTTCAGCCAGCTCTTTTGGAGAATGATAGAAAAGACCTCTCGTTAGACTATCAGAAAGCCATCCAAGCTCAGTTAGCATCATTTTTTGACTGTGTAAATGACCTTCTTCAGGCCATAAAAATGCAATACCTAACCATTCAAGAATAATGCTCAAAATCAGGGAACCCAATAAGGCGGCTAATACCGCATTAATGTAGTAAAAAAGACCCTTTTTCTTTTTTTTGACTTGTTGTTCTGCCATTACTGTAATGTTCCCGCTGGAGATAATTTACAGTGAAAGAAAAGATAACCTTTTACTTCACCGTCTAAAAAAATTTGAATTGCCTGGATGCCATTTTCAGATTTTTTTACATCATTAGCCGTCCAAAGTGAGATGCCTTTATTTGCATACTTTTTCGCAAATTCATGTGTGGTATAACGCTGATTATTCCAATCTTCCAAATAAGGTAAAAAGTAATTAAGTAATTCATCAGCGTTTTCCAGCCCACAAGAACAGCTAGTGACTGAATTGAAATCTACGCTCATATCCGGAATATCAAGCAAGTTCATATCCGGCTGATTAATTATCTGTGTCATCAAAATCATCCTCATCTGTATCATCATTCTGATCAATATCTTCATCTTCCATATCTTCAGCAACTGGAGCTTCAACATCCCCGAAAAGCATTTCTTCTCCTGCGTGTGAAGGCGCTCGATTTAATGACATTGACTGAAAAGCGGTTGCTATATCTTGACTTGGCGCATAATCAGAAAATGCAGATTGCCACCAATTTGGAGAAATATGGTAGTTTTTGCGCATATAAGCCGTCAATTCTTGAAGTGATTCCGGCATCACATCATCTTTATCAACCGCAGGTAAAGGCATTCTTAATTTATAAAGCGTACTCCCTTCAAGAAGAGCAAATGCCTGTCCTTTTGGTAAATTTGTAATATGTGCTGGCGATAGCATTGGCACCATTTTTTCAGAAATACGTTCACCAGTATTAGAAGTAAACGCCTTGCCATCATCCGGATTGCTGTTATCTGTCGTACTTGATGTCACCATGCTTTGATAAATTGTGACATCGTTGAGCTGACGCGTTAAAAACTCTGCAGTGGCCGGCTCTTTTACCCGGAACATTAAAAGTGTATTGAAGTTACCTGTTGTTTGTCCCGTTTTTGCCTTACTTCCAATACGAGCTTCAATATCTGAAAGTGTTTGAGTATAGGCTGTTACCTGCATTCCCGCACCACGACCTTTATTGATCAGCGGGATAAATTCATCCCCCATCAATTCATTGAACTCATCGCAATGAAGGTTGATTTTAGGCGGTTTGCTTTTAGTTTTAAATGCATCTGGCAACCCCTCATCTACGCCAAATTTATAAATATGACCAGCCATTGATACCAAATCAGCAAACATACTATTACCCACAGCTGCAGCTACGGTCGCATCGGATAATGCATCTAATCCAACGTAAACAATCCCTCTTTTACGAATAATAGATTCCCAATCAAAGATAGGGCGCTCATCATGAATATCAGTGTAATCAGGCGAGAGAAGCTCTGCAGTTTTACCTGTAGTGAGTTTTTCAAGTAACGGTAAAAGCGATGCCACAATTTTATCAAAATAGGTTTTATCGTAACGTACCGCACTTGATAACCCTTCAAGTACCGGGTCAAAAATCTTATTCTCTAAAATATATTGGTTAATAACAGCAATCAGCGGTCTATCTTTCATCGAGAACGGTAAATTTTTTACATCTAAGTTAGCCGCAACCGAAGCCAACGTTGGCCATATTTTCTTATCTACGGCATCAAAATGAAGTTTGGCGTAATCTAAGAAAAGTGCATCAATATTTTGCACAAAACGCGAGATTTGCACATAGTCCGGGCGTTTTCCCATTTCAACCAATGCACGGGAGACAATATTCACAAAACGCCACGCAAACTCTTTAAATGCTGCACTATTTCCCGCACCACTTAATTGCCCAGAAATACGTCCTGCCACTTCAGAAATTCGACCGAAGCGACCAACTGGGTTATATCGAGCAGAAATTTCCGGATGCCCTAAATGGAATACATAAAATTCATTTTCACGCCCCGCACGTTTTGCTTCTGCATACATTCGTTTTAACATATCCGGGTCGCCTTTCGGATCAAAAAAGACAACCACTTCACGCTCTTCAGGTGTTTTACCTCGATGTATATCTTGTGTAACAAGCACTTCAGCAAAACGCGTTTTCCCTACGCCAGTTGTACCAAATACTAAGGTATGACCGCCACGGTCGCCTAACGGAAGCATAATATCGCGTTCATTCGGCTCCACACCATGCATCACTGGAATGCCGCCAACTGGCGGTAGCGGTCTGACTGGATTTAATGGAGAGTCCATTGAAGTGAGTCTAGATAACCAATTATCATGCACTTTTTCATAATCACGAGCGGCTTTAAACCACTTCCCATTTTTCCAATAAATTTGCCCATTTGCAGAGAAACAGTCATAAAGACGTTGCGTATGCTTTGGTTCCCATTCAAAGCCTCGTCCTAAGAACAAGGCTTTTTTACTTACTGGAATTTGACGACTGGTCAAAGCATAGTGAGGGAGTCTGCGTAAATTTCGGTGATAGCGTACAATTTCCATGCCTTGACGAAAACGCATAACCCCCATACCTGCGAAAGCGGCCCCTAATCCATATCCAATAAGAGGATTTAATGCGAGCGACCAAGGCGCACCGCAACAAACCAAAGCACAAGTACCATGGACGGCAGCTGGAAAAAATTCAACAGGCGGTCTAAGTAAACCTTCTAATACATGTTTTTGACTCATTGCGACAATCCTTCTGAAGTCAATAAAGCAGGGTAGTGAGCAAGATTTAATCTTGAAGCTAAGTCATCCCCTGGCGTTGGCATTAAGGTTAAATCCGGTGCTAATTGGCGTAACTCGCTTAATTCGTTTGTTGTTTTAACGCTTACTACAAGTCCCATTGCACCAATTTTTTTAAGGTAATTATAATTAGCGTGTAGCCAATTTTTAGATAAGTTATCTGTTCCAATAAGAAAAATAGGCAACATTCCAGGAAGATTCATTCTGACTGGTTGTATTTGGCCCGGTGTCATTCTATGTGAGATAACAGGTAAAATATCCGCTTCGGTCAATGTTGAAGGAACGCTATTAGGGTAGGCTTGAACCATTGATTCATCCGGTTGTAATGCTTCATAAAAACGGACTGCACTTTCTCCGCCAAAATCACCAATAACTTTTAATTCAGCTTGCGCCTGAACTACTGCTCCTAAGCAGACCAAAGAGAGGAAAAAGGATTTATACTGCATAATTCTGTTCTCGTATTAATTGGTTGGATTTTGCCAACGAATAGCTTGTTGATTTGTTTGATTTGACGCTGGCTCAACCCAACGCATAGCGGTTTCTGTTGGAGAAACCCAATGTAAATTGGCTGGTAATGGTTTATTCTCAATTTGATAACGTGGTGATACTGAAGGGCGCTGGAAGTTAGCTATTTGTTTACTGACATTAAAACGCTCACTTTGATAAACAAGAAAGCCTTGTACCGACATTCCTTTTTTCATCCCGTTACGCTTCATATTTAGAATATCTTCACGTGTTGCTCTACCTTGTAGCGCTCGATGTAAACCATCTATACCGATATTATGAGCAAGATATAAATTTTCATGGGATGGTTTTATGCCTCGCTCAAAAAACTGATTAATATGCCATCTAGCTAAAAGTGCGGTTGCTAGAGTGTTAAGTTGATTGTTTTTTCTAGGGTCGAAAGGTGTATCACGATTGTAACGAGTGATTTGAGTCATACCTAAGGCTCGCCCCTCATCAGTTGTTGCAAGCCAATTCCAGGTGCCCCGGGTAAATTGCCCCACACCGGTTGCCCCGGTTGGGGAAACATTTCCATACCACCCATCTTCAATTTTTACTAACCCACGTAGCATCGCTTCATCGACCTGGTAGCGATTAGATGCATCTTTAATATAGCCATCAATATCAGTTCCAAAGCCATTAAATGCAACGGAGTGAGTCGCAACGCCAAGACCGATTAAGCTAAATACGATTTTTAATAGACGATTTGTTGCCATTGCCCATCCTGTTGAATTTGGAATGCAGCAGGCATTTTGCCATCTGCATACTGTAACCAGGCTCCATTATCATGATTAAGGGTAATTAATTTTCTATTCACTTTATTTGGGTCGATGTTATGTTTTTTCGCCCAATTATAGATTTGCTCATTATTATTCACGCCAACAAAATAAATATCTATAGGCGTTTTATCATTCACATATTGCAGTACACGATCAGCATTCGCTTCACATTTGTCACAATTTTCTAGGCGAGTAAAATAAATCACCCGTCCAAACCGCTCTGAAATATGAGGTTCAACCTTAAATGGTTGCTCATTTGGATACATTTCAGCAAATACGCGATCATAAGTGCGTTGGAACTGCAGCTCTCTCTCCATGCGGTCGTGCATTTTTTTTGCCAGTAGTCGAGCATAACGCTCTCTTTCCTGCTCATTTCGAGACTCCACACCAAGCGAGGTTAAAGGGTCAAGACCTGGCGACCATATACCACGAGCACCTTGATTAAGCTCTTGGTAGCGTTGCCATTCTTGCTCAGTTAAACCCCACTCTTGAGACTTAGCTAATAACTCTTGTTGATTTAATTTATTTGTCACCAAGTTTTGTTGATTGAGGGATTGAGTAGCAAGTGTATTAGCCGCAGTGACTTCAGCAAATACAGCAGTAGAAAACATCCCTAATATCATCGCCACATAGGATATTTTTTTGACATGATTCATTGCTTATTCCTCGATGATTTCTGTTGTAGTTGTTGTCGTTGTTGTGGTTTCTACTTTCGGCTTTTCCCCTGTAGCACGTTCCGGTACAGCTGGGCGTAATTTAAAACAAACGGTACGAGAAACGTCATTGATAGTAATTTCATAAGCCGGCCCTGCTAACATTTGAAGGGCATCACGTAAAGCCATCGGGCCAAATTGATAATGTACTTTTGGTAATGGACGGGAATAAAGCGTAGAAAGTGTTGGTTCATTCTGACCAAAACCATGACAAAGTGAAAGGCCTGTATCTTTTAACGTCGTGCGTAATCCCTGCTCAACGGTTGCCGTTAAGGCTCGTTTCTTTTTACCTAACATGTTGACAGTGACACTTTGGTCTAGAAGGTATTTTTGACCTTCTTCTGGAGAGAAATTAATTAAAGTGTATCGACCTTCACGTAACACTTCTGTACGTTCAGGCTGATAGTCTGTGTAAATATCCGGACGAACAATTCGATCTTCCGGTTGTAAAACTTGATGCTGACCTTGTTGAATATTTGGATTTTCTAGTGCTTGTTGCTCATCGGCTGTTTGTTGTTTATGTGCACAACCTGAAAGCACAACCAATGCAAAAGTGGTTAATAGAAATTTTTTCATGATGAGGCTCCAATTAAGGTATTTAAATAATGCCTTAATATGGATAACTCTCACCTGAATTTGAATAATTTATTCTTCTTGAAGTAAAGATAGAAAAATTAGCTGAGAAAAATATATTTAATGCCAATAATAATTGTTAAGTGCACCGGGTAAAAAAGATAAAAGAAAAGCTTAGGCATTCGAGAGATTGAGATATTACATTGACGAAGGCCTTTAGGGTGAAGAATAAATATCATTGTACCGACCACAACAGTAACAACACTGATTGTTTCAACAATAGTTTCCCCGAAATTATCAATAAAACTGTGATTGACGAAAAGTGCGAGCAATACACAGGTTAGCATCGTAATAAGACGAAATTGAGTATCTTTTGTTTGCAAGAATAGGTAACAACCAATGCAATATAAAAGCCCAGGTAAACCATAATCAGAGAGTGCGGAAAGAATAATAAAAAAGCCCAATCCAAAAAACATGACCCAGCTATTTAAGTCTTGACGGTTTTTATATACCCATATTACCCCGATTACAGACAAAAACTGAAATAGGACATTTAAACGGTCATAATTAGGCTCGAAAAGCGTAAAACTGATTTCAGATAAAAATGCGGTTGCTATCATCCAAGTGAAATAACTTTTAAAGTTTACTTTATCTCGAGATAAATTAAGCGCGATGATAAATCCAAACGCCACGTAGGAAAATCGACCTATCACCCGACACCAGGATAGGGCTGGGTAAGCATTTGAAAAAGCCACACCAATGTGATCGATAATCATCGTGATAAGAGCTAACCATTTTAGGCATTCAGTTTGTGAAGAAGTTAAATAAGGCATCGTTATACTGTTAAAAAGAGTTTTATTTATCATATCCTAAAAAGGAAAAGCCTATCTACATAAAGTAGATAGGCTTTCAAGGTAAATAGATTAATATTCATATCCGAGCATAATCGTTGTAGAACTACGATCTGCTTCAGTGATGACAAAAACACTTTCGCCATCAATAAAATGCTGGCTCACAATGCGTTTATCCTTCTCTACGGCATGATCGTTTTCAATCCAATCTTCAACGCAGGTAGCACCCCAATCATAACCTAATTGTTTTTCAATTAAGCGATGAATGGTTGGCATTCCCAATAACTGTTTAGCGCAGATAGTACACGAAACATCCCCTAACTTAAGTGGTGTTCTTTTTGATTGATATATATCCCAATCAAAGTGTCCTCTTTGCTCATCTTCACTTTCATCAGAAAAAGAAATCTTAGTTGTTCGATTCCCGTCATCATCTACTGAAGTAGAGAGTTGAATGGTGTCTTTACCATTATCTGCTTGATAGAAATTCATAACAATTTCTGAAAGCGGATGTGGCGGTTTTTCAATCCAATCTTTATTCCCCAGCATGATAATGCAGCCATTTTGATGCCACGAGATGACCTCATTGATCTTTTCGGTAGTTAATTCCGCTAAGATACGACGAGAGACGAAGATTTTTCCAAGTTCTAAAATACGATTTTCCTTACACATAAGTGTTTCTCCTAAATTTTTAAAATGTAAAAAGTAAAGGGGATAACACTGCCATTGAGGGTGTTATCCCCCAATGGGTGAAAGGTTGTTAGCTAAATAAGATGATTATCAGTAAAGCAAAAAGATGCTGAACCAGAAACGATAAAGTGATCAAGTAATTTAATATCCATTAATTCACAAGCTTCCTTTAATCTCTTGGTTATATATTTATCAGCATCACTAGGCTCAACATTTCCAGTTGGATGATTGTGCCCAATGATAATTGCTGATGCATTTAGCTTTAATGCTTGTCGAATAATCTCCCGAATTGACACAGAAGTTTCTGAAACAGATCCTTGAAACATCACCTCAGATTTAATCAATCTGTGGATTCTATCCAAGAAAAGTACCACGAAATTTTCTCTTTCCTCATTACCTATAATGGTTTGAAAATAGAGTTTAGCTATTGATGGCTCAGTAAATTCCTGTGCACCTTGGTAAAAGGGCTTTTCTTCCATCACTTTAGTTAAAATAACCTGTGCCTGTTCTAAAATAGCTTGTTGTTGCTCGTTTAATTTAAACATTCGATATTCCTTCTAAAATAGGGAATATCGCCCATAAGGGATATATCCCCTATGGGTAAGGTGCGAAAAGAATGCTTATCGCACATTAAAGTTAATGTTATTAATCAGAAGTTTTTAAACTGTCGATAATCTGTTTAATTTTTGCTGCAAATTCTAAATCGTGCTCAGATTCATCATCTATACAATATTCCAAATAATTACTCATATCAGCAATTAGTGCTTCTTTTGTTGGCGAAGGTTGGAACATAATTGATCCATCCCCATTATTACTAGCATTTTCCAATGCCAATTCAACAAGTAAAGCTTCTGCTTCTTGAGGTGTATATTGGTACTCAGAAGTTGCTACACATTTGCCAGAGTACCATGCATAAACTAGCTTGGTTTGAGGATCATAGAAATGATTTGGCTCAATCCCTTTAGGGGTAGTTGCCTTTCCTAGAAACTCACTTATAAACTCTTGCGTTGTTAAAGTAATTAGCTCTAATCCACTATTTACATAGTAAAACATATATTTCTCCAATTTATGTTTTCAAAAGTTAAATTTACGCCCAAAGTAATTCGGCTAATTTTACTTTTTTCTCAAGCTCATTGACTGCTTTTTTAGCATAAGTGAGAGAAAAAGCATGTGTTCGCAATTCAGGTTTATCTTTAAGCTCTTGGTGTTTTTCTTTGGCTTTTTCCAATTCAAACTTGAAGAACTCAAGACTTTCCGGCATGGATAAATCAATTTTCCCTGCCATCTGTTCCCAATAAGCGATTTTACCGTCATAACTTTCTGCTTTACGCATTTCTTCAATAGACTTATCCATGCGTCTTGCATTACGTTCAATCAAGGCTCTATGGCGTTTTTCGCTATGATGACCAATTTTAATTGGTTCTCCCAAGCTAAGAAATTCACGGCCTTCATTAGCAGCTTCACAATATTGTTCACTGCGTTTTAATGCATTATTAGCTGCGTTTTGATAACGCTCAGCTTTTTGTTCTGCACGAACTTGACTATTCACTCCATCACACCGGGTGAAGGAATAAAAATACGCATCCTCAGAGGTTTTTACGAGATTATGAATCTCCACTTCAGTCTCTTTACCGTATTTACTGGTTAAGATGATAACGTCACCTTTTTGGTGAGCATCCGGACATTTAGCAACAAAAACATTAGGGCAAAATTTAGCGTAAGTATTCATAGGTTTCTCCTCAAATAGAAATAAAAAAGGAGAAACCACCCATAAGGGGAGTTTCCCCTTCAGGGTAAAGAAAAAGCCAACAAATTTTGTTGTTGGCTTTCATCAGTTTATAGGTTAGTCATTCCCTTGCTCATCTTGGCGTTTTGCTTGATATTTCAACTCACCATCAACTTTAATAAAGTTAATACGATAGAGTCGTCCTTTAATCGACACGCCAGTATCACCTTTTTTGTGATATTCGCTATCTTTTGAATAAGTGAATGTGTCATACCACAAATCACTCATTACAAAGGAAACCAAGACTTTTTTCTTAGCTTCAACAGCTTCTTGACAGCGTTTGA
Source organism: Haemophilus sp. HN_Hi10 (assembly GCF_049821985.1). Taxonomy (NCBI): domain Bacteria; kingdom Pseudomonadati; phylum Pseudomonadota; class Gammaproteobacteria; order Pasteurellales; family Pasteurellaceae; genus Haemophilus; species Haemophilus sp. HN_Hi10. The sequence goes on along the minus strand of NZ_CP187495.1, from coordinate 1,653,430 downwards.
TTAAATTTACAGTTTCTTCACCGGATACGTTCATATCAAAAAAACGATATTCCGGAGAATCGGAAGAACCTGTAAGAGCAGCAATTCGACAAGCCCAAAATGCATCTCCTTTTTTCGGCTTGATTTCGCGAATATCGCTTAAATAACCAATGCCAGAAGTATGAAGATTGAAATATTTTGGTTGTGCGTTTTGAGTAGACATAATGTTTCTCCTAAGTAGTAAAAAAGCGGAGAAACATCCTTACCCAACACGGGAAAAATGTTTCCCGCCAAGGGTTAAATTGTGATTAAACTAGAATAAGTAATCTTATTTTAGGTTAAGGGTAGTTTAAGGTGGCACACCTACGAATTATTCGTAGATTCTCCTTTCAGTGTGCTGGAAAAAATTTTGGCTATGATTCTACTTGCGCTAAGGCAAGGCGTTGCTTCTCAAGAATCGTGCAACTTCTTAAAGGCTGTTTTCACAGCACCTTAAAAACTGTTGTTATTAAAATCTAAAGCAAACCTTAAATGTATAAAAAATTAAAAATTCTATTTGGAGATATTTTAGTCAAAAGAAAAGGTCACCCAGTTTCCTGAATGACCTTATAGTTTTGACTATAGATTGATTAAATAAAAATTAAGTAGGCCAAACTAATTTGATTCATAAAAATACTGATACGTTCGTTACCATATACGGATTTTTACGGCTCGCCTTATCCGATTACTTTGTGGCCATCAATCGGTTATATCTGTGGCATCAAATTGACACAAAGGGCACCCATTGTTTCACCGGTGGGCTCCGGTAAGGAAAAAGTAGCAAGCCATTGCGAATTTTCAAAATGCACTTTGCAATACACTTTAAAAATCCGCAATGGCCAGCGATTTGAAAAGTCGAGAGTAAATTGGGGCGTTACTCCATCATTACTCTGATTAACTAGGTGGCACACCTCACAAGGAGCGTTAATCAATGTGAGAAATTCCTTTCAGCGTGCTGGAATCATTTTTGGCTAGTGTGAATTGATAACCGACAATTCACGAACGGTCTTACGAAGGCTTTAGTATAGCACTATTTTTGAGGGCTCGCCATTCACAGGCGCTTAAATCCTAGTTCAATAAGCTTCGTAAAGATGAAATTTGCTCACTAACACTTTTACTCGATGTTTTCTTAGAACTTTTCGCGCCCTTAGTATTCTTTTTGCTATCAAAATTTTCAATATGTTGGCAATTGGGATAAGCAGAACACCCAAAAAAAGCCCCATTTTTACCATTTCTTTTAATCATTGGTGCACCGCACTTAGGACATTTACGAATTTCAATATTCCCCAAACTCATTCCCTTTTTAAGGCAATCAGCCATCAAATGCCGCACAAAGACTTCTTGTTTTTGCATAAACACCTCTAGCGAAAGCGTTCTTTCAGCAATTTGATTGAGCGCTTGCTCCCAAAGTGCGGTTAAACCAGGATCTTTTAACATCTGAGGTAAATTATCAATTAGCGTCATTGCTTCATCTGTCGCTAATAGTGATTTACCTTTCTTTTTCAAGAAACCTTTATCAATCAAACCTTGAATCGTTCCCGCCCGGGTGGCTTCTGTACCAAGCCCTTCAGTTTCTCGTAAGCGTTGTTTTAAACGCTCATCAGTTACAAAGCAAGCTGCATTTTTCATTGCGGTGAGCAATGTGCCTTCCGTGAAGTGATTAGGTGGTGATGTTTGTAAGGTTTTTATTTCTGAATCAGAAATCTGACAGACTTGTCCTTGCTTTAACGTCGGCAAGGCTTGAGGTGCGTCATCATCTTCATCAAGTGATTTGCCAAATAGAATTTTCCAACCTGGAGCAATAAGCACATTCCCACGTGCACTTAATATATGTTGACCGCACTTCAAAATAATTTGTGTCTTATCTGTTTCAGAAACAGGTAAGAATTGAGCTAAATAACGACGACGTATGAGATCATAGAGCTTTAATTCTTCATCAGACATTTTGCTAATATCAGCTTTAATCATAGTCGGAATAATGCCATGGTGAGCAGTAATTTTTTTATCATTCCAAACTCGTGATTTTTGATTAAGGTTTAACATACCTGCAAGGGGTTGTAATCGATTATCGGATTGCAACAAACATTGGATAATTTGAGGAGCTTCTGCAAACTGAGACTCCGGTAAATAACCACAATCTGTTCTAGGATAGGTTGTCGCTTTGTGAGTCTCATAAAGTGATTGAGCTATATCCAATACTCTTTGCGCACCCAGCCCATAAAGGCGGTTGGCTTCTGATTGTAAGTCACTTAATGCAAAGCAAAGTGGGGCATTTTGTCTTTCACGTTTAGTTTCAACTGATTCCACTTTCGCTTGGCCCAATTGGCGAATTTGCTGATTTGCTGCTTGTATAACTTGGGCAGATAAACAAAGTCCATCAGGATCACAATATTGCTCCGGAATAACGTATTGCGTAGCAAAATGCTGATTTCCATCAGAAAGCATTACTTGCAAAGCAAAATGTTGCTTAGGAATGAAGTTTTTTATCTCACGGTCACGATTAACAACCAGGCTTAATGTTGGAGTTTGTACCCGACCAACACTTAAAGGTTTCCCTTGATACCCTTGTTGTTGCGCTAATAAGGTATAGAGACGAGAGAAATTCATACCAATAAGCCAATCAGCTCGACTACGTGCAAGCCCCGCATAGTAAAGAGGTAGTGTTTCCTCATTATCTTTAAGCGCACCCAAGGCTTTACGAATACTGGCATCATCTAGTGCGGACAACCAAAGGCGTTTTATTTGCCCTCGAAATCCTGCCAAATCCAGCAATTCTCTTGCTATAGTTTCGCCCTCTCTATCAATATCGGTTGCAATGACAACAAGTTTAGCTTGTTTGATAAGTTTCATGACGACATTGAACTGTTTTTTTGTTTCTTTTTTAGGTGAAAGCCCCCATTTACCCGGGATAATTGGCAAGGTCTCAAATGCCCACTTTTTAAAGGCAGGATCATATTCTTCAGGATTAAATTGCTCTACTAGATGACCAATTCCCCAGGTAACTGTAAGCTGACCGTCAGGTGTTGATAAACAACCCTCACCACGCTTTGTCGCGCCTAATACTTTTGCAATATCATTACCTTGTGATGGTTTTTCGCATAAAAATAATTTCATGATGTTTTCTCTCATTGATATTTGAGAGATATTTTCGATGTAATAAGATAAACCACAATTAGGAATTCTTTTTAAATTGAGGAGTAAATCATGATAAAACTGACCCCTTCATCAATTGGTGTGATGGTTGATACGCTTAGATATTCAGGTCGAGATAAATATATTATTTTTAGAATGAAAACGAGAGAGCAAAAAGTCGTGTATATGCGTTATCCACAGCATATTGAAAATATGGCTAATCAAGAGAACATGATTGTCATCGTAGATGCTCAAAAGTTTCTTCCTTTATGGCAGCGATCACCGTATGAGGTAGATAAAAATACATGTGCGGGCGATGAGTCAACATGGAGAAAAGATTATAAGTTTCATCATGCTGAAAACGGATTTGCTAACAGTATAGATTCTCCGGTTCCACTTGCAGATGTGAATGTTCATATTAAAGATGGAGAAATAAGCTGTAGTCTTAATGATGGTATGACAAGAACGCTTTGGTTGCTTGCAAATGGTGTAAAGGAGTTTCCTATTTTGATTAGAAACCATAAAGAGAAAGCTAAAATTCTGTCAAAGTATGCAAGCCCATTATCTTCACTTCATTTTGAGCCACTTAATTTATATTTTGCTATTACAGGAGAAAAATACCCCTTGTAACCAAGGGGTAAACGCTTGAGATATTAAACAATATGAGGAAAAGGAAAAGTTTGGATGGATCTCAAAAAACAAATTTGTTTCGTTATCTATCATACAAAATAATCGTTATTATCGGTATTGAAATTTAAAAATAACTTAAATAAAAAAAGCCCCACTAAGGTTGGGGCAAAGGAGAATGAGGTATTGATTACCTACACTATGTTTATATTGTCGTATTATTTTATTGCTTTTATCACTTCTGATTTAACAAACTGAGCAAAATCAGACTCGTTTGAGGAAGCAATCCAGGAAATTCTAACCTTGCCATCCTCTTTTGCAAGCGTTATGTCAATTTTTCGACCGCCAACATAGCTATTTGCCATGTGATAATAGACCCCAGGAGTCGCTTCATGAGCATGTCCTTCTTCATCTAAAAGCGATTCGTAACGTTGACGCTCATACCCGGATAATCCACTTAATGCTTCATCCCTAGTTTTGAATTTTAAATTACGCTTAATTTTTACGTAAAGAGAATCAATATTTTTAGATGATGTAATTGAATCCTCTACGTTATAGCGATGAGAGCGAGAACTTTGAGTGTAAGCCACACCGGAAGAACTAGAGGAACTATTCCCCCCGCCAAGAACACTGCTGAGCTGACCTGCAACATTACCAACCGCATCATTTAATGAGTTTAATTCAGCACAACCACTTAAAGCAGCGACTGCAGATAAAACAAAAATTATTTTTTTCATCACGATTAACCTTAATTACATTGAGTTCAGAATGGTATTGAATCATCAAAAGCATTTACCGATGCATCTTGTTGTGGCATTGGCTGAGGATTATTTGCACCATCTGCACTTTGAGGGCGAGTACCTAACATTTGCATTACATCACCTTGGATTTCCGTGGTATAACGATCTTGCCCGTTTTGATCTTGCCATTTACGAGTACGCAAGCGTCCTTCAATATAAACTTGAGCTCCTTTCTTGAGATATTGGCCGCAAATTTCAGCTAATTTGCGATAAAAAACGATTCGATGCCATTCAGTCACTTCACGACGTTCACCGGTGTTTTTATCCGTCCAAGCTTCGCTAGTTGCCACACTGATATTTGCAACAGCTTCACCATTCGGCATGCTTCGCATTTCAGGATCATTACCTAAATGTCCCACGATAATTACTTTATTAATTCCAGCCATATTGATTTCTCCTAAATCACAAATTAACTGTCAAGATTGTGCATTTTTTACATCTAATCCTTAAGGGTAAATTCAGTAAAAAACACAGAGATTTTTTAACACAACCACGAAAGGCAAAGGCTTTTTTTTCGTTAAGGTAAGGGGCTTGTCCCCTTACCTTTAAAAGGCCTTTTAGTGAGCCGATTACAAACTATATAAATTAGCCGATTACAAACTAGAAGATCCAACGTTCACAAATGTGAATGTTATAAATGATCTTCTATCTCTTTAATTTTATCTACCGCACTTGATACCTGTCTCATCATAAAATTTAGTACGGAGACCTGCAGATTAATCAAAATGCGTTCTTTCTCAGCTGAGACAAGTTTTTGTCGTAAGTCTGAAGATAACTGAGGATTATTAAATACCGGATTTAACACAGCATCACCAGTCTTAGAGGCTTGAAAACTGCGCCAGCGTAAAAACGTCCCACCGGATGATGAAGCTTTATCTCGGATCATGTGAATAGGTAATACACTAAGTTCACTTTTACGAACGTTCTGCAACATTTCATTCTGCTGCAACATTAAAGCTTCACGGACTGTAGCAAGGGATTCAGCTAGTAATTCATACTGTTGCACTGAGTCTAACTCACTGAATAACTGTTTCAGCGAGTCATTAAGTGGGGTTGTGCGTCCTAATTGTTTATACATATCAGAAGGAATGAGCACGTTATCCATAATCCCAATCTCCATTATTCAGTTTTATTTGCTGTAATTTGGACTTCAACAGAGCCATTATCATCTGATTCAGCAAGTGATGATTTTTTAATTGTTGGAGCAAATGTTGCACGTGTTGTACCGGAAAGCACGTCAGGCGTTAAGGTATATTTCATACGTTTTACTGCAGCTTGATAGCGAGCGTTATTTTCAAGCGCATCTTGTCGAGTAATACCGGAATTTCGGTAATTCTCAAGCACACCAAATGCACGACGAATTAATTTAGCTCCGGACTCTAACCAATCATACGCATCATCTTTTGTAAGTAATGCAATATGTGAAGCCGTCATCACTGTACGAGCTAACGAATCAAAATCAGCCAAGAGATACAATAATTGATAACCCAGCTGAGTATTCACAAAAATAGGGTATTGAATCGGAGCAATATTGGCGCAACGCTCAATTTGAAAGTTTTCAGGGATTTTCTCACTGTAAAGATTAACCATTCTCCAGGTCATATCTTGCATTTCTTTACGAAACCCTAAGACTTTTTGTTCAAAACGAAGGAGATAATCATCAGCATAAGGATCGTCTTGTTCAGCAGCTTGCTGAATTTGACTCAATAGAGATAGAGCATTAGGAATACTGAGAATTGATGATGTAACAACTTCCCCTGCTTCATTTTTAACTAAGTCACGCCCATTCCAAAGACGTGTTGCATACTGAGTATGAAGCGTAAATGTAATCTCACTGCGTAACGGCCCAAGTTGTTGGTTGTATGTTGTTGTCATGTTATGTCACCTTTTATCATTTGGTTAAAATTTGCACTTTGTAAAGTCCCTTTACACTGGTTAAATATTGTTCACTGTGCAGTCCCCGCACACTGGTTAAATATTGTTCACTGTGCAGTCCCCGCACACTGGTTAAATATTGTTCACTGTGCAGTCCCTGCACACTGGTTAATTTTTGTACTTTGTCCAGCCCCTGGACAGTGATTAAATTTTGTACTTTGTAGAATCCTTCTACACGACACAGTTTGCTTTTTATACAGCTTATTCAATTGCAAATTGAAGCTTTAAATTGTCGAATACGATCAGCTCTCGCTTTTCGCTCTTCTTCAGATTGCACTCGCATTGGCTTTATTGCGCTATCGGCTTTTACATTATTAACTAAGCTAGTTTCATCATGTTGTGATAACCGATTTTTTGATGATAATGATTGCGCTTGTGTAGCTAAAAATTGTTCATACAAATACGGTTTAAATTCGCCACGGTGTGCACGTTGGATTAATGTCACTACATAGCCTTGTGGTTTTTTCACTTCACCTTTTATCACACGCTGTTCAAGCTCAAATAAAATCGCTTTACAGATCCCTAAGTCAAGTCCACGCATCGCTTGCATAATTGCTGTTTTTTCCAATGATGAAAACTGAATATTAGTCGGCCAGTCAATTTCATCCGCATTACCAGTACAGTACGTATTTATATAAATACTAGTACTTGTACTGTACTGTGAAAAACCTGAGTTCCCTTTTGGAACTAAGCCTGAAATCAATGACTTATCATCGTTTTGGGTACTGAGTTCCCTTTTGGAACTCTGTTTGATTTTACTGAGTTCCATTTTGGAACTAAGGTTATTTTTACTGAGTTCCCCTGTTTTTTCACTGAGTTCCTTATTGGAACTCAGTAAGTTTTCTTGAATAAATGTTGATTCTTCTTGCTCTGAAATATCCATTTTTGGACGTTTTTGATAGTCTTGAAGTCGAGCTCGCATCCAGTCAATGTGAGAAATATAATGCCACTGAGTATTATCCGAGAGCAGGTTTTCTACAATATGGTTTGCTACACCTCGCACAAAGTTATCTCGATGCTGAATGGATTTTTCAAGGAGTGCGATGTAATCATGGTTTAATTGAATCGTATCAATGATTGGCATAGGTTCATCATGAAGGATGTAAAAATTACCCAATACTTGACCTTGCTCATTACGTACAGTTTCACAAAGTGTTAGCCAACGAGTTAATCTAAGTAATAACAACGTTTGGCTAACTAGCTTACGCGAGAGTTCAGCTTCATCATAAGGTTTATCTGAAAGTAATTTTGCAAGCATTTCGTATGATGGGAACATGCCTGATTGAAATTCTCTTGCTTTGTATTTTATAAGTTGCCATGCCAATTTTGCTCTTGATGTTAAATAAGGATCAAATAGCAAACGGGTTGGAACTGTTTCATGCTGGTTGCCAAAAAAGAGCAACCCATGCTCTTGTAATTTTGTTTCCATAATTTAATTCTCTCTGAGAATATTTCATTTTTATTATTGCAATGTGCTTAAACATCTTTACAATAGCCAATGAACTTTCCCAAGTTCCTTACTAACGATATGAATAACGCCCAACTTAACGTAACGCACTAGGTTGGGCGTTATGTTTTTTAAGCTGCATTCCAGCGGCTAACAAGTTTCCAAATTTCAGTTAAATTAATACCGGTTTCTTCCGCAATTAAAATTAACAGCTCTAGTCCTTCTGTTGATTCAATTGTTTGAACATCACCTTTATGCTCTTGCCATAAATCCCAAATTAATTTTTCTTCCTCTTCGGTTGCAGCTGGCTTACGTCCCATTGGTTCTTGTTTTCCAAGTAGGCTACGACGAGCAGATACTTTTGAAGTGGTTAAGCCGAAGTAGGAATTGAGCATTTGGATGGATGCACCTAACATTAATGCGCGATCAATAAGGCGACGTTCTTGTGACGACATGCGTACTCGAGCCACTAATCGCCAAAATGCATCGTGATTAATTTCAACTTTGGCAAAGGGAGCTTTGGTGTTAGCCAGTTCATAAACTTCCTCTGTGCTGAGTTTTTCAATTTCTTGCAATTCTTGTTTTGAGAAACCATAGTTCCGGCAAACATTGATATTGCCTTCTTGTAAATTAACCAAAATCTCATTCAATACCACTTGGTTTAAATTGCTGAACATGCTCATTATGCATCTCCTTCTGAACGAATATAGCGAACGAGGCGAATTAAACGGAATAATTTAACTAGCGTGGTATCATCAATTTCTTGAGTATTGAGTAAATATTCCGGTAATAAGGTGAAAGATGTCTGTGGGTGCACATCTGTTTGTAATAAATTTAAGAAGTCATAACACATCTGTGCTACACCGCTCACATCTTTATCTAATGGTTTTACGCGGTAAGTGTAATCAACAGGCTCTTTTACTACATGTTCAATGTAGTCAGTTAATCCAACACTTTCCGCAATATCGAGTGCTAGTGAATAAGCTTCTATTTTATGCTGACGACCAGGATAAATTTTCCAAATATCATCAACTGGTTGACGGCCTACGCAAGCAAAGCCTAATCCATTTTCTTCTGCACGTTGTTGGCGTTGCTCCTGAATGCTCATGCCTGGAGTAATACCAAATTGTTGAGTTAAATTTTTAGCAAAATCAAAAGAAAGGCCATCTGAACTAGCATTAGTTTCATTAAACTCTTCATTTTCTGTTTTATCATCTGCTTCATTCTCAAATGAAGGAGAAATTTCAACACTTGCTTGCTTTAATACTGGCGCAGGTATTGATTTTTTTTCAGTAGTGGTCATTTTGGGAGTAGTGACTACACTAGGTTGAGATAATGTATCTAATACGGTTTCTTGTGGCTGTGGTGTATTAAATGCTTGAACATCTTGGATGCTTTCTTGTATGCTTTGCTGTATTTCGTGTTGTTTTTGCGCCATTTTCTTGAATTTTTGCTCATCGAGATCAATTTCAAGATAAAGGACTTCATAACTCACACGATCACCTAACATAGATGACATTTCATCAATGAGATAGTCTTGGAAGGCTTTGATATGAAACGGTTGGTCATCATTACAACGAGCTAGGCTATGTCCCCAAATTTCATCAAAGGACACTTCCAATTCAAATTGATAATTTTGCCAAATGGCTAAGGCGTTATTACGAATCGCAAGCAATTTATCAATTGGCGCATGTCCCAGCCCATTAAATAGCACATCAGGAATGTATGGATATAGGAAATTAATACAGCGTTCCATTTTTGCTACTGTTGTATTAGCAATAATGTATCCATCATGTTCTAACTCACTTGAAAGCTCGCGAGAAGAAAGGGATTTTCCTAACTTTTTTTCGTAGTATTCTTTGGCTTGCTGAATACCTAAGGCTTTCTCAATAAAGGTTAAGTCTGCACGGGTATCATTTTCAATTAAATGACCAATAAGCAAATCTAATTCCGCTTCTACGCTATCAGCACTTTCACCTTTCCAAGGTTTGTATAAGCATTCAATAGACCAAAAACGTTGATCTTGAGTCTCCGTAAACAGTTCTTTTAATGCTTGAATACGAGTATTCCCACCGTCAGCAATGATATAGAAAGGTTCACCAGGTCGTTGAGTGATATTGGGTTTATGATCAAGACCACGACGACGAATTGACTCTTTAATCATTTCAAAGTTAGGATTACGTGTCTTACGAGGGTTGTGTTCATAAGGGCGTAATTTATCTAACGTAACGGTAATGTATTTAGATTGCGCAGGATAATGTGTTGCTGTTGTTGTTTGATAAGCAGCAGACTGATTATTAATAGGTTGAACATTTAATCCTTTCGCAATCGCGTCTAATTGACTTTGTTGTTTTTTATTTTTAGCAATAAATGGATTATTCATAATATCTATCCTGTGTCGTTAAATTCTCAAAAATGCTGTATTGACCTTGAAACAGTGTTTTTACTGTGGCTAACGGGCCATTACGCTGTTTACCAATGATGATTTCCGCAATGCCTTTATCTTCTGTGTCAGGGTTATAGATTTCATCTCTATAAAGATGAATGATGACATCAGCATCTTGTTCAAGAGAGCCGGAGTCACGTAAGTCGGCATTGATTGGACGCTTATTAGCTCGATTTTCTAAACCTCGGTTTAGTTGGGATAATGCATAAATTGGGCATCCAGTTTCTTTGGCTAATTTCTTTAAATCATTGGATATTTCGGCAAGTTCTAAATTGCGATTTTCAGTTTTATTTCCGGTTCTCATTAGTTGGATATAATCAATGAAAATTGCTTTAGGTTTGCCGTATAGACGAGTGTTTTTACGTACTTTGGCGCGTAAACGATGAGGTGTTAAAGAAGCTTCATCATCAATTAGCAAACGACCTTTCCAGTCTTTTTTAATTGTCCCCATTGCATTAGCAAGACGAGTCCATTCTTCCTCTTCAAGCTCAGTCGCTTGACGGATAGATTGCAAGCTGACGCGAGAGCGCATTGCCATAAAACGCTCTAATAGTTGATCAGCGGGCATTTCTTGACTGTAAAATTGGATAGGGCTGTCAGGAAATTTATCTAACGTACTTGCGGCAATCGTTTGTGCAAAGGTTGTTTTACCCATTGCTGGACGAGCTGCAATAATGATAAGTTCTCCTGGTTGACCGCCTGTTGTTGCTCTATCTAATTCAATAATGCCTGTTGGTGTTCCACTAACTGGATCGGCATTAATAGAGGACGTTTCCATGCGAGAAAGGATTCGCTCGAAACTTGCATTAAGATCAGCAACACCATCCGTCTCTTGTTCGATGACAATATTGGTATATTGCTTATCAACACTTTCCTCAAAAGAAGTTAATTCAATCTCATCTTTTGAAGATTGCATTTCAGTTACAATAAACTGGCCCAGAGTCAAAAAACGACGTTGTTTGCTATAACGAGAAATAATCTCAGCATACGCAGTGATATTAGATGCAGAAGGGGTATTGTGAATAATGTCAGCTAAGTATGCTAATCCCCCTATCTGATCAATCAGTTTTTTATCTTTGAAATACTGCTCCAAAGTTAAAATATCAGCGGGTTTTCCTTGTGTTAATAGATGGCTAACACCTTCAAACAATGCTTTATGAGCTGAGACATAAAAATCATCAGAGCGCAGTAAAGTTGCGATCTCATCAAATTTGTCATTATCAATAATGAGAGCACCAATGACCGCACTTTCCGCTTCAATAGAAGCAATAAGTTTATCAGTCATATTAGCCTTCCTTTTTCATTGGTTTATCAAAAAGTGTTTTAAATTGAGGGAGTAACAAGCAACACAGTTCTTTGATAACAGGATATTCAGCTTGGCTATGGCGATAAACTGGCAATGAATAAGTTGCAGCTTCTCTATATGCCACATGCGCAGGGATTGAAAAATCAAGGAAGGTTTTGCTTTCATCAAAATTGGTTTCAAAGAGTACGTGTAATTGATTGAGTACAAATTTCACGTCATTAGTATTATCAACGCAATTTGCGATAGCTTTGAGAGGTGGTAATTTGAAGCCAAATGATTCAAAGGTTTCTAAATCTTGATACATTCCGATAGTTCCACGGATAAATTCTTTCGCAGAAAGAATGTGTGGAAGAATAGGGCAGAATAGGATGTCAGCTGCTAAGACAGACATATCGACAGTAATGTCTCTAGTACCTCGAGTATCAACCACAATAACATCATAATTATCAATATTTTTAATTAAGTGACTAAATCGAATTGCACCATCAGGGGCATTACGTAGAGTTTGACTTACATTGTTTGATGGATCATTTGATTGAATTAAATCCAAATTAGGAATGGATGTTTTTGAAATGATATGGGAAGGTTCAATATCACGACGGGTTAAAAACTCATAAATACCACCGGGAGCTTCTTCAGTTAAAGCATAATAAGAGCTTAAGGTTGGTTGAGTATCAGTATCAATAAGAAGAGTTCTTAAACCGTGGTCAGCGCAGAACGCCCCAATATTGGCAGCATTTGTACTTTTTGCAGAACCGCCTTTAGTACAAGCGACAGTAATAATATAAGGTTTTTTAGAAACAGAAGAGAAGTCCATAATTCCTCACCTAACGATAATTAAAAATTAAAGTTAAGTATTGGACTAGGTACTGATTATTGGTTTGGAATTAGATGGTGCCCGAAGCCAGACTTGAACTGGCACGCCTCGAAAGGCGAGGGATTTTAAATCCCTTGTGTCTACCGATTCCACCACTCGGGCATATAGACAACTAACATTTGCGTATTATGGAGGCGTGTCCCGGAGTCGAACCGAGCTACATGGATTTGCAATCCAGTGCATAACCGCTTTGCTAACACGCCACGAATTGGAGCGGGAAACGAGGCTCGAACTCGCGACCCCGACCTTGGCAAGGTCGTGCTCTACCAACTGAGCTATTCCCGCATTCGCTGTTAGTGGTGCGCATTTTACGGAAATTCAGATAACTGTCAATTACAGATTTAAAAAAATTGTCTAACCGTTTAAAAAAAGTTCATTTTGTTTAAATAAATTACAGAAAATGATGGAAAAATGGAATTTTATGTAATTTTCTAATTTCTACTTTTATCACTTTTTCCTTTGTGCCAAAATGTTAAACGTTTTTTAGCACGTAAAGTGCGGTTGATTTTTTCATTATTTTTAGAGGATGTTATGACACAACAATATGCTATCGATACTTTATTAGCTCAAGCAGGCAATCGCAGTGATGAGCGTACGGGCGCGGTTTCTACACCAATTTTTCTTTCTACGGCTTATGGCCATTATGGTATCGGTGAAAGTACGGGATTTGATTACACACGTACCAAAAACCCAACTCGTACAGTATTAGAAGAAACGATAGCTAAATTAGAAAATGGAGATCGTGGCTTTGCGTTTTCTTCTGGTATGGCTGCCATTCAAGTTTTGATGACGCTTTTCACAGCACCAGATGAATGGATCGTTTCTAGCGATGTGTATGGTGGTACTTATCGACTATTAGATTTCTCTTATAAAAATAACAATAGTGTAAAACCTGTTTATGTTAATACAGCATCTGCTTCAGAAATTGAAGCTGCAATTAACCCAAATACGAAAGCGATTTTTATTGAAACCCCATCAAATCCTTTAATGGAAGAATGTGATGTAGTTGAAATTGCAAAACTTGCGAAAAAACATAACTTAATGTTGATCGTGGATAATACGTTTTTAACGCCTGTGCTTTCTCGCCCATTAGATTTAGGCACTGATGTGGTGATTCACAGCGGAACTAAATATATTGCTGGTCATAATGATGTACTTGTCGGGTTGATTGTTGCAAAAGGGCAAGAACTTTGTGATCGCATTGCTTATATTCAAAATGGTGCGGGTGCAGTACTTTCTCCGTTTGATTCTTGGCTGACTATTCGTGGTCTGAAAACCCTTTCTTTGCGTATGAAACGCCATCAAGAAAATGCACAAGCCATTGCGGAATTTTTAAAAGCTCAACCACAAGTGGAATCGGTGCTTTATCCGAATAAAGGTGGAATGTTGTCTTTCCGTTTGCAAGATGAAGCTTGGGTTAATACGTTCTTAAAATCCATCAAATTGATTACTTTTGCAGAAAGTCTAGGCGGCACAGAAAGTTTTATTACTTATCCTGCCACTCAAACCCATATGGATATTCCAGAATCCGAGCGTGTAGCTCGTGGGATTACTAATACCTTGCTGCGTTTTTCAGTCGGTATTGAAGATGTAGAAGATATTAAAGCGGATTTATTACAGGCTTTTGCAAACTTAAAATAATTGGAGCAAACCATGAAAATTGCAATCTATAGCACTAAAAGCTATGACAGAAAATATATTGAGCTCATTAACGCGAAATATAATTTCGATTTAGAATTTTTTGATTTTATGTTGAACGAGAGTACTGCACGTTTGGCAGAGCATTGCGAAGTAGTATGCATTTTCGTGAATGATAATGGTAGCCGAAAGGTATTAGAAAAATTAGCCGCACTTGGTGTGAAAGTCGTGGCTTTGCGCTGTGCGGGTTTCAATAATGTTGATTTAAAAGCCGCTCAAGAATTGGGCATTCAAGTTGTACGGGTTCCCGCTTATTCGCCTGAAGCAGTGGCAGAACACACCATCGGTTTGATGATGACACTGAACCGTCGAATTCATCGTGCTTATCAGCGTACCCGAGAAGCGAATTTCTCTCTTGAGGGGTTAATTGGTTTCAATATGCACGGACGCACGGTCGGCGTAATCGGAACGGGTAAAATTGGGATTGCGGTGATGCGAATTCTGAAAGGTTTTGGTATGAATATTTTGGCGTACGATCCTTTCAAAAATCCAGTGGTGGAAGACTTTGGTGGACAATATGTTGAATTGGATGAGCTTTATGCTAAATCTCATGTGATTACGCTCCATTGCCCAGCAACGCCAGAAAACTATCATTTATTAAATCGCGAGGCTTTTGCAAAAATGAAAGATGGCGTGATGATAGTTAATACTAGTCGTGGCTCTTTGATTGATACTCAAGCTGCAATTGATGCGTTAAAACAGCGTAAAATCGGGGCGTTAGGTATGGATGTTTACGAGAATGAACGAGATTTGTTCTTTGAAGATAAGTCTAACGAAGTCATTCAAGATGATATTTTCCGCCGTTTATCTTCTTGCCATAATGTATTGCTAACAGGTCACCAAGCATTTTTAACCGAAGAGGCACTAACGAATATTGCGGATGTGACTTTATCAAATGTTTATAAATTGAAATCGGGCAAAGTGTGTGAAAATATTGTTTTGCCGTCTTAGCTTTTGGCAATTAAAACGATTAGTTTACATTTTTTAAAACGGTGTTATTCTGCACCGCACTTGTAAGTTTAAAAAAAGCCCTTATATAGGGATTCCATTCACAAAATAAGGAAAACAAAATGAGCGAAGTATTACACATTAATGACGCAGATTTTGAAAGTGTTGTAGTTAATTCAAATATCCCCGTTTTATTAGACTTTTGGGCACCTTGGTGTGGTCCTTGCAAAATGATTGCTCCAGTGTTAGATGAACTTGCGCCTGAATTTGCAGGTAAAGTTAAAATCGTGAAAATGAATGTGGATGACAACCAAGCAACCCCAGCACAATTTGGTGTTCGTAGTATCCCAACATTATTATTGATTAAAAATGGTCAAGTTATTGCAACTCAAGTTGGCGCATTACCAAAAACTCAATTGGCTAACTTTATTAACCAACATATTTAATCGTTGCTTAAAGTTATAAGTAACTTTAGCGCATTGATAAGATTGCCCCTTAATGGGGCAATTTTTTGTCTAAAATTTTGATGAACGACCTGATGAGAATCAAAGCACTTGCTCAAATTCTATATTTAAAGGAAAGGCTTTGGTTATTGTATTGTAAATAAAACAATAGCGTGTAAGCGCGCAAATTTGTTTGCATAGCCTAGCGATTTTATTTGCATAATGTAAAGCTAAAGGACTATGCAAATAAAAATACAATTAAACAAAATTAAAAGCCCGTTAAAGGGCTTTTAAAATAGGTTTGTTCCAGCTCGATTGTTAAAACAAACATAATTGGTTAATTAATAATATCTAAATCACTTTTACAATCCGCATAAAACGAACCGCCCGCATTATGCCAATGCACTGCCGGTAATTCGTCACCATTATCTTCAATCACTAGCGACTTGCCAAATGGGCTTGTATATACAACTTCTCCTTTATTACCATTGCGCAATGTAACTTCTTTGCTTTGGCTTTCGTAGATACGTTGTTTTAATGCATAGCCTTCCAGCTCCCATAACTTAGCAAATGCGTTCTCGAATGCGATGTGTCTGCCAATTCTTTCATCGTAATTTTCGGCACTCACGCAAGCACTTGTGCCGACTAACTGAAACCCATTTTTTAACGTAATTGTGCAGATAGTAAGTAAGCCTTGATGAACGTATTCAGCATTATCCACTAAACTGTTTAAATATTCGGTTGTTAATTTGTTCATTTTCTTATCCTTTTTTAAAAATCGCTGCCAATTGATTCGGGCTGAATCGCCAACCTTGGGTTTTGCCGGAGATTGCATTGAAACACCATTCACTACAAAAATATTTAGAGCGTTTTTGTTTGATGCCTAATACAATGCCAATAGCGCCCCACCAATCGTATTTACTCCCTTTTGTGGAATCGAAGTAAAACTTAACTTCAGCTTCGCTTACGCCATCAAGCAACACCAAATCCCACTTATCTCTTTCGGTGAGATCAATCTCTTTACAACGCACCCCGCCATCACGAATAGATGACGAATAGCAGTCATAATAGAGCTCATGCTCATAGTGATGACCTGATGTGTACTCAATACGCTCAACAGCAATCTCGCAGTGAGAGTAAGGCCCTTTTGTTAGTTTTCGCGTAATCCAGTCTGAAAATCGTGCCAAGAGTGCGGCGGGTTTCAGACCTGTTTTTTTGCCTTTATAAAGCGCCAAATAAACATTAGCCATTATTATAAGCCTCCATTAGTGAGTCCATTTGCTTGATAATGTCATCATGGATTGATTGCAGTTGCTCAAGTGTGAGATTAGGGGCTTTGACTTCGTACTTGCGCATACGTTGGTTGGCAAGCTCCATTTGTAGTTTTTCCAAGCCTGCCGCCTGTGTCAAAATCAAGTTTGTGGCGGTCTTATTATCCAGTCTCGCGCGTTGTGCAAAATCGGTGATATATCGACTGCATTCGCCCTCATAATTTGCCGCTTTAAAGGCTTCTGCCGCGGCTTGACGCTCTCGGTACTCACTCTCAAAACGTGTCCATGTGCTGTAGATTTTTGCTGCATGATTGTCAATTTGCTTAATCAAGATGTCACGCGTCGATAAAAGTAAAGTCAAATCCACCTTGATATCTTCGGACACAAATTGACCGTTGATAAATTTAACTTTTCCCGTACTTTTTTGACAAAACTGTGTATATTGTTCGTCGGTCAAGGCGGTTAATTTTGTAAAATCCAAATGAGGATAAACCGCTGCCAGGTCGCCGTCAATGATTTCAAAATTACCTAATTTATCTAATACATTAATATAAAAAGCCATTTTTAATAACCCTCAATAACAACATATAAATCAACGATTTCATCTTGACCCCCTGCAAATCGTCTCGTGTTGATATACACATTACCTTTATCATTACCTTGCTCGCGTATCGCCCATGCACTTATCCATTCGCCTGCTTCGCTTACATAGGTTATTGAGGTAGTTGGATGCGTTGTCCGTACTATCTGCGGCATAGCTGAAAGAATTTTATTTGGCATCGCTGACCATAGCGGGATTTTGATTAATGGATGGCGATAACCTGGATCGGCATAACCAACCGTCGGGGATTCGGCATCAAACCACATAATTCTGAAATTTTTTAAATGTAGGATTTGGACAATTCGTCCATCAGGGTAAATGGTAACACTGCCAGTTAACGTAATAGTTTTGCTTTTTCCGTTATCCCAATTTGATGTCCCATTGATTGTGCGGTTGTAATCGCGGCGATGCACATTTTTAATATCTTCCAGCAGTGCTAGAGTCCCTGTTTTTTTAGGCACTTTAATCACATTTACATTTTGATAGTCTCTTGTGCGATAAATCAGGTTTAAAAATTGATTTTCGGAGTCGGGCGTCGACTCAATCATTGCGATTTTGGATTTGTTGTGGAGAATAATACCAGCATAGTCATCACCTCTATCAATCTCTAAATTGCCCGTCATCGTATCGCCTGTTTTTTTAACATAGCTTTTACCGGCTTGTTTTGCCCAGCCGACTGTTACAACCTTGTCATCGGTTGCATTAACCGGTGGAGTATTGGCGGAGATAGTGCCGTTAATAAGCTGATCTCCCGCGCTAGTAATGTACTCAATCCAGTTATACGTTAATGTTCGGTTGTTAAAATTAACGTTGCTGTAAAAACGCCGATTAAGTAATGGATAATCACAGTAAAAAACAGAATACCCCCCCATCAGATAAAGGGTCATCACAATGGGAGATTTATTGGTAAGTGGTAATCCGGTGATATTGCTGTTGCTATTATTGTGTGCTGCGAATGATAAATGCCCGTTATTACGGTATTTACCCCCCCAAAGATTAATGATTTGCTGACGATCTGTTAGATCTAATTCCAAATCATGTTTACCAACATAGATTTTTTGATAGAGGTTGTTTTCTTCTGCAGAGACGGCTTTGTCGTAAGCGATTTTGACCGCTTTTGGTGTTGCCACGCCATTTTCATCATTGCTTGTTACAGATGATGATCTGCTTTTTAATGGTATGTAGTTATTCATCGCAAGGCGTAAAGCAGCAATGCCTTGTGCTAATACTTTCCCGGCTTTAGCTGTTAATCCTAGTTCTTCACTATCCAATCCCGTATCGCTAGTCAATTTCACTTCGCCTTTTTGTGTCACGCTGGCGGATTTACGGTTATCATCAATAATTTTTACAATCGCTTGATATAGCTGCGTTTGTTGTTCGTTTTTCGGAGTAAATCCAGCCTTAGTTAGCACATAATGCGCCTCAGCTTGTATGTCTCGCACGCGGTCTTGCACATCGTTTAGCCACGTGTCTGTCACGCGTGTGCCTTGCTCACCTGTTGCGGGATTACCGGCATGAAAGCGCTTGTCGGCGGAATTAATTTCAGGTAGTAACGTTTTCATTTTTTTGGGTCTCTATTGATATGCAAAGTAACAGTATGTGTGAGCGGGTTTTAAATCGCGAAAGAACTCCTCAATAATCGGGTCGCCAAACTCAACCAAGTGATCGCCGGCAAAGGAACTACCCGCACGGAAATACACAATATTGTCGTCACCATTTAACACCGTCACCCGCCACATATAAATCAAGCTATCTCGTTGCTCATTACGAAATTGCACCAAGTCACCGGGATTAGGCAGGTCGTTTTGTAAGGGCGAAAACTCTTTGATTTGGATCTGATAACCAATGCTTTCAGCGATTCGGGTAAAATATGGGATAGACAAGCCACCCACGGCATTAAGCTGCACGATGACGCGCTTTACGCGCTCTTGATAAGACTTACTTAAATCCGTTTTAATCCCACAAACGCGTTCCCAGTCAGCTAACATTTGATTTGAGGTTGCAGGCTCAATTGCCGCTAATACCTCTTCTGCGCTTTGTTGTAAGCGGTCAAATGCACTGCCGTCCACTTCACATTGTGCAATAAAATGTTCGCCGTTGATGTTGTAACTCACGGGCGGATAAAGCTGTTTTAATACGCTGGCGTGTTGCATTAGCCCATCTCCGTCACGGTGATTTCGCCCAAGCGAAACCATTCGATTTTGTTGATAACATCCGCCTTGCGATTGGCATTCGGGGCAACAAAACGGCGGTCAACCACGCCGATTAAATCACTTACAACAGCCTCACACTGCGACACAATTAAATCATCGCCCGGAATCAAACCGTTAAAATAATCAGTCAGCGCGTTGCGAATAGCGGTTTTGATGTCATTTAATGCCACGCCACTGATTTTTACCTGGATATTAAAATTGATTTTTGTCACATCCGGTTTAACGACTTTGCTTTCTTTCGCGGTTACAGGACGTTCTTGGTCGATATATTCTTGTGCGCGTCGCACCGTGTCATCACTTGGCACGCCATTATCAGCCGTAATCGCAATATCTACTGTGCCTAGCCCACGGCGTAGCGGGTAAACATACGCTTGTTCAACGCCATCCACCTCTAACGCCCAGTCTTTGTAATCGTATTTATTGCCACCTGCCGCAGGTCGGCGGATTTTATTAAGTAACCGCTCCAACAATGAGCTATCGCTTTCGGCATTGGTCGCCCCCACCACGTCATTTAGTACAACATCCGTGCTCACGCTAACAGGCGCAGCCATAAACGATCCTTTTGTAGCGGTTTTGATATTTTGTACTGCACCGGTGGCAAGCGACCGCACCGCAACAATCACCGAACCACTAGCGGGAATTACCGCACTTTCGGTTGTTTCATAAAAACGTCCATCTTCGGTTTTGATTTGTAAACCAACGGCAATCACTGCATCAGGATTACCACTAACAGTAGCACCTTTGCCTGCTGCATAAGTGGCGTTTCGACGTCTCAACCCGCACAATCCTGCATGTTTTTCTAAAAATTCGGTGTCGGCAGTATCAGGAAAAAATTGTTTAATTAGCCATTTTTGATGTGCATAAATCCCTTCCGCGCAGGCCGCCAAACTACTGGCACGGGCATAAGCGTCACTGTCTTCGGATGTGTCGGCATTTGGGTAATAAGTCTGATAATCGCGCAAGATACTGGCGCGGATTTCTTCGAGTGTGGGTACAATAAACACGATTTAAACACCTTTTAAATGACGTTTACGGGGTGTTTAAACGTGTATTGTTCGCCCCGGCTGTCGGTCACGGAAATAGAAAGGATCACTTTGCCGTTATGCGGTTGTTCATGTGTGACAATAATGTCACTTGCTCGCCCATCATCAATTAACGGTTGCAACGCCTCTTCGGCGTATTGTTGCGCCAACATGCCCACGCGGCTTAAATCTTTTTCTCGCTGAATAGTATGGAGCAGAGAACCTACACGCCCATTTGCCCACCATGAGCCTAGCGGCGTAGTCAATCTGATATACACAGCATTTTGCAGTGTACTGATATGTAAATTTGTGTAGTCCCCGGTAAGCGGGCTGATTTCTCTGTCCATGCTGACAGAGTAAAAGAAAGGGGAAAGAAAAAGGCGGGGAGAGAGTTCCACACCGCCTTTCATTTGGGATTATTGAGGTTGTCCAGTTACGCCACCGCTATCCCCGCGGTGGGTGTGGCTGACAAGGGATTTACCGTTGGCAGTCACGTCGCCATCAGTAGTAAAGCTACCTTTTGTTTGCGTTACGTTACCGGTAAATGACGCGCCAGAACCGCCTTGAACGGCCATGCCGCCATTTCCGTTGATTTGCCCTTGTGCAGTAAACACACGGTCTGTCTCAACAACCGGGCTACTAATTTCAACTTTTGTGGTAGCGGTTATTTTTAATATATCACAATCAATTTCTATTAATCGACCTTGTTTTAAAATAATCGTGCTTCCGCTTTCATCGTAAACTGCCGTTTCGCCCGATTTCAGGTTTTTAACCCTAAAAGAGCCATTTTCGGTGGCAATCACAATAGAGTGGGTCGTCTCGCCCCCCATGGGCAATACCACCACTTGTGTACCGGCTGGTGGTACGGACGTTAAGCCGAATTGCTGCATCAATTCCACATCTTGTAAGGTTTCGTCCGCTAATCCGGATACCTGCACTTTTTGGATATTGTCTGCGCTTTTGACTAAATTCAACTGTCCCCTAAAGGCTTGGCGTACTGCGCCCAAGGCGCTTTCCGTGTGTTGTCTTATTGCTTGTCCCAATCGTCTCATACTAATCCCCATCCAATACAATCAAAGCGCCTTTCTTTTTCTTGCCTTTTTTACCTTTACGCTTACGTGCTGCTTTGGATTTATTCACATAAGCGTCAGGCGTCCACACACCGTCTTGTTTTAAGCGCAGTTCCGTAATTGTGCCGCCTGTGCGGCTCAAGGCAAAACGGCGACCCATTAGAAAAAAAATCGCGTCAATGTCGTATTCTTCGCAAATCACATGTACACGTTGCCCTGGCGTCCATAACACACCGTCCTGCGTTTTATGGTCAGGCACGGTAATCGTCAGAGTAAAACTGTTTAAAATACTGTCCGCAATGTACTTTTTCGCCCATTTTTTCAGGGCTTCTAAGTTTTCCACATCCGGCACAATCACTGTTTTAGGCTTATAGGTCTCAACGGCATTATCTTTAAACACCCATTTCAGATCGTTCTTGTTATTATCACCACTGCGCCCGTGCCGTTGCGCCAAAAACGTAATCTCCGAAAAACTTTGCGACACATCAGTGGTCAGGCTTGCCTGTGTAAAATTGTTACGCTTGCCGTTTTTCGTACAACACAATGTTGCTACCGGAGGCGTAGAGTAATCCGCACCGCCGATAATTAGCGTGCCAGTAGGGTCAAACCATGCATGCAACCCCGCCGAATTAGCACAATGGATCAGGGCATTCCAGGCTGTCTCGCCGATGTCGATGTCAACTTTATCTAACGTCGGGTTAGA
Source organism: Haemophilus sp. HN_Hi10 (assembly GCF_049821985.1). Lineage (NCBI taxonomy): Bacteria > Pseudomonadati > Pseudomonadota > Gammaproteobacteria > Pasteurellales > Pasteurellaceae > Haemophilus > Haemophilus sp. HN_Hi10. Next base: position 1,630,873 of record NZ_CP187495.1, on the reverse strand, counting down.
TTCGGCACGCAATTCGACTTTTTTAATGCCTAGCGGCTCCACCATTTTTTTAATCGCATCTAACACCGTCAAGCCTTTAACATTGGTAATCGGCGCGGAGCAATCCACCAAAATAGACGCTTTGTCACGCCCATTTAAGCTAAAAGTGCGGTCTGTTTTTGAAATAGAATGCTGGGTCGTATCAACAATGCCCGTCAGTACGAGCTCACCGTTAATCAGCACTTTTGCTGTTTTACCGGAATAATCCTCCAGCACGGTTTTATCTGATGGTACGCCAACATTAAAACTAAATGCGTCAGCAGGAATTAAAAAATCGCTGTCGATGTCGTAGCTTTTCCAGTTTTTGTGCTGTTTACCATCAATCTCAACCACAATCTCATTGTTAAACGGGTAGCCGTTATTTTGCGTAGCCATTGAGCACCTCGCCGCGGGCAATAAAGTTTGGGTAACGAATGTGTGGATTTAAACGCAATAACTCGCCTGCGCGGGTATAGTCGCCATAAAACGAATGCGCGACCTGTTGAATCGTGCTATCAAATTCGACTCTACGAATAATTAAAGGCGGTTTGCGATTAATCGCCGCCAAGGCTAACTGCGTTAATTTATGGCTTTGTTGACGCAGTTTTTCTGCTGTGTTGTAAGCCTGTGTATAAAGCCCCGTGTTCGGTGTTTGCAGTTGTCTTGCGCCTGTTTGTTTTTTCGCACTTAATGACATCAAACCAAAATCATCTTTGACGTAATGTAATGTCATCGCGTTTTGCTCGGCTTGCACTAACGCACGCACGGTATTCAATGTTGCCAAAGCTTGTAAGCGCGATTCCGTCACAATGTAGTCAATCTCAGACGGAATCAACGAGTCATCCTCAATAAATCGGGTGGCGATTTTTAACACATTCGCTGTAGCCAACAACTGCACGGCACAGAAGATTTCTTTTGTGTCCTGTGCTGTCAAGGATGACGTTAATGATTTCAAGGTATTTGATTTGCTGTTTTTACCATTGCTTAAATTTGGTGCAATCTCAAGCAGGCTTTTCACGGTGCGGGTAACCTCATCAAATTTCGCACGCACGGTTAAGTCATTACGGTTAGCAATAGCCGTTAAGCCGTCGTGAATCATGCCCGCCATCTCACGCACGGCATTGCCACCTTGTTGTCTGAATGCGTCTTTTGATGATGGTGTATTGGCGGAAATAACGTACTTTTTCTTGTCCATATCAAACAAATCACGTACTTGTTCAAAACAGCCGTAAAGCGCACCGAATGAGCCTAATAAACGTGATTTGATATTAGCGGCAAAAGAGATCCCCTCCATAAAGGTGCCATATAGCTCTAATACATCATCTACCAAGTCTTCGAGTTTAGTTAATAACTCATCAATCAAGCCAAGTACAGAAAAATTAAACAAGAAGATCGGTTTTGCCGGCGTGGCCTCTTGAAAGCTAAGACTAACTGTCACATAGTCCACAAAATCCGCTTCGTGATGAAAATAAGCAGAGGTGCAAAGCATATTTTGCAATCGTCCCCGAATCGGATGCACCAACACCGCCGCACCTTGTTTTTCCAGGGCCGACAAAAATCGTTTAAAATCGGTGTAATACCCCTCACCATAAAACACGGCTTGCAGTTGGATGGTGAGCGGATTTAAACCTAAATCTTCAATGTCGCCCCCGTTCACGAACGGATAAGCGTGCGTAATCGTGGCACGCTCTAAGTTGTCATCCACACTTAACACATCAAACCGCACACCGCGATAAGACGCCTGCTGAATTGGCATTGTCCATCCCATAGTTACCCCCGTTTAAGTTCGCGATATTGGTTTTCGGACGTGCTTTCCGCAATTGTCCGCCCATCTAAGTCCACGCGAATTTGGTTTTGAATAGTGAAATTTTGACTTTCTACGGCTTGTTTCATGCCTTCTGTAATCGTATTTCCAAGCTGTTGAAACTCGGTTTTATAGTCAGGTACTTGCACACGGCGGTTATATTCATCTTTCGTTAATGTGCCTCGTTTTAATCGTTCGTCCGCAATCTCTTTACGCTTTGCGGCGTCACCAAGTGCATAGCCTCCACTTGCTAAAGACCACACCGATTTTTCAGGTTTCGGCATGGGCGGCGCATATTGAAACGCTGATTTAGCTGGATAAGCCGACGCATAGAATTGTTGTTTTGCGTCTTTGTGTTGTGCGTCAAAAGCTTCCCGTTGTTCTTCTTGCTGTGCCATGTAAGGTGCATAATTTTCCGAGCCTTCCAACATTGCACCGAACACCAGCAACGGCAAACCGCCTAGCCCAAACTTAGCAAGACTCCCCTTTTTTGCCGTATTCGCCGCAGCTGCAGCGCCACCTGCCACACCGGTCACGCCAGCCCCCTTACTTAACGCATCGCCCGCACCAAGCCATAAACCGCCTTTACCGCCCAATAATCGCAAAGACCCAGCTGCCGTAATGGCGGCTGCACTTAGAGATGCAACGACTGTTCCTGCAGTAACGAGTTTGCCTGTTAAGTCAGGATAAGCTTTGGCATATTCAGCGATTTTCACACTCACATCACCTAATGCATCATTAAAGCCCTTCATGCCTTCCATCTGCGCAAAATCCACGTTATTTTTGGCGTCTTCCACTTTATAGCTGTTGGTATCTTTAATCACTGCATGGGAGGTTTCCACTGCGCCTTCGCTTTTATCCAGGCTTTCTTTCACCTCTTTGCCCAAGCTCACGTTGTTACGGATACCCAATAACGCCATCAACGCTTGACGGTCTGAAATGATTTGCCCAATCGCCGTGCCTTCCACCAAATTCGTCATTTCATTTAAGACTTGAGCTTGATCTTCTTTTTTCGCGTTTTTAAGTTTTTTCTGCAATGCCTGGTACTTACCATCCTGACCGATCACCTGATCCATAATACTCATAAAGGCTTCGATGGAGTTTTTACCTTTTTTCTTCTGAGCTTCCATTGAGGCGATAAAATCCACCCCGTGGTCTTTACCATCCTTGCCTTTTATGTCGAGTTTTCGAAAGCGGTCTGAGGTTTCTTTTGATGTTAATTTTGCAAGTAAATTGACTAAGTTATTTCCCGCTTCATCTGATGTTCCGGCAGTTACACGCGCCTGTTGGTTGGCGACCAATAATGCCTCAAACCCCGACATACCTTTTAAGCCGGCAGATTTACCCGCTGCCATTTGTTGAGGCAACCAGCGCGCCATATCCGCCAATTCAAAATTACCTGCCTGACCTGCCGCCACGGCTTTATCTAACACTTCGCCGATCTTATCTTCGCTGATGTCAAACTGTTGCATCGCCGAAATGGCGATTTTCGCCAAGTCATCGGTGCTTGCACCTGTTGCGGTTGCACCTTTTTGTAATGTTGGCAACAATTTCATGGCGGTTTCGGCTTTCACCGCACCGGAGGCCAACATGGTATCTAGCGCACCTAAAGCATCTTCCTTCGTTCCGCCGCCAATCTCTACCGCACTTTTTACTGCGTTATTTAGCTCTGCTTTACCGGCAATGCGCCCCGCTACATCTCGCTCGGCAAATGCGGTGTTAGCTGTCATCGCAAGAGATCGGTCATAATCCATTTGTTTTTTCATAGGTTGCGCCAACACCATGCCAGCTGCGGTCGCACCTGCTGCCAAACCTGCAATGCCACGTCCAACATTGCCTAACCGTTGCCCCATGGAGACTTTGCCCATTTCCGCGTTGAGCTCCGCAATGCGGCGTTTAGTCGCCACAGCGGCGCGGTCTAATTCACGCCCGGAAGCAATACCACTGCGTTTTAATTGGTCGTATGCCGAGCGGGTACGGTTGATTTCACTTTGGATACTGCGTTCACTTCTCACGCCAAGCATTTCGCGGTTGCGTGCCGCTTGTTGGATTTGGCGATAGCTTTGTTCTGTTACTTGTGCCGTTTGGCGCACCGCTCTTTGTTGCGTAGTAGCGCTGCGTTGGGCTTGGCTTTCAATATTTTTGGTTGATTTGCTAACACTGTTTTCAACGCTTTTTATCACGCCACTGGCGTAGTCTTTCGCTTTGAGTGTTAAAGAGAGATCCATATTTGCCATTTTTAAACCTTGTTTAAACGTAATTTAACAGCAATAAAAAAGGGGCATTACGCCCCTTTATTTTTACGACGCTTAAAAACATAGGACGTCGTAGATTCTTCGGTGTGTTGTTGGCTTTTCGCGCCTTGACTCGCTAAATAGCTGTTAATCCATGCGCTGACTTCCGCGTGACACATATTCCAGACGGCTTGTGCGGTAAATCCAAACTTACCCAGTAAAATCGTTGCTGAGCGGTAGTTTTCATACGCCTGCCACACTTCGCTGACATTGCGTTTTTTTACGCTTCGTTTGCCGTCTCTTGGTCTTCCGAAACGTCCATGCGCTTTTTTCGTAGTTGATTGATTTCGTTATTAATCAACACGTAATCGTCAGTGGCAAGATTATCCAGTAAAAATGCCGGAGTCACTACCTCACGCGGAATACCATCAAACTCGACTTGTTGCGCCAAATACGCTAAATCAATCAGCATTTGTTCCGATGTGCTTAACGTCTCTTTGTCACTTAACCCAAGGTCACTGATAACTTCCAACGCTTGGCATTCGCCACCCACGGTTAAAATCTTGACTAACACGTCATGATGTAGCGTGCCGTTATACAGCACGCCAAGTTTCAAACGAGTTTTCATTATTCTTCAACCTTATCTGTCGCTACCACTTGCAAATCGCGTACTTCTTCGCTATCTACGGTATAGCTTGTGCCGGTTTCCGTGGTAAAACAGCCAGTGTATGAGATTCGTTTACCGTTTTCTTCTTCCACCGTAATTTTGGCATCTGTCATGTTATCCCAATCAGGCTCTGCCGCGTTTAACGGCACAACAACGGTGATTGACAACGCATATTCAGTAATGCCTTTGGCAAAGCCTTTCACGCGTCCTTTACGGTTAATAGTTTTTACAGGCTTTCGGCCTGTTACGGTTTTCACATCGAGCTTGGTAAGTTCAATTTCTTGGCCGTCCACTTCGACAATGCCAAAACTGGCGAATTCTTGAGCCATCTATGCCTCCTATAAAATTAAATCAATGCGGTTAGCAACAACATGCAATCCGTTCACCACATCAGTCGGGATGACACAATCCAAGCGGTTCGGGTCAACACCGTTGCGTTGTACCAACAATTTCGCCTTATGCTGCGCCACATTTTCCAAGATTTCTTCTTTTTCTAAACGCAATAAAACATCAAGGATTTCAGACCGCACTTTGTCCGGTGTACGTGCAGATAACTTGGCGCGCGGGAAACGCAACTCAATGCGCTGCTCAATGGCTTTGCGCGTATAGTCCAGCGTGCGAATGGTGGTTAAATCCAAATAGCTTGGGTCATCCGTATTGGTTGCCGACTTGGTATAAGTGGTGATCGCACGCATAATGCGGACACGATGATTTACAACGGTAATCGGGGTTAAACCGTGATATAACGCCTGATTCGCTTCGGTCAATAACGGCGTTTGTGTCGGGTCAACTTCGGTCAAGCCCTTAATTTCGAGCGTATTTAATGGACGTGCCGAGTCTTCTTCGCCCGCAATTACCGCGCCAAAACCTGCCGCAATGAGCGCATGCGATTCAATTGCGCCTTTGTACCAACCGCAAGTCACACGCTCGCTGTTAATTTTTTCGGTGTAAGTCGTACCGGTTGCCATACTGCCGCGCCATGCCAGCACGCCGACGGCAGGTTTTTTCTCTAACGGAGCGGACACGGCTTCTAAGTGTTCGCGTAACGCTTTTGCATTTTTGTCGTCCGCAAATGGCGAAATAATGATGTGATAATGCGTACCGGCAACACTTGCTAATGCAGGGGCTAAATCCGCATTTTCTGCGCCGTTGGCAAATGCTGTCGCCGACAATGTCATGTCTTTAGCCGTATTTGTTGCGGTTAAATTAATTTCATTGCCGATGGCGCCTTTGCATTTTGCAGTAAGCGTAATCGTGCTTTCGGTCACAGATGCCTTTGCCGGGCAATCTGTCGCACCGTTAATCACAGCGTTTAAGCGGGCGGCAACATCTTTGGCTTTTTCGCCTTTTGCTACGGCAACTTTATAGTCAACACCGGCAATGTTTGCCGTCATAACGCCTTGGGTGGTGGCGGTTCCAGTCAACACCAAACTACCGCTTGCCGCGACGCCGGAAGAACTATCCGCTAAACCCATCACAGATAAACGGATGAGTGAGTTGTTAGTAATGGCTATGCGGGTCATTAAATGCGCCCATGAGCCTGCGCCGAATGCTTGTGCTGCGTCTAAGTCGGAATACACGCGCACCGGTTGAGTAAATGCGGTTGTCCCACCAATCATCGGCGCAACGATTAGCACTTCTTGCTCGTTCGTTGGCAGTGTAGTTACTGAGCCTTTAGCGTTGTATTCGGTATAAACACCCGGTTTGCGTAAGCTGTTCGGGATTTTTTCAAATTCAATGTTAGTCATTGCCTGTACCTCTTTGCTTGCGGGTTGGTTGTACTTCGATTAAGTCACCATCAGCGATTCTGCGCTGATAATAGACCGTATTTTCCACTTCAACCGGCTCCTGCTCGATGTAGGCGTGCGGCTGATTTTCTAAAGGGACTTTCACCCCTGGAGTTGCTTTTACAATCATGTTTTATCCTTTGTTTTTACACTAAATCCGACCTCGGCATCGTTATTCGGCTCATATAATTTGCCGTCCACATGCTCAAGGATTGGCGATGATGGGGAGAGTTCGGCCGCATAATGGGTAAACACAAAATCAGGGTTAGTCGGGTCTTGTGTTTCTTCCGGATACAAACCATCTTCCAGTGGAGTGATATCATCAAACGCCGCTTCGTACTCAATGGCATACGCCGTGACTTTCTCCGTGCGAAACTGCGCATTGTTAAACAACGTCCGAATCGCCAGCGGTTTTAACGGCTTAACTAATCCGCCCAAGCGTTGCGTATCCAGCAAGCGGCGTACCGCATAAATCAACTGATTCGCACCGACCTCGCGTTTATCCACCCCGCCTTGTCGTGCGGCTTGGTTACTGCGCAATGAGCGCACCGCCACAATCACCACAAATTTAGCAGAGGTGCGAAACGCTGTGCCGCGCACTCCCATCGGCTCAATTCGCGCACCGCCGAACGTCACCAACACCATAGGCAAACGTCCCGTGCCAAGGCTTTCGTCGTCCAGCTCACCACCGTAGCTTTTCACGGTGTTGGCAAGTTGTCCTAAGCCACGTGTCAAGCGGTCAACCAGTGCATTTTCAATTTCGGTTATCACGCGCAAAAATCCTGTTTTTCGGATTAGTAAAAATCACACCATTGTCTTGTTCGTTGGCATCATTATTCTCTGTAGGCGGCAACCCCAGTGAAATCTTACCCACACTGATATCCTCAAGTTCTTTTAAACTTAATTTATAGCGTGTAATAATTTCTTCTGGAATCGTCACACGAGACATACTCGCTAAACGATAACGTGCCAAATCACAACAAAGTCGCACCAAGTTTTGTGGCACACTCACAAGAGGGAGGGTATAACGTGCTGCCAAATAACCATCAATTTGGCTTGAGCTATCAGATAATGCAACATCAAGCAAATTGTCATTAACTTGCCCAGTCAAATCACGGTCGGTCAGTTCAATGGCTTGCACTTCCCCTACGCGTAACACAAAATCTTCTGCACTGGCGTAATGCATCACTCATCCTTATTTATCGCAGATGGGAATAAGTTCTAACCAGGAATCTTCAGCAAGCATAATAACTTGCTCACCCGTCAAGTTTTCAACTGGAATTTCCACCGCACTTTCTTTGTTAAAACGATAACCACAGCGACCATAAGAGGCTTGCGGATGAATTGCACGTAACGTCACCGCATAGGCAATAGGATGAATCACATCACTGCCTTTGGGCGCGTCATCCGGCTTATCTAAAGTGCGGTCGGTTTCTGCAGTATTTTCGGACGTGTCGGTTTTCACTTCATCGTCTGTCTTGTTTTGCTGTTTCTTTGCCATAGTTTCCTCCTAGTCATTTCTTGCCTTCCCTCGCAAGTGGGGGAAGGCAAGAAAAGAGACGGATTACTCCACAATCTGTGAAGACACCATCACTTTAAGCGCCCCTTTCAACACATTGCTGGTACCGTTGATAATATCGGCTTCCACTAAACGTTTTGCTGTATATTCAAGTGCAGGTGGCACTAATAAGATATTCGGACGAATATTTAACAACTTGCCGCCATCGCCTTTTAAGGATTTCATTTTTGCCAACACGCTCATTAAGACCTCTTCAGTTAATTCGCTGTCTTCCACACGATGAGCAAGTTGCCAGAATGCAAAACCTGCATTACCACGCGCACGCACGCCCCAAATATAGGTATCTTCCATAAATACCGTATCGGATTTAGACGGATCAAATTTCGTCTCAATTTCAGGGGTTAAGCGTTCTTGCCAAATAAATGGCTTCACGGCATTCGTCGTATCCAACAAATAAAACGCTGGTTTTCCTGCTGCACTGCCTTTGGTAATATTACTTTGAGTGGTTTGATTGCCTGTGCCATCGACTTCCGCAAAAACAGGATGATCGTCATCAAAGAAATTCTGCCCGTCATAGCAAAGGGTGCTTTTACCTTGTTTAATTAAGCCAAATACTAAATCATCAGGTAATTCCGCCGCACTTTGTCCCATTTGTTTTACCATCGGACTAAATAAGCCCACCTGGTCGTCTTCAATATTGGTGCGAGGGATAGCAACAGTGCTTTCAAACAACTTATTCGATACTTGCATACCTTGCGCTTGCATTTTGCGTAAACGACGTTTACCCACCCATTCTTGCAATTTTGGGAAATGCCCTAACCAGCCGTAAGTATTGGTTTCGGTAGAACTTGCAATCTTCATAGCAATTTCTGACCATTGAGGATTAATCACGTTTAAACCGCTTGCAAAGTCTTTTTTAAAGGCTTCATCAAGGGCTTTTAAAAGTTCCGATTTTTTGAATTTATCCATTATTTTTGCTCCTTATAGGTTGCCATATAATCTTTTTCGCTTAAGCCTAACGCTTTTGCTGCTGCACTCTCTGCCGCACTTAATGCTGCCATTTTCTGCTCTGGGTCGCCTTTTGCTTGTGGCTCACCACTTAATGCGGCCATTGCAGGTGCTTTTTCTAAGTAAGCACTTAATGCCTCAACAGATAAACTTTCTGCCCAATCTTTTAATGCAGGAGCCAGTTTGCCTTGCGATAATGCCGCTGTGATTAATGCCTCTTTCTTGTCCGCTTCTACAGATGTTTTAAGCGCATTAAAATTAGCCTGCAATGCAACCACCTGATCGACTGGCACAAATTTAGCAGGATCAGGGTTGCCCACTTGCGTAGATAACGCCGCTACCGATTGTTCTTTTTCAGCTAATTTGGCGTAAACATCTAACACGCCCACAGGGCTATCGCCTTTAGCTGCCGAAAGTGCGGTCACTTTCTCCGTAATGTCAGCTTCACTTGCATCTGCTTTTAAAGCAAACAGTGCGCATAATGCTGCCAATAATTTTTTATCCATTGGATTGTCCTCTTGTAACAAATTCACGCTGGCTGCCACCATTGCTTCCTCCATACCATCTAAAGCAGGCGTATTGGTTAATGCAGCATGAAAGATCTTGCGAACATAGCCGCCTGTGTCGTAAGCAAACACAGCCGAGATATAACGATATTCGCCATTTTTGATATAGTCCGCGGCTTTATCAGTCCAACGCACATCAGCAAAAATCCCTTGTGGGGTAAAATAGAAATATTCCATCCAGCCCGCACTCGGTGCTTCTTTGCCGTTTTTTAGGGAGTGAATAATTTGGTGTTCATAGTCAATAGGAAGGGGATTGCGTTGATTATTTGCCAACGCCACCACATCCGCGCCATTTGTATCGGTTACATACCATGCCTCCACATCTGTCGGTCTGCCGTCAGTAGCTCTAAATTTTCCGTAAGGCAAAAGGTGGATGCGTCCATACTTCGCTTTGTCTATTTCAAAACTACAGGCTGCAAGGGTGAGTTTCATTCTTAAAATCCTGAAAAGTTAATCTAGGATTCCAGAATAATGGATTGGTGGTAATGAAAAGAGGGGAGTGACTTCCTCACTCTTCTTAATATTGAATTTTTGAAAAAATAGATTTGATTGGTATCTTTTATCTTAAACCATTTTTAAAACCTTTTTAAATCCTTTTAAATCGTTTTAAAAAAATTCGTTCGATAAATCGCTCCTGTTATCGTAAAAATGCAAATACGCGCGATTTAGGACGGTTTTATGTTTTATTTAACTACACTCCGAAAATAGGCTTGCACATCCTCTAAAATATCATCCTCGTCTTGCGGTGTTAAAACCAAGAATGGGCGGGCAGGAATCTCACTTCCGGGATGATCTACTGATTTTCTGACAATTCCTCCGAATGCCAAGGCTTTTTTAGTGACCGGTTTGATTTTATGCGGGCTGGTTTTTCCGCCGAATTGATGGATAGCCGCATATTTTAGGTTTGTCCCAACCTGCGCTTCGTTGTTATCCCAACTCGAATGGATGCTATTTCTTAATGCACCGCTATCAATCAATGGTTTTCCGTCAGGGCGACTTTTCACACCAAGCCAAGCAGGACGACCACCGGCTTCAAAGTTTTGGTCAACTGAAGATTGCATTGTACCTGCTATCGTACGCATAAGCGGCACATTATATTTCACATGTTGCGCCAATTGTGATAATGCGTGGATAAGTTCTTTTTCGTTGTTGATTTTTACGTCTATCATGTTATAATGCCTCTAGTCGCCCGTAGCAGTGAATCTCGAAAACTGCGAACGAATGCTATTGGAGCAGGGATTGATGTGTGGGGGTGTTCGAGTCCCACCGGGCGACATATCTATTTAAACGCTTTTCGCCATTGTCGATCACTTGCTAAGTGTTGCGATGTCAAGTAAATCTCATTGCTACCATTAAGCACTTTAATGACAGCTATCAATCGCCGTGAATCCACTTCTTTGTAAAATTTAAACGTATTTTTACCGTCTTGTTCTATTTTGTCAGGGCTATATAACACGTCTGGCAACCGTGCATAGTCATCAAAATCAAAATCTTGTCCGTAACGATTTGCAATTTGCTTAATTAACGAGTCGTCAGAAAGCCAAACTGTAGATAAATCAGTTTTAATTTGCTGCTTGGTATCTTCGTTTAACACACCGGCAATAAATTTATAGTCCATTTTAAACCGTTCTCGAATCGGGTTTAAAAATGCCTCACGCTCATTTTTGCCTTTTAGCTTTTTATAATCATCAACATAAGGCGAGAATTCTTTTTCGAACTGTTTAAAATCAAATTTAAATCCCTCGCCGCCCATTTCACGTTTAGCAAATTGGTATGCCAATGATTCAGGATAAAGTGCTAAATTAGGTTTATATACGGTTCGTCCGACATTGTAATCAAAGCCTCTATCCGTAATAATCCATTTATCATCTGACAATTTAAATGCAGTCGTTTTTTCCGTTGTGGTGGCATTGATTTTGCGGTCGTAATCAATCAAACGATCTGCGCTATCCCCAACGACCAGATTGCGGCGAGTAATGTCTCGCTCGGCTAATGCGATAACCGAACATCGGCAGTTAAATCCGTTGGGCGGGTAAAATGTTGCCCAAAACGGATCATCATAGCGATAAACCAAACCGTGCATAGCGGAATGACTTGGGCGGGTACGATCATCATTTACTGCCGAATATTGCCAATAAGGTCGGTTATCTGCGTTATCTCTCATTTCGGCATAGCGCTGAGAAGAATAAGCAGATTGCATGTTGGTGCGATAAATCGTCTCTAATCGGCGTGGTGAGCCAAAATATTCACCGGTTTTCGGATCTGCAAGCAAATATTCTTTGTCATACCCGGCAATCCATCCTTTTTTCTTAAAATGTTCAAAAATTCCTTTTTTCCACTCGCTAAAAGGTAAGCCTTGTGTCTGTGCATCAACTAAAGACTGGTAGATGTCTTTACTCATCTCAAGGCTGGATAAATTGGCGATACGCGTTGCTTTGGCTCGGGCGCTATCCATTAAGGCATCTTCGTCAAAATGCCCTAATATGGCCTTTTTATCCCTTAAAAACTCAATGGCTTTTTTCGGTTCTAGCCCCAAAACGAAATTAACGCTTGGCATTGCTGACTCCCAACAATTCGGACAAAAAGACGGCTTGTGTCAAATAACGTTGATGTTCTGCGTTATCTAAATCCGGGTAAATTTCAGCTAATTTATCACTTGCTTCCTCATAGGTATTACATGCGGTTAATACAACGGCTAATTGACGCACCACAGGGTCTAATTGGCGGTTAAAGTTAATCACATTTAACGCCTCTTAAACTGTTATCCAACAAATCCTGCTCTGTCTCCCCATTATTGCCGGCAGACAACGCCACGCGCGCGCCTTTACCCAAACACCCCGCACACTGGCACCCCACCACATGCGCTGAAAGTGCGGTAGATTTCCCCGGTGTTTTTAAATCGGGATTAAAATCGCTTTGAACAGCTTTTAAAACCACTTCACCGTCTTGCGCTTCAGGTATGCCTAGCTTATCGCGCGTCCATTTTTCGGGGATTTGCACGCCAATGCTCACCAGTTTAGGGATGGCATCTGCAAATACCGATAAATCTTCATATTCTTTTGTATCAAACTCAAAATAAGGGACACGATGTGGCGCAATATTCGGATCAACATTAATTTGCAAATACGGCAAAATGATTTGTTGAGTGATGGTTTGCGCAATCTGTTTTGCATCGCTAATCATTAAATCACGACGCACTTCATTATGCACATTACCTAACGCATTAGTAGAGCTTTTACCATCCGCCCCTGATGTTAAGGTTTGCCCCAAAATCAACCGAGCAATAGATTTCTCACACCAGTCCACCATTTGTAAAAATGGATTATTACCCGATGCAGCACCCGCATTAGCGACGTTATGCAGTTCAATCTGCATCGATTCAGGCATAATGCCTGCCGCGTTATGCCCAATTTCGGCCAACGCACGCAATAATGTGCGTTTCTCCGCATTAGTGGCACCAGCACCATATTTACCAATGCGAATCGGCATACCATAAAGCTCTAAAAACTCGGCAAAATCACGCACAGAATAATGCTTATACATATAAAGCCATGCCAATGTGCGATATAAGCCATCACGAGCCAACTGTGTCGAACGAGATTTATGGCGATGTACCACCCAACCAAAAGGACGTAAAGGCTCACCCATTTGATTAGCTGGCGTGCGTAATAATAAACTATCGTCTTTATCCAATTTAAACCAAGACTGAGGACAAGGTTTAAAGCCTTTGGGAACCCATTTGCCATCTACTTGCGCCCATTGAATTTCCAACGCGGAAAAACCGTGTCCCACGGCATCCATTAAATCGATAAACAAGTCTTCAAGATTGGGATATTGATAAAATAACTCATCAATCTCTGCTTGCAATTTTTCTTCCGCAGGGGTTGCATTACGTGGCTCGACAATGCGCCAATCTAGCGTTAAAACTGAACGCTTACGTGTCATCATATTGGCGGCAATACTGCTATCTTGCTCTTCAATATCCATGAAAAGTTGATGTTGCGCCTGAATATCGCCGTTTTCGGCATCCTCTAAAATCTGCTTTAATTTTGAAGGCGTAATTTTTGCAGAGGGGTGATCATCTAATACACGCCCCGTTGCAGTTACTTCCGCATCATCGGTTTGTGTTGGCTCTGTTTCATTACCTTTTAAAAGGTTTTTAACCTTATCAATAAATCCCATTTAATCCGCCTTTAATGTTTCCATATTGAATAAAGATCGTCTTCATCTTCGTATTCATCTGATTCAATCTCATTTAGTTGATTTAACCCAATCCACTCAATCGCTGCCGAACTACCCACTGCATTGCGCCACAACATTTCCAGCGCATCTGGGCCATCATCATGGTCTGCTTTCGGAAAATGTCTCAACTGTGACTCAAGAGTGGATTGTGAGCGATGTAATAAAATTAACCCGTTGGCAATATGCGGTTGCAAGCTCTCAATGCGAAGCATTTTGTCACTATTGGGTTTTGTTGCCGTAGCAGGCACAGGTTTTCCGCGCGCCGCTGAACGTTTAACCAACTCGGTTTTTAAAAATTCCTGGAACTGTACTGTCTCTACAAACCAACGATGGCAGTTATACTGTGTATGTAGGCGAATAACGTCCTCAATAATTAAATCAGGTAAACGCTTTTTAATTTGCGCTTCAACTACATACAATTTGCCAGTTTCTCTGTGATAGCCGCCAACCAAAATCGCAGACGGGTCACGGCTTGCACCTGCTTTACCCAGTGACGGGTCAACCGCACCAAAATAAATCAAGTTATTAGGTAACTCTGTCCAATACCGAAGACTATTGGCAAAAATCGCGTCATCGCCACTAACCGGGTCATTTTGGTATTCAGAATCAAAAGAGGCGTGTCCATCTGATGCGCGAATTTTCATCAAATAAAGAATCGGACGGGCAAGCCAAGAAACGACGGCGCCTGCATCCATGTCTGCTTTATGTTGTTGATAGAACAAATCAGAAAGCGTGTCATCGTCCCCGTCTTCGGAAAGATAAATATTTTCCCATTCGTCCCACAACGCCATATTGTCTGGCATACGCAAAATGGCTTTAAAACGAACCCGTCTCCAACCCTTGGTATTCAGAATTCGGTTTAATACGCTGTCATAGTGCAGTATTGTTCCCACATAAATTACATCAGATTTTTCACCTGGTCCGCCCAGTTTTAGCACTGCATTTAAGATCCATTTATGTAATTTATTACGCTGTTCTGGGGTTTCCACGGTTTCATCGTTTTCAATATCATCAAGCACGACTAAGTCTGGACGATACGCTCCATGGCGACGACCACGCAATTTTTGCCCCGCACCGACAGCTTCTACTTTTTGACCTTTCCCCATCATAATCGCGCCAGCGCGCCATACCTTGCCCGGTGACACTTCTGGAAAATCAATAGCAAGGCGTGGGTTAGATTCGACTTCTACTTTAATCGCTTCTAGCATCCCATAGGCTTGGTCTCGGCTATCCATGGCAATAATGATGTAATTTTTCAAATTACACACTAAACACCAAAGTGGGAAAAGTTGCGTACAGATAGTGGACTTTGCCTCACCTCGGGGCGCGGCAATAGCTTGTCGGACGGATTTATCTGTTTCTTCAACCGAAAGTGGAAGATTTTTAAACAGATATTCGTGTAACTGGGATTTATGTGGAGAACGTACATAATGCGGAAAATAGGCTTGAACAAAATATTCAAACCCTTTTTCTTTATCTAAGACTTTCTGACGACGCTCTGCAATCGCATGCGGTTTATCATCCCAACCTTCAAAATTCGCTTCGATATTTCGCTGTAATTCAGCACGTAGTTGTTCGAGCTGTTTTTCGAAATCTTTGTATTTCATCTATAACATTACCGCAATAAATAAAAGCCAGCCCCAACCTTTGATACCGGCAGCCATTAACTTAAAAGCACATACAATGCAGACAAATTGCACAATCCAGCGGAAATAGTAATGCTTGTGCACAATAGTTTGACTTTGTTTTTCCATCACTTAAATTCCTGCTTAACAATACCTTCTAAATCATCTAAAACTGACAAAAAGGCTGGTAATAAATCAGGGTGTTTTGTTTTGATCAGATTAGTTACCATCTCAATAACTTTCCACGCTGTCGCCAGTTCCGACACTTCCGGCAATAACCGCTTACTGCTCGCCACCATTTTCGAGTAGCTGTCACCCAAACCTTGGATCAGTTTAGCTTTATCGCTGACTGGCAACTCTTCCGCATGGCGTAGCTCTTCCATGGTTTTTTCAAAGTAGATGACAAAAGTGGTGAGCATACCGCGCGCCACGTCTTCTACTTTGCCGCTTGCCATGGTATTGGCGTCGCGCACCGTGTCCCAGTTGTCACCACGTGCTTCCGCTTCTTTTTTCCAACGGCGAGCGGTGTTGTACGATACACCGGCTTTTTCAGACGCTTGTTCAAGCGTCAGGCAATCAAACACATAGTAACGGCGTACATAAGCCTTGGTTTTTTCATCATGTGCCATCGTCAGCCCCCGAATTTCGCTTTGATGAGCTCAAAGCCAACCGATACCACCAAACCGCCTAAACCGCCCGCCATCACGGACTTAATACCCAATTTATCCATACGCGCTTCAAGCATTTCCAATCGGGTGTCGATGTCGTCCACACGGTCGTCCAATCGGTCGATTTTGCGGTTTACTTCACGTGTTAAATTCAAAATTTCATCTAGTTTTTGATTGGTTAGTGCTTGTTCTGCTTCGTGTTCTAACCGTTTACGTTCTCTTGCCGACATTATTTATCCGCCTTTCTGTCGAGTTTTTCAGTAATAGAGTTTAGCTGCTTGGTGATGGCGTCTAGTTTTTCCATCACGTTTTTGTTGACGATGCCGGCCACTTCTTTTGAGAGATAATCCCGTTTCACTTGGTCAACCTCATCATGTAATTGCTTAAACTCACCATCTAACCGTTTAAACCAAAGACCGATAAAAAATACCGCAATGGACACTAACGCGTTAAACACCATGATGCCGTTAATGTGTAGTTCCATTCTCGCCCCCACAGATTGCCCGCCATGTGTCGTTGTGCGCTTTAATTTGGCGTAGTGTTTCGGTCGTGTCTTGACGGCTGGCATAGATTTTGCCAAAGCCATCGCACGCCGTATTAATCACGCAAGTCGTTTGATTTCCGCATGCTGTCAATAAGCTCGTCACGAGTACTGCTATGAGCGTTTTCTTCATTTTTTCTGCGTTCCTTTTGGTTATTCACACGGGTTTGTAACACTTGATTTTGTGTTTCGAGTTGTTTTTTAGCTTGCTCTAAATTAGCCGTTTTAGCTTTTGCCCGACGCCACATTACCCACAACAACAAAATGGCAGAGCTAAGAGCAGTCATAGCAATATGTAATAGATTCATTTTTAACCTCATAAGCCTGGTCTTTGATACCCGTCATCGTCATCTTGACGTTGCCGTGGTTGATAGTTTTGATTGTTATTGCGTTTGTTTTTGGACTGATATGCCATCACTGCGCCTTTTGTTGCTGCCGACCCGCCACAGAAAAACGCAAAATACAAATAGAGATCGGTCGCATTGTCACGACCGAGATAGACCGAATACACAAGCACACCGGCAAGCACTAAAAATCCAAAAAACTGAATAAAGCCTGTAGTACTGGCGCGCCCATTATCATTAGTAAATAACTCAAAAAATTTACGCATCATAATGCTCCGATATACGCATATAACGCAGTGGCAGGCGTGGCTTTGCCTTTTGCAATATAACTCCACGCATTCTTGCTGTATTTTTTCGGACGTTTCTTATACTGATAAATCTTCGGGTTAAAGCGTTTAAATACCCGGCTAAACAGATTAAAAATGTTTTTAAAACTAAACTTCATTGTCTTGTGCTCCATATCTCAAGTTTTGTGCCACACGATTCACCCAACCTTTGCCATATCGGTCAAAGTTCTTTAATCGGGTGTAAAAATTAAGGCGTTCGCCGTTTAACACCATCAACGTGTCAGAGATTGGATTGCGATTGATGGCCTCTAGAGAGTATTTACCAATAATGCCGTCATCTAACACACCAACTGCGCGCTGTAACATACGGCTCGCATTGCCAAACCCGTGATTCACCGCCGCATCAAAAAATTGATAGGCAACGGCATCAGGCATTTGCTCACAGTTGTAACGTAACCAAAATGCGCGGTAATAGATTTCATAGGCTTGTTGGCGCGTCATGGTTTTCATGTTGCCGGTATAGCCATTCGCCTGCGCGGTGCGTTTAGTGACACCCCAGTTTGTTTCGCCGCCCGGGTCACGTGGATCATCGACGTAACCGCCCTCATGCCCGATAAGCCGGTCAAAAATTTGTTTGAAAGATAAAGACATAAAAAAAATACCCTCAATCGTTGATATGATTGAGGGTATTCTGTGTTAAATGGGGTCGAATGGGTGGAGGAGACAGTTCCACACACCCTGTAATTCTAAAATAAGGCGGCTTGTTGATATTGCGGAGTTTGTTGCGTGCGCACAATCTCCCACGCTTGGCGGTCGGAAAGACGATATTTCGGGCAAAGCTCTAACATTGCCGTGCGTCCGCTTTTCTTTTCGGTTTGCGTGATGTAGTCAAAATCCGCTTTTAGGCGCTCGTTGCGTAACAAACGCAGGGCGACTTCACAACGCGGAATATACACTTCCTCCGCCTGAAAATAATGACGCAATTTGACCGCACTTTCAAGCCCGATGAGTGCTTTTAGTCGCGGGAAATACACTGCTCCGTCGGTAAAACGGAATGTCGCCCCACCAAATTGATTAATAATCTTCTCTACATCCGTAAACCCAACTAGTTCCACCATTTCCAATACAATTTCAGGCAGATAGTCGGCGACACTTTCAAACTTAGACTGCATAAAATTCCCCCTATATGACCATTTTGGGCGAATTATCACACGTAAATTTCAAAAAGCAGGTTTCTACACCTAAAAATATGATAAAAAAATCCCGCGCGGGGCGGGATTTGGAATTAATGTTTTGTCGTTTTCGGTTTTTTTGATTTTTTAGGAAAAATCCAGTATTTTCGACCATAATCTTTGGCATAAATTAAACGTCGTTCGCTCTTATCCTTGTTACGGGTATAGCGTGCTTCACAACGTGTAAAGCCTTCAATATCATCAAGTACGGGTGTTTTTCCCAGTGTTTTTACGGATGTTTTTTCCAGTGTTTTTACGGATGTTTTTTCCATGGTTTTACCTATAAATGGAAAAACCCCTTGAAACAAACCAGCTTTTTACGTAAAATCTTACTCGACTTTTAGAAAGTCAAGAAAAATTTATACAACCCTGTGTTTATATACAAGGGGTCTTGTGTTAAATGGAATCACATGGTCATTGGTCGTGAGAATGTGATCCCGAAGTATTAAGCCCAATCAGCTCAAACTGGTTGGGCTTCCCTATATCTAGTGGTATAAAACAAATACACAAACTAGATATTGTTATATTAGATCCTTTTTTAAACAAAAGCAAGTGTAAGTTATTGTTTTTGATCAAATTATCCAATATAAAGCCCGTATAGCGACTTTTCCACGGATCCCAATCTTTTATACTAATTTAAAATAAAACGTAAATTTGACCCGTTTTAGGCGGTTATACGTTCATATTTATCCTTATTTGTTTATATTTGTTCGTTCCTGAACGTTTCAGGATATAAAAAAGCCCCAACTTGATCGCTGAGGCTGAATAATTATTTACGGCTTTATTCTTTTAATTGCAATACTTGTGGCAGTAGCTGCAATGTCATCTTCCATGCTTTTTCGGATTCATCTGGCGACAATGCTTTGCAATCTACATATTCATTACCATAATCGCTGGTGTCAGTTTCATTTTGTGCCACAATTAATGTTATTTTACGTAATGCACAGCCTGCAATCGGATTATGATCGTGTCCGAAAGATCCATCTTTCATTGAAAACGCAACATTTCGTAATGCTTGATAATTTCCCTGTAAGGCTTTATTTAGTTCTCCTTTGGCTTTATCTGTCATTGAAAAGGCCGAAACAGAAATTAAGCCACATACCATAGCAATTAATAGTTTTTTCATTATTTTTCTCCAATAAAAAAGGCTCCATAGGAGCCTTTAATTTACGCTTAATTTGTTGTTATGCAACTAATTTTTAACATTCTGTTTTCTTCGGTCATACACCGCCAACATTTGCACCACTTTTTTCAACTGCCACACCTCCAACCAATGCACGAAATCTATGTTAAATGCTTTTTTCGCCATGCCGTCTGCATAACTCTGTGGCAGGCCGTATTCCGTTAAAAGTATGGTTATTTTTGCCATATATTTCGCTTTATCCGCCCTTGGTGCGGGACGTTTTGGCGCATTTTTCACACTAAACACCACGCCTTTTGCTTTTATGGCGCGCAATACTTGCATCAATTCGGCATCTGTCATTACGGTGCAACTATGTTTATCTACCGTGTCCAACAAAAAGCGTTTATATTGGTCGTCGGTCATTTTAAGCATGCCTTTGCCGATGTGGATCTTTTGGATCATCTGTTTACGGGTTTGTGGTTGCATTTTGTTCCTCTTTCCATGCTTTCCATATTAGATATTCTGGTGTTTTCTCAACATATTCTAATTTTCCAATTACTGCATAGCGTTCAATGTATTGGATAGCATCTGTACGCTTGTCTTCTGCCAATTTCTCCGAATTTTTAACCGCATTTTGGCCTTGCTCATTGCGCACCACGGCAAACAAGGGTTTAGCCCCTTCATATACCTTTTTAAGGTAGTTATGATTAGTTAATGCCACCACATTTCGGGTTTCTCGGCGGTTTTTCATCACGCCACTGACAGTTTCAGTGAGAGCATGGGACAACAACGGACTCGGCTGATACATCTCCAACACTTCTTGCATTAATTTCAATGCTCTTGAGTTGGATAACGCGGATTTTTCAGGTCTAAATAGGGCAATATAACTCACCAATGCACGGGCATTGTCGCCGCGTAAATTGGTGATAATCCCCAACATCTCACGCCCCGCATCATCTTCCAACAGCGCATCCAAGTGGATGTCACTATGGCAAACCGGGCAACGACATAATTTCACTTTTAAAACTCCTTTAAACTTAAAACACATTACTCAGCCCACTTAAATAATCCCCCTCTTTAGTAAAGAGGGGTTAGGGGAGATTTGAATGGGCTGTAAATGGGTTTTAGTCATCAAAACAAATTTCGTTAACCTTAGGTGCTAACCGATACCATGAGCTCACACGGAAAATTGAGTACCGTTCACTCCCTTGTTCTCTGATGGCGAGAAAAACATATTGATCTTCTTCATAACACTCCCATTTGCTATAATTACGCATAAATAACTCTTCGGCGACACTTGATTCTAAATAAAATGGTCGTTTTTTTCGGTCAAATTCTAACCACTCGCTATCTTTAATGATTTTCTCTACTTCTTCTTTTTCTGGTTCTTCGTCATCTAGATCATCAATAAGTAACCATTCGTATTCGATATCCATAATTTATTCCCCCATTCGAATGGAAAACCCACCGTGACGAAATACAACATTTTGATCGTCTTCAGTAAGTTTTTTCATTAATTGGTATGTTTTAGGGCATCTGCCGGAACCTTTTTCTTCGTTGAGTAAACACTCTAACTCATCCCAATGTTCCACCAGTTTTGCCCAAATCGGGGAAATCTCTTTCATCTTATAAAGATAATCTCGCATTTTCGGTACTCGTTCTAATAACTTCACGCAACGAGATAAATCGCTCGGATCAAACGGATAACTTTTACGTCTTGGTATCACATCAAAACCAATCACAAACGCCATACATTTACTACTTAACCCGACATCTTCATCATCTGCCAACCATTGAATGATTTTTGTCTGCATTTTTCCTCCTTATTAATTGAAAACACATTATTCAGCCCACTTCATCTAATTTATCCCCCTCTTTTGTAAAGAGGGGCTAGGGGAGATTTGAATGGGCTGTAAATGGGTTTTATCAATCTAACCCTGACCACTCATGATATGCGGTAGCCTGGATAACCAAACTAAGATGTACATCAAATAACTCTTGTTCTTCTGGTTTTCCTTTCGGAAAGATTGATATATAAATATTTTCATTTTCCTCCAGCTCCCAATCCCAATTATTTTCTTCAACAATTTGCTCAACAAGGCTATCAACAACATCGTGATCGCTTTCATACTTTTTACTTTCACTTTGTTTTATCTTCGCCTCTATATCTTCGACTGTTGGCTCTTTGCTACCAAAAACGATATATTCCCATTGATATTTCATATTTTATCCTTAGTCGATAGGTGGTTGTGGCAGTGGTTGCCAGTGAGTAACAACATCACACTTACCAATATCATCCGTGTGAAATTCGTTGTCTTCTGTCATGTATCCAATAAAAACTCTCATTTCTTCTTCGCCGTCGTTATATGGTATGCCATATAGCAGTACATCTTTTGAGACAATGCCACTAAAAACTGTATGATATAATTCAGGCAATCTCTCCGAACACTTAATCCATCCATTATTTTTACTCATTTTTCCCCTCCAAAATTGCTTTGCGTTTTGCTTTAATAATCGGCGTAATAGCTCGTTTAATCGCCAATTGCAATTCAAGCGTAAAATTTTCATCTTTTAAATATTCATACTGTGTTGCAATCACCATCAATTTAGAGGGTACTAAATCAAAGAACTGTCTATAAGTGTCCACCTCATTAAAAACATCCCCCTCCCAATCAAATCTAGTAATTCTTCCGTATTCAAGTACTTTTGTCTTACTGGATATCTCTAAGGCATCTCTTTGAGATTCAAACATTTCGACTTCAAGCGCTACACGTACTTTGGGTTCGGTTTTATTGCTCATTTTCATCCCCCTTATTTTGCTCGCTGAAGAATCTCGTCAATAACTGGATCCTTCAAAAGAATTTTTTCAATAAAGCCAATCAACATACGGCCAGTTTCATTAGGATTTTCGACTTTCGCACTAACCTCCCATTCGTCCCCATCTTGGGTGCAAAAATCTAATTTTATTTTGTGTTCGAAACCACTTTTAACGTTATCGTCCATACCCTCAAGCACAATCCAACCCGCTCTCACAATTTCAGGTAACTTAAACATCAAACAAGTCATCGCATCCTTAACATATAAAGCTGTCATTTGATGGTATTCTGTGTTGACATTAAAAGTTAAATCGTCATCACTGACTCCAACTTTAAACTCAAACGTTACTGCATATTTTTTTTCTTCCATTTCACTCATCTCCCTAATCTCATTCTCAACCCTGGCAACAAATTCTGTACATTTTCCACATAAACAGCAGCATATTGAGCTTTCCCTGTGCGAAGATAGGTTTGTGCTTTAATAAGCTGCATTGCTGCTTGTTGCAATATTTCATCCAACCGCACTTTTTCTTGTTCCGTCATCTCGCATATCTCCATTTACCTTTCGGCATTGTGTCTGTAATGTCAGCCTCGGCCCATTTTAAAAACTTGGTTATGCTGATTTTTGGATAGTGTCTCCCGTTTCTGACTGATGGGCTATCATATTGCAAACCATCAACAAACCCCTCTTTATTGTCATAAATAAGCCCCTTCCATAGTATTTGTCTATCCCCTAATAACGGAGGAAAACCGTGTTCTTTAGGACTTTTTGCAGAGTAAACATGCCCAACATGCAAGTCATCTTTTGTTAGCTCAGTCATACTTCCTCCACTTCAACCACATCATCAATTTCTGTAATCGTATGTGGTAATTTATTCACATCACACACATTTAAATCACACATTTCTAATACTTGCTCATTGCTTTCAGCTTCAACGACAGCTTCGACCAAACAATAAAAGCGCACCACATACTTAGCCATGCTTCACCTCCGGTCTTCTGCTTGGATTTTTGACATAATGCGCACACATCTTTTGGCGGTTTAATGCCCATTCTTCATTTTCGCTTTTTCGAGCAACAATAGCCGCTCTCTGCCAGGCAGCCTCAGCAGTTTCCCATGCACCAGCACGCTCCATTTCGACCGCTAGCGTGCTAAAATCTTTATAGGTTCGTAGTTTTTCCATACATTGCTCCTTAGTTAATGATTAAAACCTATTACTAATGCCCCTCATCCCGTCCCCCTCTTTTGTAAAGAGGGGTTAGGGGAGATTTAAAGGGCATTTAAATAAGCTTTAAGCCCCCGCCACATCTAACGCAATCGGCACATACTGATCGCTTTCGCCCACACGTTCGTAAAGGCGCACATAAGCCTTACTGCTTACCACTTGTACGCTTTCGCTAATTGCCTGCATCGCGTTTTGCCAACGTGGATCTTGAATATCAACTCGACGCAATCCTAAAATGCGAGAAGTATTTAAATTACCTTCCTTATCCACATTAAACGCACGTTCAATTAACGCTTTTAATTCAGGACGAGAGCCTTCGCTCCATTCATTCAAGCACTCATCAATCAACACTTTGGCAGCCTGGATACGCTCATCAAATTGTAAATGGTCGTTAATAGCACGTTGGATTTTGTATTTTCCGTCGTAGCTATAAAGCGTGATATTGCCTTTACTACCGCCAACTTTTGCATTGTATTTTTCAGCCGAAAGTTCAATAAACGCCTGAATATCGCCGAAAATGCCATCTTTAAAATTGCGCATCTCCTTATTTAAGGACACGCCTTTTTCCACCCATTCACGCACAAGCGCATCACGCGCTTTGTCGATTTCTTTCACCAACTCAGCTGGCGTTAAATTGCCTTTGGCATCACGCCAATATTCTTTACCTTCAATCATCACTTTCATGTTTAAACCTCTTCTTTATCTAATTTGATTACAATCAATCTGTTGCCTTTGTTACGCTTTAGGATCGCTTCTGACCCCATCGCATACAGTGTTTTTTTTCTAATATTAAATTTCTTTGCTAGTTCTTCCGCCGTGCCGTCGCCTAGATTCTCTTCTCCGCGATATACGGCGTAGATTTGACGATATTTAGGCACCTCTCCCCCTTAAGCCCAATAGACCATAACGCCTTGTTCATTTGCCACGTTTCGCACAATATGTACCCCGTTTTTAAACGTAGTCATTTGCACGCCTTTTTCTTGTAAACGACGGCTCGGGTTTAAAATCACCATCTTTGGAAAACGGCCGTCTTTGCTTTCGACGATTTGTACGCCTTCACGTCTTAACGCATAGGCTACGCGGTTCATTTGTTCGCTCATTTGGGTCTCCTTTTGATTAATGGATTAACATGCCGGCGTAAGAGTTGATTAACTTCTCGTCAATCTGTTTGCCGTGCATTTCGGCGACACGGATCACACCGCGCATTAACTTGGTTAAACGGCGCGCATTGCCGTGGCTGGCTTTAAATAAAATGTCGTTAAATTCGTCCGTGCCTAAGCCGTTTTCTGCCAGTTTGTGGATATCGTCTTCGCTTAATTGGTTGCCCAAATCGCAAGCCAAGCCCACGCGGCTATAAAGTTGCGCTAATTCGCCATATTTCCCTTTTAAGTTGACTAACAGACGAGGCATACCGGCAAGCACTACACCACAACCTGTCAAGTCATGGATTCGGCGGATATATTCCAGGCTTTTGGTGCTTAATAATTCCGCTTCATCCACAATAATTAAGCGACCTTCGCCTAATTTTTCAGTGATACGGGTAAACAATTCATGGTTTGCACCGGTTTCGTTTAGCCCTAACTGGTGGCAGAGGTTTTTCAGCAACACTTTCGGGCTACAACTTGGCTCAACTTCGATAAAAATCGTTTCCGGGTTTTGGCTGACATACTGTTTTAATGCTTTGGTTTTGCCCAAGCCTGCTGCGCCATAAACCACGCTAATTTCGCCCTCTACGTGAGCGATATGCACCACATCAATGCAACGTTCTGCGGCATAAGTCGGCACAAATTCGCTGTTAAAATTGCGCTCAACCACCTTGTCTTTTTCGCGTTTGATTAAGCGATCCACCGCTTCGTCAATATCTTTGGTTACGCCTTTGTAAATGCCTTTTAAATACTGGCTAATAACGGCATTAGATTTGCCGAGAGCTTTCGCCACTTGTGTTTGGGTTAACCCTTTTTGTTGCATAAATCTTGCGAGTTGCTCTTTCATGCTAGTGCTCCAAATGTGTTTGTAATTAATCTTGATGCGTGGCAGATAAAATTGCCTTTTAATGTATAAACGGCTAAAAAGCCTTGGGCTGGTCTCACTTCAACCGTTTTGCCTTCCCATTCAATGAGCCGGTAAGCAAAATGCGGCTTCTTGTTGTATTCAACCCGTCCGCAGTGGACTTTCGTGATAGTTCGTTTTTTCATAATCTAACCTCCTGAGACTTTGCGTTGCTGTCTTCTAAGTTCGCTTGGTAACAACGCAATTTCTTCGTCCTCGTCAAAGCGGTTGACTTGTTTGGCGCGTAATCCGTGTAATAGCTCTGCGCCTTGGTTATGAGCGATACTGATGACCGGATTCAATTCCTCATTAATTTCGTCCAGTTGTTCTTGTTTCAATTTCGCACGGCGTTGGTGTCTGTCTTTACGTGCTTTTTCCACATAACTCATTGGGAAGGCGTCACGCTTGTTGCCGTCTAAAATCGCTTCACAAATAAACGCCCCGGATTCATCTCGAATAATCACCGCACTTGGGTTATGTATATCAATTGCCACCTGTACGCTTTTTCCGTCCACATCAAGCAATTTTTGGCTAAAATATTCATTGTTAAACACCGATACCCAACCGCGTTGTGCTTTGCGTAAAACACTTGGGCGGAATAAATCACGTGCTTCAATCGGGGTAATCAATAACAACTCAGTGTCGGCTAATAACTCACGGCGTTTTTGCGCAGGTGTGCAACCGATTTCGCGGTGGATATGTTCGTTGTTGTACCAACGGATCCCTTCTTCCACCGCATCAATAAACTGTTTCCAGGTTGGCAATTTACCCACCGCCCAACGTTGTTTGTTGGTCAGTTCGGTGCGCCCTTGGCGAATTGCTTTATCGAGCGAAATCACTGCCGTGGAGGTTTGTCGCACGGTGCCGCGGTCTGCGCCACGTCCGTGATAGGTTTCAAACTGGCGTGCAATGCGAATCGCTAAAGTTTGGTTCACCCGTTCGATAATCCCGCGCCCTTGTGGATTGCCCGGAATCCCTGTTTGGTGATTGATGCCCAAGCGGGGCAAAATCCCTGTAATATCCGCATCTAGCGTCCAGTTCTTTTCACCGCCACCGTTATCTGAATAATAGATAGCCGGTATGCCGTGGTTCTCAATCCCGTTACGGATAGCGTCTGCAACGGCTAATGCGTTTTCCGCCAAACTGACCGACCAACCAACGATAAAGCGGCTAGGTGCGTCCATGACTAACGTCAATTCAGGGATAAAAGGGCGACCATGATCAGGATGCTGCACTTTCATCTTCATGGAGTGACCATCACCCACCCACACATCATTCGCTTTTAACACCGACCAATCGCGCTTAACGTAAGTGTTTAAGGCGCGCAGGCTTGCACCTGTTTTACGACCAATTTCGCGAATGTGGCGTGGCAGTTTGGATAATCCGCGACGCACTCTGTCAAGGCTTGGCAAACGTGCCATCATTAATGGCTGGTCAGCATAGTGCGCCTGCCAGTGCGCTTTAAAAATTGCGTAAGCCTCGGTGACATTCACGCCATTGGTGTTGCGATAAACCACCAAAAAATCAGGCAACCACGCCAATTCTTCCAACTTTTGCGCCTGGCGTTGACCCGGTGCCAACGCACGCAATCTTTCTTCCGCTGTTTTGCATTTGTGATAATCAATCACCCACTGATTCAGGGTTCTTGGTGATAACACACGGCCGCAGTTATTGCCATTTTTGCTGTTAGCCTTGGAGACTAACGCCATCAAATCCGCCGAAATTTCACCGCACTTTGCCGCATTGCATAGGTGGGTAATGGCTTTGATGCGGCTTTGCACCTGTTCCAACTCGCCTACATAAGCCACTAAAGCCATGCGTGCGTCAGCGATTTCGCGCTGTTTGGTGGTGAGGTCGGCAAGGTTCAGATTTTTAACCGTTGGGAGTTGTTTTGGTTTTGTTGCAACAACCACTTCGGCGAATTTATTTCTAATTTCGGTTTGAAGATCCATTGGCAAACTAGCTAATTCATATTCAACTCCACCGCCTCGCCCTTGACGCTTTCTAGCCTTGCATTTATTTCGTTCAAAAAATGCCTGGATATTTTTAGGTGCTTTTGGCAAACCAGATACTCCGAATTCGGCATATTCATAAACTGAATAATGTGTTTTTAACTCTAGACCAACCATAAATGTTCCTTTTTGTATCTTTTAAGTTCAATTTCATTTATGATGTTAAAACTTATTAGTTAGGACTGGCTTTCTATTACGCTCTGCGAATCGTTCAGCCCAGATAATCTCAGGGGCGATTCCAATGGCATTGGCAACAAGTCGTTCCATTTTCGGGTAAGACTTATCAAAAACCGTTTTTAATGTGCTGTAACTCACATTGCCTTCAGCCGCTAAAGAACGTAATGTCCAGCCTTTCTTTTTAAGTTCCGCAAGGATGTCGGCTTTATGCCAATTTACTGCGGTTTTTTTTGTGCTTTCTAATACACTCATTTAATACCTCTTTTTTGTTGTATCTCTTGTGGTGTATATTAAACGTAATAGTTGCAATGTGTCAACTATTAATTCACCGTAATAGTTAAATTTTTTGAAAATTATTGTTCTTTTGTGGTCAATTTATTTAAAAACAATAACTTAAATTAACTATTACGGTTAAATAAAAATTTTATTCACCGTAATAGATTTAACAAATTAACTATTACGGCATAACTTCTACAGAGGATATGTAAAAAATGACAGAAAAAGATAACTTTCCTGAAAGAATTGAGTTTGTGATTAATCGCTTAAATGGCCCTAGTGAGTTTGCTCGTCAAACAGGCGTAACACTATCAACCATTACAAGGTGGCGAAAAGGAGAGGCTGAACCGTCTAGAACTAATTTGGTTAAGGTTGCAGATAAAGCTAATGTTAAAATAGAGTGGCTAGCGGCTGGCAGGGGTGAAATCGAACGGACAACGCCAGATGAAAAACTATACAAAATAGCAGAGCCAATGTCTCAATATTCACATAGCGCCATTGATAATGACTTTGAATTCATTGATGATTGCCGCGATGTTATTGTAACGGCGGGTTATGGCGGTATAAATGGAGATTACCCCGAAATTAAGAAAACTAAAATAGAAAGTGAATGGTTGCGCGCAAGAGGGTTAAAGGCCGAAGATTGCGGCAAATATAAAGTGTGCGGCGATAGCATGGACGACACATTAAAAGACGGCGAAGACATTATCGTCAATCATGCCAGCAAAACGTTAATTGATGGCAAAATCTTTGTTTTAAATAATCAAGGATCAATGCTGATAAAACGCATTCAACGCACATTTAGCGGAGTAGAGCTACTCAGCGACAATAGCGCATACCGCCCAATAAAACTCACAGCAGAAGAGGCGGACAGCCTGCTTGTGATTGGTCAAGTTGTGTTGGGTTACCGAAATTTTTAAACATAAATTCAGTTCTCAAGTATTACTTGATAACTCAAATTAAAAGCGGTTTTTAAAAGTGTTTAAAAACCATCTAAAAACCGCTTATTCGTATGCAAATAAAAACACAATTTTCGCCCATTTTTCACCAATCCCCACCATTTTCATTATTTACATAACTCCAACCCCTTAAAAACAACAAAGCCCCATAAACAGGGGCTTCACCGCATTTTTTCACGCCAAATTTTTTGTTTCTTTCTATGCAAATATTGTCACTACCCCACAAGCGTAATGCGTTTTGTGTGAGTTGTGTGAAGGTTTCATCGGTTAAATCTGATGAAATAAAAATTTTAATTTTGCCGTCATTAATGACAGGCTGCTCACTATAGCCGCGAACGCCAAGTAGGGTTAAAGGATTGGCGAGGTTGAGCCAAATTTTTCCTTCCATTTCTACAATATCAGCACGTTGTTGAGCAAAATGGGCTTTTACACTGCTCAAAATGCCACCTAAAATAGAAACAGCAAAATAATCTACCGCACTTTTTTGTAAAGATTGGTTATCGAAATTGACTTGTGAATAGAGCGAAATACTGTCATTCGGTGTGAATAATTTAATTTCTTCTCCGCGTAATACGGCTCGATATTTCGCTGTAAAACATTCACTTTCAGGTACGTTATACATAACGTTCCCTCAATATTGATTTTGCCTCATTTAATGTGTTAAGTTTGGCTTCAATAATGTCAAAACCATTTAAAGGGCGGTTAGAAAAAGTGGCAAATCCACAATCTGGATTTAGCCAAATTTGCTCTGGTGGAAGGTAATTTAAGGCTTTTTCTGCTCGTTGAACAATCTGATCTACGGTTTCTACCTCATCAGAACGAGGATTGATGACGCCTAAGCCTAAAATACATTTTTGTCTTAAGATTTCACTTTCTAACAACGAACTTAATTCTCCCGCTCTTGGCGTAGAAAATTCGAGCATTAAAATATCAGGTGCCGATTCAAATAAATCCACTAGTGATGTATAAGGCTCGCGCAGTAATACGCTTTCATCTTTGCTCCAGTTGCCACGGCATACATGTAATGCGGTTTTGATATTTTTATTTCTTGCATACTCAAAGATTTGAGTAATTAAACGTTTTGCAAATTGTAGTTCCGCTAACTTTCTCACCTGAGTATAGATTTGCGACATAATATATCCTTATTGTGTGTTGAGAAAAACTTTCTACGAGGCGGATATTATTATGCTCAGTTTCTTTTTTCTAGTATTTAATTCAAAGTAATTTCAGTAATGTGACGTGGATCAAGAAAAAATCTGGCAAGCATTTTCCCACGTGACTTTTTTAATCAATTCAGCAGGTTCATTTCTTAAGACACAAAGGGCTTTGAAACTTTCCACAATACGTTCTGGTCGATTAGGTTGGCCTTGAAAACCAAATACAGGCATATCTGGACTGTCTGTTTCCAACACTAAGGCGTCAAGTGGTAGTTTTGCAATCGCTTGACGAGTTTTATTGGCTCGTTCATAAGTGATGGTGCCGCCAACTCCGATTTTATAGCCTAAATCAACAAAGCGTTTTGCTTGATCGTAGCTTCCTGAAAAACCGTGTACCACGCCAAGTTTAGATAATGGAATACGTTTTAAAAAAGTAAAAATTTGATCATGGGTTTTTCGACTGTGAATATTGACGGGTAAATTAAATTGTTTTGCCAAATAAAGTTGGCTTTCAAAAAAATGACATTGTTTTGCCCAAAGTTCATCGGTGAGCAAATCGGGAATCGCACGTTCCAAACCAATTTCTGCCACCGCCGTGCAATTTGTATCACGATTTTTTAAGGCTTGTTCTAACAGCATCAAATCATTTTCGGCGTGTTCTTTAATATAAAGAGGATGTAGCCCAAGCCCATAGTGCAAATTATCAGGAAAAAGTGCGGTCATATTTTGGATTGTTTTAAAATCAGCTTCTTTCACCGCCACAATCAGTATTTTTTGCACATCGGCTTGCTTAGCATTATCAATAAGCTGTGACAAAGGTTCCTCAGTAAACTGTTGGAGATAATCGAGATGCGTGTGAGTGTCGAAGAAAGGCATGGGCATTTTCCTTTAGGTCGATAAAAAATGGCGGAATTCATCCGCCATTTGCCATTATTCTACTGAAACCGATGTAATCACTACATCTTCAGTTGGAACATCTTGATGAAAGCCTTTGTTGCCTGTTTTCACTTTTTTGATTTTATCAACAACATCCATCCCTTCAACCACTTCGCCAAATACTGCATAGCCCCATTCTTGAACGACTTCACGACCAAACATTTCTTTTGAACGATAATTTAAGAAATCATTGTCTGCCACGTTAATGAAAAATTGTGCGGTCGCTGAATGTGGATCTGAAGTGCGTGCCATTGCAATGGTTCCACGTTTGTTACTTAAACGATTGTTCGCTTCATTTTGAATTGGTGCTTTGGTTGCTTTTTCGCGCATACCGCTTTCCATACCGCCACCTTGAATCATAAAGCCATCAATAACACGATGAAAAATTGTGTTATTATAAAAACCGTCTTTGCAGTAATTTAAGAAGTTTTCTGCTGTAACTGGAGCTTTATCAAAATCCAATTTAATTTTAATGTCGCCAAAATTTGTGTGTAATGTAACCATTTTGTTTTCCTTCTAAAAAATTAAGGGCTGTATTATTCCACAATCGAGGTAAAAGTGCTATAAAAGTGCGGTTTGTTTTTATTTCATTTTACGAGCTTAAAAATGCTAAAAATTTTCAATACCTTAACGAGAGAAAAAGAAATCTTTAAACCTATCCACGAAAATAAAGTGGGAATGTATGTTTGTGGTGTCACTGTTTATGATTTATGCCATATCGGTCATGGACGCACTTTTGTGTGTTTTGATGTGATTGCCCGTTATTTGCGTTCTTTGGGTTACGATTTAACTTATGTACGTAATATTACGGACGTAGATGACAAAATTATTAAACGTGCGTTAGAAAACAAAGAAACCTGCGATCAGTTAGTGGATCGCATGGTGCAGGAAATGTATAAAGATTTTGATGCACTTAATGTATTACGCCCTGATTTTGAACCTCGTGCGACGCATCATATTCCAGAAATTATTGAAATTGTGGAAAAATTAATTAAACGCGGACATGCTTATGTTGCGGATAATGGGGACGTGATGTTTGATGTAGAAAGCTTCAAAGAGTACGGCAAATTATCCCGTCAAGATCTTGAGCAATTACAAGCTGGTGCACGTATTGAAATCAATGAAATCAAGAAAAATCCAATGGATTTCGTGCTTTGGAAAATGTCAAAAGAAAACGAGCCAAGTTGGTCTTCTCCTTGGGGTGCTGGTCGTCCAGGTTGGCATATTGAATGTTCAGCGATGAACTGCAAACAGCTTGGCGAACATTTTGATATTCACGGTGGTGGCTCTGATTTAATGTTCCCACATCACGAAAATGAAATTGCACAATCTTGCTGTGCGCATGGTGGCCAATATGTGAATTATTGGATCCATTCCGGCATGATTATGGTGGATAAAGAAAAAATGTCGAAATCCCTCGGCAATTTCTTCACAATTCGTGATGTATTAAATCACTATAATGCAGAGGCTGTACGTTATTTCTTATTAACGGCACATTATCGTAGCCAGCTCAATTATAGCGAAGAAAACTTGAATTTAGCACAAGGTGCGTTGGAACGTTTATACACGGCTTTACGCGGAACAGATCAAAGTGCGGTTGCTTTTGGCGGAGAACATTTTGTAGAAACTTTCCGTGAAGCAATGGATGATGATTTTAATACGCCAAATGCACTTTCTGTTTTATTCGAAATGGTGCGTGAAATTAATAAGTTAAAAACAGAAGATGTTGAGAAAGCCAATGGACTTGCCGCGCGTTTGCGTGAATTGGGGGCGATTTTAGGATTACTTCAACAAGAACCAGAGAAATTCTTACAAGCAGGTTCTAACGATGATGAAGTGGCAAAAATTGAAGCACTGATTAAACAACGCAATGAAGCCCGCGCTGCTAAAGATTGGGCCGCTGCAGATGCTGCGCGTAATGAGCTTACCGCTATGGGCATCGTATTGGAAGATGGTGCGAATGGAACAACTTGGCGTAAGCAATAAATTCAAACGTTAAATCACTTTCATTAAAAAGACTAAGTTCAGAATGTAATAGAACTTAGTCTTTTTATTTTTCATCATTTCTTAATATAGGATTTCAATGTTTGTTCCACTTCATAAATCCAATCCAACTCATGCTGCGTGAAACCCGCTTGAATACGAGCATCGGTATTAATGACACCTTTAAAAATTACAATACGATATTTGTGTAACAGTTCAGTAAAGCATTTCATCGCATCTAAACCCCGTTTTTTAGAAAGGGCGTGATACCAATGATTGCCGATATACACATGGCCAATTTCATCACGCAAAATAATATCCAAAATGTTCACTGCGGCAAAATCTTTACGTTGTGCGATTTTCTCTTGCAGAACAGGTGTTGCATCGAGGCCTCTTGCTTCTAATACACGAGGAACTAACGCCATTCGTTCCCAAATATCGTGTGCAGTGGCTTGCGCCATTTCCCATAATCCAGCATGGGCTTCAAAATCCCCATATTGATAACCCAATGTTTTCAAATGTTCATTGACTAAGGAA
Source organism: Haemophilus sp. HN_Hi10 (assembly GCF_049821985.1). Lineage (NCBI taxonomy): Bacteria > Pseudomonadati > Pseudomonadota > Gammaproteobacteria > Pasteurellales > Pasteurellaceae > Haemophilus > Haemophilus sp. HN_Hi10. The sequence continues at coordinate 1,597,080 of NZ_CP187495.1, read as the reverse complement.
AAATGCGTGCTTTCTTCACGAGCGACACGCAGCCAATCTTTCACAAAAGCCAAACCATTGCCAAGTTCTTCTTGTGCATTCCGCCCGAATCGCCAAGCTGCATCTAAACCTAAATTAATCGCATTAAACTCAATATGTGCGATAGCGTGCAATGTGGCTGCATAGCCTTCTTCTGTGGCAAAAGAACGTTTTGGCACATCTTTCGGTGCAACTAAGAGCGGTTTTTCAGGAAAAGCGGCAATATTATCTTGCGGCACGACTTCGGGAAAATCTTCTAATTTAATCAACTGAATTTGTGGCAGAAGATTATCGTAGAGATCATTGACTAAACGACATTTTTCTTGTGGATTTGCTGTTTTCAGCGCAGTTTCAACTTGTTGCCAAAATTGTGTAATAAGTGCGGTCATTTTTTCTCTCTTATTCGCTAAAACGGATCAAGCCTTCTTGTTGTGTTGTTGCGATTAATTGACCATCTCGCGAGAAAATCTGCCCTTGAGCCAAACCACGACCTCCAAAGGCATTATTGCTTTCAATTGCGTGCAAATGCCAGTGATTTAAATCAAACGGACGATGGAACCAAATACTATGATCAATGGTTGCCACTTTCATTCCTTTTTGTAAAAAGCCTTTTTCGTGCGGATGAAGTGCGGTCAAAATACAGTGAAAATCGGAAAAATAAGCCAATAAACATTGCTGAATTTTTATATCAAGCGGCGTTTCACCATTGGTTTTAAACCAAGAATATTGCTCGGCTGGCAATTTTGTCCCGTTAAATGGGTTATTCAAATATTTTGTTCTCACCTCAAATGGACGCTCTGCTGCAAATTTTTCATTGAGTGGTTCTGGCAAGGTTTGAGCTACTTTTTGTAGCATCACATTTTCATCCGCAAAGTCTTCAGGCTCACCAACATTTGGCATTGTATTTTGATGTTCAAAACCTTTTTCAGGCACTTGGAAAGAAGCGGTTACATGACAAATGGTATTTTTATGTTGAATGGCTTTTACGCATAATGCAGAAAAGTTACGCCCTTCACGCAAGGTTTCTACATCGTAAATAATCGGATATTGACTGTCTCCCGGAGCAAGAAAATAGGCATGACAAGAATGTAAAATACGATCTTCTGGCGCGACCTGCATTGCCGCTGATAATGCTTGAGCTACAACTTGCCCACCAAATACTTGGCGAAAACCTAAATTTTGGCTTTCTCCACGAAAGATTAAATCATCAATTTTTTCAAGTTTAAGAAGATGAATAAGGTTATTGAGAATATCTGACATATTGCTTTCCTTGAAGATACGATAAAAGTGCGGTTATTTTAGCGGAGATTTTGGGGAATGCCAAAGTTGGAAACAAAAAGCCTGCGATATAAAAAGGTTGAATGCTTATATTCATAATATCTTTTAGATTTGAGACTTGCTATTTTGAGTAATTAATAGCATTATTTTGATCTTTTTGAAGAAAAAGGCGATCTTTGTCATAAAATAATGATTTAAGTGCGGTTAAAATTTTGCCTAATTTTAACCGCACTTCTTTATACAGGAGCAGATTATGTATTATGGTTTAGATATTGGTGGCACGAAAATAGAGCTTGCCGTATTCAATGAAAAATTAGAAAAATTATATTCTGAACGGGTACCAACACCTAAAACCGACTATGAAGAATGGCTTAACACGATTGTGGATTTAGTGAATCGTGCTGATGAAAAGTTTGGTGAGGTGGGCACCGTAGGTTTGGGCGTACCTGGTTTTGTTAATCAACAAACTGGATTAGCCGAAATTGCCAATATTCGTGTGGCAGATAATAAACCAATTTTATGCGATTTGTCTGCGCGTTTGGGCCGTGAAGTGCGGGCAGAAAATGACGCAAATTGTTTTGCGTTATCTGAAGCATGGGATACGGAAAATCAGCAATATTCAACTGTACTTGGTTTAATTCTTGGGACTGGTTTTGGTGGTGGCTTTGTCTTAAACGGTAAAGTTCATTCAGGTCAAGTGGGAATGGCGGGAGAGCTTGGTCATTTACAATTAAATTATCATGCTTTGAAATTATTGGGATGGGATAACGCCCCAATTTATCAATGCGGTTGTGGTAACAAGGCTTGTTTGGATAATTATCTGTCTGGTCGCGGTTTTGAAATGCTTTATCAAGATTTGAAAGGCGAAACATTATCTGCTCGTAAAATTATTGATTTGTTCTATCAAAGCAATGAAAGTGCGGTAGATTTTGTGAATCTTTTTGTTGAGTTGGCGGCGATTTCTATTGGCAATATCATTACGGCATTTGATCCTCATATGATTGTGTTAGGTGGTGGATTATCTAATTTTGATTATCTTTATGAGGCTTTACCAAAAGCGCTTCCGCCTCATTTGATGCGAACCGCAAAAGTTCCGCCAATTAAAAAAGCGAAACACGGCGATTCTGGTGGTGTGCGTGGTGCGGCAGCGTTGTTTTTAACCAAATAATTCAACAAACTAGTGGGTGTATTCAAATAATACGCCCTTTATTTTGGAAAATATTTAGAATATTGTGAATTTATTAGATTTTTTCTTGTTTGTGTTTCTTTTCTCTAGAGAAATTATTAAAAAATCTCGCCTTTTCATTGAAAAGCCATACAATCAAATTATTTATCGCTTGAGGGATGATTATGGAATTTGAATTTTCAAAAATGTTAGAAGAAGTGCTAACTTGGATAGTCGCACACCTTGATGGACCTTTATGGGATGCCACCATTATTATTTTGCTTGGGACTGGTCTATTTTTTACCATTACAACAGGATTTGTGCAGTTCCGTTTATTCCCTGCAAGCCTTCGTGAAATGTGGTTTGGTCGTTCGGTGGAGGGGAGTTCATTAACACCTTTCCAAGCGTTTACAACAGGTCTTGCGAGCCGCGTTGGTGTGGGTAACATTGGTGGGGTTGCAACGGCAATAGCCTTAGGGGGCGAAGGCGCAGTGTTTTGGATGTGGGTAACGGCATTTATTGGTATGTCGAGTGCTTTCGCTGAATCGACCCTTGCTCAATTATTTAAAATTCAAGATAAAGATGGATCATTCCGTGGCGGCCCTGCTTATTATATTGTACAAGGTTTAAAATCACGTTGTATGGCAGTGGCTTTTGCGCTTGCATTAATTTTTACATTTGGTTTCGCATTTAATTCTGTGCAGGCGAACTCTATTGTTGAAGCGACGAGCAATGCGTGGAATTGGAAAGGAGAATATGTCGGCATTTCATTAGTAATTTTGACCGCACTTATTATTTTCGGTGGCGTTAAGCGTATTGCGATTATTTCAAGCAACCTTGTACCAATGATGGCACTTTTCTATTTGATTATGGCGGTGATTATTCTTGGTATGCATATTGATATGATCCCTTCCGTGATTCATCGTATTGTTCAAAGTGCATTTAGTTTTGATGCTGCCGCTGGCGGAATGTTTGGTGCATTGGTATCGAAAGCAATGATGATGGGGATTAAACGTGGTTTATTCTCAAACGAAGCGGGGATGGGATCTGCGCCTAATTCGGCTGCAGCAGCTCACGTTAAGCATCCAGTTAGCCAAGGTTTAGTGCAAATGCTCGGTGTGTTTGTTGATACAATGATCGTTTGTACTTGTACTGCCGTTATTATTTTGCTTTCCAATAATTATGGTAGCGAAACGCTCAAAAGTATCTCACTTACGCAAAATGCTTTGCAATACCACATAGGTGAATTTGGGGTGCATTTCCTGGCGTTTATCTTATTGTTATTCGCTTATTCTTCTATTATTGGTAACTATGCTTATGCGGAAAGCAATATCCGTTTTATAAAAAATAAACCTTGGTTTGTCTTGTTGTTCCGTTTAATGGTGCTATTTTTCGTGTATTTCGGTGCGGTTCGCTCTGGTAATGTGGTGTGGAATTTTGCAGATACGGTAATGGCAGTCATGGCAATCATTAACTTGATCGCAATTTTGATGTTGTCGCCAATCGTATGGAAATTAATGAAGGATTATCAACGCCAGCTTAAAGAAGGAAAAACACCAGAGTTTAAGATTGACGACCACCCTGAATTGCGTAAGAAAATATTTGATTCCCGCATTTGGAAATAAAGATAAAATGGCTACAAAGAAATGCTCTGTCTTTCCAAAGGATTAGATTCTTATTTAAAGAAATATTTTTGATATTGTTTCAGGCTTGGTCTTTTTAGTTTAGATTAAATAAACTTTTGCCGGCACTTTTTACCGCCCTCGTGCCGGCTATTCCAAACTGCGTTGAAAACTGACCGCTCTTTGACTTACTTCAAAAATGCGGCGTGATAGGCAATATGCTCGCCAATAAAACTGGCGATAAAGTAATAGCTGTGATCGTATCCTTTATGGAAACGCACATCTATAGGTTGATTTGTCGCACGACAGGTTTCGATAAAATCTTCGGTACGCAATTGTGTCGGCAAAAACTCATCTTCCAAGCCCTGATCAATACGCATACCTTGCACTTTATAGTCTTGTTGAATAAGCGAGCTGGCATCATATTGCTGCCATTTTTCGCGATCTTCCCCTAAATAAGCAGTAAAGGCTTTTTCTCCCCAAGGCACGAGGCTTGGCGATAAAATAGGCGAAAAAGCAGAAACACTTTGATAACGTTCTCGGTTTTTCAGTGCCAATACCAATGCACCGTGTCCGCCCATTGAATGCCCCATAATGGAACGTTTGCCATTGGTAGGGAAATTTGCTTCAATCAAATCAGGCAACTCGTTCAAAATATAATCATACATTTGATAATTCGTCGCCCAAGGCTGCTCGGTCGCATTCAGATAAAAGCCTGCACCCTGCCCTAAATCGTAAGCCACATCGTTCGGCACTTGCTCTCCGCGAGGGCTGGTATCGGGGGCAACCACAATCACTTGATGTTCTGAGGCATAACGCTGAAAGCCTGATTTGGTAATGAAATTTTGTTCAGAGCAAGTTAAGCCTGAAAGCCAATAAATTACGCCAAGCGGTCGATTTTCTGGATTATTTGGCAAATAGACGGCAAATTTCATTTCGCATTGCAACATTTGGGCATTATGCGCCCAAACTTGCTGTGAACCGCCAAAAATTTGATGTTGTTCAATCAGTTTCATAACGTACCTTAGTAATGAATAACTGTGCGGATCGATTTACCTTCGTGCATTAACTCAAAGGCTTCATTGATTTGATCGAGTGGCATTGTGTGAGTCACAAACGGTTCTAACTGAATGTCGCCTTTCATTGAATCTTCCACCATTTGCGGAAGTTCAGAGCGACCTTTCACACCACCAAATGCACTGCCTTTCCACACACGGCCTGTTACCAATTGGAACGGACGCGTTGAAATTTCTTGTCCTGCACCCGCTACGCCGATGATGATAGATTGCCCCCAGCCACGGTGAGCACTTTCTAATGCTTGACGCATTACGTTTACGTTGCCTATACATTCAAAGGTATGGTCAATGCCCCATTTGTTGATGTCTAACAGCACATCTTTGATCGGCTTATCGTAATCGTTCGGGTTTAAACAATCCGTTGCACCAAACTGTTTTGCCAAATCGAATTTTGCAGGATTTGTATCAATAGCAATAATACGCCCCGCTTTGGCTTGACGTGCACCTTGCACCACAGCTAAACCAATCGCTCCCAAGCCAAACACTGCCACTGAGTCGCCTTCTTGCACTTTTGCTGTGTTATGTACCGCACCAATACCTGTAGTAACGCCGCAGCCGAGCAAACATACTTGTTCATGGTTCGCTTCTGGGTTGATTTTTGCCAGTGAAACTTCTGCAACAACAGAATATTCACTGAAAGTTGAACAGCCCATATAGTGATAGATAGACTGACCTTGATAAGAAAAACGCGTCGTACCATCTGGCATTAAACCTTTACCTTGCGTATCACGTACTGAGACGCATAAGTTGGTTTTACCCGAGCGGCAAAATTCACATTCGCCACATTCAGCCGTGTAAAGAGGAATGACGTGATCACCCGGTTTTACGCTTAACACACCTTCGCCAACCGCAACAACAACACCCGCACCTTCGTGTCCTAGCACCACTGGGAATACCCCTTCAGGATCGCTTCCTGATAACGTAAATGCATCAGTATGGCACACGCCCGTGTGAGTGTTGCGGATTAACACTTCACCTTTGCGTGGCATTTCTACGTCAATTTCCACAATTTGTAAGGGTTGGTTTGGTGAGAATGCCACCGCCGCACGAGATTTGATGGTTGAGTTGATTTGTTTAATTTCCATTGTTTTCCTCTTAATTCATTGACAAAGGTGCCTTGCCTAAGCAAGATAGCAACAGTTTACACTTTAGAGTTCACTCTAAAGCAAGTGTTTTTTACCATTTTTTGTTTAAAGGGAATAAAAAGTGACTTACACCACCGCTAAAGCTGCTGAAAAAATAGGCATTTCCGCCTACACCTTACGCTTTTATGACAAAGAAGGCTTGTTACCTAATGTCGGACGTGATGAATACGGTAATCGCCGTTTTACCGATAAGGATTTGCAATGGTTAAGTTTATTACAATGCTTGAAAAATACGGGAATGAGCTTAAAAGATATCAAACGCTTTGCGGAATGTACTATCATTGGCGACGATACTATTGAAGAACGCCTGTCCTTATTTGAAAATCAAACAGAAAATGTGAAGTGTCAAATTGCCGAATTAAAACGCTATTTAGACTTACTGGAATATAAGTTAGCATTTTATCAAAAAGCGAAAGCATTAGGCTCGGTGGAAGCCGTGAATTTACCGCAGATTCCTGAAACAAGCTAAAAGGATAAAAGTGGTTAAATCACAGAGTTAGAAGAAAAATACAATTTTTAGAGATAGATAAATTTTAACTTTTTTATTACATAAATAAGTTAAAAATCAACTTTTATGATTAAGATCAGGATAACATAAAAATAATCTCCGATAGCTATTGTTCTAAATGGCTAAAAAGAGTATATTCCGAGCCAAATTTTTTCTTTTTTACAGAACGGAGTTTATTATGTTTGGTTTGTCCCCCGCTCAACTGATTATTTTATTAGTCGTTATTTTATTGATTTTTGGCACGAAAAAATTAAGAAATGCCGGCTCAGATCTTGGCGCAGCAGTGAAGGGTTTCAAAAAAGCGATGAAAGAAGATGAAAAAGTAAAAGATGCAGAATTTCAGTCTATAGATAATGAAACAGCTTCTGCAAAAAAAGAAAGTATAAAAGAGAAAGAACAGGCTTAATCCGTGTTTGATATTGGTTTTTCAGAACTTATTTTGCTAATGATTTTGGGATTAGTTGTATTAGGCCCGAAACGTTTGCCTATAGCAATTCGCACTGTAATGGATTGGGTAAAAACGATTCGTGGTTTAGCTGCTAACGTTCAAAATGAGTTGAAACAAGAGCTAAAATTGCAAGAATTACAAGATAGTATTAAAAAAGCGGAATCCCTTAACTTGCAAGCCCTTTCACCAGAATTGAGTAAAACGGTGGAAGAATTAAAAGCTCGAGCAGATAAGATGAAAGCGGAGCTAGAAGATAAAGCGGTTCAAGCTGGTACAACGGTGGAAGATCAAATCAAAGAAATCAAAAGTGCGGCTGAAAATGCAGAAAAGCCTCAAAATGCAATCTCAGTTGAGGAGGCTGCAGAAACTTTATCTGAAGCAGAAAAAACACCTACAGATTTGACCGCACTTGAAACTCACGAGAAAGCAGAACTGAACACACATTTATCTAGCTATTATCCTCCTGATGATATTGAAATCGCTCCAGCGTCAAAATCTCAATCTTCAAAAACTAAATCATAGCGAGTTTTTATGAGTAATGTGGATGAATCTCAACCTTTAATTACGCACCTTGTTGAGCTAAGAAACCGTTTATTACGCTGTGTAATTTGTGTGGTATTGGCTTTTGTTGCTTTGGTGTATTTTTCCAATGATATTTATCATTTTGTTGCAGCACCTTTAACGGCTGTTATGCCAAAAGGCGCAACAATGATTGCAACCAATATTCAAACTCCTTTCTTTACGCCAATTAAATTAACTGTGATTGTTGCAATTTTTATTTCTGTTCCTTATTTGCTTTATCAAATTTGGGCTTTTATTGCACCTGCTTTATATCAGCACGAAAAACGGATGATTTATCCGTTGTTATTTTCTAGTACGATTTTATTTTATTGCGGTGTTGCTTTTGCTTACTATGTCGTCTTTCCTTTTGTATTCAGCTTCTTTACACAAACAGCCCCAGAAGGTGTTGCCATCGCAACAGATATTAGTAGTTATTTAGATTTTGCTTTGGCGTTATTTTTAGCTTTTGGCGTTTGTTTTGAAGTGCCAATTGCGATTATTCTACTTTGCTGGACTGGTGTTACCACTGTAAAGGCTCTTTCCGAAAAACGCCCTTATATTATTGTTGTGGCATTTTTTATTGGAATGCTTTTAACGCCTCCTGATGTTTTTTCACAAACTTTGCTTGCCGTACCGATGTGCTTGCTGTTTGAGCTAGGTCTATTGGTTGCTCGATTTTATCAACCAAAAGACGATGAAAGTGCGGTTGAAAATAATGATGAATCAGAAAAAACACAATGATGAATTGAGTTGTTAATAGTATGGGGGCTTTGCCCCCGTTTTTATTATATTGATATAACCCTAATTTTGTTTTTTTCATAAAACATATTTTCGTAGTGATTTACTAGAAATATGATTTGTAGTCTGTTCTATATTTTTATTGAAAATATCATTACCTGATGGTTTTCTGTCGTTTTTTATTTTTTATCTAATGAATACGATATTTTTTTAGATAATTTCTTTACTTTTTCCTTTTCTTTAAATTTCCTTTATAAAAATGGTTGCAAGATTAAATTAGCCATTGCATATTGTCTATGCGCCTCACGAGGCGAAGACAATAAAAATACAATATACACAACATCAACAAAGAGGGAAATTCATTATGTCAAAAGTTGCTTCCTTAGACGCATTTTTAACAAAAGTTGTTCAACGCGATGGTCATCAACCTGAATTTTTACAAGCGGTTCGCGAGGTATTCACATCAATTTGGCCTTTTTTAGAAGCCAATCCTAAATATCGTTCAGAAGCATTATTAGAACGTTTAGTTGAACCAGAACGTGCATTTCAATTCCGTGTGGCGTGGACTGATGATAAAGGGCAAGTGCAAGTAAACCGAGCATTTCGTGTACAATTTAATAGTGCCATAGGCCCATTTAAAGGGGGAATGCGTTTCCATCCATCAGTAAATTTATCTATCTTAAAATTCTTAGGTTTTGAGCAAATCTTTAAAAATGCTTTAACAACATTGCCTATGGGCGGAGCAAAAGGCGGTTCGGACTTTGATCCAAAAGGCAAATCTGATGCTGAAGTTATGCGTTTTTGCCAAGCATTAATGGCTGAACTTTATCGTCACGTAGGAGCTGATACAGATGTTCCTGCTGGCGATATAGGTGTTGGCGGGCGCGAAGTTGGCTATTTAGCGGGCTATATGAAAAAATTATCAAACCAATCAGCTTGTGTTTTCACTGGTCGCGGTCTTTCTTTCGGTGGTAGTTTAATTCGTCCGGAAGCAACGGGATATGGCTTAGTTTATTTTGCTCAAGCAATGCTTGCTGAAAAAGGCGATAGTTTTGCAGGTAAAGTAGTTTCAGTTTCTGGTTCTGGTAATGTAGCACAATACGCGATTGAAAAAGCATTATCGCTTGGTGCAAAAGTAGTAACTTGTTCTGATTCATCGGGTTATGTTTATGATCCAAATGGATTTACTACTGAAAAATTAGCCGCACTTTTCGAAATTAAAAATACAAAACGTGGGCGTGTGAAAGATTATGCGGAGCAGTTTGGTTTACAATATTTTGAAGGTAAACGCCCTTGGGAAGTGAAAGTTGATATCGCGCTTCCTTGTGCAACTCAAAATGAGTTAGAACTTTCTGATGCACAACTTTTAATTAAAAATGGTGTGAAATTAGTGGCTGAAGGTGCCAATATGCCAACAACAATTGAAGCAACAGAAGCATTACTCGCTGCAAATGTATTATTTGGGCCGGGTAAAGCTGCCAACGCTGGTGGTGTTGCCACTTCTGGTTTAGAAATGGCACAAAGTTCACAACGTTTATATTGGACAGCGGAAGAAGTGGACGCTCAATTACATCGCATTATGTTAGATATTCACACAAACTGTAAAAAATACGGCACAATTGAAGGTCAAGAAAACATTAACTATGTTGTTGGTGCAAATGTAGCAGGCTTTGTTAAAGTAGCTGATGCTATGTTGGCTCAAGGCGTTTATTAACAGATAAAAAAGTTAAATTAAATAACCGCACTGTAATAAAGTGCGGTTATTTTTTCGGATAAAATTTGAATATAAGAAAGGCGACATTTTGTCGCCTTAGATATTAATTTATTTTGAATTGTTTTCATCACAATGATTAATATCACTGCATTTTCCGTAAAGATATACGTTATGCGTTTTTAATTTTATGCCGTATTTTTCGCTGATTTCACGCTGACGTTGTTCAATAATGTTATCAGTAAATTCAAATACTTTGCCGCAATCTTCACAAATAATATGATCGTGATGTTCTGTTGGAGCAAGCTCAAAAACGGATTTATTTCCCTCAAAATTATGACGGATTACAATATGCGCTTCATCAAATTGATTAAGCACACGATAAACTGTGGCTAATCCAATTTCACTACCTTGTTCCAGCAAAATTTTATAAACATCTTCTGCAGAAAAATGTTCATTTTTATGATTTTGCATTAAAGCGAGAATAGTTAAGCGAGGCTCTGTAATTTTTAATCCTGCTTTTTTGAGTAATTTAATATTTTCTTCAGACATAATTTTTCTTCCTATTATGCAAAAATGTTAAGCCAATTCAGCTAAACACATTTCATCATAAATTTGTTTACACCATTTTTCTACACGCTCTGCGGTAAGCTCTGGCTGGCGATCTTCATCAATACATAATCCGATGAAAGTGCCATCTTCCAATAAGGCTTTTGAAGCTTCAAAATTATAGCCTTCTGTTGGCCAATTTCCTACCACAATTGCACCGTGTGGCTCTATAATATCGCGCACAGTTCCAATAGCATCACAGAAATAATCCGCATAATCTTCTTGATCGCCACAGCCAAAAATACCTACAAGTTTATCTGTAAAATCGATTTCTTCGAGTGTTGGAAAAAAATCATCCCAGTCTGCTTGTGCTTCGCCGTAATACCAAGTTGGGATACCGAAAAGCAAGAAATCGTATGCTTCAATATCTTCTTTGCTACTTTTGGCAATATCACGAATATCAATTAAATCGCTACCTAATTGTTTTTGGATTTGTTTTGCGATGTTTTCAGTATTTCCAGTATCACTACCATAAAAAAGACCAACTATTGCCATTTTTATTTCCTTTTATATTAAATTTAATCTATTGATTATAAGACTTATCCAAATTCGGCGAACTATATCATAAAAGCATTCTCACTTAAACCACTTAATTCTTATTTAGAAATCGTTTAATTGCACGAATAACAAAATCAGGTTTTTCGGCGTGAACCCAGTGTCCACTCCCATTAATCGTAAAGGCAGTTGCATTAGGAAATTGTTCTAGAATTTTTTCGCTATTTTCTATTTTTATATAAGAGGAATTTCCACCCTTAATAAAAAGAGTTGGCGTAAATACACGTACCTTTTCCCAATCCATAATATCGGCATAATTGTTAAAAAGCGCGGTAAGATTAAAACGAAAACAATCAGCTGAATTAACATCAAAAGATTTCAACATAAATTGTACAACGTCTTCATCATTAATTTCTTGTTTTAAAATCGGTTTGGCTTGCTGACGATTTTCAGGCTTTGCATTTTTTACCGCAAATAGGCCATTAAACACATCTTTATGACCAAATCCTTTATAAGGCAGAGGGGACATATCAATTACGATTAATTTTTCGACTAATTCTGGGCAAAGTGCGGTGATTTTCATGGCGGTTTTTCCACCCATAGAATGACCAATTAATATCACTTTGGATAAACTTAAGTGGCGGATTACCTCGATAACATCTTCAGCCATCAGTTGATAATTCATTTTCTCCGAATGAAAACTATGACCGTGATTGCGTAGATCAATACGTAAAATATTGTAATGTTCACTAAAAGCTCTCGCGATAACGCCGAGATTATCCATATCGCCGAATAAACCGTGAATAAAAATTAAAACAGGCGTATTAATCGTTTGTTTTACTTGATGAAATTGATAATTGAGTAATGATTTTACCATAATTTTTACGTGAGAATTTGTAAAGAAGTCGTTATAATTGAAAAAATTTTAGCAAACAGAGAGATAAAAATGAAGATCATTGAAGTAGATGAAGAATTATACCAATATATTGCGAGCCAAACCCGCTCTATTGGGGAAAGTGCTTCGGATATTTTACGTCGTTTGCTTAGTTTACCTGTGCATACTTCAAGTGTTGATGATTTAGTTCTTACTTCAGCAGAAACTAACAAATCCGCAGATCAAAAGCCAGAACAGGCTATTAATGTGAAAGAAGTAAATATCAAAACAACAAAAAAGCAATCAATAAACGCAATTAATCAGATAGTAGAAAAAGTCCAAACTTTATTAAATTCAGATGAATTCAAAGAAGAAAGTAAGGCGGTGGTGCGTTTCTTAGCGATTTTACGTGTGCTTTATCGTACAAATCCTGAAAGTTTTGCTCAAGCCACAGAATCTTTACAGGGACGTACACGGGTTTATTTTGCTCGTGATGAAGCGACATTATTAATGGCTGGCAATCATACAAAACCAAAACAAATTCCAGATACGCCTTATTGGGTTATTACCAATACAAATAGTGGACGAAAAATGTTAATGCTAGAAGGCGCAATGCAATCTATGGAATTACCTGAAACATTGATTGATGAAGTACGATCATATTTCACGGTAAATTAATAATGTATCCTTGGCAACATTTTGCTATTCAACCTGATTTCTCAGATAAAATCGCTTTACGTACTAAGCAGAGCGATGCACTTACTTGGATAGAATTAACTACAAAGATTAACCAAACGGTGGCTTTTTTACAAAAAAAAGGAGTAAATGCGGAAAGTGCGGTTGCTTTTGTGGGAAAAAATTCAGAGAAAATTTTATTTTTATATCTAGCTACAATTCAGCTTGGTGCAAAAGTTTTAGGTATCAATCCTGCTTTTCCACAAGAAAAAATTGCAGAATTATGTGAGTTTTATCAAATTGATTTTTGTTTTTATGATAAAGATTTGCTGAATTTGCAAGAAATTGATGTTTTTACACAAAAAGCTGATTTTTTTCGTCCTGCGACGATGACGCTAACCTCTGGTTCTACAGGCTTACCAAAAGCAGTTGTGCATAATGTCCAAGCGCATTTGGATAATGCAAAAGGGGTATGTAACTTAATGAAGTTTGATTGTAATCAATCTTGGTTACTTTCATTACCCTTATATCACGTTTCAGGGCAAGGTATTGTTTGGCGTTGGTTATATTGTGGTGCGCAATTACATTTCCCAAAAGATGATTTTTATGCTTCATTATTAGAAACTACCCACGTTTCTCTTGTGCCAACGCAATTACAACGTTTGTTAGATTATTTACAGGAAAATTCGATTATTTCATTTTCTACACGTCATATTTTACTTGGTGGTACGCATATTCCTGCTGAACTCACGAAAAAAATAGTGAAATATGGTATTGAAACTTATTCTGGCTACGGAATGACGGAAATGGCTTCGACAGTTTTTGCCAAAAAATCTGATGAAAAACAAGGTGTGGGGCAACCGCTATTAGGCAGAGAATATTGCTTAGTAAATGATGAAATTTGGCTGAAAGGTGCAGGTTTGGCGATGGGTTATTGGAAGGATCGACAAATTGTTTCATTAACGAATAACCAAGGTTGGCTTCAGACAAAAGATAAAGGTGTTTTGCAAGAGGGCGAACTTGTTATTATCGGACGACTTGATAATATGTTTATTTCTGGTGGCGAAAATATTCAGCCAGAAGAAATTGAACAAGTGATTATTCAACATTCTTCAGTTAATCAAGTGTTTGTTTTACCACAAAAAAACAAAGAATTTGGTCAGCGTCCTGTCGCTTTAGTGGATTTTAATGAATCCTTTAGCAAAAGTGCGGTTGAAAATTTAATGTTTTTTTTACAAGATAAACTCGCACGTTTTAAACAACCTATTGCATATTATCCTTTACCACTGATGCTTGGGAAAGGCATTAAGATCTCACGTAAACAGCTTGCCGATTGGCTGGCAAAGCAAGATAAGATAAATTAATTTTACCATTTAGATTAGGAAAAAATAATGATTAGGAAACTTATGAAAACACCTCCATTTTTTACCGCACTTTTTGCCTCGGCAATGTTTACCCTTAGTGTTTCACAAGGGGCATTAGGGGCAAATTCAACAAATGTATTACCAACGGAGCAATCGCTTAAAGCCGATTTGGCTAACGCTCAAAAAATGAGTGAGGGGGAAGCAAAAAATACGTTGTTAGCAGAATTACAAACATCAATTGATTTATTGCAGCAAATTCAAGCTCAACAAAAAATCAATGATGCATTGCAAACAACATTAAGCCATTCAGAGAGTGAAATTAGAAAGAATAATGCAGAAATTCAAGCATTAAAAAAACAACAAGAAACAGCAACAAGTACTGATTATAATGCACAGTCACAGGACTATTTACAAAATAGTCTCGCTAAGTTAAATGATCAATTACAAGATACGCAAAACGCATTAGGCGCGGCAAATGCACAATTGGCAGGGCAAAATTCTATTTCTGAACGAGCTCAAGCAGCATTAACGGAAAATGTTGTACGCACACAGCAAATTAATCAACAATTGGCCAATAATGATATTGGTAGCTCATTACGAAAACAATATCAGGTTGAATTACAACTGATTGATTTAAAGAATAGTTATAATCAAAATTTATTAAAAAATAATGATCAGCTTTCTTTACTTTATCAAAGTCGTTACGACCTATTGAATTTACGTTTGCAGGTGCAACAACAAAATATTATTGCGATTCAAGAAGTCATTAATCAAAAAAATCTTCAGCAATCACAAAATCAACTAGAACAAGCTCAGCAGCAACAGCAAAAAACTGTGCAAAATGATTACATTCAAAAAGAACTTGATCGCAATGCACAGCTTGGTCAGTATCTATTACAACAAACAGAAAAAGCGAATTCATTAACTCAAGATGAGTTAAGAATGCGGAATATTTTAGATAGCCTCACTCAAACTCAACATACTATTGATGAACAAATTAGTGCATTACAAGGCACGTTAGTTCTTTCACGTATTATCCAGCAACAAAAACAAAAATTACCGACTAACTTAAATATTCAAGGTTTATCAAAACAAATTGCCGATTTGCGTGTGCATATTTTTGACATTACTCAAAAACGCAATGAACTTTATGATCTAAATAACTATATTAATAAAGTTGAAAGTGAAGATGGAAAACAATTTACTGAGGCAGAAAGAACGCAAGTTAAAACGCTATTAACTGAGCGTCGGAAAATGACATCTGATCTGATTAAATCCTTAAATAATCAATTAAATCTCGCGATTTCTTTGGAATTAACACAGCAGCAAATTACACAAATCAGTGATCAAATTCAATCTAAATTAGAGCAGCAAAGTTTTTGGGTGAAAAGTAATAATCCCATTAATTTAGATTGGATAAAAATGCTGCCAAGAGCTTTAATTGAACAGTTTAATGGTATGTTGAAAAAATTAGGTTTTCCAACTAATTATGACAATTTACCTTATTTACTTATGTATTTCTTAGGGTTATTTATTGTAGGCGGTGCAATTTTTAAATTTAAAAATCGTATTAAACAACAATTAAACAAAATTAATCGTGAAATACATCGCTTAGATACAGATAGTCAGTGGAGTACGCCACTTGCCCTGTTATTAACTGCGTTTTTAACGCTTTCTAGTACACTTTGGTTTTTAGCAGTTTGCCAAATGATCGGCTTCTTTTTCTTCAAAAATCCAGAAGAATTTTGGCATTGGTCATTTAGTATGGCGGGTTATTGGTGGTTCTTTACATTTTGGATTTCATTGTTCCGTCCAAATGGTATTTTTGTTAATCATTTTGAATCTTCAAAAGAGAATGCACAACGTTTTCGTGGTGTTATCCAACGCATTATTATTGTGATTGTATTGCTTTTAAATACTTCTGTGTTTAGCAATGTCACTGATGCAGGTTTAGCTAATGATGTGTTAGGTCAAATTAATACTATTACAGCTCTAATTTTCTGTGCGGCGATTATTGCCCCTCGTTTTAATCGAGTACTTCGCTCTTATGAACCTGAAACAAATAAACATCATTGGTTAATAAGAATTGTACAAATTGGTTTGAGATTAATTCCTGTGGGATTAATCGTACTTATTGTTTTAGGCTATTACTACACCGCTTTAAATTTAATTGAGCATTTTATTCATTCTTATATTGCTTGGTGTGTATGGTGGTTAGTACGCAATACGATTTACCGTGGTATTACGGTTTCTTCTCGTCGTTTAGCACATCGCCGTTTAGCAGAAAAACGTCGTCAAAAAGCACTTGAAAATAATTATGAAAATATATCCTCTGATGATGTGGTTGCAGTGGGAGAGCCAGAGGAAAGTTTGGCGT
Organism: Haemophilus sp. HN_Hi10; assembly: GCF_049821985.1. NCBI lineage: Bacteria > Pseudomonadati > Pseudomonadota > Gammaproteobacteria > Pasteurellales > Pasteurellaceae > Haemophilus > Haemophilus sp. HN_Hi10. The sequence continues at coordinate 1,580,416 of NZ_CP187495.1, read as the reverse complement.
TAAATGATGTGCGTAGCCAATTATTACGTTTTGTAGATCTCTTTATTTGGACAGCATTATTGGGGATTTTCTACTACGTATGGTCAGATTTAGTCACAGTAGTGAGCTATTTACGTGAAATTACACTTTGGCAACAAACCACGACAACCGATGCTGGCACTGTAGTGGAAAGCATTACTTTATTTAATCTTCTTGTTGCTTTAGTTATCGTAGGAATTACTTATGTGTTGGTTCGTAATATTTCAGGCATTTTGGAAGTATTAATTTTCTCTCGAGTGAATCTTTCACAAGGTACGCCTTATACGATTACGACATTGCTCACTTATATTTTTATCGCCATTGGTGGTGCGTGGGCATTTGCAACCTTAGGGATGTCTTGGTCAAAATTACAATGGTTATTCGCCGCACTTTCTGTTGGTCTTGGTTTTGGTATGCAAGAGATTTTTGCAAACTTTGTGTCGGGCATTATTTTGTTATTTGAACGCCCAATCCGAGTTGGCGATGTCGTAACCATTAATGGTGTAAGTGGTACTGTAGCGAAAATTCGCATTCGTGCAATTACATTGATTGATTTTGATCGCAAAGAAGTGATTGTGCCAAATAAATCTTTTGTAACAGGTCAAGTAACCAACTGGGCATTATCTAACACGATGACACGTTTAGTGATTAGCGTTGGTGTTGCTTATGGTTCTGATTTAACACTCGTACGCCAATTATTACTTCAAGCAGCTGATGAACAGCCGACTGTTTTACGCGATCCTAAACCATCTGCTTATTTTTTAACTTTTGGTGCAAGTACTTTGGATCACGAATTACGTGTTTATGTAGAACAAGTTGGAGATCGTACCAGTACTACAGATGCTATTAATCGCCGTATTAATGAATTATTTGCAGAACATAATATTGATATTGCCTTTAATCAATTAGATGTATTTATCAAAAATAATGACACTGGCGAAGAAATTCCCTTTGTTGATGTAAAAAAATAAGGGGAAATTATGGCAGGTAATACAATTGGACAACTTTTTCGTGTGACGACCTTTGGGGAGTCACATGGGATTGCATTAGGCTGTATCGTTGATGGGGTACCGCCAAATCTTGAATTATCTGAGCAAGATATTCAGCCAGATTTAGATCGTCGTAAACCTGGGACATCACGATATACCACGCCGCGTCGTGAGGATGATGAAGTTCAAATTTTATCTGGTGTGTTTGAAGGAAAAACCACAGGCACAAGTATTGGAATGATCATTAAAAATGCTGATCAGCGTTCTCAAGATTATGGCGAGATTAAAGATCGTTTTCGCCCTGGTCATGCAGACTTTACCTATCAGCAAAAATATGGCATTCGTGATTACCGTGGCGGTGGGCGTTCTTCAGCGCGTGAAACAGCGATGCGAGTTGCAGCGGGAGCGATTGCAAAAAAATATTTACGCGAATATTTTGGCATTGAGGTGCGCGGTTTTTTAAGTCAAATCGGTCATGTGAAAATTTTGCCACAGACCATCGGAGAAATTGATTGGGAAAAGGTAAACAGCAATCCATTCTTTTGCCCTGATGAAAGTGCGGTAGAAAAATTTGATGAATTGATCCGTGAACTTAAAAAAGAAGGGGATTCTATTGGCGCAAAACTTACCGTTATTGCAGAAAATGTGCCAGTAGGATTGGGCGAGCCAGTATTTGACCGTTTAGATGCAGATCTTGCTCACGCATTAATGGGAATTAATGCAGTAAAAGGCGTCGAAATTGGTGATGGTTTTGCAGTGGTTGAACAACGTGGTTCGGAACATCGTGATGAAATGACACCTAATGGCTTTGAAAGTAATCACGCAGGCGGCATTTTAGGCGGAATTAGTTCAGGACAGCCAATTATCGCCACGATTGCGTTAAAACCAACTTCAAGTATTACAATTTCTGGTCGTTCAATTAATCTTAATGGCGAGCCAGTAGAAGTTGTGACAAAAGGTCGTCACGATCCTTGTGTGGGTATTCGTGCTGTACCCATCGCAGAAGCCATGATGGCGATTGTCTTATTAGATCATCTATTACGTTTTAAGGCGCAGTGTAAATAATCTTAGTATAAGATGGGAGTCTGTGCCTAGGGTAGGTATACCCTAGGTTAGTTTGATGTTACCCCTTTGGGGTAAGTGGAAAGTTCTTCAATGGGGCTGAACTTAAGGTGTACCTATATGTGAGTCTGTTCCTAGGGTAGGTATACCCTAGGTTAGTTTGATATTACCCCTTTGGGGTAAGTGTAAAGTTCCCCAAAGGGGAACTATTTTTCTAACCGTGGGTATACTTACCCACGGCAAAACCTAGGATATACTTACCCACGGTAAAACCTAGGATATACTTACCCACGGCAAGACCTAGGATATACTTACCCACGGCAAAATCTAAGATATGCTTACCCATAGCAAAACTTTAGAATGAATAAAATTTTATTAAAAAAAACCATAATTTTTACCGCACTTTTCTCTCTGAACGTTGCTGCGTCTCCTCTAGATTGGCAAAAAGTGAAACGTCCAATACCAAGTGGCGATGGGAAAGCAAAACCTATTGGTAGTTATACCAATGGATGTATTATTGGGGCGCAAGCACTACCGCCGAAAGGAGACGGTTACCAAGTTATTCGTATGAATCGCAATCGTTATTATGGTCATCCAAATATGATTCAGTATCTTGAACGTTTGGGACAACGTGCTAAAGCTGCTGGGTTACCAACGATGTTAGTGGGCGATATTGCCATGCCAGGTGGTGGACGATTTTTAACGGGTCATGCTAGCCATCAGATGGGATTAGATGCGGATATTTGGTTAAGAATGGGCGAAATGTCGGACGCCGATGCGCTGAATTCTGATGGTAAAGGTTTATTAGTTGTAGATAGAAAGGCGCAACGAGTGGATGAACGCGTATGGAATAGCAATCATGCGACGTTAATCAAATTAGCCGCGAAAGATCCAAATGTGGCACGTATTTTTGTTAATCCTGCGATTAAGGTAAAATTATGTCAAACTGCTGGCAATGATCGCGGCTGGTTACACAAAGTTCGTCCTTGGTATGGACACGACTCTCATTTTCATGTTCGTTTAACTTGCCCAGCAGATGCGTCTTATTGTGAAAATCAAGCACCCGTTCCTCCCAGTGATGGTTGTGGAGACGAATTATATTCTTGGTTTGAGCCACCAAAACCAGGTGCTTCAGTGAGCAAACCTAAAGTTACACCACCTGAGCCGTTTTTGTGCCAACAAATTTTAAATTCCCCGAATCGAAATGAATGGTTAGAATAGAATTAAGGTAAATCAATATGGATATCGGAATTGATCTTTTAGCAATATTGTTTTGTGTTGGTTTTGTCGCATCATTTATCGATGCAATTGCTGGTGGTGGGGGATTAATCACCATTCCAGCGTTGCTCATGACTGGTATGCCACCAGCAATGGCGTTAGGCACTAACAAATTGCAAGCTATGGGCGGTGCATTATCCGCAAGTCTTTATTTCTTGCGAAAAAGAGCGGTCAATTTACGCGATATTTGGTTTATTTTGATTTGGGTTTTCTTAGGTTCTGCCCTAGGTACATTATTAATTCAATCAATTGACGTGGCGATTTTCAGAAAAATTCTGCCTTTTCTGATTTTAGTCATTGGTCTGTATTTTTTATTTACCCCTAAATTAGGTGATGAAGATCGGAAACAACGATTAAATTATCTGTTATTTGGTCTTTTAATTAGCCCATTTTTAGGTTTTTATGATGGCTTCTTTGGCCCAGGAACGGGCTCAATTATGAGTTTGGCCTGTGTTACTTTGCTAGGATTTAATCTCCCGAAAGCGACAGCACATGCAAAAGTGATGAACTTCACTTCGAACCTTGCTTCTTTTGCACTTTTCTTATTGGGCGGACAAATTCTTTGGAAAGTGGGGTTCGTGATGATGGCTGGGAGCATTTTAGGTGCAAATTTAGGCGCCAAAATGGTGATGACGAAAGGTAAAACCTTGATTCGACCGATGGTTGTTATCATGTCTTTTATGATGACGGCCAAAATGGTTTACGATCAGGGCTGGTTTCATTTTTAATTCGGAAAGCGCACAAAAGTGCGGTTAAAATTAATTTCATTTTATTATGTCGGATAATCAACAAAATTTACGTCTGACGGCGAGAGTGGGCTATGAAGCGCACTTTTCATGGTCGTATTTAAAGCCTCAATATTGGGGAATTTGGCTCGGTATTTTCTTTTTATTGTTGTTAGCATTTGTGCCTTTTCGTCTGCGCGATAAATTGGCGGGAAAATTAGGTATTTGGATTGGGCATAAAGCAAAGAAACAGCGTACGCGCGCGCAAACTAACTTGCAATATTGCTTTCCTCATTGGACTGAACAACAACGTGAGCAAGTCATTGATAAAATGTTTGCGGTTGTCGCTCAGGTTATGTTTGGTATTGGTGAGATTGCCATCCGTTCAAAGAAACATTTGCAAAAACGCAGTGAATTTATCGGTCTTAAACATATCGAACAGGCAAAAGCTGAATGCAAGAATATTATTCTTATGGTGCCACATGGCTGGGCGATTGATGCGTCTGGCATTATTTTGCACACTCAAGGCATGCCAATGACTTCTATGTATAATCCACATCGTAATCCACTGGTGGATTGGCTTTGGACAATTATACGCCAACGTTTTGGCGGAAAAATGCATGCTCGCCAAAATGGTATTAAACCCTTTTTAAATCATGTTCGTAAAGGCGAAATGGGTTATTACTTACCGGATGAAGATTTTGGTGCGGAGCAAAGCGTATTTGTTGATTTCTTTGGGACTTATAAAGCAACATTACCGGGATTAAATAAAATGGCAAAACTTTCTAAAGCCGTTGTTATTCCAATGTTTCCTCGTTATAACGCTGAAACCGGCAAATATGAAATGGAAATTCATCCTGCAATGAATTTAAGCGATGATCCTGAACAATCAGCCCGAGCAATGAACGAAGAAATAGAATCTTTTGTTACGCCAACGCCAGAGCAATATGTTTGGATTTTGCAATTATTGCGTACAAGGAAAGATGGCGAAGATCTTTATGATTAAGAATAGGTTTAAACGTCATATTCTCGAAAACGAATATTCAACAAGGTAAATAAGAAATGGAAGAAAAAATTCGGCTGACGCAATACAGCCATGGTGCAGGTTGAGGCTGTAAAATTTCGCCTAAGGTGTTAGGGACAATTTTACATTCAGAACTGGAAAAATTTTATGATCCAAATCTGCTCGTCGGCAATGAAACCGCAGACGATGCAGCGGTGTATGATCTTGGGAATGGAACTGCGATTATCAGTACCACAGACTTTTTCATGCCGATTGTAGATGATCCTTTTGATTTTGGACGAATTGCCGCAACCAATGCCATCAGTGATATTTTTGCTATGGGCGGTAAGCCGATTATGGGAATCGCTATTTTAGGTTTTCCAACTAATGTATTACCTGCAGAAGTTGCACAGAAAATTGTTGATGGCGGTCGCTTTGCTTGCCATCAAGCGGGTATTGCTTTGGCAGGTGGACATTCCATTGATTCACCCGAACCTATTTTTGGTTTAGCGGTGACAGGCGTGATTGACACTGAAAAAGTGAAACGTAATGCTTCTGCAAAATCAGGTTGTAAGCTTTATATGACGAAACCGCTTGGTATCGGTATTTTGACGACGGCGGAGAAAAAAGGAAAACTTAAGCCAGAACATCAAGGTTTAGCCACTGCCGCTATGTTCCAAATGAATTCCATTGGTAGCCAATTTTCCCAAGTGGATGGCGTAACAGCAATGACGGATGTCACAGGATTTGGTTTACTTGGTCATTTAATTGAAATCTGTGAAGGTTCAAATCTAAGTGCGGTAGTTTTTGCGGACAAAATTAAAACCTTGGACGGCGTAAAAGATTATATTGCTCAAGGTTGCGTCCCCGGAGGAACAGGGCGTAATTTTGAAAGTTATGGGCATAAAGTGGGTTTATTAACGGAAGAACAAAAAGCGATTTTGTGCGATCCTCAAACATCAGGCGGTTTATTAGTGGCAGTTGAGCCTAATAGCGTTCAAACGGTCATTGAAATAGCCAAAGATGCGGGCATTGATTTATATGAAGTAGGTGAATTAAAATCTAAATCAGAATCCGATGTCGCTGTTGAAATAGCTTAATAAAAAAGCGTGGAAATTTTAAAATCCACGCTTTTTTATTTATAGAAGGATTATTTTCCAATAATTTCTAATCCGCCCATATACGGACGTAGCACTTCTGGCACGGTGATTGAACCATCTGCATTTTGATAGTTTTCAAGCACAGCCACTAAAGTACGACCAACAGCCAAGCCAGAACCATTTAAGGTATGCACTAAGCGCGTTTTCTTATCGCCTTTTGCTTTACAACGTGCTTGCATACGGCGAGCTTGGAAATCCCACATATTTGAGCAAGAAGAAATTTCACGATAAGTATTTTGTGCAGGCACCCACACTTCTAAGTCGTAAGTTTTGCAAGAACCAAAGCCCATATCGCCTGTGCAAAGTAAAACTTTACGGTATGGTAAATTTAATAATTGCAATACTTTTTCCGCATGACCTGTTAATTCTTCAAGTGCTTCCATTGATTTATCTGGATCAACGATTTGTACCATTTCCACTTTATCAAATTGGTGCATACGAATTAAACCGCGAGTATCACGACCGTAAGAGCCTGCTTCTGAACGGAAACATGGTGTATGTGCGGTCATTTTTATTGGCAATTCTGCTTCATCAATAATTACATCACGCACTAAATTAGTGACTGGCACTTCTGCGGTTGGAATTAATGCGTAAGGTTGTTCGCCTTCTAAAGCAAGCGTATGGAATAAATCTTCCCCAAATTTTGGTAATTGCCCAGTGCCATAAAGTGTGGCGTGATTCACTAAATAAGGCACATAGGTTTCTAAATAGCCGTGCTGTTCAGTATGAAGATCTAACATAAATTGCGCTAATGCACGGTGCATTTTAGCGATTTGACCTTTCATTACGGCAAAACGCGCACCAGCTAATTTAGCTCCTGCGGCAAAATCTAAGCCATTTGCTTCTTCGCCTAAAGCCACATGATCTTTTACTTCAAAATCAAATGTACGTGGCGTGCCCCAACGTAAGATTTCTTTATTTTCGGTGTCATCTTTGCCTAATGGCACTTCGTCTGCAGGTAGATTTGGAATACTTAATGCAATTTGATTGATTTCCGCAAGTACCGCATCTAATTGTGCTTTTGCTTCAGTCAATTGGTTGCCCATATTATCTACTTCAGCCAATAATGGTTCGATATTTTCACCACGCGCTTTGGCTGCACCTATCGCTTTGGAACGCGAGTTACGTTCCGCTTGTAAATTTTCAGTAGTGACTTGTAAGTTCTTGCGTTGTTCTTCTAATGAAGTGAGTTTTTCTGTATCAAGAATAAAGTTGCGTTTTACTTTTAATTTTTCTGCGACTTCGGATAAATTATTACGGAGCAAATTTGGATCGATCATAGAATTTCCTTACTTTTTTCGTTGAAATGAAAATAGCCTTATTCTAGCGTGCTTTCTTTAAATAAACCAGTTTAAAAGCCAGCGGATAAAAATAAAGAAAAATTGACCGCACTTTGTGTTAGAACCCAGCCCCATTTAGTCTGAATTTTAGGTAAATTATGAGAAAATTTATTCTTTCTTTTCTGTTTATGCTTATCGGTGGCGGACTGGTTTTGCGAGGAAGTGTTTTCATCTCACAAAATAAATTGAAGATGATGCAATCTATTCAACCATTAGATAATAATTTGGTGGCATTTCATTTTGTTCAACAGCCTAATCTTGTGATGGCAGAGAAACCTTATGTTATCTCAACGGGTATTGGTGCTGGCTTTGGAATTATTCTTAGTTTGTTAGCGATGATGATTTTAGGTGCAGGAAGAAATAAAAAAGCAAAAGAATAAAGAATTATTTGCGATAAATAAATTTTTGTGATCGTTGTCAAATTTTTAAGATCCTGTTCTGTTTATTTGGGGTGAATGTAGTAAACTGAAACCAGTTAAAACCACTATAGGAGCAATGCTATGTTTCCCGAATATCGAGACTTAATTACCCAGCTTAAAAGTAATGATGCTTATTTTGATCGTCTTTTTGAAAAGCATAACGAATTAGATCATGAAATTAAGAATATGCAGGAAAACATTCAGCTCGCCACTCACATGGAAATTGAGGCTTTGAAAAAAGAAAAATTACGGATTAAAGATGAGCTTTATGAATACCTCAAGAAAAAATCACAAGAATAGTAGAAAGCCGACAAATGTCGGCTTTTTTGTTGCACTGTTTTTAGTGTTACACCACAGGTTTTTGTCGATAAAACAATAAGCCCGGTAAAGCCAATCCAAATACTATTGCGCCTAGGATAAAACTGGTATTAATAAAGGAACTAATCATCTGTTCAAATAAAGCATCAGAAAAGCCAAAATGATGAATTTGTACCATTGAAATCATTGCTTTATAAGCATGAACACCGGGAATCATGGGGATAATTGCGGCAACGGTGAAGGCTTTGGGATGGGCTAAATAACGATGGGAAAGATGCACGCCTAAAAATCCAATCACACAAGTGGCAAAGAATGTAGCAAATACAATAGGCATATTAATATGCAGTAATAATGTGCGTGTAACATGCCCAAGTGCGGCTAAAATTGCACAATATTTTAAGGCTTTGGGCGGTACATTAAATACTAAAGCAAAGCCCACCGCTGGAATCGCAGCAAATAGCATATCATCGAGTAATTTCAAGATAAATATTGTGATGTCTAATAACATTTTAATGCCCCCAAGTTGTAATATGTAATAGGCTTAAAGCGAATACAATACCAAGACATGCACCAAAAGTGAGAATAGTTGCAATCGTCCAACGGCCTAATCCCATATTCACATAACCTTTTAATATATCCGCCAAAGAATTAATCAGCGGAAACCCTGGCACAAGTAATAACACACTAGATGCTAAGGCAATTTGAGGATCGTTACCTAAGTTATATTTTAAGCTCACGCCAGAAATCAGAGAGGCGACGAAAGAGGTGATGGAAAAGACGATAAGAGGATTATAGTGCCGTTTAGAAAATTCTTGTCGCACAAACATGGCAATGGCGGCTGCCACAAAGGTAATGCCGCAAATTATCCAGTCGCCGCCAGATAAATGGGCGAATGCTGCACAAGATAAGCCAATCATGAATACAACTAACCATCGGTTATATTTAAGCGGTTTTAATTGATCCAGTTTTCTTTGTGCGATCTCTAACTCATACAAATGATGCTCAACGGCAATCACAATGCGTTGAACATCCGTGACCATTTGCATATTAATGCCTTTATCTGTATTTTTTCGTGCGGTAGTAATGCAATGATTATCTGATAAGGTCGTCAGCACAACTGCATTTGCCGTAAGTGCACATTCTACACTTTCTACGCCAAGTGCTACGCCTAAACGCTGCGCCATTTGTACCACCACGGTACTTTCTGCCCCATGTTGTAACAAGAGCAGTGCCGTTTGTACGCACACGCGAGTCACCGCCCGTTGATATTCGTGTTCCATATCTTTGTTCTCTATCAAAATATACCTAGAAAGAATTATAAAAATCTTTTCTAAAAAATGCGCAAAAAAAGAACCGCACTTATGATCCAAGTCAAAAGTGCGGTTCAATTTGGCGGAGTTTTTTATGATTAAAGTTTGACGACTTTCGCCTGTTTTATCATATTATCGCCCACTTCAAGAATAGTGATTAGCAAACCATCAATTTCGCAAATCGTGCCTTCATCGGGTATTTCCTCTAAGTGTTCTAAGATTAAACCATTAAAAGTACGAGCATCTTCTGTATCTAATTCCCAGTTAAACATTTTGTTGAGATCGCGTAGATTAGCGGAGCCATCGATAATCATTGAACCATCAGACTGTTGAATTACTTCTTTGTCAATGCTTGGGGCGGTGGAAGTGGTAAAATCCCCAACAATTTCTTCCAAAATATCTTCCAACGTCACAAGCCCTTTAATATCGCCGTATTCATCTACAACTAAGCCAATGCGCTCTTTATTTGCACGGAAATTCGCAAGTTGCGTTTTTAATGGCGTGCTTTCAGGAATGAAATACACTTCATCAGCGGCACGAATTAAGGTTTCTTTGGTAAATTCATTTTTTTCAAGGAGCAAGCGGAATGCTTCACGCACGCGCAAAATGCCAAGTACTTGTTCATCAAGGCTACTTTTATAAAGTACAACACGATTGTGTGCGGCGTGATTGAGCTGGCGCATAATAGCTCTCCAATCATCATCAATATTTATACCGCCGATTTCGTTGCGGGGAACCATAATGTCATCAACAGTGACTGTCTCCATATCCAAAATAGACAGCAACATTTGTGGATGTTGTTCATTTGGTGTTGCTTCGCCCGCTTCTGACACAATACTACGCAGTTCTTCACTACTAATTACTTGTTTTTGCATATCAAGTTTTAACCCTACTATTTGCATCAAGGATTTAGTAAAAATATTCATTAACCAAACGAGCGGATAAAAGATTTTAAGCAATGAAGTTAAAATATGACTTGAAAAAAAACTCACTTTTTCTGCGTGCATTGCAGCCACCGTTTTGGGGAATATTTCAGAAAATACGAGCATTACGAAAGTGAGCAAACCCGTTGCAATCGCCACGCCGGCATCGCCATATAAACGCATACCAATTACTGTTGCAATTGCAGATGCGCTGATATTCACAAGGTTATTAAAAATAAGAATAAAACTTAACAAGGTATCTGGCTTTTCTAGCAGTTTTTCCGCTTTTTTCGCGCCTTTATTGCCTTGTTCAGATAGAAAACGAAGACGATATTTATTGAGGGAGAGTAGTCCAGTTTCAGAACCAGAAAAATAGGCTGATAAAACTAAACAGATAATAAGAATAATAAATAAAGTACTAAGGGGAATGCTATCCAAGGGAAAATCCTTTTGTTCGTTAATCAACAAAAAGTGCGGTCATTTTTCACCGCACTTTTTACCTGTTATTTGATTTTGCTAAATCAAATAGCTGCTCAAATAGCCAAGAGTGGGCAGAATAATACCTGAAATTGGCTAAATAATCATTCTTTTTCCTTATGTCCTATACTTTCTTCATGAAATCGCCTACTCAAAAATCCATTTTCATTTGAAATGATGAAAAACGCCTAAATTTCGGTATAATCAGCTTAATTTTTTAAGAAAAACAGGATTGTTAGCCATGTTTGAGAATTTATCGGATCGCCTTTCCAAAACCTTACGTAATATCACAGGAAAAGGTCGTTTAACGGAAGATAATATTAAAGAAACCTTACGCGAAGTGCGTATGGCATTACTTGAAGCCGATGTTGCTTTACCTGTGGTGCGTGAATTTATCGCAAAAGTAAAAGAAAGCGCGCTTGGGGAAGAAGTCAATAAAAGTTTAACGCCGGGGCAAGAGTTCTTAAAAATCGTTCAGCGTGAGCTTGAAAAAGCTATGGGCGAAGCCAATGAGAGTTTAAATCTCGCAACCCAACCACCAGCAGTTATCTTAATGGCAGGTTTACAAGGTGCGGGTAAAACCACCAGTGTGGGTAAATTGGCAAAATTTTTGCGTGAACGCCATAAAAAGAAAGTGTTAGTGGTTTCTGCCGACGTATATCGCCCTGCTGCGATTAAGCAACTTGAAACTTTGGCTCAATCTGTTGGCGTGGATTTTTTCCCATCGGATGTCAAACAAAATCCAGTTGATATTGCTAAAGCGGCACTTGCTGATGCAAAACTGAAATTCTACGATGTGTTGATTGTGGATACGGCAGGTCGTTTGCATGTTGATACAGAAATGATGGATGAAATCAAGCAAGTCAATGCAGCGTTAAATCCAATCGAAACCCTTTTCACTGTTGATGCGATGACTGGTCAAGATGCAGCCAATACGGCAAAAGCCTTTAATGAAGCATTGCCGCTTACAGGTGTTATTTTGACAAAAGTGGACGGTGATGCGCGTGGTGGTGCAGCCTTATCAATTCGTCAAATCACAGGTAAACCAATCAAATTCTTGGGGGTAGGTGAGAAAACAGAAGCACTTGAGCCGTTCCATCCAGACCGTGTCGCTTCCCGTATTTTGGGCATGGGCGATGTGCTTTCGTTGATTGAAGATCTTGAACGTTCTGTTGACCGTGAAAAAGCCGAAAAAATGGCGCAGAAATTCAAGAAAGGCGATGATTTCACTTTAGATGATTTCCGCGAGCAGCTTATCGAGATGAAAAAAATGGGCGGTATGATGTCTATGCTTGATAAATTACCAGGTGCAAAAAATTTGCCTGATCACGTTAAAAATCAAGTAGATGACAAAATGTTTATCAAAATGGAAGCGATCATTAACTCCATGACCCTAAAAGAACGTGCGAACCCAGATATTATCAAAGGATCTCGCCGTCGTCGCATTGCATTAGGCTCTGGCACTCAAGTGCAAGATGTTAATAAATTACTTAAACAATTCGATGAAATGCAACGTATGATGAAGAAAATGCGTAAAGGCGGTATGGCTAAAATGATGCGTGGAATGCAAGGCTTAATGGGCGGAGGCTTAGGCGGTCTTGGCGGTTTAGGCGGAATGTTTAAACGATAATTTCAGAAGATAAAAGTGCGGTTAAAAAGAAATATTTTTACCGCACTTTTGCATTTTACGCTGGATTATCTATATCTTTAAATTCTACATCAAAACCATATTCTTTCGCCAACCATTCGCCTAATGCCTTGATGCCATATCGTTCTGTTGCGTGATGACCTGCAGAGAAGAAATGTAATCCTTGCTCACGGGCAGAATGAATCGTTTGTTCTGACACTTCTCCAGTAATAAACGCATCGCAGCCTTGTTCTGCCGCAAGATCAATATAACCTTGTCCGCCACCGGTGCAGATACCAATTTTTCGGATTAAGTGCGGTCCGTTTTCAATGCAAATTAACGGTTTTCGATTTAACACTTTTTCTATTTTTTCTGCAAAGTCTTTACCTGTCATCGGTTCTTTTAATTCGCCCCAAACAGGAATACTTACAGCACCTTTTTCTAATGGTTGTAAATTTTTAATGTCGAGCAGTTTGGCTAATTGTGCATTATTGCCTAATTCTGGGTGCACATCTAATGGCAAATGATAGCCATATAAATTAATGTCGTTTACTAAAAGTGCTTTAATTCGCTTGCCTTTCATTCCTCGGATACAAGGGTTTTCACTTTTCCAAAAATATCCGTGATGAACCAAAATCGCATCGGCGTTTTGACTGATTGCGTAATCAATTAGAGCCAGACTCGCTGTTACGCCTGTAATGATTTTTTTGATTTCTGTTTTACCTTCGACTTGTAAACCGTTTGGGGCATAGTCATTGATTTTATCGGAAGAAAGTTTTTGGTTAATGAGTTGTTCAAGTTCGAGATTATTCATAATGGATCGTTGATTGGAAAAAGTTGAGATATGGTACAAAATTCCAAAAAAAATGGCTAGTGCGAAGGAGTGGGGGAATGCACTAGCCAAGTTTCATTACTATTAAATTACTATCTAGTATCTAAAACAGGATTCATTATATACATAAATTTATAGCGATCAAGGGGAAATAAGAAATTTTTTATTTTATTTAAAGTGCGGTTTAAATTCCTTGTGTTTTTTTACCGCACTTTTGTGCTAAATATTCTTGTAAGCCTTTATTGCGAAGAATACAGCTTGGGCATTTTCCGCATCCCTCTTCAATCCCTTCATAGCAAGTGTGCGTATGTTTTTGTACATAATCTAATACGCCTAATTCATCAGCAAGTTGCCAAGTTTGGGCTTTAGTGAGATACATTAATGGTGTTTTGATATTGAATTGATAATCCATAGCCAAATTTAATGTAACATTCATAGACTTGATAAACACATCTCGGCAATCGGGATAACCGCTGAAATCTGTTTCACATACGCCAGTGATAATATCTTGAATGCCTTGACCTTTCGCATAAATCGCTGCATAAAGTAAAAATAGAGCGTTGCGACCATCAACAAAAGTGTTTGGTAATTCATTCTCTTTTTGCTCAATATGCGACTGTTCATCCATTAAGGCATTATGCGTGATAGCTTTCATAACAGATGTATCAATCAAGGTTTGTTTAATGCCTAAATTTTGCGCAATGGCGCGCGCCTTTTCTAACTCAATAGCATGACGCTGTCCATATTGAAAGGTAATGGCTTCTACGTTTTCTTTGCCGTATTTAGCAATAGCTTGGAATAAACAAGTTGTGGAATCTTGTCCACCTGAAAAGATGACAATCGCTTTACGATCGTGGTTTGGATTGAAAATATTCATATTCTACCTAGTTTTTTATTGTAGGAGGTTTGCGAACTACGGGGGGGGTATTCTAGTGGGGAAGTTCTATTTTAGCAAGACAAGTGAAATATTTCGTTGGGATGTGAAGTCGTTGTGCTACAATTCACAGGTTTTTAATTTAGCAAAAAGGTTTATTTATGAAAAAATGGTTATTCATTATCGCTGGCACATTGATTATTTCAGCTTGCGCGAATAAAGATGTGTATTTTAACGGCGCAGAAGGTTCGCATTCAGGTGTTAAATTTGATAAAGATTCTCGCCAATGGGGATTGAATCAATAAAAAAGAGCGGTTAATTTCAACCACTCTTTTGGTTTTTATATTGCTAGAAATTATTCTACTTTCACAATCCAGCCTTCAGGTGCTTCGACATCACCGAATTGGATGCCTGTTAGTTCATCGTAAAGACGACGGGTAACAGGGCCTACTTCAGTTTCTGAATAGAATACGTGGAAGTTGCCGTTGTGTTGAATGCCGCCTACAGGGGTAATTACTGCTGCTGTACCACAGGCACCAGCTTCAGCAAATTGATCTAGCTGATCGATATACACATCGCCCTCGATTGTTTCCATTCCTAAACGCTCTTTTGCGATATGTAAAAGAGAGTATTTGGTAATACTTGGTAAAATTGATTCTGATTTTGGCGTGATAAATTTATTGTCTTTTGTGATCCCAAAAAAGTTTGCCGCACCGACTTCTTCAATTTTGGTGTGAGTTTTTGGATCTAAATAAATAGCATCCGCAAATTTACGTTCTGGTGTGCCTTGTTCTGCTGCTAATTCGTGCGGAAGTAAGCTTGCTGCGTAGTTTCCGCCCACTTTTACGCCACCGGTTCCCATTGGTGCTGCACGGTCGTAATCGGTCGTGATGAAGTTTGATGGAGCCAAACCACCTTTGAAGTAAGCACCCACTGGGCAACAGAAAACAGAGAAAATAAACTCTGGTGCCGCTTTCACACCGATGTTTTCGCCTACGCCAATTAAAAATGGACGTAAGTATAAGGTTGCACCAGAGCCGTAAGGGCCCAACCAATCTTGGTTAGCTTTAACCACTTCTTTACACGCACGTACGAATAATTCAGTTGGTACGCGTGGCATTAAAAGACGGTCTGCGGTACGTTGCATACGTTCTGCATTGGCTTGTGGATGGAATAAGTTGATTGAACCATCTTTGCAGCGGTAAGCCTTTAAGCCTTCAAAACATTGCTGACCGTAGTGAAGTGCGGTAGAACCTTCGTGAATATGTAATGTGCTATCTGTCGTGAGTTTTCCTTCGTTCCATTTGCCCTCTTTCCAGTGAGCGATGAAACGGTAATCTGTTTTAATATAACTAAAACCAAGGTTATTCCAGTCTAAGTTTTTCATTTTGCTTCCTTTTTTTATGAAGTTATGTCGCCTAGGGTAAGTATACCCTAGGCTAGTTTTAATACTACCCCTTTGGGGGAGATAGGATGTTCCCCAAAGGGGAACCATTATTACTATAATTAGCCGTGGGTATGTTTACCCACGGTGATATATTTTTGTGAAAGTGTTGCTTAATCTACAATATTCTCTCTTTGATTAAAATAATAGATTTTCAAAATCGCTCAAATTTCAAGAAATCAACAAGGAATTGTCAAAATTGTGAAGTGGATCAGGAAATCAATATGTAATTGTGATAGAATTAGGATGAAAAAAACGCCGCTCAATGGAGCGGCGATTTAACCAAATCGGTTTAATAATATACAGGAAGTAAATGAGTAACAAATTGTTACTCAAGTTCGGTTTCCCGAACTATATGCAAACACAACATCATACTTAAGTCTGAAACTCATTAACTAGTAAGGAATTACCAATCATTAAGTATGGCGATATTTTAAGAAAAAAGGGCAAGAAAGGACAAGCGACGTTTTTTTATTTGAGGTATTAGAAAAACTAATTTGAAATAAATCTTGTCCATTATAGACATAAAATTTATGAATGGAAATACTTATGTATAAACGTTTGCCCCCATTGAATTCGCTAAAATCTTTTGAGTCTGCTGCTCGTTATTTAAGTTTTACTAAAGCTGCAGATGAGCTTTGTGTGACACAAGCGGCGGTTAGTCATCAAATTAAATTATTAGAAGAATTTTTAGGAATTGAATTATTTAAGCGAAAGAATCGTTCTTTAGAATTAACGGAGCTTGGTAAAGCTTATTTTGTTGATATTAATAAAATTCTACGTCGTTTAAATGAAGCAACAGAGCGATTATTAACGTTAAAAACGGACCCGCATTTAAATATTAGCGTGCCACAAACTTTTGGTATTCAATGGCTAGTTCCACATTTGAGTGAATTTAATCAGCTTTATCCGCAAATTGAGGTGCGTTTAACAGGCGTGGATCAAGATGAAGGCTTGTTAAATAAAGAAATTGATCTTGCTATTTATTATGGCTTGGGAAATTGGCAGAATCTTCAAGTAGATCGTCTTGGCGAAGAAAATTTATTGATTTTTGCGTCGCCTGAATTACTAGATAAAAATCCAATTATTCAGCCTGAAGATTTAAAAAAACACACATTAATTCATATTCATACCCGTGATAATTGGCAAGCGATGGCAAATCATTTACAGTTAGATGATTTAAATATTCAGCAAGGGCCGTTATTTAGCCATACATTTATGGCGTTACAGGCGGCTATTCACGGGCAAGGCATTGTATTAGCTAATCGCTTATTAGCTTTGCAAGAAATTGAAAATGGATCATTGCAAGCGGTGTTGCCAACCAATTTGCCTGATCCAAAATCATTTTATGTGGTCAATCATCTTGATCGCCTTGATGACCAAAAAATTCAAGCATTCCGCCAATGGATTATTAACTCAATTAAACGAGAAGAAAATGAATAAACTCGCATTATATTGTCGCCCAGGTTTTGAGAAAGAAGTCGCCGCAGAGATTACTGATCAAGCAAGTCATTTAGGAGTATTTGGTTTTGCACGAGTACAAGATAATTCGGGCTATGTGATTTTTGAATGTTATCAACCTGATGAGGCAGATCGCCTTGCCCGAGACATTCCTTTTAATCGTTTGATTTTTGCTCGTCAGATGATAGTTATTTCCGATTTATTGGAAGATTTAGATCCCACTGATCGTATTAGTCCCATTGTGGCGGTGTTTGAAGCATTATCGCAACAAGTTAATTTTGCTCAATCTAGCGAGCTTTTTGTCGAAACTGCAGATACCAATGAAGCGAAAGAGCTTTCCACTTTTTGCCGTAAATTTACCGTGCCTTTACGTCAGGCATTGAAAAAACAAGGCTGGCTTTCTGCAAAAGCGAGTCAAAAGTGCGGTCAATTTTTACATTGTTTTTTTGTAAAATCGAATTGCTGTTATGTGGGATATTCTTATGTAGATAATCATTCCCCCCATTTTATGGGAATCCCTCGTTTAAAATTTCCAGCAGATGCGCCGAGTCGATCTACGTTAAAACTAGAAGAAGCTATTTTGACTTTTATTCCGCGTAAAGAAGAGAATAAACGTTTAAATGAAAATATGATTGGCGTTGATTTAGGGGCTTGCCCTGGGGGTTGGACATATCAATTAGTCAAACGTGGTTTATTTGTTTATGCGGTTGATCACGGAAAAATGGCGACGAGTTTGCATGATACAGGTCGCATTGAACATTGCGTGGAAGATGGCTTTAAATTTCAGCCTCCCAAAAGGAAAAAAGTGGATTGGTTAGTCTGTGATATGGTGGAACAACCAAGTCGTATTTCTTTATTAATTGGCAAATGGTTGTTGAATGGTTGGTGCCGAGAAACCATCTTTAATTTAAAATTACCCATGAAAAAACGTTATCAAGAAGTGATATTATGTTTAGAAAACTTGGCTGTTATGTTGGCGGAGCAGAATTTGAATTTTGCGATTCAAGCAAAACATTTATATCACGATCGTGAAGAAATCACGGTACATATAGCATTAAAACCTTGAGTGAATTGTTTTCATAACCAAAAAGGACGTCGCGAATGAATTTACACGAATACCAAGCAAAACAACTATTTGAGCATTATGGATTACCCGTAAAAAATGGGGCAGTCTGTCAATCTGTTGATGAAGTAGATTTGGTACTGGCTCAACTTTCAGGCGATAAGTGGGCAGCGAAATGCCAAGTTCATGCGGGTGGGCGTGGCAAAGCAGGTGGCGTTAAATTGGTACAGGATGTAGAGGAAGCAAGATCTTTTGCAGAAAAATGGCTAGGACAACGTTTAGTCACTTTTCAAACGGATAAATTGGGGCAGCCAGTAAACCAGATTTATTTTGAAGAAACTTGCGATATTGATAAAGAATTTTACTTAAGTGCGGTTGTTGATCGCGCCTCTCAAAAAGTGGTGTTTATTGCTTCCTCTGCAGGTGGAATGAATATTGAAGAAATCGCGCAAAATTCACCGCACTTACTCCACAAAGTTACCATTGATCCTTTATTTGGAGGATTGCCTTATCAAGGGCGTGAATTGGCGTTTAAATTAGGGTTAAGTGGTGTGCAAAACAAACAGTTTACCGATATTTTTATGGGGTTATCTCGTTTGTTTTTAGAAAAAGATTTATCTTTACTGGAAGTCAATCCGCTTGTTCTCACTAAACAAGGGAATTTGGTTTGTCTCGATGCCAAAATATCTGTTGATGATAACGCTTTATTTCGTCATAAAGATCTCTTAGCACTTCAAGATTTAACTCAAAATGATGCTCGTGAAGCAGAAGCTGAAAAATTCCAGTTAAACTATGTGGCTTTAGAGGGCGATATTGGTTGTATGGTAAACGGGGCTGGGCTTGCAATGGGAACCATGGATATTGTGAAACTCTATGGTGGGAAGCCTGCGAATTTTCTTGATGTGGGTGGTGGTGCAACGAAAGATCGGGTTGCTGAAGCGTTCAAAATCATTTTAACCGATCCTTCCGTGAAGGTTATTTTAGTGAATATTTTTGGTGGCATTGTTCGTTGTGATTTGATTGCTGAAGGCGTCATTGCTGCAGTAAATGAAGTGGGCGTGAGAGTGCCTGTGGTTGTTCGATTAGAAGGAACGAACGCTGAAATCGGTCGCCAAATTTTAACGCAAAGCGATGTTAATATCCTTACCGCACAGAATTTACAACAAGCTGCAGAATTAGCTGTGAATGCAGCAAAAGGAGAACACTAATGGCGATTTTAATTGATAAAAATACTAAAGTGATTTGCCAAGGTTTTACTGGTGGACAAGGGACTTTTCATTCTGAACAAGCATTAGCCTATGGAACGCAATTAGTTGGTGGCGTATCGCTAAATAAAGGTGGCAGTAGTCATCTTGGTTTGCCTGTATTTAATACAGTTCGTGAAGCTGTCGAAAATACGGGGGCAACAGCGACGGTCATTTATGTGCCAGCACCATTTTGTAAAGATGCCATAATTGAAGCTATTGATGCAGGGATTAAGTTAATTGTCTGTATTACTGAGGGCATACCTACATTGGATATGCTTAAAGTGAAACAAAAATTAAATGAAACGGGCGTAGTGATGATTGGACCAAATTGCCCAGGTGTGATTACGCCTGATGAATGTAAAATCGGCATTATGCCCGCTCACATACATAAAAAAGGTAAAGTGGGGATTGTTTCTCGTTCTGGTACTTTAACTTATGAAGCGGTAAAACAAACTACAGATGAAGGCTTTGGACAATCGACTTGTGTGGGTATTGGGGGAGATCCTATTCCTGGCTCTAGTTTTATTGATATTCTCGAAAGATTTCAACAAGATCCCGAAACTGAAGCTATTGTGATGATTGGCGAGATCGGTGGTTCCGCAGAGGAAGAGGCGGCAATCTTCATTAAAGATAATGTCACTAAACCAGTGGTTGCCTATATTGCGGGTATCACTGCGCCAAAAGGCAAACGGATGGGGCATGCAGGGGCGATTATTAGTGGCGGAAAAGGCACTGCCGCAGAAAAAATTGCAGCGTTAGACGCCGCTGGTGTGACCTGTGTAAAAAGTCTCGCTGAAATTGGTTCAGCCTTGAGAAAGGTATTAAAATCATCTAAAAATTAACCGCACTTTAGTTTAACAAGGGCGTAGATTGACTCTCTACGCCTTTATTTTTATATGCTCGCCATTATAAAGTGAACGCAAAACTGCTATAATCAGCGCACACTTTTTAAGGAAGAAATACATGAGCCAATTTTTTTATATCCACCCTGAAAATCCCCAAGCGCGCTTGATTAATCAAGCTGTAGAGATTTTACAAAAAGGCGGTGTAATTGTGTATCCAACGGATTCGGGATATGCCTTAGGCTGTATGATGGGCGATAAACATGCAATGGATCGTATTGTAGCAATTCGTAAATTGCCTGAAGGACATAATTTTACCTTGGTGTGTAGTGATTTGTCGGAGCTTTCAACTTACTCAACGGTAAATAATATTGCTTATCGTTTGATTAAAAATAATACGCCAGGGCGTTATACTTTTATTCTTACAGCAACGAAAGAATTACCGCGTCGTTTAATGACATCAAAACGTAAAACTATTGGTTTACGCGTACCAGATAATAAGATCGCTTTAGATTTACTTTCAGCTTTAGGCGAGCCTATTTTATCTTGTTCGTTAATGTTGCCTAATGAAGAACATACTACACAATCCGATCCTGAAGAAATTCGTGATCGTTTAGAACATCAAGTGGATTTAATTATCCATGGTGGATATTTAGGGCAAGAGCCTACAACAGTGGTGGATTTAACGGAAGAATCGCCAGTGATTTTACGCGAGGGAAGTGGAAGCACTGATCCTTTTATTTAATACATATTATGTAACAGATAGACGCTTGTGAAAGCGACCTTTCCATTATTCAAGGAAAACAATGAAACCTAGTCAAAAACAAACTCAAAGACAACCGCACTTTTCCAAAGATTCAGCAAAGAAAAGTGATTTTTCAGTTAAAAATGATAGACGTTCAGTCTCTCGTACTGCACGCGTAGAAACGGCAAATACGAAGAAAAGTGCGGTTAATTCTGATAACAAATTTTTATCTAAGCCAAAAGCGAAACCTGTTGTAAAAGCCTCGAATCAACCTAAAATAGAGGGCGAAAAATTACAGAAAGTTTTAGCGCGCGCTGGACAAGGCTCTCGTCGTGAAATTGAAACGATGATTGCCTCCGGTCGAGTGAGCGTAGAGGGTAAAATTGCGACTTTAGGCGATCGTATTGACGTACATTCTGGCGTGAAAGTGCGTATTGATGGTCAAATCATTAATCTTAGCCACGCACAAAAAGAAATTTGTCGAGTGTTAATGTATTACAAACCTGAAGGGGAACTTTGTACTCGTAGCGACCCAGAAGGGCGTGCCACAGTGTTTGATCGTTTGCCACGTTTAACGGGGTCTCGTTGGATTGCAGTAGGGCGTTTAGATATTAATACATCGGGTTTATTGCTTTTTACCACTGATGGAGAATTAGCAAATCGTTTAATGCACCCAAGCCGTGAAGTGGAACGTGAATATTCTGTGCGTGTATTTGGTCAAGTGGATGATGCGATGTTAGCACGTTTACGCAAAGGCGTTCAGCTTGAAGATGGCCCTGCCAATTTTAAAGAAATTAAATTTACAGGCGGTGTGGGTATTAACCAATGGTATGATGTAACCTTGATGGAAGGACGTAATCGTGAGGTGCGTCGTTTGTGGGAATCCCAAGGTATTCAAGTTAGCCGATTAATTCGTATTCGTTATGGAAATATCAAATTAATGAAAGGTTTGCCTCGTGGTGGCTGGGAAGAAATGGATCTTGAAAACGTCAATTATTTGCGTGAATTGGTGGGATTACCTGCTGAAACCGAAACGAAATTAGATGTAAAACAGGCAAGTCGTCGTCCAAAATCTGGGCAAATTCGTAAAGCGGTGAAACGTTATTCGGAGATGAATAAACGTTATAAAAAATAAGGACTTTTTTATGAAAATGCAGCAATTGCGTTATATCGTTGAGATTGTAAACCAAAATTTGAATGTTACAGAAGCTGCAAATGCACTTTACACATCGCAGCCGGGTATCAGTAAACAAGTTCGCCTCTTAGAAGATGAATTAGGTCTGGAAATTTTTGAGCGTCATGGTAAGCATATAAAATCAATTACACCAGCAGGGAAAAAAATTATTTCGATTGCACGCGAGTTACTTGTTAAAGCGCAAGGTATCCGTGCCGTTGCCGATGAATATACTCAGCCAAATCACGGTGTATTACGTATTGCGACGACAAACACTCAGGCACGTTATATGTTGCCAAGCGTGATTGAACGTTTTTCTAAAAAATATCCTGATGTGAGTTTGCATATTCATCAAGGTTCTCCAACACAAATTCACGATGCTTTAATGTCAGGCGAAGTGGATTTGGTAATTACCACTGAAGCACCTTATTTATTTGATGATTTAGTTCAAATTCCATGCTATTGGTGGAATCGTGCCGTGATTGTTACGCCCGATCATCCACTTGCTAAAGTGAAAGAACTGACCATTGAGGAATTAGGAAAATACCCACTTGTGACTTACACATTTGGTTTTACGGGTGTTTCTGATTTAGATTACGCATTTAATAGTGCCGGTATTTTACCGAATATAGTCTTTACGGCTACCGATGCTGATGTTATTAAAACTTATGTGCGCTTGGGGTTAGGGGTGGGCATTATGGCATCTATGGCACATACGGCACTAGATACGGATCTTGTACTGATTGATGCAAGCCATTTGTTCCGCCCAAGTATGACGAATATTGCATTTAAATATAGCACGTTCTTACGTAATTATATGTATGATTTTATGGAATATTTTTCGCCGCACTTAACTCGTAGTGTCGTAGAAAAAGCCGAGCGTTTGCGTGATAACAATTCAGTGAAAAAATTATTTGAAGGCATTGAATTAGAAACAAGATAACAATGTATAAATGAAGTGCGGTTGAAATTTAATAAGAATTTCAACCGCACTTAAAAGATTAAAAGAGATCGTGATATTTCACTAAATCTTTACGCTGAATAGCAAATACGCCTAGCCCGCCATTTTTAAGTTCTACCCATTCAAATGGCACATCTGGATATTGCTCAATTAAGCTCACCATACTATTGCCCACTTCACACACCAATACGCCATTTTCGGTTAAGTAATTTGGTGCTTGTTTTAAAATTTGTTTGGTAATGTTTAAGCCATCACTGCCAGAGCCTAAGGCTAACTCTGGCTCAAAATGGAATTCTTCTGGCATATCGGCGAGATCTTCTTCATCCACATAAGGTGGATTGGTCACGATAAGATCGTATTTTTGTCCTAAAATATTTGTAAATAAGTTTGATTGAATCGGGAATACGCGATGTTCTAATTGATGGCGTGAAATATTGATCTCCGCCACATTAAGTGCATCAACCGATAAATCGATAGCATCTACTTCCGCATTTGGGAAAGCATAAGCACAAGCAATGGCAATACAACCGCTGCCTGTGCATAGATCGAGAATATGATGAGGTTCTTGTGAAATTAAATTTTCAAAGCGATCTTGAATTAACGCACTAATTGGAGAACGTGGAATAATGGTTCGTTCATCGACATAAAATTCGTGACCGCAGAACCAAGCACTATTTGTTAAATATGCCACTGGCACACGTTGTTCGATTCGGGTTAATGCAAGTTGAACTAAGGTTTCTTTTTCAGATGGGGTTAATCGACTGTTAAATAATTCGGTAGGTAAATCAATGGGTAAATGTAAGCCACTTAAAACGAGTTGCAGGCTTTCATCCCAAGGATTATCGTGCCCTTGCCCGAAGTAAATATCAGAACGATTGAGAATGCTATACGTCCAACGCAGAAAATCTTGGATGGTTTGCAGTTCGTTTGCAACATTATCTTCCAAGATAGTTGCAACTAATTCTTGGTTATGTGAAGTTTCCATCGCATTTCTCCATAAAAGTGAGTAGAAAAGTTAGCATAAAATTCGGTATGAAAATTTGGCGTAGTTATACCACAGATGAGAATGTAGAACTATGATATGATACGCAAAATTTGAAATTAATGAGAAAAAAATGCAAGACGAATTTGATTTATTCCGTGAGGAAACCAAAGGCATTAAGCCAATGAAACAAGATACTTTTGTTGCCCCTCACCAAAAACGTGATCAGAAAAAAATAGAATTGAAAGAATTACGAGCGAAAGAAGATACGTTATTTTATTTTTCTGATGAATATGAGCCGTTACTGAATGAGCATGATGGTGTTGTGAAATATTTACGTGATGGGGAAGATTCCCATTTATTAAAACAACTTCGTCGTGGAGATTTTTCGCCAGAATTGTTTTTAGATTTACACGGTTTAACCCGTGAACAAGCTAAGCAAGAATTAGCCGCACTTTTACTGGCTTGTGAAAATGAGCATATTGATTGTGCCAGTATCATGACGGGCTATGGCACCTTTACATTGAAAAAACAAATTCCACGTTGGCTAGTACAACATCCTAAAGTGCGGGCATTACATCAAGCACCAAGAGAATGGGGTGGCGAAGCCGCAATTTTGATTTTAGTTGATTTGTAAAAAAACGTTATAAAAAAATACCGCACTTTTACTGCTAGGGCAAAGTGCGGTATTTTCTTTTACAGTTTTGTATGAACTATTGTGTCGCTTGAATTGCGGTTAAGGCAATTGTGTATACAATATCATCAACTAAAGCACCACGAGACAAGTCATTGACTGGCTTACGCATACCTTGAAGCATTGGGCCAATAGACACTAAATCTGCAGAACGTTGTACTGCTTTGTAAGTGGTGTTACCCGTATTTAAGTCAGGGAATACGAATACTGTTGCTTTACCTGCTACTGGTGAATTTGGTGCTTTAGAGCGAGCCACGTCTTCCATCACAGCTGCATCATATTGTAATGGGCCATCGATTAATAAATCAGGGCGTTTTTCTTTCGCAATACGGGTTGCTTCTTTCACTTTTTCCACATCAGCACCGCTACCAGATGTACCTGTTGAGTAAGAGATCATTGCGACTTTTGGATCAATACCAAATGCTTTCGCAGAATCCGCAGATTGAATTGCGATTTCCGCAAGTTGTTCTGCTGTTGGATCTGGGTTTACCGCGCAGTCGCCATAAACAAGCACTTGATCTGGTAATAACATAAAGAAGATAGAAGAAACGATTGAACTACCTGGTGCAGTTTTTATGATCTGCATTGGTGGGCGAATGGTGTTTGCAGTCGTGTGAACGGCACCAGATACTAAACCATCTACTTCATTTGCTTCTAACATCATAGTACCAAGCACTACGGTATCCTCTAATTGTTCACGAGCTGCGGTTTCAGTCATACCTTTCGCTTTACGTAATTCAACTAAACGATCAACATAGTTTTCACGAACGTCAGCAGGATTGATGATTGTAATACCCTTACCTAATTTAACACCTTGTGCTTCTGCAACACGTTGAACGGATGCAGGATCTGCTAAAAGCACACATTCCGCAATGCCACGTTCTGCGCAAAGTACGGCTGCTTTGATTGTACGAGGTTCATCGCCTTCAGGAAGCACAATACGTTTTTTCGCCGCACGAGCAAGTTCAGTTAATTGGAAACGGAATGCAGGTGGGGATAAGCGAGGTAAACGGCTAGAATCTGCAACTAAATTATTGATAAAGTCAGCATTAAAGTGTTGGCTAATGTATTGTTTAATATTTTCAATACGTTCTTTGTCATCAACAGGGACTTCAAGATTAAAGCTTTGTAAACTTAATGCCGTTTGCCAAGTATTGCCTTCAATACGGAAGATCGGCAATTTCGCTTTTTCAAAAGTAGGTTGGCAAAGTTTATTAATTTGAGCATCAATTTTATAACCGCCTGTTAATAAAATACCGCCGATTTCAATACCATTTGACGCTGCGAGAGCGGCTGCTACAAGCACATCTGGACGATCTGCTGAAGCGACTAATAAACTGCCTGCACGGAAATGCTCAACCATATTTGGTAAACTTCTTGCGCAGAAAGTGATACCACGAATACGGCGATTGATTTCCCCCTCATTAATGATTGATGCACCTAAATGCTTGACTAAGTCGATTGCTCGTGTAGCGATTAAATTTGCATTCCAAGGCACACAAGCTAATAACTTGATGGCACTACCTGCAAATAATTTGTTTACTTCTGTTTCGCTAATATGATTGTGTTGGAATGAATCAAAGATTTCAGCAAGATCGGGGCGTGTACGACCAGATTCATCAACAGGTGCATTGAATTTGTTTACAACTACGCCTAAAAGATTTGGATTGTTTTTACCACCAAATAAAGAGGCTGCTGCTTCTACACGATCTTTTAATTCGGTTGGGGTTTCAGTTGCTGGTGCTGCAACTAATACGATTTCTGCATCTAATGCTTGTGCAATTTCATAGTTGATATTATTTGCATAACCGTGTTTTCTTGTTGGAATTAAACCTTCAACTACAACAATGTCATTATTTTTGGTTAATTGTTGGTGGTTAGCTACAATTTTTTCTAACAATACGTCAGACTGATTTTGACCAATTAATGATTCTGCCACGCTTAACATAAAGGGTTCGGCAGTTTCAAGGCTAGTGCTAGTGCGAATAATAGAGGTTGTGCGATCCAATTTATCTTCGCCAGTGCTTGGTTGAGAAACGGGTTTCATAAAAGCAACTTTCGTGCCTTTTTGTTCGAGAGAGTGGATTAATCCAAGACTAATGCTAGTTAAACCCACGCCTGTACTTACAGGGATAAGAATAATCGTGCGAGACATAGTTAAACCTTAATATGTATATGTTATAAATAAAAACTGCCGAAAAATTCGGCAGTTTGTTGTTGAATTAGAAACAAAGTCTTGCGGTATCTTGTGCGATAACCAATTCTTCGTTAGTTGGAAGAACAATCGCTTTAAATGCGGAATCATCAGTCGTGATTACGCCATCTTTACCAAAACGTGCGGCAAGATTTCGTTCATTATCGATTTGAATGCCAAATAATCTTAAGTGATTCAATGCTAATTCACGAACGTGCGCTGAGTTTTCGCCAATACCACCAGTGAATGCAATCGCATCTAAGTGATCATCGCCCAACACAGCCATATAAGCACCAATGTATTTCGCTAAACGATAGCTATAAACATTTAAAGCGCGTTTTGCTTCTGGTTTAGATGCATTATCGTAGTTATCTTCAGCATAACGGCAGTCGCTGGTTACTTCAGTTAAGCCTAAAAGACCAGATTTTTTCACTAAAGTCTCTTCGATTTGTTCCATAGACATACCTAAAGTTTTGTATAGATAGAATATGATTGCAGGGTCAATATCGCCACAACGTGTACCCATTACCAAACCTTCTAGCGGAGTTAAACCCATTGACGTATCGATACATTGACCGTTACGCACAACAGAAACAGAACCACCATTACCTAAGTGACAAATAATAGCATTGACTTGGTCTGCGGGTTTGCCTACATATTCGGCGACTTCACGAGAAATGAAGTAGTGACTTGTGCCGTGTGCACCATAGCGACGTACGCCGTGCTCTTTATATAAAGAGTATGGAAGGGCATAAAGGAAGGCTTCTTCAGACATAGTTTGGTGGAATGCTGTATCAAAAACTACCACGTTTTTATCTTTTAAGTGTGGGAATGCGTTAAATGCTTCGCGAATACCAATTAAGTGAGCAGGGTTGTGAAGTGGCGCAAATTGTGCAGCATCTTCAATACCTTTAACAACTTCATCAGTTACGATAACAGATTGGGTGTATTTTTCGCCACCGTGAACGATACGGTGACCAATTGCTGCGATAGAATTTTTTAGTTCATCAGTCAGAATGTTAGATGCAATAAAATTAAGCGCTTCAGTATGCGCTGCGCCTGCGCCTAAATCTGCGTTACCTTTCTCTCCATTGAGTTTCCATTTGATACGTGCTTCTGGTAAGAAAAATGCTTCGGCTAAGCCAGATAATTTTTCTTCCCCTGTTGCTGGATCAAGAATTGCAAATTTTAGTGAAGAACTACCGCAGTTAAGGATAAGAACAAGTTTTGACATAGGAACCCTATATTTGATTGAGGTTAATAAAAATCCATCATTTAAGATGGTTTGAAAAATTAGGTATAGGATACACCTTTTGATGAATAAAATAAATTCATCGGTAAGGAAAAAATACAAACTTTATCGTATTTTTTGAAAAATTAAACTATTTTTACTAAAAATAGACTTAAAATAGCGTATGATAAGTGCGGTCAATTTTTTGAGGTGTTTTTTATGGCGTTTTTTTCCATTTTTAAACAGGGACAAATTTATCTTAATACTTGGCCGCAGGAGGCGAAGTTAGGGATTATTTTCCCTGAAAACCGTATTATGAAAGCCACGAGTTTTGCACAAAAATTTATGCCTTTTGTTGCTGTATTTGCAATACTGTGGCAACAGATTTATGCAAAAAATGATTTAATGGCATTTTCTATCGCAATTTTGACCGCACTTTTTACCTTGCTTATTCCTTTTCAAGGGCTTTATTGGCTTGGTAAGCGTGCAAATTCGCCATTAGAAAATCAAAGTGCGGTATGGTTTTACGATATTTGCGAACGCTTAAAACAACAAAATGAACCCTTGCCTTTTGTGCAAGAAAAACCGACATATCAACATTTAGCAGAGGTCTTAAGGAAAGCTCAAAGCAAATTTGAACGTGCTTTTTGGCAGGAAATTTAGTTTACGCAAACGTTTTCTTTTTGGCTGTATTTTTGTAGAATACCTCGGTCGTTTTAAACGGCCGTTTTTCATTGAGAGATTTTTTAATGATCGATTACATTATTATTGGCATTATCGCTTTTTCCATTCTTGTCAGTTTATTACGTGGTTTTGTACGCGAAGTACTTTCACTTGGTAGCTGGGTTGTGGCATTTATCGTAGCAAGCCAGTTCTATCCTTATCTTGCCACTTATCTTACGCAAATTGAATCAATGTATGTGCGTAATGGAACTGCAATCGCCATTCTGTTTGTTCTGACTTTAATCGTGGGCGCAATAGTAAATTATGTGATTAGTCAATTAGTAGATAAGACGGGTTTAAGCGGCACTGATCGCGTATTAGGTGCAGCTTTCGGTTTAGTGCGCGGTGCATTGATTGTGGCTGCGTTGTTATTTTTTATGGATACTTTTACCAATTTTGAACAAACTGATTGGTGGAAAGAATCTCAATTAATACCGCACTTTGGTTTTATTATTGAATGGTTCTTTCAACAGCTTCAGTCAAGTTCAAGTTTTTTAAATCCAACGCTTAATCAATAAGGAACACAAAATGTGTGGTATTGTCGGTATTGTTAGCCAAAGTCCGGTTAATGAATCTATTTATGCAGCATTAACTCTTTTGCAACATCGTGGACAAGATGCGGCGGGTATTGTAACGGTTGATGATGAAAACCGTTTCCGCTTACGTAAAGCTAATGGCTTAGTCAGCGATGTGTTCCGTCAAGAGCATATGCTACGCTTGCAAGGAAATGCTGGATTAGGGCATATTCGCTATCCTACGGCAGGAAGTTCTAGCGTCTCAGAGGCACAACCTTTTTATGTAAATTCTCCCTATGGTGTCACTTTGGTGCATAACGGCAATTTAACCAACTCAGTGGAGTTAAAAGAAAAAGTCTTTAAAACTGCCCGCCGTCACGTAAACACTAATTCAGATTCTGAACTTCTTCTTAATATTCTCGCTAATCATCTTGATCACATTCCTCAAAACCATCTTGATCCACAAGATATTTTTTATGCCGTTCGTAAAACTCACAATGATATTCGTGGTGCTTATGCCTGCGTAGCGATGATTATTGGACATGGGATGGTTGCATTTAGAGATCCTTTTGGTATTCGTCCTTTGGTGTTGGGTAAACGTGAAGAAAATGGCAAAACTGATTATATGTTCGCCTCTGAAACAGTGGCTTTAGATATTGTCGGTTTCGAGTTTGTACGTGATATTGCTGCGGGCGAAGCCGTTTATGTAACGTTTGATGGCGAGCTTTATTCACAACAATGTACCGAAAGTGCGGTGTTAAATCCTTGTATTTTTGAGTATGTTTATTTTGCACGCCCAGATTCAACGATTGATGGCGTCTCTGTTTATGCGGCACGTGTTCATATGGGGGAAAAACTCGGGAAAAAAATTGCAAAAGAATGGGCGGATGAAATTGATAATATTGATGTGGTCATTCCTATTCCTGAAACCTCCACAGATATTGCGTTACAAATAGCTCGTGTACTAGGGAAACCTTATCGCCAAGGATTTGTGAAAAATCGCTATGTTGGTCGTACCTTTATTATGCCAGGACAAGCACAGCGTATTAGTTCTGTTCGTCGCAAATTGAATACCATTAAAGCTGAATTTAAAGATAAAAATGTGTTATTGGTGGACGATTCTATCGTTCGTGGCACAACCTCTGAGCAAATTGTTGAAATGGCTCGCTCAGCTGGTGCGAAGAAAATTTACTTTGCCTCTGCTGCTCCTGAAATTCGTTATCCGAATGTATATGGTATTGATATGCCGAGTTGTGATGAACTGATCGCTTACGGTCGAAATGTTGAGGAAATTGCACATTTGATCGGCGTAGATAAATTAATTTTCCAAGATCTGACCGCACTTACTGAATCTGTTCAATTGGAAAACCCAGCCATTCAAGGTTTTGATTGTTCTGTTTTCACAGGCGAATATATTACAGGCGATATTAGCCCTGAATATCTTAATAAAATCGCAACTCAACGCAATGATAGTGCAAAGAAAAAACGTGAAAAACAAGCATCCAATCTTGAAATTTATAATGAACAATAAATTGCGATAAGGCGAGATATTTAGTCCGATAAAAATCACCGCATTAAAAAAGTGCGGTGATTTTTTTATTTGTTTTTTAGGATTTCTTCTAGATAGTTTTCGCAATCAGAATATTGAAATTGGAATCCAGCGTTGAGTAATTTTTCAGGCACAACATTTTGGCTTTCTAGTAATAGATTCGCTCGTTCGCCAAGCATGAAATGTAATATCCATTTGGGAATGGTTGCAAAGGCAGGACGTTTTAATATTCCAGCCAAAGTGCGGTTAAATTTATGCTGTTTTATGGGATTCGGGGCTGAGAAGTTAAATGCCCCTCTACATTCTGAATGATCGAGTAAAAATAAAATGCCGTTTACAATATCTTCTAAAGCAATCCAAGGGAAATATTGCTCTCCCTTGCCCAGATTACCGCCAAGTCCCCATTTGTATAAAGGCAACATTTTTGCAAGCGCGCCTCCTTTCTTAGAAAAGACTATTCCTGTTCTAATCAAACAAACTCTCGCATTAGCTTGTCGCGCGATATTTTCCCAATCTTGGCATAATTGTGCGGTAAAGGTTTTTGCTGTTTTGCTTGTTTCAGTAATTGTTTGTTCGTCTTGATCGCCGTAAATTCCAGTCGCTGAACCTGATATAAAAATTGGGTATTGCTGATACTGATTGATGAATTCAACCAGTTGAGTGGTAAGGCTTAAACGACTTTCTCGTAAAATAGATTTCTGATTTTTCGACCAAACTTTATGAAAAATTGGTTCGCCAGCAAGATTGATGATGGCATCAAACTGTTCTTGTAAATCGAGTTCTGAAAGTGCGGTAATAAATTTGATGTTTTTTTGCTTTGAGAAAGTGTGCGGCGAACTTGAGCGCGTTAAGATCGTCACTTGTTCATTGCGTAAGCAGAGTTGTTCGACAAGTGCTTTGCCGATAAGTCCTGTTCCTCCTGTTAATAGAATATTCATTACAATGCGTTTTCAAATAAGCGTTGGATATTTTGCAATAATTCGTCGATAGGTTTATCGCTTGTGGGCGTGACAAAAATAGTATCATCGCCTGCGATAGTGCCTAAAATGCCTTCCGATTTTCCAATGGAATCAAGTAATCGTGCAATTAATTGAGCAGCACCGGGCGTCGTTTTTATTACGATTAACATCGAATTGTGATCAACATCTAAGACAAGATTTTTTAATGGACTACTGGTATTGGGAACACTTAATTCATTTGGTAAGCAATAGACCATTTCCATTTTGGTATTACGAGTGCGAACCGCACCAAATTTGCTGAGCATTCTCGATATTTTTGATTGATTAATACCAGTAAAGCCTTGTTTTTTTAAGGCATCGACAATTTCATTTTGAGAACCAAAGCGTTCTTGATTGAGTAATTCTTTAAAAGCACGAGTTAAATTGTCAGTCATCTTTATTTTTTAATAGTCAAAATTTGCATAAGAATTGCATAAAAATTCACTTTCATCAACTGAAATATGAATAAGAATAAAGAGAAGAAAATATTTATCTCAGAAATGTGAACTAGATCATAGAATGATATTTCTCTATTTGTAATTGTAAGATGAACATTTTAAAATCAGGCTGTTTTAAATTAACTAACACATAAGGAGTATTTATGAAAGTTGCTGTATTAGGTGCCGCAGGTGGTATTGGTCAAGCATTAGCGTTATTACTAAAACTTCAGTTGCCAGCAGGCACCGACTTAGCATTGTATGATATTGCCCCAGTAACACCAGGTGTTGCAGTGGATGTTAGCCATATTCCAACGGCAGTGAATGTGAAAGGTTTTTCTGGTGAAGATCCAACACCAGCACTTGAAGGTGCGGATGTTGTATTAATTTCTGCTGGTGTTGCGCGTAAACCTGGTATGGATCGTTCAGATTTATTCAATATTAATGCAGGTATCGTGCGTGGTTTAATTGAGAAAGTCGCGATTACTTGCCCAAAAGCTTGTGTTGGTATCATCACTAACCCAGTAAATACTACTGTTGCGATTGCGGCTGAAGTGTTGAAAAAAGCAGGTGTTTACGACAAACGTAAATTATTTGGTGTGACAACTTTAGACGTGTTACGTTCTGAAACTTTTGTGGCTGAATTAAAAGGTTTAAATGTTTCTCGTACGAGCGTTCCTGTTATTGGTGGTCACTCAGGTGTGACTATTCTTCCATTACTTTCTCAAGTTCAATATGCAAAATGGAACGAAGAAGAAATCGAACCATTAACAAAACGTATCCAAAATGCAGGTACAGAAGTGGTCAATGCAAAAGCAGGTGGCGGTTCTGCAACGCTTTCAATGGCGCAAGCTGCGGCACGTTTTGCTCGTTCTTTAGTGAAAGGATTAAGTGGCGAGACAGTGGTTGAATGTACTTATGTTGAAGGCGATGGCAAATATGCTCGTTTCTTCTCTCAACCCGTTCGTTTAGGCAAAGAGGGTGTAGAAGAAATTTTACCAATTGGCCCATTAAGCAATTTTGAACAACAAGCTTTAGAAAATATGTTGCCAACTTTACGTGCAGATATTGAATTAGGCGAAAAATTTATTAATGGTTAATCGTTAAACAATAAGAAGGGAATATAAAATTCTCTTTTTATTAAAATAAAAAAGCCACCAAATGGTGGCTTTTGTTTGTATCTTTATTATTTCTGACGCATTGCAGGGAATAAGATCACATCACGAATTGATGGTGCATTTGCATAAAGCATTGCTAGGCGGTCGATACCTAAACCTTCCCCAGCTGTTGGTGGTAAGCCGTGCTCTAATGCAACAACAAAGTCTTCATCTTTAAACATCGCTTCATCATCGCCAGCTTCTTTTGCAGCCACTTGTGCATCAAAACGTTCATTTTGATCTTCTGCGTCATTTAATTCTGAGAAACCATTACCGATTTCACGACCACCGATAAAGAGCTCAAAACGATCTGTTACATCTGGATTTTCATCATTACGACGTGCAAGTGGAGAAATTTCCGCAGGATGAGCCATTAAGAAGGTTGGTTGAATTAAGTGATGTTCAGCCACTTCTTCAAAAATTGCATTGACAATGCTGCCTAAACCCCAAGATTTTTGCACCTCAATACCTAAGCGTTCCGCCGTGGCTTTTGCACGATCAAAGTCATATAAATCTTCTTTTACGATACCTTTGTCTGCTCCGTATTTAATGGTTGCATCGTGTAATGTAATACGTTCAAATGGTTTACCAAAATCAAATTCGTATTCGCCGTATTTCACAATAGTAGTACCAAGAATATCAATCGCTAATTTACGCAGAAGTTCTTCGGTGTTATCCATTAAATCATGGTAATCCGCATAGGCTTGATAATATTCAAGCATAGTAAATTCTGGATTATGACGAACAGAAACCCCTTCATTACGGAAGTTACGGTTTAATTCAAATACTCGTTCAAAGCCACCCACTACTAAGCGTTTTAAATAAAGTTCAGGTGCGATACGTAAATACATATCCACATCTAATGCATTGTGATGGGTTACGAAAGGACGCGCAGATGCACCGCCTGGAATAACTTGTAACATTGGCGTTTCCACTTCCATAAAGCCTTTAGAAATGAAATATTCACGAATACCCGCGACAACTTTAGAACGAATAATAAAAGTGCGGCGAGATTCTTCGTTAGAAATTAAATCTAAATAACGTTGGCGATAACGAACTTCTTGGTCGGTTAAACCGTGGAATTTATCTGGTAATGGGCGAAGTGCTTTAGTTAAAAGTTGAACTTCAGTGGTTTTTACAGTGAGTTCATCGGTTTTTGTTTTAAATAAAGTGCCTTTAACGCCAACGATGTCGCCTAAATCCCAAGTACCAACGTCATCTTTATAAACACCTTCAGGCAAATTATCGCGTGCAACATAAAGCTGGATTTTACCGCTCATATCTTGAATAGTGATAAACGTTGCTTTACCCATTGCACGGCGAGTCATAATACGACCAGCAACTTGTACTTCAATGCCTTTCTCTTTTAAGATTTCCCCATCTTCTGCATCATATTGATTGTGCAAATCTTGTGCGAGCGCATCACGACGAAACTTGTTTGGAAAGGCATTACCTTTTGCACGTAATGCGGCTAATTTTTCACGACGAACGAGCATTTCGCCATTGAGATCTAATTCTTTAACTTCTT
Organism: Haemophilus sp. HN_Hi10; assembly: GCF_049821985.1. NCBI lineage: Bacteria > Pseudomonadati > Pseudomonadota > Gammaproteobacteria > Pasteurellales > Pasteurellaceae > Haemophilus > Haemophilus sp. HN_Hi10. The sequence goes on along the minus strand of NZ_CP187495.1, from coordinate 1,545,116 downwards.
GTTCTGACATATTGTTTACCTTGTTTTATAAATTAATAAGAAATTTTTATTTTCTTTGTTTACTTTAGGAGCTGTTGAAGACTAAAGGAAATATATTATCGAAAGCCCCCTTCCGTCGCTTCGCGCCACCTTCCCCCGTAAACAGGGGAAGGCAAGAAATTTTTACAAGCCAGCTTTTAAACTCGCTTCAATAAATCGATCTAAATCCCCGTCTAATACGGCTTGCGTATTACGGTTTTCCACGCCAGTACGTAAATCTTTAATACGTGAATCGTCTAATACGTAAGAGCGAATTTGGCTTCCCCAACCAATGTCGGATTTATTATCTTCCATTGCTTGCTTATCCGCATTTTTCTTTTGTAATTCAAGCTCATACAATTTCGCTTTTAATTGTTTCATCGCTTGATCTTTGTTCTTGTGCTGTGAACGGTCGTTTTGACATTGCACTACAATACCACTTGGTATATGGGTAATTCGCACCGCACTTTCAGTTTTGTTTACGTGCTGACCACCTGCCCCTGATGCACGATAAACATCAATACGTAAATCAGCTGGATTGATTTCAATATCAATATCGTCATCAATTTCAGGATAGACAAATGCTGCACTGAATGATGTGTGACGACGGTTATTGGAATCAAATGGACTTTTACGCACTAAACGATGAATGCCCGTTTCTGTTCGTAACCAACCAAAGGCATATTCTCCGCTCACTTTAATGGTTGCCGATTTCAATCCAGCTACATCACCGTCAGATACTTCCATCAGTTCTGTTTTAAAACCTTTGCTTTCAGCCCAACGAAGATACATACGGAGCAACATTTCTGTCCAATCTTGAGCTTCCGTACCGCCAGAACCAGCTTGTAAATCCACATAGCAATCGCAAGCATCATGTTCGCCACTAAACATTCGACGGAACTCTAATTTTTCGAGTTGTTGTTCGAGTTCATCTAATTCAGCAACTGCTTCATTGAAAGTGTCTTCGTCTTCTGCTTCAATAGCGAGTTCTAACAACCCATCGACATCTTCTAAACCTTGTTCTAACTTTTTGATGGTATTTACAACTTGTTCTAAAGAAACCCGTTCTTTACCAAGCGTTTGAGCTTTATCTGGATCATTCCAAACATCTGGCTGTTCTAGTTCGGCATTGACTTCTTCTAAACGCTCAACTTTGGCATCAAAGTCAAAGATACCCCCGAAGCACCGAAGTGCGGTCAGATAAATCGATGATTTTATTTTTTACAGGATTGATTTCAAACATAATAAATTCACTGTGTGATAAAGTGTGGAATTATATGCTATTTTCTGATTTTTGGATAGTTTGACCTTGCAGAAATTAGCAATCTCTCTATAATTTCAGGCTTTCTCACTCAAGCTAATTTAGGAACAAAAAATGAAGAAAATTTTTACCGCACTTTTGTGCGTGGCTGCGGCTAATGCAATGGCAGATGATGCGGCAATTAAACGCAAATTACAGTCTTTTAATATATCAAATATTGTTATTAAATCTTCGCCGATTTCAGGCATTAAAACGGCTGTCACGGATCAAGGTATACTCTATGTGAGCGAAGATGGAAAATATCTTTTTGAAGGTAAACTTTATGAACTCACAAATAATGGCCCTGTTGATGTCGCAGGTAAAATTTTAGTAGATAAACTTAATTCTTACAAAAACGAGATGATTGTTTATCCTGCGAAAAATGAAAAACACGTAGTAACAGTATTTATGGATATTACCTGCCATTATTGCCATTTGTTACATCAGCAATTAAAAGAATATAACGATCTTGGTATTACTGTACGTTATTTAGCTTTCCCTCGCGCAGGTATGAATAATCAAACGGCGAAACAAATGGAAGCGATTTGGACGGCGAAAGATCCCGTTTTTGCTTTAAACGAAGCTGAAAACGGTAATCTACCAAAAGAAGTTAAAACGCCAAATATCGTGAAAAAACATTATGAATTAGGTATTCAATTTGGTGTACGAGGAACACCAAGTATTGTGACTTCAACGGGAGAAGTTATTGGCGGTTATTTAAAACCAGCTGATTTATTAAGAGCTCTTGAAGAAACGGCACAATAATTTTATAATAAAGAGCAAGGGGCAGTTGCCTACCCCTTGTGTTTTAATAGTCGGTAATGCTTAATATGCTGGGGAGCTTAAAAGCATTAACAACACAAAAATTATGATATAAATACATAATTTAGGCATCATTAAAATCCTTAGCTGACACAATAGTTAGACTAATGGTCAGCAGGGCTTTTAACCCCTGTCAGCATTCAGGGTTAAAAGCCCTGACCGACAGGAAAAAGTATAGATAAAAGAGCTGTTGATTTCAACAGCTTTTTGCTTTTAGGTATGAATTAATATCCAGTGAAAAAACTTATCAAACGCCGTGAAATTCCAGTTGGAAATTCTGTTTCAACCCATCCGTTATTAGATCGCCTTTATCGCGCTCGTCGTATTCAAAACACCAAAGAATTAGACCGCACTTTGAAATCAATGCTTAATCCAAATCAATTATATGGCATTGATCAAGCTGTAAATTTATTAGTGGAAGCCTATCAACAACAGCAAAAAATTGTGATTGTTGGGGATTTTGATGCTGATGGTGCAACCAGCACAGCATTGAGTGTGCTGGCTTTAAGACAACTTGGCTTTTCTGATGTGGATTACCTTGTGCCAAATCGATTTGAACAGGGTTATGGCTTGAGTATTCCCGTGGCTGAAATGGCAATTGAAAAGGGCGTTCAGCTTTTAATGACGGTGGATAACGGCGTTTCGTCTTTTGACGGTGTGGCATTTTTGAAAGACAAAGGCATTCGAGTTTTAGTCACGGATCATCATTTACCCCCCGAAACTTTGCCGCCAGCCGATGCGATTGTTAATCCTAATTTAACTCAGTGTCATTTCCCTTCAAAATCTTTAGCTGGTGTTGGTGTGGCATTTTATTTGATGTTAGCCGTACGAGCAAAATTTCGTGAACTCGGTATTTTTACGGCAGAAACACAACCTAATTTTACTGATTTGCTCGATCTGGTGGCACTTGGCACCATCGCTGATGTTGTGCCTTTAGATCAAAATAATCGTATCCTTGCTTATCAAGGTTTAATGCGTATCCGTGCTAGACACTGCCGTCTTGGTATTATTGCGTTGGCTGAAGTGGCTAACCGTAATGTAGAGCAGTTTACTTCAAGTGATCTCGGTTTTTGTATCGGACCGCGTTTAAATGCAGCAGGGCGTTTAGATAATATGTCGATTGGTGTAGAACTTTTGCTGGCGAACGAAATGTCAAAAGCCAGAGAATTAGCTTTAGATCTCGATCAGCTCAATCAAACTCGTAAAGAAATTGAAGCGGGTATGAAGCTTGAGGCAATAAAAATTTGTCAAAATCTTACCGCACTTTTTAAAGAGTTACCTTCGGGGATTACACTTTATCAACCAGATTGGCATCAAGGCGTATTAGGCATTGTGTCATCAAGGATTAAGGATCAATATCATCGTCCAGTGATTGCCTTTGCACAAGATAGTGAGGGAATTTTGAAAGGTTCTGCTCGTTCTATTGAGGGGTTACATATGCGTGATGTTCTGGAGCGTATTCATTCGCAACATCCTAATATGATTTTAAAATTTGGTGGACACGCAATGGCGGCAGGCTTGAGTATTCGCGAAGAACATTTTGACGATTTCCAACATATTTTTAATCAAACCGTTGCCGATTGGTTTGATGAAGAACATCTGCAAGGCGTAATTTGGACAGATGGCGAACTGAATTCAAATGAATTTAATCTTGAAACGGCAGAGCTGATAAAATCGGTAGGCACTTGGGGGCAAGGGTTTCCTGAGCCTTGCTTTGATGGCGAATTTAAAATTTTAGACCAGCGTGCAATTGGGCAAAATAAAAATCATCTAAAAATGTTGCTAGAACCGAAACAGGGCGGGGTTTTATTAGATGCCATTGCGTTTAATATTGATACAAGATTGTATCCTGATCTTTCAATTAAACAGGCTCGTTTAGCCTATAAATTAGATATTAACGAATTTCGTGGCAATCGTAGCCTACAATTATTGGTAGATTATATTGAGCCGATAGATGAGTGATAGAATGAAATTAAAGGGAATATTGGCATTTTGTTTGCTTTTTTTATCGTCGTTTGTTTTAGCAGAAGTCAATCAGAAAGAATTTTCAGTGCAAAATTCTCCGCACTTGCCATCAAGGGACACAATTTATTTTGAAGATGGACGGGATTATTTTTCTTATAAAGAACCTATTGAACAAGCGTCTCGAACCGATAAAAAAATCCGCATTCAATTCTTTTTTGATTATGATTGTCGAGTGTGTTCTTCAGCGCAGGATATTTTAGAACTTTATAGCCAAATACGCACATATAAAGTTGCGTTGGAAGAATATCCTATTGCAACTGCCGATAGCCAGTTTAGCGCACGTATTTTTTATACTTTGCAAGCATTAAGTGCGAGCGAATTATCCAATGTTTTGTTATTTGAAACTTCAGAAAAATCCCGTTATACAGAATTGTCTGCGACAAATAAAATTCAACAATGGGCGGAAGAACAAGGGCTAGATAAACAGTTATTTATTCAAACTGAAAATTCACAAAGCGTAAAAGAACAGATCCAAAATGCGATTGAATTGACGGAAGAATATGGTGTTTTTACCTATCCTTACGTTGTCATTGGTGGAAGATATGTACTCACTGCGAGTACGCTTTATAACGATGATTATAGCGTAGCAGTGTTAGATTTTTTGGTAAATAAAATAGAACAGGAACAAAAACAATGAAAATAGGAATTGTTGGTGCAATGGCACAAGAAGTCGAAATTTTAAAAAATTTAATGGCTGATAGAACGGAAACTCGAGTAGCAAGTGCGGTCATTTTTGAAGGCAAAATTAATGGTAAAGATGTTGTATTATTACAATCAGGCATTGGCAAAGTGGCAGCTGCCATTGGCACGACGGCGTTATTGCAATTAGCCAAGCCAGATTGTGTGATCAATACTGGTTCTGCAGGTGGGGTAGCAAAAGGCTTGAAAGTCGGGGATCTTGTAATTTCTGATGAAACACGCTACCACGATGCAGATGTGACCGCTTTTGGCTATGAAAAAGGGCAGTTACCTGCTAATCCTGCTGCATTTTTATCGGATAAAAAATTGGCAGATCTCGCTCAAGAAATTGCAGAAAAGCAAGGGCAATCGGTAAAACGTGGTTTAATTTGCTCTGGCGATAGTTTTATTAATAGCGAAGACAAAATTACACAAATAAAAGCAGATTTCCCGAATGTGACGGGGGTTGAAATGGAAGCCACAGCGATTGCACAAGTTTGCTATGCGTTTAATGTGCCTTTTGTGGTGGTTCGTGCTATTTCTGATGGCGGCGATGGCAAAGCAAGTATGTCTTTTGAAGAGTTTTTACCATTGGCGGCGAAGCAGTCTTCCGCATTAGTGTTAGAGATGATAGATAGACTGTAGCCATAATCTTTTCATAAGATCACAAATTTCATAAACATTATTGAAAAGGCATAGCTATTAGCTATGCCTTTTTATATGAACCTATTAGAATTTATAGTTTAAACTCAGAATATAAGTTCTTCCACGTGCAAAGTTATAAAGTACAGATTTATCTTTTCCTCCATCTTCACAAGCATTATTTTTTTTACTACAAATTGAATCATTTAAGCTTGAATAATATCTTTGCGAAGCCGCATCATTTCCAGCATCTAACGGATCAACATAACGTTTATCTAATAGATTTTGTACTTCCGCTTTAATAATCAAATCTTTGATTGGTTCATAGCTGACGTGTAAATCTAAAATAATCGGTTGTTTTTTAATCTCTTCCGTTTTTTTCACGGCATAGTAAGTACGAGAACCTGAAGTCTTTTGTTCATAGTGAGATCCATTGATATATTCTTCTTCAATTGTCGCACGTTTACTTTTTCCATAATAACGAGCTGCCAGACCTAAGGTTAATTTTTGATCAAACCAACGTGTGCCAAGCTCTAATCTGCCGTAGTCTTTTGGTAGCATTGAAACACGAGATAAGCCATAACCTTGTTTCAAAATGTCTTCTTGTGAAGCATTATTCGGACGTGGGCTGGCATCGGCATAATTGGTTGGCTGATTAGTACGTTGATATGCATAAGAGACATTCGCAAAAAAACGTCCCATGTCATAGTTAATTTCTAACTCAGCACCGCTCTTTTTCACAATAGGCTTATAATTTTGATGTGCGATAGTAAAGCGAAAACCATTACTGTCTGCCCACGTAGGTACGCCATCTCTCCACCAAACACCGTAAACATTATGGATATAGTTTTTAATAAAACTACGATAGCCCACTAATTTGACGCCTAATACATCGTCTTGAGTGAATAGACCTTTTTTATAAGTATTAAAGCCTAGTTGATAGGTGTCAGATTGTTCAGGTTTTAATGCTGTGTTTACCCCTGCATTAGACACTTGAGAGAAAAACATCTCTTGAATATTCGGCATTCTGTGAGTGCGTGAATAAGTAAAAAATGGCATAAAATAATCACTCAGTTCTGCACTTAATGTGGCAGAATGATTGAATGCCTTTTTATGACCTGATTTATGCAAAATAGGTTCATTAATTTGTGTTTGCGTACTTTCATACCCGACATATTCACCATTAAAGGCATAATGGGTAAAATTCACGCTGTAATTTAAATGATAAATACCTTTAGAAAGTGCGGTATCAAAATACACTGTTTTAAATTTTTGCTTGCCAGAAGGTTGTAAGATTACTGAACGTTGTGGTAATAAACTTTTTGTGCCAGAATATCGCCCTCTTTGACTGTGTGAATATAAGCCTTGATCATGTGAAGCATCGTTATAAAACAAACTTAATTCTTCTGGAAAACGGTTTTTACTGTATTCATTGGTAAAATAGTTAAACCCTAATGTGGTTTTTAAATCAATTTCTTTTGGCAGTAAGAAAGTATGGCTGTTGTTAATATCAACAATATTCGCTACATTTTTTGTGATAAGTTTATCTGCCACTTGCCAGCCAGCAAAAAAACCGCCTTTAGGATAAATAGTTTTGCCAATGTTATGTGCAGCCATTAAATTAAGATCAAGATAGCTGTTATTATTGAAGTTATAATTGGCTTGGTAATTACGGTTTTCAATTTTGCGAGAACCAATTTTATTATCAAGGGTACGTATTTGTGCCCCTAGCGTATGGTGATCATCACCATATTCAAATTTTAATAAATGGCTACGCGAGCGTGATTGCAAACTGCCTGGTTCAATAGGTGCAACACTATATTGCTCTTTATTGCGTTCAAAGCTTTCATCAGTTTTTTTAATTCCATCAGCACCTTCTTGTAATTCTTTAATTTTTGATGGATCTTTGTTCTCTTTAATAAGTTGTTCTAAAATTTTCTTTCTTGTTTCATCTTTGTAAACATTTCCATAGTTGTTTGAGTTTATGTGTACATTACAATTCGCATCAGTGTAGCGTGTCTCTGTTTCTTGTGTAAGTTCATTTTTTGTGACAATAGGATCTTGACTTCCTAAATATTCAGGCTTACTTAGGTTACAAGACCAATGGGCTTTAGATAAATCAGGAGTCCACTGTCCAGCTTGGTTTAAAACATAACCTGCATTGCGGAAATAGGCTTCTTTTTCTTTAGCAAGAATATCTTGCCCTAATGATGCTAATCGTTCTCCGCCACCAATACGATAATCTTGTGAAACTTCACGTTGGCTATAACCATACACCACGCCTACATAGCCACCGTTATCAAGCCATTTTCTGCCTGCAGCCGTCGTCATAAAATTGGATTTAGTGGCATTGCTCCCTGTCATTCCTTTCAGAATAATGCCGAATGGTTTGTCATCAGTAATCACATCATTAACGCTTAATGTTCTAAAATTAGCACTGCCTGCTAACGCATTTATACCGCTTGCTCCCGAAAAGTTACTTTTATTAACATCTACACCTGCAATAAAATTAGGATCGATTGCCGCACCAAATTGAGAACTTCCGCCTGATTGACCAGAGTCTAAGGCTGTAGAATAGAAGGTTTGGGTTACACCATCAACCATCGTATTGACACGACCTAATCCATTTTCGCCACGAATATTTACAGAAACCACACCCGAGCCTTTATCTTGTTGAGTAAATGCCCCAGGAATGCTCCGAATGACTTGGTCAATGGTTTGGGTTTCCTTAAAGACATTTTCACGCGTACTTTTGGCTTTGGCTTCAGTGAAAGGTTTTTTATCGTTTGATATCACTTTTTCTACGACATCAATTTGTCCTAATGTTTCTTCGGCTTGAGCTTGTGTAATCGTTATACCGATCGTATTAATTAGGCCAAGTGTAATTAAATTTAATTTTATAGCTTTCTTCATTATCGTTCCTATTTATTTTTGAGAAGGATTACGATTATCCATTTTATAAGAGGGATTTCAAGGAATGATTTAATGAAAATACCTAAAAATAATGAAAAAAATTAATTTTTAGAGAGGAAATATGTTGAGAAGATAAAGAAAAAGAAAGTTTGGTTTTTGCTAAATGGGCAAATTCATTCGCTAAATCAACCGCACTTTAATGGGTTAAAGGTCATTTTTGATAGTAGAAATATAAAAGAGAAAAATAGGAAATGACCGCAAAAGTGCGGTCATTTTTGGCGTAAATTTTATAGATTATAAAATAAAGGTACTAAGAACAGTGCACCAAGTGCGGCAATGATACCGTAAATGATCATAGGTATAATGGTTTTCTTAATAATTGTGCCTTCTTGGTTTGAAATATTTAACACAGAACTTACCGCTACAATGTTATTGATACATACCATATTCCCCATTGCCCCACCGACAGATTGTAAAGCAAGAACAAGTGCGACAGAAATGCCTGTGGTTTCTGCGGTAGAAAGTTGAACACTACCAAATGTTAGGTTGGATACGGTATTTGAACCCGAGAAAAACGATCCAATCGCACCTAAGAAAGAGGAGAAAATAGTCCAGTTACTACCAGAAATTTCAGCAAAAGTTCTACCTATAATTTTTACCATAGAATGTTCGCCACCCACTAACATTAGGTTTACCATCACTAAGGCACCAATTAAGGCAATAAATGGATTTTTAGATTGTTGTAAACTTGATACAAAAATCTGTTTAACATTTGAACTGGAAATTTTAAAGAAAGGAATCGCAATTAGTACTGTAATGACAAATGGAATCAATGCAGGTACATAAAGAAGTTTATAGCTTGATGAAACATTTGAGCCAAAAATATTTTTTAAGCTAAAGATTAAACCTTTACTAATTTCAAATAATCCTAACGAACCTAATGTGGTTGAGAACCAAATAGTTGCGTCATTCATCATTGCTTTGAATGGTAATTGATGAATACGAGTTACAATTAAAAATGCAATAAGTAAACCTGTAGGGAATAATGCTTTAACTACTTCTCCCGTACTTACCGCATTATTATCAAGGTTATTTGTTACTTTTGCTAAACCAATATTGCGATTAGCAGCCCATACAGAAATAAATAAGCCGATTGCACCCCCAACGAGTGATGGAAATTCGTAATTGACTTGAGCAATCAAGAAATAAGGTACTACGCAACCCAGTACGCTAATATAGATAAATACGATGTTTTTACGAATATCATCCCAACTTACTAAGATACGAAGTGCTAATAATGGGATAAGAAGTGCAGCAACGGAGTGTATAAATGCTGTAATAGACCCAATTTCTAAAATCATATTTTCTGATAATTTTAAAGCACCAAAACCAAACCAAGTTGGTGTACCTACCGCACCAAAGGATACGGGAACTGAGTTCATAATCAGTGCCAACATCGCCACTTTTAATGGATGAAAACCTAATCCCACTAAAATAGGTGCAGCAATTGCTGCTGGTGTACCAAAACCACTTGCCCCTTCGATCATAAAGGCAAATGCCCAACCAATAATCATTAATTGTGCAACAGGATTTGGATTAATATTTCCTAGCCATTTTCGCATAATATTTGTTGCGCCTGAAATTTCAGAGAAACGGTTAAAGAGAATCGCACCAAAAATTACTGTAATAGGAGTTTGTACCGCAACAATTGCAGAAACAACATTTGCACTAATAGTAACAATATCTGTATTAAAGTGTAAAAGATGAACGCCCATAACTAATGTCGCAATCCAAGGTAAGGCAACATAAGAAGGTAGCGCGTTTCTTTTTACCATAAGATAAATCAGTAAAACGATAGGAAAAATACTTAGAATAAAAGACAGCATAAAATATCCTCAAAGTTAGAGTAAAAGATGTGATGATTTTATGGATTTATATAAAAAAATCATATACCTATTTTAAGAAAATGTGATCAATATCTCATAAAATTTAACATTTTTTTTTCATTTTTTACATTTTTATTACTAATTTTTATTTATCCGATAATTAATAGAATAAAATGAAATATTGATTAGATGGATAGATAAAAGATTCACAGAATCGAATACATATTATATAAAAATATACGTACCGAATAAGCCAAGGATAGTGGTAATAATCAAAACAAGGAGAAACTAGCCGAGACTTGGAGAAAGGTGTAGAGTGGCAGAGATAATTTCAATACTATCCAAGTAACAAATTGAGAAAATATTTTCTCAACTTGTTACTTTACATATATCAATAAAGTACTTATGCAAACTCATGTTATTTGTTAATTCAGGATGAAATGATGTTACCAGCATATTCTTTTCTTGAGCTGCAACGATTTTATTATTTACCGTTGCAAGAATATTGACTTTTTTACCAACACTACTGATAACAGGTCCTCTGATAAAAGTCATAGGAATTTTACCAACCCCTTTGCAATCTGCTTCTGTATAGAAACTTCCTAATTGGCGTCCATAGGCATTCCTCTCAACTACAATGTCCATCGTTCCAAAATGACTCTCTTTCTGAGAAGTAATCTCTTTAGCCAACAGAATCAAACCAGCACAAGTTCCAAAGACAGGAAAGCCAGAAGAGATAGCTTGTTTCATCGGTTCCAGCATATGCAGCTCTCTTAAAAGTTTTCCTATGGCGGTTGACTCACCGCCAGGCAGAATCAAACCTGATAAATCACTGTAATATTGTTGAAAATTTTTTAAATTTCTCAGTTCGACACTTTCAATTCCTAATTTTTCTAGCATTCGTGCATGTTCCGCAAAGGCACCTTGTAGAGCTAATATTCCGATTTTCATTTATTTTCCTCGCTCAGCCATGAGAATTTGGATTTCATTTTCATTGATACCAACCATGGCTTCACCTAAATCTTCGGAGATTTGTGCTAGGATTTGTGGATTTTGATAGTTAGTTACAGCTTTGACAATAGCGCTCGCACGTTTTATAGGATCTCCTGACTTAAAAATACCTGAACCAACAAAGACACCCTCTGCGCCAAGTTGCATCATCAAGGCTGCATCTGCTGGAGTTGCAATTCCTCCAGCTGCGAAGTTGACAACTGGCAATTTCCCATGGTTATGGACGTATTGAACCAATTCTACAGGAACTTGTAAATCTTTGGCCGCAACATAGAGTTCGTCCTCACGTAAATTTTGAATGCGCCGAATTTCTTGATTCATCATGCGCATATGGCGAACAGCTTGGACGATATCCCCTGTTCCTGGTTCTCCTTTTGTACGAATCATTGAAGCCCCTTCAGCGATACGACGCAAGGCCTCGCCCAAATCTTTGGCACCACATACAAAAGGTACTTGGAATTCTTTCTTGTCCACATGGAAACGGTTGTCAGCTGGAGAAAGCACTTCACTTTCATCGATATAGTCAATTTCAATGGCTTCCAAAATCTGAGCTTCAACGAAATGTCCAATTCTAACTTTTGCCATAACTGGAATGCTAACTGCTCCTTGGATTTCCTTGATCATCTTAGGATCGCTCATGCGAGAGACACCTCCAACAGCACGAATATCTGCAGGAATTCGTTCCAAAGCCATCACTGCAGCTGCACCAGCAGCTTCTGCAATGCGAGCTTGCTCAGGGTTTTGAACATCCATGATAACTCCACCTTTGAGCATCTGTGCTAAGTTTTTATTTAGTTCATAACGATTTTCAGCCATTTCTTTGTCCTCATTATTTGATTATTTGTATTGATAGCTACGTTTTTTATTGTAATGTAGAAAAGTCTTTAGAACAAGTTTGAAAAGCTAGTAATAATCTCTAGGATGGTAATGAGGGGAAATTGTCTCTATAATGCGCAAAATTTTGATAATGAAAGGATAATTTGTATGGGAATGATTATTACTGTTGATGGGCCTAGTGGTGCTGGGAAAGGGACGCTTTGTTACGCGTTGGCTGAAAAGTTGGGCTATGCACTGTTGGATAGTGGGGCGATTTATCGCGTTACTGCATTGGCAGCGTTGCAACGTAAAACTGATCTAACAAATGAAACAGATTTAGCAGAATTAGCACGTCATTTAGATATTCAATTTATTCCTCAAAATGGCGAGGTAAACATTTTGCTTGCAGGAATGGATGTGAGCCGTTTAATTCGCACGCAAGAAGTGGCAGATGCTGCGTCAAAAGTAGCAGTTTTTCAAAAAGTGCGGTCAGCTTTATTACAACTTCAGCAAGATTTTGCGAAAAATGATGGATTAATTGCGGATGGTAGAGATATGGGAACAGTTGTATTCCCAAATGCACAAGTAAAATTATTTTTAGATGCAAGTGCTGAAGAACGTGCAAAAAGACGCTATAAACAGTTGCAAAATAAAGGAATAAATGGTAACTTTGCACAGATTTTAGCCGAGATAAAAGAGCGTGATTTTCGTGATAGAAATCGTGAAGTTGCGCCGCTAAAACCAGCAGATGATGCTTTATTATTGGATAGCACAAGCTTGAGTATCGATGAAGTGATCGATAAGGCGTTAGCTTATATTCAAGAAAAGGTATTAGTTTAGATTTAACTGTTTGTTCAAGGAAGAATAAGCATTTATCCTCAACCCCGCATTTTATGGATTTTAATGTGGATGTTATTAACTTAAATTAAGAAGATTATTTATATGTCAGAATCTTTTGCTCAACTTTTTGAAGAATCATTAAAAGGCCTTGAAACTCGTCAAGGTTCAATCGTTGGCGGTACTGTAGTAGCTATCCAAAAAGGCTTTGTGCTTGTTGATGCAGGTTTAAAATCTGAGTCTGCAATTCCAGTTGCTGAATTTTTAAATGCACAAGGCGAACTTGAAATCCAAGTTGGCGATACTGTAAATGTTGCTTTAGATGCAGTTGAAGATGGTTTCGGCGAAACTAAACTTTCTCGTGAGAAAGCTGTTCGTCACGAATCTTGGATTGAATTAGAAAAAGCTTACGAAGAAAAAGCGACCGTTATCGGTTTAATCAACGGCAAAGTGAAAGGTGGCTTCACAGTTGAGTTAAACGGTGTTCGTGCATTCTTACCAGGTTCTTTAGTTGATACTCGTCCAGCGCGTGAAGCAGATCACTTACTTGGTAAAGAATTAGAATTCAAAGTAATCAAATTAGATCAAAAACGTAACAACGTTGTTGTTTCTCGTCGTGCAGTAATTGAATCTGAAAACAGCCAAGAACGTGAACAAGTATTAGAAAATCTTGTTGAAGGTTCAGAAGTTAAAGGTATCGTTAAAAACTTAACTGAGTACGGTGCATTCGTTGATCTTGGTGGTGTTGATGGTTTATTACACATCACAGATATGGCTTGGAAACGTGTTAAACACCCAAGTGAAATCGTAAATGTTGGCGATGAAGTAACTGTTAAAGTATTAAAATTCGATAAAGATCGTACTCGTGTATCTTTAGGCTTAAAACAATTAGGTCAAGATCCATGGGCAGCAATTGCTGAAAATCATCCAGTAAACAGCAAATTAACAGGTAAAGTAACTAACTTAACTGACTATGGCTGTTTCGTTGAAATCTTAGATGGCGTTGAAGGTTTAGTTCACGTTTCTGAAATGGATTGGACTAATAAAAATATCCACCCATCTAAAGTGGTTAGCTTAGGCGATACTGTAGAAGTAATGGTATTAGAAATTGATGAAGAACGTCGTCGTATTTCTTTAGGCTTAAAACAATGTAAAGCTAACCCTTGGACTCAATTTGCTGATACTCACAACAAAGGCGATAAAGTAACGGGTAAAATCAAGTCTATCACTGATTTCGGTATCTTCATCGGTCTTGAAGGTGGTATCGATGGTTTAGTTCACTTATCTGATATTTCTTGGAGTATTTCAGGCGAAGAAGCTGTTCGTCAATACAAAAAAGGTGACGAAGTGTCAGCTGTTGTATTAGCTGTTGATGCAGTAAAAGAACGTATCTCTTTAGGTATTAAACAACTTGAAGAAGATCCATTCAATAACTTCGTCGCAATCAACAAAAAAGGTGCGGTAGTATCTGCAACTATTGTTGAAGCAGATGCTAAAGGTGCTAAAGTTGAATTAGCAGGTGGTGTTGAAGGTTATATCCGTTCTGCTGATTTAACAAATGAAGTAGCTGTTGGCGATGTTGTTGAAGCGAAATATACTGGGGTAGATCGTAAATCTCGTATTGTTCACTTATCAGTGAAAGCAAAAGATCAAGCTGAAGAAGCTGCGGCAGTTGCAAGCGTAAATAACAAACAAGAAGATGTTGTTATTCCAAATGCAATGGCTGAAGCATTTAAAGCAGCTAAAGGTGAATAATTAATTCACGTAATAAGGCTGGGCTGATGTCCAGCCTTATTTGTTAGGAGTTATTGCTAATATATTTGTGTAATTTATTATCAATAGATCTTAATTTAAATAATATTAAGGAAGCATAGACGATGACTAAGTCAGAACTTATAGAAAAATTGTTAGCAAAACAGCCGACTTTACCTGCAAAAGAAATTGAAAATATGGTAAAAGATATTTTAGAGTTTATTTCTCAATCTCTTGAAAATGGTGATCGTGTTGAAATTCGAGGTTTTGGTAGCTTTTCTTTACATCATCGGCAACCACGTTTGGGAAGAAATCCGAAAACAGGCGATTCAGTAAACTTATCAGCTAAGTCTGTTCCATATTTTAAAGCGGGTAAAGAATTAAAAGCTAGAGTGGATGTTCAGGCTTAATTGATTAAAATTTAATATAAAATATTTTTGATTAAAAAGTTTATTTTGGGTTACAAATATTTTAAAGGAAATGAAATGATTAAATATATTTTAGGCATTGTGATCTTTATTGCGATTGTGTTAGTTGCAATTACTATTGGTGCGAATAACGATCAGATTATTACATTTAATTATATTGTGGCAGAAAGTCAGTTTCAGCTTTCAAGCCTCGTTGCTATTTTATTTGGGTTAGGTTTAATTCTTGGTTGGCTAATTACTGCTTTTTTCTATATTAAGTTAAAATTAAAAAATATGGCACTAGCTCGTCAAGTGAAACGTCAGACTTTACAAATCAATGAATTGACGACTACGCGCGATAAGGTCGCTTAATGATAGAATTACTCTTTCTATTATTGCCTATTGCTGCTGCCTATGGCTGGTATATGGGACGGCGTAGTGCGAAGAAAGATCAAGATGACATAAGTAATAAACTCTCCCGAGATTATGTTACGGGAGTGAATTTTTTACTTTCTAATCAAACTGATAAAGCTGTAGATTTGTTTTTAGATATGTTGCAAAAGCAAGAAATCGAAAATGAAATCGAAAGCCACTCCCAATTTGAAGCCGAGCTTACACTTGGTAATCTGTTTCGTTCTCGAGGCGAAGTTGATCGTGCATTGCGTATTCATCAAGCTTTAGATCTTAGTCCTAATTATACTTTTGAACAAAAATTACTTGCAAAACAACAGCTTGCTCGAGATTTTATGGTGGTTGGTTTTTTTGACCGTGCTGAGAATCTTTATATTTTACTAGTAGATGAACCTGAATTTGCAGAAAATGCTTTACAGCAACTTTTAGTGATTTATCAAAAAACAAAAGAATGGAAAAAAGCAGTCAATATTGCTGAAAAACTCGCTAAAATAAAGCCACAAGAGAATAATATTGAACTTGCGCAATGTTATTGTGAATATTCACAAAGTTTAGAGCCTGAAAGTGCGGTTGAAAAACGCAGTGTTTTACAAAAGGCTTTGTCGGTTTCTCCGACTTGTGTTCGCGCTTCTTTATTGCTTGCAAATTTAGCAATGCTTGACGGTCAATATCAACAAGCAGTAGAAATTTTAGAAAATGTTTTGGAGCAAAATCCAGATTATACGGGTGAAATTTTGTCACCTTTAAAACATTGTTATGAAGAATTAAATCAGTTAGATAATTTTGAGTTATTTTTAATTCGTGCAGGTCAAATTATTAATAATGATGAAGTAGAACTAGCTCTAGTCAAATTAATTGAAGAAAAAGATGGTAAGTCTGCTGCGCAAGCTAAGCTTTATCAACAACTTACAAAAAATCCAAGTACTTTAATTTTCCATCGTTTTATGCAGTATCAAATTGATGATGCAGAAGACGGGCGGGGAAAAGAAAGCTTAATTTTATTACATAAAATGGTTGGCGAAAGGATTAAGCAAACATCGCCTTATCGTTGTACAAATTGTGGTTATCAAATTCATAAGCTATTGTGGAATTGCCCATCTTGCCGTCAATGGGAAAGTATTAAACCGGTTTCAAATCAAGAACATAATTAATTGATACTCAGTGAGGTAATATTATGACAAGCAAAATTATTGTGGCATTGGATTATGAGAAAGAAGCAGAGGCTCTTGCTTTAGTTGATCAAATTGATCCAAGTTTGTGTCGATTAAAAGTGGGTAAAGAAATGTTTACTACACTTGGTATTAATTTTGTAAAACAATTACATCAACGTAACTTTGATGTTTTTTTGGATCTTAAATATCACGATATTCCAAATACGGTAGCAAGAGCAGTTCGTTCTGCTGCTGATTTAGGCGTATGGATGGTGGATTTACACGCAAGTGGTGGCTTGCGTATGATGGAAGAGGCGAAGAAAATTCTTGAACCTTATGGGAAAGATGCACCATTGCTTATTGCCGTGACGGTATTAACCAGTATGGAAGATTTGGATTTATTACAAATTGGGATTAATGCATCACCAATGGAACAAGTTTTACGCTTAGCTCATTTAACCCAACGGGCGGGTTTAGATGGTGTAGTCTGTTCCCCTCAAGAAGTTGAAATTTTACGTAATACTTGTGGTAAAGAGTTTAAATTAGTTACACCGGGGATTCGTCCAATAGGAACTGATTTTGGTGATCAACGACGTGTGATGACGCCTACTGCAGCAATTCGTGCAGGTTCAGATTATTTAGTTATTGGACGCCCTATAACTCAAGCGGATAATCCTGCGGAGGTTCTCCGTTCTATTAATGTATCTATTGGGTAATCATAAATGTCAGATTCTGTTTTAGTGTATTCTACAGATGTGGGGCGAATTAAAGAGGAAAAGGCTTCTGTAGTTCGCCCAAAAGGAGACGGTGTTGTACGTATCCAAAAACAAACAAGTGGTAGGAAAGGTGCGGGCGTATCGGTTATAACTGGTTTAGATTTATCTGACGAGGATTTGAAAAAATTAGCTGTAGAATTAAAGAAACGTTGTGGATGTGGCGGATCAGTTAAAAATGGTATTATTGAAATTCAAGGGGAAAAACGAGATTTGCTCAAGCAATTATTAGAGCAAAAAGGGTTTAAAGTTAAATTATCAGGTGGATGATTAAGAAGGCAACATTAGTGCCTTTTTTGTTATAGGTTTAAAATTTCTTTGACAAAAGGAATTGTGAGATTTCGTTGTGCTTGCAATGATGCTTTATCTAGTAGATCAAGTGCTTCAAATAAAGTATGCATATCTCGTGCTAGTCGTGTAATTAAAAAATTTGCAGTTTCGTCAGATAATTGGAATCCTCGTTGGTAAGCTGTATGCTGTAGTACTTCGACTTTTTGTTCATCTGTTAATGAATTTAATTGATAAATTTCCCCCCAAGTCAAGCGAGAGTTTAAATCAGGTAATTTTACAGAAAGTGCGGAGGGAGATTTATCTGCACTAATTAGTAACAGCGTTTTTCCGCTTGCTTTAATTCGATTGAATAGATCAAAAATAGCTAATTCCCATTCATCATTTCCTATGACGCTTTGTAAATCATCTAAGCATACCAATTCTTGCTGTTCTAAATTTTCAAGAACTGCGGTAGAAAAATATTGAGATTTGCTAAGGGGTACATAAATAGCAGTACGTTGATTGATTAAATATTCGTTACTGAATGCTCTAAGTAAATGGGTTTTACCAGAGCCTTTATCTCCCCAAATGTAGAAAAACGGTTGTTTTAAATCAGATGAATTTTTGCGTAAAGAATCAAGCAATAAAAGATTATTATCGCCGTAAAAGTTTTCTAATGTGGCATCATCAATTTGATGAATGGGTAAGGGAAGCTGTTTATTCAAATGTTTATGTAGTACAGATTAAGTAAGAAAGGGCTAAATGATAATTTAACCCTTTGAAATGAGGATTATTCTACTTCATTTTTTGCTTTCGGTAAAACAAGGTTTAAGATGATAGCAACAATCGCACATAAGCTGATACCTTTTAGTGATACGTTACCCACATCTACAAACATATTGCCGATACCAAATGTCATTACGACAGAAATAATACATAGATTACGCGCTTCGGTAACATCAACTTTGCCACGAATTAAGGTGCTAATGCCCACGACTGCGATTGAACCGAAAACAAGCATCATAATTCCACCCATTACAATCGTTGGAATGGTTGATAGGAATGCGCCTACTTTTCCACAGAATGAAATCGCAATAGCCCAAACAGCAGCCCAAGTCATAATATTGGGGTTAAAGTTGCGTGTTAGCATCACAGCACCAGTAACTTCCGCATAAGTCGTATTAGGCGGACCGCCCACTAAAGAAGCTGCAGCAGTAGCGACGCCATCGCCTAATAAAGTGCGGTGTAATCCTGGTTTTTTTAGAAAATCTTTACCTGTCACAGAGCTAATCGCCATAATACCACCAACGTGTTCTACGGCAGGGGCAATAGCAATTGGTAACATATAAAGAATAGCTTCTAGGTTAAATTCAGGTGTCGTTAATTTTGGCAAACTGAACCAAGGTGCATCAATCACTGGTTGGAAATTAATTAAACCCAGAAACAAACACAAAATATAGCCTGCGGTAATACCGAACATTATTGGAATAAGTTTCATCAATCCTTTGGCAAATACTGCCACAGATAAAGTGGTAAGAAGCGTTACCATTGAAACTAATACCGCATCGTTATACGCATAAGCACTGTTTTTGCCTAAGGACATATCCACCGCAATAGGTGCAAGCCCCATGCCAATGATAATAATTACTGGCCCAACAACCACTGGTGGGAAAAAACGTTGTAGTGCTTCTGCTCCCCGTAATTTTACTAACGTACTCAAGGCGAAATAAACAAGCCCAGTAAACGCTAAACCGCCCATCGTAGTCGCAATACCCCAAGTTTGAACACCATATTGAATGGGCGCGATAAAGGCAAAAGATGATGCCAAGAAAATAGGCACTTGTTTGCCTGTACAAAATTGGAAAAGTAGAGTGCCAACGCCTGCTGTTAATAATGCCGTATTGGAATCAAGGCCTGTAATTAATGGTACAAGAACAAGCGCACCAAATGCGACGAAGAGCATTTGTAGGCCAACGAAAGATTGTTTTAATTTGCTTTGATTTTCCGAAGGAAAAGAAGAAGTTTGGTTTGTCATTTAGTTTCAACTCTCTGTTTGAATTAACTTAAAAGTGCGGTCAGTTTTTCTTGTGTTTCACGCACGGAAAAAAGACGGCTTAAATGCCGTCTTGTTTTGGGGATTATTTTGTCCCAAAAATTTTATCGCCCGCGTCACCAAGACCCGGAATAATGTAACCTTGTTCATTTAAATGGCTATCAATAGAAGCGCAGTAGAGTTCAATGTCAGGGTGCGCAGCCTCAAGAGCTTTAATTCCTTCTGGCGCAGCGACCAATACTAATACTTTGATATGTTTACAACCTTTTGCTTTTAAAAGATCGAGGGTGGCAATCATAGAACCGCCTGTTGCAAGCATTGGATCGACAACAATTGCAAGACGTTCTTCTAAATCGCTGGCTAATTTTTGAAAATAAGGGACTGGCTTAAGGGTTTCTTCATTACGGTAGATTCCCACTACACTGATACGTGCGCTTGGTACATGTTCAAGTACACCATCCATCATACCTAAACCAGCACGTAAAATTGGCACAACCGTTACTTTTTTACCTTTAATTCGATCAATTTCTACAGGGCCATTCCAACTGTTGATCGTTACTTTTTCAGTTTCTAAATTAGAGGTTGCTTCATAGGTTAATAGGCTACCAATTTCTGTTGCCAGTTCACGGAATTTTTTTGTATCAATCTCAGCTTCACGCATCACACCTAGTTTGTGTTTTACAAGTGGGTGTTTTACTTCAACTAGTTTCATTTTCACTCTCCTTTTGACTCTTAAAAAACAAATTGACGAATTTTAGATTAAAAACATACAAAATGGTAGAGTTTAATAAAAATATTCTGATGGTTTTATAAATTTGATAGGGAAATTGTGAGGGGAAAACACAATATTTTTAAACTGGTCGAATACTCTCTACGTCTAATTTTGCATCGAACTCATTGAGTAATATTTGTAGTTTGTTATCTTTTTGCAACTCATTTTGAGCTTTTTCCCGCAATGCTTGGTAAATATTACGGCGATATTCAATTGGCGTCGTGACATTGCTATCATCAAGATTGATTGTTAATCGAATATCTTTACCTTGCAATTTACTTAAAGCTTCAACCAAATTTTTTATACTTCTGTCTTGGCGTAAATGAGATTTTTCTGAATGTAGTCCAAGATTGATTTCATCATCGGTTTTGCTTTGTAAGAAACAATTTAACGCTAATTCTTTGCTAAATCCTGTTACGCCAGAACGTTCAACTATATCTGCCCACTCATCTTGTTGTTGAGTTTGGGTAATGATTTTTGAACGTAATTCAGGCGTAATATCTTTTAAAATCGCCTGTTTTATATCAGAAGGACGAACGCCTGTATCGGCTTTAGCAAGTTCTGGATTGCTCCATTCCCAACGATAGGTGTCAGCACTCAAGATTTCTTGTTCATCTTGAGCAACTTCTGCATTATCATCACTTGAATTTTCTTCTGTGCTATTTTCTTGTGGAGCTTGTGTGGCATTTGGTGGTGATGTTGGTTTTTCTATGTGCTTGGGCTTTGGTTCAGTCATTTCTCGCACGGGAAGTGCGGTCATTTTTTTATGAGATTTTTCTTCGTCCAGTTCTTGGATGTGATGTAAAGTCTCACTTACTGCAGCTAATGATTCAGCTTTGTGTTCTTGACGTTCTTGGTTTTCGAGTTGTGTTAAATGTTCCAGCGCATCTAAAGCGGAAAGGCTTGCCAAATTTGGAATGCTCGTTTTATTTGGTTTTGCTTGAGAATAAGCTGATTTTATACTTTGCGACAGTACTGGCACATCTACATAATTACCAGTATTTTCAACCGCACTTGGCGTTGATGGCGGTGGAGTAATTGTAGTGTTAGCCTTTGGTACTGCCGTAAGGAACTTTGGGTGGAATGCCAATGCCCTCAATAATGTCATTTCTGCTCCAATACGACGATTTGGCGCATTTGATAAATCTTTTCTACCAGAAATGATCACTTGATAAAAAAACTGAACATCTTCTGGAGAGATATGTTTGGCTAAAAATGAAAAATGTTCATTGTTATCTGAAGATTTTTGTGGAAGAAGTTGCATGAGTGCAATTTGATGCAATTTTTCTGCACATTCGCCAAGTAATTTATCCCAATCACCTGCTGCATCTGCAACTCTTTGCAGTGTTCGCATTAAGAGTTCGCCATTGCCTTGGTGTAAGGCGTATAAAATATCAACAGAATAGTTATCATCAAGCAACCCTAACATATTGCTTACAACACTATTTGTAACTTGTCGGTCGCCCATTGCAATGGCCTGATCCGTTAAACTTAAGCTATCACGAATACTTCCTTGCGCCGCTTTTGCAAGTTTAACTAATGCAGGTTCTTCAAAAGGAATATTTTCTTGCGTCAGAATATGGGCAAGATGCTGGGAGATTTGGGTTTCATCTAATGCTTTAAGATGAAATTGTAAACAGCGAGAAAGAATAGTTACAGGTAATTTTTGTGGATCCGTTGTCGCGAGTAAGAATTTTACGTATTCGGGCGGTTCTTCCAAAGTCTTGAGCAACGCATTAAATGAATGACGGGATAGCATATGGACTTCATCGATTAAGTAAACCTTAAATCTTCCCACAACAGGTTTATATTGCACGTTATCCAATAATTCACGCGTGTCTTCAACTTTTGTGCGAGATGCCGCATCAATTTCAATTAAATCAATGAAATTGCCTTGCTCGATCGCTTTACAATTTTCACATTCTCCACAAGGGGTTGCTGTTACGCCGTGAACACAATTTAATCCTTTTGCGAATAATCTAGCAATAGAGGTTTTTCCTACACCACGCGTACCAGAAAAGAGATAGGCGTGATGTAGTCGATTATCTTTTAATCCATTTGCTAATGCCGTGATAATGTGTTCTTGCCCAACGACATCAGCAAATGTTTTTGGTCGCCATTTTCTGGCTAAGACTTGATAGCTCATCGAATCCTTAATTAGTGACCTTCAAAATTGACGAGTGTATGGCAATCAACACCTAAATGATTTAAGCGTTTTTCGCCACCTAATTCAGGTAAATTAATCACAAATGCAGCGTGTTTTACAGTTCCACCTAAACGTTGGACTAATTTTACCGTTGCTTCAACGGTGCCACCTGTTGCTAATAAATCATCAATAATTAAAACATTATCTCCTTGTGAAATTGCATCAACGTGCATTTCTAAAGTATCTTGACCATATTCTAATTGATAAGATTGCGAAATAGTCTCACGTGGTAATTTTTTAGGTTTACGTACTAATTCAAAAGGCAATCCTAAGGCTAAAGCTACCGGTGCGCCAAAAATAAAACCACGAGATTCAGTTCCAAGTACTTTTGTGATTCCTTTGTCTCGATATTGTTCCACAATAAGATCTATTGTTGCTTTAAAAGCTGCTGGAACTTCTAAAAGGGTAGTAATGTCGCGGAAGATAATGCCTTCTTTTGGATAGTTAGGAATTGATTTGATAGAAGATTTAATTAAATCAAGTTGTGTAGTCATAAATAATGCTCAAAAGTGCGGTAAAAAAATAAACGTTTTTAGGACGGTATTTTATCATAAAAAAACAAAAATATAGGAAAATAAAAATCCCCTATTGGGGATTTTTATTTAAGTTTGAATTTACAATTTAAGATTAATTAAAACTTCTTAAATAGAAATTATTTTTTCTTCGCTTTTGCATTTGGAAGGTCAGTGATTGAGCCTTCAAATACTTCCGCGGCTAAACCAACAGACTCGTGTAAAGTTGGGTGAGCGTGGATAGTTAATGCAATATCTTCTGCATCGCAACCCATTTCAATTGCCAAACCAATTTCTCCTAATAATTCGCCACCATTAGAACCAACGATTGCACCGCCCAGTACACGATGTGTATCTTTATCAAAGATTAACTTCGTCATACCTTCTGAACATTCAGAAGCAATCGCGCGGCCTGATGCAGCCCAAGGGAATTTAGCGACTTCGTAGTTTAAACCTTCTTGTTTACATTCTTTCTCAGTTTTACCTACCCAAGCTACTTCTGGTTCAGTATAAGCTATGGATGGAATCACTTTAGGATCGAAGTAGTGTTTTTGTCCCGCAATGACTTCTGCGGCAACGTGACCTTCGTGAACACCTTTATGTGCTAACATTGGCTGACCTACAATATCCCCAATTGCGTAGATATGTGGCACGTTGGTACGCATTTGTTTATCAACGTGAATAAAACCACGATCATCCACTTCAACACCTGCTTTACCTGCATCAATTAATTTACCATTTGGTACACGACCGATAGCGACAAGCACCGCATCATAACGTTTGGTGTCATTGCATGCTTTGCCTTCCATTGAAACATAGATGCCGTCATCTTTTGCTGCAACTGCCGTCACTTTGGTTTCAAGCATTAACTTAAATTTTTTCTCAACTTGTTTAGTGTAAATACCAACAACATCTTTATCTGCTGCAGGAATCACTTGGTCGAACATTTCAACAACTTCAACTTCAGAACCTAAAGCATTGTATACAGTACCCATTTCTAAGCCGATGATACCACCGCCCATAATAAGTAGTTTTTTCGGTACTTCTTTTAATTTAAGCGCATCTGTTGAATCCCAAATACGTGGATCTTCGTGTGGGATAAAGGGTAATTGAACTGGACGAGAACCTGCCGCAATAATGGCATTGTCGAATTTAACAGTCGTTGGGTTTCCATCGCGATCACGCGCAACTAATGTGTGAGAATCGGTAAAAGTCGCTAAACCCTCAACAACAGTCACTTTACGTGCTTTTGCCATTCCCGCTAAACCGCCTGTTAATTTAGCAACAACGGCTTCTTTACCTGCACGCACTTCATCTAGATCAATGCGTGGTTCACTAAAGTAAATACCATTTTTATTAGCATGCTTTGCTTCTTCAATTACTTTTGCAACGTGTAATAACGCTTTAGATGGAATACAACCTACGTTTAAACACACCCCACCTAAGGTTGAATAACGCTCAACAATAACAGTTTCTAATCCTAAATCCGCACAACGGAATGCGGCTGAATAACCTGCAGGACCTGCACCAAGTACAACGACTTGGGTTTTAATTTCTTTACTCATTTTTACCTCGTAAAAACGTTAAAAATATTGACCGCACTTTTACGGTCTTTGTAGTCTTTGTAGGGTGGGCTTCAGCCCACCAAAGATTTCTAATAGATCTCATTAATAGGTGGGCTGAACCCACCTACGGATTACATTACTAAGCGGCGTAAATCTGCTAAAACAGAGCCAAGATAGCTAATGAAACGAGCACCATCTGCACCATCAATGACACGGTGGTCAAATGATAATGACATCGGAAGAATTAAGCGTGGCGCAAATTCTTTACCGTTCCATACTGGCTCCATTGATGATTTAGACACACCGAGGATAGCTACTTCTGGCGCATTTACGATTGGCGCAAAGTGAGTTGTACCAATACCACCAAGACTTGAAATAGTAAAACAGCCGCCTTGCATATCTGATGCAGTCAATTTGCCTTCACGTGCTTTTTTCGACACTTCCATTAATTCACGTGAAAGTTCAATGATGCCTTTCTTGTTTACATCTTTGAATACTGGAACGACTAAGCCATTTGGAGTATCTACAGCAACACCAATATTAATGTATTTTTTCAAGATTAAACGTTGTGCATCTTCGGTAATTGAGCTGTTGAAACGAGGGTAGGCTTCTAATGCTTTTGCCGCTGCTTTCATAATAAACACAACTGGCGTGATT
Organism: Haemophilus sp. HN_Hi10; assembly: GCF_049821985.1. Lineage (NCBI taxonomy): Bacteria > Pseudomonadati > Pseudomonadota > Gammaproteobacteria > Pasteurellales > Pasteurellaceae > Haemophilus > Haemophilus sp. HN_Hi10. The sequence continues at coordinate 1,519,639 of NZ_CP187495.1, read as the reverse complement.
TTTACACCAAGTTTTTGTTTTTCTGCTAATACATTTTGTTCTTTACGGAAGGCTTCTAAATCAGTGATATCTGCTTTATCGAAGTGAGTAACGTGTGGAATTATTACCCAGTTACGATGTAAGTTAGCACCTGAAATTTTGTTGATACGACTTAATTCAACTTCTTCAATTTCACCAAATTTACTGAAATCAACTTTTGGCCACGGCAATAAGCCTAAGCCAGCACCGTTTGCTACGCCATTGCCTGATGCTTGGGCTGTTGCACCGCTTTCATAGGCTTTAACTGCGGTCTTCACATAAGCTTCGATATCTTCTTTAACGATACGACCTTTACGACCTGTACCTTTTACTTTATCTAAGTTTACGCCAAATTCACGTGCTAAACGACGAATTACAGGTGTTGCGTGTGCATAGCCTGTACTTGCTTCTACTTGTTCTTGGCTTAATCCAGATACGTTGTTATTTGATTGAGGTGCTTGTGCAGTAGGTGCAGGAGCTGCTGCCTGTGGTGCTGATGCTGATGCTGATGTTGCTGCTGCTGGAGCTGTACCTGCTACTTCAAAACGCATAATTAATGAACCAGTTGAAACTTTATCGCCTGATTTCACTAGAATTTCTTTTACCACACCGCCGAATGGAGCAGGAACTTCCATTGAGGCTTTATCGCCTTCAACGGTAATTAAAGATTGTTCTTCAGTGATTGTATCGCCAACTGCGACCATAATTTCGGTTACATTGACTTCATCGCCACCAATATCTGGCACATTCACATCTTTGATTGCAGATGTTGTAGCAACTACAGGCTCAGCAGTTTGAGCAGGTGCTGTTGCAGCAACTGGAGCAGCTGATGCGGTTTCAAATTTCATAATCAATTTGCCAGTTGAAACTTGATCACCGACATTGATTAAAATTTCTTTTACCACACCTGCGATTGGAGCAGGAACTTCCATTGAAGCTTTATCGCCTTCAACATTAATGATCGATTGATCAACTTCAACGCTATCGCCCACTTTAACCATAATTTCAGTAACATTGACTTCATCAGATCCAATATCTGGCACATTTACTTCCACAATAGCTGAAGCTGTTGGTGCGGTAGCAACCACTGGTGCAGTAGGTGCATCAGCTGCTGGTGCAGCACCTGCCGCTTCTAATACAAGCATTGGAGTACCAGTTGAAACTTTATCGCCCACTTTGACTAAAACTTCTTTTACAACACCAGCTTCTGGTACAGGGACTTCCATTGAAGCTTTATCGCCCTCAACGTTAATAATGGATTGATCAACAGAAATAGTATCTCCCACATTTACCATCACTTCTGTTACGGTAACTTCATCGCTACCAATATCTGGAATATTAATTTGTTTTGACATTTGTTTGTTCCTTTTAAAGTGCGGTCAAAATTTACCAAAATTTTAACCGCGTTCTTATCAATTACGCATAAAGCGGATTGATACGATCTACATTTAAGCCAAATTTTACAATCGCATCAGCCACTACTTTATTAGTAACTGTACCTTCTTTTGCTAATTGTGAAAGTGCTGCAACCACCACATAACGAGCATCGACTTCAAAGTGTTCACGTAAGTTTGCACGGCTATCTGAACGACCGAAACCATCTGTACCTAATACGTGATAGTGACGATTTGGAACGAACGCACGAATTTGATCAGCGTAACCTTTCACATAGTCAGTTGAAGCAACTGTTGGTAAATCAGCTAATACTTGAGTAACATAAGGCACACGTTGTGTCTCTGTTGGGTGTAATAAGTTCCAACGTGCCACATCGTGACCTTCACGAGCCAATTCATTGAAAGATGGGGCAGAGAATACATCTGATGTAACGCCATAATCTTTTGCAAGAATTTGTGCTGCTTCACGCACGTGACGCATAATCGCACCAGAACCTAACAATTGAACGTGACCTTTGCCTTTTTTGCCTTCCACTGTTTCAAATTTATATAAACCTTTGCGGATACCTTCTTCCGCACCAGCTGGCATTGCAGGTTGATCCATCACTTCATTTAATGTAGTCATATAATAGAACACATCTTCTTGTTTTTCGCCGTACATACGGTTAATACCGTCTTGCATAATTACAGCGACTTCAAATGCGAATGATGGATCGTAAGTAACGCAATTAGGAATAACGCCAGCTTGAATATGGCTGTGACCATCTTCGTGTTGTAAACCTTCGCCATTTAAGGTTGTACGACCAGAAGTACCCCCTACCATAAAGCCACGCGCTAATTGGTCTCCCGCTGCCCACATTAAATCGCCTACGCGTTGGAAACCAAACATTGAGTAATAAATAAAGAATGGGATCATCGGTTGGTTATTGACAGAATATGAATTTGCTGCAGCTAACCAAGATGCGGTTGCACCTAATTCATTGATACCTTCTTGTAGAACTTGACCATCTTTTGCTTCGCGGTAGTAAGCAACTAAGTCACGATCTGAAGGCACATAGTTTTGACCGTGAGGATTATAAATTCCTACTTGACGGAATAAACCTTCCATACCGAATGTACGCGCTTCATCCGCAATCATCGGAACGATAGTTTTACCAATGTTTTTATCTTTTAATAAGATGTTTAATGCACGAGTAAACGCCATAGTGGTTGAAATACCACGTGGTTGTTCTTCTAATAATGCTTTAAACTCTTCTAATGCAGGAACTTTATATTCAACATCAAATTTAGTACGACGAGCAGGAACATAACCGTTTAATGCTTTACGATGACCATGTAAATATTCATACTCAGGTGTGCCTTCAGCAAATTTAATGTATTCTAATTTTTCTACTTGTTCATCGGTTAATGGTAGTTCAAAGAAGTCACGGAAACCTTTAAGGCTTTCGTAAGACATTTTTTTAGATTGGTGAGCGGTATTTTTACTTTCCGCTTCAGGAATTTTATAACCTTTAACTTGATGGGCTAAAATTACAACTGGTTTCGTTGCATTTTGTGCTTTTACATAGGCTGCATATAATTTTTCGCTATCGTGTGCACCACGGCGTAATGCCCAAATTTCATCATCGGTCATATCTGCTACTAATGCCGCAGTTTCTGGGTAACGACCGAAGAAGTGTTCACGAATATACGCACCATCTTTAGATTTAAAGGTTAAATAGTCGCCATCAACCACTTCCATCATTAACTGAGTTAATTTACCTGAAGTATCTTTAGCGAATAATTTATCCCAATCGCTGCCCCATAAAACTTTAATGACTTCCCAGCCAGCACCAGTAAATAATCCTTCTAATTCTTGAACGATTTTACCATTACCATTCACAGGGCCATCTAAACGTTGTAAGTTACAGCTAATAGTGAAAATTAAGTTATCTAATTTTTCACGTGCTGCGAAAGTTAATGCTCCTTTAGACTCAATTTCATCCATCTCGCCATCGCCTAAGAACGCATAAACTTTTTGATCTTTGGTATCTTTTAAGCCACGGTTATCTAAGTATTTTAAGAAACGCGCTTGATAGATGGCGTTTACAGGGCCTAAACCCATAGAAACCGTAGAGAATTGCCAAAATTCAGGCATTAATTTAGGGTGTGGATATGAAGATAAACCGTCCGTAAAGGCTTCTTGACGGAAGTTATCCATTTGTTCTTCAGTTAAACGACCTTCTAAGAATGCACGCGCATACATACCTGGTGCTGCATGGCCTTGGAAGAAAATTAAGTCGCCACCGTTTTTCTCTGTTGCAGCTTTGAAGAAGTGGTTATAACACACTTCATACATTGTTGCTGCAGATTGGAAAGTGGAAATATGCCCACCTAAATCAAGATCTTTCTTCTGACTGCGTAAAACCATTGCGATCGCATTCCAACGTACTGCTGAACGAATACGACGTTCGATGGCGTGATCACCTGGATAAGCAGGTTGTTCAGCCACAGGAATAGTATTCACGTAATCAGTGGTTACCCCTGTTGGCAATGAAACACCACTTGTGCGTGCTTGACCAATAACTTGCTCAACGATATATTGAGCACGTTCAACGCCCTCTTCACGAATTAATGAATCTAATGATTGCAACCAATCTTGTGTTTCGATTGGATCAACGTCATTTTTTAAAATCTCAGACATAGGTTTTCCTTAATCTGTTTTGAGTGAATATTAGTTTAGACAAGGCTAAACACGAATACGGCAACATTTGCTTTTCACAAACATTTAACAAATCTTGTAAATTTTAGAAGATTTTTTGAGATAAAGATAGTGAATTTTCATCAAATCATCATATCAAATCAGCTTTGGCATAAATAATTATTTGAAAGTGCGGTAATTTTTTCGTGTTTTTTTGTTCGCTAAAATAACCCGTAAAATATTGCATTCCATTGGGCTTTGTTTTAAAGTTTTTTCAAATTTTTTTCAAAAAGGACTCAGCAATGCAGACAACCACACGAACCCTCACTCAACACAAACGTATTGCACTAGTGGCTCATGATAGCTGCAAAAAAAATTTACTGAATTGGACGCAAAAACACAAAGAGGCTCTTAAGCCACATATACTTTATGCAACAGGTACGACTGGACATATTTTAGAACGAGAAACAGGTTTAAGCATTCAATCTTTATTAAGTGGTCCGATGGGCGGCGACCAACAACTTGGTGGATTAATCGCAGAAAAGAAAATTGACATGATGATCTTCTTTTGGGATCCAATGAATGCCGCACCACACGATCCTGATGTAAAAGCCCTCATGCGTATTGCAACAGTGTGGAATATCCCTGTTGCTATTAATCAAAGTTCTGCAGATTTTCTTTTAACTTCAGTTTTATTTGAACAAGATGTGGAAATTGACGTGCCAGATTATGAAGGGTATTTAAAAGAGCGTTTAGCTTAAACTGCAACGAAAATTTACCGCACTTTATAGTTGTAGGGTGGGCTTTAGCCCACCAATTAACCATAAAAAATGAATAAAAACGGTGGGCTGAAGCCCACCCTACGATACTGAAAAACGCGAACAAAATTTATCGCCCTGTTTTAGTTATCTCCCAAATCCTCCCATTACAAGAATGAAGAGGATCATTTTCAATTGTTCTTCTGGGATTGGCTTGCCGTTTAGTTTCAATTCGTTATTCTCTAAAGCAAGCGTTAATGTGACGGTTTTATCGGTGTTTACGATAATGCCATTTGCTTCGCCTTCAGCAACTAATTCATCTATTCTGTAAACTAAATCTTGCTTTTGGTTTTCTGGTGTGAATTTAGATAACAATGAAATTGTAGTTTCTTTATTCACATCAAAATTGATGGAAAAATCTTTGAATTGTTTGTATAAGCCACTACGCATTAAATCAAATTTAGGATTTGGCACTAAAGCAATATTCAGATCCAATGCCACTTTGCCTTTTTCATCAGAAATAGAAAGAGGGGAAAACTTAATTTGAGGCTGATTATTCGCAATTTCCATACCTGCTTGTTGTAATTTTTGCACCGATGGTTTAGGTAACGGCATATCTGAATCAGCCTTGCCTATTGCTACTAAAATGTTTAAAAGCTCTTGTAATGCATTGCCATCAATATGGTTGAATTCTACATTGTTGGTCACTTTACCTAAGTTGTTACCGTTAATATGTAATTCATCCAGATTTGTTTTATTGATGATATTTACTGTATCACCCTCAACTTGTGTAGTTAAATTTGTTTGGCTGTTTTTCTGAATAAGAGAGAATTTTCCGCCAGTCTCTGCAGATTCGGTATTTTGCTCAAAATAGCCTATTTTACTATTGATATTTCCACTATAAATAAATGGCCATTTTGTGCTTTGTAGTGAGCCTTGTACGACAAGATCTTTTATTTTAATTGATGAAGCGGTTGAAGCTGTATGATTAGGGACATTTGAATTAAATGCATCTACAGATAGCGTATAATGGCTGGGTTCATTTTTGTCTAAATCAACATTTAATACGACATTTGACCAATCAAGCTCAGCCTTAGATTGTTCATTGTGATATTGCCCCGATGCAAGTTTTAATTCCGCATTACCGTTTAAGGCATAATTCATTGCAAAATTCAGTTGTAGCGGTTTTTCTGATTTTGTGACGTCAAAAAGTGCCTGAGTTGTTGCATTTTTTCCTAACAAGGTTTGGCTTGAGAAAATGGTTGGAACGAAATTCAGTTTTGCCACACGATCAAGCGGCAAAGGCCCGTGATAAAGTATTGATGATAAAGGAATAATGATCGTTTCATTTGCTTTATGAATTTCAATTTGATCTTGAATATGAGACGCAAATAATCCTCTGTCATATTTTATATTTTTATAAAAAATTTTACTTTCTTCTAATGCCTCAGTTTTGGCAAATAGTTGATTTAATTGTTTTAGTTGATGTAAATATTCTTCTTCAGCCTTTTTCCCTGTAAACCATGCACTGGTACACCAAACGGCAGCAAGCGCAACGACTACGCCTGCAGCAATTTTTGATTTTTTCATTTATTTCTTTCCTATTTTAAAGTAAAAATTTTCGCCAAATTTATCACAAATCCCTTTTTCTTGCCTGAAAATTTTTGTTTTCCCCTTGAAGTTCATCATTTGAGACTTATTTTGAAAAACAAGAACGGAAATTACCGCACTTTAAGAAATAAAAAATTTTTAAAATTTTCTCTTGAAATGCGAAGGAATATCCACATCTTAAAACTCGTAATAAATTACCCCGAATTTTAAAATTTTTACTAGGAGTACAAAATGGGAAAAATTATTGGTATTGACTTAGGTACAACAAACTCTTGTGTAGCAGTAATGGACGGCGACAAAGCTCGCGTAATTGAAAATGCAGAGGGTGCGCGTACAACCCCTTCAATTATTGCTTATACAGATAATGAAACTTTAGTGGGTCAGCCAGCAAAACGTCAAGCAATCACTAACCCGAAAAATACATTGTTTGCGATTAAACGTTTAATTGGTCGTCGTTTTGAAAGCGAAGAAGTTCAACGCGATATTAAAATTATGCCTTTTGAAATTACTCGTGCTGACAATGGCGATGCTTGGGTAAACGTAAAAGGTGATAAGTTAGCACCACCGCAAATCTCTGCCGAAGTATTGAAAAAAATGAAAAAAACTGCAGAAGATTTCTTGGGTGAATCTGTAACAGAAGCAGTAATTACTGTTCCTGCATACTTTAATGATGCACAACGTCAAGCAACGATTGATGCAGGTAAGATCGCTGGTTTAGACGTTAAACGTATCATTAATGAACCAACAGCGGCTGCGTTAGCGTTCGGTTTAGGTTCAAGTAAAGAGAATCAAGTGATCGCAGTTTACGACTTAGGTGGTGGTACATTCGATATTTCAATCATCGAAATTGATAACTTTGATGGCGAACAAACTTTCGAAGTATTAGCAACGGGAGGTAACACTCACTTAGGCGGGGAAGACTTTGATAACCGTGTAATTGATTACATCATTGATGAATTCAAAAAAGAACAAAACATCGATTTACGTAATGATGCGATGGCATTACAACGTGTGAAAGAAGCGGCAGAGAAAGCAAAAATTGAACTTTCATCAGCTCAATCTACCGAAGTCAATTTACCTTACATCACTGCAGATGCGACTGGCCCTAAACACTTAGCATTAAATATCACTCGTGCAAAATTAGAAGCATTGGTAGAAGATTTAGTGGCAAGCTCAATTGAGTCACTCAAAACTGTATTAAAAGATGCTGGTAAAGGTGTAAGTGAAATCCACGATATTATTCTTGTGGGTGGCCAAACTCGTATGCCACTTGTACAACAAAAAGTGGCTGAGTTCTTCGGCAAAGAAGCACGTAAAGATGTAAACCCTGATGAAGCGGTGGCAATCGGTGCGGCAGTACAAGGTGGTGTATTAAAAGGCGATGTGAAAGACATTCTTTTATTAGATGTTACTCCATTATCACTTGGTATCGAAACCATGGGCGGCGTGATGACCACTTTAATTGAGAAAAATACAACGATTCCAACCAAAAAATCGCAAGTATTCTCAACAGCAGAAGATAATCAAAGTGCGGTAACCATTCACGTTCTTCAAGGTGAACGTAAACGTGCGGCAGACAATAAATCTTTAGGTCAATTCAACCTAGAAGGTATTAATCCTGCACCGCGTGGTATGCCACAAATTGAAGTAACATTTGATATCGATGCAAACGGCGTAATCAACGTATCTGCAAAAGATAAAAATACGGGTAAAGAGCAACAAATTCGTATTCAAGCATCATCTGGTTTATCTGATGAAGAAATTCAACAAATGGTGCGTGATGCAGAAGCAAATGCTGATGCAGACCGTAAATTTGAAGAAGTTGTTCAAGCGCGTAATCAAGCAGATGGCATTGCTCACGCAACACGTAAACAAATTGCAGAAGCTGGCGACGCATTGAGTGCTGCAGATAAAGAGAAAATTGAAGCTGCAATCGCTGAGCTTGAAACAGCAGCAAAAGGCGAAGATAAAGCAGAAATTGAAGCGAAAATTGAAGCTGTAATTAAAGCCTCTGAACCGTTAATGCAAGCAGCGCAAGCAAAAGCTCAACAAGCTGGTGGCGAGCAACCACAACAATCATCAGCAAAAGATGATGGTGTGGTAGATGCTGAATTTGAAGAAGTGAAAGATAATAAATAATTCACCGCTCTTCTTAACATAAACAAAGGGCGTGGAAACACGCCCTTTTGGTGTATATAAATGATCCCCCTCTTTAGAAAAGAGGGGTTAGGGGAGATTTGATAGCGATATCAAATTTTCTTATGAGCTAAATTTACTTCTGCCAAATCTCCCCCCACCCCTCTTTGCTAAAGAGGGGAGTATGTTACAAGCGGTCAAATTTCTATAAAATTTACAAACGAAACACTATGGCAAAAAAAGATTACTACGAAGTCCTTGGCCTACAAAAAGGGGCGAGTGAGAACGATATTAAACGTGCTTATAAACGTTTAGCGTCTAAACATCACCCTGATAAAAACCAAGGCAGTAAAGAAGCAGAAGAAAAATTCAAAGAAATTAATGAAGCTTATGAAGTATTAGGCGACGATCAAAAACGCGCAGCCTACGATCAATATGGCCACGCAGCCTTTGAACAAGGTGGGGGAGCTGGTGGTTTCGGTGGCGGCTTTGGTGGTGCTGATTTCGGCGATATGTTCGGCGATATTTTTGGCGATATTTTCGGTGGCGGTGGACGTGGTCGTCAGCGCGTTGTTCGTGGCGAAGACTTACGCTATGACTTAGAAATCACTTTAGAAGAAGCTGTAAAAGGTACAACCAAAGATATTCAAATCAATACCCTTGCACATTGTGATAGCTGTGGTGGTTCAGGGGCTGAAAAAGGTTCTAAAGTGGAAACTTGTCCGCATTGCCACGGTTCTGGTCGAATTCGTCGTCAGCAAGGTTTCTTCGTATCTGAAAGTATTTGTCCAAGTTGTCATGGTAGCGGTAAGAAAATTGAAAAACCTTGTCGCAGCTGTCATGGAGAAGGACGCATTCATAAGAAAGAAAATCTTTCAGTAAAAATTCCTGCAGGCGTAGATACGGGCAATCAACTTCGTTTAGCTGGAAAAGGCGCAGTGGGCGAAAATGGTGCACCAGCTGGCGATTTATATGTGGTCATTCACGTAAGAGAACATCATATTTTTGAACGTGATGGTTCTAATCTTTACTGCGAAGTACCAATTAGCTTTGCAATTGCGGCATTAGGTGGGGAAATTGAAGTGCCAACTTTAGATGGCAGAGTAAAGCTTAAAATTCCTGCAGAAACCCAAACTGGAAAATTATTCCGTATGCGAGGCAAAGGTGTCGCATCTACACGTAGTGGCTACGCGGGCGATTTGATTTGCCGTATTGTGGTAGAAACGCCAGTTAATTTAACCAGCGAACAAAAAGAATTACTTCAAAAACTTGAAGAAAGTTTACAAGGTAAAGATTTAAGTAAACATGCACCAAAATCTTCAGGATTTTTGGACGGTGTGAAAAAATTCTTTGATAACTTGGGTAAATCTGACAAATAAAGATAATAAAAAAGTCCGCTTTTGCGGACTTTTTTATATGCGAATAATCTCTTTCAAAAATTACCGCACTTTTTGTTCAATAACACTATCTGCGGACGGTGTATTCGCCTTCGCAAACCCATTTATAGCTCGTTAATGCTTCTAATCCCATTGGGCCACGAGCGTGAAGTTTTTGGGTGCTTACGGCGACTTCTGCGCCTAATCCAAATTGTCCGCCATCAGTAAAGCGTGTGCTTGCATTCACATAAACGGCAGCGGCATCAACTTGATTGATAAATTGACGGGCTAGGTTTTGTGAGGACGTTAAAATACTTTCAGAATGTTGCGTACCATATTGGCGGATATGCTCAATAGCTGCATGAATATCTTCCACAACAACCACATTCAAATCCAATGATCCCCATTCTTCGTGCAATTCTTTTTCTGTCACTTCGCAGACATTCGCACCCACTTGTTTCAATATATTAAGTGCGGTGGATTTTGCGTGATATTTTACGTTTTTGGCAGCGAGATGAGAGACGAGTTTGGGTAAAAATTCTTCAGCAATAGAACGTTGTACTAACAACGTCTCTAATGTGTTACAGGTGCTTGGACGCTGTGTTTTAGCGTTATCAATAACAAAAATTGCTTTATTTTGATCCGCACTTTCTTCAACGAAAGTATGGCAAACACCCACGCCACCTACAATAACAGGAATAGTTGAATGTTGTTTACACAATTCATGTAAACCCGCACCACCACGAGGAATAATCATATCCACATAGCGATCTAGTTTTAATAATTGCATAACGAGTTCACGGTTTGGATCAGTAATAGCTTGCACTGCAAATTTTGGTAAGTTTGCTTGCTCTAAAGCATTTTGCACAACTTCGATTAGAATCTTGTTAGAAAACTGTGTTTCTTTACCGCCGCGTAAAATCACTGCATTACCTGTTTTAAGGCAAAGACTTGCCACATCAATGGTTACATTTGGGCGAGCTTCATAAATTGTGCCAATGACGCCGAGCGGCGTGCGTACGCGTTCGATTTTAAGTCCGCTATCCAATGTACCGCCATCTATGATTTTCCCCACGGGATCTGCTAGAGAAATAACGTGGCGTATATCATTAGCAATGCCTTGCAAACGTTCTTGCGTGAGCAGTAGGCGATCAATCAAGGCATCAGACAATCCATTTTGTTTGGCAAGTTCAATATCTTTTGCGTTTTCGGCTAAGATAAGCGGTGCTTGTTGTTCGAGTTGTTCTGCTATAATGGATAATGCACGATTTTTTTCAGCAGTGGTGAGTTGAGCCAAGATAAATGCTGCATCTTTGGCTTGTTTACCCATTTGTTCTAACATAGTTATTCCCTTTATTGTATTTATTTCTTTTTATTTGGCAGCTTATCTTGTTCTTCCGATGTGAGTTCTTGGTAATTAAATACTGGCAACCCCCATTCGAAATGAATAGCTAAAATACGTAAAGTAAAGCTGCTAATAAGTGTGAGTAACACGGCAAGCGTATGTTCTACTTGAATTGTGCTTAATGCGTAATAAGTCAGCGTGGCAAATAGTGCAATGCTGGCATAGAGTTCTTTTTGGAATACGAGAGGAATTCGATTGCATAGCATATCGCGTAGAACTCCGCCAAAGGCACCCGTAATACAGCCTGCAATACAAACAATAGTGAGACTATGTCCCATATCCATCGCAATTTGTGCGCCAATAATGGAATACACCACTAAACCCATCGCATCGAGCACCAAGAAAATAGTGCGAAAGTAGCGCATAAAATGATTGATGAACGGTGCAACATATACGGTAATTACTGCCGCACTTGCCACCATTAAAAAATATTCTGGGTGCTTAACCCAGCCGAGAGGATAATGCCCAAGCAGTACATCACGCACTGAGCCGCCGCCAATGGCAGTGACGGATGCGATAATTATCACGCCAAAAATATCCATTTTTTCACGACCAGCCGCAAGTGCGCCTGTCATTCCTTCAGCAGTGATACCGATGATATATAAAATACTAAGTAACATTCATGTACCTAAGTGCGGTTATAATTGGTTTCATTCTACTTTAAAATTTAATGAATTTTTAGCATAATGGCGCATTATTTTTTTCAGACGTCAAAATTATGTCAGAACAATCTTCTAAATATATCGCAGCATTGCTTGCGGTATTATCGATCTCAATGGTGCTTGGCATCGATCTATTTATTTTTTCTTTGCAATCTGAAAAGCAAACAATGCCTAATTTAGGTGTAGGCGTGTTAGTTGCACAGTTAATTTCTTTGTTGGTATTTTATCGCGGCGAAATTTGCCCAGGACAACGTGGTCGTTTAATCAAAGTTAATCTCACTTTTGCCATTTATTGGGCGGTTTGGTTGCTGATAAGCCTATTACAAAATAATCACACGCTTACTAACGTGATGAGCGTATGTGGTCTTTCTGTCGTGTATTTTATTTGGAAACAACCAAAAACTGAAAAAATCCGTAACAGCTTTTTATTGATGGCTGCATTAATTGCGGGTTTAGGTTGCTTGAGTTATTTAATGATTTTTACCGTGCTTCCTGCGAGTGATTTTGCTGAATATAACCCTTTTGCACCGATTTTATCTGGTGTGATTTTAGCAAATCTTTCGCTTGTGATTGCACGTAGTCGTTTGGACGGTTTTATCGCATTGTTGCCCTTAGCCATGATTATATTGCTTGCTTTAAATGCCTTGGCAATGTTTTTATTTTTACTTTTAAATGGCATGGAAAGTGCGGTTAATTCTGAGAGTGTTTTTGCCTACATCATTTATTTTGTTTGCCATTTTGTTATTGCGGCTATTCTGATTCTGCATGGTTTCCAAAAGTGGAAATTATCTGCCAATAGCTTATTTATCCTATTATTTATTGCTGCTTGCTTGCCGTTATGGATGGTATTTGTTTAATAAAGAAAACAATCATTGAGCCGTGGGGATATTTATCCACGGCTTTTTAGATTTCGGCTGGTTAGAAAATAATAGGATAATACGGAAATCGCGACACATGCTCCCATAGTAAAGAGCATTGGGGCAGCAGTATCCATTTTCATTGACGCAACTAAACTTCCCATCATTGCACCCACTGCAAAACGCACGCTACCAATCAAAGAATTTGTAGTCCCCGCCATTTGAGGACATCTTTCTAAAGCTGATGCCATTGCATTTGATGAAATCACAGGGTTTGGACCGATGAAAAGGGCAACGCCAATTGCCATTGACCAAAAGCCGAGATCTAAAAGTGCGGTCAAAATTAGCCACATTCCTGAAATAAATTGAATTGCGAGGGCTATACGTAGCATTGTTTCTGCACCAATTTTGGTGACAAATCGGGTATTCAAAAAGGAAGCAAAGATCATCGTAATGATATTCATCATAAAGAAGTAACCGAACTGTTCGACAGGAATCCCATAAATGCCGATATATACAATCGAGCCTGCGGTGACAAAGGTAAATAATCCGCCAAAGCCAAAGGAGGTGGCAAACATATAACCTAGCACTTCTTTTTGTTTCCAAAGCAGAAGGAAATTGCGAGCGATAATATTTAATCGCAGAGGAATGCGATTTTCTTTTTTATGGGTTTCTGGAATGATGAAAAAGACCAATGTAGCGGCTAGCAATCCCACCAGCGAAATAACGTAAAAAATCGCATGCCAGTGGAAAAATTTAACGATGTAACCCCCAATAATTGGTGCAACTAAAGGCGCAAGCATAAACACTAACGTGATGGTAGACATCACTTTAGATAGCTGATCTTTACTAAATAAATCACGTAATAATGCGCCTGAAAGCACAACTGGTGCGGCACCAAAGAAACCTTGTACGAAACGAAGTGCGGTGAAATTTCCGACTGAATTTATTTCGGTAAGCACCAAAGCTGTTAGCGCGCCTACAATGACACCGAGCAAAATGATCGGTTTTCGTCCAAAGCTATCGCCAAAAGGCCCCCAGAAAAGCTGACCAAATGCCATACCGTAGGCAAAAGAGGTTAGCGTATGTTGTACTTGTTCTGGACTTACGTCGAGATCCTTTGCAATTTCTAAAAAAGACGGCAAATACATATCCACGCCAAAAGGCGGTAGCATAGAGAGAATACCGAGGGTAAGAATAAAGATGAAAGTCGATTTTTGTTGATTCATATTATTTCACTAATCTTTCAATTTCACTTTGAGTTAATGGGCGGTATTCCCCTTCATCTAAGGATTGATCCAACACTACATTACCAATTTTCCAGCGATGTAATCCGACGACTTTATTCCCAAGTGCGGCAAACATACGTTTTACTTGATGATAGCGGCCTTCAGAAATGGTTAGATTTACATTGTAATCATCTAAAATTTCTAATTTTGCTGGTTTAGTGGGTTCTTTTTCTCCGCGTAATAAAATGCCTTCCGCACAAGCTGTGGCATAATTTTCTTCTACGGGATCAGCTAAAGTTACCAAATAGGTTTTTTCACAATGATGCTTTGGCGAAGTGATGCGATGTGACCATTGTCCATCATCGGTAAGCAAGACGAGACCTGTTGTATCCACATCTAAGCGACCCGCGCTATGTAATTTGCCCGCTAAAGGGTAATCAAAAAATTGATAAATTGTTGGATAGTCGCCGTCATCATTAGAACAAACACAACCTTGTGGTTTATTTAACATAAAATACTGACCTTCTTCCACCCAAGTTAATAATTCATCTTCAAAATAAATTTTGTCTTCTTGTGAAATTTGTACCGAGCCACTTTTGACAATTTCGCCATTAATTTTTACCGCACTTTGACGGATTGCTTTCGTTGCTTGAGAACGCGTTAAGCCCGTATTTTCAGCAATAAATTTATCTAATCTCATTATGTTTTCTCTTGTTAAAATTCGCTGGGTATTGTACAGGTTTTTGCTTTTATAACGAAACAAAAAAGGCTGCATTTAATCTGTAGCCTTTATTGATTAAGCTTGATTAAACCACTTCACGTAATCAAATTGATCGTAATATTTTTTTCCATTCCAGCCTGAAAATTCAAAAATATCGCCCACCTGATTTTGCTTCTCAAAGCCTTTTATATAATAAGCTGATTTAAAAGCAGGGTAGGGCTTGTGAGTAAAAATCACTTTATTTTTAAAAGGGAGTTGATCAAAAAGTTGAATGTCTTTTTCGGTCACGCCATCTCGATCTGCCATCATAATAAAAAGATTGTCTAAATTGATGCGTGACGTGCGACGTTGCCATTTTTCATTAGCTTCTTGCTCACTGTGATAGTGCATAAAATGAATTTCAAGATCGGCAAGTTTTCCTACTGGATAATTTTTTTCTGTTTGCACAAATGTGAGAGGTTGATTGAGATAGAAATCCATATTTTGTAAATAACGCAAAAAATCTTGTGGCGAGAGATAGAGATTTACAAAAGGCGAATTAAACGGCTGATGTAAATCGTGCAAGATAAAAGCCCCCACGCAATTGGCAGAAATGACAGTCATACCTTGATTTATTAGTTTATGTTGCAGAGTGCGATTAATGAAAAATCTTTGACATTTATTCACCGCACTTTTAATTTTTTGAAATGGATTCATTTTCTTATCCTTTATGCTTTTGTTGCGAAAATCCTACCTTTTTTGCTGAAAAATGAAAAGTCTAGCTAATGCTTCGCATCAAAAAAATTTTGTTATAAAGTTGTAAAAGTTTGCAGTTCGTCACAATTTTTTGAATAAAAAACAGATATAATCGACGCAATATTTCAATCCTGTTTCAAGAAAATGGAGCATTTATTATGACCGAACAATTACGTCAAGCAGCCTTAGATTTCCACGAATTTCCAATTCCTGGAAAAATTGAAGTTACTCCAACAAAATCACTCGCAACACAACGCGATTTAGCCTTAGCTTATTCGCCAGGTGTGGCAGAGCCTTGTTTAGAAATTGAAAAAGATCCTGCCGCCTCTTACAAATATACAGCACGTGGAAATTTAGTTGCTGTTATTTCTAATGGTACAGCGGTGCTTGGACTTGGCAATATTGGCGCACTAGCGGGCAAACCTGTAATGGAGGGAAAGGGCGTATTGTTCAAAAAATTTGCGGGCATCAACGTATTTGATATTGAAGTGAATGAACATGATCCCGATAAACTTGTTGATATTATTGCCTCGTTAGAGCCAACTTTCGGTGGGGTAAACCTTGAAGATATTAAAGCACCAGAATGTTTCTATATTGAACAAAAATTGCGTGAGAGAATGAACATTCCTGTATTCCATGATGACCAACATGGTACGGCGATCATCAGTGCTGCCGCGATCATCAATTCTCTTCGTATTGTAGGTAAAAAAATTGAAGATGTTCGACTTGTGGCATCTGGTGCGGGGGCTGCATCTATTGCGTGCTTGAACTTATTACTTTCTTTAGGTATGAAACGTGAAAACATCACAGTTTGCGACTCGAAAGGTGTGGTATATAAAGGTCGCGATGACAAAATGGATCAAACCAAAAAAGATTATGCAATTGAAGATAATGGCTGGCGTACACTTGGCGATGCGATGCCAAATGCAGATATTTTCTTAGGTTGTTCTGCGGCGGGTGCGCTTACACAAGATATGGTTAAAAGTATGGCTGCACATCCAATTATTCTTGCTTTAGCTAACCCAAATCCTGAAATTACCCCGCCAGAAGCGAAAGCGGTTCGCCCTGATGCGATTGTATGTACAGGCCGTTCTGATTATCCAAATCAAGTAAATAACGTGCTTTGTTTTCCATTCATTTTCCGTGGTGCATTAGATGTGGGTGCAACCACTATTAATGAAGAAATGAAACGTGCGGCAGTTTATGCCATTGCTGACCTTGCATTAGAAGAGCAAAACGAAGTGGTAACTTCTGCTTACGGTGGTGAAGGGGCGACTTTTGGTGCAGATTATGTGATTCCTCGTCCATTCGATCCACGCTTGATTGTGCGTATCGCACCAGCGGTAGCAAAAGCTGCAATGGAATCTGGTGTGGCAACTCGTCCAATTCAAAATTGGGATATTTATATTGACCAACTTACTCAGTTTGTTTACAAAACTAATTTGTTTATGCGCCCTATTTTTAGCCAAGCAAAAGCGGTAAAACAACGCATTATTTTAGCGGAAGGGGAAGAAAATAAAGCATTACACGCCACCCAAGAAGTGATTTCAATGGGCTTGGCAAATCCAATTTTAATTGGTCGCCGCAGCGTGATTGAAGAAAAAATTAAAAAACTTGGTTTACGTTTAACTGCAGGTGTGGATTTTGAAATTGTGGATAACGAAGATAATCCTCGCTATGAAGAATGTTGGAAACACTATTACGAACTTACCAAACGTAAAGGCATTACACCTGCAATCGCAAAACGTGTTGTGCGTTCTAACACTACCGTATTAGCTTCTACGTTACTGAGCTTAGGCTATGGCGATGCTTTAGTATGTGGTTTATTTGGTTCATACGGAAAACACCTTGCATCGATTCGCGATATTATTGGCTTAAAAGATGGCGTGAAAACTGCTGCTGCTTTAAATAGTCTTGTATTACCGACTGGTAACGTATTCTTAACAGATACTCACGTAAACAGTAATCCTACAGCAGAAGAATTAGCTGAAATTACCTTAATGGCAGCAGAAGAAATTCATCGTTTTGGTATTGAACCTGCAGTAGCATTACTTTCTCACTCTAATTTTGGTTCCTCTGATTCACTCGGTGCACCAAAAATGCGTGAAGTATTACAGATCGTCAAAGAGCGTAATCCGCACTTAATGATCGATGGGGAAATGCGTGGAGATTTAGCGATGAACGAAGCACACAGAAAAGAATTAATGCCTGATAGCCCACTGAAAGGATGTGCAAATTTATTAGTGTTCCCTGATTTGAGCTCATCACGTATTAGTTATAGCTTATTACGTGGAACAACCACCGCAATTACCGTTGGCCCGATCTTAATGGGTATGAATAAATCTGCGCATATTCTTAATCCAGGTGCATCTGTTCGTCGTATTATCAATATGATTGCCTATGCAGCAGTGAAAGCACAACAAGAGTAATTGAAAAAAGTGCGGTAAATTTCTGTCGTTTATTTAATGAAGCCTCGATTTTTTTCGAGGCTTTATTTTTATCATTCTATTGAATGTTATTAGCTAAAATGTACCACACAGAATTTGGCATATTGTTTACATTAAGATTAACGAAAATTATGTAAAAATTTACCGCACTTTAAGGCTTTTATCTTGTCGAAAAGGAGCTGATAGGCAGTAACCTATATTTCTTCAATTTAATACGGCTTGAATGCCGTTTTGTTAATGATTTTTACAATGAAAAAAGCGTATTCCCCTTTATTCCCCATCTTCACATTCGTGTTGATTAATCTCATCATCCTTTCTTTATCCCGTTTGGGACTAGCTGTATGGCAATCAGAACGTGTATCCGCCGTAGATGGCTGGTTGCAATTATTTTTGCAAGGCGTACGAATGGATATTGTGGCACTTTGTTATTTATTTGGTGTACCTGCATTGCTCACAACATTGTTCCATAGTAGCAAAGTTTGGGTAAAAATTTTACGCCTTTGGCTAACCCTTGGTAGTGTGTTTATTATCTTTATGGAAATTGCCACACCTGCCTTTATTGAAACCTACGATTACCGTCCAAATCGTTTATTTATCGAATACCTGATTTATCCGAAAGAAGTTTTTTCAATGCTTGCTGAAGGGCATTTAAGTGCGGTGATTTTTAGCCTTGTTTTCACAGTTTTATCTGCCGTGATTTATTGGAAAATTTCTGGTTGGGCAGTCAAAAATTTACGTTCAATAAGTTGGAAACTTCGCCCTGTGATTGCTTTGCTTGTTATTGTCGTGAGCTTCCTTGGGGCGCGTTCAAGTTTTCAACACCGCGGAATTAATCCCGCCATGGTGGCATTTTCCTCTGATGCGTTAGTGAATTCTTTGGTGCTTAATTCGGGCTATTCCGTGATTTATGCCGCACAGCAATTTAAAGATGAAGAAAAATCTTCAGAAATGTACGGAAAAATGGATGTAGACGAAATGTTTCGTATTGTTAAAGCAAGTCGAGGCCGCCCAGACAGCGATTACATTTCAGATAAATACCCAACTTTAACGAAAAATGTCGCGACTTATCAGGGTAAACCTAAAAATATCGTGATTTTGTTACAAGAGAGTCTCGGTGCTCAATTTATTGGAACGCTCGGTGGCAAACCACTTTCTCCAAATGTGGATCAGCTTGCAAAAGAAGGGTGGTTATTTGAAAATCTTTATGCAACAGGCACACGTTCAGTACGCGGTATTGAAGCAACAACCGCAGGTTTTACGCCAACGCCAGCTCGTGCAGTTGTAAAACTTAATAATGCTCAAAGTGGTTTCTTTACTATTGCGGATTTATTACATAAACAAGGTTATAACACTTCCTTTATTTATGGCGGAGAAAAGCACTTCGACAATATGGCGAGCTTTTTCTACGGTAATGGCTTTAAAGATATTTGGGATCAACAAGATTACCAGAATCCAAAATTTACTGGCACTTGGGGCGTGAGTGACGAGGATTTATTTGATAAAGCCAATGAAACTTTCACGAAATTACAAAATGAAGGTAAACCGTTTTTTAGTTTAGTGTTTAGCTCTAGCAATCATGATCCATTTGAATATCCAGATGGCAGGATTGAGCTTTATGAACAACCAAAAGCCACTCGTAATAATGCAGCAAAATATGCGGATTATGCCTTAGGTCATTTCTTTAAAATGGCAAAACAGTCTAATTATTGGAAAGATACGATTTTCTTAATTGTTGCGGATCACGATTCTCGTGTAGGTGGAGCAAGCCTTGTGCCAATTAAGCATTTCCATATTCCAGCTTTGATTATCGGGGAGGGCATTATGCCACGTCGTGACAGCCGTCTTGTGAGCCAAATTGATATGCCAACCACGTTACTTTCTTTAGCAGGTGTAAGTGGTAATTATCCAATGATTGGTTTTGATTTAACGCAAGATGTAAACCCAGATCGTGCCTTTATGCAATACGATCAAACTCAAGCAATGATGAAAGGCAATAATGATGTGGTGATTCAAATGCCAAATAAAGCAGCGCAAGGTTATCGTTATGATAAATCAACAGACACTTTAACGCCAAAAGAGGTGCCTGATGCAATGAAAAAAGAGGCATTAGCTCACGCTTTATTAGGCAGTTATTTATATAAGAATCGCTTGTATTCTTCAGATGAAAATAAATAAACGGAACGCCAGCTTAAGCTGGCGTTTCTTTTAGTTTTCAAAAACAAACTGTTCACGCAATTGATGTAATTGATCGCGAATTGCCGCGGCTTTTTCAAATTCCAAATCTTGTGCAAATTTATACATTTGTTGTTCCAATTTTTTGATTTGTTGTTGATATTCTTTGGCATTTTTCGGTGCATTATAAAGTGCGGTTGGTTCTGCCGCCATTTTTCCACGTTGTTTATTGGCTTTCGCTTTTTGGTTTGCACCTTGCCCAATATCTAACAATTCCCCAACTTTCTTATTCAATGCTTGTGGCACAATGCCATGTTCTTCATTATATTTTGTTTGTTTTTCACGACGACGATTAGTTTCCGTAATAGCTTTTTCCATCGATTTTGTGATGCTATCCGCATATAAAATCGCTTTACCATTTAAGTTTCGTGCAGCACGGCCGATGGTTTGGATTAAAGAGCGTTCGGAGCGTAAAAATCCTTCTTTGTCCGCATCTAAAATCGCCACAAGAGACACTTCTGGAATATCCAATCCCTCACGTAGCAAGTTGATGCCGACTAACACATCGAATTCTCCTAAACGCAAATCACGGATAATTTCCACACGTTCCACCGTATCAATATCAGAATGTAGATAACGTACTCGGATCCCATGTTCATCTAAATAATCCGTTAAATCTTCCGCCATTTTTTTAGTGAGTGTTGTCACT
Source organism: Haemophilus sp. HN_Hi10 (assembly GCF_049821985.1). NCBI lineage: Bacteria > Pseudomonadati > Pseudomonadota > Gammaproteobacteria > Pasteurellales > Pasteurellaceae > Haemophilus > Haemophilus sp. HN_Hi10. The sequence goes on along the minus strand of NZ_CP187495.1, from coordinate 1,498,729 downwards.
AAAACGCGCTCATTTTTATCCGCTCTTTGGCGAGCTTCCGAAAGTAAATCATCCACTTGAATTGAGACTGGACGAATTTCAATAAGCGGATCAAGTAAACCAGTCGGGCGAACCACTTGATCGATGATTTCACTGCCTGATTTTTCTAATTCATAGGGCCCTGGTGTTGCGGAAACATAGATGGTTTGTGGGGCTAAGCGTTCAAATTCCTCAAAGCGTAACGGACGATTATCCAATGCGGACGGTAAACGGAAACCATATTCAACCAAGGTTTCTTTGCGCGAACGGTCACCACGATACATTCCACCAATTTGAGGCACGGTCACATGAGATTCATCAATAATTAAAATGGCATCAGAGGGCATATAATCAAATAATGTTGGGGGTGGCTCGCCTTCATTTCTGCCTGACAAATAGCGAGAGTAGTTTTCAATACCCGAGCAATAGCCCAATTCATTCATCATTTCAATATCAAATTGGGTTCGTTGGCTAATTCGTTGTTCTTCTAAAAGTTTATGTTCTTTAATGAAGTATTCACGGCGTGATACGAGTTCTTTTTTGATGTTTTCTATCGCATCTAAAATGCGTTCTCTTGGCGTAACATAGTGCGTTTTAGGATAGATCGTAAAACGTGGAACAGCACCAAAACTACTGCCAGTGAGCGGATCAAATAAACTTAATCGTTCAATTTCATCATCAAATAATTCAATACGCACCGCACGATCATCGGATTCTGCAGGGAAAATATCAATAATTTCCCCACGAACACGGAAAGTTCCACGCTGAAATGCTTGATCATTGCGGGTATATTGCAATTCCGCTAACTTCGCTAAAATTTGGCGTTGATCTATAATGGCACCTTGTTGTAAATGCAACATCATTTGTAAGTAGCTATCAGGATCGCCCAAACCATAAATTGCAGAAACGGAAGCCACTACGATGGTATCTCGACGTTCTAAAAAAGATTTTGTCGCAGAAAGTCGCATTTGTTCGATTTGATCATTAATAGAAGCATCTTTTTCAATGAAAGTATCACTGCTAGGCACATAGGCTTCTGGCTGATAATAATCATAGTAAGACACAAAATATTCCACCGCATTTTCTGGAAAAAAGGCTTTCATTTCTGCATAAAGTTGAGCGGCAAGGGTTTTATTCGGTGCAAGTAACATTGCGGGGCGATTTAATTGAGCGATTACGTTGGCGATAGTAAACGTCTTCCCCGAGCCTGTTACTCCGAGCAAAGTTTGATGTGCCAATCCATCCGTTAAATTTTCAGCCAATTTTTCGATAGCTTGTGGCTGATCGCCAGAGGGGCGAAAGTCGGAATGAAGAATGAATGGTTTTGTGTTGATTTTTTCAGACATAAAGTGCGGTTGATTTTTTGATAATTTTGAATAATGCCTATTTTAGCATATTTAACGGGGAAAATTGATTAGGCAAAAATCTAAGTTTTACACAGACTTAGTGATGTCAAGAGGAAGATCTCACAAATTCATAAAAAAAACTTTAATTTTTTGCTAGACAAAACTTAACTTATTGATTTTAAATGATAATTTAAATTTAGGCTAATCTGTAATCAAGATCGAATAATCCTTGTAAGAACAAGGGATCCGCAAAATTTTAAAAAGTTAATCCACAAAGTTATCCACAGGCTCTGTGGATAGAAAAAAGAGATGATATTGATAAAAATAAAGCCCATCAACAGGATGGACTTAAAATCTTTTGGTTGCTAATTTAGAAATTTGTAAAAGGAGACAAACAAACTCTAAACCAAAAGAAAAATTGGCTCCTCCTGCTGGACTTGAACCAGCGACATATGGATTAACAGTCCACCGTTCTACCGACTGAACTAAGGAGGAATAAACTTTGTATCACAAGGAATAGGGCGCGCATTTTAATAAGGAGCTCATTCCTTGTCAATCAAAATGTATAAAAATGTAAATTTAATTTACATTTTATTTATTGAATTGATAATTAGTTGCCACATTATGTTTATGAAGTTAATTTGAATATCTTCTTTCTTTACAAATCTTTACAAAAAACAAGCATTAATCATATTGATATATATAATCGCCAACCTTTATCTCACGCTTATTTAAACGTCACTATCTAGAAAATGTGTTAAAAAATATGTGGGCTATCTATACCCCTGAAATGAAGGTTATTTATTTATGAATCGTGTATTTAAAATTATTTGGAACAAAACAACGCAGAGACAAGAGGTTGTTTCAGAATTAGCGAAAAGTAGTGCAAAAGCAAGTTTTGCTTCTAATAATACTCAAAAAGCCACAAAACAATTTATCATATCTATTCTTACAGTTCTTATAACATCAACATTGCTAGCTTCAGTTAGCAATGCTGCCACTATTAATTACAATGATATTTCTAAATAAGGTGTTGCAGTCGTATCAGATCCTAATAGTGAAATTCTGAAAAATGTTGCTCTTGAAGGTTCAGTTACTGTCGGCGTATATGCCAACGCATTAGCGACGGATTCCATTGCTATTGGTTCTCGTGCAAATGTTAATAATTATTGGGGAGATCAATATCGTGAAGCTTTAAATGGAATTGCTATTGGTCAATTTTCAAGTACATCTACTAAACATGCAGTAAGTGATATGAAAATCGGAGACACTACGCTATCTAAAGGTGTTGCCGCAACCGATAATGGCACAGTAAGTTTTGGTAATAACAATGTTAAACGACAAATCCAAAACGTTGGTGCAGGCGAGATCTCTGAAAATTCTAGTGATGCTATTACTGGTTCACAGCTTTATTCTGTAATCAAAGCAACTGACGAAAAATGTTTTTGAGAGAGTTTTTTATTGTTTGAAGTACCAAATTAATTCAATATGTTCAATATATTCTGTTGATGTGTGGATTAAGAGGTATTTTCTAATAAGATTTATATCTGACCGTTTTTTATAATTTAATAAAATATCAATGCAACTTATTATCTCTTGATAATAAAATAGCCTTAATAGCTTATTAATTTCCAAATAAAATAGTGCCTCCATTTACTGGGTTTAGCGTTCCATACAACAAACTCAAGGCAAAAAATAGCATTATTCCACCTGCTATTAATTTCACGATGCTTTCGCTTTTTCCTTTCGTATTTTTTGAACTATACCAACGCCCTAAGTGAATTGCGGTATTTCGTGCATAACGTACAATTCCTGCGAAGGCTGACAACATAAGCCCCGTGCCGAAAGACATAGCTAATACAGCTAAGATTCCCCAGCCATAAAGATCAAGCATATAAGCTAAAAATAAAACGAAAATTGCACCACTACATGGTCGCATACCAATTGTTAAAATGACTAGAAATTGTGATTTTAGATTGGTTGCTTGTGCAGTTTGTGTGGGGCTTGGTAAATGTTGGTGTCCACAACTACATGTGTTTGGCTGAAAAGTGCGGTTATTTTTCACCGCACTTTTTTCGTGTAGGGAGAGGGGATTTAGGGATTTAATGGTTAATTTAGCTTTTTTACGATAGGCACGTAAACCTTGCCAAATCCAATAACAGCCGAGAAATACCAATAATAGCAAGGCAGTTCGTTCTAACCAAAGCTGACTTAATTTGAAATAACGTGATGAAAGATTTAGCACTACAACAAGCAATGTTGTTGCTGTAATCGCGACAATGCCTTGCATTAAGGATGAAAGTAAGCTCAAGATAGTGCTTTGTTTTAATTGGCTTTCATGCGTGGAAAGATAGCTGGCAATAATAAATTTGCCGTGTCCTGGCCCGAGGGCATGGAGTACGCCATAAATAAAGCTGGCGAAAATAAGCGTGATGCCTGCCTTGATGCTATTATTTTGAATTTGATGTAAATTTTCCGAAATAAGTTGATTAAAATCTTTTTGCCATGCAGCAATATGTAAGAAAAACCAAGGGGAAAAATAGACAAGTAAGGAAAGTGCAATCACTAATAACACGAGCCCAGTTTTATATTTTTTCATTTCTACTCACATTGAATTATTATTTTTTGTGCGAACATTACGCCTAAGGAATCATCTTCGTTCTTTTGGGATTTATCAAGTGAAGATGCGTAGGCTTGGATTTTTTCATCCACATTAGGTTCAATTAATTTTCCTTGGCAATTTTTCGGAAGTGCGGAAAAATCTACCGCACTTTTTGAGGCGTAAGTCATCGCCACATAATAAGTGGAATCGTAAGTTTGTAAGCTAAATGTGTTTTTTTCTAACTTTTGAGAATGGGCGAGTGGTACATCAAAATAATATTGCAGTTGTAAACCTTGAACGTTAATGCCGTAATTTTTTGGGCGAGGGGAATATTTGATTTTATTATTTTGCTTGTCATATAAATAGCTGAAATAATGTTCACTGACGATATTTCCCATGACGTCATCAAGAAGTTTTTGTTTCTCCGATTTAGTTCTAGCTTGTTTCATATCATAAATAACTGCAGACGAACTTGGTTCATCTAATGTCCATTTCATTGAAAAACCAGTAAGTTGATTATTTTCTATAATGGGCGTGCTTTGTATATCAATAAATGCATGGGGGTGAGATAAAGCACTGCAACTAAAGAATAGACCGAGTAATAATGAATACGTTTTCACAAAAAATCCTAATTATTTTGAACGTTAGCATTAGAAGTTGTTTATTCTACACGCAAAAATGAATTTTTCGGTCAAAAATATTGATGTAAATCAAAAAAACTCTCAATAGCATTTCCCTCGTCTCTGAATATTCAGTAACATTGCTCCCGTCAAGTAATTGCTTGATATTCATAAAGTTCCTAAATAAAATAATCATAAATATAGCTAAACTACTTTCCTGCCACCCGTTTCGGGTGGTTTTTTTTATCTAAAATTTATTAGGAACGCATTTTTGTATATCTTTTGTGTTTTAATTGTATTTCATTGTATGTTATTGTGTATGTTAAGCATCATTGATAAGGAGAAAATAATATGGCTGCAGTTAGCTTTCGAGTACCTGATGAAACTAAAAATATAGCGTTTGAAGTGATTAAAAGTTATGGTCTTTCCCCAACTCAAGCACTTAATATGTTTTTAGCTCAAATAGCTAAAACGAAAGCGATTCCAGTATCATTAGATTATCAAACTGAACAGATGCCTAACTCAAAAACGATAATGGCTATGGCAGAGTTGGATAATCATAATGGGCGTGAATACAAAACATTGGAGGAATTCCATCAAGCGATGCTATCGGAGATGAAATCATGATTTCAGTGAGTGGGGAATATAAAAGAGAATTTAAAAAACATATTCCTCTTATTATAAATAGTCCAGAATATATTGAAGTTATGTATTGTCTTTTGAATAGCTTACCATTGCCAGAAAAATATAAAGATCACGCTTTAACTGGCAATTGGAAAGGTTGGCGAGATTGCCATATTAAGAATGATCTCGTGCTTATTTATAAAATTGTGGGGGATGAAATAAGACTAGCTCGTCTTAATACTCATTCAGAAATTTTTGGTTAATGGTAAGAATTTAAGTAAATCTTGTTCTTGGTATTCTATATTTTCGCCCTATTTTCCAGTAGAATAGGGCGAATTTTTTTGTGAGGAATTATTAATGTCATCTCAATTTGTATATACGATGCACCGTGTCGGCAAAGTGGTGCCGCCGAAGCGTCATATTTTGAAAGATATTTCTTTGAGCTTCTTCCCAGGTGCGAAAATCGGGGTATTGGGCTTAAATGGTGCGGGGAAATCGACCCTTTTACGCATTATGGCAGGCGTAGATAAAGAGTTTGAAGGGGAGGCTCGTCCGCAACCAGGAATTAAAATTGGTTATCTTCCGCAAGAACCCAAATTAGAACCGCAACAAACCGTGCGTGAGGCTGTGGAAGAAGCAGTTTTTGAAGTGAAAAATGCACTGACTCGTTTAGATGAAGTGTATGCACTTTATGCGGATCCCGATGCTGATTTCGATAAACTGGCGGCTGAACAAGCCAATCTTGAAGCCATTATTCAAGCGCACGATGGGCATAATTTAGATAACCAATTAGAGCGTGCCGCAGATGCGTTACGTTTACCAGATTGGGATGCGAAAATTGAGCATTTATCAGGGGGAGAGCGTCGCCGTGTGGCACTTTGCCGCTTATTACTTGAAAAACCAGACATGCTTTTATTAGATGAACCAACTAACCACTTAGATGCGGAATCTGTGGCGTGGTTAGAACGATTCTTACATGACTACGAAGGCACTGTTGTGGCAATTACCCACGACCGTTATTTCTTAGATAATGTAGCAGGTTGGATCTTAGAGCTTGATCGTGGCGAGGGTATTCCTTGGGAAGGTAACTATTCTTCTTGGTTAGAGCAAAAAGAGAAACGTTTAGAACAAGAACAAGCAGCTGAAAATGCGCGTCAAAAATCCATTGCGAAAGAATTGGAATGGGTTCGACAAAATCCAAAAGGTCGTCAAGCGAAAAGCAAAGCACGTATGGCTCGCTTTGATGAATTGAACTCTGGCGAATATCAAAAACGAAACGAGACGAATGAACTCTTTATTCCACCAGGTCCACGCTTAGGCGATAAAGTGATTGAAGTGCAAAACTTAACCAAGTCTTATGGCGACCGCACTTTGATTGATGATTTATCATTCAGTATTCCAAAAGGCGCAATCGTTGGTATTATCGGGGCAAATGGTGCGGGTAAATCAACTTTATTTCGTATGCTTTCAGGTCAAGAACAACCAGATAATGGATCTATTACGATGGGCGAAACCGTTGTACTTGCTTCGGTGGATCAGTTCCGTGACGCTATGGATGACAAGAAAACCGTGTGGGAAGAAGTGTCTAATGGACAAGACATTCTCACTATCGGCAACTTTGAAATTCCAAGCCGTGCTTATGTGGGGCGTTTCAACTTCAAAGGTGTGGACCAACAAAAACGAGTAGGCGAATTATCGGGTGGGGAACGTGGTCGTTTACACTTAGCTAAACTTCTACAACGTGGTGGTAACGTGCTATTACTGGACGAACCAACCAATGACTTAGATGTTGAAACCTTGCGTGCCTTAGAAAATGCGATCTTAGAATTCCCAGGCTGTGCAATGGTTATTTCCCACGACCGCTGGTTTTTAGACCGTATCGCAACGCATATTTTAGACTACGGCGATGAAGGTAAAGTCACGTTCTATGAAGGTAACTTCTCAGACTACGAAGAGTGGAAAAAGAAAACCTTAGGCGATGCCGCTACTCAGCCACATCGTATTAAATATAAACGTATTGCGAAGTAATTTAGATTGAGAAAGTGCGGTGGATTTTGACCGCACTTTTCTTACTTTTTTGGGAGTGATTATGTTAGTTCATTTACATATTTTTTTCGCCTTTGTAAGTTTGGCATTGTTAGTAATTCGTGGTGCAATGCAGCTTAATGGTAAAAATTGGCGTTCGATAAAATTATTAAAAATTTTACCGCACTTATCAGATACCTTGCTGATTGTGTCTGGTGTCGTCATTTTATATCTCTTCGCTTTTGATATTGAATTATGGTTAGTGGCTAAATTTGCATTACTGATTTTGTATATCCTGTTTGCTGCAAAATTTTTCAGTAAAAAAGTTTCTCAACCCAAAAGCATTTTCTTTTGGCTTGCTTGCGTAAGTTTTATTGGTGCGATATTAATTGCCTATTTAAAATAACACGATGCCATCTCGCCATCTTCAAATTTTAATCTGCAAAACCTTGCCACTTGTGCCTGATAACGTTTTGATTATCGGCGAAAGTGGCATTGCTTTTTCTAAAGCAACAAATTTGCTTGGACAAGAATTTGAACATATTTTATTTGATGGACGAAATGGCATTCATCTTGAAGCGCTGGCTATTGCAGCTGGAACACTAAAAATGGGCGGTACATTTTGTTTAGTCTTATCCGATTGGGAAAATTTATCTCAGCAGACTGATCAAGATAGTTTACGTTGGAATGGAAATCAGTCAGCAATCGCCACGCCTAATTTTATTGATCATTTCAAACAGTGCATTGAACGCTATCATTTCCCCATTTTCAGAGAGGAAAGTGCGGTTGAATTTCCTCCCATTTTTTATTCTAACGAGCATCACAAAAATGCCACGTTAGCTCAACAACAAATTATGGAGACTATTTTACAAACTGAGCAGGATATTTATTTTCTAACCGCCAAGCGAGGAAGAGGAAAATCCGCATTATTGGGGATGCTTGCTAACCAAATTCAAGCGCCAGTTTATCTCACTGCACCAAATAAAAGTGCGGTACATTCGGTTATTGAATTTTCAGAACGAGAGATAGAATTTATTGCGCCCGATGAACTGACTATTCGGTTACAAAATGAACCAGAATTTAGTCAATCTGCTTGGTTGCTCGTAGATGAAGCAGCGATGATCCCATTGCCATTATTGCAACAATATTCTCAATATTTTCAACATATTGTCTTCAGCACAACAATTCATAGCTATGAAGGAACGGGGCGTGGTTTCGAATTAAAATTTAAACGGAAAATTCACCGCACTTTTCAGCATTTTGAGCTTAAACAGCCCCTACGTTGGCAAGAAAATGATCCATTAGAACATTTTATTGATGATCTTTTGTTACTAAATGCCGAAGATGATTTTCAGCACTTCGACTATAGCGATATTACTTATAACATTGAGAAAAACGCTAAAAACCTTTCCTTCCCCTGCTTGCGGGGGAAGGTGCCCGTAGGGCGGAAGGGGGACTTAGATATAGCCAGCTCCCCTCAGCCTTCGGTAGCACCCCTCACAAGCAAGGGCAGCCAAGAGGAATATAGTCATCAATTTTTCTTTCGAGATTTTTATGGGCTAATGACGATTGCTCACTACCGCACATCGCCACTCGATCTTCGTCGTTTACTGGATGGGGAAAATCAACGTTTTTATTTTGCTGAATATCAACAGAATTTGCTCGGTGCAATTTGGGCGTTAGAAGAAGGAAATATGTCGGATGACGAATTGATTATTCAAATTCAACAAGGCAAGCGCCGCCCGAAAGGGAATCTTGTGCCACAAGCCTTGTGTTTCCACGAAAATCTTTCCCAAGCCTGTAAACTGCGTTCACTCCGCATTTCACGTATCGCCGTGCAACCAAATTGGCAGCAAAAGGGCATTGGTCAAAATCTAATGAAATTTATGGAAAATTCAGAAGTGGATTTTCTTTCGGTAAGTTTTGGTTACACTGACGAATTGGCAAAATTTTGGCAAAAGTGCGGTTTTGTTTTGGTGCATTTAGGCGAACATCAAGAAGCGAGTAGTGGTTGTTATTCAGCGATTGCTCTTAAAGGTCTTTCCAAAGAAGGCTTGGCTTTAGTTGATACTGCACACAAACAATTTCAGCGTAATATCCCTTTATCTTTTCATCCGTTCGCCATAAATTTTGAGCAAAATCAGTTTGATTGGCAGCTTGATGAGTTCGATTGGCTGAGCTTAAAAAACTTCGCTAATTTTCACCGCACTTTATTTTCGAGCATTCCTGCGATAAGGCGTTTATTAAAATTAGCGGGCAAAGAAAACTTCCCATTAATTTCCGCTTATTTAACAAAAAAACAACTTCCCATTAACAAGAAAAAAGGCGTAGAATGTTTGCGTTTAGAAATTAAACAATATTTAGCGCGAGGAACTTTATGACAGAGCAAACCGCAAAACCAAAAGGCTGGTTTAAACGCGCACTTGAAAAATATGACAACTTCATTAAAGAATGGGGGTTAGATCAACCTAATTGTAGCTGCGTGCCTATGTCAGCAACAGAAGATGAAAATGGTAATTTGAAGAAAGAAGAATCTTCTTTAAAGAAATAAATATTAACTGGTTTTTTAAACAGTAAATTTATTGAAAGATAGGTCAAATTCCAGTACACTATTCGTCAATTTTTATACAAGATTGACACATTATTTATATTTATGAAAACGGCTTTTTTCCAACCTGATATTCCAACCCAACCTAATGATCATAAAATTTTAGGCAATGTCTTACAAGGTGCTGATGCACTGGCGATTAGTGAAATTGCAGAGCAAAATCAAAATTTAACTGTAGTAGTCACACCAGATACACGAAGTGCGGTACGTTTATCACGGATTTTATCGGAATTAAGCAGCCAAAATGTATGTCTTTTTCCTGATTGGGAAACCTTACCTTACGATACCTTTTCTCCCCATCAAGAAATTATTTCCTCTCGTTTAAGTGCGCTTTTCCATTTACAAAATGCGAAAAAAGGCATTTTCTTATTGCCGATTTCGACGTTAATGCAACGCCTTTGCCCGCCACAATATTTACAACACAATGTGCTTCTGATTAAAAAAGGCGATCGTTTGGTCATCGATAAAATACGCTTACAATTAGAAGCCGCGGGCTATCGTGCTGTGGAGCAAGTATTAGAACATGGTGAATATGCTGTTCGTGGAGCTTTGTTGGATCTTTTCCCAATGGGAAGTGCGATGCCTTTTCGTCTTGATTTTTTTGATGATGAAATTGATTCCATTCGCACTTTTGATGTGGACACGCAACGTACTCTTGATGAAATTACATCAATTAATCTTTTACCGGCGCACGAATTTCCAACAGATGACAAAGGGATTGAATTTTTCCGTGCGCAATTTCGTGAAACCTTTGGGGAGATTCGTCGAGATCCCGAACATATTTATCAGCAAATCAGTAAAGGTACTTTGATTTCTGGCATTGAATATTGGCAGCCTCTTTTCTTTTCTGAAATGGCGACGTTGTTTGATTATTTGCCAGAACAAACGCTGTTTGTGGATATGGAAAACAACCAAATGCAAGGCGAGCGTTTTTATCAAGATGCCAAACAGCGTTATGAACAACGTAAAGTGGATCCGATGCGTCCGCTTTTATCGCCTGAAAAATTATGGCTTAATGTAGATGAAGTTAATCGCCGATTGAAATCTTATCCACGCATTACATTTAAAGCGGAAAAAGTGCGGTCATCGGTACGCCAGAAAAATTTACCTGTTGCCGCTTTACCAGAAGTGACCATTCAATCCCAGCAAAAAGAACCATTGGGGCAATTACGCCAATTTATTGAGCATTTTAAAGGAAATATACTGTTTTCTGTGGAGACGGAAGGTCGCCGAGAGACTTTGCTTGATTTGCTTTCAGCGTTAAAACTTAAACCAAAACAAATTCAATCCTTGGAACAGGCTGAAAATGAAAAATTTAGCTTGTTAGTCAGCTCTCTTGAACAAGGTTTTATTATTGAACAATCGCTTCCTGTTGCGATTATTGGCGAAGCTAATTTACTTGGCGAGCGCGTTCAACAACGTTCTAGAGACAAACGTAAAACAATTAATCCTGACACGCTTGTACGCAATCTTGCCGAACTGAAAATAGGGCAGCCAGTTGTGCATCTTGATCACGGTGTGGGGCGTTATGGTGGTTTGGTCACCTTAGATACAGGCGGCATTAAAGCAGAATATTTGCTGTTAAATTATGCCAATGAATCAAAACTTTATGTCCCAGTGACTTCATTACATTTGATTAGCCGTTATGTGGGTGGTTCTGATGAAAGTGCGCCATTACATAAATTGGGTAACGAGGCTTGGGCTAAATCACGCCAAAAAGCAGCGGAGAAAATTCGTGATGTGGCGGCCGAGTTATTAGATGTTTACGCACAACGTGAAGCGAAAAAAGGCTTTGCCTTTAAATATGATCGTGAAGAATTTCAACAATTTGCCGCAACCTTTCCTTTTGAAGAAACCTACGATCAGGAAATGGCAATTAATGCGGTAATTTCGGATATGTGCCAGCCTAAGGCAATGGATCGCCTTGTTTGTGGTGATGTGGGTTTTGGTAAAACTGAAGTGGCAATGCGTGCCGCATTTTTGGCTGTGATGAATCATAAGCAAGTAGCAGTACTAGTGCCAACTACACTGTTAGCCCAACAGCATTACGAGAATTTTAAAGATCGTTTTGCGAATTTGCCTGTGAACGTAGAAGTGTTATCGCGTTTCAAAACTGCAAAAGAACAAAAACAAATTCTGGAAAATCTCGCAGAAGGAAAAGTCGATATATTGATTGGCACCCATAAATTAATTCAATCAGATGTCAAATTTAACGATCTTGGATTGTTGATTATTGATGAAGAACACCGTTTTGGTGTAGGGCAAAAAGAGAAAATCAAACAGCTTCGTGCGAATATCGATATTCTTACCCTAACGGCAACGCCAATTCCGCGTACGCTTAATATGGCGATGAATGGTATTCGTGATCTGTCCATTATTTCCACACCTCCTGCTCGCCGATTAAGTATTAAAACCTTCGTCCGCCAGAATGATGATCTTGTTGTACGAGAAGCGATTTTGCGTGAAATCTTGCGTGGCGGACAGGTTTATTATCTTCATAACGATGTTGCAAGTATTGAAAATACAGCGGAAAAACTCACCGCACTTGTGCCTGAAGCACGAGTGATTGTGGGGCATGGACAGATGCGAGAACGTGAGCTAGAACGTGTGATGAGTGATTTTTATCATCAGCGTTATAACGTTTTAGTTTGTTCAACCATTATCGAAACAGGTATTGATGTGCCAACAGCAAATACCATTATTATTGAACGAGCGGATCATTTTGGCTTGGCTCAGCTTCATCAATTACGTGGACGAGTCGGGCGTTCACATCATCAGGCTTATGCTTATTTGCTTACGCCACCGCCAAAAATGATGACAAAAGATGCTGAACGCCGTCTAGATGCGTTAGAAAATCTTGATAACCTTGGGGCTGGTTTTATCTTGGCAACCCACGATTTAGAGATTCGTGGTGCAGGCGAATTACTCGGAAATGAACAAAGCGGACAAATCGAAAGCATCGGTTTTTCGCTTTATATGGAATTATTGGATGCGGCGGTTAAAGCGTTAAAAGAAGGGCGAGAACCATCCTTAGAAGAACTGACGCAACAACAAGCGGATATTGAATTGCGCGTTCCTGCTTTACTGCCTGATGATTATCTAGGAGACGTGAATATGCGTTTATCCTTTTATAAACGCATTGCTGCAGCAGAGAGTAAAGCAGAATTAGATGAATTAAAAGTCGAGTTGATTGACAGATTTGGATTATTGCCTGATGCAACGAAAAACTTATTACAAATTGCAGAGTTGCGTTTATTGGTTGAGCCGTTAAAAGTTGTGCGAATTGATGCTGGAACACAAGGCGGTTTTATTGAGTTTTCAGCAAAAGCACAAGTGAATCCAGATAAATTTATTCAATTAATTCAAAAAGAACCTATTGTGTATCGATTTGATGGTCCATTAAAATTTAAGTTTATGAAAGATCTATCCGATAACAAAGTGCGGTTAGAATTTGTGGTGGATTTGTTAAGAACGATTGCTGCATAAAAAGAAGTCCGATCATTGTGATCGGACTTTTTTCTTAAATATATCAAGCAGATTATTGCACTAATAAATAGAAATTACTGTTACCTCGTAAAATATTAAGTGCAACTGCTGATGGCTCAGTTTCAAGCACTTTATTTAATTCACGAATGTTTTCGATCATTTGACGATTAATACCAATAATAATATCGCCCGCTTTTAAACCACGTTGTGCAGCCAGCGAATTAGGTTGAATTTTTGTGATTTCAATGCCTTTAACGCCTTTTGTATCGTAGTCTTTCAATGTTGCGCCATCTAATGCGAGTAATTCAGTTTTAGAGGAAAGTTGGCTACCATCATCCGCTTGTAATTTCACTTTAACATCGTGGGATTTGCCGTCTCGTAAGTAAGTCAAGCTAATCTCTTTGCCTGCACCAGTGGTGGCAATTTTTGCACGCATTTCAGCAAAACTTGAGATTTTTTGACCGTTCATCGCCGTGATAATATCGCCCGCTTTAAGACCTGCTTTTTCAGCAGCAGATTTCGGTAAAACTTCGCTCACAAATGCGCCTTGTTGCGCACTCACATTAAAGGCTTTGGCTAAATCAGCATTGAGTTCGCCCCCTTTAATACCAAGCAATCCGCGACGTACTTGACCAAATTCTAAAATTTGTTGCACTAAATTGCTTGCTTGATTACTTGGAATCGCAAAGGCAATTCCTGCATTGCCACCGCTTGGAGAAATAATTGCGGTATTAATGCCAATAAGTTCGCCATTTAAATTTACCAACGCACCACCCGAATTACCGCGGTTTACGGCTGCATCGGTTTGAATGTAGTTTTCATAAGTACCGCTATCAGAGCCTGTTGAACGACCCAATGCAGAAACAACACCTGATGTCACAGTTTGACCTAAACCAAATGGATTACCAATTGCAACAGTAAAATCGCCTACGCGTAATTTGTCGGAATCAGCAAATTTGATTTCTGTTAAATTACTTGGTTTTTCAAGTTGAACTAACGCAATATCTGATTGCTCATCTTTACCCACTAATTTTGCTTTAAATTCACGACCATCTTGTAATTGCACGGTAATTTTATCAGCCCCATCAATAACATGATTATTGGTTAAAACATAGCCTTTGCTTGCATTAATAATGACACCAGAACCTAAACCACGGAAGTTACGCTTTGACTCTCCGCGTCCACCAAATTGTTCCGCAAAACGATCGCCGAAGAAAAATTTAAATTCTTCAGGAATATCGTCTAGGAAAGGAGAACGAGAATCTCCTTTAGCTTTTCCTTCAACGGAAAGAGTGACAACGGCAGGTTGAACTTTTTCTAACATTGGTGCAAGACTGTTTTGTTCCGAAATAAAACTTGGCAAAGTGGCTTGAGCAACAAATGATGTGCTTAATACACTTAATCCAAGTGCAATACTATTTAATACAAAACGTGTTTTTTTCATAAAATACTCCAAAATAGATTTCAGACAACGTGGTCTATAAGACAAAAAAATAGAAAAAATGTTCAATAAGAGGAGAGCAAATTATCTTGTTAAAAAGGAAATCGGAGCAGTATAAAAACGGCCTTACAAGTAGCAAATTCTATAAATTTATGTTCTAATACGCGCAATTTTCTAGTCAATAAAAAGGTCAAAAAATGAGCTGGATTAACCGAATTTTTAGTAAAAGTCCTTCTTCTTCCACTCGAAAAGCCAATGTGCCAGAAGGCGTATGGACAAAATGCACTGCTTGTGAACAAGTACTTTATAGTGAAGAACTCAAACGTAATCTGTATGTTTGCCCTAAATGCGGTCATCATATGCGTATTGATGCCCGTGAGCGTTTATTAAACTTATTGGACGAAGATTCAAGCCAAGAAATTGCGGCAGATTTAGAACCAAAAGATATTTTAAAATTTAAAGATTTAAAGAAATATAAAGATCGTATCAGTGCGGCACAAAAAGAAACGGGTGAAAAAGATGCATTAATTACCATGACAGGTACACTTTATAATATGCCAATTGTTGTGGCTGCATCAAACTTTGCTTTTATGGGCGGTTCAATGGGTTCTGTAGTTGGGGCAAAATTTGTTAAAGCGGCTGAAAAAGCAATGGAAATTAATTGTCCCTTTGTATGTTTCTCTGCAAGTGGCGGTGCGCGTATGCAAGAAGCCTTGTTTTCTTTAATGCAAATGGCAAAAACTAGTGCGGTGCTTGCCCAAATGCGTGAAAAAGGTGTGCCGTTTATTTCAGTATTAACGGATCCAACTTTAGGTGGCGTATCAGCCAGTTTTGCGATGTTAGGGGATTTAAATATTGCCGAGCCAAAAGCCTTAATTGGGTTTGCTGGCCCTCGTGTTATTGAACAAACCGTACGTGAAAAATTACCAGAAGGTTTCCAACGCAGTGAGTTTTTACTTGAGAAAGGGGCAATTGATATGATCGTGAAACGTTCAGAAATGCGTAAAACTTTGGCAAGTGTACTGAGTAAATTAACGAATCAACCTTCTCCTTTTGTAGAACCTGAACTCATTTCAGAAGATGAATAATATGCAACTTAAAGCCACTTCGCCACTCGCTGAGTGGCTTTCTTATTTAGAAAAAAGTCATTTTAAACCCATTGATCTCGGTTTAGATCGTATTAAATCTGTGGCAGAAAAATTGGATTTACTTCATCCAGCCCCTTATGTGATAACAGTGGGAGGGACGAATGGTAAAGGCACCACTTGCCGCTTATTAGAAACGATTTTGCTTAATCACGGATTACGTGTGGGTGTGTATTCTTCGCCCCATTTGTTGCGTTATAACGAGCGAGTACGCATTCAAAATCAAGATTTGCCCGATGAAGCACATACAGCCTCTTTTGCTTTTATTGATGAAAACAAAACAGAATCGCTGACTTATTTTGAATTTAGCACCCTTTCTGCATTGCATTTATTTAAGCAAGCAAAGTTAGATGTGGTGATTTTAGAAGTGGGGTTGGGTGGTCGTTTAGATGCGACCAATATTGTGGATAGCCATCTTGCTGTGATTACTAGCATCGATATTGATCATACCGATTTTCTTGGGAATACCAGAGAGGCTATTGCTTTTGAAAAAGCAGGAATTTTCCGCGAAAATTGCCCTGTCGTGATTGGCGAACCTAATGTTCCTCAAACAATGTTAGATCAGGCTGAAAAATTATATTGCCAAGTTTCTCGTCGTGATGTGGATTGGTCATTTGAGCAAAATGCTGAAAATTGGCAATGGCAAAATAAAAAAGTGCGGTTAGAAAATTTGCCGTTTTGTCAGATTCCATTGGCGAATGCCGCAACGGCTCTTGCTGCTGTTCAATGTTTACCTTTTGATATTTCTGAACAGACTTTGCGAAAATCTCTGCAAGAGGTGGAGTTGGTTGGTCGTTTTCAAGCAATAAAAGCAGATAGACGTAAAAAATTAGCGGATTATCTTGGCGTATCAGTTGAAACCTTACCAACAATTATCGTTGATGTGGGGCATAATCCTCACGCTGCAAAATATTTATCTGAAAAATTAACCGCACTTAAATGCAACATTGAGGGCAAAATAATTGCCGTATGTGGAATGCTAAAAGATAAAGATGCAAATGGGGTATTTGCACATTTAACGCCTATTATTAATGAATGGCATTGTGTAACCTTAGGCGGCTATCGCAGGCAGTCAGGCGATGAATTAGCTGATAAACTGAAAAGTCATTTCCCACACGTTCAAGCTACATCAGATAATTCTGTTATGGATGGTGTGCGTACAGCGCTCAAAAGTGCGGTAAAAAATGATGTTGTTTTAGTCTTTGGATCTTTCCACACCGTTGCTGAATTTTGGGCGGTATTGGAATAAAATTTACCATTAAAACAAAGGGCTGATCTTTAAAATCAGCCCTTATTTTATAAGATTATTTCCAAGAATATTTCACACCCACAGTGCCTTGGTAGCCTTTATGTCTGTTGTTATCGAAGATTTTTCGTAGCGAGCATCTGCATAAAGGTAAGTGTTTTCACTTAAGGAGAATTGAGAACCTAAGCCTAATTCCCACCAAGTGCGGTCAAATTTCTCGGTTAATTTGTCACGACCAATTAATGCATTGCCTGTGATCTCAAGTAAATCAGATTTAGAATTCCCTCCTTGATCATCGCCCGGCGAGTTCCATTCTGTATTCACTTTTAACACACCGTCTTTACCATCATAATTCCCTTCAATGGTAAGTTTATCTTCATAGGATTGATTGGCGAGGGTAATGATGCCGTGATCGTTGGTAAACGTTCCGTCATTATCTACACCATTTGATGATATTTTAACGATGTATTCCCCAGAATTGCTTCCCACATCTAATACACCGCCTTGACTTAACGTAACTGATTTTGCAGTAGAACGTTGTTTGTCTGAATCTAAATCTTCTTTTTTCTTCAACGTCCAAACAGCTTTTTTGTCCACATTCATTGTTAAGGTTGAACCAATATCTTGATGAACTAAACCTATTAATTGGGCACCCTCGCTAAAGGTGGTGGTAAGTTCTGAATGGGCTTTGGCAGTTTTATTGGTTTCGTCAATTTCTTCTGATTTAGCATACACAGCCCATCCCTTTGATGCAGCGGTAGCTGTGGATTTGTCGCCTGAAAGTTTAAATGTTGCATTTTTTACATTAAATGCCCCCCAAGTAAAATAGCGTAGTAAAGCGTCTTGTTTACCTAATAGCTTTGCTCCCCACACCAAGTCACCTTCTTTTTTAAAACGGGAATTGGCAAGAATAAGGCTATCCGTTTCCGAAGTAGTAGAAAGTTTGGTATTAACTAAGCTAACCTGATTGTTTTTATTATCTTTACCTCTCGCAAGCATTTCGTAAAAAGTAAAAAATTTTTTTACTTCCCCAAGATTCTCATAATCAATAGTATCGAAAACTAAAGTATTCGTACTGGCTTGAATTTCAGAAGCTTCAGTATTATTTTTACCTGTAATAGTGAATTTTGAGTTTTCATCAAATAAACGTACCGCACCTGAACCGCGATAAGTTTTTCTTTTCGCAATAGTTGTTCCAATCGTTGCGGTAGTGTCTACGGTTAATTTTCCATTGGCTTCTACGGTTGCATTTTTACCCGCATCTCCATTGCCGGGTTTACCGATTTTTATACCTGCAGAGTTAATACCCTTTGCGGTGACACTGATATTTGTATCTCCGTCAAAAATAGCCTTAGCATCATTACCTGACACGTAAATCCCCACCATATAATCTGCGACTTTATTTGTACTTACGTCAGAAACTTTAATATCTACTTTTCCTGTAGAATGAAATTCTGGTGTTGAACCTGTTGAACCTGTTGAACGATATACTCTAATACCAGAATATTGATAGCCAGTTTCAAATTTTCCACCAGAAATAGGAATTCCAGTATAATTCCCTCTGACAGTATCTTTAGTGTTGTTTACTGTAATATTTGCGTTTTCTACATTAACATGAGCATTACCAGTATTACTCCCCCATTCCAGTTATACCCTACAGCCAGCCCATAAGCTGCGTCAGAATCAGCTGATTGACTTGTATTTTTCTCACGATTGGATTTTGTGACATTGATATTAAGGTTTTTGATCTCGGCAGTTGAATTACCACGAACAATCATTCCTTTAGGGCGATTGTTTGTTGCCTTGTCACTAGGGGTGACATTGATATTTAATGTTTCAGCTGTTAGTTTGGAACCTTCTACATATAAGGGAACTATCTCGTCTCCTGTAATTGTTTCATTTATGGTTTCTTCGCCTTTTAATGTTAAATGTGCACCGTTTTGTACAGAAAGCTGTTTATTATCTGGAAGAGTATCTGTTTCACCAGTAAGCGTGGTGTCTGTTGTAATATTTTCTGTTAAAGCTGCATAGACTGGAGTTGTACTAAGTGAATAATAGGTAGTAGAAAGCGCAGAAGAGACTAGAATACTAAGAAGTTTTTTTTACAATTTTGCTTGCTTGGGAGAGTTTCATAATTCACCTGATAAATTTTGCTAATTTAAGGATTTGAACGTGGGACTTTACGTAATACCTAACATTCTTTGCAAAAGCGTGTAGATTTTAACCAATTTTAAGTAAGCTTGCAAATTTTTAGCGGAAATTTTTGGTAGAAATACTGATTAGATTTCAGCGATTATTTCACTGAAAATTTTTCTTCGGCAAAGGTTCTGGCTCTCCTAAAAAATAAGGCTCAACCCCTAATATCAAATCAAAAACCGCTTTTATGCGGGCAAAAAATTCTCTTATTTGTGTGGAAAAATGTAATTCTGGCTGTTTTGCCACAAAGCAAATGGCATCAATATTATGTGCTTTGGCAATTAATAGTGCGCGTTCGCAATGAAATTTTTGACTGACAATCGTAAATGCTTGTACTTGGAAAATTTTATCGGCGCGGATAACGGAATCAAGGGTGCGAAAGCCTGCAAAATCACGGAACATTGAAGTTTCTGGTACGCCCATTTTGCGTAAATCGCGAAACATTGCTCGAGGTTCGTTATATTGCAAAGTTCGGTTGTCACCACTTAATAAAAGATAATTCACTTTTTGTTGTTCGATTAGGCTTTTAGCTGTGGTTAAGCGACTATCGTAATAAACGTTCGGTTTTCCGCTGACGGTGTATTTTGATGTGCCAAGCACAAGGGCGTAAGGACGAAAGGGGAGTTCATCAATATTTGTGAATATTTTATCGCGAACATAAAAACTTACGCCTCGATCAACTAGCAAGCAAAGTATAATCAATGCAAAGATTGCGTAGAGTAGTGCGCGAAAAAGTGCGGTGAATTTTGGGGAGAATTTTTTTACTAGCATAGCGGTAAACATAATGAAAAATCGACCGCACTTCAAGGGGAATTTGATGGATTTTGTGAATCGCATTGATGTGCGATAATTTAGCCGTTTAGACGGCTAAAATTTCTTGACAAGCTAATCGACTTACTGATAGTTTAAACGCCATTCTGATTATTACGATAGGTTTTCAATGTCTGTGCAAAATGTAGTGCTTTTTGACACACAGCCTTTAACTCTGATGCTTGGCGGCAAACTTTCCCATATTAATGTCGCGTATCAAACATATGGCACACTCAATGCCGAAAAAAATAATGCGGTATTAATTTGCCATGCTTTGACTGGCGATGCTGAGCCTTATTTCGATGATGGTCGCAATGGATGGTGGCAGAATTTTATGGGCAAAGGTTTAGCGTTGGACACAGATCGTTATTTCTTTATTAGTTCGAATGTATTAGGTGGTTGCAAGGGAACAACTGGGCCTTCATCAATTAATCCGCAGACGGGTAAACCTTATGGTAGCCAATTTCCTAATATTGTCGTGCAAGATATTGTCAAAGTACAAAAAGCCTTGCTTGATCATCTTGGCATTAGCCATTTAAAAGCTATTATTGGCGGATCTTTTGGTGGTATGCAAGCGAACCAATGGGCGATTGATTATCCTGATTTTATGGATAATATCGTAAATCTTTGCTCATCCATTTATTTTAGTGCTGAAGCCATCGGTTTTAATCACGTAATGCGTCAAGCAGTAATTAATGATCCTAATTTTAACGGTGGCGATTACTACGAGGGGACACCGCCAGATCAAGGGTTATCTATTGCGCGTATGCTAGGTATGCTGACTTACCGTACTGATTTACAACTTGCCAAAGCCTTTGGGCGTGCCACAAAATCAGATGGCAGTTTTTGGGGCGATTACTTTCAAGTGGAATCCTATCTTTCTTACCAAGGCAAAAAATTTTTAGAACGTTTTGATGCCAATAGTTATTTGCATTTATTGCGTGCGTTGGATATGTATGATCCAAGTTTGGGGTATGATAACGTTAAACAGGCATTGTCACGCATTAAAGCGCACTATACATTGGTTTCTGTGACAACGGATCAACTTTTTAAACCCATTGACCTTTATAAAAGTAAACAGCTTTTAGAACAAAGTGGCGTCGATCTACATTTTCATGAATTTCCATCAGACTACGGACACGATGCGTTTTTAGTGGATTATGATCAGTTTGAAAAACGAATTAGAGATGGTCTGTCGGGTAATTAGTCATAAAAAAGTGCGGTGAAATTTCACCGCACTTTTTCTTTTATAATAGGTTCTTTTATAATAGGTTATTCTTCAGAACTGCTTTCTTCTAAAGAATCTTCTTCATCTGCATCACAAACACGCTCTAAACTTACTACGTGTTCATCATCTGCAGTACGAATTAAACGAACACCTTGCGTGTTACGACCCACAATGCTTACCTCGCTTACGCGTGTGCGAACTAGGGTTCCTGCATCAGTGATCAACATAATTTGGTCTGTTTCTTCTACTTGAGTTGCGGCAACTACTTTACCATTGCGTTCACTCACTTTAATCGAAATCACACCTTTTGTATTACGTGACTTAGTTGGGTATTCACTTAACTGTGTGCGTTTTCCGTAGCCGTTTTGCGTTGCGGTTAAAATGGCACCTTCGCCTTTTGGCACAACAAGAGAAACCACTTTATCGATATTTAAGTCTAATGATGCTTCAGCGTTGTCATCAGAAATTTCTTCAATTTCTACCGCACTTTCATCGTCAGAAATATCGTTTGTTAAAGCGAGTTTGATACCACGAACGCCTGTTGCTAAACGCCCCATTGCACGCACGGCATTTTCTGCAAAACGTACCACACGACCTTGTGATGAGAACAACATAATTTCGTTGCTACCATCAGTAATATCCACGCCGATTAATTCATCTTCATCACGTAAATTCAATGCGATGATACCGTTTGAACGTGGACGGCTAAATTCGGTTAAGGCGATTTTCTTTACAATACCGCCAGCAGTTGCCATGACCACGAATTTATCTTCTTCGTAAGCAGAAACTGGTAAGATTGCAGTAATACGTTCGTTTTCTTGTAACGGAAGAATATTTACAATTGGACGCCCGCGTGCGCCACGGCTGGCTTGCGGAAGTTGATATACTTTCAACCAATATAAACGGCCACGGCTAGAGAAGCAGAGGATTGTATCGTGAGTGTTTGCCACCAGTAATTTTTCGATGAAATCTTCTTCTTTCATCTTCGTCGCAGATTTGCCTTTACCGCCTCGACGTTGTGCTTCATAGTCAGTTAGTGGTTGGTACTTCACATAACCTTCATGAGAAAGCGTTACAACTACGTCTTCTTGTGCGATTAAATCTTCTAAATCAATATCGCCAGACGCAGCGGTAATTTCAGTTAAACGATCATCACCAAATTGTGCTTTTACTTCTTCTAATTCTTCACGAATCACTTTCATTAAGCGTTCTGCGCTACTTAAAATATGAAGAAGATCCGCAATTTTAACTAATAATTCTTCATATTCTTTTACAACTTCTTCAAACGCAATGCCAGTTAAACGGTGTAAACGAAGTTCTAGAATTGCGTTTACTTGTGCTGGCGATAAGTAATATTGTTCATCTTGAATACCAAGATTTTCTTCTAAATCATCAGGACGAGCCGAAACATCAAGCAGATTAATAATATCGCTATGTAATGCCCAAGAACGAGAACTAATTGCTGTTGCAGCCTCTTCACGGTTTTTAGAGTTGCGAATGATCGCAATCATTTCATCTATATTAGAACGAGCAACCGCTAAACCTTCCAAAATGTGTGTACGTTCACGCGCTTTGCGAAGCTCAAAGATAGAACGACGTGTAACGACTTCACGGCGGTGTAACACAAAGGATTCAATGATTTCTTTAAGATTAAATAAACGTGGCTGACCGTGATCCAATGCTACCATATTAATACCAAAGGTCACTTGCATTTGAGTAAGCGAGTAAAGATGGTTTAATACCACTTCCCCTACTGCATCACGTTTAATATCAATTTCAATACGGATCCCTTCTTTGTTTGAAAGGTCAGTAATATTGCTGATACCTTCGATTTTTTTCTCGCGAATTAATTCGGCAATTTTCTCGACTAATTTTGCTTTATTTACTTGGTATGGCAATTCAGATACGATAATTTGCTCGCGTCCTTTTTCGTTGGTTTCTACCGTTGCACGAGCACGAACATACACTTTACCACGACCAGTGCGATAGGCTTCTTCAATCCCTTTACGACCATTAATTAATGCAGCAGTCGGGAAGTCAGGCCCTGGAATATGTTGCATTAATTCATCAATGGTAATTTCATTGTTGTCGATATAAGCCAAACAACCATTTAATACTTCATTTAAGTTGTGAGGAGGAATATTAGTTGCCATCCCCACCGCAATACCAGAAGAACCATTTGCTAAAAGTGCTGGAATACGAGTCGGCAATACATCTGGAATCATTAATTCGCCATCATAGTTTGGCGAGAAATTGACGGTTTCTTTATCCAAATCAGTGAGCAATGCTTGCGTAATTTTTTGCATACGTACTTCGGTATAACGCATTGCAGCGGGTGCATCACCATCAATTGAACCGAAGTTACCTTGCCCATCAACCAACATATAGCGAAGTGAGAATGGTTGCGCCATACGAACGATTGTATCGTACACAGCGGAATCGCCGTGAGGATGATATTTACCGATTACATCACCTACAACACGCGCTGATTTTACGTATTTTTTATTGGCGGTATTGCCTTCGCGATCCATTGAGAACAACACGCGGCGGTGAACAGGTTTTAAACCATCTCTAACGTCAGGTAATGCACGCCCAACGATAACCGACATCGCGTAGTCAAGGTAGGAAGATTTGAGTTCTTCTTCAATATTGACAGGGGTGATAGATGATTGGATTGAATCCGTCATTGGTATTCCTTTTTTGATCAAAAATTGTGGCGAATTATAGCATAAAGGTATGTTTTTTACATTAGGATTTCGCCTAATGGCGACTTACTTTCTTTTGCTTGTACAAAAGAAAGTAAGCAAAGAAAAGTACCCCAGTTAAATCGCTGATCTTTGCTTTGTTTCAATTTTCTTTACGGCAATTTTCTAAACTCGCAACTACGTTGCTCAAACAGACGAAAATTGCCTAAAAATTGAAAGTCGCAAAGGCGATTTATATGGGGCCCGAGTTTATCGGAGGATCATTTAAAAAGTGCGGTTGGTTTTAGGGAGATTTTTATAGGTCGTTTTATTTGTAGGTAGAATTAAATGGGGTCCCTTCTTTTCCGCCTTTGTTTCATAGAATTTGTAGGAAATTTTCGTCTGTTTGAGCCGTTTGCGGCGAGTTCAGAAAATTTCCGTTAAGCAAATTGTATGAAACGAAGGAAATAAGGAAAAGCAGGGGCGCTTTTCTTTTGCCTAATTTTCTTTGGCGAAACAAAGAAAAGTAGGTCGTACTTTCAAGAATTGAAAGTACGAAATAAGCCTAATTTATTTTTGATGTGTTCGCTTCGCTTTCTGCAACTTCCCATAAGCCTTTAGCAACGCCTGATGCTCCTTAAAGTTTTCCAAATTTTCATCACTTGCTGGAAGATTGTAGAACGGATTACCACCTTCAGAGACAGCAGCCCAAGCTTGTTTAACCGCATCTTTACCATACATTTTCTCAAACACTGCACGATATTGTGCTGGGTCGCGATTTTGATCTAAATGTAATTCAATGATGGAAATTAATGTGCGGTAATAATTCACACGTTCTACAGTAAATACAGAACTGTTCATATTAAGCGTCCAGTTTGCCCAATCTAATGCTTGTTCTAATTCGCCTAATGCAAGGTGAAGCATAGATTTTAATTCACCGATGCGTAAGGTTGTCCAACCGCTATTTTTAGGTGCAACGATACCGATAAATTCACGCACGCGAGTTGCATCGTCAATATCTTGCCCATCTAATTCTTCCAATAATTCTTGATAGGTTTCCGCATCGTGATGCCAGTTTGGTAAATCCAGTAAAATTTCGCACCAATCCATTCCCATATTGTTGTTGGCGTAAATTAAATCGTCTGCAGGATAAATATCAGACATACCTGGCACAATAATACGGCACGCATAGACATCCAAATGGTTGTAATCCATTACGTAAACTTCTTTTTCATCCGCATGGAAAATTGCCATTAGATTATTATATTCTTCTTGCGTGGTACCGCTGAAATCCCAATCAGAAAATTCATAATCAGGCGTTTCTTTGAATAAATCCCAAGAAATTAAACCGCTTGAGTCAATAAAGTGGGTTTCTAAATTAGCGTGTTCAGCCACATCATCGTTATTGAAAGAGGGCGGTGAGAAAACATCTAAATCTTTCAAGCTACGACCTTGTAAAAGTTCCGTCACCGTACGTTCTAATGCCACTTGGAAATTTGGATGTGCACCAAAAGAGGCAAAGCAAGTGCCGTTATTTGGATTGAGTAGCACCACACAAATAACAGGGTATTTTCCGCCAAGTGAAGCATCAAAAGCATAAATTGGGAAGCCTTCTTCCTCTAATTTTGCAATGGAAGCCTGAATAGATGGATAGCGATCCATCATAGATTTTGGAATTTCTGGCAGACTGATCGCTTCGGCGATAATTTTGTTTTTCACATAACGCTCAAATACCTCTGACAAGCCTTGCACGTGCGCTTCAAATTTTGTATTGCCAGCAGACATGCCATTTGAGACATAAAGGTTAGCAATAATACTTTGTGGAATGTAAACGGTTTGTTCGTCCGACTGACGAACATAAGGCATCGCCACGATCCCGCGATCATAATTGCCAGATTGTAAATCTACCAATAATTCAGGCGTAAGCTCGGCATTAGGATCAAAATGATCCAATAAATAATCATCTAAAATGCCATTAGGCAGTAAAGCATCATCTTCAATCGGGAACCATTTTTCATTGGGATAATGCACAAAATCGCCGTTTGCAATCTCTTGCCCTAAATAGAAATCAGCAAAGAAATAATTAGTGGAAAGACGTTCAAAATATTCGCCAAGGGCAGAAGCTAATGCCGCTTTTTTGCTTGCGCCTTTACCATTAGAAAAACACTGTGGGCAGTCTTTATCGCGAATATGCACAGACCACACATTTGGCACAGGATTAAGCCAAGATGCCTCTTCAATATTAAAACCAAGTGCGGTCAATTTTTGCTGAAATTTTGCAATGCTATCTTCCAATGCGGCATCTTTGCCAAGGATAAATGTTTGTTCAGACATAAAGTACCTTATTAATATCGTTAAAAATTGCCGTATTCTAGCAAAATTTGATCGTTAGTTATAACTTTCTAATCTATAAAGTGCATTTTATTTCTTTTTATTTATTAAAAAACCTTCGTATTATTTCTCACACAAAACATATCTATTTATATTTATTTAGGAGAAACACAATGTCTAAATTTCAAATTCATACTGTTGAAACTGCACCTGAAGCCGCAATCGAGGCTTTAACTGCGGTAAAATAAGTTTATTTTATTTCTAGTGGCTTAGGCGACTTTTCTTCATTTGGTTATTTTAGCCTAAATCAAATTTTTAGTTGTTATCTAGGATAACTCAAAAAAGAAAAATTTGGTCGCGTTGGCATTCCAGTTTACAATCATTTTATTCCTCCATCACAAATGAAAAGGACGATTATGTTATTTGCTTTGCCTGCGCTGAATGATAACTACATTTGGCTTTATCAACGAGAAAATCAGCCTCTTATTATTGTCGATTTGCCTGAAACGGACAAGCTGTTTACATGGCTAGATAAGCAAAACGCAACAGTTGAAGCGGTGTTGCTTACTCACGAACACGACGATCATACACAAGGTGTGTCAGCATTTAAAAAACGTTATCCAACGGTGCCGATTTATGGGCCGCAAGAATGTGAGAAAAAAGGTGCAACTCAAATTGTGAACGAAGGGACGATCCTTACCACACATTATCAAATTGATGTCATTCCGACGGGTGGACACACTAAACAGCACGTTAGTTTTTTAGTGGATAATCATTTATTTTGTGGCGATGCGTTATTTTCTGCAGGTTGCGGACGTGTTTTCACAGGTAATTATGCGCAGATGTTTGAAGGTTTACAGCGTTTGAATGCATTGCCTGACGAGACGATTGTTTGCCCTGCTCATGAATATACCTTGGGAAATTTAGCATTTGCGGAAACTGTGCTGGTGGAAAAAAGTGCGGTAGAAAAAAGTGCGGTGGAAAAACAACGTATTTTTGTTGAAACACAACGGGCTGAAAATAAACCTAGTTTGCCAACAACCTTAAAACTAGAGCGAGAAATTAATCCGTTTTTACAAGCAAAAACACTTGAAGAATTTACCGCACTTCGCAAGGCCAAAGATATTTTCTAATATTGGGTGAGGACAAAGTGCGGCGATTTTTTAAATTAGCAGATTATTTCTTTTTTGCTAACATCGTGGCAAATTTCATTTTAATGCGATTGCCGTTTTCATCGGTTTTGTGTAATTCGCCTATATTTTCGTTATATTCTAAGAATTCCCAATCTTTGTAATATTCTTTTAATTCATTTTCAGCAAAAGTGAAAGAGAACGGAAGTGGGCAAGGCATATCATCAGTGGACATAGCGGCAACGATTAAGTTATACCCGCCAACATTGGTGTGTTCTTGCATATTTTTAATGATTGACGGCACACGTTCACGATTTAAGAACATAAAAACTACCGTTGAAACAATAAAATCATAGTTTTCTTGAATGTTGGCAGAGTTAATGTCGTAAAGTGCGGTAGAAATATTAAGGTTTTCTTTCTCTTTGGTTTCATTTAAAAAGGCAATGCTGTTTTCATTGTGATCCCAAGAGGTTACATCATAGCCTAATAAACTTAAATAAAGTGAATTACGCCCTTGGCCGCAACCTAAATCTAATACTTTACAAGGCGAGATAATTTTTGCTGCATCCACTACATCACCGTGAGTGGCAGTCATGTTGTATTTTTTACTGAAATAATCTTCTTTTTTGCAATAGAAACCTAGGGTACATTCTAAATCATCAGAAAGCGCTTCAACACGATGCCATGCTTGAGGTTCAACAAAAGGAATCTCGCTTTCTGGGGTGAAAATATGCTCAGCAATGACATCGCCATTTTCGGTTAGCTCATAAAATTTGAGCTTACCTTTTAATACAGTTAATTTTCCCCAAGTGCCGACTTTTGTGTTGTGCTTTTCTTGGAACATTTGTGGCAATTTGTCTTTTGTCCACACTGGCATTTGTTTATAGCAAATTAATTCGTTTTTCATAATATTCTCCAAATAGGTAAATAGTTGAGTGTTATAGTAGGTTATAAGTCGCCTATTTTCAACAAGAAAATAAAAGGGCAACGTGATGTTGCCCTCATTTAGATTGAATTGATTATTTTACTTGCATGCCCGCAGTGACACCACTATCGGCAGATAACAAGAATAAATCACTACCGCCTGTTCCTGCGGATAGAATCATTCCCTCAGATACGCCGAATTTCATTTTACGTGGTGCAAGGTTTGCTACCATAATCACAAAACGACCTTCTAATTCTTCAGGTTTATTGTAAGCTGCTTTAATGCCAGAGAAGACTTGACGAGTATGATCGCCAAGATCCAATTCAAAACGTAAAAGTTTATTGGATTCTGGCACTGCTTCGCATTTCAGTACTTTTGCTACACGCATATCAAGTTTAGCGAAATCATCAATCGTGATGGTTTCCGCAATAGGTTCAACGGCAGAAAGTGCGGTTGGTTTTGCTTCAGTTTTTTCTGCTGCTTTATTGGCTGCGGCAAATAAGGCTTTGGTTTCTTCCACAACGGCATCAATTTGTTTTTTCTCTAAACGAGAGAATAAGGCTTTGAACGGTGCAAGGGTATGACCAAGTAATGGTTGATGAATATTATCCCAACGTAATTCAGCTTGTAAGAAGGCTTCTGCACGTTCTGCCAGTTTTGGAAGAACCGGTTTTAAGTAAGACATCAACACGCGGAAAAGCTCAATTCCCATTGAACATACGGTTTGCAATTCTGCCTCTTTACCTTCTTCTTTTGCAATCACCCAAGGGGCTTTTTCATCAATGTATTTATTGGCTTTATCCGTCAATGCCATAATTTCACGAATGGCTTTATTGTATTCACGGCTTTCGTAATAAGCGGCGATTTGCTCGGCTTGGGCGGTAAATTCTGCAAATAATGTTTCATCTTCCAGTTTATCCGCAAGTTTGCCTTCAAAGCGTTTCGCAATAAAGCTGGCATTGCGTGAAGCCAGATTCACTAATTTGTTTACAATATCCGTATTTACACGTTGTACGAAATCTTCAAGGTTAAAGTCTAAATCTTCAATGCGATCATTTAATTTTGCTGCATAGTAATAACGCAAACATTCAGGATCGATATGATTCAAATAAGTGCTGGCTTGAATGAAAGTCCCGCGAGATTTTGACATTTTCGCCCCATCCACCGTGACATAACCGTGAGTGAACACATTAGTCGGTTTACGGTAGCCACTGCCTTCAAGCATTGCAGGCCAGAATAGACTGTGGAAATAAACGATGTCTTTACCGATGAAATGATAAAGCTCCGCATCACTGCCTTCCGCCCAAAATTCATTGAAATCAATACCTTCACGATTGCATAGATTTTTGAATGAAGCCATATAGCCGATTGGTGCATCTAACCAAACATAGAAGAATTTATCTTTTGCGCCCGGAATTTCAAAACCGAAATAAGGCGCATCGCGTGAAATATCCCATTGTTGTAAACCGCTCTCAAACCATTCTTGCATTTTGTTGGCAATTTCAGATTGAAGTGAGCCAGAACATGTCCATTCTTTTAACATCCCTTCAAATACAGGTAAGTCAAAGAAAAAGTGTTCAGATTCTTTTACAACAGGTGTTGCGCCAGAAACAGCTGAACGAGGATTAATTAAATCCATTGGGCTGTAAGTAGATGCACACACTTCGCAGTTATCGCCATATTGATCTTCTGCTTTACATTTCGGGCAAGTGCCTTTCACAAAACGATCAGGCAAGAACATATTTTTTTCAGGGTCGAATAACTGAGAAATAACTTTACTCTTAATAAAGCCATTGGCTTTGAGTTTATTGTAAATTTCTGCAGTGAGTTGTTTGTTTTCTTCGCTGTGAGTGGAATGATAGTTATCAAAACTAATATTGAACCCTGCAAAATCACGCAGGTGATCGGCTTTTGCTTTAGCAATTAATTCTTCAGGTGTAATGCCAAGTTTATCGGCATTCAGCATAATCGGTGTGCCGTGCGCATCATCTGCACAGACAAAATGGATTTTATTGCCACGCATACGTTGAAAACGCACCCAAATATCCGCTTGGATATGTTCTAACATATGGCCTAAATGAATTGCCCCATTGGCATAAGGCAAGGCACAAGTGACTAAAATTTTACGGGGTTGAGTTGTCATTTATTATTCTCTTTTTTAGCATACAAAAATTGTGCTTATCTTACTTTAAATAGGGGATTTTTTCTAGTTTGAAAAACTTTAACTTAACATACCGCACTTTCCGTGATTAAATATGCTCGACAAATTTACTCTACTAAACAGGAAGTTATTATGGCAACCTACTTTTCTGATAATTTGACTGCCGAGCAGCAAAATCAAGTTCAGCAGATTATTCAACAATTTCAGCATCCAACCCTGCAAAAGGATCTGATTGTGCTTAATACTTTGAAAAAAGTGGAAAAGGGCGGTGATACTTTACGCATTGAATTGAAATTACCTTTTGCATGGAATTCTGGTGCAGAACAGTTAAAACAAGCGGTTTCAGATGCGTTGTTGAAAGCAACAGATTGTAAATCAATTAAATGGGCGATCTCGTATCAAATCGCTACACTTAAACGTGCAAATAATCAACCTGCTGTAAAAGGTGTGAAAAATATTATTGCTGTGAGTTCTGGCAAAGGCGGTGTAGGGAAATCATCGGTTTCTGTTAATCTAGCTTTAGCATTACAAGCACAAGGCGCACGTGTTGGGATTTTAGATGCGGATATTTATGGCCCTTCTATTCCCCATATGTTAGGCGCAGCGGATCAACGTCCAACTTCGCCAGATAATCAACACATTACCCCAATTAAAGCCCATGGTTTATCTGCAAATTCCATTGGCTTTTTAATGAATGAAGATAGCGCAACAATTTGGCGTGGCCCAATGGCGAGCAGTGCATTAAGCCAATTATTAAATGAAACCCTATGGGATAGTTTAGATTATCTTGTTATCGATATGCCTCCAGGCACTGGCGATATTCAACTTACCTTATCACAACAAATTCCTGTGACTGGCGCAGTGGTTGTGACAACTCCACAAGATATTGCTTTGCTTGACGCAGTAAAAGGTATTTCAATGTTTGAGCGAGTATCCGTACCAGTGTTAGGCATTGTGGAAAATATGTCGATGCATATTTGTAGTAAGTGCGGTCATCACGAAGCGATTTTTGGCACAGGCGGTGCAGAGAAAATGGCGGAAAAATACAATGTGAAAGTATTAGCCCAACTTCCTTTACACATTCGTATCCGTGAAGATTTAGATGCAGGCAATCCAACTGTTGTGCGAGTGCCTGAAAATGAAATTTCACAATCGTTCCTACAACTTGCCGAAAAAGTCTCTACAGAACTTTACTGGCAAGGTTCTGTAATCCCAAGTGAGATTTTATTTAAAGAAGTGAAATAGTCAAAAAAGATAGGGCTGCATTTGCAGCCCTTTTTTAATGGGATTTTTACTCCACCCATCTCACTACTTCATCCAACGCTTTACGGGATTTTTTCGCAATATCACGTGAGCGGTAGCCAAAGGTTGCGGCGACAGAAACCGCATATTCTTGAGGATCGAATAATCCTTCTTCGGCGAGGCATTCATTCATTTTATCGTAATGAAAACCTTCAATTGGGCAAGAATCGATGCCAAGGGCGGCAGCGCCAGTGAGCATATTTGCAAGAGCGATATAAGTTTGTTTACTGCACCAATCAAATAAAGTGCGGTCGCTTTCGAGCAATTTCATATCTTCTTCTTGCAAGGCTTTGTATTTTGCGAGAGCGGCTTGTTGTTGCTCTGCGTTCAAGCCTTTACGAACCATCACATCCACAAAAAATGGACTGTCATAACGGGCATTTTTCTTCGCTAAAATCACCACAAGGTGACTGCAATTATCAAGCTGATTCATCATTCCCCAGCTAAAAGGTTTCATTTTTTCGCGCAGGGTTTTATTTTGAATCACTAAAAACTTCCAAGGCTCGGAGCCTACAGAACTCGGCGATAATCGACCGCACTCTAAAATACATTCAAAATCTTCATCACTGATTTTTTTTGCGGGATCGTAATAACGTGTTGAACTGCGTTGATGAAAGAGTTCTAGAACTTGTTCACGAGTAAGTTGAGTCATTTTATTTCCTCTTTGTTAAACAAAAATGTGGTGCCATATTAAAGATTAGTTTTTGCTAAAACAAGGGAAAGATTCTAGAATGGTCAGCACTTTTATCACAGAGGGTGAAAATAATGATAAGAATTGCAATTATTCCTGCGAGAGCAGGTTCTAAAGGCATTAAAGATAAAAATTTACAGCTTGTTGGTGGCGTTTCTTTAGTGGGACGTGCGATATTAGCGGCACAAGAATCGGGTATGTTTGATCAGATTGTGGTGACATCAGATGGCGAAAATATTTTAAAAGAAGCCACAAAATATGGTGCAAAAGCAGTGACTCGCCCTGAAAGTTTGGCGCAAAGTGATACACGCACCATTGATGCTATTTTGCATTGCTTAGAAACTCTCAATATTTCACAAGGTACGACTGTACTTTTGCAGCCAACTAGCCCATTGCGCAATGCTTTAGATATTCGTAATGCAATGGAAATTTTCCTTGGCGGCAAATATAAATCAGTGGTTTCCGCTTGCGAATGTGAGCATCATCCTTATAAATCCTTCACTTTAGAAGGCACTGAAGTTCAGCCTATTCACGAATTAACGGATTTTGAAGCCCCTCGCCAAAAATTACCGAAATCTTATCGTGCAAATGGCGCAATTTATATTAATGACATCCAAAGTCTCTTTGAAGAAAAACGCTTTTTTATTGCACCAACGCGTTTTTATTTAATGCCAACCTATCGTTCCATTGATATTGATTCCACACTTGATTTGCAATTAGCCGAAAGTTTAATTTCAAAAGAATTCTAAAAAAATTGACCGCACTTTGCGGTCTTTTTTATGTCTATTTTGTTTATTTACATTTAGAAAAGAGGATTTTACAAGTAAATTATTCTACGTAATGGGCTTTCCAATAACCAATCCACTCTTTTAGTAAAACCATATTGCTATTTAACGCACTTAAGTCAGGAACAAAAGATTGTGCAGATAGATTTCCTTTGCTGCTATAGCTTGCCGCTGCAGCAGGAAGTACATCAAATCCTTGTTTTTCAAAAAGATATTTGGCTCGTTTCATATGCCATTGATTTGTTACTAAAATAATTTTTTGAATATGATCTTTAACTAAAATATTTTTAGTGAAACTGGCATTTTCTTCCGTATTACGGGCTTTATTTTCGATCCATTGTGTTGGTACATTAAAGAATTGGTTAAGTTCTTTTGCCATTAAGTCACCTTCAGAAATGCCTATCAAAGAATAGCCAGTAGTTAAAATAGGCAAGCCCGTTTCTTTTTGTAAAAATGCCGCATAACGTAAACGTTCTAGTTGCGGTGCGCCAGAAGTTGTTTCTGCATACAGTTCTTTTGTTGGGTAAGATCCACCGCCTAATATGACGATGGCTTGAGCTTGTTTATAGTCATCTAGGGTAAGGGCTGGAGAATCGTCATTATCTGTTAGCAATAAACTGGTCAAAGGCGCACTCATGACATAAAGCCAAGTGAAACTGATAAGCGCAATAAATTTGGCTAATTTTTTGAAATGAACAAGATAAAGAATCGCTGCAATAATCAGTAATACAAAGGTATTGAGAGGCGGTGCGATAAGTGCGGTAAGAAGTTTTCCTAGTTCTAACATAGATAAGATCCTTGATATAGAGCGGTTTTATTATAATGATTAGTCATAGCTTGTCTATGTTGATTTTGTTAAAATAATCCCTTATTTTTGATAAACAAACGCCTAAATTCATCAAAAGTGCGGTGATATTTATGAAAGTTTTTAAAGACAGTGTCATTTACCTTGTTGGGGAATTATCGTCAAAGTTAGTTCCTTTTTTACTTTTGCCTTATTTATCGCGTAAATTAGGCGTAGAGGGTTATGGCTCACTTTCTTATTATCAAACTTTTTTAAGTTTATTTTTGATTGTGGTTTCTTTAACTCAAGAAGGCGCAATTTCCCGTTATTTTTATTTTTACGGAAAACGTTCATTAAATTTAGTGGTGAATACAGGCTATGCTTATACCACGATAATTGGCAGTATTATTTTAATGGGTTGTTGGATTGCTCAGTCTGAAATATTATTTTATACCGCACTTTCCTCAATTTTTCAGTCTTTCTTAAATGTTCAGTTAAGCGTGAGACAATGCCAGAAAAAGGCTTGGTCTTATACTTTTATTCAATTTTCACTCACTGTTACTGGTGCGGTATTTACCATCGCATTGCTCGAGTATTATCAAAATGATCTTATTGAAAAAAGAATTTTGGCAATTTTATTAAGCAATTTAGTTGTTTGGTTTTTTTCTTATTTTTTTTACAGAAAGAATGCAACATCTAAAAAATATCAATTTAAACATTATCAATCCGCATTATTTTATATTTTAGGATTTGGATTACCGCTTGTTTTACATTATGCAAGTTTTTTCTTAAAAGGGCAGTTAGACCGTATTTTTATTTATCACAAATTCAGTGAAACAGATTTAGGGCTTTATGCCATGGGGGCTCAACTTGCTTTAGTTGTCTCTATTGCTATTCAAGCACTTAATAAAGCGATCATTCCTTATTTTTATGAAGCGTTGAAACAAAAAAAATTAGTAATTCAACAATTACATAAATGGGCGCTATTTTCCTTTTTGCTGATACCTATTCCTGCCTTAATAATGTGGATTATTCCTGAAGATGTGCTAGTTTGGATTTTAGGTAGTCAATTTGTGGGAACGAAATATTATTTTATTTTATTTTTAATTTCGACCACATTAAGTATTCCTTATTTGATTTTAGTTAATTATCTTTTCTATTATGGAAAAAATAAACTTATTTCCCAATGTTCGGTTTTATCTACAATTATTTATGTAGCGAGCCTTGTGGCTTTAACTTTTACAGAAATTAAATATATCCCTTATGCTGGAATTATTGGTTCGCTTTCCATTATTCCTATTCTTTATTTTATGACATCTAAAGTGAGTAAAACCCTATGAATCTCATTCTTTGTTGCACACCATTGCAAGTATTAATTGCGAGAAAAATCATTGAATTACATCCTAACGAGCAATTTTTTGGCGTCATGTTTGGTGGTGTATGGGATAAAAAAAGAACCTTGTACGCGAGTAAATTAGCGGAAGTTTGTAGTGATTCGGTGAACATTGATACGGGAAAAGATCTAAAAGGTTTCGATTCTCTCAAGTTAATACGCCAGCTTAAGAATAAAATTACGCACAAAGGTTTTGATAAGGTTTTTCTTGCCAATCTTAATTCATTATGGCTACAAACTTATCTTAGTCATATTTCATTTAAAGAGCTTTATACCTTTGATGATGGCTCGGATAATATTTTCCCACACCCCAATTTATTGAGAGAGCCTGACACGTTTAAATATAAACTGATTAAAGCCTTTATTGGTGATAAATATAGTGTAAATAAGTTATTTAATAAAATAAAAAAACATTATACGGTTTATCCTAATTACAAAAATATTGTTTCTAATATTGAAGCAATTTCCTTATGGAATAATAAAGTAAATAGTGATATAGATGGCGAGGTCTCATTTTTTATCGGACAACCATTATTAAATACAAAAGAGGAAAACATATCATTAATTAAAAAATTAAAAGAACAAATTCCTTTTGATTATTATTTCCCCCATCCTGCAGAAGATTATCGAGTGGATGGGGTAAATTATGTTGAATCTGAATTAATTTTTGAAGATTACGTATTTAAACATTTATCAAATAAAAAAGTAATTATTTATACGTTCTTCAGTTCTGTTGCATTTAATTTATTAAGTCATCCTAATGTAGAAATTCGTTTTATTAGAACCAGTATTCCAAGATGGCAATTCTGTTACGATTCATTCCCTAAGCTTGGATTAACGATTTATAAGGAAATTTAAGATGAAAAAAATTGGTTTCTTTATTATGAATATCGAAAGTGCGGGGGGAACGGAGCGCGTTTCCATTAATGTTGCTAATGCTCTTGTTAAACAGGGATATGATGTTTCTTTTATTAGCATTGGCGGTAATAAGCCTTTTTTCCAAGTCGATGAAAAAATTAATATTTACGCAATGAATAAATTGCCCTATTCATTGAAAAAAGACTATTTTTCTATCACAAAAAAATTAAGAGAATTGGTTAAAGAATTGCAGCTAGATACCTTAATTGTGGTTGATGGTGCAATTATGCTTTTTTCTGCTTTGGCGTTGGTCAATTTACATATAAAGCATATTTTATGGGAGCATTATTCTTTTAACTTTACTGGCAATCGTCTTGTTCGCACACTCGGTAAATATTTAGCTGTAACAACTTGCGATAAAATAGTTACATTGACAGAAGCAGAAAAAACGCAGTGGCAAGAAAAATTTAAAACGAACAATATAATCAGTATTGCTAATCCAAATACGCTTTTGCCAAAGAATAAATTAGCAAAATGGGAAAATAAAACTATTTTATCTGTAGGTCATTTATTTTCTTATAAAGGTTTTGATTATTTATTAAAAGTTTGGCAAGTTTTGGCAAAAAAATATCCAGATTGGAATTTAAAAATAGTGGGTTCTGGAGAGGAAGAAGAGAATTTAAAAAATCTTGCTAAAGAATTGGATATTGAAGATTCAGTTAATTTTATTCCTCGTACCAATGATGTCGCTTTTTATTATGAAAGCAGTTCAATTTATTGTTTACCTTCACAAACAGAAGGCTTGCCTTTAGTGCTTATTGAGGCAATGGCATTTGGTTTGCCCATTGTTGCTTTTTATTGTTCATCGGGCGTAAAGCAATTAGTTGAAAATAAAAAAAATGGTTTTCTTTGTGAAAAAAATAATATTGAAGAAATGGTTAATGCTTTAGATTTATTAATAAATAATCCTGAACTTTATCAGCAAATGTCAAAAAAATCTCGTGTAATAAGTGAAGATTATGGCATTGAGAAAATTATTGAAGAATGGAAAGGGATTTTATAAGGAATAATTTTATGTTAAAAAAATATTTGATCTCTTTAGATAAAGATATTCAGCGTCGGGAATTATTCTTTTCTCAAAAAAATACTGAGGATTTCCAAATTTTTTCTGCCATTAATACCATGCAAAAAGATTGTAATGAATTAGCCACTATTTTTAATATTGAACAATTTAAAGCGCATTATGGACGTAATGTCACTAAGGGCGAAATCGGCTGTACATTAAGCCATCTTTCGGTATATCAAAAAATTGTTGAAGACAACGACATCGCTGAAGATAGTTATGCACTAGTCTGTGAAGACGACGCTTTATTCCACCCAAATTTTCAGCAAAATTTAACCGCACTTTTATCAGAAAAACTTGAGTCTGAAATTGTATTGGTTGGGCAGTCAAAAATTAATGATTTCAATGATTTTGATTTAGAAATTAATTATCCGACAACCTTTTCTTTTTTATGCAAAAAAACAGGCGATGTAAATTACGCTTTCCCTTATAAAAGTTATTTTGCAGGAACGGTGGGCTATCTTATAAAAAAATCAGCGGCAAGAAGATTTATCCAGCAAATTTCTCAAAACAAACCATTTTGGTTAGCGGATGATTTTTTACTCTTTGAACAGGATTTTAATATAAGAAATAAAGTGCTTCGCCCTCTTATGGTTATTGAAAATCCTGTATTGATAAGCAATTTAGAAAGTGTTCGTGGATCTTTATCAAATAATTTATTTAAAAAATTAATGAAATATCCATTGAAAAAAATCTTTGCGATTAAGAAAAATTTGGCTAATTAAAGGAAGGAATTATGTTAAGCATTATTGTGCCTTCTTAT
This sequence comes from Haemophilus sp. HN_Hi10, assembly GCF_049821985.1. NCBI lineage: Bacteria > Pseudomonadati > Pseudomonadota > Gammaproteobacteria > Pasteurellales > Pasteurellaceae > Haemophilus > Haemophilus sp. HN_Hi10. Next base: position 1,460,404 of record NZ_CP187495.1, on the reverse strand, counting down.
AATCGAAAAGCAGAAGTGCCTGCTTTATTAGAAAGTTTAAATCAACAAACATCGAGTAATTTTGAAGTAATTATTGTGGATGATTGCTCGAAAGACCCCGTTGAAGTGACACAATCTTATCCATTTTTGGTAAAGGTCATCTGTAACGAAACCAATCAAGGTGCGGCAGAAAGTCGTAATATTGGTGCGAGAGCATCAAAGGGAGATTGGTTGCTTTTTCTTGATGATGATGATCGGTTTATGCCAGAAAAATGTGAAAAAGTACTAAAAGTGATTGAGCAAAATCCGAATATTAATTTTATTTATCATCCAGCTAAGTGTGAAATGGTCAATGAAGGGTTTAGTTATGTGACTCAACCGATTGAACCCCAAGAAATCTCGACAGAACGTATTTTGTTAGCCAATAAGATTGGTGGCATGCCAATGGTTGCAATTAAAAAAGAGATGTTTTTAAAAATAGGCGGATTATCCACCGCACTTCGTTCTTTGGAAGACTATGATTTCTTATTAAAACTACTACAAGAGCCGAGTTTTACCCCTTATAAAATTAATGAACCACTGACTTATTGTACTTTCCATACTAAACGTTCAAGTGTTTCTACGGATACTACCAATACGCAAAAAGCCATTGATTATATTCGCGAGCATTATGTGAAAACGGTAGAGCAAGCTCGTAATTTTGATATTAACGCGAGCTATATTTTGGCTTATCCCCATATCATGAATTTATCGCGTAAAGCGGCAAAATATTACTTTGATATTTTTAAGAAAACAAAAAGTATTAAGCAATTGATTATTACTTTGGTTATTTTAATTTCGCCAAAATTAGCCATTAATTTAAAACGGTTTATGTAGGAAAGTAAAATAAAATGAAATTTTCAGTCCTAATGTCCTTATATATTAAGGAAAATCCTCAATTTTTGCGGGCGTGTTTTGAAAGTCTTGTGGCACAAACTCGTCAAGCTGATGAAATTATATTGGTTTTTGATGGTGCAGTAACGCCAGAATTAGAATTTGTTGTGGCAGAATTTGAAACAAAACTGCCATTAAAATTAGTTAAATTGCCGCAAAATCGAGGCTTAGGCAAAGCCTTAAACGAGGGTTTATTGCATTGTGCTTATGACTGGGTGTTCCGTATGGATACCGATGATATTTGCGTGCCTGATCGTTTTGAAAAGCAAGTGGCGTTTATTGAACAGCATCCTGAAACCATCATTTTTGGCGGACAAATTGCTGAATTTGGTGAAAATGTAAATGATATTGTGGCATATCGTAATGTGCCAACGTCTGCTCAAGAAATTATCAAATTTACGCAAAAACGTTGTCCGTTTAATCATATGACGGTGGCATATCAAAAAAGTGCGGTCATTAATTGTGGTGGATATGAAGATCTTCAAGAAGATTATTATTTGTGGATAAAACTTGTTGCACAAGGTTTATATGTGGCGAATTTGCCTGATATTTTAGTTTATGCACGAGTCGGAAATGGCATGGTAAGCCGCCGTCGTGGCGTCAATCAAGCCAAAGCAGAATGGCGTTTGTTCAAATTAAAATATCGTTTGGGTATTCAAGGATTGTTATCTGGATTATTTACTTTTGCATTGCGTTTTGGTTCTCGTTTATTGCCAACCTCGTTATTGAAAAACCTTTATCAAACTTTTTTACGTAAATAGGAAATCCGATGAAATTAAATATGGTATTTAAAATTTGAGTATTAACTATACATTGAAATTACCCCAGCGTCGCTAATATAATTTGCTCTTGATCAATGTGAATCCAAACCTGTTGTCCGATTTGCCATTGATTTGGCTGGTGGACTGTGGCACAAAATTCAATATCGCTTTCAGCAAATTGAAGGATGGCTTCTTCTTCATTTAGTGATTTGATATTTACGGGGAACTGGTTAGGTTGATTTGCTAATGGTTGTTCACTAATTTTCACCCAAGGAGCTTTGAACATCAGCATCACTTCTTTTTCTGTAATCAGTTTCAAACGCGCCGAGCTTTTTGTGGTAATAGAAACTTGCAACGGTGTTGGTAATCCTTGCACATTCACATCCACGACACAACGAGAGTCAATGATTCGTTGTTGTACCACTCGCCCAAAAAATTGATTGCGTGCGCTACTTTGTAAAGAAAAACGTGCAGTTGCCGTGAGTAAACTATCTAACGGCACGGATTCATCTTGTAGGATATGAAACGCATGTTCTTGCGTACGTTCTAATAAATCATAAAGCTGTAGCAAACGCTCTGCATAAGTGGTAAGTGCCGTGCCTCCGCCATTTTTTCCACCTGTATTTCGTTCCAGCAATGGGCGAGGGCTGATTTTATTCATGGCTTCTAAATGATCCCACGCACTTTTATAGCTCACTTTTGCATTTTTCGCAGCTTGATTAATCGAACCGCATTGTTGAATTTCTTTGAGTAAACGAACTCGTTTTGGATCGATAAAAAGTACTTGTTGAAGTTTAATTGTGAGTAAAATTTCGGTGTTTTTCATTTTGCTGTTCCTAAGTAATCCTAAGTGGTAAGCCTAAGCGTTATATATTTTACTAAATAATTTTTCTTTTGCTATATGATTGTTATTTATTTCAATATATAATTAAGTATATAACGTTCAATCATAGGAGATGATTTATGAAAAAATTAACTAAAATTTCAACCGCACTTTTAATCGTAGGATTAGGATTTTCTTTTGCGGCATCTGCTAAAGTGACTGTATTTGCAGCGGCTTCAATGACAGATGCTTTACAACAAGTTGCAAAAGATTACGCAAAACAAAATCCGAAAAATGAAGTAGTGTTTTCTTTCGCGTCTTCTTCAACTTTAGCAAAACAAATTGAAGAAGGCGCACCAGCGGATATTTTTGTATCTGCAAGCAATAAATGGATGAAATATCTTTCTGAAAAAGATTTAACCGTGAAAGAAACCGAAAAAGTTTTAGTGGGTAATGATTTAGTTTTAATTGCACCAGCAAAAAGTGCGGTAAATTCTGTGGATATTGCAAAAGGCGAATGGATTAACGCACTAAAAGATAGCTATTTATCTGTTGGAGATCCTGCGCACGTACCAGCGGGGCAATACGCAGAAGAAGCATTAACCAAATTAAATTTATGGGATAAAGTGCAAGATCGTTTAGCGCGTGGAAAAGATGTGCGTGGTGCATTGGCTTTAGTTGAACGTGCAGAAGCACCTTACGGTATTGTGTACAGTACTGACTCAAAAGTGAGCCAACAAGTTAAAACGGTTGCGGTTTTTCCAGCGGATAGTCATAAACCCGTTGTTTATCCTGTTTCTATTGTAAAAGGTCATGATAATGCGGATTCTCGCGATTTCTTGAAATATTTAGAATCAGATGCAGCGAAGAAAGCGCTGGTGGGATATGGTTTCTCTGCAAAATAAGATGGTATTTTAATATTTATTAAGGGCGGATATTTCTGCCCTTTGTTATTAGCGTTATTATATCTCTCGCAAATGTGGGATTTTTCCTATCAATCAGGCATTTAAACAGAGGCTATTTATTTTGCTTACCCAATTTTTTTCATTTTTCAATTTGACGCCAATGGAAATCTCAGCGATTAATTTAAGCCTGAGTGTCGCTGTCAGTTCCATGCTTTGGAGTTTGCCGTTAGCCATTTTTGTTGCGTGGCTTTTAGCACGCAAAAACTTCTATGGCAAATCCCTTATTACTGGCGTAATTCATTTGCCTTTAGTGTTGCCACCTGTGGTTATCGGTTATCTATTGCTTGTGGCAATGGGGCGCAATGGTTTTATTGGCAAGTATTTATATCAGTGGTTTGGCTTATCTTTTGGTTTTAGTTGGAAGGGCGCGGTGCTTTCCTCTGCAGTGGTTGCCTTTCCATTGGTTGTTCGTGCGATTCGACTTTCTTTAGAAAATATTGATATTAAATTGGAGCAAGCAGCGCAAACATTGGGCGCTTCTGCTTGGCGTGTATTTTTTACAATAACCTTGCCACTTTCTTTACCAGGGGTTTTAGCTGGGCTGGTTCTTGGTTTTGCTCGATCATTAGGAGAATTTGGTGCGACTATAACCTTTGTATCGAACATTGCAGGCGAAACTCAAACGATTCCCCTTGCGATGTATTCTTTTATTCAAACACCAGGTGCAGAAGAACAAACCGCTCGCTTATGTTTATTTGCTATCATTCTTTCATTGATTTCTTTGCTATTGTCAGAGTGGTTGAGCAAGCGAGTGCAGAAAAAATTAGGACAAGGAAATGTTGCAAATTAATGTGAAAAAACAGCTCGGGCAACTTGCCTTGCAAGCGAATATACAAGTGCCAGATCAAGGCGTAACCGCCATTTTCGGTTTGTCTGGCTCAGGCAAAACATCGTTGATTAATCTTGTCAGTGGCTTGATACAACCAGACGAAGGATTCATCCGTTTAAATGACCGCACTTTAGTGAATATGGAAACGCAAGAATCATTGCCGACCCACTTGCGTAAAATTGGCTATGTGTTCCAAGATGCACGCTTATTTCCTCACTACACTGTGAAAGGTAATTTGCGCTATGGCATGAAAAATGTCTCGCAAGATGATTTTAACTATATTGTCGATCTTCTCGGCATTACTCATTTATTAAAGCGTTATCCGCTTACGCTTTCTGGCGGAGAGAAACAACGTGTGGCAATAGGGCGTGCGCTACTGACTGATCCTGATATTTTACTGATGGACGAACCACTTTCTGCCCTTGATGTTCCCCGCAAACGCGAGCTAATGCAATATTTGGAACGTCTTTCTAAAGAAATTAATATCCCGATTTTATATGTTACACATAGCTTGGACGAACTGTTGCGTTTAGCTGATCGCGTTGTGCTGATGGAAAACGGCATTGTGAAAGCCTATGACAGCGTAGAAAAAATTTGGAATAGCCCTATTTTTGCCCCTTGGAAAGGGGAAAGCGAACAGAGTAGTGTGCTCGCCTTGCCAGTTCATTTGCATAATCCACCTTATAAAATGACCGCACTTTCCTTAGGCGAACAAGCGCTTTGGATTCATCAAGTGCCTGCAAATGTAGGCGAGCGAGTACGAGTTTGTATTTATAGTTCAGATGTTTCTATCACGCTGGAAAAGCCAGAAAAAACAAGCATTCGTAATATTTTACGTGGTCAAGTTACACAAATTGAGATACAAGATTCTCGGGTAGATATTGCGGTGCTGGTGGATGGACATAAGATTTGGGCAAGTATCAGTAAATGGGCGCAAAATGAACTGCGTTTTTCTATTGGGCAAGATGTTTATGTTCAAATTAAAGCGGTGTCGGTGATGTAGTAAACGCTTTACTGAATAAAACACTAATATGACATAATATAAAAAACGCTTGTAGTGTATATTACAAGCGTTTTTTTTTGCTTAACATCTAAAAAATAAAGAAATTTATCAAATTACCTTAATATTTATACAGCTTGCATTTTTTTTTTTTTTTTTATAATGGGTAAGTTTTTACTCTAAAAAATAGGGTTTAAATGTGGTCATTCAATCTAGGATGAATTTTATTCTAAAGTTTTTATATAGGATTTTTAAAATGAAAAAAACAATCTTTGCTTTATTAGCATTAGAGGTATTTGGTGTTGCAAATGCTGCCTATACTGGTAATCCAGTAATAGATGTTGAACAGGTAATTCCAACTCAACGTACAGGAGCAAACAATCCTGATGGTAGTAAAACTCACGCTAAAATTACCGTCATAGGCGAAGTTGTCGCAAATACTTGTGAAATTAAATCAGATGATAGAAGCCAAACGGTTACTTTGAAAAAAGTAGGTACAAATCAATTAGTTAAATCTGGTGATGTCGCGGCTGATAAATTGGTGCAAATCCGTTTGATAAATTGCAACAAAAATGGAATGCCTAACGCAGCTGGTACAACTGATAAAGTCACTGTGCAATTTAATGCAACGGATAAAATTGATTACCATAATAATGGTACTTTAAGAAATCTGGAGAAAACTGGTAAAGCTGAGAATGTTAATATCCAATTTGCTAACCTAGATGGTACTTCTATTCGTCTTGGGCAAGAAGATAGTAAAAATACATTAAAACCGGTTACCGCTGCAAATGGTGCGAACCACGTGGTTCAATTTGTAGCTCGTTATTATGCTACAGGTCAATCTACAGCAGGTAAAGTAAAAGGCGAAGCTGAATTAGACTTAGCATACGAATAATCGAAATATTACGTATATTCCCTGCCCTCCTTTTGGAGGGTTTTTCGGTATCATTATTTATGCTAAGAGAGTGATGTATGTTGTCCTTTTCTAAAAAATCTATTTTTATTTCTGCGATTTTATCCTGTTTATTTGCCACCTTTTCCTCTCACGCTAGTGTGATTATTCTTGGTACGCGTTTAATTTACCCAGGGAATCAAAGCAGTCTCAATGTGCAACTGAATAATCAAGATTCTTCCCCTGCTTTGGTGCAAAGCTGGATTGAAGACAAACAAGGCAGCCAAGCACAGGTGCCATTTATTATTACGCCACCTGTCACGCGTGTGGAGGGTAATCAAGGGCAAACCTTGCGTATCACCTTTACTGGCACACAAGCTTTACCACAAGATCGCGAATCGCTTTATTATTTTAACTTATTGGATATTCCACCCAAACCAAGTAAAGCCTATTTAAAAGACAACCCGAATTATTTGCAGTTTTCGGTGCGTAGCCGTTTAAAACTTTTTTACCGTCCAAGCAATTTGCCTTATCCACCAGCAGAAGCCTACAAAAAAGTCACTTGGCTTGCTAAAGGAGGCAAACTTTGGGCAGACAACCCAACACCTTATTATTTAACTTTCACACAAGCCACAATTGGTGGTAAATCCGCCCCTGAAGCTGTGATGGTCGCCCCTTTTAGCCAAGGAGAATTTGACGTAAAAGGTGTAAATAACGGACAAAAAGTGAAATGGTCGTTAATTAACGATTATGGCGGCGACGTAGCTGGCGAATCAACCATCAATTAACCGCTGAGATAGCTAATGTAGGGTGAGCGTAAGCCCATGCGTTTAATTCCAAATTGTTATCGTTGGTTATATTCATTTTATCGTGAGCGTAATCTACGTAATTATTAACGAGGTATTATGAGAGAATTTTCTTTTAATCCACATTTAAGTCTAATTGGTTTTTTAATTGGATTGGCTTTTTTCCCCTTGTATACAAAGGCGGAAAACGTACCAAATACACCAAAAGAAAGCTTGAATGTAGAAGATGAAGATGTGGAATTTAGTGCTGGCTTTTTGAATATGGGCGGTAATGGTTCTAACATTGATGTTGCACGTTTTCAACAAAAAAACAGCGTATTACCTGGAGACTACCCTGCTGGCGTTTGGGTAAATGGTAAAGAAAAAGGCGAAATGACATTGCGTTTTCGTGATAATGAAAATGCAGATATGCCTTTTGCACAGCTTTGTTTTACCCCTGAATTAGAAGCCTTGTTGGATCTAGAATCAGCTGCTATCAAACGCTCCCCAAGTGAGAAAGAGTGCGTGTTTATTCAAGACGCAATTCCTGATGGGAAAGCGGTATTTAACACAGGGCAACAGCGTTTAGAATTTACGATTGCACAAGCCTTAACCATCAATCGTCCTCGCGATTACATTGCGCCAAGCCGTTGGCAAACAGGCGATGTGGCAGCATTTGCTGATTACAATATTAACCACAGTCGTTATGCAAACCAAGGTTCGCAATCTTCGCAAATGTTTTTAAATTTGCGAACAGGGGTTAATTTAGGTAACTGGGCATTTCGTCATTCTGGTTCAAAAAGTTGGAGCCAAAGTGAAGGGCAAAGCTACAATACGCCATACCAAACTTACGAAACCTATGTTCAGAGAGATTTTGCACCGATTCGTGGGCTGGTTACTTTAGGCGATTTTTATACATCTGGACAAGTGGTCGAAGGGTTTGCATTACGTGGTATTGATATTTCTTCTGATGATCGAATGCTCTCGCCATCACAACTTGGTTTTGCGCCTCGTGTGCAGGGTATTGCAAATAGTAATGCGGTAGTGAGCATTTATCAAAATGGCAATATCATTTATCAAACTAATGTCACGCCTGGGCCTTTTGTGATCGATGATCTTTATTCTAGTGGCTATAACGGCGATCTCACGGTGGAAATCAAAGAGGCAGACGGCAAAGTGCGGTCATTTATCGTGCCGTTTTCTAATGTTGCCCCTTTGATTAGAATGGGACAATTCCGCTATCAACTCGCTGCAGGGCGTTATCGCAGCGGGGAAGAAATCTATTCTGATAATGTCGCACAAAGTATGTTGCAATATGGTTTGTATAATAATATCACTATTAATACGGGTGTGACTTATAGTAAAAATTACTTGGCAGGTGCCTTAGGGTTAGGATTGAATACCCCGATTGGCGCGTTTTCTGTAGATAGTACTTGGACTCGTAGTACCTTTTTGCCGCACAGTCTTGTGGATGAAAATGGTGCAATGAACACTCAGCCAAGCGTGCGAAAAGGTTATAGTTTACATGGTAATTACAGTATTAATTTTAACCGCACTCGCACCAATATTACGCTAGCAGCTTATCGTTATTCTTCTCGTGATTTTTATAGTTTAAGTGACGTGATTAATGCGAATCATTTCATTGGGAAAAACTTTTTTTCTGTGTTATCGCCTCGTCCTAAAAATCAGTATCAACTATCCATTATTCAAGATTTTGATAAATGGGGAAGTTTATATTTAGTTGGCGCAACACGTAATTATTGGAATAAATCGGGCAGTTATCATCAATATCAACTTTCTTATGCGAATCGTTTTAAATGGCTAAGTTATCAAATCGGCTTTTCACAAACGATTGATCGACAAAGTGGGCAGCGCGATAACCAAATTTATTTGAGTATGAGTGTGCCGTTAGGTCATAACCATTCACTTTCGTCTAATTACGCACGTAATTCAGCAGGTAATAGCAGTAGCCAAATTGGTATCAATGGAAGTTTTGGTAAAAATAGCCAATGGAGTTATGGCGTATATGGTAACTCAGGACAAGAGGGATATGGCAATATGTCAGCAAATATGAGTTATCGTAATTCTTATTTCGACTTTGATGCTTCTGCTTCTAGAGATAATCGTGGATCTCGTCAAATGAGTTCTAATTTATCTGGTGTAGTGGTTGCGCATCGCCACGGAATAACCTTTGGCGAATCTGTTGGTGACAGTTTTGCGGTGGTGCATGCAGATGGTGCAGCTGGTGCGGAAGTGAATAGCGGACAAGGGCAAATGTTGGATTGGTTCGGTAATGCCATTGTGCCTTACACCCAGCCTTATCGCATTAATGAAATTGGTATCGATCCGCAAAATTTACCGTTAAATATTGAATTTGATGGTACGGAGAAAAAAATTATTCCGCGAGCCAATAGTATTCACGTGATTGATTTTGAAACCAAACGTAATCGCCTCGTACTGTTTAACTTAACCCGTACGAACGGCGAATTATTACCAATGGCATCAGAAGCTTATGACGAACAAGGGCAATTTGTCGGCTATGTGGTGCAAAATGGCGTGCTGTTTGCTGGTGGTTTACAACAGCCAAAAGGCACAATCAAAGTCAGCTGGGGAAATGGCGAGCAAAACCAATGCCATTTTGATTACAGCGTGAATTTAGACAATGCCACCCAAATGCAACAATATGAAAAAGTCTGTCAATAAATGGAGGATAAACCAATGAAAAAAGTGAAAAGACAGCGTTTATTCCGCCAAATGATAGGCTTATTCAGCTTGTTATTTGTGACACCTTTTGGCTCAGCATCTGATGGTTGGGTAAAATTTACCGTAACGATTAAAAATGGCGGTACTTGCCAAGTGTATAGTGGCTATGAAAATAAACAAGTTGATCTCGGCACTGTGTATGCCAATGAACTTAGCATAGCCAAGCATACCGCAGGCGAAAAAGATTTCGATCTTTGGGTGGAAGAATGCGGCGATTTAATCAATGAAACAAATAAATTGAAATTTGTGTTAATGAATACCACAAACAAGCCTAATTTATTAGCCAAAGGTGTGTTACCAAATCTTGAAACAAGGACAAATAAAGATGGTGTTGGTGTACAATTATTAACCAAAACAGGCAAGCCTATTGAAATTAAATACAATGCATTACCATTTCCAACTGAAACACTCGTTTCAAGCACGAATGGGAATACTCTCGGTGCAGAGGCTGTAACAGGGCAAAAGCACGCTTTTAAATTGCCTTTAAAAGCACGCTTTTATGCCATTACAGATGGCAAAAATGATAAAGCAGGCGATGTGCGGGCAGAAGTGATTTTTGCCGCCTTTTATGAATAAGCAAGGAGTTAAAATGAAAAAAACGAGCTTATGGGCAGGCGTGCTATTTTTGCTATTCGGCTTGCCACAAGGCTATGCTGCAAATCAAGGCAAAGTGACTCTTTCAGGTAAGGTGCTTGCTGCCAGACTATGTAATATTACCACCGAAACCGCGGGTAAAACCGTCGATTTAGGGCGGGTAAGAAGCCATCAGTTTACAGGAGAAGGAACCACTGTTGGCGGAACAGACTTTACTCTTTCTGTAAGAAATTGTGGCGAAACACCGAATACGAACAACGCAAATCGCTTGAAATACTATTTTGTTTCGCCTTATGCTGATCTTAAAGTAATTACAACTGGTGGATTAAGCTTTCAATATTATTTAAAAAATACGCTAGATTCGGGCAATAAAAATAGTGTTGGTATCCAAATTTTTGCCACAAGCGGCAGTGAGGCTGGAAAAGTGATTAATATAATAAAACCACCCTTACCGACAGATACTTCCACTGGTAGTGGATACACTGGCAATCAACTTGGGGCAAAAGCAAATGGAGACACTTTTGACATTACCCTGACAGCCAAATTCTATGCTTTAACCGCTGGATCTTCAGACAAAGCTGGCAAAGTCGCCAGCGAAATGACCTTTGAGGTATTCTATGAATAAATTTGTAAAAACATTTCAAAAATTGACCGCACTTTTTATTATTCTCAATGCTATACCTCAAGAGGTGCAGGCGGATAAGGTAGGGGAGTGGCATAATGATTGCAATACAGGACAGTGTATTCGTTTTCCCGGTGGGCAGTCTGTAGTACATTATCCTAAAAAACAAGTAATAACAGAACGTTATCTTTTTCCACGAGATAATCCTGTTTTGACTTCAAAACCTATTGATATGACAAAACTGATCCAAGCTTTAGGTAAACACGAAATTGCAATGGAAACTTATCGGATCCCAGGAAAATCAAGCTCAAGAAGTCATTCCTGTTTTTCCTCTGAATTACATTTAGATAGTTCTATTTGGAATAAGATTAGTAATACATCTCAGACTATTTTTCAGCTAAAAGAATTCCCTTATTTAGGCTTTACTTTTAGAGTTAGATCTAGCTTATCAGGTCAGCCTGCAAGGGTTGGGGAAAACTCTCAGCTTCAAGGTTGGCATAATATACAGGATTATGATAATACATTTAGAAGTGGTTGTGGATTTACAGCAGAGTTACGTATAACACCGATAATGGAAATTACACCGATTGATCTTAGTCATTTAGTACATGGCTTTCAATTTCCAAGCGGAGATATTGATCTCAAATTACAAAACTCGTATTTCGGGGCATTTTCTTTAAATGGATACAGTCGTTCAGGACCGAAACCAGTAGTTACCGAAGATGCTGGGACAGCAATCAACGGCAGTAACGTAACAATACGCCTTACTGCAGTAACCTGTAATATTAAAGGAGTGGCAGATTATACTCGAGATTTCGGCACGAAAAAGAGTTCAGACATTACCACGCCTATTAAAACAAGTGATGTAGATATTCGTGTAAACTGCGGTTCAAACGCTTATATTAACCCGTGGATCGTATTTACCGATGCAAATAATCGTACCAACAGAAGTGATACACTTGAAATGATTTACAAAAATAACGGTGCGCAAACTGCCAATGTTGGCATAAAACTGAAACAAAAAAATGGTGATTACATCAGTTTTGGACCTGACAGCCCTAAAAAAGGCACTCAAAACCAAATTAAATTAACCAGAGAGTTTCCACAACGAAATGAGTATATTATTACTTTCACTCCCGAGTTAATTAAATTGGATAATTCCAAAAAAATCGAAGGTGGAGAATTAGAAGGCCTCGCAACTTATACTTTGTCATATCAATAACCAAGCCCGTAGGGTGGGCGTAAGCCCACGAAAAAATAAATATGACAAGGATAATTATTTGGGTTAAATGCGTGGGCGTAAGCCTATGAAAAATTAAATATGACTAAGGATAATTATTTGAGTTAAATGCGTGGGCGTAAGCCCATGAAAAATTAAATATGACTAAAGATAATTGTTTGAATTAAATGCGTGGGCTTACGCCCACCCTACATTGAATTATATGTTGTTATATCAATAACCAAGCTAAAACAAGCATAAAGTGCGGTTAAAAAAGCTAATAAAAGAAAGACAAGGAATTAGCTTAAAACTAATAATATTTTGTAGAAATTTTAAAAAATAAAACCGAGCATTTACTCGGTTTTTTCTTTTTTAGAACAGATTGCTAATAAAAATCACTAAGATGATCACGGGGACAACAAATTTCACGTAGTTAAACCAAATTTTGATGAAAGTTGAATATTTTGTTGAAGAAAGTTCTTTTTTGGCTTCATCTTTTAATACAAAACCAACGAAAATAGCACAGCCAAGTGCGGTCAGCATAAAGAGAATATTTCCACTGGCGTAATCGTAGAAATCGAAAATGCTTTTGCCGAAGATGGTTACGCTTTTCCATAGATTATCCCCTAAAATTGCTGGAATATTGCCTAATAGAAAGATCCCTCCAAGCGTAAAAATAATGGCTTTACCACGACGCATTCTGAGTTTTTCTTGCAATGCCGTGATGATTACTTCATAAATTGTGATGGAAGTCGTTAGAGCAGCAATTAATAATAAGCCGAAGAAGATAATCGCAAAGAATTTACCTGCCCATAAGTGAGAAAATACGATAGGTAAACTTTGGAATACTAATGTTGGCCCTGCGTTTGGTTCAATTCCAAAAGTGAAAAGTGAGGGGAAAATCATAAAGCCAGCAAGTACGGCGATAATTGTGTTGGTGAAACCTGTAATCACTGCAGTATGGATTAAGTTTTCTTCTTTATTGAGGTAACTGGAAAGGGTAATTAATACACCAAAACCAAGACTTAATGCGAAGAAGACTTGACCTAAAACGAAGATAAATAATTGTGGCGTAATTTTGCTGAAATCTGGTTTTAAATAGAATGTAATGCCTTCCATTGCGCCCGGTAATGTTACGTTGCGAATAACCATTCCAATTAAGAAGATAAATAGCAGTGGCATTAAATATTTTACCGAACGTTCAATCCCACCAATGATACCCTTTGCCAAGATAATGTAAGGGGCTGACGTAGATTAGCCCTAAATACCACGCCATTTTCTCAATATTTTAAGCTGTTCTTTTGGTAATCCAAAGTTAAACCGAAATTCACATTCCTTCAAGAATAAAGGAAAGTTTTTTCGGTCGATTCCATTATATTTTCGGAGGATTCTCTTCGCCTGACTCCAGAAATTTTCTATTCCATTTATGTGGTTTTGTTTCACCGCAAATAGTTCGGAATGATTGATTCGTTCGTGGTGAAATTTGCTCACATCAAGGGCATCATAGCTTCGATAAGTATCGGTATAAACCCAGCTGTCAGGCTTGATTTTCCTCACAATAACAGGCATTAATGTCTCTGTTTTGGTATTTTCTACCACTACCGTAAATACTTTTCCTTGTCGTTTTAACAAACTAAATACGGCAATTTTTCCTGCTGCGCCTCGACCTCGTTTTCCTTTACGATGACCGCCAAAATAGCTTTCATCAAGCTCAATTTGACCATCAAAAACCTCATCGGCTTCAAGGGCTAAATGATAGCTAATGACTTCACGAATTTTTCGGTAAAACAAAATCGCTGAATTGGCTTGGATACCGAGTAAATCAGCCGCTGCTCGGGCTGTCACTTCTAATACAAAAAATTCAAGGAGTTTATTTTGTATAGATTTCTTTAATTTACAATGAGTTATCTTTATTTTTATAGACTAGCACACTTGCTAATCTACGTCAGCCCCTTTATTTTATACTAAAAATAATTCAACATTCATTTCAGCGATTCTAGCTTGAGCATTTTCGGGTAATCCTTTATCACAGATAATCGTATCTAGTGAACTAAGTGGATATAGTAGAAATGTTGCTACTTTGCCATATTTGGATGAATCAGTAACAAGGATATTTTTTTGACTAAATTGGATAATAGCTTTTTTGACAGGAATTTTTTGCTCATCAGGCGTGGTTAGCCCTTTTAAATTCCAAGATGAAGTCGAGATGAACGCAATGTCAACTGAAATTTGATGTAGAAATTGGGCAGCAAATTCTCCCACAGAGGAACGATTTGATTTATTAATGAGCCCACCAGTATGCATAATATTACATTGGCTATTGACCATTAAATAATGGGCAATAACAAAATCATTAGTAATTACAAGTAGATCGTTTCGATTAGCGATTTGTTTTGCGATTTCAAGTGTTGTCGTGCCAGCATCTAGATATATAGTGGAATGTTCTTGTATTAACTCAACTGCTTTTTTACTAATAGCCGTCTTTTCAGTCGTTGCTAGTAATGATTTATCGTCATGTGTTGGTTCACTGGATAAACGTTCAAGTAATTGAACCCCCCCCGAAACAGAGATGACTTTTCCATCCTCTTCGAGCTTTTGTATATCACGACGTACGGTCATATGCGATACGCCTAAGATATTGACTAAGTTATTTATACTAATAACGCCTTGTTTACTAATTAAGTTTAATAATGTCTTTTGCCGTTCAGCAGGAATCATCTTTTTCTCCATACCTGATTTCAAATCAGATTATGAGCTCATAACGTTTTATCACCAAAATTAACAAAAAATAACATTTTTTATCATTCTGTGATCTAGATCTCAGATTTAATTTATTGTATCGGCTAATATACAGATAAATTTAGTTAAGAGCTATTGGGAGATTAAAAATGGAAAATCAAAATTATTCAGTCGCAGTAATTGGTCTTGGTTCTATGGGTATGGGCGCAGCGGTATCTTGCATTAATGCAGGATTAACGACCTATGGTATTGATTTAAACCCAGTTGCACTTGAAAAACTAAAAGCGGCAGGTGCAAAAGCTGTAGCGGCAAATGGCTATGACTTCGCTCACGAACTTGATGCTGTAGTGATTTTAGTGGTTAATGCAGCCCAAGCTAACGCAGTATTATTTGGCGAAAATGGTATTGCTAAAAAATTAAAAGCAGGTACAGCGGTGATGGTTTCTTCTACCATGGCGGCTCAAGATGCTCAAATAATTTCACAAAAATTAACAGAATTAGGTTTGATTATGTTAGATGCACCTGTTTCTGGTGGTGCAGCTAAAGCATTAAAAGGTGAAATGACTGTTATGGCATCGGGTTCAAAACAAGCATTTGAGTTGTTACAACCTGTTTTAGATGCCACTGCGGCAAAAGTTTATAACATTGGTGAAGAAATTGGTTTAGGTGCAACGGTGAAAATCGTCCATCAATTATTAGCCGGCGTACATATTGCAGCAGGTGCGGAAGCTATGGCTCTTGCCTCAAAAGCGGGTATTCCACTTGATGTTATGTATGATGTTGTGACCAATGCAGCTGGTAACTCTTGGATGTTTGAAAACCGGATGAAACACGTAGTAGAAGGTGACTATACGCCGCTTTCTATGGTTGATATTTTTGTGAAAGATTTAGGCTTAGTTAATGACACTGCAAAATCACTTCATTTCCCACTTCATTTGGCAAGCACAGCCTATTCTATGTTCACTGAGGCAAGCAATGCGGGTTATGGTAAAGAAGATGATAGTGCAGTGATTAAAATTTTTAGTGGTGTTAACTTACCGAAAAAAGGAGCGTAGCGATGTTAGGTGTTATTGCAGATGATTTTACAGGCGCAAGCGATATCGCCAGTTTTTTGGTTGAAAATGGCTTAAGTACGGTGCAAATGAACGGTGTTCCAACACAATCGTTAAACAGCAAAGTAGATGCCATTGTGATCAGTCTAAAATCACGTTCCAACCCTGTAAATCAAGCCATTGAACAGTCATTGAGGGCTTATCAATGGTTAAAGGAAAATGGTTGTACACAATTTTATTTTAAATATTGTTCCACCTTTGACAGCACAGCGAAAGGCAATATCGGTCCTGTCACGGATGCTTTACTAGATGAATTAAATGAAGATTTCACCGTTATTACACCGGCACTTCCAGTGAATGGTCGCACCATTTTTAATGGTTATTTATTTGTAAGTGATCTGCTCTTAAGTGAATCAGGCATGAAAAATCATCCGATTACGCCAATGACTGATGCTAATTTAATGCGTTTAATGGATGCACAAGCCAAAGGTAAAACTGGTTTGGTGGCGTATTCTGATGTGATTAAAGGGGCTTCGCGTGTGCAAGAGCGCTTTGCGGAATTAAAAGCACAAGGCTACCGTTATGCGGTTGTTGATGCCGTGGATAATTCGCAGTTGGAAGTACTTGCTGAAGCAGTGGCGGATTTCAAATTGGTGACAGGCGGTTCAGGCTTAGGAGCTTATATGGCTGCACGTTTAAGTGGTGGCAAAAAAGGCACCAATGCCTTTACGCCAACTAAAGGTAAAACTGTGGTGCTTTCAGGGTCTTGCTCAGTAATGACCAATAAACAAGTGGAAAAATATCGTGAAAAAGCACCGCACTTTCAACTCGATGTTGAGCAAGCCATCCATAATGAAAATTATATAGAACAACTTTATCAGTGGGTGATAGCAAATCTCGATAGCGAATTTGCCCCTATGGTCTATGCAACAGTGCCACCAGATGCATTAAAAGCGATTCAACATCAATTTGGTGTGGATCAAGCCAGCCATGCTATTGAAAACACGTTTGCTAAATTAGCCGCGAAGTTAAAACAATATGGCGTAACAAACTTTATTAATGCAGGTGGAGAAACTTCTAGCATTGTGGTGCAAGAACTTGGTTTTACTGGGTTCCATATTGGTAAACAAATTGCCCCGGGTGTGCCTTGGTTAAAAGCGGTAGAAGAAGATATTTTCCTTGCGCTTAAATCAGGCAATTTCGGCAAAGAAGACTTTTTTGAATATGCACAAGGAATGTTCCTATGACGGATTTAGCACAAAAAGAATTAATGGTGCAGCTCGGACGTTCTTTTTATGAGCGAGGTTACACCGTGGGCGGTGCAGGTAATTTATCAGTTCGCTTAGATGACAATCGTGTGTTAGTGACCCCTACAGGTTCTTCACTCGGTCGGTTAAGTGTAGAACGTTTATCTGTATTGGATATGGAAGGTAATCTTTTAGGGGGCGATAAACCATCGAAAGAAGCAGTATTTCATTTGGCTATGTACAAGAAAAATCCTGAGTGCAAAGCCATTGTGCATTTACATAGTACCTATTTGACCGCACTTTCTTGCTTAGATAATTTGGATCCTAATAATGCTATAGAGCCATTTACACCATATTACGTAATGCGCGTGGGAAAAATGCAAGTTATTCCCTACTATAGACCGGGTTCACCAAAGATTGCAGAAGAATTAAGTAACAGAGCTTTAACAGGCAAAGCCTTCTTACTCGCTAATCATGGTGTTGTTGTCACTGGCTCAGACTTGCTTGATGCGGCAGATAATACAGAAGAGTTAGAAGAAACCGCAAAATTATTCTTCATATTGAAAGGACAAAAAATCCGTTATCTCACAGATGACGAAATTAAAGATTTGGAACACAGAGGAAAATAATTATGCCTAAATTTGCAGCTAATTTAACCATGATGTTTAATGAAGTACCATTTTTAGAGCGATTTGAAGTTGCTGCTAACGCTGGATTTAAATACGTGGAATATTTATGGCCTTATGATTACCCCGCTAAAGAATTAAAAGCCAAACTCGATCAATATGGTTTGACCCAAGTATTATTTAATACTTCTGCAGGCGATGTGACCAAAGGCGAATGGGGCATTGCGGCGACTCCCGGACGCGAAGCTGAAGCTCGTCAACATATTGATCAAGCCCTTGAGTATGCCATTACTTTAAACTGCCCAACAGTTCATATTATGGCGGCAATTGTTCCCGAAGGTGCAAATCGTGAAGATTACAAACAGACCTTTGTAGAAAACATTCGTTATGCTGCTGAAAAATTCAAACCACACGGTATTAATATTTGTTTGGAAGCGTTAAGTCCTGAAGTTAAACCTAACTATTTCTTAAAAAGCCAATATGACACGTTGGACATCGTAGAATTGGTAGATCGCGATAACGTTTTTGTTCAACTGGATTACTTCCATGCCCAAAATGTTGACGGTAATCTCTCTCGTTTAACCGATAAGTTAAACGGTAAATTTGCCCATGTACAAATCGCTTCCGTACCAGCACGCCACGAACCAGACGAAGGTGAAATTAACTACCAATATATCTTCGATAAACTAGATGAAATCGGTTATACAGGCTATGTTGGCTGTGAATATAAACCACGTGGTGAAACCGTAGCGGGATTGGATTGGTTTCAGAAGTATAAATAAATATTCTTAAATTTAACTGCGGTTTTAAAAACATATATTATCTAAGGAGGATACAATGAAAGTTGTAATTACTGGTGGACAAGGGTTCTTAGGACAACGTTTAGCCAAAACGCTATTAGCCCAGAATGATGTTCATATTGATGATTTAATTTTAATTGATGTTGTTAAGCCTATTGCGCCAAATAATGATCCTCGTGTTCGATGTTATGAAATGGATTTACGTTATCCAACAGGATTAGATGAATTAATTACTGAAGAAACGGATGCTATTTTTCATTTAGCAGCTATCGTAAGTAGTCATGCAGAACAAGATCCTGATTTAGGTTATGAAATTAATTTCTTAGCAACACGAAATATCCTTGAAATTTGTCGCAAAAATAATCCTAAAGTGCGGTTTATTTTCTCTAGTTCTTTAGCCATATTTGGTGGAGAACTACCTGAAACTATTTTAGACAGTACAGCATTCACACCGCAATCTACCTATGGTACACAAAAAGCAATGTGTGAATTGCTGATTAATGATTACTCACGAAAAGGTTTTGTAGATGGTATTGTTATTCGTTTACCAACCATTTGTATTCGACCAGGCAAACCAAACAAAGCTGCATCCTCATTTGTTAGCAGTATTATGCGTGAACCTCTACATGGGGAGGATGCTGTGTGTCCCGTATCGGAAGAATTACGTTTATGGTTATCTAGCCCAAATACAGTAGTTGCAAACTTTATTCATGCTTTACAACTTCCATCACTTCCATTGCGTAGTTGGCATACTATTAATCTTCCAGGGTTTAGTGTTACCGTAAAACAAATGTTATCTGATCTCACTCAAGTAAAAGGTGAAGCAATTTTAGAACATATTAAATTTGAGTTTGATGAAAGCATTAACAATATCGTTGCTAGTTGGCCTGCAAGAATTGATAACACCCAGGCATTAGCTCTTGGTTTCAAAGTGGATAGCAATTTCCAAAATGTTATCCAACAGTTTATTGAATATGATATGTAGGAGGCACTATGTTTGGCTTACCTATTCCAATTATTGGATTATTAATCGCTGTATTTGTTCTCGTTTTTCTCGTCTTAAGAACGCGAGTTCATGCTTTCATCGCAATGCTAATTGCAGCTTCAATTGCGGGTTTAGTAGGTGGTATGTCAGCTGATGAAACCTTAAATTCCATCACAAAAGGATTTGGTGGCACACTAGGTAGTATTGGGATTGTTATCGGACTTGGTGTAATGATGGGTAGCGTCTTAGAAGTTTCTGGTGCGGCAGAAAAAATGGCATATAGTTTTATCAAAATGCTAGGTCAGAAAAAAGAAGAATGGGCATTAGCCATTACAGGTTACGTAGTGAGTATTCCAATTTTCGTAGATTCTGCATTTGTTATCCTTTATCCAGTAGCAAAAGCTCTCGCAAAAAATGGTAAACGCTCATTATTAACTCTAGGCGTTGCTTTGGCTGGTGGCTTGGTTGTGACACACCACACCGTTCCACCAACACCAGGTCCATTGGGAGTAGCTGGGTTATTTGGTGTAGATATTGGTGCAATGTTACTCACTGGAGTGTGTATGGCTGTCTTGCCTGTTGTAGGAATAGTTCTGTATGCTAAATGGTTAGATAAAAAATACCCTAACTTTAATCAAGAAGTGTTCACGGAAGAAGAATTAAAACAAAAATATGATAGTTATATTGAAAGTCGTGAGAAAAAAGAACTTCCTAGTTTAGGGCTTTCTTTACTACCAATTGTATTACCAATAATATTAATCTTTATTAAAGCAGTTGTACATTTATTCGTTAAAGATGTACCTGAAGCATTGACAAGTATACCTTATCAAATCGTTTCATTCCTTGGTCACCCTGTTATTGCTTTAGCATTAAGCGTATTAATTTCTGTTTACACATTATTACCAAAAGCCGATAAAAATACGACTGCACTTCATCTTGAAGAAGGTGTTAAAACAGCTGGTATTATCTTATTAGTAACAGGTGCGGGTGGTGCATTAGGTGCGGTATTACGCGATAGTGGTGCTGGAAAACAATTAGCAGAACAGATCGCAAACTTACCTATTTCACCAATTTTAATTCCATTTATCGTATCGACTTTAGTGCGTTTTATTCAAGGTTCAGGTACGGTTGCAATGATTACCGCTGCTTCAATTTCAGCCCCAATCCTTACGCAAATACCCGGTGTCAATATGCTATTGGCCGCTCAAGCTGCTACCATGGGATCGCTTTTCTTTGGTTATTTCAATGATAGTTTATTCTGGGTGGTTAACCGTATGATGGGAATTAATGATGTGAAAAAACAAATGGTCGTTTGGTCTGTACCAACCACGATTGCTTGGGGGATTGGTGGTATTTCAGTAATTCTTGCTAACTTGATTTTTGGCAACGATGGCTCTGTATTTGATCTACTTTTCCCTGTTGTCGTGTTAGCCAGCATTTTATTCTATATCAAACTTCAGAATAAAAATCTCTAAGCCAGAAAATATCCCCATGATAAAAATATTATGGGGATTTCATTTTAAGGAGAATATGATGTTAAAAAAAATATGCATTCTACTTTCTCTTCTAGCAGCATTTCATGTTTTGGCTCAAGATAAGGTTTTTAAAAATATAAAACCAATTCAAGTAACACTTTTAGCTGAAATCACCGCACAAGGTCAAAAGGTTAATGCTGTAGCATTAGAATATGAAGATAATATACTTTCAGGTTCTGATCTTCGAAAAACTTATCAAATTTCTACCGCACTTAATGGAGAAGAATTTATACCACGTACTATTTTACGTGCTTATGTAAATAATGAACCAACATTATCTGCTCAATCTAAAATAGGTAAATTTGTCATTATTGAATTAGATAATCAAGACAAGAATGCCGATCTTTATAGCCTTAAGACTGAAAATAATCAATCTATGCAATTCAAAGGAAGAGATAAAGATGGTAATGTGATTGTGATTGAGAAAAAACAAATCAACAAAGTCCCTCAATATTATGGTGAAAAGTTAATTTATCAAATTAATCAAATTGGGTATTTGAAACTGACTAATGGTAAAACCTTAGATAAAATCCAGCTAATGCAACCTGCTATTTTGGAGCATGTTAAAACACCTTGGCTTGATCAATTTGCAGTGAAAAGTGTTTATTTGAAAGATAAAGCTAATTTTCTAAATTACAGAATTTTTACACCACATTTTGAAACAGGAAAAACTTATCCTTTAACCATTTTTCTTCATGGTTCAGGGCAAGTAGGGGCGGATAATATAGCACATTTGCTTTCAAGTAAGGGCGCTATTTCAACCTTACAATATGAAGAAGGTGTCGTGTTAGCACCGCAATATCAAAGTGTTTTTGATCCTTTTGATGATATTACAAAAGGGCATCAAGGTGGTATCCATTGGCAAACGGAAAACCGTCGAGATCTTGTATTAAAAATAATTGATGAAACTTTAATGCAATATCCACAAATTGATAAAACACGTATTTATTTAGTGGGATTATCTCGTGGTTCTGAAGGTGCAGTAAAACTCTTATTAACTCGACCGCACTTTTTTGCTGGTGCATTATTAATGAGTGGGCGTGAAGCTTATACGTATGAATGGGTCGATGGTAATGCAACAAAAGAAAATCTTTCTTCCATTAAGGATATCCCTATGTGGTTCTTCCACAGCAAAGAAGATAAAATCTCTCCAGTTGAAGGCTCACGAATTAACGTAAACATCCTGAAAGAGCTTCATGCACCAAATGTCAAATATACTGAATTTACTACAGAAAAAGTGGGTGACAATGGTATTGCAAATGATAATGCGCATAATACATGGGATGCGGTATTTAACAGCCCTGAAGTGATACAATGGTTATTACACCAAAAACGTAGATAAGGAAATCAATGATGTTTATATATTTATCACACCCATTAGATCCAAATGATTTAGATTGACCTGACGAACCTGTCGTTGAAGTAATACGTTGTACTGATATAAATGAGATAATACCATTTAGCAGTTTTATCTCTAAAATACCAAATCATTGCGGTACACATATGGATGCGGACGCTACTTTGTAAAAGATGGTTTAAGTATCAATGAATTGCCAACATCAAGAGCATCATAGCTTCGATAAGTATCGGTATAAACCCTGCTATCAGGCTTGATTTTTCTAACAATAACAGGCATTAATGTCTCTGTTCTGGTATTTTCTACCACCACCGTAAATACTTTTCCTTGTCGCTTTAACAAACCGAATACAGCAACTTTTCCTGCTGTGCCTCGACCTCGTTTTCCTTTACGATGACTGCCAAAATAGCTTTCATCAAGCTCAATTTGACCATCAACAACCTCATCGGCTTCAAGGGCTAAATGATAGCTAATGACTTCACGAATTTTTCTGTAAAAAAAATCGCTGAATTGGCTTGGATACCGAGTAAATCAGCCGCTGCTCAGGCTGTAATTTCTAATACAAAAAACTCAAGGAGCTTATTTTGTATAAATTTCTTTAATTTACAATGAGTTATATTCATTTTTATAGACTAGCACACTTGCTAATCTACGTCAGCCCCTAAAATAATGCTCTGTTGTGGCTAAGGCATAAAACAACCCCGTGGCTAACCAACCAAGAATCACCGCAGGAGGCGCTGAAGCCAATCGAGTTCATTCGGCTTTTAGGCGGAAAATATAATAAAAGCCGTAAGTCGCTGCTACAAAAACTAAAAATGCTAGAAATCCCGTCATTTTATCACCACTTCTTCATCTTCATCGGCAAACTAAACACCACGCGTCCGTGAATATAGACAGGATCATCCTGTTTTATCTCCCACTCTTTATACTCTTCTTTATTATCAGAAATCGCCCACATTTCACGACCACGTTTTTGCAAGCGTTTAATGAATGTGTGATCATCAAACGTGAACACATAAAGCCCATCGGCACTGAAATAATTTTCTGATACATCGACATAAAGTAAATCGCCGCTTTCCAATGTCGGCGCCATGCTATCGCCTTTCACCGCAATAATTTTTAAATTTTTAGTATCGGTGCGCCCAAATTGGCGACGGAAGAAATCCAAGTCGAACTCTTGCGCCAATAAGCCCTGTTCTGTACGGGTTAAAAACGTACCATTTCCTGCACTGGCTTCAATATCCAAAATTTCTACTCGGATAGTCTTTTTTTCCAAAGGTTCATGCAGATTAACGACGCGCACCGTGTCGTTAGTAAAGCCCAATGCATTTTTCGTTACATCAGGAAATGAACTTATATGATATTCAAACGCACCGCCTTTTATACCTTTGGCTTCGCGCATTTTCCAATTTTCATTTTTTGCCTTGCGAGTGATATTTGTTGCTTGAGCAGGCAATCCATCTAGCCCTTCTAACTCTTTTGCCGAGTACCATTCTTTCATTTTTGATTTCCTCATAAGATTTTTTTAAATCTTTTTTAAATCACATGTTGATTTAGAAAAGATTTAGTTATAATATCTCAATTTTCGTGAAGTACATACACGCCAACGCGGTGGGGTAAGCCAGTGCTGTCGCTTTCTTTGCGGTAAAAAGTATCAATATGAAAGCCTTTATCTCTAAGTTCCTTAATTCGTGCAGGTGGGAAGTAAATTCCCAGCTCCCGTAGTTCGTTAGTACTATGTGGGCGTGCATGTAAGCACTGTAGAATGAACTTCTGTTGTTCATAAACGCTAGTTGTATTGATTGCCATAATTCCGCCTTATGCTGCAGGTTTGAAACTACCAAGCCATGCCATCACATCGGCATAACGCCAACGTGAAGAACGACCGATTTTTACTGGTGGTGGAAATAATCATTAATGCCCTCCTATGTTCTTGCTTCTGCCAGTTTGGCAATGTAAGAGTTGATTTCACTTTCTAGATAACCGACTGAATTAACCTCTAATTGAATTTTCTTTGGAAAGTTAGGACGATAATGCTTCTATTTAGGGTTTTGCCAATCGGCAAAGGTGGATTTGCTTACGCCTAACATTTTCATGGTCTCAAGGCGGCGGATAATGCGATCTGATTGATTCATTGTGTTTACTCCGTACTGGTTGGGATGGTTAAAGCCGTTTCGGGTTTCGTTGTGTCGGAGTGGATTGTAGAAAAGTGAAAATATTGAATCATCGCAACGAAAAAGATATTTTCGTTACGAAAAATAGGATTGATTTTTAAGGATTTTTAGCAGATATGAAAAACGCCCTGAAATGGGCGTTGGTGGATTATGGTTTTATTCGCTTGTTGGCATTAGCAAAATACTCTTCAATTGTGCGTTGCTCTAAACCTTGTGTTGTTCTAGAATCTTGTCGGTAATTTCGTTTTGCGTCCATTTTCTTCTATCATTTTTAACCGCAAGAAGAACTTCACCTAATAAATAAAGTGCGTTATCTAAGGTTAGTTTATTGTTAGGATTGGCAGATAACGCATTGTGCTTATTTAGCAATTCTCTATACGCATTACGACCTTTTTCTAATCGTTCTTCAGCGTCTTGTTGGCTTGCTTTAGACTGTTGCAGTTGAATAGATAAAGATTGCATTGCTAAATCTTGATCTCTAATTTGACTTTCTTTAGATGATAATTTTGTATGTAGTTCATTCACTTTTGCTTGTAGATTCGTATTTTCAGCTAGGAATTTTTGATATTCTTTGCTCATTCGTTCATATTCTTCTAAATTTACTACATTTTTTAATTCCTCATCGTGAAAAATTGTTTTAGGTCGATCGTTTGGATAGTTTTCAGAAATAAAATTTTTTAAATCAGCTATCCAAAAGTGCCTACGATCATAAGCAACGTGATCTATAATTGGGCTTCCGTTAGTATTCTTTTTAACATTGCCTAGATGATCAATAACGACCTCTCCACCTTCTCCGTGCTCTCTAACTGCTCTTAATCGACCTTCATTAATTGCACGGTTAATTATTCTTGTTTTTTTCTCTAAGCAAGGTATATAAGGGTGAGAATAAATACTTTGAGATATTCTTGATAGTAAATTAACTTCTTCTGATAAATCTTCAAATTTTACACCACACCATAATAGAGCCGCTTCTGGTAATGGGATAACTTCATAATCAATAATAGAACATTCAGGACGAGAATTATAATATTGTTGGGTTTTAGCCATTTTTTAACGTCCCTTAACGTTGCCCTTATTAGTAGAAGTGCGACAAATAGCAATAAGGGTTACTATCTTTCGGTTCGGTTAATTACGCCGCACCTAGTCGCACCAATTCTTTAAATTATCAAACAGTAAAACGCCGTCAAAATCGACCGCACTTTACTTCATGTTTTATCAGTCTCTAAGCCACAATCTTCAAGTGAAATTGCGGCAAAGTGCCTTGTGAGGATTGTTCTACAAAATCCGCCCATGCCTGTAATAGCTTAAATCGCTGTTCTAATTTCTCCCCTCTGTCATAGGCAGTTTTTACTCGGTCTGAATTGAGGTGCGATAGTGCCACTTCAATCAAATCACTATTAAAGCCCTGATCGTTTAAATAGGTGCTAGCGATACTGCGTAAACCGTGCGCTACCAATTTACCGGCATAACCCATTCGCTTAATCGCGGCATTTGCCGTTTGCGTATTAACGTGGGATTGCGGGTTCTTTACACTGGGGAATAGGTAAGTTTTTCCGCCACTCAATTTTTTAATTTGTCCTAACAGGGCTAAGGCTTGCCGTGATAACGTGATTCTATGTTCAATGCCGCGCTTCATTTGCTCTGCCGGAATCGTCCATATTCTGTTTTTCTCGTCAATATCCGCCCATTTCGCCGTAGCCGCTTCGTTCGGTCTTGTCATGGTGAGCAGTTGCCATAAAATCAAATAACGCGTCTGTAAGTGAATCTGAGCGTTTTGTAGCGTGAACATAAATTCGCTTAAATCCTCAGGCTTAAGGGTTTTAAAATGTTCAACCGTTGGGCTGTCAAATTCCTTTGCGATATTTGCCGTTGGATTAAAAGAGATCAATTCTCAGTGTAGGGCATAAGTGATGATTTCGTTATGCTTCTGAATCGTCCGTTTGAGTTTTTCTAAATGCCCTTCGTCTTGATACTGCTTAAATGCCTTTAATGCCATTGACGCGGTAATTTGGGAAATAGGCAAATGGCCAAAGTGCGGCAATAAGCAACGATTGATCAGACTTATAACGTCTTTTTGATAATTATCTGAAAAGTTCTTTTTGGTTTTGCGATACTCAAGCCACGCCCACGCCACCGCCTCATAGGTATTATTCAACTCATTTTGTTTCGCTTGTTCTTGCTGTTGGCGATAGATTGCCGGATCGATATTCTGCGCAAGTAAAGATAAATACTCCTCTCTAATTGCTCTTGCGCTTAGGATATAAAAAAGCCCTTGAAGTCAATATTCTCAAGGGCTTTTAGGATTTGATAAGTTTGCTTTGGATTGTTATTTGGTGGAGCTGGGGGGAGTTGAACCCCCGTCCGAAATTACTCTACCTTCAGTACTACACGTTTAGTCTCGTCTTTAATTTCACTTAAGCATGCGGACAGACACGCTAAACTTAAGCTAGTTTGATTCAATTTAGTGCTTCGATCCTCAAACGGTGGCTTCCACACGATCTCGTTTTGGTTTGACTCCGCGTTATCCCCGTCTTACGAGCGGAAGCTAGGGCGCGAAGGCTAAATGCAGGTTATTAAGCTGCTAAAGCGTATTGTTCGTCGTTTGCGACTATTTTTTTGCGGTTTATTTACGAGGCCTACCGCACCTCGACGTGCACCTTGGGCTTCGCTAATCCCGTCGAATCCAGAATCAGCCCCAAAATCGTGCCCTAGTCTAACAAAAAAAGAAAGGTAGGGAAAGTTGAGATTGATTGAATTGCTGCGTTAAAGGGCATTTATAAAAGATTAAATTGCTAGGTTATTAATTTTAATGTATATTTAAACAGTTGTTTGCTTGATTAATATTAGAAAAAATTTAACCGCACTTTTTATGTTGCAAGATAAAAAAATTATTCACATTGATATGGATTGTTTTTACGCATCGATTGAGATTCGTGAAAATCCTAATTTGCTGGGAAAGCCTGTTGCTGTAGGTGGTTCTTCTCGTCAGCGTGGTGTATTAACAACTTGTAATTATGAGGCGAGAAAATTTGGTTTGCATAGCGCAATGCCTACGGCTCAAGCCATAAAAAAGTGTCCTAATCTCATTCTTGTGCCTGTGAATATGACGTTGTATAAACAAGTTTCGGCACAAATTCATCAAATCTTCCAGCGTTATACCGATATTATTGAACCACTTTCTTTAGATGAAGCTTATTTAGATGTCACGCACTGCCAAAAATGTTCAGGCTCTGCGACTTGGATCGCACAAGAAATCCGCCAAGCAATTTTTTATGAGTTGAATTTAACTGCCTCCGCAGGTGTGGCGCCTTTAAAATTCCTTGCCAAAATTGCTTCGGATATGAACAAACCTAATGGGCAATTTGTGATTAAGCCGAATGAAGTCGAGGAATTTATTAAAACCTTACCTTTAAAGAAAATTCCTAGCGTAGGTAAAGTAACATCACAACGATTACTCGATATGGGATTAGAAACTTGTGCTGACATTCAAAATTTTGATCAAATTGTCTTATTAAACCAATTTGGTAAAGCGGGTAAACGTATTTGGGATTTTAGCCACGGCATTGATGATCGTGAAGTACAGGCCCATCGTGAATGTAAATCAGTCGGCGTAGAACAGACGTTGATTGAAAATATTCACACAATTGAGCAAGCTTCAGCCTTATTGAATAATCTTTATCAAGAGCTAATTCGTCGCCTTGAGCGTGTTAGCCGTAATATACCCTTATCTGCATTTCGTAAAATTGGCGTAAAGCTTAAATTTGAAGATTTTCAAGTAACAACTTTGGAGAAAACAGGTTTGCCCCTTTCTTTGGAGAGTTTTCAGCAATTACTTCCCCAAATTTTTATGCGAGCAAAAGGGCGATCGATTCGTTTGATTGGGTTACATGTCAATTTACCCGAAGAAAATAAACAAGAACAAATGAGCCTCTGGTGATATAATCTCACAGTTTTTTAGGAGTCGATAGAATGGAACATAAATTAGAAGATATTATTGCAATTTTTAATCAATGTTTTGAAGATGAATACAACACTCGCTTAGTCAAAGGCGGTGAAGAACCCATTTATTTACCCGCAAATGATGACGTGCCTTATAACGCGATTTATTTTGCGCGAGGCTTTTACTGCAGTGCATTGCACGAAATTGCCCATTGGTTAGTGGCAGGCAAAGAACGCCGTAAACTAGAAGATTTTGGTTATTGGTATGAGCCAGATGGACGTTCAGAAGAACGTCAGCGTGATTTTGAAAAAGTTGAAGTGAAACCGCAAGCATTAGAGTGGATTTTGGCGACTGCGGCTGGTTTTCGTTATTTTGTCAGTGCGGATAATTTGAATGGCAATCCGGGCGATACACAGCCTTTTAAACAAGCCGTGTATGAGCAAGTGAAAACGTATGTAGAAAAAGGCTTACCAAAACGAGCGGAAACATTACGCTATGCTCTTGCTATGTTTTATGCTACAGAAGATCGTATTGATTTAAGTAAATTTGATGTGACGCGTATTTAAAAAACGGAGATTTTTAACTGCGCTTTTAACACTGTCAATTTTCCCTAAAATCGGCTAGAATACGCCGATTTTATTTTCGGTGACTTATAAATGATGAAAGATTCCATTATTGCAAAATTAGAAAGTTTAAAAGAACGTTATGAGGAGCTAGAAGCCTTATTAGGCGATGTTTCTGTAATTAGTGATCAGGATAAATTCCGTGCGTATTCTAAAGAATATTCGCAACTTGAAGAAGTCGTGAAATGTTTTAATCGTTGGACGCAATTAAATCAAAATATTGAAGAGGCTGAAATATTGCTCGACGATCCTGAAATGAAAGAAATGGCGCAAATGGAACTCGAAGAATCCAAAGCGGAAATTGAAGAAGTGGAACAGCAACTTCAAATTCTTTTATTGCCGAAAGATCCTAATGATGAATATAACTGCTATTTAGAAATCCGTGCGGGAACTGGCGGTGATGAAGCGGGTATTTTTTCTGGTGATTTATTCCGTATGTATAGCCGTTATGCAGAAAGTAAACGCTGGCGTGTAGAAATGCTCAGTGCTAACGAAAGTGAGCAAGGCGGTTATAAAGAGGTGATCGTAAAAGTAAGTGGCGAAGGTGTGTATGGTCAGTTAAAGTTTGAGTCTGGCGGTCATCGTGTGCAACGCGTACCAAAAACAGAATCACAAGGTCGTATCCACACTTCTGCTTGTACCGTTGCGGTAATGCCAGAATTGCCGGAATCTGAAATGCCAGAAATTAATCCTGCGGATTTGCGTATTGATACTTATCGCTCATCAGGCGCTGGTGGTCAGCACGTAAATACAACGGATTCAGCAGTGCGTATTACACACATTCCAACAGGTATTGTGGTGGAATGTCAGGATGAACGTTCACAGCACAAAAATAAAGCGAAAGCAATGTCAGTATTAGCGTCACGTATTGTTCAGGCAGAGCAAGAACGCCAAGCTGCAGAACAAACAGATATGCGTCGTAACTTATTAGGTTCGGGCGATCGTTCTGATAAAATTCGTACATATAATTATCCGCAAGGTCGAGTGACTGATCATCGTATTAATCTCACTATTTACCGTTTAGATGAAGTAATGAATGGTAAAATTGATGAATTGATTCAGCCGATTATTACCGAATATCAAGCGGATCAATTGGCGGCATTGTCTGAACAGAATTAATGAATGATAGGGGGAGTCTGGTCTCAGATGCCCCCTTTAACTTTAAAGGAAAATAAAATGATTATTGAAAATCAAAAAGATGCGGAGTTTTCTTCTGCTTTCCAGCCATCTCAACCCACTCAAGCCAGCCGTTTTAAACGCTGGCTTGCGAGTATGATTAATGGGCTTGTGCTTTGGGTGATGGTTGGTCTCGGTTTTGCATTGGGGGATTTTGCCGGTGTTGTCGGAACGATTGTATATGCTGGTTTTCAGTTATATTTCATGAAAACTTATGGTCAAACAATGGCAAAACGCTGGTTAGGCTTGCGTGTATTTAATTATCATACCAATCAGCCTGTTGAATTTGGTAAATACATCGGTCGCGAAATTATTGATATTTTATTGGCGTGGACGAGTTTCTTATTGATTATTAGCGGTATTGTTGCACTGGTGCGAGATGACCGCCGTTCTTTAACTGATTTAGTGGTTGGCACGATTGTGTTAAAAGACGAAAATTAATGAATTATAAAGAATGGCTGGCACAAGCGAAGGCGGATTTAGCTCAAAAAAATCCCTCTGAAAATAGTAAAATTGATGTGCTTGTGCTTCTTCAATATGCTACTGGCAAACCGCGTACGCAAATCCTTGCTTTTGATGATACTGAGATTGATGAAAAAGTGCGGTTAAAATTGACCGCACTTTTAGATCGCCGTTTAAACGGAGAACCTATTGCCTACATTCTTGGCGAAAAAGAATTTTGGTCATTGCCATTAAATGTCTCAAAAAGCACCTTAATTCCACGACCAGATACAGAAGTATTGGTGGAAAAGGCATTACAAATTTCTTTGGAAAAACTGGAACAAAATCCACCGCACTTTCGTATTCTTGATCTTGGAACAGGCACAGGCGCTATCGCGTTAGCATTAGCCTCGGAGCTTTCCTCTATTTGTCAAAAACGACAAATTTCATTAGAAATCATTGGTGTGGATCTTATGCCCGATGTTGTGGCGTTAGCCAAATCTAATGCGGAAAGAAATCAGCTAAATGTAGAATTTTTGCAGAGCCGTTGGTTTGAAAATATAACAGGGCAGTTTGATCTTATCGTCAGCAACCCACCTTATATTGATGCTCAAGATGAACATTTATGTCAAGGCGATGTGCGTTTTGAACCTCTTTCTGCATTAGTTGCCAATAATGCGGGTTATGCTGATTTACGTTATATTATTGAATCAGCACCGAATTATTTGAATTTTAATGGAGCATTATTGCTTGAACACGGATGGCAACAAGGCGAAAAAGTGCGGTCAATTTTCCAAGAAAATCATTGGGAAATGGTTGAAACCGTGCGTGATTATGGCGACAATGAGCGCGTCACTTTAGGTTTTTGGAAGAAGTAATGAAATATTATCGACGTGCGTTATACGATAAATTTGTGCATTTTTATCTTGTTATCTCTGATGATGGCAGTTTAGAAGCACAACTTCGGGGAAAAATGGGTGGGCTTGTGCGTAAAGCACGTAAAGAAATTTCGCCAGATTGGTCGAAAGAAGAGCAGATTCATCATTTGCTACAACTATTTTACGGCGATTGGGGCTTTTGTTGCGATCCAGAAGCGTATTTCTATGCACGTAATTTATATTTGCCCTATGTCCTCGAGTATCGTCAAGGAATGCCAGTGACTCTTGGGGCAATTGTGCTTTATTTAGCTGAGGCATTGGATTTACCTATTTATCCAGTAAATTTCCCAACACAGCTAATTCTACGTGCTGAGGTCAGAGATGAAGTGGCTTTTATTGATCCTTGGGATGGCACTTATATCTCACAAGAAAAATTGCAACAACTTTATGAAGGTGCATTTGGGTTTGGGGCGAAAATTCAACCCGAAGAACTTGATAGAGCCGATCTTTCTTTACTTTATTCTCGCTTTGAGCAACTGGCGAAAAATGCGCTTATTCGTGAAGAGCATAACGATATGGCATACTACTATATTAAGAATTTAATGATTACTGATGCTGAAAATCCTTATCATATCCGTGACCGCGGTTTGGTTTTAGCTCAGATGGGGGCTTATCCTTCAGCATTGAAAGATTTAGAATTTTTTGTGGAACATTGTCCAAAAGATCCAACGGCGGCATTTATCCGCACGCAACTTTTAGAACTTAAAGGCGAAATTAATAAAGATACTTTTCCCCTCCATTGATTTAAGGAAAATTTATGCAAAATAAAATTGTAAAAATTGGTAATATTGATGTTGCAAACGACAAACCTTTCGTGCTTTTTGGCGGAATGAATGTCCTTGAAAGCCGTGATATGGCAATGCAAGTGTGCGAAGCTTATGTGAAAGTGACAGAGAAACTTGGCGTGCCTTATGTATTTAAAGCTTCTTTTGACAAAGCGAATCGTTCGTCTATTCATTCTTACCGTGGCCCAGGAATGGAAGAAGGCTTAAAAATTTTCCAAGAATTAAAAGATACGTTCGGGGTAAAAATTATTACCGATGTACACGAAATCTATCAATGTCAGCCTGTTGCTGATGTTGTAGATATTATTCAACTTCCCGCCTTTTTGGCGCGTCAAACAGATCTCGTTGAAGCGATGGCAAAAACAGGCGCTGTAATTAATGTGAAAAAACCACAATTTTTAAGCCCTGGTCAAATGGGTAATATTGTGGAAAAAATCGAAGAATGTGGTAACGATAAAATTATTCTTTGTGATCGTGGTACAAATTTTGGTTACGATAATTTAATTGTGGATATGCTTGGCTTTAGCGTAATGAAAAAAGCCTCTAAGGGTAGCCCTGTTATTTTTGATGTAACCCATTCACTTCAATGCCGTGATCCATTTGGGGCAGCATCAAGTGGTCGTCGTGCGCAAGTAACGGAACTCGCACGTTCAGGTTTAGCTGTCGGCATTGCAGGTTTATTCTTAGAAGCGCATCCAAATCCAAATCAAGCGAAATGTGATGGCCCATCAGCGTTACCACTTTCTGCTCTTGAAGGTTTTGTGTCTCAAATGAAAGCCATTGACGATTTAGTAAAATCTTTCCCAGAATTGGATACTTCAATTTAAATTTCATCAAAAGTGCGGTTAATTTTGACCGCACTTTGTATATAAAAAGGAGCAATTAATGAAAATCGTATTTTTAGATAGCACGGCTATTCCTAAACATATTTCAATTCCTCGCCCAAGTTTTGAACATACTTGGACTGAATATGATCATACGTCTTCTGCCGAAACCATTGAACGATCGAAAGATGCGGACATTGTTATTACCAGCAAAGTCATTTTTGATCGAGAAACGTTAAAACAATTACCCAAGTTAAAGTTAATTGCGATTACTGCAACAGGTACAAATAATGTTGATCTTGTGGCTGCCGAAGAAATGGGCATTGCTGTGCGTAATGTGACAGGTTATTCCAGCACGACAGTACCAGAACATGTTATGGGATTAATTTTCGCTTTAAAACATAGTTTAGCTGGTTGGTTACGCGATCAAAGGGAAGCAAAATGGTCGGAAAGTAAACAATTTTGTTATTTTGATTATCCCATTACAGATGTGCGTGGTTCAACATTGGGCGTATTTGGTAAAGGTTGTTTGGGGACAGAAGTTGGGCGTTTGGCGAATGCCGTGGGAATAAAAGTACTTTATGCAGAACATAAGGATGCTACTGTTTGCCGTGAAGGTTATACGCCCTTTGATGAAGTATTAAAACAAGCGGATATTGTGACGTTGCATTGCCCATTAACGGAAACAACAAAGGATTTAATTAATGCAGAAACCTTATCTAAAATGAAAAAAGGTGCATTTTTGATTAATACAGGGCGTGGGCCTTTGATTGATGAAGTTGCTTTAGTTGATGCGTTAAAAACGAGGCATTTAGGCGGAGCGGCTTTGGATGTAATGGTAAAAGAGCCACCAGAAAAAGATAATCCGTTAATTTTAGCCGCAAAAACAATGCCTAATTTAATTATCACACCACATATTGCTTGGGCGAGTGATAGTGCGGTAACAACATTAGTTGGCAAAGTAATGCAAAACATTGAAGAATTTGTACTGCAATTAAATCAAAAATAATGAATTTCCCTATTTCCTTTTATATTGCGCTACGTTATTGGCGTGCGAAAAGTGCGGATCGTTTTGGGCGATTAGTCACAAATCTTGCAAGTTTGGGGATTGTGCTGGGAGTTATGGCGTTGATCATTGTGCTTTCTGTGATGAATGGTTTAGAGAATTACCAAAAACAACAGGTGTTATCTTCCATTCCTCACGCAATTGTCAGTGAAGATCAGCCTATTTCTACGGAAAAAACGCTAGAAAATTTACCGCACTTTGTCCAAAAAGCCGTGCCGATCAATACAACAAATGTGATTTATCAAACGACAAAAGGCGTGAGCGCAGGACAAATTATAGGTATTCAATCATTTTCTGATGATCCTTTGGTTGATTCTTTTGATCAGGCTAAATTTAATGAAATTTTGCCTAGTGGAGAGTTTAAACTGGTCATTGGCGATCAACTGGCACAAAAACTGGGCGTGAATGTTGGGGATAAAATCCGTTTGATGATTACGGAAAATAGCCAATATACACCATTCGGTCGGGTGCCAATGCAGCGTTTATTTACGGTTAGCGATATTTATTATGATTATGGCGAAGCATCTGGTTACGAAGCCTTTGCTAATATTACAGATATTGGTCGCTTAATGCGTATTCAACCTCAGCAAGCGCAGGGATATCGTTTATTTCTGAATGATCCGTTCCAAATTACAGAACTCCCACAACATTTCCCGACACAAAAAATCACAGATTGGCGTGTGCAAAAAGGCGAATTTTTCCAAGCAGTGAGAATGGAAAAAAATATGATGGGTTTGCTGATTAGTTTGATTATTATCGTGGCGATTTCCAATATTGTCACCTCTTTAAGTTTGATGGTGGTGGATAAACAAGGGGAAATTGCGATTTTGCAAACTCAGGGCTTAACAAAATCCCAAGTTCGTTCGGTGTTTATTTATCAAGGATTACTGGTGGGATTTGTTGGCACATTGCTCGGTGCTATTTTGGGTGTTTTAGTTACCTTGAACTTAACAGAGATTGTAAGTGCGGTAAATCCTCAAGGTGTTTTTTTACCGACAGAATTATCCTTTGTTCAAATGATTTTTGTCATTGGATTTTCGCTGTTACTTTCCTTGCTTTCAACCCTTTATCCTGCTTATCGAGCTGCGAAAGTAGAACCTGCCGCTACCTTGCGATACGAATAAGTTTTTAATGGTAAATAAATGATGGATGAACAATCACTTTTAGCTTTTGATACACAACATATTTGGCATCCTTATTCTTCAGTTTCTTCTGATATGCCGC
The DNA here is from genome assembly GCF_049821985.1 of Haemophilus sp. HN_Hi10. Classification (NCBI taxonomy): domain Bacteria; kingdom Pseudomonadati; phylum Pseudomonadota; class Gammaproteobacteria; order Pasteurellales; family Pasteurellaceae; genus Haemophilus; species Haemophilus sp. HN_Hi10. The sequence goes on along the minus strand of NZ_CP187495.1, from coordinate 1,424,707 downwards.
TTTATGCGGTGGAACGTGCCGATGGCGTGATGATAACTTTAAAAGATGGTCGTCGTTTGATTGATGGTATGTCCTCTTGGTGGGCGGCGTTGCATGGTTATAATCATCCTCGTTTAAATGCGGCTGCACAGAATCAGTTGGCAAAAATGAGCCATATTATGTTTGGCGGATTTACCCATGACCCTGCGGTGGAATTAGCTCAATTATTGGTACAAATTTTGCCCAATGGATTAGATAAGATCTTTTTTGCTGATAGTGGTTCTGTTGCAGTGGAAGTAGCGATGAAAATGGCTATTCAATATCAGCACGCTAAAGGAGAAGTGCAACGACAAAAATTCGCCACTATTCGTTCTGGTTATCACGGCGATACTTGGAATGCAATGTCAGTTTGTGATCCAACCACAGGGATGCATCATTTATTTCATCATAGCTTACCCGTGCAGTATTTTCTTCCTCAACCCAATATTTCATTTAATGAATCTTGGAATGATTGTGTCATTGAACCTTTAGCTGATTTACTTAAGAAAAAAGGTAGCGAAATCGCCGCACTGATTTTAGAACCTGTTGTGCAAGGTGCGGGCGGTATGTATTTTTATTCGCCAACTTATTTAGTGAAAGCGCAAGCGCTTTGTAAACAATATGGTATATTGCTAATTTTTGATGAAATTGCCACAGGTTTTGGCCGTACAGGGAAATTATTTGCAGCCGAGCATGCTGGGATTTCGCCAGATATTATGTGTATCGGTAAAGCATTAACGGGTGGTTATTTAACTTTATCGGCAACCATTACGACCACTGAAATTGCGCAAACTATTTGTAGCGGTGAGGCTAAATGCTTTATGCACGGACCCACCTTTATGGCAAATCCGTTGGCTTGTGCAATTGCAGCGGAATCTATTTGTTTATTGTTAGAAAGCCCTTGGCAGCAAAATATTCAGCGAATTGAGCATTTCTTAAAACAACAGCTTTTGCCTTTAGCTGAAAAAGATTATGTCAAAGAAATTCGCGTATTAGGGGCGATTGGGGTGGTTGAAATGAAAAGTACGGTAAATATGAAAACTTTAGTTCCGCGTTTTGTGGAACAAGGTGTTTGGATTAGACCTTTCGGAAAATTGATTTATGTTATGCCGCCTTTTGTGATTAAAGATGATGAACTTCAGAAATTAACAAAAGGCATGATTCTGGCTTTAACACAGGAATATGAACATTAGGATGAAAAATGGATGCTTTTAAACAGCAACTGGAAAAGCTTAGTGCGCAAAATCAATATCGCTCGATTCCAGACTTAGTTCATCAAGGACGATATATTACGCGGGAAAACCGCAAAATGCTAAATATGTCGTCTAATGATTATTTGGGTTTGGCATCAGATGAAAACTTACGCCGGTCTTTTTTGCAGCAATACGGCGGTAATTTTCCCTCTTTTACCAGTTCTTCATCGCGTTTATTAACGGGCAACTTTCCTATTTATACCGATTTGGAAGAGCTTGTCGCACAACGTTTCCAACGAGAAAGTGCCTTATTGTTCAACAGCGGCTATCACGCCAATCTCGGTATTTTGCCTGCTTTGACGACGACGAAAAGTTTGATTTTGGCAGATAAATTCGTTCACGCCAGTATGATTGACGGCATTCGTTTAAGCCAATGTGAATTCTTTCGTTATCGTCATAATGATTATGAACATCTAAAGAATCTGCTCGAAAAAAATGCTGGAAAATTTGACCGCACTTTTATTGTGACGGAATCTGTTTTTAGTATGGATGGCGATATAGCTGATTTGAATTATCTTGTTCAATTAAAAAAACAGTTTCCCAATACTTATCTTTATGTGGATGAAGCCCACGCAATCGGTGTTTATGGGCAAAACGGATTGGGGATTGCCGAACGGGATAATCTGATTGCCGAGATTGATTTATTGGTCGGCACTTTCGGTAAAGCATTAGCCTCGGTGGGGGCGTATGCCGTCTGCAACCAAGTATTGAAAGAATGTTTGATTAATCAAATGCGCCCATTGATTTTTTCAACCGCATTGCCGCCGTTTAATGTGGCTTGGACTCATTTTATTTTTGAACGATTACCACAATTTTCAAAAGAAAGAACTCATCTTGAGCAGTTAAGTGCATTTTTACGCCAAGAAGTGGAGCATAGAACGCAAATAATGCCAAGCCAAACTTGCATCGTTCCTTATATTTTAGGCGAGAACGAAGTAACCCTTGCTAAGGCGAAAACTCTGCAAGAGCAAGGTTATTATTGCTTGCCAATTAGACCACCGACAGTACCAAAAGGTACATCCAGAATACGATTATCTTTGACGGCAGATATGACAATAGATGAAGTAAAACAGTTTGTGGCATGCTTATAAGGAAATAATGTGAAAACGAAATTTTATGATCATCAAGGTGAGCATTTAATAGTTTATTTTGCTGGCTGGGGGACACCTCTTGATGCGGTGGCTCATTTGATTTTGCCAACAGATCATGATTTATTAATTTGCTACGATTATCAAGATTTGAAGTTAGATTTTGATTTTTCTGCCTATCAGCAAATTCGTGTAGTGGCATGGTCAATGGGCGTTTGGGCGGCAGAGAGGGCATTGCAAGGAATAAGATTAAAATCCGCAACGGCAGTGAATGGCACGGGCTTGCCTTGTGATGACAATTTTGGCATTCCTTATGCCGTTTTTAAAGGCACATTGGAGAACCTCACGGAAAATACCCGTTTAAAATTTGAACGCAGAATCTGTGGCGATAAAGCATCTTTTGAAGATTACCAACAATTTTCCGCCCGTCCGTTTGACGAAATTCATCAAGAACTTACCACACTTTTTGCGATGATCGGGCAAGATAGACGTACAGATCTTATCCGCTGGACAAATGCCTTGGTCGGATCGGGCGATAAAATTTTTATGCCTGCCAATCAGCACCGATATTGGACACCGCGTTGCACCGTTCGGGAAATTGACGGCGGACATTACCTGTTTTCAAGATTCACCCATTGGTCGGCACTATGGAATCACTGACTGCCATAAATAAATCGCGCATTCGGCAGGCTTTCCAAAAAGCATTAAACGATTATGACCGGCACGCCTTAATCCAACAAAAAATGACGATTAATTTAATGGCGCATTTGCAAGATTATTTGCCGGATATGCCATTGGAAAACGTATTGGAATTGGGCTGCGGTTCAGGAATGTTGAGTGCCTTGCTGCAAAAACAGATTTCAGCGGATTATTGGTTATTTAATGATTTGTGCGATGTGCAGACCCAATTGGCTGAAAAACTGCCGCAATCCTTTGATTTTTATTGCGGTGATGCGGAAAACTTTCCTTTTCAACGACAATTTGACTTAATCGCAAGCGCATCTGCCGTGCAATGGTTTCATCAACCCGAGGCTTTTATCCCCCATTGCAAAACAGGCTTGAAAGCAAACGGATTATTGGCGGTTGCGACCTTTGGCGAAGACAATTTAAAAGAAGTCCGCCAAATCACAAATATAGGCTTAAATTACCCGACTTTATCCCAATGGCAGGCTTGGTTAGCCAAAGATTTTGAGCTTTTATGGTGTGAGGATTTTAAGGTAATACTAGACTTTGATACGCCGTTAGATGTACTCAAACACCTTAAATATACAGGCGTAACAGCCACGAACCAAAAAAATTGGACAAGAAAAAATCTCAATGGATTTATTGACGATTACTTGTCGGCGTTCAGTATGCCGTCGGGCAAAGTGCGCCTGACTTATCATCCGTTATTTTTTATCGCACGCTATTCTGCGGCGGACAGACAATAAGGCAGCTTATGGGCAAAGTTATTTTTATATCGGGGATTGATACTGATGTGGGTAAAACAGTGGCAACAGGGATTTATGCTAAAAAGTTGATGGAACAAGGCTTTTCCGTGATTACACAAAAAATGATTCAAACAGGTTGTAAAAATATCGCTGATGATTTGCTTGTGCATCGAAAGATTCAAGGGATTGATTTAACGGAAGAAGATTTACAAGGCAAAACCTGCCCTTATGTTTTTGAATATCCTTGTTCGCCACATTTAGCTGCAAAGCGAGAAAGTAGAAAAATTGATGCAAAAATCATTGAAAGATCCACCGCACTTTTGGCAGAAAAATATGATTATGTGTTGCTGGAGGGCGCTGGTGGGTTAATGGTTCCCTATTGCGAGGAAGCGACGACGCTAGATTATATTCAGTCAAATAATTACCCTTTGATTTTAGTCACATCGGGAAAATTAGGCAGTATAAACCACACATTATTAAGTTTAGAGGCTTGTCGTACTCGTGGTATTTCAGTATTAAGTGTAATGTATAACGGTTACCCAGAATATGATCCTATTATTAGTCAAGAAACCCAAAGCTATTTAAAAGGTTATCTTGAAAAACATTTTTCTGAAACAGGATTTGAATGCTTTGGGTGTATTGAAATTTAAGCTCAAGGAAAAGTGTGATAGACTCGCGCAAGTTTTTGATGGGATTATCTGCCGCTAAAGTGCGGTTAAAACGAGTAAAAAATGAATAACTATTTATTAAAATGCGAAAACATCAATAAATTTTATCAAGAGGGCGAAAATCAAACGCAAGTGTTAAAAGGTGTTTCTTTTTCTATGGAACCTGCAGAGTTGGTTGCGATTGTAGGAAGCTCAGGTTCAGGGAAAAGTACTTTATTGCATACTTTAGGGGGACTTGATCAGCCAAGTAGTGGGGAAGTGTTTATTAATGGACAATCTTTGCAAAAAGCATCGGCTAATGAATTAGCTGCTTTGCGTAATCGTTATTTAGGATTTGTGTATCAATTCCATCATTTAATGGCGGATTTTACCGCACTTGAAAATGTGATGATGCCGATGTTGATTGGTCATCAAAATAAAACAGAAGCAAAAGATCGTGCCGAAAAAATGCTAAGTGCGGTGGGATTAAGCCATAGAATTACCCATCGTCCTTCTGCACTTTCTGGTGGGGAACGTCAGCGTGTGGCGATTGCACGTGCTTTAGTGAATAATCCATCGTTAGTTTTGGCGGATGAGCCAACAGGGAATCTCGATCACAAGACCACTGAAAGCATTTTTGAGCTGATTCAACAACTTAATCAAGAACAAAATATCGCCTTTTTATTAGTCACTCACGATATGGGGCTTGCGGAAAAATTATCACGCCGTTTGGTTATGCAAGATGGTCTTTTGAAGGAAGGTGCATGATGAATACGCCGTTTTTTATTAGCTGGCGTTATCAACGTGGCAAGCAAAAAAATCCTTTGGTTGCGTTAATTGCAAAATTTTCTGCAATTGGTATTGCACTGGGCGTTGCAGTTTTAATTGTTGGCTTAAGTGCGATGAATGGGTTTGAGCGTGAGCTTAATCAACGGATTTTGGCAGTCGTGCCGCATATTGAGATTTTTTCTGCGCCTCAAGCGAAAGATCCCACAATTCATCATTGGCAAAATTTAGAAAAACGCTTACAACAAAATCCACAAATTAAAGGCATTTCTCCTTTTGTGAGTTTTACTGCATTAGTAGAAAATGGCTCGAAATTGAAAGTTGTTCAGGTCAAAGGTGTTGAAAAACAAGCAGAAGATAAGGTAAGTTCAATTGGTAATTTTGTACAAGAGCAAGGTTGGAACAAATTTGAGAAAGAAGGCGGATTAGTCTTGGGATCGGGTATCGCTAAAGAACTTGATGTAAAAGTAGGGGATTGGATTACCTTACTTATTTCTCAGCAAAACGGCGATGAACAATTTACTCAACCAACTCGTGAGCCAGTGCAAGTTACCGCTATTTTACGCTTAGATGGTCAGCTTGATTATAGTTATGCCTTATTGCCGCTTGCTCAAGCACAAACGTTTTTAACTTATCAACCAGATCAAATTACAGGTGTTGAATTGAAATTAGATGATCCTTTTTCTGTGAGAAATCTGGATTTATCAATGCTTAATGATTATCCGCAGATGCTATATATGCAAAATTGGATTAGTAAATTTGGTTATATGTATCGAGATATTCAGCTTATTCGAACTGTGATGTACATCGCAATGGTGCTTGTGATTGGTGTGGCGTGTTTTAATATTGTTTCTACACTGATTATGGCAGTAAAAGATAAGCAAGGCGATATAGCCATTATGCGTACGCTTGGAGCGAATAACGCTTTCATCAAATGTATTTTTATTTGGTATGGCTTACAGGCAGGAATGAAAGGTTGCTTAATTGGAATTGTGCTAGGCATTATACTTGCATTAAATCTTACCACTTTTATTCAAGGTATTGAGTGGATTATCGGTAAGAAATTATTATCGGGCGATGTGTATTTTGTGGATTTTTTGCCAAGCGAGTTACATTGGTTGGATGTTTTGATGGTTTTAATCGCTGCACTTGCCTTGAGTTTAATTGCGAGCCTTTATCCAGCAAGCCGAGCCGCTAAATTACAACCTGCACAAGTATTAAGTAGTCATTAATTCTGTGAGTACCGTACAAAAGTGCGGTATTTTTTTATCTTTTATTTACTTAATTATTTCGGTTTATTCAGCTTGCAAGCAGGTTGTAAAGATAGTTTAATAGGAACTTCGTAGATTTTATTCTAAAAACATAACGAACTAGTTTACTAGTACAAGAAATAAGTGTAGATTAGCTACATAATTTAAATACAACATTTGAAAGCAAGAGAGTGATGTATGGCTAAAGAGAAAATTGAAATTGTCGTGGCAAACGATGATACGCGAATTGAAAAAGTCGATCAGGTGTTACCACCGATTGCCTTATTAGAAAAATATCCAGCGAGTGAATATGCTGCGGCATTAGTGAAGCAAACTCGTCATGAGGCACATAATATTATTCAGGCTAAAGATGAGCGTTTATTAGTTGTAATTGGACCTTGCTCCATTCACGATCCGAAAGCTGCCATTGAATATGCGACTCGTTTAAAACCATTACGTGATAAATATAAAGATAGCCTCGAAATTATTATGCGTGTGTACTTTGAGAAACCGCGTACAACTGTGGGCTGGAAAGGTTTAATTAATGATCCGTATTTAAATGATACTTATCGTTTAAATGATGGTTTACGTATTGCACGGAAATTACTTTCAGATATTAATGATCTTGGTGTGCCTGCTGCGGGCGAGTTTTTAGATATGATTACACCTCAGTATTTGGCTGATTTTATGAGCTGGGGGGCGATTGGGGCTAGAACAACAGAATCACAAGTTCATCGTGAGTTGGCTTCAGGTTTATCTTGTGCGGTTGGTTTTAAAAATGCCACTAATGGCGGAGTAAAGGTTGCTTTAGATGCAATTGGTGCGGCGGAAGCTCCCCACTATTTCTTATCTGTCACTAAATTTGGTCATTCTGCCATTGTTTCTACAAAAGGGAATGAGGATTGCCATATTATTTTACGTGGCGGAGACAAAGGCCCTAACTATAGTGCTGAAGATGTAGAAAAAGTTTGTGCTGATATTGAAAAAACAGGGCGTATTCCACACGTTATGGTTGATTTTAGCCATGCAAACAGCAGTAAACAATATAAAAAACAAATGGAGGTTTGCCAAGATGTGTGTCATCAAATCGCATCTGGTTCTAAACAAATCTTTGGTGTAATGGTGGAAAGTCATTTAGTGGAAGGTCGTCAAGATTTAGTTGATGGCAAAGCACAGACTTACGGACAAAGCATTACGGATGCGTGTATTGGATGGGAAGATTCTGAAAGATTATTACAACAACTTTCTGATGCAGTGATTGCGAGACGTAAAGTGACGAGTAATTAATTGAAATATAATCTAGATACTAGATAAAAGTGCGGTGGATTTTTACCGCACTTTTTTATTTGTCTTTAGTTATTCCAACTAGGCTGCCCATTTCATTTTATCGCGACGTTTCATTTGATGGATAGTGTTGGTTACGGTGCCGACAATAGGCAAATTTGACCAATCTTTTACATTTAAATTAGGTGTTGTGGAATCCAATGCCATGAAAAGGTAATTACCGTTATGTGCCATAAATTCATAGACATGAAATTCGTTATTTTCTTCAAGTACCACAAGATCACCTGAATAAAGATCGTCATTTTTTTCGACGACTAACATATCGCCACTTTCAATTCCCCAAGCTAACATATTTGGGTTGGTTATATGAATAAAACAAGTTTGTTTTGGACGTTTGATACAGTAAAGATTTAAGTCTAATTTTTTGTTGAATTTAAGGTTATCTTCTATATCACTGAAAAAAGGCAGTGGATTATAAGAAAAATCCATTTCATATTGTGTAGCCAAAGTTTGGTTGTTCATTCTCTTGTCTCCCGTTAAATAATATGGATAAATAACCTTTTATCTTGTTTTTTTGTACAGTTAAATTTTACTGATGTTTCATACAGGGTGTCAATAGGTTAAATAAAAAATTTTTTTATAAGTATGTTTTTAGAGAATATCTAATAACTTTAGAAAAAAGTTCACTTTTAGAGTGAAAAATAATAAAAAATATTTTCTTTCATTAAAATTTTACGCTATCTTTAATTCCCCATAGGTGGATTGGTAACAATCTGAAGTTAAATTTACTAAAAGAAAGATAAAAATATGAACACATCACGTCTATTTAGTCTGTTATTTCACGGTAGTTTGGTAAAACGAATTGCCGCTGGCTTGGTTCTTGGTATTATTGTTGCATTGATTTCAGCACCATTACAAGAAACCATTGGTTTTAATCTTGCTGAAAAAGTTGGCGTATTAGGTACGATTTTTGTAAAGGCTCTGCGTGCCGTTGCACCAATTTTAATTTTCTTTCTTGTTATGGCTGCCCTTGCAAACCGTAAAATTGGCACGAAAAGTAATATGAAAGAAATCATTGTGCTTTACCTTTTAGGCACATTCTTAGCTGCATTTGTTGCTGTTATTGCTGGTTTCGCATTCCCAACGGAAGTGGTATTGGCTGCGAAAGAAGATTCAAGTTCTGCACCTCAAGCTGTTGGTCAAGTGTTGCTAACATTAATTTTGAATGTGGTAGATAATCCATTAAATGCGATTTTCAAAGCAAACTTTATTGGTGTATTAGCTTGGTCTATTGGTTTAGGTTTGGCTTTACGTCATGCATCTGATGCAACTAAAAATGTGTTATCAGATTTTGCAGAAGGCGTATCGAAAATTGTTCATGTGATTATTTCTTTTGCGCCATTTGGTGTATTCGGTTTAGTGGCTGAAACCTTATCTGATAAAGGTTTAGTTGCATTAGGCGGTTATGTGCAATTACTTGCAGTATTAATCGGTACGATGTTATTTACTGCTTTTGTTGTAAACCCTATTTTGGTTTACTGGAAAATCCGTCGCAATCCTTACCCATTAGTGTGGACTTGTGTACGCGAAAGTGGTGTAACTGCATTCTTCACACGTAGTTCCGCAGCAAATATTCCAGTGAATATTGAATTAGCAAAACGTTTAAACCTTGATGAAGAAACTTATTCTGTTTCTATTCCATTGGGTGCGAACATTAATATGGCGGGTGCGGCGATTACTATTACTATCTTAACTTTAGCTGCAGTTCATACACTTGGCTTAGAAGTTTCTTTCGTTAGTGCACTTTTATTAAGTATTGTTGCAGCACTTTGTGCTTGTGGTGCATCTGGTGTAGCAGGCGGTTCATTATTACTAATCCCATTAGCATGTAGCTTATTTGGTATTTCTGATGATGTAGCAGCACAAATGATCGGTGTTGGTTTCATTATTGGTATTTTACAAGACTCAACTGAAACTGCATTAAACTCATCAACTGACGTATTATTTACTGCGGCAGTATGTATGGAAGAAGAACGTAAAAATGCAGCATAATTATGATGCAAATAAGAGAGCGGGCTATGCCCGCTTTTTTTATATGATTTTATATGCAAAGTGCGGTCTATTTTGATAGACTTTTGCCACGTTTTATTTCCCTACAAATAGGTAAGAAAAATGAATCACTTAATTATTTTTGCTCATCCTAATTCAGAGCATAGTTTTGGGCGAGCAATTGCTAATCGTATTGAGCAAATTAGTCAAGAAAATGGTGTAAATGTATTTTTTCGTGATCTTTATGAAATGAATTTCAATCCAATTTTATCTCATGAAGAATTGCAAAATGCTAACAAAGGTATTATTCCAGAAGATATTCAGCAAGAGCACGATTTTATCCTTCAAGCGGATTTAATTACGTTGGTTTATCCCCTTTGGTGGATGGGATTTCCGTCAATTTTGAAAGGCTATTTAGATCGCGTATTAAGCCATGGCTTTGCCTATAAAACAGAAAACGGCGAATCAGTGGGTTTGCTCAAAAATAAGCAAATGCAGCAATTTATTACTATTGGCAGTAATGTTGATAAATATAAAGAATTTGGTGTGGATAAATCGCTTAATCATTGTTTGATTAATGGATTGTTTAATTACTGTGGCATTGAAAATGTCGAGTTTGAATTATTTGGAGATATTCATTTAATTGATGATAAGGCTCGTGAAGCAATGATTGAACTTGCTGCTCAAAAAACTCAAGAAAAATTGACCGCACTTTTAAAGGAAAAAGCGTAATGTCTGAAAAACAAATTAATAATTTTTCATTAATTAGTCGATTATTCGGTAATCTTTTTTATCGTTCTCCAACAGATAAAGTACTCGCTAACGCATTTGTTTGGTTACAACAAAAAGGTTTGAGTCAAGTTTGGGCATTAAATACTGATAAAGAAAGTGAATTAGCACTGAATAGCCTACAAGCTAAAATTGATCTCAATTTATTGAACCAAGAGTATCAAAAATTATTTGCTGCGAATGGAAAAGTGATAACGGCTATTTCAGCTTATGGCATTGATGTTGAAGAATTTATGAATTTTCGCCTTGTACACAATATGCCAGAGGTGGAAAGTGCGGATCATTTTGCTTTATTATTGCTTACAGCCTCTTGGCTTGAAGATAATTTGGATTCTTTAGTCGCTCAGCAAGAATTCTTTGAAACCTCTTTATTGCCTTGTGCAGCGAAGTTTTTAACTCAAGTAGAAATGCAAGCAACCTTGCCTTTTTATCGTGCATTAGCAATTCTTACACGAGAAATATTGGCAGCGATGGCGGATGAATTGGAAGAAGAGTAATGCAATATTTTGCTTTCCTCTAAGTCTTGAGGAAAGCAATATTTTATAGATAGGTTACAAAATCTTTTGTATCGATAATACGGTATTCACGTTCTGCTTTTTCTATGCTTGTGCCAATCATAACTAAGGCAATCACACGATCTTGTTCACGACATCCGAAAGCTTCTCGTAATGCACTTCCCTCAACCCATTTTCCTGAAATCCACACGTTATCAAATCCTTGTGCTTGAGCAGCCAGTTGTATTCCGTAAGTTGCACAGCCCGCACTTAGCATTTGTTCCCAATCTGGCACTTTAACGATAGTTGGATCGATTTTTGCTACCACACCAATAACCATTGGTGCGCGATGTGCTAGGTTTTCGGCTTTCATCAATTTTTCTTCCCCAAGATCAAATTCTACAACGGCAGCTTTAAGTAGCGCTTCCAATTTATTTAAGCTCTCGTTTTCCATTACAATAAAATGATAGGGATGTAATTTTCCGTGATCTGGCGAACGCATTGCTGCTTCGAAAATACGCTCAAGCTGTTCTGCATTAGGTGCAGGTGTGGTTAATTTTTTATTTGATTTTCTTGTGGTTAAAAGTGTAAGTGCATCCATTTTATTATTCCCTATAAATAAAAGTGCGGTAGATTATAGCATAGTTTTTGGCAAGGCTTTGTGATACGCTAGGGTAAATTTTTTTAAAGGTAATTTATATGTTTCGAGTATTAAAATTTTGTTGGAAAGCACTGTGTTTCATTCGTGATCTTGTGATGAATGTCGTGTTTTTAGGTTTTGTGTTTCTGCTAATGGCGATTATTAGCTTTTCAAGTGGCGGGAAAAAATCTACAACATTAACGGGGGAAGGGGCATTATTGCTCAATTTAGATGGTTATTTAGCGGACAACCGAGATGAAACACTTCGTTGGCAAGATGCGTTAAGCGAATTGAATGGCGAGCGTGTTCCTCGAAAAATCTCGACTTTTGACGTGGTATTTGCCATTCAACAAGCGGAAGATGATCCTAAAATTAAAGGATTAGTGCTTGATCTTAATTATTTTGAAGGGGCAGATTTGCCTGCATTAGATTTTATTGGTGGGGCTATCAGCCAGTTTAAAAATGCAGGAAAACCAGTGATCGCCTATGCGGATAATTATTCCCAAGGACAATATTATTTAGCCAGCTTTGCGGATGAAATTTATTTAAATTCAATTGGAAGCGTGGATATTCACGGTTTATCGCAAGAGAATTTGTATTTTAAAGAGATGCTCGACAAATTAGCCGTTACACCACATATTTTCCGCGTAGGGACTTATAAATCAGCAGTTGAACCATTTTTACGCAATGATATGTCAGCTGAGGCAAAAGCAAATATGCAGCGTTGGTTAGGCGAAATGTGGAATAATTATGTTTTATCCGTCAGCGAAAATCGTAATATTAAGAAAGATAACGTTTTGCCGAATGCGAAACAATATTTATCGGATCTTAAAGCGTTAAAAGGCAATAGTACCGCTTATGCCCAACAACGTGGATTAGTAACCGACGTTGTAACTCGTTTGGATTTAGATAAAAAACTCACCGCACTTTTTGGCAAAGGAAGCGATGGAAAAGCGAACCTTATCGAATTTGATGATTATTTAGCTCAACAGCCTGATCGCTTAGAACATTACAACGTACCGAATAAAATTGCGGTTGTGAATGTGGAGGGAGCGATTATCGATGGGGAAAGTGATGAAGAAAATGTAGGTGGCGACACCATTGCGCGAATTCTCCGTAAAGCTCAAGATGATAACTCAGTGAAAGCCGTTGTTTTACGAGTTAATTCACCAGGTGGTAGTGCTTTTGCTTCTGAAATTATTCGTCAAGAAACAGAAAACTTACAGAAAATCGGTAAGCCTGTCATCGTATCTATGGGCGCAATGGCAGCGTCTGGCGGTTATTGGATTTCATCCACTGCAGATTATATTATTGCCGATGAAAACACTATTACAGGCTCTATCGGTATTTTCGCGATGTTCCCGACTTTTGAAAATAGCATAAAGAAAATCGGAGTGAGTTCAGATGGTGTTTCAACCACTGAATTAGCTAATACATCAGCGTTTTCTCCATTAGCAAAACCCGTACAAGATATTTATCAAACAGAAATTGAGCATGGTTATGACCGATTTTTAGAAATTGTCAGCAAAGGTCGCCAGCTTTCTAAAACACAAGTAGATAAACTTGCTCAAGGTCAGGTTTGGTTAGGCAGTGATGCATTCCAAAATGGTTTGGTGGATGAGATAGGTTCTTTTAATGAAGCGGTCAATAAAGCAGAGCAATTAGTGAATCAACGCCAAGATACTGCCGTACAAGATTTTAGCGTGGAATGGTTTACAGATGATAACCTTAGTTTAATTAGTGCTTTATTGCGCGATACTAAAAAAGGTACGCAAGAGCAGTTAGTTAAATGGCTTGGTCTGCCAGCTCCAATTCAAAAATTACAAAAAGAATTGAATGTATTAACTAAATTTAATGATCCTAAAGGTCAATATTTGTATTGTTTGAATTGTGGGAAGGTTCAGTAATAATTGAAAAAGGGCAGAATTAAATCTGCCCTTTCGCTTACAAAATATACGCTTCTTGAATATGATGTGGCTTTTGGTTTTCTTCTGGTGGAAGCTTCATATAATCTCCATAATATTGCGTTAAGTGTTCGTGATATCCATTCATTACTTGAAATTGTCGCCCCTCAAATTCTTTATAAACAATGTGATTAAAATATTCTTTCGGCATATAAGATTTTTGCCAACCACCGTAGTCAGATAATACAAGACCAATATAATCGCATTGTTTTATTGGATATTTTATTTGGAATTGTGCTAAATTTTTTTGCATTTTGGAAAATAAAAAGTGGCTTAATTTACCAAGTATCGTTCTTTGCAAAGTATTTTCTTTTGATCTTAACCATCTTTTCTTACAAGAAGAAAATCGAAGTTTAATTCTTCGGTGCTTTTTCATCAGTGGGTAAATGATCTTTGGTTCATTCGGTACACCATCGTAGATAAATATATCCATAAACATCGGGCTTTTTCTTCCCTTAGCATCTGTTATTTGAGTGCGACAATCGAAAATTTTTGCCATTTCACCGGTATATTGAGCAAGTATATCTTCTGCCGTTTCCATATTGTAGTATTCGTGAGTTTCTTGAAACCAAACATCAACAAATTTTTGATATTCATCGCGGTGCATATAAACATCAATATCATCATCCCAAGGGATAAAGCCTTTGTGGCGTATTGCGCCTATTAATGTTCCACCACCAAGAGAATAGTGAATTTGGTGTTTCTCACATAGAGCGTGGAAATAATCTAAGATATCGAGACAAACGAGTTGTTGTTCTCTGAGAGTCAATTTTTTCATTATTTTTCCTTGTTTGGTGTCAATTTTTGTAAAATATGCTGATAATCATCAAGGTTATCCATCTCAAATATATCATCACGGTTAAGTTGCTCTGTATGAACATTTAATTTATCTATATATTCCATCGGAATGGTGTCCCAATAAAGTGCGGGATTTTTTAATTGCACTTCATTTGTATATTCTTTGAGCAAATTTAGAATAATATTGCAATCCCGAGTTGTCCAATAAGATACCCCTGACAAGCTGGGCTGGTTTAATGATCCAATCTCAATACGTATTACTTGCCCATTACTATTTAAAATCGGTAGCCATTCATTGTACGTTTTAGAACGGATGACTGTGAAATATTTACTGTGTGGTGGCTTCGTTAGAAAAATATTACGATTGAGCACAACATCCGCATCAATAACATAACAATCACTAAAGAAGTCTTGTGCCAGAGAAAAGGAATAAATGCTGTTATATTCACGATATTTTTCGTTGTAAATCAAGCTGCAGTCATATTTTTTCTTTAGATACTCGAATTGTTCGTGTAAATACCCTGTAACAATGACAATATTGTCGATATTTGCTTGACGTAGAAAAGCGAGTGTCCGTTCTAAGTTAGGTGTTCCATGAATATCTAATAGGGCTTTATGAGTGGTTTGTGTGATGTCTTTAAAACGACTGCCTAGGCCTGCAGCCAAAATAATTGCATTCATTTTTGTTCCCCTTTGTAATAAAGTGTAACGATCACTCCTGCACTTAATAATAAGGTGAGTAGTAAGGTAATGGGCTTAATTGGCTGTTTATAGAGCAGATAACCAAGTCCAATTGCCCATACAGAATATGTGATATTTAATGCCATTGCTTTGATTGGTTTTAACAGATAAATCGCTTGGTAATAGCAGACGTAAGATAATGCCCCAAAGATTATTACGCCAGCAATTTGTACATAATTAAAACTAAGTATATCTAGTGAGAAATCTTTCAAGGAAAGAATAAATAGAATCAATAAATAACCAATAGTTGAACCACATAGTCTTAAAAAATACACTTGAAGTCCAGAGAGAGAACGCATTGTATAGGAGGATATCACTATTTCAGATGACCACCCTAATATGCAAATGGCTAAAAAAATGAGACCGCTTGTATTGAAGTTTGCTTTTTGCCCGACTTCAATAGCCAACAATGCAGAAGCAATAACCGCCAATCCAAATCCAAACTGCGCTGTTCTAGAGATTTTTTCTTTTAGAATCCAATAAGACATTAACGCAGCGAAAACAGGAAAGAGAGATGAAAGCGGTGCCGCATAATAGATCGTTAAATAATGAATGCTTAATAAATAGGCAGACATTCCTATTGGCCCACCTAATACGCCAGATAACGCAGGTTGCCAAAAAACGCCTTGAAAATCTACCGCACTTTTTCGCCATAATGTTATGCCGATAACTAATAACGAGCAAAAATCAATTAAAAAAAGCAATGAAATTATTTTCCCTAATGCATCATATTCACTTAATGGCAATTCATTATATAACAATCCAGATAATGCCCAAAATACAGCGGATAGTATGCCAAAGAGATAGCCACGCATTATGGCAATTCCTCTAATAGTTTAAATGCTGCGTCTAAGCGTTTTAACGCATAATCGCCAAAATTCTCGCCGTGTTCTTCTTTTACTTTTGTCCATAAAAACCACAATACATTTTGGCAAAAACGATGGATTTTTAACCGTTTGTGAGCGATTTGAAATTCTGTCTTGTGATATTTATTTGTCTGATTGCAATAGGTTTCTAATAGAAAATCAGCAGCTTCTTTCGATAAATGAGCTTCCTCAATGATCGTCGCTATATCAAATAATGGATCATTTAAGCCTGAATATTCCCAGTCGATAAAAAATAACCGGTTGTTTTGCAATAGCATATTTTCAGGGACTAAATCATTGTGGCACGGACGTAAAATTATCTCTTTATTGATTTCTTCAAATTTCCAAAATACAGCTGAAAGTTTATCCATTCTAGGATCTGCTTGATAAAAAGCGGATTTGTTTTCTAACAATGAAAAATACTGGCGGAACTCATCGAATACGCTAAATACATTGCGAAAAAAAATTCACTGTTGTGTAAACGACATAAATTATTCGCAACTTGAGACAAACAACTTTGTTCGTTTAATTGTATCTGGCTTAACGGCTTACTATTTTCTAAATAACGAGTCAGTTTTACGCCACTTTTGGCATCTAATACGGGAGTTTCTACATTCAAACCAGCACGATATGCCTGTGCATTATTGAATGCCTCATATTCTCGATTTATAAGTGACAAATTTACGGCATTAGGGATCCGTAATACAAACTTAACTCCAGAAATATTAAGTAGAACATTTTGATTGGTCATTCCTCCAATGGGGGAAAAAGGAATGGAATGCTGATGAAGAAAATGAAATACTTCCTCAGGCTTGCAGCAAGTTTTAACAAATCCTACAATTTGATTGATTGATTGATTGATTGATTGATTGATTGATTGATTGATTGATTGATTGATTGATTGATTGATTGATTGATTGATTGATTGATTGATTGATTGATTGATTGATTGATTGATTGATTGATTGATTGATTGATTGATTGATTGATTGATTGATTGCATAGCATTTTTGTATTCATTTTTATATTTAAATTTTGTTTGATTTTAACACGTCAAAGTTATTTTTGTAAGGTTCTGAATCTTATGGATTTATTCAACTTTTGAACCTTTCAACCACTTTCTCGCCCAAGCTCGGTTAGCTGAAAGGTTATGTAATATGGCTTCGCTTATTGGTAATGGCTCGCCATAAATGATTGAAGCTAAGGTTTCGCCTAAGAGTGGAGCGGAGGTAAGCCCGCGAGAACCTAAGGCTGCGATTAAGAAAAGATTCTGAAAATTGGCCGCACTTTGAATAGGTTGTTTACGGCGGCGGAGGTTGAATAGATTGTAATAATCCGCTTGTTGCTGTTCAAAATTCGGGACGTTTCCAACCATTGGGGCAAGATCTCTTACAGAGCAGCGAATGCCCACTCGAGCCAAATTTCCAGAAGTATCCACGTCCTTTGTCCAATTCTGCATGATATTTTGCTGGAGTTTTTGTTGATTTTCTTGTTGTTCTTGTTCGCTAAAATGGCGATCAACATTATCACGAATATGGCTTGCGCCGATGCAATGTGAGGTTTTTAATTGATCGGCTGGAGTGAGATAGCCATCATAACAAAGCACAGATTTCAGTTTGAGTAAGTTTTCTGATGTTGGAATTTGGCTAACTTGCCCGCGGATAGGGTAGAGCGGTAGCTTTTCTGTTTGAATAAAATCAGTAATTTTATATCCGTTCGCAAGAATGACGACTTCATGGCAGTATTTTTGACCTTGCGTATTTTCTAGTTCCCAACCTTTTTCTTGTTGAGAAAGTGCGGTAATTTTTTGTGAGGTTTTAATGATTACACCTTGCTTTTCAAGAAATGAAAAGGCATTTTGAACAAATTGTCTTGGTGCAAGCCAAGCCCCTTGTTCAATCCAACCGCCTTCGCAATTAAGTGGTAATCCCACTTTTTCACTGAGTTGTTCAGCATCCAGCATTTGGAAGATTTCGTTCGGTAAACCAAGTTGAGAAATCTTTGTTAATTTAACCGCACTTTTTTCGTTGTAAGCACATAGTGCTACGCCGCAAAATTCGTGTTCAAACGCTATGTTTTGTGCGATTGCCCAATCAAGTAATTGGCGACCGTAACTGAACGCGTGCAGGTAAAAATCAACGGTGAGCGCATTATCATCGCTAAGTTGTGGATAAAATGCACCTTGTTTATTACCTGAGGCATTGAGTGCGAGCGCGTCATCCTCACAATAAATAGTGACTTTTGCCCCACGCTTTACTAAGGAAATGGCAGCACAAAGAGAAGCAATACCACCGCCGATAATAGCGACATCTTGTTTTTCCATTTTCGCAGGCTGAGCAAGATACCAAGGTGTGGAAAGTACGGTAGATTTTGATTGTGTTTTTAGCCCACTTAAACATTCTCGTTTTTTGCCGAAGCCTTTACGTTTTGTCACATTAAAGCCTGCGGATTCAAGTCCTTTTCTGACCGCACTTGCTGCGGTGAAAGTGGCAAAAGAACCATTGGGTTTTGTGAAACGAAACATCAGATTATAGAGATCATCATTCCACATTCCAGGATTTTTGCTCGGCGCAAAACCATCTAAAAACCAAGCATCAATACGTTCATTCATATAATCGCCAAGTTGTGGCAAGTTTTCTGATACATTACCAAGCCATAAATCTAACGTTGTCTCTCCAAAATGAATACGATGACAACCTAGAATCAATGAAGGCCAATAACGTTGCAAATGAGCGCTTAAATCTTCAAACTGCGGATAGGCAAGGTGCGCTTGCGAAAGTGCGGTGATTTTTAGCGGATATTTTTCAAAGGAAATAAAATTAAGGCGTTTTAAAGGATGATTCTCGTGTTGCTGGCGAAATTCACGGAATAATTGGGTTACCGCGAAGAAATTTAATCCTGTACCAAATCCTGTTTCAGCAATGACAAAATTAGCCTCGTTGTGGCTTATCCAACGTTCCCAAAGTTGATTACCTTGTAGAAAAACATAATCTGTTTCGGCTAATCCATTTTCGTTAGAAAAATAGACATCATTGAATTGATCTGAGACGGGAATATGGTTTCGATTGAAGTGAATCTCAGCATGTTGCACGCTAAAGGTCATTTTTATTTCTTTCTTGCCTAATGAAATTTGCGTATAATAACGCAATTTTCTGAACTGGTCGAACAAATGAATTATTGCTTGAAATATTTTTATTTCGTAGTAATTTTGTGCCGTTATTTTTACATATAAAACAATAAGGAAGAAGCAATGAGAAGAGCTGTAATTACAGGCTTTGGGATTATTTCAAGTATCGGTAACAACAAAGAAGAAGTATTGGCTTCATTAAAAGAAGGGAAATCAGGTATTGAAGTTGTGCCTGAGTTTGTTGAAATGAATATGCGTAGCCATGTTGCCGGAACAATCAAATTAAACCCAAGCGAGCACATTGATCGTAAAGTGTTCCGTTTTATGGGTGATGCAGCGGCTTATGCTTATCTTTCTATGCGTGAAGCGATTGAGGATGCTGGCTTAACAGAAGATCAAGTTTCTAATGATCGTACTGGTTTAGTGATTGGTGCGGGTACGGGTTCTGCACATAACCAGTTAGTGGCTTGTGATGCGGTGCGTGGTCCTAGAGGTGTAAAGGCGATTGGTCCTTACGCAGTAACGAAAACAATGGCATCAAGTGTTTCTGCCTGTTTAGCTACTCCTTATAAAATCCGTGGTGTGAACTATTCAATGAGTTCTGCTTGTGCAACCTCTGCACATTGTATCGGTCATGCGGTTGAGTTAATTCAATTAGGCAAACAAGATGTGGTTTTTGCAGGTGGTGCGGAAGAATTATCTTGGGAATGTGCAACTGAATTTGATGCGATGGGTGCCGTTTCAACTAAATACAATGAAACGCCAGAAAAAGCATCTCGTGCTTATGATGCAAACCGCGATGGTTTCGTTATTGCAGGTGGTGGTGCTGTTGTGGTTGTGGAAGAATTAGAACACGCACTTGCTCGTGGTGCAAAAATCTACGCGGAAATTGTCGGCTATGGCGCAACTTCTGACGGTTACGATATGGTTGCACCGAGTGGCGAAGGTGCAGAGCGTTGTATGAAACAGGCAATGGCAACTGTTGATACCCCAATTGATTATATCAACGTACACGGTACATCTACACCAGTTGGTGACGTGAAAGAATTAGGTGCAATCAAAAATGTATTTGGCGATAAAATCCCAGCGATTTCTTCAACTAAATCAATGACAGGTCACTCTTTAGGGGCGGCGGGTGCACACGAAGCAATCTACACGTTATTAATGTTGGATAATGATTTTATTGCGCCAAGTATTAATATCGAAACCTTAGATGAAGCCGCTGAAGGTTGCAACATCGTTACTGAGACGAAAGAAAATGCAGGATTACAAACTGTCATGTCAAATAGCTTTGGTTTTGGTGGTACAAATGCGACATTAATTTTTAAACGTTATAACGGTTAAAACGATTCTATGAAAAAGCCACTTTCGATTGAAAGTGGCTTTTTTGTAAATTAAAAGAAAAATTAAGCAACGATACCAAATTGTTCTTTCATTAATGCTTCAAAGTCAGTGCAACCACCAATTGGTTTTTCATCAATAAAGATTTGTGGTACGGTTTCTACTGGTTTACCAACTGATTTTGATAAATCTTCTTTAGTAATGCCTTCTGCATGAATATCCACATAACGATAGCCAAAATCAGCAACTTCGCCTTTTAATTTTTCAGCAAGGTTTTTTGCACGCACACAGTAAGGGCAGCCAGGACGACCAAAAATAACAACGAACATAAGATTTCCTTTTTTGAGTTAAACATTCCAGGCAATTCTACCTGATTTTTATCGTCTACATAAAGTGTTTTTATTCGTGTAATATACGGAACATTGTAGATAATAAATTAAATGTTATGAAATTATTAATGCTTTGCCGCGAACCTCGTCTTTATAGTTGCCAACGCTTAAAAGAAGCAGCTAAACGTCAAGGGCATGAGATGGATATTTTAGATCCGAATCGTTGCCTCTTAAAACTCTCACAAAATCCACCGCACTTTCAGATTTTTTATCAAGAAAATTCAGGGTCTAAACCTTATTTATTGCCTGATTATGATGCTGTTTTGCCTCGATTTGGCACAACAAGTACGCAAATGGGATGTTCAGTCTTGCAGAATTTTGAAGGCAAAGGGATTTTTTGTTTAAATTCATCTCAGGCATTTTTAAATGCACGTGATAAGTGGAAAAGTTTGCAACTTTTGCTGAAGACTGGTGTTCCTGTTCCCAATTCACTTTTAAGTGGCTGTGAAGTGCAAGCTCAGGCGACGATACCTCATATCAGTTCGCCGACAATTTTAAAAATGCTAAATGGTTCACAAGGAATTGGGGTAATTTTAGCTGAAAAGCCACAAAGTGCGGTGAGCATTATGGAAGCTTTTAAGCAAACTAATATATCTATGTTGCAGCAAGATTTTATCGAAGAAGCGGGCAATGCGGATATTCGTTGTTTTGTGATTGGTGATCAAGTTGTAGCAACGATGCAACGAATCGGACAAGATGGCGAGTTTCGAGCGAATTGTCATCGTGGTGGAAAAACTGAAAAAATTATACTAAGCGATGACGAGAAACAGATAGCCATTAGAGCAACAAAAGCCATCGGTTTAGATGTGGCTGGTGTGGATTTAATTCGTTCAAAAAATGGATTATTGGTTTTAGAAGTAAATGCAAGCCCAGGCTTAGAAATGATTGAAAAAACAAGTGGGGTTGATATTGCAGCTGAAATAATTGATTATATTGAAATAAATGCCTTTATCAATTTAAGATAAAGGCATTTTTTAAAATATTGTCAATTTCAACCGCACTTTACGCGAGCATATTTACAACGGCAAATGAGACTTTCAATAATGCTGCGTTGATTAAGTCGATAAAGAATGCACCGACCATTGGAACGATTAAAAATGCTTTGTGTGATGGTCCAAAACGGCTGGTAACAGCTTGCATATTAGCGATTGCTGTTGGGGTTGCGCCTAAACCAAAACCACAGTGTCCAGCACTTAATACGACGGCATCGTAATCTTTACCCATTGCTCGATAAGTAATGAAGATTGCAAAGGCAGCCATAAATGCGACTTGAATAGCCAGAACAATTAATACGTCAATTGCTAAACCTGCAAGTTCCCAAAGTCTTAATGACATTAAAGCAATTGCTAAAAAGATGGATAAGCCTACGCTACCTAATACGTCAATAGCGGATTCTGCTACTTGGAAACGGAAAATGTTGGTTAAAATATTGCGGACAATAACACCAGTGAATAAACACCATACGAAAGTTGGTAATTGGAGTGCAGTACCTTTTGTTTGTACATCTAAATATTGACCAATTAATAAACATACTGAAATCATTGCAATTGTTTCAATTAATGAACGTGCAGTAATTTTACGTTTATAAGTTGGGTGTTCAAATGCTTCTTGAATGTCATCAACTTCATCATTTTCAGGATTTTCGCCTTGTTTTTGGCGATTTAATAAGAAACGAGCGACAGGACCACCGATGATACCACCGAATACTAAACCGAAAGTTGCACAGGCAATGGCAATTTCAGTTGCACCTTGTAGATTAAATTGATGTGCAAATGTATCCGCCCAAGCAGCTCCAGTGCCGTGACCACCTGTTAAGGTTACTGAACCTGCAAGTAAACCATAAGCGGGATGGATTCCTAATGCCATTGAACTTGCAATGCCAATAACGTTTTGTCCTAAAATTAATAATGCAGCAATGAATAGAAATACAACGAGTGGCTTTCCGCCTTTAATTAGACGGGAAAAGTTGGCACTTAAACCGATAGAAGTAAAAAACACTAACATCATTGTGGTTTGTAGATTTTTATCGAAGTTAAAGGATGTTCCATCAATTTTGTGCCAAATTAAAAGACCAATGGCAACAATAAAGCCGCCAACAACTGGCTCTGGAATGTTAAATGTTTTTAATACATTAATGCGTTTAACCAAAAAATAGCCCAATAGCAAAACTAAGCTTGCTAATGCAAGGGTTTCATACGTGCTAAAAGTATAGCTCATAAATTGGATCTCCCTAAGTTATGTTTAAGTGATGTGTTGTGTTACGGCTCGACTACCATAATTTCAAGATTGGTATGTAATCCACGTGGTAATGTCGAACCTTTTCT
The DNA here is from genome assembly GCF_049821985.1 of Haemophilus sp. HN_Hi10. NCBI lineage: Bacteria > Pseudomonadati > Pseudomonadota > Gammaproteobacteria > Pasteurellales > Pasteurellaceae > Haemophilus > Haemophilus sp. HN_Hi10. The sequence continues at coordinate 1,401,429 of NZ_CP187495.1, read as the reverse complement.
GCCTCGTTCTGCGCGGAACTTTTGCAGATCTTCTGGTTTTAATACAATTTTTCGTTTTCCAGAATAAAATTCAAGACTTGCTTGATCTGAAATAAGCAATAATTTTGTCAATAACTCGCTACGATCTTTTGCATTCGCTGCGGGAATAGTGATAATTTTATTGCCTTTACCTTTTGATAATACCGGTAAATCTTGTGCTGGAAAAATCAACATTCTGCCTGCTGATGTGATCGCGACAACAAATGCGGTAGAATTTATCAGTTTTTTAGGCTTCAACACTTTGGCATTTTCTGGTAAAGAAATCAAGGCTTTTCCAGCCTTGTTACGTGCAATTAAATCTTCAAATTTACAAATAAAACCATATCCCGCATCAGAAGCCATCAATAATTCTTGTTGTTCGCCTGCCATTACAACATATTCAATGGTCGCACCAGTGGGTAAATTGAGTTTACCTGTAAGTGGTTCGCCTTGGGAGCGGGCGGAAGGTAAGGAAAGCGGATCGAGTGCATAACTCCGCCCCGTACTATCAATGAATACAACGGCTTGATTACTTTTGCCACAAGCGTGAGCTAGATAGCTATCGCCAGCTTTGTAGCTTAATGATTTAGGATCGATATCGTGTCCTTTGGCGCAACGTACCCAGCCCATTTCTGATAAGATGACAGTAACTGGTTCTGCTGGCGTCATCTCACTTTCAGAGATCATTTTGGCTTCTTCACGTTCAACCAGTTGAGACATACGTGGACTCGCATATTTTTTCGCATCTTCTTGAATTTCTTTTTTGATAAGCGTATTCAAACGGCGTTCTGATCCTAAAATTGCTTCTAAATTTAACCGCTCTTTTTCAAGTTCATCTTGTTCAGCTTTCAGCTGGTTTTCTTCTAATTTCGCTAAATGACGTAAGCGTAAATTTAAAATGGCATCAGCTTGTTCATCGCTTAAATTAAAGCGTACCATAAGCTCTGCTTTTGGATCGTCTTCGTGGCGTATAATTTCGATAACCTCATCAATATTTAAAAAGGCTATCATCAAACCTTCTAAAATATGTAAGCGAGAGAGTACTTTATCCAAACGGTATTGTAGGCGACGAGTAACTGTTGTGCGACGGAAAGTGAGCCATTCATTTAAGATTTCTAATAAGCCTTTTACCGCTGGTTTATGATCAAGCCCAATCATATTCATATTTACACGATAGCTTTTTTCAAGATCTGTAGTCGCAAATAAATGTGCCATTAAGGCATCAGTATCGACGCGATTTGAGCGAGGAACTAGCACAATACGAATTGGATTTTCGTGATCGGCTTCATCTCGAATATCTTCTAGCATTGGTAGTTTTTTTGCCGTCATTTGATCGGCTATTTGTGCAATAACTTTTGAGGGAGAAGCTTGATGTGGAAGCGCAGAAATAATGATTTCGCCATCTTCTTTTTTCCAAGTCGCACGCATTTTTATTGAGCCACGACCTTGCTCGTAAATTTTACGAATTTCTGCTTTTGGCGAAATAATTTCCGCTTCTGTTGGAAAATCTGGGCCTTGAACAATTTCAAGTACATCATCTAATCCCGCTTTAGGATTATCTAACAACATCACTGCCGCATCAGCGATTTCGTTAATATTGTGTGGTGGAATATCTGTCGCCATACCCACTGCAATACCTGTTGTACCGTTCAATAAAATATGAGGTAAACGAGCAGGTAAATATTGTGGTTCAGCCAAGGTTCCATCAAAGTTTGGCTGATAATCTACCGTTCCTTGTCCTAGTTCACTCAGCAAGATTTCAGCGATTTTAGAGAGGCGTGATTCCGTATAACGCATTGCAGCGAAAGATTTTGGATCATCTGGCGCGCCCCAGTTACCTTGACCATCTACCAGCGGATAACGATAAGAGAATGGTTGTGCCATTAATACCATGGCTTCATAACAAGCACTGTCGCCATGTGGATGGAATTTACCGAGTACATCACCGACGGTTCGGGCAGATTTTTTGTATTTTGCTGTGGCATTTAAGCCAAGTTCAGACATCGCATATACAATACGGCGTTGAACGGGTTTTAAACCATCGCCGATAAAAGGCAGCGCACGATCCATGATGACATACATAGAATAGTTGAGATAAGCCTTTTCAGTGAAAGTACGTAGAGGCATTTGCTCAATGCCTTCATAGTTGATATTTGTCATTTTTGTTTCTGTTAATTGATATATTTTTAATTTATTAAAATTCGGATTTGCTGAGATTAATTTAGTCTAAACAGATAAATCAACCTGATCGCCTTTCGCTTGCAACCAATTTTTACGGTCTTCGGAACGTTTTTTCGCTAATAACATATCCATCAGTTCTAATGTATCTGAGCCTTGATCTTCCCCTAAATCATAAGTTAATTGAACAAGGCGACGAGTGTTAGGATCCATTGTTGTTTCACGTAATTGTGATGGATTCATTTCACCTAAACCTTTAAAACGTTGAACATTTGGTTTGCCTTTTTTATTTTTCAACCGATCTAAAATTGCCTCTTTTTCGTTTTCATCTAATGCGTAGAAGACTTCTTTATTTAAGTCAATACGATAAAGTGGTGGCATTGCGACGTAAACGTGGCCGTCTTGTACCAATTTCGGAAAATGGCGTAAGAACAGGGCGCAGAGTAGGGTGGCAATGTGAAGTCCATCGGAGTCAGCATCGGCGAGAATGCACACTTTACCATAGCGAAGTTGTGATAAATCATTGTTATCAGGATCGATCCCTAGAGCCACAGCGATATCGTGAATTTCTGTTGAACCTAATACTTGATCAGGCGAAACTTCCCATGTGTTTAAGATTTTCCCACGTAACGGCAAAATCGCTTGATATTCGCGATCACGTGCTTGTTTTGCTGAACCGCCCGCAGAGTCGCCCTCCACTAAAAATAATTCTGTTTTTTCTAAATCCTGTGAGCCGCAATCTGCTAATTTTCCTGGTAATGCTGGGCCGCTAACAAGTTTTTTACGTACGACTTTTTTGGCCGCACGTAATCGGCGTTGTGCAGAACTAATGACAATTTCTGCTAATTTTTCAGCATCTTGTACATTTTGGTTTAGCCATAAACTGAACGCATCTTTTAAAACACCGCTGACAAACACCGCACTTTGGCGTGATGATAAGCGTTCTTTAGTTTGCCCTGCGAATTGCGCATCTTGCATTTTAAGGGAAAGAATGTAAGAACAACGCTCCCAAATATCATCAGCGGTAAGTTTTACCCCGCGTGGTAATAAATTTCTAAATTCGCAAAATTCACGAATGGCATCTAACAAGCCTTGTCTTAGACCATTAACATGTGTTCCACCTTGAATAGTCGGAATTAAGTTTACGTAGCTTTCGCCAATCAGTTCGCCACCTTCTGGCAACCAAAGTAATGCCCAGCTAACGGCTTCATTTGTTCCTTTAAATTCGCCAACAAATGGTTTTTCGGGCAGCGTTTCAAAGCCATTTACTGCTTCGATAAGGTAATCGGAAAGCCCGTCTTCATATAACCAAATATCTTGAGTATTGTTTACTTTATCAAGAAATTTGATTTCAAGTCCTGAGCAAAGGACTGCTTTCGCTCTTAATAAATGACGTAGGCGACTAACGGAAAATTTTGCGTTGTCAAAATATTTTGGATTTGGTTTGAAGTGAACGCTTGTTCCCGTTGTGCGTCTGCCACAAGTCCCGATAACTTCCAATTCTTCTACTTTACTGCCGTTTTCAAAGGCAATTTTATACACTTCCCCATTGCGTTTGACTTGAATATCTACGCGTTCAGAAAGCGCATTGACCACAGAAATCCCAACACCGTGTAAACCACCGGCAAATTCATAATTTTTATTGGAGAATTTACCACCCGCATGCAGTTTAGTCAGGATCACCTCTACGCCGGAAACGCCTTCCGTAGGATGAATATCCACAGGCATACCGCGACCATTGTCTGTGACTTCAATGGATTGATCAGGGTGTAAAATTACTTCAATTTTTGTGGCAAAACCCGCAAGGGCTTCATCTACGCTGTTATCAATAACTTCTTGTGCTAAATGATTAGGACGAGTTGTGTCTGTATACATACCAGGGCGAATTTGCACTGGTTCGAGATCTTTAAGAACGGTAATTTCTTGAGCTGAATAATTGGTTGTCATGGTTAGATGAGTCGTTAATTTTTAAATTTGAGAAAATTCTATCAAAAAGTGCGGTGATATTCGACCGCACTTTTAATCGTATAAACTAGGCGTATTTTCATCGGGGCGTGTTTTAAAACGACGATGTAGCCACATATATTGTGATATGCCCTTCATGATTTCCTTTTCAACGATTTGATTCATTCGCGTAGCAATCGCCGTTTCATCCTGTAAATCCATAAAATCAACAGGTGCTGAAATACTCACGGTATAGCCTGAACCATCTTTATTGCGTAATGGCGCAAATGGAATCACTTTGCTGTTTTGTGAGGATTTCAATAAATAATAACTACCAGTGGTTGTGCAAGCATCGGGCACTGCAAAAAATGGTACAAAAACAGCATTTTTTCTGCCGTAATCGTGATCTGGTGCATACCAAATGGTTTCTTCGTGACGGAGGGCTTTGATCATTCCGCGTAAATCTTTACGATTTAGTAAATTTTTATTTGATTTTAAACGTCCTTGAATTTGTAGCCAATCAAATGCTGGATCGTCATTTGGGCGGTAAACTCCAATACCAGGATGATGTAAACCAATGATACGCGCACCAAGTTCTAGTGTTAAGAAATGAACACCGACGAGAATAATTCCATCTTTTTGATTTTCTTTTAGATAATGTAAGCCTTCAACTTTTGACCATTTTTTGATACGTGAATCCGACCAAAACCAAGCCATGCCTGTTTCGATAATTGCCATGCCTACTGAACGAAGATTTTTTTGCAAAATAGCTTCACGTTTATTCTCTGGCATGTTAGGGAAACAAAGTTCAAGATTGCGGCGTGCAATAGCAGCTCGACGTTTACCCACTTTTAAATGTGAAAACAGCCAACCGAGACCATTACCAATATGGCGCAAAATAGGGTAGGGAAGACATAAAATACTTCGCCAAATTACCACGCCTAGCCAAAACAGCCAGTATTTTGGGGCTAAAAAGTGCGGTTGAAATTGAGGGAGTTTTTCGTTTTTCATTGTTCTTTCCACGTAAGTTAGGGGCGTAGTTTATCGTAAATTTGAGTTGTGGTAAAATCGCCACAATTTTGGTTATTCAAATAGAGAGATTTTAAAATGGCTCAATATTCAGCAGAATTTAAGCAAGCAAAAGTACTTGTATTAGGCGATGTGATGCTTGATCGTTATTGGTTCGGCGCAACCAACCGTATTTCACCAGAAGCACCTGTGCCAGTGGTTCGAGTACAGGAAAATGAAGAGCGCGCGGGTGGTGCAGCAAATGTGGCAATGAATATTGCTTCACTCAATGTACCCGTTCAGTTAATGGGATTGATTGGACAAGATGAAACTGGTTCTGCGCTTTCCCATTTATTAGAAAAACAAAAAATCGATTGTAATTTTGTTGCATTAGAGACCCATCCAACCATTACTAAATTACGTATTTTATCTCGTCATCAACAGTTGCTCCGCCTTGATTTTGAAGAAGATTTCAATAATGTAGATTGCAAGGATTTATTAGCGAAGTTAGAAAGTGCGGTAAAAAATTACGGTGCTTTGATTCTTTCTGATTACGGTAAAGGCACGCTTAAAGATGTTCAGAAAATGATTCAAATTGCACGCAAAGCGGATGTTCCCGTGTTAATCGATCCAAAGGGAACTGATTTTGAACGTTATCGTGGTGCAACATTATTGACACCAAATATGTCTGAGTTTGAAGCCGTTGTGGGCAAATGCAATACAGAAGAAGAGATTATTGAAAAAGGTTTAAAATTAATTTCTGATATTGAATTAACCGCACTTTTGGTGACGCGTTCTGAAAAAGGAATGACATTATTACGCCCAAATCAAGAGCCTTATCATTTGCCAACTGTCGCAAAAGAAGTATTTGATGTGACGGGAGCCGGTGATACTGTCATTAGTGTATTAGCAACCGCATTAGCAGATGGACGTTCTTTCGAAGAATCTTGTTATTTAGCCAATGTTGCCGCAGGAATTGTGGTGGGTAAATTGGGTACTTCAACGGTTTCGACCGTGGAACTTGAAAATGCGATTCATGCTCGCCCTGACACTGGATTTGGCATTATGAGCGAAGCAGAATTAAAAGATGCAGTCGCACAAGCTAAAGCGCGAGGCGAAAAAATTGTGATGACTAATGGCTGTTTCGATATTTTGCATCCAGGCCATGTTTCTTATTTAGAAAATGCACGTAAATTAGGCGATCGTTTAATTGTCGCAGTAAATAGCGACGATTCTGTTAAACGCTTAAAAGGCGAAAATCGCCCAATTAACAATCTTGAAACTCGTATGGCGGTATTGGCTGGTTTGGCATCTGTGGACTGGTTGGTGCCATTCATCGAAGACACACCACAGCGTTTAATCGGTGACATTCTACCAGATCTTTTAGTCAAAGGCGGAGATTACAAACCCGAAGAGATTGCTGGCTCAAAAGAAGTTTGGGCAAACGGTGGCGATGTTAAAGTGCTAAACTTTGAAAATGGTTGTTCAACAACAAACATGATTGAGAAAATTAAATTATTGAATAATTAGAATTTATATTGACTATTTTAATTTGTGTTAATGATATAAATTTTTCTAACCAGTATTTTCTTTTATATAAAAAAGATTACTTTTAGGAGATATATTGTTAATTTTATTAAATTGTTATCCCAATGATTTTACAAAATTCCTTGCATATTAAATTTTTATCACTATAATGTCGCACATGTTTCGGACGCGGGGTGGAGCAGCTTGGTAGCTCGTCGGGCTCATAACCCGAAGGTCGTTGGTTCAAATCCAGCCCCCGCAACCAATAATAAGTTCAGTAAAAGAACCCCAGTTTTGGGGTTTTTTTCTATAAGAAATTTAGTAACTGGGCTTAGGTTCTTATGAACCTAACCCTTTTTTTATGCCTGAGATTTAATAAACTATCTTCTTACTATTACTAAAATAGAGGAGATAAGTATTGTTTAGGATAAGGTTTCATAAGGTTATGATATAGTGCAATGAATTGCACCTTATATAGGAGTAGAAATTGGCTACGTTAGAACAAAATTTACAAGAAATGCTACAAGATGCAGTAGAAGATTTAGGCTGTGAATTGTGGGGAATTGAGTGTCAGCGTGCGGGGCGTTTTATGACGGTGCGTTTATTTATAGATAAAGATGATGGTGTGACGGTTGATGATTGTGCTGATATAAGTCGTCAAGTGAGTGCGATTTTAGACGTGGAAGATCCAATTGCGGATAAATACAATCTAGAAGTGTCGTCACCAGGTTTAGATCGTCCGCTATTTACCTTACTACAATTTGAACGTTATATTGGGCAAGATATCGCAGTACATTTGCGAATTCCAGTGATGGAACGCCGTAAATGGCAAGGTAAGTTAGAGCGTATTGAAAAGGATATGATTACTTTAATCGTTGATGATCAAGAACAAATTTTAGTCTTTGGAAACATTCAAAAAGCGAATGTTGTTGCAAAATTTTAAAAGGAGAAAAAGAGAAATGAGTAAAGAAATTTTACTAGCGGCAGAAGCTGTATCCAATGAAAAATTATTACCACGTGAGAAAATTTTTGAAGCATTGGAGAGTGCGATTGCGATTTCTACTAAGAAGAAGTTTGAATATGAAACCGATATTCGCGTTTCAATTAATCCAAAAACAGGGGAATTTGATACTTTTCGCCGTTGGTTAGTCGTAGATGAAGTAAAAGTACCAACGAAGGAAATTACTTTGGAAGCGGCGCAATTTGATGATCCAAATTTGCAACTTGGAGAGTATGTAGAAGATCAAATTGAATCTATTGCGTTTGACCGTATTGCAATGCAAACGGCACGTCAAGTTATTAGCACTAAAATTCGTGAAGCTGAACGTGCAAAAGTGGTTGAACAATTTCGTGAAGAAGAAGGAAAAATTGTAACAGGCACCGTAAAAAAAGTAAGTCGAGACAGTATTATTTTAGACCTTGGCAATAAAGCGGAAGCGATGATTGCACGTGAAGATATGTTACCACGTGAAAACTTCCGTCCGGGAGATCGTGTTCGTGGGGTACTTTATAAAGTGAATCCTGAAGGCAAAACTGCACAATTATTTGTGACACGTTCTAAACCAGAAATGTTGATCGAATTATTCCGTATTGAAGTGCCTGAAATTGGCGAAGAAATGATTGAAATTCGTGGTGCAGCTCGTGATGCGGGTTCTCGTGCTAAAATCGCGGTAAAATCAAATGATAAACGTATCGATCCTGTTGGTGCTTGTGTAGGAATGCGTGGTGCACGTGTTCAGGCAATTACCAATGAACTTGGCGGTGAACGAGTTGATATTGTACTTTGGGATGATAATCCAGCGCAATTTGTGATCAATGCAATGGCACCTGCGGATGTGTCTTCTATTATTGTTGATGAAGATAATCATTCTATGGATATTGCCGTTGAAGCAGCTAACCTTGCGCAAGCAATTGGTCGTAATGGTCAAAATGTGCGTTTAGCAACACAATTAACGGGTTGGACACTAAACGTAATGACGACCGATGAGTTAAACACAAAACATCAAGCAGAAGATAACAAAGTGTTAAACTTATTTATGAATGCCTTAGAACTTGATGAAGAATTTGCTCAAATCCTTGTGGAAGAAGGTTTCACAAGTTTAGAAGAAATTGCTTATGTGCCAATGAATGAATTGACAGCAATTGATGGTTTAGAAGATGAAGATCTTGTTGAAGAACTTCAAACCCGTGCTAAAAATGCGATTACAGCCGCAGCAGTAGCTGAAGAAGAAGCTCTGAAAAAAGCGAATGTTGAAGATCGTTTATTGAATTTAGAGGGAATGAATCGTCACGTTGCGATCAAACTAGCAGAAAAACAAATTACCACCCTTGAAGAACTCGCAGAACAAGGCGTTGATGATTTAACTGATATTGAAGAATTAACCGCAGAAGAGGCCGCAGATTTAATTATGGCTGCACGTAATATTTGTTGGTTTGGCGAAGAAGAATAAGGAGAGCTGTAATGACTGAAGATGTAAAGGCTGATGTGCCAAAAAAATTAAGCATTCAACGCAGAACAAAAACTACAGTGAGTGGTACAACAACGAGTGGAAAAAGTAAAGCTGTACAAGTAGAAGTACGTAAAAAACGCACAGTAAAAACCGATATTGCTCAACAAGAAGAAGCAAAATTAAAAGCACAGCAAGAAGCGGAAGCGAAAAAAATTGCTGAACAAAAAGCGGCAGAAGAAAAAGCTCGTTTAGAAGCTGAAAAAGCGGCAACTAAGAAAGAAGCTGATGAAAAATCAAAAGCTGAAAAAGCGAAAGCAGAAACCGCTAAGCCAGCAAAAAGTGCGGTAGATTCTAAAGCTAAATTTGTTGATCCTGAAAAAGAGAAACGTAAAGCAGAAGAAGCTGAACTTCGCCGTAAAGCTGAAGAAGTGGCTCGTCAAAAAGCAGAAGAACAAGCTCGTCGTGCAGCAGAAGAAGCTAAACGTTATGCTGAAGCAGATGATTCAGACAATGAATCTTCTTCAGAAGACTATTCTGATTACAATTTAAGTTCAAGATATGCACTTGAAGCAGAAGATGAAGAAGATCGTCGTAATGAAAATCGTGGTCGAGGTAAAAATAAAGTAGCAAAAGCAAAAAAAGGCGGTCGTGACGATGAAAATAGCAAAAACTCGAAAAACGAGCGCGAATCTAATCGTAAAAATCAAAAAGATGCTAAGTTTGGTAAAGGTAAAAATGGAAAAAAAGGCACCGCACTTCAACAAGCCTTTACTAAACCAGTTCAAGTAGTAAAAGCAGATGTTGTGATTGGCGAAACCATTACCGTTGCAGAACTTGCGAACAAAATGTCGGTGAAAGCGACAGAAATCATTAAAGTGATGATGAAAATGGGTGAAATGGTCACCATCAACCAAGTTATCGATCAAGAAGCCGCTCAATTAGTAGCGGAAGAACTTGGTCATAAAGTAATTCTTCGCAATGAAAATGAGCTTGAAGAAGCGGTATTAGGTGATCGCGATGTAAATGCGGAAAAAGTAACGCGTGCGCCAGTTGTAACTATTATGGGACACGTTGATCACGGTAAAACTTCTTTACTCGACTATATTCGTAAAGCGAAAGTGGCTGCAGGCGAAGCAGGTGGTATTACTCAACATATCGGTGCGTATCACGTAGAAATGGATGATGGCAAAATGATCACTTTCTTGGATACTCCAGGACATGCTGCCTTTACTTCTATGCGTGCGCGTGGTGCAAAAGCAACAGATATTGTTGTTCTTGTTGTTGCTGCCGATGATGGTGTGATGCCTCAAACTATCGAAGCGATTCAACACGCAAAAGCAGCAGGTGCGCCTTTAGTGGTTGCAGTAAATAAAATCGATAAACCAGAAGCAAATCCAGACCGTGTTGAGCAAGAATTATTACAACATGATGTCATTTCTGAAAAATTCGGTGGCGATGTGCAATTTGTCCCAGTATCTGCGAAGAAAGGTACAGGAGTTGATGATTTATTAGATGCTATCCTACTTCAATCAGAAGTGCTTGAATTGACTGCTGTAAAAGACGGCATGGCAAGTGGTGTAGTCATTGAATCTTATTTGGATAAAGGTCGTGGCCCCGTGGCAACTATCTTGGTTCAATCAGGTACGCTACGTAAAGGCGACATCGTACTTTGTGGTTTTGAATACGGCCGTGTACGTGCAATGCGTGATGAAAACGGAAAAGAAGTTGATGAAGCTGGTCCTTCAATTCCAGTTGAATTATTAGGTCTTTCAGGTGTGCCTGCAGCGGGGGATGAAACAACCGTTGTACGTGATGAGAAAAAAGCACGTGAAGTGGCGTTATATCGTCAAGGTAAATTCCGTGAAGTTAAATTAGCTCGTCAGCAAAAAGCGAAACTTGAAAATATGTTTAGCAATATGTCTGAAGGCGATGTGGCTGAATTGAACGTCATTGTGAAAGCCGACGTACAAGGCTCTGTAGAAGCGATTGTTCAAGCATTAAATGAACTTTCTACTAATGAAGTAAAAGTTAAAGTTGTTGGTTCAGGTGTAGGTGGTATTACTGAAACTGATGCAACTTTAGCGGCAGCATCTAATGCCATCATTGTTGGCTTTAATGTTCGTGCGGATGCAACAGCTCGTCGTGTCATTGAGGCAGAAAACATTGATTTACATTACTACTCAATCATTTATGAATTGTTGAATGAAATTAAAGCCGCAATGAGCGGTATGTTAGAGCCTGAATTTAAACAAGAAATTATTGGCTTAGCTGAAGTTCGTGATGTATTCCGTCATCCGAAATTTGGTGCAATCGCAGGCTGTATGGTAACCGAGGGGGTAGTGAAACGTAACAACCCAATCCGTGTATTACGTGACAACGTCGTTATCTTTGAAGGGGAATTAGAATCTCTTCGTCGTTTCAAAGATGATGTATCTGAAGTTCGTAACGGTATGGAATGTGGTATCGGCGTGAAAAACTACAACGATGTAAAAGTCGGCGACCAAATCGAGGTGTTTGAAGTGGTTGAGGTTAAGCGTTCAATCTAACCTTTAACAAAACAAAGGGCGGTTAAAAATATCATAATTTTTAACTGCTCTTTTTATTATAAATAATCATATCAAAAGCTATAAATCAGTTAAATTCTTCGCAATCTTCTCCATCTATTATTTGATTACATAACTGAACGATAATTTTATCTGTATAGGTAGCAGATTATTCTAAATGCTCCTTCATTTAAAAATTGGGAGAGTGTTTAGCATAATTTAGAACACTCATAAAAAATTACTTAAAATGACCGCACTTTTACAAGGAATTTTTATGCCCATTCGTCCTAATCTTGCTGAAAAAAATACCATTATACAAAGACATAAATTGAAACTAGATAAATCCTATTTTACGCAACCTGCCGTTATTTGGGTTAGGCGTGGTAGAAAAATTTTGCGTTGGATAAATGGAGAGAAAATTATCCAAGCTGGTGTATCTGCCGCCACATTTGGCAGGGTTTCTACACTTACCGCTGTGACTTTAATTTCGTAACGATGTTTTTGTCCTTCGGGTGGACAAGCTCCGCCAAAGCCTGGTACGCCAAAATCAGTGCGGGTTTGTAGTGCATCTTGTGGTAAATTAGTACCATCAGCTTTAATACCTTCAGGAAGAGTAGTCGTATTTGCTGGAATATTTGCAACGACCCAATGCATCCAGCCAATGCCTGTTGGTGCATCTTTATCATAGATCGTTACTACAAAACTTTTCGTCCCTTTCGGGGCATTCGCCCAAGAAATTGCTGGTGACAGATTTCCTCCATTGCAACCAAAACCATAAGATGTACCAGCAATAAGCGAACAAAATACGCTTGAGATCATTTTTTTCATAATTTTCCCTTTTCTGATGTACATGAGGTATCAGTATAGGAAATCTTATTAACTAAAATTGTGCAAAAACGCTCAAATGTTTTTTATTTCTGATATGGTTTGCAAATTTTCGGGAAAATTAGCTTCTTTTTTATTTTATCCACTATCGTTTTTCTCGACCTAAACTTATAAAATCTGCTGAAATAAAAAGACATTACAAGCAATAAAATTCTACAATAGATAAATGAAATTCTAGTGGAAATATTGCAAGTATCAATTTGCTGTTGGTTCAATATGATCTTTTTTCAAAATATTTTCTTCATCAAGTATGGATAAACGAGCGATAGCGTTTCGATAGGAAATTTCAAGGGTTTCTCTACTGGTTGCCATTACACCTTGATCCACTAAAAATCCATCATTTACGTCATATACCCAGCCGTGCAATGAGAGTTTTTGTCCTCGTTCCCAAGCACTTTTGACAATTGATGTGCGACCTAGATTGTAAACCTGTTCCGCTACGTTAATTTTAGTTAGCATATCGGCACGTTTTTCTGGGGAAAGTTTACCGAGAAGATGTCCGTGTTTAAACCAAATATCGCGAATATGAAGGAGCCAGTTGTTGATAAGCCCTAAATCTTTATCTGCCATAGCAGCGTGAATTCCCCCGCAGTTGGTGTGACCACAGATAATAATATGTTCGATTTTAAGTACATCGACGGCATATTGCACAACAGAAAGGCAATTAAAATCTGTGTGAATTACTTGGTTAGCAACATTACGGTGAACAAAAAGCTCGCCCGGTTCAAGATTTGTCAATTTTTCAGCAGGCACACGGCTATCAGAGCAACCAATCCAAAGGTAATGTGGCGTTTGATGATCCGCAAGCTCTTTGAAGTAAGTCGAATTTTCTTCTTTCATTCTTTTCGCCCAACTATAATTGTTGGCAAAGAGTTGTTTAATTTTATCCATTTTGCTTTCCTTAAAATTCTGAAAAAATTGACCGCACTTTGGCGTAAGTGCGGTCAATATTAACGTTAAATTGAATTAGAAATTCGCATTTCTTGGTGCACGTGGGAATGGAATTACATCACGAATGTTTTGCACGCCAGTTACATAGACGATTAGGCGTTCAAAACCAAGACCAAAACCAGAATGTGGAACGCTACCATATTTACGAAGATCGCGATACCACCAATAATCATCTGGATTTAATCCCATTTCTTCCATACGTTTATCAAGCACCTCTAAACGTTCTTCACGTTGTGAACCACCGATGATTTCACCAATTCCCGGTGCTAACACGTCCATTGCTGCCACCGTTTTTCCATCGTTATTTAAACGCATATAGAATGCTTTAATGTCTTTTGGATAGTTTTTCACCACAACCGGTGATTTGAAATATTCTTCCGCCAAGAAACGTTCGTGTTCAGAAGAAAGATCGATACCCCAAGAAACAGGGAATTCAAATTTTTTACCAGATTTTAATAACACATCAATGGCATCAGTATAGTCAATTTGTGCAAAATCTGAGTTTACAAAGTTTTCTAGACGCGTAATAACATCTTTATCTACATGTTTTTCAAAGAATTGTAAGTCGTCTTTACGCTCTGCTAACACTGCACGGAATACGTATTTCAACATATCTTCGGCAAGTTTTGCGTTATCCTCTAACGTTGCAAATGCTACTTCGGGTTCAACCATCCAGAATTCAGCTAAGTGACGGGTGGTATTCGAGTTTTCCGCACGGAATGTTGGGCCAAAAGTATAAATTTTACTTAATGCACAAGCATAGGTTTCGCCATTTAACTGACCTGAAACCGTTAAAAATGATTCTTTACCGAAGAAATCTTGGCTGAAATCCACTTTTCCATTTTCATCACGTGGAAGATTTTCTAAATCTAGTGTTGAAACACGGAACATTTCACCCGCACCTTCAGTATCTGATGCAGTAATTAATGGAGTTGCCACCCAGTAGAAACCTTGTTCGTGGAAGAAACGATGAATTGCTTGAGATAAGCAATGGCGAACACGCGCAACTGCACCAATAATATTGGTACGAGGGCGTAAGTGAGCTACTTCGCGTAAATATTCAATAGAGTGGCGTTTTGCTGCCATTGGGTAAGTATCTGGATCTTCAACAAACCCTGTCACTTCCACTTTTTCTGCTTGTAATTCAACCGCTTGTCCTTCTGCAGGAGATTCAACGATTTTACCTGTTATAATCACAGAACAGCCTGTTGTTAAACGTAAAATTTCGTTTTCGTAATTTTCAATATCGTTATTAATAATCGCTTGAATTGGATCAAAACAAGAACCGTCATAAACTGCTAAGAAAGATAAGCCTGCTTTAGAATCGCGGCGGGTACGCACCCAACCACGTACAGTGACGGTTTCGCCAATCGCCACTTTTCCTCGTAATACATCAACAATCGATGCCACTTTAGACATATTAAACCTCTGTAACTAAATGTAATTCATTTAAAATGACCGATAGTTTACCTTAATAAAGGAAATTTTCCATAAAAATATAGTATTGGTGCGGTCTATGAACAATAAAATAGCCTTAAAAATGAGCCCTAAATAAAATAGGGTAAAGCCTTATTAATATTGAATATATGCGATTTTATGCTAAAATCTCGGGTCAAAATCATTATGGCTAATAATAGGAAAAAATATGAAAGTTTTAGAAGGCTCAGTCGCAGCACCTAATGCAAAAGTTGCAGTAGCAATTGCTCGTTTTAACAGTTTTATTAATGAAAGTTTATTAGAAGGTGCAATTGATGCATTAAAACGTATCGGCCAAGTGAAAGATGAAAATATCACTATCGTGCGTGCTCCTGGTGCCTATGAATTGCCATTAGTTGCTCGTCGTTTAGCCGAAAGTAAAAAATTTGATGCGATTGTGGCATTAGGTACAGTTATCCGTGGTGGTACAGCACACTTTGAATATGTAGCAGGGGAAGCAAGCAACGGTTTAGGAAAAGTTGCAATGGATGCTGAAATCCCAGTCGCTTTTGGCGTATTAACCACAGAAAATATTGAGCAAGCAATTGAACGTGCTGGCACTAAAGCAGGTAATAAAGGTGCAGAAGCAGCCTTAACAGCACTTGAAATGGTTAATCTTATTCAACAAATTGATGCGGCATAAACCATGACAGAACAAAAACAAGTGAAAAAGCCTTCTGCTCGTCGTCGTGCGCGTGAATGTACTGTTCAAGCCTTGTATTCTTGGGCAATATCCGGCAATACTGTAGAACAAGTGGAATTAGCCTTTGTGTTAGATCAAGATATGGATGGGGTAGATAAACCTTACTTCCGTAAATTATTTCGTCAAACAGTAGAAAATATTGAAACCGTTGATTTTTCAATTTCGCCTTATACTGACCGCGCTTTTGATGAGCTTGATCCTATTGAAACGGCAATTTTGCGTTTAGCCGTTTATGAATTGCGCTTCGAGTTAGATGTGCCATATAAAGTGGTTATCAATGAAGCGATTGAAGTGGCAAAAGTCTTCGGTGCAGATGAAAGCCATAAATATATCAATGGCGTACTTGATAAAATCGCACCCGCATTAGGGCGTAAATAATCCTTTTAAACTGAAAATGGCACGCGTTTTTAACGCGTGCCTTTTCTTTAATAAGATAGGTGAAAAATGGCAATGGGTGAATTTGATTTAATTAAAGGATATTTTCAGCAACAAATATTAGTTGATGATTTTGTACAATTGTCTATTGGCGACGATTGTGCGCTGGTTTCTATTCCTGAGAATTATCAGCTTGCCATTACGACGGATACAATGGTGGAAAATACGCATTTTTTACCAAGTATTTCTCCTGAAGATTTAGCTTACAAAGCCGTTGCAACAAATTTAAGCGATCTTGCTGCAATGGGGGCTTTGCCAAAATGGGTTTCTCTGGCATTAACTTTGCCAAATGTAGATGAAAATTGGCTTTCAACATTTAGCCAAAGTTTATTGCATACATTAAAACAATACAACGTCACATTAATTGGTGGCGATACTACAAAAGGTAACTTATCTATTACCATTACAGCACAAGGTCTTGTTGAAAAAGGGAAGGCGATTTGTCGGCATAAAGCACAAATCGGCGATTTAATTTATGTTTCAGGTACTTTAGGCGATAGCGCAGCAGGTTTAACACAAATTTTATCGGGCAAAAGTGCGGTTGATTCTGATGATGTTTTTTTGCAACAACGACATCTTAGACCCACACCTAGAATTGAACTTGGACGGGTGTTAATTGATATTGCCCATGCAGCCATTGATCTTTCCGATGGGTTAATCTCTGATTTAGGGCATATTCTTGAACGAAGCCAATGTAGTGCCGAAGTTGAACTTTCTTCATTACCTCTTTCATCAGCGATTTTGAATAAATATGATCGCGTTCAAGCGGAACAATTTGCCTTAACTGGCGGAGAAGATTATGAACTTTGTTTTACTATTCCGACAGAATCTAAAGATGAATTAGAATTACGCTTGAAAAAACTGAATGTGTCTTGTACTTGCATTGGCAAGATCACAGAAAAGTGCGGCGACTTTTCGCCTCGTTTTTTACGTGATGGAAAACCTGTGAATATAACTTTTTCAAGTGGTTTCGATCATTTTAAGGAATCAAAATGACAGAAAATAATCCTCTTAAAAAAATCTCTCTTTTAAATCCTATTCATTTGCTTGCCGTTGGTTTTGGATCGGGCTTAATTCATCCTGCTCCAGGCACGTGGGGGAGTTTAGCCGGAACAATTTTAGGCGTGATTTTACTTTCCTTATTAGGCTTAAAAACCTTTTTAATTTTTACCGCACTTTGTTTTCTACTCGGTTGCTACCTTTGTCAAAAAACCGCAGCAGATATGGGTGTGCATGATCATGGTTCTATCGTCTGGGATGAATTTGTCGGTGTATTTATTGTATTAACGGCGATCCCGTCATTATCTTGGCAATGGATTTTGGCTGCTTTTGCGTTATTTCGTTTTTTCGATATTTTAAAACCGTTCCCAATTCGTTATTTTGACGAAAAACTCGAAAGTGGTTTTGGCATTATGGTCGATGATGTATTAGCGGCAATTTATGCCGTGATTGTCGTATTTGCAATTCAGTATTGGATGTTGTGATGCTAAATTTAATCATAGTGCATTTATTTGGCTTAATGACGCCAGGCCCTGATTTCTTCTATGTAAGCCGAATGGCGGCAAGTAACTCTCGTCGTAATACAGTTTGTGGTATTTTAGGCATAACGCTTGGCGTCGCTTTTTGGGGAATGCTTTCTATGTTGGGATTGGCGGTGTTGTTCGTTACCATTCCAGCATTACATGGCGTGATTATGTTTCTAGGTGGTAGTTACTTAGCATATCTCGGTTTTTTAATGGCTCGCAGTAAAAAACACGCTCAATTTGAACCGCACTCTACAACAGAATTCAATCAACAAACCACGATCAAAAAAGAAATTGTGAAAGGGCTTTTAGTGAATTTATCCAATGCAAAAGTCGTGGTGTATTTTAGTAGCGTGATGTCGCTTGTCTTAGTAAATATCACTGAAATGTGGCAAATTATCTTGGCTTTTATGGTAATTGTGGTTGAAACATTTTGTTATTTTTATGTGATTTCATTGATTTTTTCACGTAATATTGCCAAGCGTTTATATAGTCAATACAGCCGTTATATTGATAATATGGCGGGTATTGTATTTTTATTTTTTGGTTGTGTGCTTGTCTATAATGGCATCAACGAAATAATTCATTAATAAAAAAGGAAGTAACATGACATTAAAAATTGCAATCGCTGGTGCTGGCGGAAGAATGGGGCGTCAATTAATTCAAGCGGTTCATTCTGCGGAAAGCGTAGAACTAGGAGCGGCTTTTGAACGCAAAGGATCATCTTTAGTCGGAACAGATGCGGGAGAATTGGCAGGAATTGGTCAAATTGGTGTAATAGTTTCGGACGATCTTGAATGCCAAAAAAATAAATTCGATTTATTAATAGATTTTACTCGCCCAGAAGGCACCCTTGAACATATTGCATTTTGTGTAGCGAATAATAAAAAAATGGTGATCGGTACAACTGGTTTTGATGAAAATGGTAAAGTAGCGATTAAAGCAGCTTCAGATAAAATTGCTATTGTGTTTGCATCAAATTTCAGTGTTGGTGTGAATTTAGTCTTCAAGCTTTTAGAAAAAGCGGCAAAAGTGATGGGGGATTATTGCGATATTGAAGTGATCGAAGCACATCATCGCCACAAAGTGGACGCACCTTCTGGCACCGCACTTTCTATGGGGGAACATATCGCGAAAACCTTAGGTCGTGATTTAAAAACTCACGGAGTGTTCTGCCGTGAAGGAATTACAGGCGAACGTAAACGTGATGAAATTGGTTTTTCAACTATTCGTGCTTCGGATGTGGTGGGGGAACACACGGTTTGGTTTGCTGATATTGGCGAGCGTGTAGAAATTTCCCATAAAGCATCAAGCCGTATGACTTTCGCTAATGGCGCAGTGCGTGCTGGTAAATGGCTAGAAAATAAGGCGAATGGCTTATTTGATATGACCGATGTATTAGATTTAAATAATTTATAAATCAAGTTCAATATCGCTTTCTACTTGACAGCAACAAAGTAGAATTTCATCGGGTTGTAGAAAGGCAAGGGGCATTTCTTTATAAGACACCTTGCCTTTTTTAATCTTCACACGACAAGAACCACAATAGCCACTGCGGCATTGATATTCATGATGAATATTATTTTTCTCGAGATGATCGAGTAAACTTGTTTCATTATTAAATTCTAATGTGGTGTTATGGCGGATAAGGTGGATTTTCATAATAACGATATGTTGAAATTTGTCGTGCCATTATATAAGGAAAATATGAAATTATTGATAAAAACTTCACTTAGTCAGTGGATTTGTTTGAATTTTGTTAAAATGCTATGTTTTATAACCGCACTTTTTATTACGGCTTGTAGCTCTATCAGTAAAACTCCAGTGAAATCTGTGGATGTTTATATCAAACCTTATTATTCTGCTGAAAATGGAAAAGCAGAAAATGTATTTGTACATAAAGAAATCGATCCTATGTTACGTGAAAATACGCTAAAAGGTTATAAAAGTGCGGTAAAATTTGTAGAAGAAAATCCTGCTCGTATTTCCCCAATCACAATGTTCACATTAGCCGCTCGGGCTTATGATTTTGGCTTAAGAGATGAAGCGGTTACTTGGTTTTATCGTGGACAAAACCGTTTGATCACCGCACTTTATGTATTGGATTTACCAAAACAAACGGTACAGGATAATACAGGATTCAGCCACGTAGTAGGGCAGTTTGTTAATGCTTATGCGTTTTGTGATTTTGATAAACAAAGTCGTGCTGCAGGAAATGCGGTGAAATGGACAATTACTCATCCTTATGAAGTGATTTTCTTACCAGCATTGCCCTCAAAATTTGCAGATCGTAGAAAAGCATTAAAAGAAGCTGAGGAAAAATTAGTTCAACGTTTACAGGAACAAGCACGTTTTTTTGGCAATCCAAAAAATAAAGAAAAATGGCAAAAAGAGCGGTCAGAAAATTTTGTGAATGAACGATTTTGTTGGTAACAAGACAAAATGGAATAGCGATAAGGTTATTCCATTTTTATTTTTGATAAACCAATGATTTTTCGTATTATTCTTTTACTTTTTAAGGACTTGGTATTATCATTACTCGGTTTTTTTATTTTATAGAGAAAAGAGAAGCAGGGGAAACTATGCAACATCTGAACGAGCTTGTTGAGAAAGCGAAATTAGCGATTGAATCCATTCAGGATAAAAGTTTAACGGCTTTGGATGAAATCCGTGTCGAATATTTTGGTAAGAAAGGGCATTTTACTCAATTAATGCAAGAATTGCGTAATGTGTCAGCAGAAGAACGTCCGGCTATGGGCGCAAAAATTAACGAAGCAAAACAAGCTGCGTTAGAATTTTTAAATGCAAAAAAAACGGAGTGGGAACAGGCTGAACTTAACGCAAAATTAGAAAAAGAACGTGTTGATGTCAGTTTACCTGGTCGCAAAGTTGAAACTGGTGGCTTACACCCAGTTACTATGACGATTAATCGTGTAACAAAATTTTTCTCAGAACTTGGCTTTTCAGTTGAAAATGGCCCTGAAATTGAAAGTGATTATTACAACTTCGATGCGTTAAATATTCCTAAACATCACCCAGCACGTGCCGATCACGATACTTTCTGGTTTAATCCAGAATTATTACTTCGCACCCAAACTTCTGGCGTGCAAATTCGTACTATGGAAAAAATGCAGCCACCAATTCGCATTATGGCTCCGGGACGTGTATATCGTAATGACTACGATCAAACCCACACGCCAATGTTCCACCAAATTGAACTACTTTATGTGGATAAAAAAGCAAATTTCACAGAATTGAAAGGCTTATTACACGATTTCTTACGCGCTTTCTTTGAAGAAGATTTACAAGTGCGTTTCCGTCCATCTTATTTCCCGTTTACTGAACCTTCAGCCGAAGTGGATGTGATGGGTAAAAACGGTAAATGGTTAGAAGTGTTGGGCTGTGGTATGGTGCACCCAAATGTGTTGCGTAACGTTGGTATTGATCCGAATGAATATTCTGGTTTTGCCGTGGGAATGGGCGTTGAGCGTTTAACAATGTTACGTTATAACGTCACAGATTTACGTTCGTTCTTTGAAAACGACTTACGTTTTTTAAAACAATTTAAGTAATTTCTCGGATTAGAATTAAAAGGATAACAACAAATGAAATTTAGTGAACAGTGGGTAAGAGAATGGGTGAACCCTGCGGTGTCCACCGAGCAATTATGCGAGCAAATTACCATGCTTGGCTTAGAAGTGGATGGTGTAGAAGCCGTTGCGGGTAAATTTAATGGTGTCGTTGTGGGTGAAGTGGTGGAATGTGCACAACATCCAGATGCGGATAAATTACGTGTAACTAAAGTGAATGTAGGCGGTGATCGTTTATTGGATATCGTGTGTGGCGCACCAAATTGCCGTAAAGGCTTAAAAGTTGCTTGTGCAACAGAAGGTGCGGTATTACCTGGTGATTTCAAAATTAAGAAAACCAAATTACGCGGTCAACCATCAGAAGGAATGCTTTGTTCATTTTCTGAATTAGGTATTGATGTTGAAGCGGACGGTATTATTGAATTGCCAGTTGATGCACCAATCGGCACTGATTTACGTGAATATTTGGGTTTAAATGATAATGCCATCGAAATTAGCTTAACGCCAAATCGTGCGGATTGTTTGAGCATTGCGGGTATTGCGCGTGAAATTGGTGTGGTAAATAAACAGCCAGTAAATCAACCGCACTTTGAAGCGATGCCAGCAACAATTTCTGATAAAGTTCAAATTGATTTACAAGCACCAGATGCCTGCCCGCGTTATTTATTACGTGTGATAAAGAACGTCAATGTAAAAGCACTATCGCCAATGTGGATGCAAGAAAAATTGCGTCGTTGTGGTATTCGTTCTATTGATCCTATTGTTGATATTACTAACTATATTTTGCTTGAGCTTGGTCAGCCAATGCACGCGTTTGATGCGGCCAAAGTTGCACAACCTGTTCAAGTTCGCTTAGCAAAAGAAGGTGAAGAATTAGTATTATTAGATGGTTCAACTGCAAAACTTCAATCAAATACTTTATTAATTGCCGACCAAAATGGGCCTTTAGCAATGGCAGGGATCTTTGGTGGTGCTGAAAGTGGCGTGAATAGTGAAACGAAAGATGTGATTTTAGAATCCGCATTTTTTGCACCATTAGCTATTGCAGGCCGTGCAAGACAATATGGTTTACATACTGATGCATCACACCGTTTTGAACGTGGTGTGGATTTTGAATTAGCCCGTAAAGCAATGGAACGAGCAACCGCATTATTGCTTGAAATCTGTGGTGGTGAAGCAGGGGGAATTTGCGAAGCAAGCAATGAAACTCATCTTCCTAAAGTCAATACAGTTCAACTTCGCCGTAGTAAATTAGATGCACTTTTAGGTCATCATATTGAAACAGAAAGCGTAACAGAAATTTTCCACCGTCTTGGTTTCGATGTTACTTATGCAAATGATATTTGGACGGTAACTTCTGCAAGCTGGCGTTTTGATATTGAAATCGAAGAAGATTTAATTGAGGAAGTAGCGCGTATTTATGGTTATAACTGCATTCCAAACAATGCGCCATTAGCGCATCTCCGCATGCGTGAGCACAAAGAATCTGATTTAGATTTAGCTCGAATTAAGACCGCACTTGTAGATGCAGATTATCAAGAAGCCATTACTTATAGCTTTGTGGATCCAAAAATTCAAAGTTTATTACATCCACATCAAGAAGCACTTGTATTGCCAAATCCTATTTCTGTGGAAATGTCCGCAATGCGCGTGTCTTTAATGAGTGGTTTATTAGGTGCTGTGCTTTATAACCAAAATCGCCAACAATCCCGTGTTCGTTTATTTGAAACTGGATTACGTTTTGTACCAGATGCCAATGCAGAATTTGGCGTGCGTCAAGAATTTGTTTTAAGTGCGGTGATTACTGGAACGGCAAAATCTGAACATTGGGCAGGTAAAGTAGAATCTGTTGATTTCTTTGATCTTAAAGGCGATTTAGAATCAGTACTTTCTTTAACAGAGGGGGGGAATAGAGTTCGTTTTGTTGCAAAACAATTTGATGCATTACATCCTGGTCAATCTGCTGCTATTGAATTAGATGGCCAAGAAATTGGTTTTATTGGTGCAATTCATCCATCTATTAGCCAAAAACTTGGCTTAAATGGCAAAACTTTTGTATTTGAAATTCTTTGGAATGCAATTGCAGCACGTAATGTGGTGCAAGCAAAAGAAATTTCTAAATTCCCAGCAAACCGTCGTGATTTAGCTTTAGTCCTAGCAGATAGCGTACCAGCAGGGGAATTGATCGCAGCATGTAAACAAGCAGGCGGCGAAAAATTGGTGCAAGTGAACTTGTTCGATGTATATCAAGGTGTGGGCGTCGCTGAAGGCTATAAGAGTTTAGCGATTAGCTTGACTGTCCAAGATAATGAAAAAACACTTGAAGATGAAGAAATTAATGCAGTGATTTCAGCTGTATTAGCGGAGGTAAAACAACGCTTTAATGCTGAATTAAGGGATTAATATGGCTACGATAACCAAAATTGATATTATTGAATATTTAAGTGATAAATATCAGTTATCTAAACAAGATACGAAAAATGTGGTGGAGAACTTTTTAGAAGAGATTCGTTCATCGCTAGAATCTGGTCATGATGTGAAGTTATCAGGATTTGGTAATTTTGAACTACGTGATAAGTCATCTCGCCCAGGTCGTAACCCGAAAACTGGTGATGTTGTGCCAGTTTCTGCTCGCCGAGTGGTGACATTTAAACCAGGGCAAAAGTTACGTGCTCGTGTAGAAAAAACTAAATAGCAAGGAACAAAAAGTGCGGTGAATTTCTACCGCACTTTTCATATGAAAAGGTATGAAAGTATATAAATCATTTTTAATCGCTACTGCCTCTCTGTTTTTATTCGCTTGTTCCAGTTTTCAAAACGATGATTATGCGATGAACTATAAAGGTCAAATCGGCGATCCTATTATGGCTATAGCCATGTTGAGCGAACAACAACATGAATGGGCGGGAACGCCTTATGTGCTCGGCGGTGTTTCACGTCGTGGGGTAGATTGTTCTGGTTTTGTGCAGAAAACTTTTTTCGATCGTTTTAATCTTCGTTTGCCAAGAAGCACAACTGAACAAGCCAATTATGGTAAACATGTACGCAAAGAAGATATTCAAACAGGTGATTTAATTTTCTTTAAAACTGGCCGAGGCCCTAATGGCTATCATGTGGGAATTTATGTAAAAGAAGGCAAATTCCTGCACGCTTCCACCAGAGGGGGAGTTGTCTATTCTTCAATGAATAACCCTTATTGGTCGAAAGCCTTCTGGCAAGTCAGACGGATTTAGAAAGTATAATGCTGGAATTTTCCAGCATTTTTTATAATGATTTTTTTCAAATTTGGGAGATAAAATGTCCTCAAACTTAACCGCACTTCAAATTCAACTTGAAATTTTACGCCTTATTCCAAAAACACGTTTCATTACCGCCGAAGAAATCTTACAAAAACTTGCTGATATTGGTGTTCAACGTGATATTCGTTCAATCCAACGCCAGCTAGAAAGTTTGTCTCAACAGTTTGAAATTGAACGTGATATGCGTGATAAACCTTATGGATATCGATGGAAATCAAATGCTAAAGGCTTGGATTTACCGATTTTAAATGAACAGCAATCACTTGTGCTTATGCTTGCTAAACAATATCTCAATGGCATTTTGCCTTCTAGCATTATGAGCTCAATGGAAGCGTTCTTTCAACAGGCCGAATATAATTTAGTTTATGACAGCCATAAAAAATCAGGGGCAGAATGGCTTAATAAAGTTGCTATTGCACCAACTAGTCAGCCGTTATTACCTGCCAAAATCAATTCAGAAATTTTTTCTCAAATTAGCACCGCACTTTATCAAAATCGATTTTTACAGGTGCATTATCGGAGTATTCACGGTAAAGAACATAAGGCACAGGTCAAGCCATTGGCTTTGGTACAACAAGGACCAAGTAGCTATTTAGTTGCACAATATGAGAATGGCGATATTTTACACTTGGCTTTGCATCGTTTGCTTAAGGTAACAGTGAGTACAATGATATTTGAACGCCCTGATTTTAATTTGAAATCTTATGTAGAAAGCCAAAAGTTTGGTTTTACCTATGGTCGAAAAATCCGATTAACTTTCCGCATTAATAAGGATATTGGTGGATTTTTAACAGAAACACCATTATCAACGGAGCAAACTGTGAAAGATTCTGGGGATAATTATGAAATTTCAGCAACAGTGATCGAAAGTCAAATGCTGGAGTGGTGGATAGCTCACTTTGGTGAAAATTATCAAGAAATTGAGCGTGTATATTTAGAAGAAACAGTATAACGACATAAATTGTCGCTTTGCGCTTTATGATAAATCTATCTGAAGAGAGGACATTCAAATGAACCAGATTGTGTACATTGATATGGATAATGTGATGGTTGATTTTCCGTCTGGTATTGCAAAATTAGATGAAAAAACCAAGCAAGAGTATGAGGGGCGATATGATGAAGTTGAGGGCATTTTTAGCTTAATGGAGCCAATGCCGAATGTGTGCATAAATTGATGAAGAAATATCATATTTACGCACTTTCTACCGCCCCTTGGCATAATCCATCGGCGTGGAGTGATAAAGTAAAATGGATTCAACATTATTTCGGTGAAGAAAAAGGTTCAGCCTTATACAAACGATTGATTTTATCCCATCATAAAAATCTCAACCAAGGCGATTATTTAATTGATGATCGCACTAAAAATGGTGCTGGCAAATTTCAAGGCGAACATGTTCATTTTGGTACAGAACAATTTACTAATTGGAATTGCGTTTTATCTTACTTAGGCTGTGGGCCTTTTACACCAAGTGATATTTTGCAAGATTGTTTGAAAAAGTCAGCCGCCCTTGTGCAAGTTGAAAATGAGGAGCAAAGCCGAGTCATTGGTGCTTTTGCAGATCGCTATAAATGGCAAGTGTTTAATTTGGCATGTGTTTATGCGAATGAAACAACAACCGAACAGAAAACAGTCTATTTAATTATCAGTCCTTATCTCAGTGATGAATTTAAAATACGTATTGAAGCAATGAGTGCTCATATTCAAGCGGAATGACGTGTTATTACGCTCAAAATCACTGCTAAAACAATATTTCCAATGCCTTTCAGAGAAGCCATTCTTGCATATTGAAAGCTATACTTATCAACCCCTTTATAAAGCGGGGAATATATCTGGCATGATGACTAGAGATAGACAGATTGATGAAATTTTAGGACAAAAAGGAGCGTGAAAAATGACGGTAAAAAATAAACCAATTTGCGTGGTATTAACTGGCGCAGGCATTAGTGCTGAAAGTGGCATTCCTACTTTTAGAGCAGAAGATGGCTTGTGGGCAGGACATAAAATAGAAGAAGTTTGCACGCCTGAAGCCTTAAAGAAAAACCGTGCAAAAGTATTGGAGTTTTATAATGAACGACGTCGTAATGCTCAAGCTGCAGAGCCTAATACAGCACATTTGGCTTTGGTTGAGTTGGAAGAGTTTTATGAAGTTCATATAATCACTCAAAATGTGGATGATTTGCATGAGCGAGCGGGAAGTACTAACGTACTCCATTTACATGGTGAACTGAACAAAGCTCGCAGTAGTTTTAATACCGATTACATTGTTCCATGTTTGGGTGATCAACTATTAGAGGATAAGGATAATCACGGTCATCCAATGCGTCCACATATAGTCTTTTTTGGGGAAAATGTACCCATGTTTCCTAAAGCAGAAAAGTTAGTGAAAAAGGCAGATATTGTGATTGTCATTGGCACGTCATTACAGGTTTATCCAGCTAATGGATTGGTAAATCTTACTCCATATGGTTCATTTATCTATTTGATCGATCCTAATCCCAATACAGGATTTGTCCGTAAGAAAGTGATTGCAATAAAAGAAAAAGCAGGTGAGGGCGTACCGAAAGTGGTCGCCGAGTTATTGGAGAAAATTAAAAAATTATAGAAAAACAACCGCACTTTTTAAATAAATAGCGACTTCGGTCGCTATTTATCATTGCTGATCTTGCTTATGTTTAAGCATATGCATAATAAGCCTAATGAGTGTTTCTTTTTGTTTCGGATCTGATTCAGCAACTAATAAAGTGAGTGCTGCAAGCCCTGTATCATTGATAACTGGATGCCCATTCGGATCCAACAAACGCCCATTTCTATGCAAGAAATCCACAAATAAAAATGCGCCGCTACGTTTATTACCATCTGAAAAAGGATGATTCTTGACCACAAAATAAAGTAAATGTGCCGCTTTTGATTCAATGCTTGGATAAGCGGGTTCACCAAATACACTTTGATCTAAATTGCCTAAAACCGCAGATAAGCCGTTATCTCGTTCACGTCCAAAGAGATCACTTGCTTCACCTTTTGCCATCAGCTGTGATTTTAACTCTGCTAGTGCAGAACAAGCCTCAGCATAAGTCGGTAATGTACCGCCTTGCTGTGTTTGTGGTTCGGCAAGTAAACCTTCATCATATTGTTGTAGCCATAAAAACGTATGCGTATAACGGCTGACAATATCCACTAATCCACGACCACTTTCTAGCGTTAATTCCGCTGAATTTGCCGTTTTTTGAATAAGTGCAAGTGCTTGTTCTAATTCGTGAGCATTTTGCTGTAAACGTTTTTGGTTAATGGCATAGCCTTGAGTCAGATATTCTTTTAAACGTGCAGTTGCCCAAATTCTAAATTTAGTACCTAAAATAGAATTAACTCTATAACCGACAGATATAATTACATCAAGATTATAGTATTCGATTGTTCGATTAATTTGTCTTTTGCCTTCAATTTGAACTGTTGCATTTTTTGCAACAGTTGCTTCTCTATTTAACTCACCATCAGTATAGATATTGCGTAAGTGACGTGAAATAACTGACTTATCTCGCCCAAATAAATCAGCCATTTGCTGTAAACTTAGCCAAACGGTGTCATTTTCAAATCTCACTTCTACTTGCGTTGTGCCATCTTGAGCTTGGTAAATTTCAATCGGATTTTGATGATTCATATTCTTTTCCTTAACAAATTTACATGTATATATAACCAGATAAATATACATATTGTAATAAGGATAATCTTATTTGTAAAAGATCTTTTAAAAATAACTGCTTTCAACATTCGCAAACGACACAAGTTGTCGCATCCTTTCATATAATTTTTCCATAAAGAGAAATTCTTTACTTCTTACATATTTATAAAAGCCTTTAATTAAGAAAAAGGAGCAAATCATGGCAATGAAAGTAATTATGGCAAGAGATCCACTTTTTGAGGATGTAAAAAAATATGTGCAACAACAAAAAGTTGCATCTTGCTCGATGATTCAACGCAGATTTATGTTGGGTTTTAATCGAGCTGAACAAATTTTAGAACAGTTGGAACAAGCGGGTATTATTTCACCAATGAAAAATAGACAGAGAAAAGTATTATGAAAAATGATTTAAATTATGCAGTAGAACTTATTCGCAAAGCGGATGGCATTTTAATTACAGCTGGTGCGGGTATGAGCGTGGATTCTGGGCTGCCCGATTTCCGCAGCGTTGGTGGATTTTGGAATACTTATCCTATGTTTAAAGAACATAATATATCTTTTGAAGACATCGCGACACCACTAGCTTATAAGCATAATCAGGAACTTGCCTATTGGTTTTATGGACATCGATTAGTTCAATACCGAAATACTATTCCTCACGAAGGGTATCAGATTTTAAAACGCTGGGCGGGAGCTAAATCTCATGGATATTTTGTTTTTACCAGTAATGTGGATGGGCATTTTCAAAAGGCTGGTTTTGATGATAGCCATGTTTATGAAGTACACGGTACTTTGGATCGTCTCCAGTGTGTCAATAATTGTCGAGGATTAAGTTGGTCTGCATCAAGTTTTCAACCTATCGTGGATAATGAAAACTTATGTTTAACCAGTGAAAAACCACCTTGTCCTTATTGTGGGGGCTTTGCTCGTCAAAATGTATTAATGTTTAATGATTGGAGTTATGCAAGCCAATATCAGGATTTTAAAAAAGTGCGGTTAGAATCGTGGTTAAAAGAAGTGCAAAATCTCGTCGTCATCGAACTGGGAGCTGGGAAAGCCATTCCAACTGTGCGTCGATTTTCTGAGCGTACGGCGAAAGCAAAAAAAGGGGGATTTATCCGTATTAACCCACAAGATGCAGGCGTGCCGAAAATGTACTTTTTAAGTCTCGAAATGAAAGCGTTAGATGCGCTAAAAGCGATTGATTGTCTTCTAAATCCTTCTCAACAAGCGGTTGAATAATGGAAAATTTTTGCGAAATTACCTTCTGCCAACAAATTGGTAGCAACAAGCGACACAACCAAGATGTCCTTTTTAATGGTGAGGCGGTGTTTCAATATAAACTCAAAACGACTGAAAAACGTCTTGAAAACCGACCGCACTTTATTGTGGGCGTGGCAGATGGTATTTCCAATAGCAACCGACCTGAAAAAGCGAACAAGTTAGTAATGCAATTATTAAGCAAAATGGAAAGCCTAAGTCGCCAAACGATCTACGATAATTACAATAATATAAGATGACAAGATTATCCTGAAGCATTTTTAATATCTCACGAAATAAGACTTGTCAATAAGAACAATTAGTGATACAACAAACACATCAAAATAATTTGATATGAGAGCTTTTATGAACAGAGATTTAGTAAAAACTGCAAAGATATTTAAAGCCTTTTCAGTGGCGATTCGCCTAGAGATATTAGATTTATTAAAAAATGGGGAAGAATGTGCCTGTGTTTTACTAGAAAAACTAGATTTAACGCAATCAGGCTTGTCATACCACATGAAAATATTGATAGAGTCAGGAATTGTTACAGCAAGAGAAGAAGGCAAGTGGGTTTACTACACGATATCTGAACAAGGAAGACAAAAAATAATACAGATGTTTTTATCATCTACAGCAAGAAATTAGTTACCTTTAAGGGTAACTAAAAAAATACTCTTCACATCAAAAAAAGTTGATGCATTAATAATGTTTAATTCAAAAAATTGAAGAAAGGGGTAAAAAATGAAAAGAATGTCAATTTATGAACCAGCTATGTGTTGTGATACAGGTGTTTGCGGAGTTAATGTCGATCCTGAACTCGTACGTATTTCAACAGTAATTAACAACTTGAAGAAAAATGGTATCACTATTGAAAGATACAATTTATCAAGTGAACCAATGGCATTTATCAATAATAACAAGGTAAAAGATGCTTTGGATAAAAATGGAATCGATAGGCTGCCATTAATCCTTGTGGACGACGATATAGTCATAGAAGGCAGATATCCAAAGAATGAAGAAATAATGGAACTTTTACAAATCGCTAAAGATTATCTTGAAAGTAGTAACCAAAATAGCTGTTGTTCTTCAGGTAATGATTCTTGCTGTAGTGAAGATGAAGAACCAAATCAAGGGTGCTGTGGAAATAATAGCTCTTGTTGCTAAGGTGGGATTTATTATGAAGGAATTTAATCTTGCAAATATTAAATTAACTAAATATCTATTTTTCACAGGCAAGGGAGGTGTTGGTAAAACATCTACAGCTTGTGCAACAGCAGTGGCTTTAGCAGATGAAGGAAAGAAAGTACTACTTATTAGTACAGACCCTGCTTCAAATCTTCAAGATGTTTTTGAAACAGAATTAGACGGTAAAGCAAAGCCAATTAAAGGAGTAGATAATTTAGAAGTAATCAATCTAGATCCATTGGAAGCGGCACATAACTATAAAGAAAGTGTAGTCGGACCTTTTAGGGGCAAATTGCCTGATTCTGTTATTGAGAATATGGAAGAACAGCTATCTGGATCTTGTACAGTAGAGATTGCTGCCTTTAATGAGTTTTCTAATTTCATTACAAATTCTAAGCTCAATACAGACTATAACCATATTATATTTGATACAGCACCTACAGGTCATACCCTTAGAATGTTACAGCTTCCTTCTGCTTGGAGTGATTTTATCAGTGAAAGTACGCATGGAGCATCCTGTTTAGGGCAGTTATCAGGATTAGAGACTAAAAAAGAAACCTATAAAAAGGCAGTTGAAAATTTATCAGATAAGAGTTTAACAACCCTAGTATTAGTTACAAGGCCTGATAAAACACCACTTAATGAGGTAGCCAGAGCATCAAAGGAGCTATCTGAGATTGGAATAAAAAATCAAATATTAGTGATTAATTGTGTCTTAGAAAATTATGATGATGACTTATCTGAAAGTATATTTAACAAACAAAAGTTAGCCCTTGAAAATATGCCAGAGATGTTAACTGAGTTTGATACCTACACAATTGCCCTGAGATCATACAACATCACTGGAATTGACTCTATAAGAAATCTCCTTAAGAAAGATCAAATAAATGAACAAAAAGTGGAAGTAAAAGGCAAACTCTTTAATTTAGATGATGTTGTTAGTGATCTTATAAAAAATAATAGAAAAGTAATCTTTACTATGGGCAAGGGCGGTGTAGGAAAGACTACTATTGCATCTTCTGTTGCCCTCAAGCTAAGCAAACTTGGTAAAAAGGTACACCTGGCTACAACAGATCCCGCTGACCATATAAAATTTATGATAGATAGTTCAAGTGGAATATCTATGAGTCATATTGATGAAAAAGAAGAATTAAAAAAATATCAAGATGAAGTACTTGGAAATGCAAGAAAAACAATGAGTGAGGATGATGTCGCTTACATTGAGGAAGATTTAAGATCACCATGTACACAGGAAATAGCTGTATTTAGAGCTTTTGCAGAGCTCGTGGAAAAAGCAGACGATGAAATAGTGGTGATTGATACAGCTCCTACGGGTCATACCTTGTTATTGTTAGACTCAACTTTAAGTTATCATCAAGAAGTTCAAAGAACACAAGGACAGGTACCTGAATCTGTAAAAAACTTGTTACCTAGATTAAGGGGAGAGGAGACAGAAGTATTAATCGTTAGCTTGGCGGAGGCTACCCCATTTTATGAGGCATATCGATTAGAAGAAGATCTAACAAGGGCATCAATTCATACAAATTGGTGGATTGTTAATTCATCCTTGTATAAAGCAAATCCTAGTAACAAGATGTTATCTGCTAAAGCAAATGAAGAAGTTAAGTGGATTAACAAGATATTAGATCATACTTCAGGAAAACTAGCCGTCATTGAATGGACAAAAGAATACCTTTGTGGTGATAGACTTTATCAGATATAGAGGGGAAAAAATGATGAAGAGTTTATAAAAACCATTAAGGAGATTGAAAGTAAGGTTCATAAATTAATTGAGAAAGTTGAGGAGATTTAGGAATGAAGAAAATAAATGGAATTGGTTTTTTTGGGAAAAACCTGACTTTTTGGGTGTTAATTTGTATGGTAATAGGCATATTTATTGGGAAATATTTTCCTTCTATTCCAGATTGGTTAGGAAAATTTGAGTTCTACAACGTGTCTATACCAACAACAATTTTACTTTGGATAATGATTTATCCAATGATGTTGAAAATTGATTTTAAGAGTATAAAAGACATAGGAAAAAATCCTAAAGGTCTATTTATTACATGGTTTATAAATTGGATCATTAAGCCACTTACCATGTATTTAATCGCTTCCTTATTTTTCTTTATTATTTATAAAGGATTTATTAATAAGGAATTGGCATCAGAATATTTAGCTGGGGCGGTTTTACTCGGCGCTGCACCATGTACAGCAATGGTATTTGTATGGAGCAAGTTAACAAGAGGTGATAGTGGTTATACCTTAGTACAGGTAGCGAGTAACGACTTAATTATTTTGATTGCATATATACCAATTGTGAGCTTCTTATTAAAGGTTGGGGATATAAATATTCCATGGGGAACACTTTTATTGTCCATTGTATTATTTATTGTTGTTCCTCTTATTTTAAGCATGGTAACTAGAAGTATAATCATAAAAAATAAAGGGGAAGACTACCTAAATAAAACTTTTATCCCTGCATTTGATAAATACACTATGATGGGATTATTGTTGACGTTAATTATAATATTTTCATTTCAAGGACAGAAGATATTGGATCAGCCACTAAATATTATCCTTATTGCAATACCTTTGATAATTCAAACTTTGTTTATATTTGCAATAACATTTTTCATAGCATATTTAGCAAAGCTACCATATTCAATTGCAGCTCCATGTGGC
The DNA here is from genome assembly GCF_049821985.1 of Haemophilus sp. HN_Hi10. Classification (NCBI taxonomy): domain Bacteria; kingdom Pseudomonadati; phylum Pseudomonadota; class Gammaproteobacteria; order Pasteurellales; family Pasteurellaceae; genus Haemophilus; species Haemophilus sp. HN_Hi10. The sequence goes on along the minus strand of NZ_CP187495.1, from coordinate 1,368,089 downwards.
ATGATTGGTGCATCTAACTTTTTTGAACTGTCTGTTGCAGTTTCTATATCTCTATTTGGGCTAGTATCAGGATCTACGCTAACAACTGTAGTAGGTGTTCTGGTTGAGGTTCCTGTTATGTTATCCTTGGTAAAGTTTGCCAATTCTATGGAAAATAAATTTAATCGTTGAATATGAGTTAAAACTGCTAACAACAATCAAGTAGTGTTAATTTACAAAATGCTAGATCAGATATATGTTCTAGAATGTCCATCTATAGTCTGTGGTACTATATAATCAGCAAGAAATATAATATAAGCCTTGAAGGGAAACCTTCAGGGCTTTTCTTATACCCATTAGGAGGTGGAAGTGTAGTGGTATACTAATCCCACTGTCCTCAATAGGTGGAAAACTATCCTCAACAAGAGGATTTTACAATGAAAAGAGCAAGACGTTTTTTCAGACCGGAGTTCAAAGCTGAAGCGGTTAGATTGATTCAAGAACGTGGTTATTCGGTTTCGCAAGCCTGTCGAGAATTAGACATCGGTGAAACAGCATTGCATCGTTGGATAAGCCAAATTGAAGCGAAGAATCAAGGTTATATCTTACCCCGCAGTAAACCGATTTCCCTCGAACAACAGCGCATTTACGAGTTGGAAAACGCATCAAAGAATTGGAAGAATACAAGCTAATTCTAAAAAAGCTATTGCGATTTTAATGTCTCTCGAGAGGCAAAATACCAAGCCGTCACGACGTTAAAATCGCGCTGGATCAAACGACTTTGTGCGCTTTTTGAGGTGTCTAAAAGTGCTTATTATGCCCAATGTAAAGCGGTAAAAATGCCACAAAAACACACCGCACTTTGATCTGCACCTCAAATTAGGTGTCTAGGTTTTGGGGTGCAGATCAAAGTGCGGTCATAATTTTTATGGTTTTTTGACCGCATTTTTTATTGTTTTTTCAACTGCCAGAAAATAAAAACCATTGAATTTATCTTCAATTATGATTTCTGTGATCCACCTCACAATCTTAATATGACAATTATCATAACCCTTTAGAGAGCGTTATATTATCTTTATGCTGTGTTAGTCGATATGGGAGAATAATATATGCTTATGACGATACTCAGCTTCCTCATTGTAACCACTGTGGTTGCGTATGTTTCTTGGTTAAAAACAAAAGGGGATGATTTAAAATCTTCAAAAGGGTATTTTTTGGCAGGGCGTGGGTTAAGCGGTTTAGTAATTGGCTGCTCAATGGTGCTGACATCGCTTTCAACTGAACAACTTATCGGTGTCAATGCGGTGTCCTATAAAGGTAATTTTTCCGTGATTGCTTGGACAGTTCCAACGGTTATTCCGCTTTGTTTCTTGGCTCTTTATATGCTGCCGAAATATTTGCGTAACGGTTACACCACTGTGCCGGAGTTTTTTGAAAGCCGTTTCGACCGTCAAACTCGCTTGATTATGTCCACGCTTTTCTTAGTATTTTATCTTTTCATCGTAATTCCAACCGCACTTTACACAGGTGCAATCGCTTTCAATAAAATCTTCAACTTAGAAACTGCATTTGGTTTAAGTTATGGTGCTGCAATAACTTACACAGTTGTTGCCATTGGCGTTGTTGGGGCGATTTATGCAATTTTGGGTGGTTTAAAAGCGGTGGCAGTATCTGACACTATTAACGCGATTATTTTAGTCATTGGCGCATTGCTTGTCCCATTCTTTTCCTTGATGTATTTAGGCGATGGCAGTTTTTCTGAAGGCTTACATACAATTACAACAACGCATATTGAAAAATGGAATGCGATTGGTAGTGAAACCGACGCTACACCTTGGCCAACGATTTTCACCGGTATTATGGTGGTTCACTTTTTCTATTGGACAACGAACCAAGCCATCGTACAACGTTGTTTAGGTGCAAAAGACTTAAAATCTGGTCAAAAAGGGATTTTGATCGCCGCATTATTTTTATTAACTTTACCGATTATTTTAAATCTTCCAGGTTTATTGAGTTTCCATATTTTAGGCGAAGGTATCAATCCAATTGATGCGTCTTATCCATTACTCATAAACAAAGTATTGCCAACTTGGTTACAAGGTTTCTTTATTGCTGCATTATTTGGCGCAATTTTAAGTACCTTTAACTCATTCTTAAATTCAGCAGCAACCATTTACTGCAAAGATTTATTGCCATTTATCAGTAAAAAAGTGCGGTCAGAAGCAGAATTAATTTCTTACGCGAAAAAAGTGTCTACCATTATGGCAATTGTCACTATGATTTTCGCACCGTTACTCATGTTTGGTACAGATGGCATCTTCTTAATCACTAAACGTTTTGCAGGATTTGTGAATATTCCAATCGTTGCTTTATTTGCCGTGGGTATGTTTAACAAAACCGTATCTGGCAAAGCGGCACGTATTGCTTTACTTGCTCATGTTATCTTGTATTTCAGCATTGTTTGGGTGTTTAATGTCAAAATCAACTTTGTGTATGTTATGGGCGGATTATTCGTATTTGATGTTGTATTAATGCTCATCTTAGGACAATTCTTACGCCGCGAACCTTACATTGAAAACAAAGAAAACTTAGGCGACGTAGATTTAACCAACTGGAAATATTTAAAAGTGACTAGCGTATCCTTGATTTTAGGCTTAATCGCACTTTACACATTCCTTTCGCCACTTGGTATGGCATCAGAAAATGGTAATCCATCAATGGTTCTTGGCGTATGGGCGGTGTTACAAATTATCCTGTTATTTGTTGTACGAAATAAAGAGGCGAAATAATGAACATTATTTACATTTTATTAGACCAAATTCGTAAAGATATGTTGGGGGCTTATGGTCACCAAATTGTGAAAACCCAGAATTTAGATCGATTGGCAAAAGAGGGCGTTCGCTTTAATAATGCTTTCACGCCAGCTTCTGTTTGTGGTCCTGCTCGCACTTCACTTTTTACTGGATTAATGCCGTCTTCTCACGGCATTATTAAAAATGGGGAAAAGGGCGGTATAGGCGAAATTAGCCAAGAAAAACCGAATATCGGTAAATTGGCTGGCTATAATACTTATGTTGTAGGAAAGTGGCACGTAGGTACGAAATCTGTACCTGAAGATTATGGGATTAAAGGGCATAACTTTGATGGTTATGGCTATCCTGGTAGTGGCGTATATAAAAATTTAGTCTTCAACCAACCGCCAACACATTCCAATCGTTATAAAAAATGGTTAGAAGAAAAGGGGTATGACATCCCAGAAGTAAGTCGTGCCTACTTTGGTGATAACCCACATTTACGAGTACAAGAACTTTGCGGTTTACTTTCAGGCACGAAAGAGCAAACCATCCCTTATTTCATCATTGATGAAGCGAAAAAATATATTCAAGAATCATTAGATGAAGGCAAACCATTCTTTGCATGGATAAACTTCTGGGGGCCACACACGCCTTGTATCGTGCCAGAACCTTATTATTCAATGTATCGAAAAGAAGATGTGGTGCTTGATAAGAGTTTCTTTACACCGTTAGAGGGCAAACCAGGGCATTTCCGCACAATTTCAAAAATGTGGGGAATGTGGGAGGCGAGCGAAGATCATTGGAAAGAAGTCATCATAAAATTCTGGGGTTATATTACCTTAATTGATGATGCGATCGGTGAATTATTCAATTATCTTCAAAAATGCGGAATTTATGACCGCACTTTCTTGGTGGCTACGGCAGATCATGGCGATGCAATGGGCGCACATCGAATGATTGAAAAAGGGGAGTTTATGTTTGATACCACCTACAATATTCCGATGATTATCAAAGATCCAAACTCTAATCGTGTAAATCAAGAAGATGATAACCTTGTTTATCTTCACGATTTAACTTCAACGGTGTTCGATTTAGCCAATCAAAAAGTGCCAGAAAGTTTTGAAGGGCAGAGCGTTCTTCCGATTATGCGTCAACACCAAGATAACCAACGAAAAGGTGTACTTGGTCAGCTTGCGGGGCATTTTGTGTATTTTGAACAACGTATGTGGCGTCGTAAAGATTACAAACTCGTATTTAATGCGACCGATGTGTGTGAACTTTATGACATCCGTAACGATCCAGAAGAAATGCATAATTTATTCTATGATTCACAATATAACAGCATCAAAAAAGAGATGTTGGAAGAAATGCATGCTGAGATGAAACGTCTGAATGACCCACTGGAAAATTGGGTTTATCGAATTATTGACGAAATTTAACCAAAGTCGTAGATTAAGGGCGTATCTAATACGCCCTTTGTTATCTCTGAACCTTTAAAATTATAGGAATAAATATGAAAACAACATTACTAAAAACACTGACACCAGAACTTCATCTTGTTCAACATAATAATATTCCAGTTCTTCATTTAAAACACGCTGTTGGCTCAGCAAAAATTTCCTTACAAGGCGCACAACTTCTTAGCTGGCAACCACAAAATGCGAAGCAAGATATATTATGGTTAAGTGAAGTAGAACCATTCGAAAATGGCAATGCTATTCGTGGTGGTGTACCGATTTGTTATCCTTGGTTTGGTGGCGTAAAACAACCTGTGCACGGTACAGCTCGTATTCGTTTATGGCAATTGAGTCATTACGATATTTCAGCACATAAAGTGCGGTTAGAATTTGACTTGTTTTCTGATTTAAATATTATCGAAGCTAAAATTGTAATGGTGTTCACAGATAAATGTCATTTAACTTTCACACATTATGGCGAAGAACCTGCACAAGTAGCGTTGCATACCTATTTCAATATTGGGGATATTAATCAAGTGGAAGTACAAGGTTTACCTGAAACTTGTTTTAATAGCTTAAACCAACAACAAGAAAACGTTCCGTCACCGCGTCACATTTCTGAAAATGTTGATTGCATTTATTCCGCAGAAAAAATGCAGAATCAAATCCTAGATAAAAGTTTCAATCGTACGATTGCACTGCATCATCATAATGCAAGCCAATTTGTCCTTTGGAATCCTTGGCACAAGAAAACGAGTGGAATGACTGAAACAGGCTATCAAACAATGTTATGTTTAGAAACTGCTCGCATTCATCACTTGCTTGAATTTGGCGAAAGTTTAAGCGTAGAAATTTTGCTTAAAGGCTAAATTTTGTTGCATAAGTGGTGTGAATACTATAGAATTCGCAAGATTTTGCTCGTTCCTTGCGGGCAACAAATTTGAAATCTTTTATTTTTAGCGAAAAGATTTTTACTATTAACCAATAGAAGGAATACGATTATTAAAACCGTAAAAAAAGCGCCGGCAGTAAATCGCCCAAACCGTATCAATGAAGAGATTCGTGTAAAAGAAGTTCGTTTAATTGACCAAGATGGTGAACAAGCAGGGATTGTTTCTATTCAACAAGCCCTAGAAATGGCAGAGCAAGCAGAACTTGATCTTGTTGAAATTAGCCCAAATGCTGAACCGCCTGTTTGCCGTATTATGAATTACGGTAAATTCCTTTACGAAAAAAGTAAAACCGCTAAAGAACAAAAGAAAAAACAAAAAGTTGTGCAAGTTAAGGAAATTAAATTCCGCCCAGGCACAGACGAAGGTGACTATCAAGTTAAATTACGTAGCTTAATCCGTTTCTTAGAAGACGGTGACAAAGCAAAAATTACCGTGCGTTTCCGTGGTCGTGAAATGGCTCACCAAGACATTGGCTTTGATGTCCTAGAGCGCGTAAAAAATGATTTAGCTGAAATTTCTGTCGTTGAATCTGCACCAGGTAAATTAGAAGGCCGTCAGGCTGTAATGGTGTTAGCTCCGAAGAAAAAATAAGAATTTTGCTGAGATTTCTCAGCAAATCTTTTTGTTTAAGTTTGACTTAAATGAAAAGACAACTGCATGTTGGGCACACTACGCAGCCTAACTGCTTTTGAAAAGGCAATTTAATTTGCCTTATGATGGAAATGATCAGTGCTTCCAAGTAACTTTTTAAGTTCGCCTGATTATGTTGTTTTAAACGAAAAATGCGGAGTTATTTTAACAATGCCTAAAATCAAAACAGTACGCGGCGCAGCAAAGCGCTTCAAAAAAACTGCTTCTGGTGGTTTCAAGCGTAAACAATCTCACTTACGTCATATTTTGACTAAAAAAACAACTAAACGTAAACGTCATTTACGTCATAAATCAATGGTTGCGAAAGCAGACCAAGTTTTAGTAGTAGCTTGCTTACCATACGCATAAGCCGTTATTTAAGCAAAACGTACGATTAGTTCATTTTAGAAAAATATTACATAGGAGATTAAATAATGGCTCGTGTAAAACGTGGTGTTATTGCAAGAGCACGCCATAAGAAAGTTCTTAAGGCTGCTAAAGGTTATTATGGTGCACGTTCACGCGTGTATCGCGTTGCTTTCCAAGCGGTGATCAAAGCTGGTCAATACGCATATCGTGACCGTCGTCAGCGTAAACGTCAATTCCGTCAATTATGGATTGCACGTATCAACGCTGCAGCGCGTCAAAATGGTTTATCTTACAGCAAATTCATCAACGGCTTGAAAAAAGCATCTGTTGAAATCGACCGTAAGATTCTTGCTGATATCGCTGTATTCGACAAAGTAGCGTTCGCTGCATTAGTTGAAAAAGCAAAATCTGCACTTTAATTTTTTAAAGTTTAGATAAAGAATTAGGACGCTGAAAAGCGTCCTTTTTTGCATTTATGGCTTCAAATTTTGTAAAATAATGCCATTAATTCTCATCTGTTAAAATCTATGGCCGAAACAATCCCACTGAATCCCATCACGTTGCCTTTAAATCAAATTAGCTTAATCGAAGCATCCGCTGGTACGGGGAAAACCTACACTATTGGATCTTTATATCTCCGACTTTTATTAAAGGCTGGAGAAAATAACTTTTCTCGTCCGTTAAATGTGGAAGAAATTCTGGTGGTAACCTTTACGGAAATGGCGACAGAAGAACTCAAGAAAAAAATTCGTGAGCGTATAACAGATGCGATTGATAAACTCACAGCCTTTGCAGAAACCAAAGATAAATCCTCATTTAAAAATGATGAATTTCTTACCGCACTTTCTCTGGATTTAGATATTTTTGAGGCAATTCATCGCTTGAAATTAGCCGAGCAAAATATGGATTTAGCGGCGATTTATACCATTCACGGTTTTTGTCGCCGTATGTTGATGCAATATGCTTTCCATTCTGGCATTCACTTCAATTTAGAATTAATAAAAGATCAATCTGATTTGTTGGTTCGTTTTTCTAATGAATTTTGGCGAGAGCATTTTTATCCGTTGGATTTTGAATCTGCGAATTTTATCGCGACAGAATTAGTATCACCAGCAAATGTGTTGTCTTTGTTGAAAGCGGATTTAGGTAAAGATTTGCAGGTGGAGATTGAAAATAAACAGGCGTTATCTGTACCAATACAAATCTTTTTACAGCAATATCTGGGGGGGTATCAAAAGGCGTTGAATGAATTAAAGGCATTTTGGTTAGAAAGTGCGGATGAAATTTCAGCGATTATTACCAATGAACTGGAGAAAGATTATCCAAAAAATCAGTTAAAATCGTTAAATCGTAAAAAGTACCAAGTAAAGCGTTTAGGGGATTGGATTAATAAAATCAATCAATGGTCAAATAATCCTAGAGATTATCAAATTAATACCACATTGAAAGACTATTTCCTACAATCATCCATTGAGAAAAATTGCGAAGAATCAACGGATAAAAATAAAGATAAAAAACCCGCAACGCCTTTTTATGCCCCGATTTTTGCAGAGCTTGAAAAGCGCGTTAATGCCTTAATGACACCAGATTTACTAAGCAAACTCACTCTTTATCATTATCGCCAAGGCCTACAACAAAAACTTTTAGACTATAAACTTAATCATCAAGAAAAATCCTTTGATGATTTATTGCGTTTGCTTTGCGAAGCCTTGCAAGGTGCGCAAGGAGATGAATTAGCGGAAATGATTCGTTTCCAATATCCTTTCGCGATGATTGATGAATTTCAGGATACGGATTCACAACAATACGCTATTTTTTCAAAAATTTATCGTGATAATCCAGAAAAAAATACTGGTTTTATTATGATTGGCGATCCGAAGCAGGCGATTTATCGTTTCCGTGGCGCAGATATTTTTACTTATTTAAAAGCATCGGACGAAGCCCAATCTCGCTTTGAACTCACTAAAAATTATCGTTCAGAGAAGCATTTGGTTGATGGCGTAAATGCTTTATTCGATTTTCCTCAATCGCCATTTATTTATCAAAATATTAACTTTACTGTTGTTGATTCTCGTGATGATCATCTGCGATGTTATTTAAACGGTAAAGCCGAACCAGCTTATCGTTTTTATCTGACAGAAAGTGACAAAGTGAATAAAACTGAAATGGCAAAAATATGTGCTATTTCTATTCAACATTGGCTAAAAAGTGCGGTAGAAAATCAGGCAGTTTTTCAAAATGAAGATACTTGTAAAACATTGCAAGCGGCGAATATTGCCGTATTAGTGCGTGATAAAAATGAAGCGGCTTTAGTAAAAAATGAATTGCAAAAATTAGGGATAGCGTCGGTTTATCTTTCTGATCAAAATAGCGTATTTGATAGCAATGTTGCGAAAGAATTAGCTTGGGTGCTTAAAGCCTGTTTGAATGTGGCAGAACGCCCAATTTTGAACGCAATTGCGACCGCACTTTTTGGCTTAAATGCAGCGGATATTCATCAAATTCAGCAAAATGAGGCAGACTGGCAACGTTGGGCTGATAGCTTTGCTCAATATCAACAAACTTGGCAACGCCAAGGAATATTGGCAATGCTACACCAAATTTTATTGGAACAAGGCATTTCAGAACGCTTATTAAGCCAAGCAACGGGCGAGCGAGATTTAACGGATTTCCTACATTTGGCAGAAATTTTACAACAAGCAGCCACGTTACACGAAACTGAAGCGGCATTGCTCAGTTGGTTTGAAAAGCAAATTCAAGGCGAAGGTCGTCAAGAGGCTCAAATTCGTTTAGAAAGCGAACGCCAGTTGGTAAAAATTGTGACAATCCATAAATCTAAAGGCTTAGAATACGATTTAGTTTGGCTACCATTTTTAGCTGTGCCGAGCAAAGATCCAAGTAAAAAAGACATCAATATTTATTATTCTAAAGAACGAGATGAAACCTTATGGGATATGGAAAATCGTAATTTAAACGCACTTTATGAAGAAACGTTTGCGGAGGAGTTACGTTTACTTTATGTGGCTTTAACCCGTGCCAAATATCAAATGGCGTTCGCTTTGCCTAGTCAATTTGATAAAAAATGGAATGCCTTACATTATGTATTAAGCCAAGGCGAAATAGGCAAAGAAATAAATTTGTCAGATTCTAAAAATACCGAGACGTTGTTGCAAACCTTTAAAGAAAAAATGCAAGATAATGTGGAAATCTGCACTAAGCCAAACCTAGAGGCTTTGCCGGCTTTATCAACCAATACAAAAAATGATGATCTTAAAGCCGCAGAATTTACGGGCAATATTGAGCAAGATTGGCGAATAACCAGTTTTACTTCAATTGAACAAGCACATCGCCGCCAGCATTATTTCACTGAAAGTGCGGGTAAAAAACACGTTGTTTTTGATGACGCAAAAGATTACGATAGCCAAAATGCTATTGAAATGTCTACCGCACTTTTAAACGAAAATAAATCAAACATTTTAGATTTACCACGAGGTAAACAAGTCGGGACGGCATTGCATCGCCATTTTGAAAATTGCTATTTTTCTGACTTGGCAAATACAGAAGAAATTGACAAATTAAGACAATCCTTACAGTTAGATGAAACCTTTACAGAACCGCTACAAAATTGGCTACAACAGATTTCACATACGCCACTTTCTAATGAAATAGGAATAGCATTAGCTGATTTGGCAAATAAAGATTGCATTAAAGAAATGCCATTTTATCTGGCTATTTGGGAACATTTTGATGTTGAAGCGTTTAATCGCACGTTAAAAGCCCATCATCATTTGCCAAGCGAACCACTTCAATTTGAACAAATTCAGGGCATGGTGAGAGGTTCAATTGACTTAGTTTTCCGCCATAATGGAAAGTATTATCTTGTTGATTATAAATCTAATTTCTTAGGTTCAACCCTTGCTGATTACAATCAAGAGGAATTGAAAAAAGAAATGTTACACAGTCACTATGATTGGCAATATTTAATTTATACGCTGGCATTACATCGTTATTTGCAAAGCGTTGTGCCTAAGTATGATTATGCGCGAGATTTCGGCGGGGTATTTTATCTTTTCTTACGTGGAATGAATGGTGAGCCACAATCTGGCGTATTTTATGATCGTCCAAGCGTTGAATTAATCACAGAATTAGACGGGGTGTTTTAATGTTATCCGTATTACAAAAACTTAAAGAGCAGGGCATTCTTTCTCAAGGTGATTATTATTTTGCTAAGTTGATAGCTGATAAACAATGCCATACGGATTATGCAGAACCAGTCAAAAATTTAGCCATATTATTAGCCGCGCTTTGTAGCTGGCGTTATACGCAGGGAAATACTTGTAGCCAATTAGATCGCTATTTAGAACATAATTTATTTGGCTTGGCTTATCGTACAACGGAAAAAGATTATTTAGCTGAAATTCGTGAAAAAATTGGTTATGTACCTGTAGAAGATTGGCAAAATACGTTGTGCGGGCATATGGCATTTACGCAAGATCCCGTCAATCAAATTGCACCAATGGCATTTCAATTTGGTGTGCTGTATTTCTATCGCGCTTGGCAAGATGAATACCGTATCGCACAATATATAAAAAACACCTTAAAAAATAACCGCACTTTAGCCTTTTCTTATGATGAAATTCGTCAAAAATTAGATAAATATTTCCCTGAAAAACAGGAAAAAACAGATTGGCAAAAAGTGGCAGTGGCAACGGCGATTAAAAATCTATTTTCGATTATTACAGGCGGCCCAGGAACAGGAAAAACCACGACAGTTACGCGTTTATTGCTCGTTCTACAAGAATTATTTGATTGTAAATTACATATCAAATTAGTTGCGCCGACTGGCAAAGCTGCCTCTCGTTTGGAAGAGTCGATTAAAAATGCGTTAGGTTTTATGCAAGAAAAAATGAATTTATCCGATTCACTTTTCAATGCGATTCCACAAAAAGCCAGCACTTTGCATAGTTTACTAGGTGTGAATGCCTTTAATGATTACACGCGCTATAACAGTCATAATCCTTTGCAGTTAGATGTGTTAGTTGTCGATGAAACATCAATGATTGATTTGCCGATGATGGCAAAACTTATCAATGCCTTAAAGCCTGAAACTCGATTAATTTTATTAGGCGATCAGGCGCAATTAGCCTCTGTTGAGGCGGGGGCAGTATTGGGAGAATTAGCTCAATTTGTTACTCAACCTTATAGTCATGAACAAGCTGCGTATTTACAAGTGACAACAGGCTATAAAGTGGAAGGTTCTGATTGTTCAAATCCAATACGAGATTGTTTATGCCATCTAACAGAAAGCCGTCGTTTTGATAAAGATTCAGGTATTGGCAAGTTGGCTGAATTCATTCAAAAAGGTAAAGCAGACGATAGCCTTGGGTTATTTGAACATTATCCGCAAGAATTGCACTTTAATGCCTTAAATGATGAAAGCAATGCGGTGAATCAAGTGGTGAAAAGTGCGGTGGAAAATTACCGCACTTTCTTAAAAATGTTGGACGATTTACGTAAACAAAAAATTGATCCTAACGCTAAAAATGAACAAGGCATTTCCTATGCCGAGGCTATTCAAGCGCAATTTAATTCTGTGAGATTTTTAACCGCACTTCGTAATAACAATTTAGGAGTTGAAAATCTCAATAAAGAAATTGCATTAGCGTTGCGAGAGGAAAAATTGCTCTGGTTCCGTAATGAACAAGATTGGTATATCGGCAAGCCAATTATGATTACTGAAAACGATCATAATGTTCGCCTTTATAACGGCGATATTGGACTTTGCTTGGCAAATGGTAAAGTATGGTTTGGCAATCGAGAAGTGCTGACAAGTCGAATTCCAGCACATGAACCTGCTTTTATGATGACGATTCATAAATCTCAAGGTTCCGAATTTGAACATACCGTCATGGTGCTTCCAACAGAAGTGAATCCAGTATTGTCGCGAGAATTAGTTTTCACGGGCGTGACTCGTGCAAAAAAAGAACTCACTGTATTTGCCGATGAAAAAATATGGAAAACAGCAATTCGCCAAACAGTGAGACGCCAGAGTGGATTGGGTAAATTATTGGAAGAGTTAAAGTAGTCAAAAGGCGGAATAAATCCGCCTTTAAATTTGTAAATTAATCACTTATTCATCAACGATATCAGTAAATTCTGCACCTAATACTTTTGCTAAATCTTGTGGCGCAATTTCTACGCTTAGCCCCCGTTTTCCGCCTGAAACATAAATCGTTTGAAACTCAAGTGCGGTTGAATTTATCACGGTTTTAACGCGTTTCTTTTGACCGAGCGGGCTAATTCCCCCCACAAGATAACCTGTACTTTTTTGCGCCGCATCTTTATCTGCCATTTCGACTTTTTTCACACCGATAGATTTTGCCGCTTTCTTTAAATTCAGCATATTGGCCGTTGCAAGCACAAAACAAGCGAGTTTTTTCTGATCGCCATTTTCCGCCACAAGTAAGGTTTTAAAAGAGCGGTTAGGATCAATGCCTAATTTTTCTGCGGCTTCATCACCAAAATGTTGATTGTTTGGATCATGATCATAAGTGTGCAAGGTAAAAGGAATTTTTTGTTTTTTAAGTAAATCAATTGCAGGTGTCATTATTTCGTTCCTGGTTTTGGTGTAAAATAATGCCGATTATTTTACAGCGGAGAGAAAAATGGACGCAACCTTAAATATTGCGATAGCAGCAGAATTTGAATTAAGTGAAAAAATTGTAGAGCGTTTAGAACAAAGTGAGCTTGAAATTAGTAACGTTTCTATTGTTGAAATGATACCTTTTGAAGAAGAACAAAATATTCGTTTTCGCAATAAAGGCGTTGAACAGCTTTCTCCAAATGAAGTTGAATGGGTTGATTTTAATTATGTCTTTTTTGCTGGAAAACTTGAGCAAGTTTCCCATATTGCGCAAGCAGCAGAGCAGGGCTGTATTGTCATTGATATGTTAGGCGTTTGTAGTGCACTTTCAGATGTGCCAGTTGTTGTTCCAACCGTAAATGAATCACAATTATTTGAACTGAGACAACGTAACATTGTTAGCTTGCCTGATCCACAAGTAAGCCAACTTGCCTTAACGCTTGCCCCGATTTTACAAGAGACTAATCTCAATCAAGTGTTTGTCACCTCTTTATTGCCGGCTTCTTATACGGATGCAGAAACCGTGACGAAACTTGCGGGACAAACAGCCCGTTTATTAAATGGTATTCCATTAGATGAAGGAAAAACTAGATTAGCATTTGATGTTTATCCGCATCAAACATCTAATTTATCCACTCAATTACAACGAATTTTTCCTCAATTAGATCGTGCTACATTCCACTCAATCCAAGTGCCTGTATTTTATGGATTGGCACAAAAAGTTACCGCACTTTCAGACTATGATTTCGACTATCAGCCTCAAAATAGTGATCTTATCGCTTTAGAAGAAGACTTAATTACGCCTGTTCTTAATGGAGAACAAGAAAATGGCGAAGAATCAGTAAAACTTCATTTAAGTCAAATAAGTGCGGTAGAAAATGGCGTAGAATTTTGGTCTGTGGCAGATGAACAACGCTTTAATCTCGCCTTACTTTCAGTGAAATTGTTGGAAGGAATTTATCAGCAAGGTTATTAATACCAAGGAAATTAAAGAGAAGAGTATGCAAAATATTCTATTTATTATCCATTCATCCCCTTATGGTGACGAGCATTTTTTTAGTGCATTACGTTTGGCGTTACAGTTGCAAGAGCAACATAAAAGTGCGGTTAATTTAAAAGTATTTTTAATGTCTGATGCGGTAACTGGCGGTTTAGCAAAACAAAATCCAGCAGAAGGGTATCATTTACAACAAATGTTGGAAATTTTAACAGCGCAAAGGGCGACAATTAAACTTTGTAAAACCTGTACAAATGCTCGTGGTATCACTGAATTACCGTTGGCGGACGGTGTGGAAATCGGCACGTTAGCAGAGCTGGCAGACTGGACGATGGAAGCCGATAAAGTATTAAATTTTTAATTTTCTCGGTAGATAAAAGAAACCCACCACAAGTGCGGGTTCTTTTTTGCTTATTTTGTTGCTGCTTTCATTGCTTGAACAAATTCAGCTAATTCAACTAAACATTGCTCATGATTATCTAAATTTCGCTCAATAATTTTTACTGTTGCCGAACCTGAAATTGCACCCGCAGCACCCAAAGACAACGCTTCTTTAACTTGCTCTGGTTGAGCAATGCCAAAGCCTTGTAAAATTGGTGGGGCATTATGGGCTTTAAGCTGTTCTACAAGGGTGTCCAAATTTGCTGCGTGAGCTTGATTTTCAGCGCTGGTTACGCCAGCACGAGAAACTAAATAAGTATAGCCTTCGCTATTTTCCGCTACACCTTGGATCGTTTTCTCGTCCGCATTTGGTGGGCAAATAAAGACGGGTTGAATGCCGTGTTTTTTAGCCGCTTGTACATAATCTTCTTTTGCGAGTAACGGAATATCTGCTACAAGTACAGCATCAACACCGACTTCTGCGCAACGTTGATAAAAAGCATCTAGACCTTTGGCAAAAATTAAATTGGCACAAAGTAATAAACTAATCGGAATCTCTGGATATTTTGACCGCACTTTTTCCAATAGTTTAAAGCTATCTTCACTGCTATGACCTGCAGTTAAAGCACGATTATTCGCCGATTGAATAACTGGGCCATCAAGGAGTGGATCGGAAAAAGGAAAACCGAGTTCTAAAGCATCCGCACCGTTATCGACAAGTGTGCAAATGATCTTAAAAGAGCGGTCGAAAGTAGGGTCGCAAAGGGTAACGAACGGCACGAAAGCACCTTCATTTTTTACGTTAAGTGTCGCAAATTGCGTTTCAAAACGGCTCATTAGTTCGTTCCTCCATTTAAAATTTTATCAACGGTAAAAATATCTTTATCGCCTCGTCCTGAAAGATTAACCACTAAAAGTTGTTCTTTTTCAGGATTTTGTTTAATCAATTTCAAGGCATAAGCCAAGGCGTGTGAGCTTTCTAATGCAGGAATAATGCCTTCGTGTTTTGCTAATTCTTGGAATGCGTTGAGGGCTTCTTCATCGGTAATCGATACATAATCAGCACGACCAATCGCATTTAAATAAGCATGTTGTGGCCCAACAGAGGGAAAATCTAACCCTGCAGAAATGGAATAGGATTCCTCAATTTGTCCATCTTTATCTTGCATAATTGGCGATTTCATTCCGAAGTAGATGCCTGTTGTGCCGTGCTTGAGCGGTGCGCCATGTTCACCGCTTTCAATACCTTTACCCGCAGGTTCTACGCCGATGAGTTTCACAGCGGTTTCTTCAATGAAATCCGCAAACATACCAATTGCATTCGAGCCACCACCAACAGCAGCAATCACTGCATCAGGTAAACGAGCTTCCCGTTCGAGAATTTGACGTTTCGTCTCAATCCCAATCATTTTTTGAAATTCACGCACGATAGTCGGGAATGGATGGGGGCCTGCCGCGGTGCCAAGTAAATAATGAGTGGTTTCATAGTTTGCTGACCAATCACGCATTGCTTCACAACAAGCGTCTTTTAAAGAGCAAGAGCCTTTTTGTACAGGAATCACTTCCGCACCCATCAAACGCATACGGAACACATTTGGCGATTGGCGTTCAACATCTTTTGCGCCCATATAAACACGGCACGGCATATCTAACATGGCACAAGCTAGGGCGGTCGCAACACCGTGCTGACCTGCACCAGTTTCGGCAATAATACGCGTTTTGCCCATACGTTTAGCAAGCAAAATTTGCCCTAATACTTGGTTAGTTTTATGGGCACCCCCATGTAATAAATCTTCACGTTTAAGATAAAGTTTAGTTTTTGTACCTTTGGTTAAGTTACGACAAAGGGTAAGTGCGGTCGGTCTGCCTGCATAATTTTTGAGTAAATCGGCAAATTCTGCTTGGAATGTAGGATCATTTTGAGCCTCCACAAAGGCTTGTTCTAATTGCTTTAAAACAGGCACTAAAATTTCGGGTACATACATTCCGCCAAATTCGCCAAAATAAGGGTTAAGAAGTGTGTCTGACATATTTTTTTCCTATTATTTTTTAGTTATCTTTTGCAACGCTCATTCCCGCAAATGATTGTGCGGTTGGCATTACTTCAATGCGATTAATGTTCACGTGTTCAGGTTGTTGATGAAGCCATAATACAATGTTAGCAATATCTTCAGGCTGAACCGATTGCACGTTTTCATACACTTTTGCCGCTCTTTCATCATCGCCGTGAAAACGCACATTAGAGAACTCCGTACCGCCACATAAACCGGGTTCAACATTGCTTACTCGAATTTTTGTGCCTGCCAGATCGGCTCGTAAATTTAAGCTAAATTGTGTGACAAAAGCTTTACTTCCACCATATACATTACTGCCAGCATAAGGATAAGTACCTGCAATTGAACTCAAATTGATAATCTGCCCGTGATTACGAGTCACCATATTTGGCAACACAAGGCGAGTGATAGTAACCAATCCTTTGATGTTGGTATCGATCATCTGATACCAATCTTGTAAATCCGCTTTATGTGCTGGCTCTAATCCCAAGGCTAAACCTGCATTATTCACTAATAAATCGACCGCTTGCCAACCTTCAGGAAGGGTGCTTAGAGCGTTAATTGTGGCTTGTTCATCACGAATGTCAAAGGCAAGCGGTAGAAAATTATTGCCTAATTGTGAATGGATTTCTGCTAATCGATCTGCACGTCTGCCCGTGCCAATTACTTTATAGCCAGCTTCGATCAATTTTTTACAGATTGCCAAGCCAAAGCCTGCAGTTGCGCCTGTAACTAATGCGGTTGTGGTTTTCATTTTTTCTCCTAAATCCTGAGCTTATTTGTACTATTAAAGTAGTACAAATGGATTTTGATTGCAAGCAATTTCATTTTAATTTTAAAAATGCCATTAAATGAATTAATTTAACAATACCGCAAACGTTTGCTTAATGATATAATCTGCCTAATTTTTATTTCTACTGATTGAGGTTAATCGTGAGCAACACACAACTTAGCTACAAAGATGCTGGCGTAGATATTCACGCTGGGAATGAATTAGTCGAACGTATCAAAGGCGATGTAAAACGCACTCGCCGCTCTGAAGTCTTGGGCAGATTGGGTGGTTTCGGTGCATTATGTGCTTTACCAACTAAATATAAAGAGCCAATTTTAGTTTCTGGTACAGATGGCGTGGGCACAAAATTACGCCTGGCGATTGACTTGAAAAAACACGATACCATTGGTCAGGATTTAGTGGCAATGTGTGTAAACGACTTAATCGTACAAGGGGCAGAACCGCTTTTCTTCTTAGATTACTATGCAACAGGTAAATTAGACGTTGATGTGGCAGCAAATGTGATCAAAGGTATTGCTGACGGTTGCGAAATGTCTGGCTGTGCGTTAGTCGGTGGCGAAACTGCTGAAATGCCTGGAATGTACCACGAAGGCGACTATGATTTGGCAGGTTTCTGCGTGGGCGTGGTAGAAAAATCAGAGATTATTGACGGCACAGCAGTAAAAACGGGCGACACGCTTATCGCACTCGGCTCAAGTGGTGCTCACTCAAACGGCTATTCACTTATTCGCAAAGTGCTTGAAGTGAGCGGTGCAAATCCAGCGGATTTATTAGAAAGCAAACCGCTTAGCGAACACCTTTTAGCACCAACCAAAATCTATGTAAAATCGATTTTACAGCTGATCAAGCAGACCGAAGTTCACGCCATTGCTCACTTAACAGGCGGCGGTTTCTGGGAAAATATCCCGCGTGTATTACCTGACAACACCAAAGCAGTGATTGATGAATCAAGCTGGCAATGGCCTGCGATCTTCAACTGGTTACAAGAAAAAGGCAATATTAGTCGTTATGAAATGTACCGCACTTTTAACTGTGGCGTAGGTATGGTAATTGCATTACCAGAAAAAGAGGTTGAAACCGCTATCGCATTGCTTGAACAAGCGGGCGAAAAAGCGTGGGTTATAGGCAAAATTGCACCTCTTGGCGAAGACGAAGCACAGGTTGAGATTCAATAATAAAATCTTAAATTTCAATTCAGCCCTTTTAAGCTGATTTCTATAAGGAAGAAAATGAAAAAAATTGCCGTCCTTATTTCTGGTCAAGGAACGAATTTACAAACTATTATTGATGCCTGCCATTCAGGCGATATTCCCGCCAAAATTGCTTGTGTGGTAAGTAACAAAGCTGATGCTTACGGATTAGTTCGAGCCAAACAAGCACAGATTCCGCAAGCGGTCTTTCTTCGCAAAAATTTTGCCAATAACCTCGAAATGGACGATGCCATTGGCGATTATTTGCAAAGCCTAGCAGTAGATTTGATCGTCCTTGCTGGTTATATGAAAATTCTTACCCCAAAATTTACTCAACGTTTTGCAGGGAAAATTTTAAATATCCATCCTTCTCTTCTTCCTAAATACGCAGGCTTAAACACCTACCAACGTGCGCTTGAAGCAGGCGACAATGAACACGGCACAACCGTCCATTTTGTCAATGAAGAAGTAGATGGTGGTGCGATTGTCTTACAAGCAAAAGTGCCAATCTTCCCCGAAGATAGCATAGAAGAAGTGGAAGCTAGAACCCGTGAGCAAGAATATCAAATTTATCCGCTTGTGATTAAATGGTTTACCGAAGGTCGGTTAAGACTTAAAGATAATTTGGCATATTTAGATGGGAAACCCTTGCCAAAATCTGGATATGCAGATGAATAACTTAGGATTTAGGCAGACTATTTCTGTATTTTTTATTTAATTAGGATGCAAAAGTGCGGTGAAATTCCACCGCACTTTCAAGGTTAATGATGATGGTGTTCTGGTTTTGGTGGTAATTTAGCTAATCCTTTACCAACCGGTAAAATTAATGTGCTATAGCTTGCAGATTGCTGACAAGTTTGTTGATCTGCAAATGGTGTTTTATGAATAACTTTAATTTTCCAAATTCCATCAATTAATGGAATGATATTCACACGTCCTTGACTATCTGTTTTACCTGAAAAACCTTGTGGTTCACGATGACCTGTACTTGCTTCAAGATCTTTCACGATAATAGTATCAGCGGTTGCGATGACAGTTTCGCCTGCTAATGGTTGATCTTGGTAGAAAATTTGAACAGGGAACGGTTCGCCTGATTTCGCTTTGCTTGGATCACGCAAAGGAACAATTTCTAGCGGTAAACCAACTCTTGTCATTGCCATTTCTGCATTTAATGGTTTTTTACCAACGGTAACGAGACTTTTGCCAAACATTTGAGTTTGTTCGCAATAAGTTGGGTTTTCTAATCCTTTCAAATTATCCATTTTCCAACCTTCAGCATTTTGTGACCAAAATGTTGGTTTATAAGTGGCTGTTATCCAATAAGAACCATCAGACAATGCGTTCTCTGATTGATATTGATAGTTTTCGCCTTTTTGGATTAAGGTTTGTTTTTCTCCATTTTGATGAATAATTTCCATTGGTGCAAAAATTTTTAAACGTGCTTCAGGAATTTTTTCTACATAAGGGTAATCCCCATAAGCTAATTCTGCTTTTAATACAGAACCTGATGCTAATTTCGTCGGTGCTTGAACCCAAACTTCGTGAGCTTGTGCTATGCCAGATAAAACCAATAAGCTTGTAATTAATGTCTTTTTCATATATTTCCTTAATAAGAATGGGGGAGTTAAAAAATGAGTGCAAAATACTAAATGAAAATAGCTATCATTTAAATAGCTATTTAAATAAAATTTTAAGATTTGTGATCGAGATCACAAAATGAAAAATACCATAAGAAATAGTATAAAAATGCCCTAAATACAAAATATTTAGGGCGTCTTATAAATTGAGGAAAATGTTTTAATCGTCTTTTTTCGATGGTTTAATGCCTAATAAATTACAACTTAATTTACTAATTACATGTTCTGCAGTATTGCCTAATAATGCGGCAGATAAACCTGTGCGTCCCACTGTGCCTAAAATCACTAATTCAGCTTCAATTTCTTTCGCCACTTCAGGAATAACTTCCTCTGGGAAACCTTCACGTACGTGAGTATGATCTTCATCAATCCCAAACTTCTGACGTAACGCTTTCATATTAATGAGATGCTGACCTCGAATACCGTTTTCATAACCTGAAGTATTAAATTCAGGCAAATCAATCGCCATATTAATTGGCGCGGAAGGGTAGGCTGCCACCAAATGGACATTACCACGATTTAGATTTTCCGCGAGTGAAATACCAGTTTCTACCAGCTCTTGATTAAATTCATCTTGATATTCTTGCTCTCCAGATACATTAACAGCCACAAGAATACGGCGTTGATGTTTCCAATCGCCATCACGAACCATTAAGACAGGAATAGGGCATTTACGAAGAAGTTGCCAATCAATGGGAGTAAAGATTAGAGACGTAAGTTTTTCTTCGTCTTTGGTATATTTTACGACTAGATCGTAATTATTATTTTCTACTTCTTCGTTAATTGCATCAGCTTCATTACTATTCCACACAATATGAGATTGTAATTCAATTTCTGGATTTGCATATTTATCTAAGTAATATTGAACAGCGTGACGGTGTTTTTCTATTACTTGTTGATGCATTTCTGAACGTTCTTCAGAAGAAAGTAAAGCTGACATTTCATAAGATAAATCATAGACTGATAAAAGTGCGGTGATTTTTACCTTAGTTTCATTTTTTTGTTCTTCAACTAAACGCACTGCACGAGCTAGGGCGTACTGTTTTTCATTACTGGGATTAAGTACAACGAGAATATTTTTAAATTTCATAATAGCCTCCAAAATTGGAGCATAGGATAAAAAAGAATAGCAAGAATGGCAAGGTACAAGATTAATTTGGATAAATTTATTTTTGGACTATAGTAGATCGGTTCTAAATCTTGCATCATTTTTCAGTATTTTCAATTGCCCTTCCATATACCCAAATTAAGCTTAAATCCATATCCTTTAAGAATAAAGAAAAGTATTTTAGATCAATTCCATTATATTTTTGAGAGTACAAGCTTTACCTTAATTCTAAAAATTTCCTATGTTGTTTATATGTCTTTTTTCCTTTAGGTAATTTTCATTAATCTTAATGCTGTCAAGTCCGTGAGCTTCAAGTACTAAATAGCACTCAATAAAAAGCTAATTTGGATAAAACAGAATTGCTGTATGTATTAGGTTGAATATTAAGCAAATCTGCAGTAGTTCTTGAGCTAACTTTAGCAACAAAAATTTAATAAGATTTTTCAAGCATTTTTTATTTATAATGTGTCATTTTCTTTTTTGTGGCTTGGTATTGATGTTAATCCACTACAGTGTCTAATATTATTACTTAGGATATATAGATCTATTATTTTTTGATTTTTTATAGAAAATTATAAATAGAGATTTTTCGTGATCCCTATCACAATATCTTGTAAAACCACTTAAAAACGTTACCTATTTTCATTCAATCAATGATACAGTTGTATCTGTTTGACTTTTTGTCATTTTAACGATGAATAGACGAAAGTTTGTTCATTAATCTCATCAACCCAATCATCAATCAGAGGGAAACAGTATGTTAATTGGTGTACCTAGAGAGCTGCTTGAGAATGAGAACCGTGTGGCGGCAACGCCGAAAACGGTTCAACAAATATTGAAATTGGGCTTTGACGTGATCGTGGAACACGATGCAGGTTTTAAAGCTAGTTTTGAAGATCAAGCATTTTTAGAGGCAGGCGCGAAGATCGGTTCGTCGGCTGAAATTTGGCAATCGGATATTATCTTCAAAGTAAATGCACCGACAGATGAAGAAATCGCTCAAATGAAGGAAGGCGCAACGCTTGTGAGCTTTATTTGGCGTATGCAAAATCCTGAGTTAATGGAAAAACTCACAGCGAAGAAAATTAATGTGTTAGCCATGGATGCAGTGCCTCGTATTTCTCGTGCGCAAGCATTGGATGCACTTTCTTCTATGGCGAATATTTCTGGTTATCGTGCTGTCATTGAAGCTGCGCATGAATTTGGTAGTTTTTTTACTGGACAAATTACTGCTGCTGGTAAAGTTCCACCAGCAAAAGTGTTGGTAATTGGTGCTGGTGTAGCTGGTTTGGCGGCAATTGGTGCGGCAAATAGCCTTGGGGCGATTGTTCGTGCTTTTGACTCTCGTCCTGAAGTGAAAGAGCAAGTTCAGAGTATGGGTGCGAGCTTCTTAGAAATTGATTTCAAAGAAGAAGGCGGCAGTGGTGATGGTTATGCGAAAGTGATGTCGGAAGAATTTAACCGTCGTGCGATGGAGCTTTACGCAGAACAAGCTAAAGAAGTCGATATTATTATTACTACGGCAGCCATTCCAGGTAAACCAGCACCTCGTTTGATTACCAAAGAAATGGTGGATTCAATGAAACCAGGTTCGGTAATTGTGGATTTAGCCGCTGCAACTGGTGGTAACTGTGAATATACGCAAGCAGGGAAAGTTGTTACAACTGAAAACCAAGTGAAAGTGATTGGTTATACAGATTTTCCAAGCCGTTTACCAACGCAATCGTCTCAACTTTATGGCACAAACTTAGTCAATTTATTAAAACTTTTGTGTAAAGAGAAAGATGGCAATATCAATATTGATTTTGAAGATGTGGTTCTTCGCGGTGTAACCGTTGTTCGTGATGGAGAAGAAATTCCACCAGCACAAATTCAAGTGTCTGCACAACCAAAACAAGAGACCAAAGCTGCACCAGTGGCAGAGAAAAAAGAATCTAAACCAACAGATCCTCGTATGAAATATGGTGTGATGGCAGGTGTTGGTGTGTTATTCCTTTGGTTAGCTTCTGTAGCACCAGCTGCATTTTTATCACATTTCACTGTATTTGTTTTAGCTTGCGTGGTGGGTTATTACGTGGTTTGGAATGTTAGCCATGCACTTCACACACCATTAATGGCAGTAACAAATGCAATTTCAGGCATTATTATTGTTGGGGCGTTATTACAAATTCGTCAGCCAACAGGCAATCTATTTATCGATGCGTTAGCTTTTGTGGCGATTTTGGTGGCAAGCATCAATATTTTTGGTGGTTTCCGTGTCACACAACGTATGTTAGCAATGTTTAGAAAAGGTTAAGGAGCGCACAATGTCTGAAGGTTTAGTACAGGCTGCGTATATTTTAGCAGCATTACTTTTCATTATGAGCTTGGCAGGACTTTCTAAACATGAAACTGCTAAAGCGGGTTGTTGGTTCGGTATTGTTGGTATGACAATTGCCCTTATCGCAACCATTTTTGGACCTCATTCTGAAGGAACATTTTGGATCATTATTGCAATGATCATCGGTGGTGCAATCGGTGTTCAACGTGCATTAAAAGTAGAAATGACTGAAATGCCAGAACTTGTGGCGATTCTTCACAGTTTTGTCGGTTTAGCGGCTGTACTCGTAGGCTTTAATAGCTATGGTTTACACCATGAGGCATTAATGCCTGAAGGATTAGATGCAGCAGCACAAGCCGCATTTGTGGCAGAGCAAGCGGTATTAACGAATATTCATAATGTCGAAGTATTTTTAGGTATCTTTATCGGTGCAGTAACTTTCACTGGTTCAGTTGTCGCATTTGGTAAATTGAGCGGAAAAATTAATTCAAAAGCATTAATGTTACCGCATCGCCATAAATTAAATTTAGCCGCACTTGTGGTATCTGCATTATTGATGGTTGCATTCTTGAATAATCCAGAAAGCATTTTCCCTGTGTTATTAATGACAGCGATTGCGCTTGCATTTGGATGGCACTTAGTGGCATCAATCGGTGGGGCAGATATGCCAGTTGTGGTATCAATGCTTAACTCTTATTCAGGTTGGGCAGCGGCTGCAGCAGGTTTTATGTTGAATAATGATTTGCTCATCGTTACAGGTGCGCTTGTTGGTTCTTCTGGTGCAATTCTTTCTTATATTATGTGTAAAGCAATGAATCGTTCATTTGTGAGCGTAATTGCGGGTGGTTTTGGTAACGATGTTCAAGTTTCTTCAAGCGAAGAACAAGGCGAACACCGTGAAACTACGGCAGAAGAAGTGGCTGAATTGTTGAAAAATGCAAGTTCTGTAATTATCACGCCAGGATATGGTATGGCTGTGGCACAAGCACAATATCCAGTCGCTGATATTACGGCAAAATTGCGTGAACGTGGTGTGAACGTTCGTTTTGGTATTCATCCTGTTGCAGGACGTTTACCCGGTCATATGAACGTGCTGTTAGCCGAAGCAAAAGTGCCTTACGATGTGGTACTTGAAATGGATGAAATCAACGACGATTTCGCTGATACCGATGTGGTATTGGTTATCGGTGCGAACGATACGGTAAACCCAGCTGCGATGGAAGATCCAAATAGCCCAATCGCAGGAATGCCAGTGTTAGAAGTATGGAAAGCACAAAATGTGATTGTGTTCAAACGTTCAATGGCTGTAGGTTATGCAGGCGTACAAAATCCATTATTCTTCAAAGAGAATACGCAAATGCTCTTTGGTGATGCAAAAGATCGTGTTGAAGACATCTTAAAAGCATTATAAAAAAACACGTATAAAAATAACCGCACTTTGGGTTGCTTAAGTGCGGTATTTTTTTATGGTATTTAGTGACTATCTTCAGGATATTCCAAAATTTCTGAACACAAGCCCAATCCAGATAAAAATTCAATAAATGCCCGTACTTTTATTGGCAAATGTCTTCTGTTTGGATAGAGCACATGAATTTCTAATTTTTGTTGCTTATATTCTGGCAATAATTCGATAAGCTCGCCTTTTTCAAAGGCGCTACCTAAAATAAATTTTGGTAAATTAGCAATACCCAATCCCGCTTTTGCCATATTTAATAAGGCAAAACCGCTATTGCTTACCACTTTGGATTGGATTTTGAAACGTTGGGTTTGATTTATCCGTGAACCAACCCAATTTACCTGATTCATTGAATTTTTATAAAGTAAGCCATTATGATGTTCTAAATCATCAGGCGTTTGTGGAATACCATTCGCTTCAAGATAATTAGGCGATGCTACAAAATGAACAGTAGTAGTTCCTATTTTACGTGAAACCAACGAGCTATCTTCCATATAACCAATACGAAGAGCAAGATCATAGCTTTCGGATAATAAATCGATTTTCTTATCATTAAATTCGACTTCAATATGCAAATGAGGATGCTTAGCCATAAAAGTGGGTAAATTTGGTGCAATAAAAAGTAAACCAAAATCCCGAGGAACAGAAATCAGTAAATTTCCTTGTAATGAACTGGTAAGCTGAGTAATGCTGGAATCTGCTTCATCTAAATCAAGCAAAATGCCTTGGCAGCGTTGGTAATACATCATTCCTGCTTCGGTAGGCATAATTTTTCTGGTGGTACGTTGTAATAATCGTATTTTTAAATGTTCTTCTAATTGTGAAACTAATTTACTTGCCATCGCTACAGAAATATTTTGCTGCTTTGCTGCCAATGTAAAACTTTGGGTTTCAATGATTTTACAGAAAATAGAAATCGCATTGAGTTTATCCATTTATAGACCTTTTTTGAAAAAATGCTTGATTTTGCCTACATAACTTTGCACTATACCCGCAATTTTATAAAATTCTAGTAATATTAGGTAATCAAATGAGTAAATCCTTAGTGATTGTGGAGTCGCCAGCAAAAGCAAAAACTATTAATAAGTATTTAGGTAGCCAATATGTGGTTAAATCGAGCGTCGGACATATTCGTGATTTACCAACTGTAGGTTCTAGTACAGGCGAAAAAGCTAAACCAATTTCAACTAAAGGTATGGATGCCGAAGAAAAAGCAAAAATTAAAGCAGAAAAGGAACGTAACGCCTTAGTTAAACGTATGGGGATTGATCCTTATCACGATTGGAAAGCAAATTATCAGATTTTGCCAGGGAAAGAAAAAGTAGTTTCCGAATTAAAATCGCTTGCTAAAAAAGCAGATCATATTTATCTCGCAACCGACTTGGATAGAGAAGGGGAAGCGATTGCATGGCATTTACGTGAAGTGATTGGTGGAGATGATGATCGTTTTAGTCGCGTGGTGTTTAACGAAATCACTAAAAATGCAATAAAACAAGCTTTTGAAAAGCCTGAACAATTAAATATGGACCGCGTTAATGCCCAACAAACTCGTCGTTTTTTAGATAGAGTAGTGGGCTTTATGGTGTCTCCGTTACTTTGGAAAAAAGTTGCGCGCGGGCTTTCTGCTGGTCGAGTTCAATCGGTTGCGGTTAAATTATTAGTAGAACGCGAGCGTGAAATTAAAGCGTTCCAGCCTGAAGAATATTGGGAAGTTGCCGTCCTTACGAACAATCAAAATAAACAAGCCATACGTTTGGATGTCACGGATTATAAAGGCAAGAAATTTGATCCAAAGAATCAAAAAGAGGCACAAAGTGCGGTAGATTTTCTTAATGTTTCTGATTACGTTGTCACAAATTTAGACACTAAGCCAACAAGTTCTCGCCCTCGTGCGCCATTTATTACATCAACACTTCAACAAACGGCAAGTACTCGTTTAGGATTTGGCGTTAAGAAGACAATGATGTTAGCCCAACGTTTATATGAAGCAGGTTATATTACTTATATGCGTACGGACTCAACCAATTTAAGTCAAGATGCGCTAAATATGGCACGTAGCTATATTGAAAATCATTTTGGGGCGCAATATTTACCAGAAAAACCAAATTTCTATTCTAGTAAAGAAAATGCGCAAGAGGCGCATGAGGCTATTCGCCCCTCAGATATTCGCGCATTGCCTGAATCCTTAGAGGGAATGGAAAAAGATGCAGTACGTCTTTATGATTTAATTTGGCGTCAATTCTTAGCCTGTCAAATGCCACCAGCACAATATGATAGTAGTACATTGACTGTTTCAGCAGGCGATTATACCTTAAAAGCAAAAGGCAGAATTTTACGTTTTGATGGTTGGACAAAAGTATTGCCACAAATAGGTAAAAATCCTGAAGATCAAGAATTGCCTGTAGTTGCTGTTTCAGAAAAACTTGCTTTAAAAGAAGTGCAACCAACACAACACTTTACTAAACCACCTGCTCGTTTTACTGAAGCGGCTTTAGTAAAAGAATTGGAAAAACGTGGTATTGGCAGACCTTCCACCTATGCGGCAATTATTTCTACTATTCAAGAACGTGGATATGTTCGTACTGAAAATCGTCGTTTCTATGCAGAAAAAATGGGCGAAATTGTAACTGATCGCCTCAATGAATCTTTCGGGGAATTAATGAATTACGATTTTACCGCGAATATGGAAGATACTTTAGATAAAATTGCCTCTGGTTCAGTAAATTGGAAAACTGAATTGAATCAATTCTTCAAGGATTTTTCTAGCCAACTTTCTAAAGCTGAATTAGATGAACTTGAAGGCGGTATGCGCCCAAATAGCCTTGTGGAAACCGATATTAAATGCCCAACTTGTGGTAGAAAAATGGCAATTCGCACGGCAAGTACAGGGGTGTTTTTAGGATGCACTGGGTATGCGTTATCGCCAAAAGAACGGTGCAAAACAACGATTAATTTAATTCCTGAAGCGGAATTATTGAATGTTTTAGATGAATCTTCAGAAACTAAAGCATTAATGGATCGTAAACGTTGTACAAAATGTGGAACGGCAATGGACAGTTATGTAATCGATGCCCATCGTAAAATCCATATTTGTGGTAATAATCCAAATTGTGATGGATATTTAATTGAAGAAGGCTCATTCAAAATTAAAGGTTATGATGGCCCTGTTGTTGAGTGTGATAAATGCGGTGCAGATATGCATTTAAAACTTGGTCGTTTTGGCAAGTATATGGGATGTACAAATTGTGATAACACGCGCAAAATTTTGAAAAATGGCGAAGTTGCACCACCGAAAGAAGAGCCAGTACATTTCCCTGAGCTAAAATGTGAAAAATCTGATGCGTACTTTGTATTGCGTGATGGTGCAAGTGGCGTGTTTATGTCAGCCCATAACTTCCCGAAATCCCGCGAAACACGCCCAGTTAAAATCTCAGAACTTGTGCAATATCGCGAGCGTTTACCTGAAAAATTAGCTTATTTAGCGGATGCACCACAAAAAGATCCTGAAGGGAACGAAGCGATTGTTCGTTTTAGTCGTAAAGAGAAAAAGCAATATGTGACTTCTGAAAAAGAGGGAAAAGCGACTAAATGGATTGTTGATTTCACCAACGGAAAATGGGTTGAACGAAAAAAATAACAAGAAAAGTGCGGTAAATTACCGCACTTTTTTGTTTGTAATAAATTTTTTAGATTATCTGAAGATTAAAGGCTTGTGATAAGTTCATTAATTTTATTTTTCGCAGATGATTGTGCTTTTTCAATGGCTTCAGCACCCAATCCAATGCCTTGTGCATAAACAAATTGCACATCTGTGATACCGATAAAACCTAAAATTGATTTCATATATTGTGTTACTAAATTTTCTTCATCATACAACCCACCAAATGCACATAACACAATGACTTTTTTGCCTTTCAACAAACCTTCAGGACCCTTTGCTGTATATTGGAAAGTAACGCGCGGACGTGCGATAAAATCAAAATAGCTTTTTAATTGTGTTGGAATGTTTAAATTATACATTGGCGCACCAATTATTAATGTCTGTGCGTTTTTTAATTCTTCGATTAATTCATCAGACAACGCCAGAAGTTGTTTTTCTTCTATTGTTTTTGGTTCCCCACGCACAGCAATTGCAGCTGCGGTATCAAAATATGGAAGCGGTTGTTGAGATAAATCGCGTACGATAATGTTATTACCTTGTAATTTTTCGACAGCGTAATCAACTAATTGATTAGTCTGAGAGTTATTTCCTGAAATGCTAGATTTTAATACTAATACGTTGCTCATTTTTATTCCTTAACAGTGTATTTAAAAGTGCGGTTATTCTAGCCTTTATTTTTAGGATATAAAGCCCCTAGTCAGAAAAACATTATTTCCTTTCTGTAAAATATGTGCATTTATTTAACAATACCTTAAGAAAGTGATAGAATTCGCCACGCATTTTTTGCCTAATTTCGCTCGTTCAATGGTAGGAATGAAGCCAAGTAGGGCAAAAGTGCGGTTAATTTTTATAGAATTTTAAACGAACACGTCACCTTTCGTATGGGTGACCACTGTATAAGGAAAAAACAATGCCAATTATTACTTTACCTGACGGTTCCCAACGTCAATTCGATAATCCTGTTTCTGTTCTTGAAGTCGCACAAGATATTGGTGCGGGTCTTGCTAAAGCCACTATCGCAGGCCGTGTAAATGGAGAACGTCACGATGCGTGCGATATTATCGAGCAAGATGCAACGTTAGAAATTATTACTGCAAAAGATGAAGACGGTTTAGAGATTATCCGCCATTCTTGCGCTCACTTGCTTGGACACGCTATTAAACAATTATTCCCAGATGTAAAAATGGCAATTGGCCCAACCATTGAAAATGGCTTCTATTATGATGTAGATTTAGATCGCTCTTTAACCCAAGAAGATATTGATACAATCGAAAAACGTATGTTGGAATTGGCAAAAACCAATTATGACGTCGTGAAAAAACGTGTTACTTGGCAAGAAGCGCGTGATACCTTTGAAAAACGCGGCGAGCCATACAAAATGGCAATTTTAGATGAAAACATTGAACGTACTGCAACGCCTGCGTTATATCATCACTTAGAATATATTGATATGTGCCGTGGACCACACGTGCCAAATATGCGTTTCTGTCAGCATTTCAAATTACAAAAAGTCGCTGGT
Organism: Haemophilus sp. HN_Hi10; assembly: GCF_049821985.1. Lineage (NCBI taxonomy): Bacteria > Pseudomonadati > Pseudomonadota > Gammaproteobacteria > Pasteurellales > Pasteurellaceae > Haemophilus > Haemophilus sp. HN_Hi10. The sequence continues at coordinate 1,338,147 of NZ_CP187495.1, read as the reverse complement.
GCGTACTGGCGTGGCGACAGCAAAAACAAAATGTTACAACGTATCTATGGTACGGCTTGGGCGGATAAAAAACAACTTGCTGAATATTTAACACGCTTAGAAGAAGCGGCAAAACGTGATCATCGTAAAATTGGTAAAGCATTAGATTTATATCATATGCAAGAAGAAGCGCCAGGTATGGTATTCTGGCACAATGATGGCTGGACAATTTTCCGTGAGCTTGAAACTTTCGTGCGTACTAAATTAAAACAATACGATTATCAAGAAGTAAAAGGCCCATTTATGATGGATCGCGTGTTGTGGGAAAAAACAGGTCACTGGCAAAATTACGCAGATTTAATGTTCACAACTCAATCTGAAAACCGTGAATATGCAATTAAACCAATGAACTGTCCAGGACACGTTCAAATTTTTAATCAAGGTTTAAAATCTTACCGTGATTTACCAATCCGTATGGCGGAATTTGGTTCTTGCCATCGTAATGAACCATCAGGTTCTTTACACGGTTTAATGCGTGTGCGTGGCTTTACTCAAGATGATGCGCATATTTTCTGTACTGAAGATCAAATTGAGAGCGAAGTAACTAGCTGTATCAAAATGGTGTACGACATTTATAGCACCTTTGGTTTCACTAATATTGCAGTAAAACTTTCTACTCGCCCTGAAAATCGTATCGGTTCAGATGAAATGTGGGATCGTGCGGAAGCAGGTCTTGCAGCTGCATTAGCACATAACGGCTTGGAATATGAAATCCAAGAAGGCGAAGGCGCATTCTATGGTCCAAAAATTGAGTTCGCACTACGCGATTGTTTAGGTCGTGAATGGCAATGTGGTACTGTTCAATTAGACTTCGCGTTACCAGGTCGTTTAGATGCAACTTATGTAGCAGAAGACAATAGCCGTAAAACCCCTGTAATGATTCATCGTGCGATTTTAGGCTCAATTGAGCGTTTCATTGGTATCATTACTGAAGAATATGCTGGTTTCTTCCCTGCGTGGTTAGCTCCAACCCAAGCAGTTGTGATGAATATCACTGATAGCCAAGCTGACTATGTACAGAAAGTCGCAAAACAGCTTTCCGATGTAGGTTTACGCGTGAAAACTGATTTACGTAACGAAAAAGTGGGCTTCAAAATCCGTGAACATACTTTACGTCGCGTGCCTTATATGCTCGTTTGTGGCGATAAAGAAATCGCAGAAGGCAAAGTGGCTGTACGTACACGTAAAGGTGCAGATTTAGGCTCATTTACAGTGGAAGAATTTGCGGAAATCTTGAAAAATCAAGTAAGAAGCCGTGAATTAAAGTTATTGAATGAAGAGTAATACTTCTCAAAAATAACCAATATAATTTACTGTTTAAATAGTAATTTCAATTTAACGGTGATCGTTTAAGCGATCGCCGTTATTTTTATCTCTTTCAGATCTATTGAGATTTCATTTATTTTCTAATAAGTAGTTGCTTTTAATACGCTGACAAATCTGCCTGATTTTTTTAGAGCTTTTTGCGCCAACGCATCTATTGTGGCTTTTGTCGCTAACTGATCTAAATGTTGATCGGTATAAATAGCATCTGGATTATCTTGTTGCCAGTAACTTTCTTCAATAATTGAAGCAATTGAAACTAAAGAATCAAATTCACGTCGAATCTGAGTATGTTGTTCCGCTAGTTTTTTACGTAATAAATTTTCATCAATGCTATTTTTTACAATATCATCTAGCACCTGATTTGTAAGATGCGTAAGTTCCTCTACGCGCTTAGGGTCGCAACTAAATTCAATTTTTCCCTCAATTTGTGGTGTATGAACATCTTGCATAAACCAACTATTTACAGAATAAATACCAGAAACTTTTTCACGTAGAATTAAGCGTAATTTTTCTTGCACAATATCCGCAAGAATATTGAATAAATATTTTTGTTCCGCTCGCCAAGTATTATCTGCGGTAAGGTATATTTCTACATCAGCTCTCGGTTCTTTCAAGCCATTCATAATAAATGATTGAGTTGGTGTATGAATAATAGTTGGGACAAAGTGACGTATCTGAGTTTTTGATTCAACTGAAGCTAAATAACGTTCTGCCAATTTCTTTACTTGATTAAGTTCAATATCGCCAATAATAAAATAGGTAAAATCTGTTTTATTTAAAATATAACGTTGATAAGCGTTACTTAATTGGTTTTTATCAAATGCTAATTGCTGTGCTTGTTTTTGACTATAGACAGTTTCAATATTTGGAAAGCGTAGTTTTGAAACGGCTTGCATAAATTGTGTTTCTAAATCAATTTGTTTGAAATAATCACGGGTTTCACGTCGATATTTTTCTAAGGCAAGATCGGATATAGGCGAAGAACGTAATTTTAAGCGGAACAATGTTAGTAAATTTTCCAAATCTTTAGGTTTAGATACACCAGTAAAACCTTGTTTATCATCATCAATCACAGTTGCAATTACCAATGGATCACGCGAAAAAATTTGATTAACCGCAGAAAGAGAAAGTTCTCCAACACCTGTTTCATCAACTACACTAACGGCAGCACGTAATAAGTGATAGTCCTTATCTGGGATAGAACGTAAACCACCTTGAGTAACAGCACGAAAATGTACTTGATTTGGAGTTTTGTCACTATAGTGGTAGATCAATTTACTTCCATTACTTAAACGAAATTCATAAATATCGCCACGATCCCAGTATTTTTCTTGAGAAAGTGAGCCTGTGTTAAATGTTAAGTGCGGTAATTTTTCGAGTTGTTTTTTTTCATCCCATTGATGTTGTTGCATTTCCATTGCATTGTTCCAACGAGTTTCTATTTCTACTACATCAAAAGGCAAGGCTTTTTGTGGCAAAGGTTGAGTGATTAATAGTAATTTTGCTTTTAATGCTAAGGTTTGATTTAACGTGCGTTGTAAATCAGCTAATGTAATTTGAGATAAAAAACGTTTATTGAGTTCATAACGATCATTTACGCTCAATACCACTTGCTTATTTGCCACAGAAGTAATGAGATCATCGGTAATTTTTAAACTACCAGAACGAATATTTAATTGTTTTTCATTGAGTTGAGTTAAGCGTTTAATCTCGCCGTTTAATTCATTTTGAGTAAAACCTTGTTGTTTTATACTGGCAATAAAGGCAAATAATTTATCTATTGTTTTTGAATATTGTGTATCTATAAGCTGGAGAGAAAAAATGCTTTGTAGTGTTTCTTTACCTAAATGAGTACGATAAAAATTTGCAGAATCTACGCCATTTTCTGTTTCCTTTTCCCATTGCTGTAAACGTAAGTTAAGCAATCGAGTGGTAATTTGCTGAATTAATTCTTGTTTATAACTCGCTAATGTATTGGTTTCAATTGCATTTTCAAAAAAACTTAATTCAATACTCGGAATTGTTGTGCCTTGTTCAGAAATAGAATCTAATCGCCATTTGTTGATAAGAGGAATATTAAAATCAATTTTTTCCAATGTTGTTTTAGTAATTGGGTTTTCTTTGGATAGGTTTTGTTTTAATAGTTTTACTACTTGTTTTGTATCAATATCGCCTACAATAATTACTGACATATTATCTGGTCGATACCATTTGTGGTAAAAATCAGCGACGCGTTTAGCTGAAATTGTTTTAATAATATCCATATCTCCAATTGGATCACGCAATACATAACGAGAACCCGCCATTTCAATAGCACTTTTCTTATTGCCAATACGTAGCATTGGGCTTAAACGTCTCCGCCATTCTTCTTGTACTACACCACGTTCGCCATCCACATCTTTAGGCAAAAAAGTAATATTATTCATCCATTCATTGATGACATCAAAAGCCAATTCTAATTTTTGCTGATTGTTGCTATCTAAATTTAAAGTATAGACTGTATTTTCAAAATCGGTGAAAGCATTAATATCTCGTGCAAATTTCATTCCAAGTTTTTCTAACGCATTAATAATTTGATTTTCTGGATATTTCTTTGAGCCATTAAATGCCATATGTTCAACTAAATGGGCAATGCCTTTTTGATCATCATCTTCGTGCATTGAGCCTGCATTAATTACTAATCGAATATAAACGCGTTCTTTGGGTTCAGTATTTTTTAATACAAAGTATTGCAGACCATTTGATAGTTTACCGTGCTGAATATTTGGATCAAAAGGTAAATCACTATTGGGCGATAGTTCCAAGGATTGACAAGCAATTAGTGAAAAGATAAGCAAAAAAAGTGCGGTTGTTTTTTTCATTATTTTTACCTAGAAAAAAGAAAACTCTACGCTAAATAAAATAAGCGTAGAGTAGGGCTGGTGGATATTTCAAAAGCCCACAAGCCCTATACATTGAAAAAAATTAGAATTGATAGCCAACTTCTAGCCAAAATTCACGCCCAGGCGTATAAACACCGTATTCATCGTTAATGGAAATAGTAGTGACTTTATTTTTACGTGTTTTATTAAGTACATTTAAAATATCTACTTGCATATAAACGCTATGCTTACCCCGAATGGTGGGTTGCCAACGGATACTACTGTCCCATTGTGTATGTCTGCCGTAATGATAGCTACGATAGCGTGGAGGAGCATCGTCGTCATAGTTATCTTCATTAATTGGATCATAACGACGAATTGGTGCTTTCATATACACTTTATTTGACCAAGTAATATCGTAATCTGGTATCGTCATATCAATACCTAGACGAGCAATCCAATCTTCGGTGTTACTATTAACTTGTCGTAACATTTCACGATAAGTCATTAATTTACCATCTAAAAAAACAGGTTTATTCAGATCAAATTCTTCGCCATCAGCTCGTTTTGTATTTAGCCAATCAAAACCAAGTGACATAGTCCAATAAGTTTTACCTAATTTCCAAGGTTCTATATTGTTAAGTTGGAAAGTATAAATATCAACACCAAACGGACGTCCATTAATATAACTACTTTTCTTTATTCCCTTTACAGGCTCTCGTTTCAATATGATACGATTTTTATTATCACGATGAATATAACCGAGTTTGAGTGCTAAATTACCCATATTTTGGTCAAAACTTAAACTTAATTCATCTGCATAAGGGCTTTTTAGGGATGAAAAGTTTTGATGCTGGCGTGTTTGATCATTATTGAGCTTTAAAATACCATTCGCTAATTTTAAAGAAGCAAAAGAACGACCGTAATAACGATTTAAACCTAGTGTAAATCCTGTATTATCCCAAGGACGGTAACGTGCAACAAAGCGCGGGGCGATATTATTATTTTTTAAATAATCATCACGTTCAATGCGAATGCCTGGTCGAAACTCAAATTTACGCCATTTAATTAAATCTTCAGCATAAGCCACAATATTCTGATAGGTGGTTTTAACGCGACCTTTTGATGTTGTACTTTCTGATAAAGGTGAATTATCCATAGTCCCATTTTTCAAAGTAGATGATATTATTTTTGAATGAACATCTTGTGGGCGATAAAATTGGTATTTAGTTGCCTGATAAATTCCACCAATAGAAACAGAATGCTCGGTAGAAGCTAAATAAAAAGGATCCATTACATATTCAGTTGAAAAATGTAAATTATCTTGGGTTAAACGGCTATTACCATATCCGCCTTTTTCGAAATTATAAAGTGGATCATAATTTTCATCTAACACCGATGTTGTTTCAACATTATTCGAGGATGATTTTCGCTTATCTTTAAAACGATCGTATGCTAAAGTATTTGTCCAAACGCCAGAGTTGAATGAATGCACCCAAGCTAGTGTTGTCCCCAATGCTTGATGATAATCGCTTACATTGTTACCTATATTTTCCCTAAAATATTTCAGTTCTTTATAATTTGAATAACGTAAACCGAGTTCAATACGTTCTTTTTCTTGCGGTGTCCAATTGAAATTTAATAAAAGATTATCGGAAAGTCGTTGATGATTTTGTTTGTCTAGTTGCGCTTTGTTATTGGCATTTTCATCAAAACCAATTAAACGATTTTGTTCAATAGATGATGTTCTGCGACTATAGCCAAGAACCATTCCTAAATTATCATTTAGTCTTTTTTCAGCCAAAATATTGAATGTTTGTTTATTGTATTTAGGTTGTAACTCTGCCGCACCAGAATCATCGGGTCTTACTTGTTTAAGTATTTTTTGTACTGAGTCTCCAGCTTCCATTTTTGCCCAAGAGGAATTTGTCGTGCGATATTTAAGTTTTATGCTATCAGTGCCGCTATATTGTTTCGTTTTAGCAATAACGGCACCCCCCATAAAGCCCCCTAAGCTCGCAGAAATATTACTATCTTGTACTTCCACTTTAGAAAGCATAGTCGCATCAAAAAAATAAGCTTGAGTGTGACTAATTCCGGGAACAACTTGCATAGCACCGTCAAAAATACTGTTATCAATAGCAAGATCATTATTTATATTGACATTATCAACAAAGTAGGCGGTTTGATTTGGATCGGCACCGTTAATTGAAATATTTTCAGGCTTGATTTCTCCACGTTGAAAACCATTTTGGTCACTATTTTCATAACGAATATGGGGATTAGAACGAAGATAATCAGTGATGTTACCGTTTGATGTAGGCGTTTTACTTATCTCGTCAGAAGAGAGTGTTTTAACGGAAGAAAGCGATTTATTATTGTCGCCATACACAACAATTTCGGGCAATATATTTTTGTTGGTTGTTGGTTGTTGGTTGTTGGTTGTTGGTTGTTGGTTGTTGGTTGTGTCAACAGTTTGCCCCATAATAAATGGACTGACAAATGTTGAGCAGAATAACAACATTAATGGCTTTTTTTGATACATAGTATAGTTCCCTAAAATAAAAGATAGAAATAAGAATGATTATCATTATATTTTTAAAATTTATGAATACAAGGGGAATTCGACTTAAAATAGGTATCAAAGAAATAAAAAAAACCGCACTTTTAAAAGTGCGGTTATATTCAATTCTGTTTTATGGAAGAAATTATTCTACCCCAACCATTACAGAAGTTGCTTTGATGATTGCGTATGCTTCTTTACCAACTTCTAAGTTTAATTCTTTAACTGCTGCTAAAGACACAGTTGAAGAAAGCACGTTACCGCCACCGATATCAATGTGAACGATTGCATTTACTGAACCGTTTTCGATTGAAACAACTTTACCTTTTAATTGGTTTCTTGCACTAATTTTCATAACATTTCTTTGTTAGTTAGGGTTTAAAAGAGCTTGTATTTTATTCCTTATCTTAAAAAAGACAAGTCATAAGTAAAAACACAAGTGTTTAAAAATTTTTGGAAAATTGACCGCACTTTTATAGGCATTTTGCAGGTTTCGGCAAACCTGCTAATTTTGTGGCTTGTTTTGCAGGGCCTTCAGGAAATAAGCGTTGCAAATAACGGCTATTACCTTTATCCGCACCAAGCTTTTCCGCCATGGCTTTTACCAACATACGGATGGCAGGGGAGGTGTTATATTCTTGATAAAAGTCTCGCACAAAATAAATCACTTCCCAATGGGCATCTGTTAATTCAAGACTTTCTAACTGCGCAATAGAGCGAGCGACATCTTCGTTCCATTGTTGGCTATTAAGCAAATAACCGTCTTTGTCAGTTTCAACTTCAACTTCAATTCCATTGATATTCAACATATTAATTCACTTCTTTAAAGTTAATCATTTCGTTGTTTGAAAAATCAGTTTGATCTTCGTCCTCAAATTGCATTGGCGTGATTTGTTCTTCATCAAATGCGGTATCGCCTTCAATCCCATTAATCATTTGTCCGTGTTTGATTCCTTTGAAATCAAATAATTTTGGATCACTCATATGTGACAATGTAATGTTTTGCATTGCGCTGAACATAGTTTCTAAGCGTCCAGGATATTGGCGATCCCAAGTATTGAGCATTTCTTTTACAACTTGGCGTTGAAGATTTGGTTGTGAGCCACATAGATTACAAGGAATAATCGGAAATTCTTTCGCGATAGCATATTTTTCAATGTCTTTTTCTTTGCAGTAAGTAAGCGGACGAATCACAATTTGTTTGCCATCGTCAGAAATTAATTTAGGTGGCATGGATTTCATTTTGCCGCCATAAAACATATTTAAAAATAGTGTCGCTAACATGTCGTCTCGGTGGTGCCCTAAAGCGATTTTGGTTGCACCAAGTTCTGTGGCAGTACGATATAAAATCCCACGGCGTAGGCGAGAGCAGAGTGAACAAGTGGTTTTTCCTTCTGGAATTTTTTCTTTCACAATGCCGTAAGTATTTTCTTGTACAATTTTGTAATTTACGCCAATACTTTCCAAATATTCAGGCAATACGTGTTCTGGAAACCCTGGTTGTTTTTGATCGAGGTTTACCGCAACAATATCAAATTTTATCGGCGCACTTTGCTGTAAATTCAACAAAATATCGAGAAGCGTATAACTGTCTTTGCCTCCGGATAAACACACCATGACTTTATCGCCATCTTCAATCATCCCAAAATCTGCAATGGCGTTGCCTACATTACGGCGAAGACGTTTTTGTAATTTATTGAAATTATAGCTTTGTTTTTTTTCTTGTTGGGCTAACTGGGTCATTCTGTTATCTTTAGTTATTCATGAAAGGCGCACATTATACGTGAAAAATAGGAAAAGTGCGGTCAATTCAAAAGAAGATTTTTAAGATCCGTAAAAAATCCTGTATAATCTTTCCAATTTTTTGTTCAATTTTAACGCTTTGCAATTCAATGATTGAAACATCCCAAACTATTCCTGAACTCGTCTCTTGGGCAAAAGATCGCGAGTTTTCTTTGAATTTACCTACCGAACGCTTGGTTTTCCTACTAGCGATTGCAATTTATAACAACGAACGTTTAGACGGCGAAATGTTAGAAGCCGATCTTGTGGATATTTTCCGCCACACGATGAATGCTTTTGAGCAATCCACCGATGCCATTGCAACACGAGCGAATAATGCAATTAATGAATTAGTGAAACAACGTTTGCTAAATCGTTTTAGTAGCGAATTTACTGAAGGCTTGGCAATTTATCGTTTAACGCCATTAGGTGTTGGCGTGTCTGATTATTACATTCGTCAGCGTGAATTTTCCGCATTGCGTCTTTCAGTGCAACTTTCCATTGTGGCAGATGAAATTCAACGCGCGTCTGATTCTGCAGAAGAAGGCGTGGAGAATAATGAAAGTGAACATTATTGGCGTCGTAATGTGTTTGCGCCATTAAAATATTCCGTTGCAGAGATTTTTGATAGCATCGATCTTTCACAACGCATTATGGATGAAAACCAGCAAAGTATTAAAGATGAAATTGCAGAGCTTCTTACTAAAGATTGGCAAGCGGCAATTTCAAGCTGTGAACGTTTATTAGATGAAACATCTGGGAATTTGCGCGAATTACAAGATACGCTAAATGCGGCAGGGGATAAACTTCAAGCACAATTATTGCGTATTCAAGATTGTGTGATTGGGCGAGATGATTTGTATTTTATCGATCAATTAATTACCGATTTACAATCAAAACTTGACCGAATTATTAGCTGGGGGCAACAAGCCATAGACTTATGGATTGGTTATGACCGCCATGTACATAAATTTATTCGTACTGCCATTGATATGGATAAAAATCGCGTGTTCTCACAACGTTTACGTAATTCTATTCATCATTATTTTGAGCATCCTTGGTTCTTATGGACCGCGCAAGCTGAGCGTTTAGTCGATCTGCGCGATGAAGAAATAGTGCTGCGTGAAGATGATGCTTTAGGCGAATTGCCAGAAGAATTGCAATACGAATCCCTTTCTGATTTACACGATCAAATTGTAGAGCATATGCAAGGCTTACTGATTGCTTATCGTGAAAATAACCGTCCGATTGATTTGAGTTTAGTGTTAAAAGAACAACTGGAAAATTATCCACTTTCTCGTCATTTTGATGTAGCTCGAATCATTGTTGATCAAGCAGTGCGCCTTGGTATGGCAAATAATGATTTATCGGGCATTTATCCAGCTTGGCAAGCAATTAATAAACGTGGCGCAGAAGTGCAAGCGCATGTGATTGATAAGTATTGATTTTAAGATAATTTAAAAGCTAATTTCGACGGAATTACTTCTGTTAAATATGCCCAAACCCTCTTTAGCAAAGAGGGGCTAGGGGAGATTTGGCAATAATGATTAACGAAGAAAGTAACTGAATAAAGTTTTAATAGAGAAATAACCTATGACAGACAACCTTCAAGATGTAATTTCCCCAAAACTCGCTGTGGCGATTGCAAATCCAATATTTCCAGCGGTGGATAGCCTGTTACGTTCTGGTCGCCATATCAGCACGGAGCATTTAGATAATCACGCCTTTTTAATGGATTTCCAAAATGAATTAGATGGATTTTATCGCCGCTATAACGTGGAACTCATTCGTGCTCCAGAAGGCTTTTTCTATCTTCGTCCGAAAGCAACGACATTAATTGCGCGTTCAGTACTTTCTGAGCTGGAAATGCTTGTTGGTAAAGTGCTTTGTTATCTTTATTTAAGCCCAGAACGTTTAGCTCAACAGGGCATTTTCAGTACGCAAGAAGTATATGATGAATTATTAAATCTTGCTGATGAAGGAAAATTATTAAAAGCGGTTAATCAGCGTTCAAGTGGTTCTGACTTAGATAAACAAAAATTGGCAGAAAAAGTGCGAGCAGCAATCGGACGTTTACGTCGTTTAGGTATGATTCAAACTGTTGGCGAACAGAATAGTGGGAAATTTACGATTTCTGAATCTGTATTTCGTTTTGGTGCGGAAGTACGTAGCGGAGATGATCCATTAGAGGCGCAAGCTCGACTCATTCGTGATGGGGAAGCGGCAACACCTGAATCCTTAGCGTTGGAAAAACAAGCACAATTAATGGAAAACGATACGGAAAGTGCGGATGAAATTGACGAAGAATTTGACGGAGAACAAGAATAATGTCTGATGTTTTTGAATTAGAAAATGAAATCGAATTAGAGAACGATGAAGTCATTATGGAGAATGAAAACGTCGAAGAAATCGTTGAAGCACCTATGCCTTTTAGCATGACGGCAAACAATGGTGTAGAGCGTGGTAAATTCCGTTCTTTAACCTTAATTAACTGGAATGGTTTTTTTGCACGTACTTTCGATTTAGATGAATTAGTTACCACACTTTCTGGTGGTAACGGTGCAGGTAAATCAACCACAATGGCTGGATTTGTGACCGCATTAATTCCAGATTTAACCCTTTTACATTTCCGTAATACAACAGAGGCTGGCTCCACAGGCGGTTCTCGCGATAAAGGTTTACATGGTAAATTGCGTCCAGGTGTTTGTTACGCGGTATTAGATACCATTAACTCACGTCATCAACGTATTCTTGTTGGTGTGCGTCTGCAACAAATTGCAGGTCGTGATAAAAAAGTTGATTTAAAAACGTTTTCAATTCAAGGCGTCGAATTATCTCAAAATCCAACCGCACTTTTCACAGAAACCGTGGGCGAACGTCAAGTGCGCGTCCTTAATTTAAACGAACTCAAAGATAAAATTGAAAATATCGGTGCGCAATTCAAACAATATCATTCCATCACTGATTATCACGGCATGATGTTCGATTTAGGTATTATTCCGAAACGTTTACGTTCAGCATCAGATCGAAGCAAATTCTATAAACTTATCGAAGCGTCTTTATACGGCGGTATTTCCAGTGCAATCACACGTTCTTTACGTGACTATTTATTGCCAGAAAATTTAGGTGTGCGCAAAGCTTTCCAAGATATGGAAAGTGCATTGCGTGAGAACCGTATGACTTTAGAAGCGATTAAGGTCACGCAATCAGATCGCAATTTATTTAAACATTTAATTACTGAAACCACTAATTATGTTGCTTCGGATTATATGCGTAATGCGAATGAACGCCGTGGCAATATTGAGGCTGCATTAGAATCTCGTCGCGAGTGGTATAAAGCAAAAGCAGAGCAGAATTTATCTCAACATCGTTTAGTTGATTTAAGTCGAGAAGCGGCTGAATTGGCAGAAAATGAACGTACTTTAGAAGTTGATCACCAAAGTGCGGTTGATCATCTTAACTTAGTGTTAAACGCTTTGCGTCACCAAGAAAAAATCACGCGCTATCAAGAAGATATTGCAGAACTCACCGAGCGTTTAGAAGAACAAAAAATGGTGGTTGAAGATGCGAATGATGCGTTAGAAGAAAGCCAAGCTCAATTTGAGCAAACTGAAATCGAAATTGACGCTGTACGATCCCAATTAGCAGATTATCAACAAGCATTAGATGCCCAACAAACTCGTGCACTTCAATATCAACAAGCCATTGCAGCTCTTGAAAAAGCGAAAACATTATGCGGTTTAGCGGATTTAAGTGTTAAAAATGTAGAAGATTATCACACAGAATTTGAAGCCCATGCAGAAAGTTTGACTGAAACCGTACTTGAGCTTGAGCACAAAATGTCTATTTCTGAAGCAGCAAAATCTCAGTTCGATAAAGCGTATCAATTGGTATGCAAAATTGCGGGGGAAATGCCTCGTTCTGCGGCGTGGGAAAGTGCGAAAGAATTATTACGTGAATATCCAAGCCAAAAATTGCAGGCACAACAAACGCCACAACTTCGCACAAAATTACATGAACTTGAGCAACGTTATGCACAACAACAAAGTGCGGTCAAATTACTTAATGATTTTAATCAACGTGCTAATTTAAGTTTACAAACGGCAGAAGAATTAGAGGATTATCACGCAGAGCAAGAAGCGTTGATTGAAGATATTTCAGCAAGACTTTCAGAACAAGTGGAAAACCGTTCTACGCTTCGTCAAAAACGTGAAAATTTAACCGCACTTTATGGTGAAAATGCGCGTAAAGCCCCGGCTTGGCTGACAGCTCAAGCTGCATTAGAACGCTTAGAGCAACAAAGTGGCGAGACGTTTGAACATAGCCAAGATGTGATGAACTTTATGCAATCACAACTTGTGAAAGAACGTGAACTAACGATGCAACGTGATCAACTTGAACAAAAACGTTTGCAATTAGATGAACAAATTTCTCGTTTAAGTCAGCCAGATGGTTCAGAAGATCCACGTTTAAATATGCTGACAGAACGTTTTGGTGGGGTGTTGCTTTCAGAGCTTTACGATGATGTAACCATTGAAGATGCGCCTTATTTTTCCGCACTTTACGGGCCTGCACGTCATGCTATTGTTGTGCGTGATCTCAATGCTGTGCGTGAACAACTTGCGCAATTAGAAGATTGTCCTGATGATTTGTATTTAATTGAAGGCGATCCTACCGCATTTGACGACAGCGTATTATCCGCACAAGAACTAGAGCTAGGTGTTGTGGTGCAAGTTTCTGATCGGGAATTACGCTATTCAAGATTCCCTGAAATCCCATTATTTGGGCGTGCAGCACGTGAAAAACGTTTAGAAGAATTACAAATTGAACGTGATGAAGTGGCAGAACAACATGCACAAATTGCGTTTGATGTACAAAAATGCCAACGTTTACACGAACATTTCAGCCAATTTGTTGGGTTGCATTTGGCGCTTGCGTTCCAGCCAAACCCAGAAGCGTTAATGTCTGAAATTAATCGCGAACGCAATGAAATTGATCGTGAATTAAACCAATTTAATAGCGGCGAACAACAATTACGCATTCAATTAGATAATGCAAAAGAAAAACTGCAATTACTCAACAAGTTAATTCCACAACTCAATGTATTAGCTGATGAAGATTTAATTGATCGTATTGAAGAATGTCGCGAGCAATTAGATATTGCAGAGCAAGATGAATATTTTATTCGTCAGTATGGCGTAACGTTGTCACAATTAGAGCCGATTGCAAATAGTTTACAAAGTGATCCAGAAAATTACGACGGCTTAAAAAATGAATTAACTCAAGCGATTGAGCGTCAAAAACAAGTTCAACAACGTGCATTTGCTTTAGCTGATGTTGTACAACGTAAACCGCATTTTGGTTATGAAGATGCAGGGCAGGCTGAAACTTCTGAACTTAATGAAAAACTTCGCCAACGTTTAGAACAAATGCAGGCTCAGCGAGATATGCAACGTGAGCAAGTTCGTCAAAAACAAAGTCAATTTGCAGAATATAATCGCGTATTGATTCAGTTACAAAGCTCTTACGATAGTAAATATCAGCTCTTAAATGAGTTGATTGGTGAAATTAGCGATCTTGGCGTGAGAGCTGATGATGGTGCTGAAGAACGTGCCCGTATCCGTCGTGATGAATTACATCAACAACTTTCAACAAGCCGTCAGCGTCGTTCTTATGTAGAAAAACAACTGACATTAATTGAAAGTGAAGCGGACAACTTAAATCGTCTTATTCGTAAAACCGAACGTGATTATAAAACTCAACGTGAATTAGTTGTAGCAGCGAAAGTGAGTTGGTGTGTTGTTTTACGCTTATCCCGCAACTCTGATATGGAAAAACGCCTCAATCGCCGAGAACTTGCTTATTTATCTGCAGATGAATTACGTTCAATGTCGGATAAAGCATTAGGTGCGTTGCGTACAGCAGTGGCAGATAATGAATATCTACGTGATAGTCTAAGAGTGTCGGAAGATAGTCGCAAACCTGAAAATAAAGTGCGGTTCTTTATTGCGGTGTATCAGCATCTACGTGAACGTATTCGTCAAGACATTATTAAAACCAATGATCCGATTGATGCCATTGAACAGATGGAAATTGAGCTTTCTCGTTTAACCGCTGAATTAACTGGTCGTGAGAAAAAATTGGCAATCAGTTCTGAAAGTGTGGCGAATATTATGCGTAAGACAATTCAGCGTGAACAAAATCGTATTCGTATGCTCAATCAAGGTTTGCAAAACATCTCGTTTGGTCAAGTAAAATCTGTTCGTTTGGTAGTGAATATTCGTGATACCCATGCCATGTTGTTGGACGCACTTTCTGGTCAGCAAGATGAATATCAAGATTTATTCAACGATAACCGCATCACCTTTTCTGAAGCTATGGCGAAGCTCTATCAACGTATCAATCCACATATTGATATGGGGCAACGTACAGCACAAACAATCGGCGAAGAATTGTTAGATTACCGTAATTATCTTGAACTTGAAGTGGAAGTATTCCGTGGTGCTGATGGTTGGTTACGTGCAGAAAGTGGCGCACTTTCTACTGGTGAAGCTATCGGTACAGGTATGTCAATTCTCTTAATGGTTGTTCAAAGTTGGGAAGAAGAAAGCCGTCGAATTCGTGGTAAAGATATCGTGCCTTGTCGCTTGTTGTTCTTAGATGAAGCAGCGCGTTTAGACGGTAAATCTATTTCTACCTTATTTGAGCTTTGCGAACGTTTAGATATGCAGTTGCTTATTGCTGCGCCAGAAAACATTAGCCCGGAAAAAGGAACAACCTATAAACTCGTGCGTAAAATCGCAGGCAACCAAGAGCATGTACACGTTGTTGGTTTACGAGGATTCGGTGCGACAGAATAAAAAATAGAAGGGAAGTGCGGTTAAAATTTTAAGATTTTTGACCGCACTTAAGCCTTTAAGGAAGGAATAATGAAAATCTTTACATCAAAAAAAGGACAATTATCACAGCTGAAGCAGCAAAAATTTAAGCTGGAAAAGGATATTCAGCGTTTATTTGAAGAAAATCTTACCTTATTAAGTGGCTATATTTTTATTCGCTCAGAATTTTCTATTAAAAATTCGCGTATTGATACCTTAGCTTTTGATCCTGAAACTCAAGCCTTTGTCATTATTGAATATAAAAGACAACAAAATTCTAGTGTGGTTGATCAAGGGATTTCTTATCTTAATTTGATGCTTGAATATAAAGCTGATTTTATTGTGGAATATAATGAAAAGCAAAAAGCCCCACTTAAAAGAAATGATGTGGATTGGTCACAATCTAAGGTGATTTTTGTTTCACCTACTTTTAATGATTTCCAAATTCAAGCCACAAATTTTAAAGATTTACCTATTGAATTATGGGAAGTTAATCGCTTTGATAATGATATTATTACGCTCAATATTATTAATAAATCAAAATCAGCACCGAATATTAAAGCTGTTTCTATTGAAAAAAATGAAGAATTTTCTACATTAAAAGAAATAAAAGTTTATCAAGAATCTGATCACTTAAGTGATAAATCAGATTTTATTCAAGAACTATACGAAGATTTTAAACAAGGCATTTTAAATTTAGATCCTGATATCGAAATTAATACTAGAAAACTTTACATTGCATTCAAAAAAGATCGAAATATTGCAGATATTCGTATCCAACAAAAGAATTTAAAAATTTGGATTAATCTTCCTTATGGAGAGTTAGATGATCCTAAAAATTTAGCAAAAAATGTATCTAATACAGGTCACTGGGGGAATGGGGATTATGAAATTACCATTGAAAGTACCCAATATCTTGAATACATTATGAGTTTAATTAAACAAGCTATTAAGGATTAATAAATGCACAATCTTATTCTTGCCATTCTTTGTAGCGTAGCGGTTTCAGTTTTACTAAAAATTGCCCGTAAAAAAAATATTATTATTGAACAAGCTATCGCATTCAACTACATCACAGCCATTACTTTTAGTTATTTCTTACTCAAACCTGATTTTAAAGGCTTAGAATTTACTGATTATATTGTACAAAGCGAAAACTCACCCATTTTTTTAGCACTAGGTTTATTGCTACCTAGCGTGTTTATTATTATGTCAAAAGCGGTGGAGTTTGCTGGAATTGTACGTTCAGATGTAGCGCAACGGCTTTCGTTGTTTCTTCCCATTTTATCGGCGTTTTTAATTTTTCATGAAACACTAAGCCAATCTAAAATCATTGGCGTTGTATTAGCCTTTATTGGTTTATTTTGTTTATTAACTAAGCCAAATCAAGGACAAAGTGCGGTGAATTTTAAAGGTGTTTTAGGATTAATCGGTGTATGGTTCGGGTATGGCATTATTGATATTTTATTCAAGCAAGTTGCGAAAAGTGGCGGTGCATTTCCTGCTACATTGTTTATTTCCTTCTCGCTTGCAGCTTGCGTTATGTTTATCTATTTGTTCTTAAAACGTGCCCAATGGACAACATCAAGTGTAATTGGCGGTATCGTTTTAGGTGTATTGAATTTCTTTAATATTTTATTCTATATAAAAGCCCATCAAAGTTTTGCTGGAAATCCAACGCTTGTTTTTGCGGGAATGAATATTGGCGTGATTTGCTTGGGTACGATAATTGGCGCATTAGTTTTTAAAGAAAAAATCAGTAAGCTAAATTGGATAGGTATTATTTTTAGTTTATCAGCTATTTTCTGCCTATATTATTTAGATAAACTTATTGCGTAAAAGAGAGTAGTCATGGCAAAAGATTTCAGCTTTTTTATTTACGATTATGAAAGTTTTGGTGTAAATCCCGCAACAGATCGTCCTGCACAATTTGCGGGTATTCGTACAGACGCTGATTTTAATATTATTGGCGAACCAATAATGTTTTATTGTAAACAAACCAACGATTATTTACCGGCTCCTGAAGCGGTAATGGTAACAGGAATTACACCACAAGAATGTAATGAAAAGGGGCTTTCTGAGCCTGAATTTGCCGCAAACATTTTAGCAGAGTTTTCCCAACCCAATACTTGTGTCATGGGCTATAACAATATTCGCTATGATGATGAAATGACACGTTATACATTTTATCGTAATTTTATTGATCCCTATGAATATAGCTGGAAAAACGGGAATTCACGCTGGGATTTGTTAGATTTAGTACGAGCTTGTTATGCCTTGCGTCCAGAAGGGATTAATTGGGCTTATGACGATGATGGGATGCCAAGTTTCCGCTTAGAAAAACTCACTAAAGCAAATGGTATTGAGCATGAAAATGCTCATGATGCAATGGCGGATGTATATGCAACTATTGCTATGGCGAAATTAATTAAAGAAAAACAGCCTAAGTTATTCCAATATTTCTTTGAAAACCGTGGTAAAAAAGAAATTGAAAAGTTGGTTGATATAGGCTCAATGGCACCTTTAGTACATGTTTCTGGGATGTTAGGGAATTATCGTAGAAATTGCACTTGGGTTGCACCTTTAGCTTGGCATCCGACAAATCAAAATGCACTTATTGTTTGTGATTTAACTGGCGATATCGATAATTTATTAGTCAAAAGTGCGGATGAATTGCGGACAGATTTATATACCAAAAAATCGGAATTAGAAGAAAGGGGAGTTCCACCTGTTCCATTAAAGCTTGTGCATATCAATAAATGTCCTATTTTAGCGCCAGCCAAAACCTTGTTGCCAGAAACAGCAAATCGCTTGGGTATTGATCGTCAATTATGCTTGGATAATCTTGCAAAATTACGAGCATCTTTTGATATTCGTGAAAAAGTGACGGATATTTTTAATGAAGAACGTCAATTTGAATCAAATGATAATGTGGAAACTGAGCTATACAATGGCTTTTTCAGCAATGCTGATAAAAATAATATGTCTATTTTACGTAGTTTACCAGCAGAAAAATTAGCTGAACATGGTTTAGCTTTTGAAGATAAACGTATCCCTGAATTATTGTTCCATTATCGGGCTCGCCATTTTTATAAAACCCTTACACGCGCTGAACAAATTAAATGGCAGAAATATAGACAGAATAAACTTGAAAAAAGTGCGGTAGATTTTGAATCAAGTTTACAACGTTTAGCAGAGGAACATTCAGATAATCCTGAAAAACTATCTTTGTTACAACAAGTATATGAATATGGTACAAAACTACTAGGTTAGTCGATACGTTGTCACATTTTGTTAAAAAGCACGTTTTAAGAAAAATGTGCTTTTTTTGTTGTTTTTTCTGGGAAGAATTATCCCCAAAATTATTCAGATTTTACGTAGCGTAATCGCATAGATTTAGCTTATTTCACCTTTACATTGTCTTTACATTTCAATTCATCCATTCAATAACTCTATAAAACAACACGTTACAACGTGTTATCTAGCCTTATTTTGTCTTGTTTTGCTAGTATCCGTGACTTGTGCATAACTCTGTGATTTATTTAGTTCGTAGTTTTCGCTAACCTGATAACTGATTTCGTATAATGTATATTATGTTAAATTATAAAAATGCAAAGTAACTTTAATTATAGGTTATGAAGAGATTATTTCTCCTCTCTTAATTAGTTATACTTAATCAAATCATCACAGATAAGATGAACGAGTAAATTAATTTAGAGCCATACTATGACGTTTATTTACATTCATGGGTGTGAAAGTGCTACAGCATTTAAAGATTTATGCTTGATTGATAAAGATTTAGGTGATTTAGCCACTGCTACATAATGTAAATAATATAAGTTTCCTGTTTAGAACTTTTAACTTATTAAATAAAATACGTTTTCCATCAAGCAATCAAACTCCATAGTAAAAGTTTAGATGGGTGAAAAACTACCAAGCTGTTTTTTTTATGTATCTAAGTTCTCCACTAGCCCACCATTTTCGATTTTCTGATGTGTTATTTACTACCGTGTCAGCTAATACTTGCAACGTGTATTATCATTGAATTTCTTTATTCTTTTTTTGATATGACAAAGCGTTTAGGTATGATAAACGAAAAACTACTACCCTTCGTTTCAGTACTTTCAATATTTAAATGAGAATGATATTGTAATAAAGTATGCTTCACAATAGCCAGTCCTAAACCACTTCCACCAGTTAAATGGCTACGAGATTCATCAACTCTATAAAAACGTTCTGTTAAATGTGGAATATGCTGTGGTGATATGCCAACACCATTATCTATCACGTTAAATTTAATACCCTGTTCACAAGTTTCCCATTGAATTTGAATATGACACTGTTTACCAGAATGTTTAATAGCATTATAAATTAAATTTGAAACGGCACTTCTTAGTTGAAATTCATTTCCAAAAATAATGATATTAGGCTGAATAATAAATTCAATGTGATGATTATAAGTATTTAATATATCTGTATCTTTTCTTAAAGAATTTATCATGGCTGACATATCAAATGTACGAAAATCCTTATCTGAAGTTGTTTCTATTTTTGCTAAAAAATTAAATTGTTGTAATAGATGTTCCATTCGTTGGCTTTGCTCTTGCATTGCAAAAATAGCCTTTTTTTGTAGAGGGTTCTGAGTATTATTATCTGCAAGAATTTCTAAGTAACCTTGTAATACGGTTAATGGAGTACGTAGCTCGTGATTAATGTTACTCAAGAATTTTTGGCGTGAATTAAGTAAATGAATCATATCTGTAATATCTCGAGCGACCACTAAAATCATATGAGAATTATAAGCGTGCGACTGCACCTCAATATAACGTTGATTATAAGTTAATAGTACTAACGGTCGTCTTTTTTTTGACTGAAAAAAATAATG
Organism: Haemophilus sp. HN_Hi10; assembly: GCF_049821985.1. Lineage (NCBI taxonomy): Bacteria > Pseudomonadati > Pseudomonadota > Gammaproteobacteria > Pasteurellales > Pasteurellaceae > Haemophilus > Haemophilus sp. HN_Hi10. The sequence continues at coordinate 1,317,813 of NZ_CP187495.1, read as the reverse complement.
TTTAAATTGTTCATAAAAAATAACATCAAAAATATTTTTCTGGACTTTTTTATTCCAACAAAAATCAAACATCTGTTGCGCAATTGAATTACACCAAGAAATATTACCATTATGCTGACAGATAATAATTGCATCTGGTAAATACTTAATATTTTTATTTATTTGAGATAACAAACGTAAACTTGCACATTTTTCTTTGTAAATTCGATGACGATGGTAGGCTTCAGTTTGAGAGAATGTTCCTAATTGTAATAAAGAGAATTTATTATCTTGCTTTAAATTGAGATATTTGAGTAAACGATATTCATTAATATGATGCCAAGCTAAAATTAATAAAAGTATTATTGCAAACCAAAGAATAAAATCAGAAGTAAATAAGGAAATAATGATTGCCAAATTTATTTCAACAATAAAATTCAATATTTTTTTCATTGTTTATCTCGTAAATAACTAGAAAATCGATAACCGGATCCTCGAACTGTTTGGATGTAATGTTCACATTGAAAAGGGGCTAAATTGCGGCGTAAACGGCGAATATAGCTATCAACAGTGCGATATTCAACTTCTAGATCATTATGCCAAATACGATTTAACAATTGTTCTCTAGAATAAACTTTTTCAGGGTGCCTCATAAAAAAATGTAACAATTTAAATTCTGTACTACTTAAATTAATTTCCTGCTGTTGGAAAAACACTCTCTGAGCATTTTCATCAATGGAAAGTTCATCGATTTGTATAAATTGACTTTGTTGCTCATAAATTCTCCTCCATACTGCCTCAATGCGAGCTAATAAAATTTGAGGTGAAAAGGGTTTAGTGATGTAGTCATCAGCCCCTGCATTTAAACAGGTAATACAATCTTCTTCTGTACTTTTAGCTGTGAGCATAATAATGGGAATCGTAGCATAGCTTTCTTGCTTTTTAATATACTGTATAAATTGTATACCTGAACGACCAGGTAGCATCCAATCCAATAATATTAGTTTAGGATTTTCTTTTATCTTGTTTATCGCTGTTTTGAAATCGCTCGCTTCAATCACATCATAGTATTTTTGAGATAAAAACAGTGCGATCATTTCACGGATTGCACATTCATCTTCAACTATCAGAATTTTTCTTGTCATAATACTCCTTCATTTGATTTATGGCATAAAAGTGAAGTGAGAAATAATACATTCTCACCAAACTTTTACTTTTTAACTACCCCATTTTACCGCGAATATAATCTTCTGTACGTTGTATCTTAGGTCTATCAAAAATTTGTTGTGTTTGACCAAATTCAACTAATTCACCCAAATACATAAATGCCGTATAGTCGGAGCAACGTGTAGCTTGTTGCATATTATGAGTTACCATAACCACAGTATAATCTTGTTTTAACTCCGTAATGAGTTCTTCAATTTTCATAGTCGAAATAGGATCTAATGCCGAACAAGGTTCATCGAGCAACAACACACTAGGTTTAATAGCAATTCCTCGAGCAATGCACAAGCGTTGCTGTTGTCCGCCAGATAAACTATCTCCGCTTTTATGTAATTTATCTTTCACTTCATTCCAAAGAGCGGCCTTAGTCAATGCCCATTCTACTCGTTCATTCATCTTTTCTTTTGATAATTTTTCAAACAAACGAACACCGAATGCAATATTATCATAAATCGACATTGGAAATGGCGTTGGTTTTTGGAAAACCATACCAACCTTAGCACGAATCAGAGAAATATCCATCTTTGTTGTGAGTAAATTTTCACCGTCTAAATTAATTTCACCAGTAGCTTTTTGATTTGGATATAGCTCAAACATCCGATTAAAACTCCGCAATAAAGTAGATTTACCGCAACCTGAAGGACCAATAAAGGCGGTCACTTTATTCTTAGCGATACGTAAATTAATGTTTTTTAATGCATGAAAATCCTCATAGTAGAAATTTAGATTTTGCACAGCTATTTTGGTTTCTTGTAGACTAATCATATTGCCTCATTATTTTTTATGTTGAAAGAAGAGTCGAGTGAAAATGTTTAAGCAAAGCACAAATAATGTTACTAGAGCTGCACCTGCCCAAGCTAGATTATTCCAATCTGTAAAAGGACTTGCTGCATATTGATAAATAACTACAGGTAAATTTGCGATAGGTTCATTCATATTCCAAGATAGAAATTGATTAGACAGTGCGGTAAATAATAGTGGTGCAGTTTCTCCTGAAATTCGGGCAACTGCCAATAGCACGCCAGTTAAAATCCCTGATTTAGCTGCTCGATAACAAATCATCATAATAACTTGCCATTGAGAGCAACCAAGAGCTGCCGCTGCTTCACGTAAATTATTTGGTACAAGTAATAACATATTGTCCGTAGTGCGTACCACGATAGGAATAAGCAATAAAGCTAATGCGAATGCTCCAGCCCACCCTGAAAAATGCTCGATTTTTGATACATATAAGCTGTAAACAAACAAACCAATAATAATAGAAGGGGCAGAAAGAAGAATATCATTAAGAAAACGGGTAATTTGTGCGAAACGGCTATAACGACCATATTCTGCCAAATACGTCCCTGCCAATACCCCCATAGGAGTGCCTATCAATGTACCCGCACCGACAATAAAAAACGAACCAATCAGTGCATTTAACAATCCCCCTTTTTCATTAGGGGCAGGGGTAGATTGTGTGAATAAATCAATTGATAAAGCTGGAATGCCTTTGGTAATTAGAGTGAATAATATCCAACACAACCAAAATAAGCCGATAATTACTGAAATATAGGAAAGCCCTAACATTAATTTATTGTGTGTTTTACGCCAATAAAAACGCAAGTTTTGATTAGTTTTCATCTTATTTCCCTTTTGTTTGTTGCATTTTTGTAATCATTAATCTTGATAAAATCAATACCATAGTTGTGATAACAAAGAGGAGTAGTCCTAATTCCATCAATGCAGATTTTTGTAATCCACCTGCTTCATTAAATTCGTTAGCAATAGCAGATGCGATTGAGGTAGAAGGTGAAAATAAGGAACTAGGCAATTGAAACGCATTACCTATAATAAAAGTGATAGCCATTGTTTCGCCCAATGCTCTTCCCAATCCTAGCATCACACTCCCAACAAGCCCTATTCTAGTGTGTGGTACAATCACTTGTCGAACCACTTCCCAAGTGGTTGCACCTAATCCATAAGCACCTTCTTTTAACATTGGAGGTACTACACTAAAGACATCTCGCATTACGGATGCAATAAAAGGAATGATCATTATGGCAAGCACTAATCCTGCCGTAAATAAACCAACACCAAAAGGTACGCCAGAAAAAAATAATTCTAATCCAGGTAAATTACCCAAATTGTCAATTAGTACAGGCTGAATATGTTCTTGAAATAATGGAACGAAAACAAACAACCCCCACATTCCGTAAATAATAGAAGGAATTGCAGCTAGCATTTCAATTGCAATGCTTATAGGACGTTTTAGCCAATTGGGAGCTAGCTCCGTTAAAAAGATCGCAATACCAAATGAAATGGGTACTGCGATAAATAATGCGATACTCGCCGTAATAAGCGTACCTAAAATAGGAATAATTGCCCCATATTGTTCTTGTACAGGGTCCCAATATGTTTCTAATAGAAAACTCCCACCAAAACGTTTAATACTCTCCCAACTTCCTATGACTAAAGAAATTAAAATAGCAGCAAGCAAAATAAACACAAGCAAAGCAAAAAATTCCGTAGTGTGTTTGAATAATGATTCAATCCATGTTTGATTAAAATATTTCCGACTTTTTGTGAGCATAAGTATTTTCCAAAATTATTTAAGATAACCGCACTTTATTAATGTCAAGTGCCAGGTTTTGTATAAAGTGCGGTATAAAATAAAGAGATTTTATTGTTTTAGCTCTGTTTTCCATTGACTTTTAATGGTAGCTACCACATCAGCAGGAATTGGCACATAATCTAATTCAGTTGCCGCATCTTGCCCTCTTGAGAATGCCCAATCAAAAAAGGCTAATACATTTTTAGTTGTTTCAGGATTGTCAGAATATTTATTTAATAAAATAAAACTCGCTGCCGTAATTGGCCAAGATTTTTCCCCCGTTTCATTGGTTAATATAACACCCATTCCCGCCTTTTCGTGCCATTTTGCGTGACTTGCAGCTGCCATGAAACTTTCATTAGAAGGCTGTACAAATTGCCCTGCTTGATTTTGTAATGAAATCCAAGCAAGCTGATTTTGTTTGGCATAGGCATACTCTACATAACCAATGGAGTATTTCATTTGGCGAACATAAGAAGCAATTCCCTCATTCCCCTTTCCACCTTGACCTGTTAACCACTTCACTGATTTACCTTCACCAACTTGATTTTTCCAATCGTTCGAAATTTTAGATAGATAATTAGTGAAACCAAATGTTGTTCCAGAGCCGTCTGAACGATGAATCACAATAATGTTTTTATTTGGTAAAGGAAGCGTTGGATTTAATGCAACTAAGGCAGGATCGTTCCATTTTTTAATCTTACCAAGGAAGATTTCTGCTAACAGCTTACCTGATAACTTTAATTTACCAGATTTAATTTCAGGCAAATTAACAACAGGCACTATACCACCGATAACCGCAGGGAATTGGACTAGTTGGTGTTGTTGTAATAATTCGGATTTCATTGGATCGTCAGAGGCACCAAAATCAACCGTTTTTGCAATAATTTGCTGTTGTCCGCCGCCCGAACCGATGGATTGATAATTAACTTTATTCCCAGTTTCTTTCTCATATAAAGATGCCCACTTCGCATAAATTGGATAAGGGAAAGACGCTCCAGCACCAGTGATGCTATTAGCTTGAGCGAAAGGTAACGTACCTAAGGTTAAAACGATAATAAGATTTTTTTTCATTTTATGCATAAACATAACAAATTCTCCTTGAGTGTTATTTAGATTGCGTAGCGAAGTGTAGAAAATAATTGTGACAGTTTGATGACAATATGAAAAATTTTAAATGGATAATCAAAAGAAAGTAGTTATAAGAAAAGTACAGGTAAATTTGTACCGTGTTTTTCTAGTAGAATGATATTACATTTGTCAATTAATTGATAACGATCTTTAGGTTTAATAAAAGTTGGTAAGTTTTGTTCAGTCGGTTTCAATTTTAAAATACCCTGAATAATTACCTTACTTTCCTGTTTCCACATCTGAAAAGTTACAAGCAATTCGGATGTAATAGAGTTTTTGGCGTTTACCGCAGCCATTATTTATCGTTAAAGAATTTGGTTTTATCACCTTTCAATGTCATTTTCTACATTCAGATTTGACACATTGAAAACTCAGCAGAATGATTATACGCAGCCGAAACTTAATGAATGATGCCTTTTACTTTGTGTCAATCTGCTGGATTTTTGCCTAAAGTTTCAGGATCGTATGTGCAATAAGAAATAAATTTTGCAAACCAAAGCTAAATAGGACTTTGCGTGACAGATATGCAAATAGTTATTGGGCTTAGGCTGAAAATGGGTATGAACTCTTTCATGTTTACTCGATAATCTAAATTTTCATCCAAATCTAAGGAGGAAAATAAAGGCATATCTAATACTAATTTAAAATTTGTTAGTTTCATTGTGACAACGTCATATTTAATTTATATATCATTATGTAAATGATAATAATTGTTTTTTATTTTTCTTTTTAAAATTAATGAGTTATATAAAATTTTTTTGATAAAAAACTTGCAATTATCATTTGTGAATTTAAAATGATTGCCGCAAATTACGCTTTATTGCATTTTATCAATCAAAATGGAAAGGAATTAGTTATGCTTAATCAAATAATCATAAACAAGCTGAACGACCAAATTAATTTAGAGTTCTACTCTTCTAATGTTTACTTACAAATGAGTGCATGGTGTTCAAAACACGGTTATGAAGGTGCTGCTGCCTTCTTACTTCGTCATGCTGATGAAGAATTAGAACATATGCAAAAACTGTTTAATTACGTAAGTGAAACTAGCGGTATGCCTCTTTTAGGAAAAATTGATGCACCTAAACATGATTATTCTTCATTAAGAGAAGTTTTTGAAATAACTTTAGAACATGAAAAATTAGTCACTTCAAAAATCAATGAATTAGTTGAAGTTACTTTTGAAAGCAAAGACTACTCTGCTTTTAACTTTTTGCAGTGGTATGTAGCAGAACAGCATGAAGAAGAAAAATTATTTAGTGGAATTATTGATAGATTTAATCTTGTTGGCGAAGATGGCAAAGGATTATTCTTTATTGATCGTGAACTCGCAACTTTGGAATAGATAGGAGAAAATAATATGTTATCAGAAAATGTAGTAAAACTATTAAACGATCAAATGAATTTAGAGTTTTATTCTTCTAATTTATATTTACAAATGAGTGCTTGGTGCGATCAGCAAGGCTTTGAAGGCACGGCAAAATTCTTATCAGTTCATGCAGCTGAAGAAATGCAACATATGCGTAAATTGTTTACTTATTTAAATGAAACTGGCTCACGTGCTGTAATTTCTGCAATTGAAGCACCTGCACATGAATATAAATCATTAAAAGAAGTAATTGAAACTACCTATGAGCATGAAAAATTAATTACCAGTAAAATCAATGAATTAGTAGGTAAAACCTTTGAAGAAAAAGACTACTCTGCATTTAATTTCTTACAATGGTATGTGGAAGAACAACATGAAGAAGAAAAATTATTTAGTAGTATTTTAGATAAATTAAATCTTCTTGGAGAAGATGGCAAAAGCTTGTTCTTAATCGATAAGGATTTAGGTAATCTCGCTACCGAAGCCTAATTATAGATCATCAAATCTGGCAGAGCTTTTATTTAAAATAATGTGTCTGCCAGATTATTTTAATTCCAAATTTTCTAAAAATATTTTCTATTAGATAATTACAGAGCGTAATCTTTATTTCCAATCTTATCAAAACATATTGCTTACCTTATCGTCGTGTTTTTCCTCAATTATCTTTGTCAGATGAAGATAACAATAATATTTCTGCAAAAATATTAGAAGTGATAAATCAGCAAAATATAGAATATTATGGAGGTCGCCCTTGGGCAAAGGAATAAAAAACACATTTTTTAATCAAAAAACATAAAAAATTAAAATCAGGCTTGACTTATTCCTTTTGCACTAGTTTAATAGTACAAAATTTCCAAAAGGATAAATAAATATGAATATTCAAGCTCAAGCCTTTATTGCAGTGACAGCGCAACCCATTCCCTATTATGCTGACACCACCGCTATTTTTAATACACTTTGCCAACCAAATTCAAATTCTCTTCTACTCGATTCTGCCGAAATCGGGAGTAAAAACAGTTTACAAAGCCTTATCTTAGTCAATTCTGCGATTAAAATAACGTGCTTAGGTCACAACGTCACATTTAAAGCATTAAATGAGAATGGAAAACAAGTTTTAAAAGAAATTTATCCAAAATTAACCGCACTTGGGAAAATAAGTGCGGTCAATTTTGAAGAAGAATTTTCTGTACAATTTTCGCCACTTGATAATCAACTCGATGAAGATAGCAAATTACAATCTGCCACTATTTTTGACGGACTGCGTGTTATTTCTACTCTTTATCAGCATAGCCAAACGCCTATTTTCTTAGGCGGATTATTTGCTTACGATCTCGTCGCAAATTTTATTCCAATGGATGGTATTACATTGCAAAATGATGGTATCGACTGCCCTGATTACAGTTTCTATCTTGCCGAATACCTCATTACTATCGATCATCAAAATCAACAAGCGACACTCAAAAGTTTCTGTTTTGCTCAAGAAGAACAAGTCAATATTGCGAAAACCTCGCTTTCTATCGCGCAAAAACTAAAAAATATTGATAACGTTCTTTCTATTAAAGCAGCAAGTGATGAAGTTAAAACAAACTTTAACGATCCTGAATTTACTGGCATTGTAAAAGCCTTAAAATATCACATTAACATTGGTGATGTCTTCCAAATTGTGCCCTCTCGTCGTTTTTCCCTTGCTTGCCCGAATACATTAGCCAGTTATGCTCAACTCAAACAAAATAATCCAAGCCCTTATATGTTCTATATGAATGATGAAGACTTTATTTTGTTTGGTGCATCGCCAGAAAGTGCGTTGAAATATGAACCAGAAAATCGTCAGTTAGAAATTTACCCCATCGCAGGTTCACGCCCTCGTGGTTTTGATGCTCACGGCAATATCGATCCCGAATTGGATGCTCGTTTAGAACTAGAACTTCGCCTTGATCACAAAGAACAAGCGGAACATTTAATGTTGGTTGATTTAGCACGTAACGACATTGCTCGAGTTTGCCAAAGTGGTACCCGTAAAGTGGCTGAATTAATGCAAGTGGATCGCTATTCTCACATCATGCATTTGGTCTCTCGTGTAGTGGGTAAATTACGCCCTGAGTTAGATGCGCTTCACGCCTATCAAGCCTGTATGAATATGGGCACATTAACTGGTGCGCCAAAAATCAAAGCAATGCAGCTTATTTATCAATTTGAGCAACAAAAACGCCATAGTTACGGTGGTGCGGTGGGTTATCTCACGTCCGATGGACATTTTGATACCTGTATCGTGATCCGTTCTGCTTTCGTACAAAATGGGGTAGCCCATGTGCAAGCAGGTTGCGGCGAAGTATTGGATTCTGATCCACAAATGGAAGCCGATGAAACACGCCACAAAGCCGCAGCTGTCTTAAAAGCAATTCGTCAAGTTAATATACAAGCAAAATAAGGAAGAATTATTATGGCTAATATTTTATTTTTAGATAACTTCGATTCCTTTACTTACAATCTTGTGGATCAATTTCGTGTATTATGTCACAACGTCACAATTTATCGCAATGACTGCGACTTAGAAAAACTGATAGAAACCGCACTTAATACACCTGATACCATTCTTGCGCTTTCTCCTGGGCCAGGAACGCCATCAGAAGCAGGGATTTTACTGCCATTGATCGAACGTTTAAAAAATCAAGTACCGATTATTGGAATTTGTTTAGGGCATCAAGCGTTGATTCAAGCCTTTGGTGGTAACGTTGTTCATGCTGGCGAAGTATTGCATGGTAAAGTTTCTCGTATCACTCATGATAACGAAGCCATGTTTAAAGATCTTGCTAATCCAATGCCTGTGGCGCGTTATCATTCTTTAATGGGACAAAATTTACCACAAGAATTTGTCGTCAATGCGGAATATAATGGCATTATTATGGCAATTCGTCATCGTGATTTACCCATTTGCGCATTTCAATTCCATCCTGAGAGTATTTTAACTGTGCAAGGTTCACAATTATTACAACAATCAATTGAATGGTTGTTAAATAGATAAGACAGAAAAAAGTGCGGTAATTTTTAACCGCACTTTAAAGGAGAAAATATGATCACTGTATTCGGACTTAAATCCAAACTTTCACCACGTCGTGAAAAACTTGCGGAAGTAATTTATAACAGTCTTCATCTCGGCTTAGACATTCCAAAAGGCAAACACGCGATTCGTTTTTTGTGCTTAGAAAAAGAGGATTTTTACTACCCTTTTGACCGCAGCGATGATTACACGGTCATCGAAATTAACCTGATGGCTGGTCGTATGGAAGGTACGAAAAAACGCTTGATAAAAATGCTGTTTAGCGAGCTAGAGTACAAACTCGGCATTCGAGCTCACGATGTGGAAATTACGATTAAAGAACAGCCTGCACATTGCTGGGGATTCCGTGGAATGACAGGCGATGAAGCGCGCGATTTAGATTACGATATTTATGTTTAATAAAATATAGAAAATTAACAAATCCACATACAAATAAAAACAGGAATAGACTATGCAACACGAACAACTTTTAGAACAACTTTACAACGGACAAACACTCAATAAAGCAGAAAGTGCGGTCATTTTTAACGCCATTATGCAAGGAGAACTCAATAACGAACAAATTGCAGCTATGCTGATTGCGTTAAAAGTACGTGGTGTCAGCATTGATGAATTAAGTGGTACGGTATCAGCATCCTTACAAAATGCTAAAGCATTTCCATATCCAGACTACCCTTTTGCGGATATTGTAGGAACAGGAGGCGATGGTCAAAACACTATTAATATTTCTACAGCTAGTGCCATTGTTGCAGCATCAATGGGAGCAAAGATAGCAAAACATGGCAATCGTAGCGTATCAAGTAAATCAGGTGCCAGTGATGTATTAACGGCACTTGGCGTTAATGTGAACGTCACACCAGAGCAAGCTCGACAAGCATTAGATGAAATTGGTGTCTGCTTTTTATTTGCTCAACAATATCATTCTGGTTTCCGCCATGTTGCACCAGTCCGTGCATCTTTAAAAACGTGCACTATCTTTAATATTTTAGGGCCGCTTATCAATCCTGCTCGCCCAACTTATCATTTACTTGGCGTGTATGCACCTGAATTAGTAAAAACCTATGCTGAAACCGCAGTTGTCTTAGAACATCAACATTCCTTTGTTGTACATGGTTCTGGCTTAGATGAAGTCGCATTGCACGGCGAAACACAAGTGGCCGAAATTAAAAATGGCAAAATTGAATATATCACTTTAACGCCTGAAGATTTTGGCTTAAAAACACAATCCCTAGAAAGCCTTCGCGGCGGCGAACCACAAGAAAATGCCCAAATACTCACCGCACTTTTACAAGGCAAAGGAAAAGCTGAACACGCAAATGCTGTCGCAGCAAATACAGCATTATTATTAAAATTATTCGGTTACAATGATTTAAAACAAAATGTGCAAAATGTGTTAGCTCATCTCGCATCTGGTAAAGCGTTTGAAACACTACAAAACTTAACGAAATATTAATGTTGCTATAACTACAACTAGAAGAAAACTATGATTACCCAAGATTTCACAAAACCTATTGACTCTGCTACGGTGCTACAAAAAATCGTCTTAGACAAAGCACAATGGGTTAAAGCAAAAGAAAAGGAATTTCCCCTTTCTCAGTTTAAACAAAACATTCAAAAATCTGACCGCTCTTTTTATGATGCATTAGCAAAAGGCACGCATCAAAAGCCCACTTATATTTTGGAATGTAAAAAAGCCTCTCCTTCTAAGGGGTTAATTCGTGCTGAATTTAATTTGGAAGAAATCGCCAATGTCTATAAACATTATGCCTCTGCGGTATCTGTTCTGACAGATGAAAAATACTTCCAAGGGAATTTTGAGTTCTTGCCTTTAGTTCGCGATATCGTGAGCCAACCTGTTCTTTGCAAAGATTTTATGATCAGCGAATATCAGGTTTACCTTGCTCGCTACTATCAAGCTGATGCGATTTTATTAATGCTTTCCGTGGTAAATGATGAAACTTATCGTGTGCTGGCAGATCTTGCACATTCTCTTGGCATGGGCGTATTGACAGAAACCAGCAATGAAGAAGAATTTGAACGTGCTCTTAGGCTTGGTGCGAAAATTATCGGTGTCAATAACCGTAATTTGCATGATTTAACTGTGGATTTAAATCGTGTTGTTGAACTCACTGAAAAATACGCCGACCGAATCCCTGCTGATGTACGTATTATTAGCGAATCAGGCATTTACAATCACAAGCAAATTCGTCAATTACAAAAAGTGGCGCATGGTTTCTTAATTGGGAGCAGCTTAATGGGCAACCAAGATTTGAATAATGCAGTTCGCTCAGTGATTTTTGGAGAAAATAAAGTATGCGGTTTAACACGCGCGCAAGATGTCAAAATCGTTTACGAAAATGGTGCGCTTTACGGTGGATTAATCTTCGTAGAACATTCAAAACGTTGTGTGAGTTTACGCCAAGCGCAAGAATTGGTAACCGCTGCTCCACTTCGATTTGTTGGTGTTTTTCAGAATCAAGAAATTGACTTTATCGTAAAAATAGCCAACCAGTTACAGCTTTATGCGGTGCAATTACATGGTGTAGAAACTGAAGCATTTATTACCGCACTTCGCCAGCAGCTACCAAAAAACACGCAAATCTGGAAAGCGATTTCTGTCAATATTGAAACCCAAAGTGCGATCGATTTTACCGATGATTTGAATGTGGATCGTTATATTTTTGATAGCCAAACAGCGAACCAGCAAGGTGGCACAGGAAAAACCTTTGATTGGTCATTAATTCCCGAACATCTTAAGCACAAGATTATTTTAGCTGGCGGTATCTCGCCAAATAACGTAGAACAAGCCATTCAACAAAATTGCTTAGGCTTGGATATTAATTCTGGAGTAGAAAGTTCTGCGGGCGTCAAAGATCAAGAAAAAGTGCGGTTAGTTTTTAATAATATTTATTAATTTTAATAACATAGAAATCACTAAATAATCTGAAATGTGCAACTATTGATCCAGATCGTAATAATTTATTCTACCTAATAGTAAAATAAATCTATATTTCAGCTTAAATGCCAATAGGAATAAAAATATTATGTGTTTAGGCGTTCCGGGTCAAATTGTCAAAATTGATGAAAATTATCTTCAACTTGCCACAGTGGATGTATGTGGCGTACAACGTGAAGTAAATATTTCACTAGTCTGTACGGGAAATCTAGCCGATTTACTTGGCAAATGGGTGCTTGTTCATGTGGGCTTTGCAATGAGTGTTATTGATGAAGATGAAGCTAAGAAAACCCAAGAGGCTCTGCTCGCAATGAGCCAACTCGAACATGAAGTTGGAGATTTTTTAGGATTAAATCAGAAATAAAAAAGTAGGCATAATGCCTACTTTTTATATTTAGCTATAACCCCTCAATCGCTTTATACTGCTCTTGGATTTTTTCTAATCCAGATTGGTATTCCGCTTGTTTTTCGCGTTCTTTCGCAATCACTGCTTCAGGTGCTTTAGCCACAAAAGCTTCATTGCTAAGTTTATTCTCGATGCGTTTAACTTCGTTTTGATATTTTTCAATCTCTTTGGTTAAACGTGCAAGCTCAGCTTCTTTATTGATAAACCCAGCCATTGGCACAAGCAATTCAGCGTTTCCAACAAGTTTTGCTACCGCAAGTGGTGCAGTTTCATTTGCCGCTAACACTTGAACGTTGTCTAATTTCGCCATTGCTTTTAAAAGAGCGGTCTGTTTTTCAAGAATTTTTGCATTCTCTGCACTTAAATTACGGAATAACAGATCTAAGCCTTTGCTTGGTGCGATATTGCTTTCTGCACGGATATTACGTACCGCAACGATCACTTCTTTTAACCACTCAATTTCAGCTTCTGCTTCTGGATCAAAGCCGTTTTCTTCCACTTGTGGGAAAGGTTGTAACATAATGCTGTCAGCCGTAATGCCGACAAAGCCTTTCACTTTTTGCCAAATTTCTTCGGTAATAAATGGAATTAGTGGATGGGCTAAACGTAATAATTTTTCTAGCACATGAACCAAAGTTTGGCTTGCTGCACGGATTTGTGCGGCATTGCCGTTGGCAAATACTGGTTTAGTCAATTCCAAATACCAGTCGCAGAATTGGTTCCAGGTAAATTCATAAATCGCATTGGCACACAGGTCAAAACGATATTGGCTTAATGAGCTACGGAAAGTTTCCACTGTGCGATTGAATTCCGATTGAATCCAACGATCGGCTAATGAAAACTCGATCTCGCCTTCGCTTAAATCTAATTTGTCATTCGTTAATACGAAACGGCTTGCATTCCATAATTTATTACAGAAGTTGCGGTAGCCTTCTAAACGTTTCATATCCCAGTTGATATCACGACCGTTTGAAGCCAACGCAGCTAATGTGAAACGCAATGCGTCTGTACCGTGAGCAGCAATACCGTCCGTAAATTCTTTACGGGTTGCTTTGGCAATTTTCTCTGCCAATTGCGGCTGCATCATGTTGCCAGTGCGTTTTTCAAGTAAATCTTCAAGGCTGATACCGTCAATCATATCGATTGGATCAAGCACGTTACCTTTCGATTTCGACATTTTTTGACCTTGTTCATCACGGATCAAGCCTGTTACATACACCGTTTTGAATGGCACTTGTGGTTTGCTGTTTTCATCTTTTACGAAATGCATCGTAAACATAATCATACGTGCAACCCAGAAGAAGATGATATCGAAGCCAGTGATTAACACATCCGTAGGGTGGAACATTTTGAGTTCTTTAGTTTGCTCAGGCCAACCTAAAGTGGAGAAAGTCCATAAGCCTGATGAGAACCAAGTATCTAACACGTCTTCATCTTGTTTAAGTTCAACCGCAGAATCTAAGTTGTATTTTGACCGCACTTCTTCTTCGTTACGCGCGACATACACATTGCCTTCCACGTCATACCACGCTGGAATACGGTGTCCCCACCAAAGTTGGCGAGAGATGCACCAATCTTGAATATCACGCATCCAAGAGAAGTAAAGGTTTTCATATTGTTTTGGCACGAATTGGATTTCGCCGTCTTCTACCGCTTTAATCGCTACATCAGCAAGCGGTTTCACGCTCACATACCATTGGTCGGTTAACATCGGCTCAATCGGTACACCGCCACGGTCGCCATAAGGTACTTTCAAATCGTGTGGTTTAATTTCGTCTAATAAACCTAGTGCTTCAAAATCTGCCACGATTTTTTTACGTGCAGCAAAACGCTCTAAACCACGGTAATCCGTAGGAATAGTCGCTTCATATCCTGCAAGTGGTTTGCCATCAGTACCAATAATTTCCGCTTCATCACGAATATCTGCGTTTAAGGTTAATACATTGACCATCGGCAAGCTGTGACGTTTACCCACTTCGTAGTCGTTAAAGTCGTGCGCAGGCGTAATTTTCACCACACCAGTACCGAATTCACGATCCACATATTCATCCGCAATAATCGGAATTTCACGGTTTGCAAGCGGTAGAATTACCGTCTTACCTTGCAAATCTTTGTAGCGTTCATCTTCAGGATGCACCGCCACTGCCGTATCGCCCAACATGGTTTCTGGACGCGTAGTTGCGACCACTAAATAATCTTTACCATCTGCCGTTTTTGCACCGTTTGCTAACGGATAGCGGAAATGCCAAAGGGAGCCTTTGCTCTCTTTATTTTCCACTTCTAAATCAGAAATCGCGGTGTGAAGTTTTGGATCCCAGTTTACTAAGCGTTTGCCACGGTAAATCAAACCTTCTTCGTGCAAACGAACGAACACTTCTTTTACGGCGTTAGATAAACCATCGTCCATAGTGAAACGCTCACGTTCCCAGTCGATTGAGTTACCTAAACGACGCATTTGTTGGCTGATTGTGCCACCAGAATAGGCTTTCCAATCCCAGATTTTGTTGATGAAGGCTTCACGACCATAATCATGGCGTGTTTTACCTTCTTCAGCCGCAATTTTACGTTCCACCACCATTTGAGTCGCAATACCGGCATGGTCTGTCCCCGCTTGCCATAAGGTGTTATGCCCTTCCATACGGTTAAAACGAATGAGCGTATCCATCAAAGTTTGCTGGAACGCATGCCCCATGTGTAGGGAGCCTGTTACGTTCGGTGGCGGAATTGCAATGCAATAGCTCGGCACATTTTCATTTTCAGACGGTTTAAAATAACCGCTTTCTTCCCAATGTTGATAAAGGGCTTGTTCTACCGCAGACGGATTAAAACGGTCTGCCATTTCGAATTTTTGTGTCATTGTTTTTCTCTTTTTGTAAAACTTATACTGTTATATATTTGTAATAACTATACAGGATATATATCAGCATTATTTTTCATTAAATTTTCTAATTCATTAATTTTATCTAAACAAGATATATCAGATGCAATATAAGTTTGATCATAATTAGATATATAAATAAAACTTTTTAATTCACTTGGAATATTTTCTAGCATATTTTCTATGATTTTCTTACTTGAAGAATCACCATCGTCCCAAATTACAACATCGCACTCTTGATTCCATCTTTCCTTGCTAGTTCTATCTGCAAATGCTCCAGCACTTAAATTACTACTACCAATTATTGAAATTAAAGGAAGATTTTGTTTTCTTGCTATAAAAATTTTTGCATGGGAATTTGGCTTAAATTTATAAAAATTAGTTGAACAACTTGAGTTCTGATAATAGTTTTTCAGATTACTACAGAACTGGTTAAATTGTTTATTCCATGTTCCTCTATATAAACCATATATATCTATGTTAACTATTCGAGTAGAATTAAGTGTACTTATTATCTCTGAACTAGTACTAAATTTATTTTCCTGAAAAAATGCACTACATAAGACATATTTATCAAAATAACTATTGTTCAATGTAGATAAAATAATGTTTCTAAAAAAATTCGGTTGTGCATCCTTTCTTAAAAAAATAGCAAATTTATACATTATAATCTCATCGTCACTTATTTTAGTTTACTAACCTAATTTCAATCACCCAAAACTCACTTTCATTGGGATAAATTGTTTTAATCACTTCTCGCAATTCAGCCAAACCCATATTCTCCTGCTTCGCATGTTGCTCCGTCAGTTCATCAAGGGTAATCGGTGAAACACTTAACACTTCAATAGTGCAGAAATATTGATTATCTTCAAACCGCCCCACTCGTAAAATATCGCCTGCTTTAAAATGGCTTTCGGATTTATCTCGAATGGTGATGGTTTTACGCCCCGCGAGAATATCCGCTTCAAAACGTTGGTAAAAAGTGATGTCGTTTGGTTGCATTTTGATCCTTAAAGAGCGGTTAGGTTTTAGAAAGTTTTTACAAATCCTAGATTTCTCAAATTATTCAATATTTTTTCACACCAACTTGGTAAAAATTCACTAAATTGAGTAATACAGTTATCTTTTAGTTGAAAAATCAATTCAGGCGCAATGCTAGAATTATCATAAATAAAAATTTCATCACAATATGGCAAAACAAGAAATAAATTATCTAAACTAATTTGGTAACGATTTTTTACAACATCTTCAGCAATAAAATGACCGCCAGATTTAACTCTTGCCTTAACACGTGCAAGATTTATTTCAACGCTATTAACGCCAATATAATTTAAATGTACATAAAAGCCATTTTCTTTCGCCGTTTTCATTCTTTGAATAATTGAATTACCTGAAAGTGTCGATTCCATGGAAAAATCAATATGTTGCTTAATAGCAAAACGAAATAGCCCTATCGCTTTTCTGCCTGCATCAATATCAGCAAGTCTTGGATTCTGAGGATTAATCTGCATTGCAATATGATCAGAATCAATCACAATTTGCACAGCATCTTGGTTAAAAGAACGTAAAGTACTTTTTCCCGAACCATTTGTTCCACAATAAAAAATCGCTTTATTTTGCATAACCCACAATTTTTTCCGAACCATCAGGATAATGCTCGACTATCTTGCCATCAGTTTTTTGAAAGGTAACCACCTCGTGATTCATTTTTTCTTTCATCCAAACTGAAAATAACGCTTTAAGTTGTTTCTGTTGTTGAATAATTTTCTCACGTTCAGTCATCAATTATCCTCTTTAATTAATTCAAAACCTACTGCTCAATACTCAAAATTGAAAGCGTTGATAAAAGGTAATGTCATTCATTTATTAACCCACGTTTTCAGTAGAAAGATTCCAACCTTGCAGACGTAATTGTTTATAACGTTCTCGGGCTTGTGTTTTTAACGCATCATCTTTCGGTACAAAATCAATAAGTTGGGTAAAACTGTGGCTAAAATCTGGAATTTCTTGTTGCAAATTAATTAACATATCACGACGTTGTAAATTTCGTTTTCCAAGCCACGATATCTCAATCGGTGTAGGATATTGCGTTGCCTCACCCGATAAATTATGTGGAACAAATTCATTAGGATCTCGTTGCCACAAAAGTTCATCAATTTCTAATGCTTGGCTCTCACTTTCGCAACTAATTAGTACTTTTTTCCCTGAACGCCATATTGAGGCAGCAAGATTACAGGCTATTTCTTCGACAGTTAAAGTACAATTTTCAGTAAGAATATAAAATTGTGCAGTTTTTGCCATTTTTTGCCCCGTTATTTTCTCAATCTAGCCCCATACAAAGTTTAGGATTCTAACGAAAAAACCTTGGAAGATAAATAATTAAATAGATATTATTAAAAACGTCTGAAAATCCACCGCACTTTTATGATCTATGTCACAAAACTGATTTTTAACGTTTTTGTTACGTTCCACTAATAACTCGGAAGTGTTAAAATCACTTGAGTTTTAATTTTCATTCAATTCATAGGAGTATAGAATGGCATTTCGTATTGAAAAAGACACAATGGGTGAAGTTCAAGTTCCAGCAGATAAATACTGGGCTGCACAAACTGAACGTTCACGCAATAACTTTAAAATCGGTCCTGCCGCATCAATGCCACATGAAATTATCGAAGCTTTTGGCTATTTGAAAAAAGCAGCTGCATTTGCTAATCATGATTTAGGTGTATTACCTCTTGAAAAACGTGATTTAATTGCAAAGGCTTGTGATGAAATTTTAGCAAATAAATTAGATGATCAATTCCCACTCGTTATTTGGCAAACTGGTTCTGGTACACAATCCAATATGAATGTGAACGAAGTGGTTGCAAATCGTGCGCATGTGTTAAACGGTGGCAAATTAGGTGAAAAATCTATTATTCACCCAAATGATGATGTGAACAAATCACAATCTTCAAATGATACTTTCCCAACGGCAATGCACATTGCAGCATATAAAAAAGTAGTTGAGCACACTATTCCTTGTGTTGAACGTTTACAAAAAACTTTTGCGGCAAAATCTGAAGCCTTCAAAAACGTGGTAAAAATTGGCCGCACTCACTTAATGGATGCAACGCCACTCACATTAGGTCAAGAATTTTCAGCTTATGCTGCTCAATTAGATTTCGGTTTAAAAGCATTAAAAAATACTCTTCCACATTTAAGTCAATTAGCGTTGGGTGGCACTGCGGTTGGTACAGGTTTGAACACGCCGAAAGGCTATGATGTGAAAGTGGCAGATTACATTGCGAAATTCACTGCCCTCCCTTTTGTTACTGCAGATAATAAATTTGAAGCATTAGCAGCACACGATGCGATTGTTGAAACTCACGGTGCATTACGTCAATTAGCAATGAGTTTATTTAAAATTGCGAACGATATTCGTCTATTAGCATCAGGCCCTCGTTCAGGAATTGGCGAAATTTTAATTCCTGAAAATGAACCGGGTTCTTCAATTATGCCGGGTAAAGTAAATCCAACTCAATGTGAAGCGATGACAATGGTTTGCGCACAAGTATTTGGTAATGACACCACCATCGCATTTGTGGGTTCGCAAGGTCACTTCCAATTAAATGTGTTCAACCCTGTGATGATTGCAAACTTCTTACAATCCGCTCAATTATTGGGAGATGCTTGCGTATCTTTCGATGAACACTGTGCAGTGGGTATTGAACCAAACTATCCACGCATTAAACAACAACTTGAAAATTCATTAATGTTGGTGACCGCACTTAATACGCATATTGGCTATGAAAACGCAGCTAAAATTGCAAAAACGGCGCACAAAAATGGCACAACATTGCGTGAAGAAGCAATTAATTTAGGCTTAGTTTCTGCCGAAGATTTTGATAAATGGGTTCGCCCAGAAGATATGGTGGGTAGCCTAAAATAATTCACCGCATAAATTAACATCAGTAATATTAAAGGCGAGTAAAATTACTCGCCTTTTTACTCGTTTTTCATTTGTTTTTTGATGCGGTTTGTTATAATCAACACAATTTTATTCACGGCAATTTATTATGAAAATGAAATCCCTTTTTGTGGCAATGATAACGTTTTTTTCTGCCGCACCTTTTGCCCATTGGCAACCCATCGGAAATGCCGAATACACTTGGGGGCCGTTCCATGTTTATACCATTGGTTTATTTTCTGAAACTGGCACTTATCAAGAAAATGAACGTCCATTAATGCTCTCTTTCAAATATGAAAAACCCATTGAAGGAAAAAATTTTGCGATTACCCTGATTAAAGAAATTGAAACCTTAAAACTTAATGATGGCGATACTCAAAGCTGGCTAAAAGAAATGCAAGCGACCTTTCCTGATTTTTCCCCAAACGATATTTTGAACTATATTGCCTTACCCGATAAAGGTTACTTTGTATTAAATGATACTGTTTTGGAACACGATTTTGATGCTAAATTTAATCAAGCATTTATCGGCATTTGGCTTGCACCGAATAGCACTTTTGTAAAACTTCAGCCACAATTATTAGGCAAAACGAAAAGCAATCATGAAGCGGCGGAATTTTATCTCAAACCTGAAATTGAATCCTTTGATGAACAAGAGTCAATGCCTGAGTTGCCGCCACATTATTTATTAGATAGTCAAAAAAACTCTCAAAGCTAAAATTTATCTTTCATCCATCTGTTAAAACGTAAAAAATACCTGTTTCCAAATAAATTTTATAATCAAGGAAACAGGTATTTATACATTATGGCTTGTTAAAATTTTTCCCAAACTGGGATAACGCCCCCAACTAAATCTAAATTTTTTCCTAACTCAATCCAGCCACAAGGGAAATGAAAATCGGAGCCAACGGATCCCAGCAGATCAAATTCTTTTGCCCAACGAGCAAGCATTTGACGTTGATCTTTTGTCTGACCACAATCCGCCATTTCCATGCCATCACCGCCCCAAGCCTTAAAATCGGTTATCAGCTTACGCACCCATTTCCCCGTCATGTTATAACGTAACGGATGGGCAATAACGGCTATACCGCCTGCGGCATGGATTATATCAATCGCCGTGGGAATATCTGTCCATTCTGCTTTGACAAATGCTGGTTTTCCTTGCCCTAAATAGCGTTTAAAGGCCTGACCATCATTAGATACCTTACCAATCTGCACCAAATAACGCGCGTAATGAGCACGCGTCACTTCGCCATTGGCTAAAGCTTTCGCACCTTCATAAGCATTAGGAATACCTGCTTTTTCTAATTTATCGCCAATTTCCACCGCTCTTTTTTCACGTAATGCTTTTTGGCTTTGCAAAAGTGCGGTCATTTTGGGATGAGTTTTATCGAAGTTTAATCCTACAATATGGATCCCTCGCCCTTCCCAATTTGTGGAAATTTCTACTCCAGTAATTAATTCAATGCCTACTTCTTTAGCTGCTATCTGTGCTTCATCAATACCTGCAATCGTATCGTGATCGCATAATGCCAACACGTTCACGCCTTGCGCATAAGCACGCTGGACTAATTCAGTTGGACTTAATACCCCATCTGATGCGGTGCTGTGACAATGTAAGTCGTATTTTTTTGTCATTATTTAATATTTTTTACTAAATCTTTTACTAATTTTGGACCGTGATAAATCAATCCTGAATAAACTTGCAACAACTCGGCACCAGCCTCAATTTTCTCTTGCGCATTTTGCAACCCATCAATGCCACCGCTACCAATAATGGGAATCTGACCTTTCAGTTCTTGATGTAATCGCTTAATAACCTCTGTACTTTTATGCTGTAACGGCTTTCCACTTAATCCGCCTTGCTGCTCCGCATTTTTCATCCCCATAACCGTATCACGAGAAACCGTGGTATTCGTTGCAATAACCCCATCCATTTTATGACGAAGCAACGTATCCGCAATTTGCACTAATTCGCTTTCTGTTAAATCTGGTGCAATTTTTACCGCAATCGGCACATATTTATTATATTGGTTTGCCAAAATAGCCTGACGATCCTTGATGCTTCGCAATAAGTCATCGAAATAATCACCATATTGTAACTGACGCAAATCTGGTGTATTGGGGGATGAAATATTCACCGTAATGTAACCTGCGTAGTTATAGGCTTTGTTCAAACAGAAAATATAATCATCTTTGCCTTGTTCTAAAGGCGTGAATTTATTTTTACCAATATTGATACCAATCACGCCTTTATAACGGGCGTTTTTCACATTTTCTATAAGATAGTCTATGCCATTATTATTAAAGCCATTACGGTTAATAATGCCTTCAGCTTCAATTAAACGAAACTGACGTGGCTTTACATTCCCATCTTGTGCAACGGGCGTAACAGTTCCTACTTCGAGAAAACCGAAACCCAATACACCGAAACCATCAATCGCATCACCATTTTTATCCGCCCCAGCCGCCAATCCAATAGGATTAGGAAAATTCACACCCATTACTGTTTTCGGAAAGCCTTTGGGAGCATGAATAAGAGATTTTAAGATCGGTTGAAATAAAGGATTACCAGCTAATTTCAAGCATTGAATCGTGAAATTATGAGCCTTTTCAGCATCCATTTGGAAAATGCCGTGACGGAATAATTGATACATACTCGTTTATCTCTCAGGATAGTTTACTGTAAGAAAAGTGCGGTTAATTTTCACCGCACTTTAAGGGAAAGATTGTTCGTATTCTACGAGGAACAAAGATGATGTGCAAATAATAAAGAAATATAGAAATAATTAAGGAAAAATATTGCAAAATTAAGCTCTACACGAGCATTAATACATTTTAATTATGTATAAAAAAACCGCAATTAACACGGCTAGTTTTATTTTTATGGTGCCTAGGGTCGGACTCGAACCGACACGTTTATTCAACGGCGGATTTTGAATCCGCTGCGTCTACCAATTTCGCCACCCAGGCTTAATGGGGTTGAATTATACGTATATATAAGAATGTGACAAGCAAAATTTATTAAAAATAATCCATTTGTTTTAAAAATAAGCAAGAATTTTCTGTTTTCTAAAAATATCGCCAAACAAATGCAATAATTAAAATGCACAACATAATTAAAATTTGAGCTAAACGTTTTTTTGTTAATTTTTCAGCTGCCATAATGCTTTACTCTTCTTAATCTGACTAATTAGTGGTAGAATATTTGCGTTAGATCAATTTTACACTATTTTTTCAATATTTGAGGCGTACATGAAAAATTTCGTTGCAGAAGCTAAATCAGGGCGCAAAATTCAATCAGGCGGTTGTGCAATTCATTGTCAGGATTGCAGTATTAGTGAGCTTTGTATTCCTTTTACCTTAAATGAACAAGAATTAGATCAGCTTGATAATATCATAGAGAGAAAAAAACCGATTCAAAAGTCTCAAGTATTGTTTAAAGCAGGAGATTCTCTCAATTCAATTTATGCTATTCGTTCTGGCACAATAAAAAGCTATACGATTAGTGAATCTGGCGAAGAACAAATTACTTCATTTCATTTGCCCGGTGACCTAATTGGTTTTGATGCCATTACTCAAATGCAACATCCTAGTTTTGCGCAAGCTCTAGAAACGGCTATGGTATGTGAAATTCCTTTTGATATTTTAGATGATTTGGCAGGAAAAATGCCAAAATTACGCCAACAAATTTTACGTTTGATGAGCAGTGAAATCAAAAGTGATCAAGAAATGATTTTATTGCTATCTAAAATGAATGCAGAAGAACGTTTGGCTGCTTTTATTCATAATCTTTCTAAACGCTATTCTGCTCGAGGTTTTTCAGCAAAAGAATTTCGTTTAACGATGACACGTGGCGATATTGGCAATTATCTAGGTTTAACAGTAGAAACCATCAGCCGCTTATTAGGTCGCTTTCAAAAACTCGGTGTTATTAGCGTACAAGGCAAATATATTACAATCAATGATTTAAATGGTTTAATTGAATTAACCGGTACGAATAAAACAAAAATTACATTAGTTGAATAAATTTAAGGCGTGAGTATCACGCCTTTTTTATTTTTTATAAAATAAAGTTGTAAATCAATTATACACTGCAGAAATAAAAATAATTCATTATAAATTAAAGAAATTTTTACAGAAAAAATTATTTTAATTTTTTGGCTGAAACTACTACGGTAACTACTACAAACTTGCTTGGTATACAGCCTGATACAACAAATCTGTTTTATCATATAATTAGGCTTGTTATTGAACTATTTAGCACTTGAATAAATTTTTGACGGTGATATAAGATGGATGGGAGTTATTTTGAACGTCACTATAAAAGAAAAATAGAAAATAGGCAATGCTGTAAAAGTAGTCATATGTGGTTTGCTAAAATAACGGGGAAAGTGTTTACATTCGTAGTAGAAAATACAAAATCAGAAACGTTAATTCTCGTGATTATAAAGAAAATCAAGCTTGATAGCTGGGGTTGTATGATATTTGGTTGTAATTATTACTCTCTTAATACAATAGAATTTAATTCACAAATTAGTTAATTATTCTATGTTATTTGCCGTGAAATAAAATCATATTAATAAAATAGAAATTTTTTAGAATCAAACTAAGCGATTACTCCGAAAATATAATGAAATCTACCAAAATATTTTTCTTTATTCTTGAAAATGTAAGTTTCAGTTTAGTACATAAAAAGAGCTGTTAAAATACTGAAAAACAGTGTGATATTTACAAGCCCTAGTCTAAGCTTTTTTAGTTCCACTGGAAATATTACGTGCTGATATCTGACTGGATAACATCTGTTTTAGCTGACTTTCTTTTTAATTCTTGCTCAATAAAATCATCTTCACAGTTTACACTAGCTTTTTTACGAGCTAATATCAACTTGCTCCCTTTAATTTTTGGCTTAAAATTTAATGTAATTTTCTTTGTAACTAACACTCCAAAAAAATCTGCATCAAACTCGAGCTTGATGCAGATAATTTATTTATTGGCTATGAATATAAAATTAATCACCTAATTGAACAGGCTCAACTTTCCAAATTCTATCTGAGTACTCTTTAATCGTGCGGTCAGACGAGAAGAAGCCCATATTCACGATATTTTGGATGGTGCTTTCAATCCATTGGTCGCGTTGTTTATATTTTTCATCTATGGCTTTTTGAGTTTCTACATAACTGCGGAAATCAGCAAAAGCTTGATAATAATCGTGGTATTGCAAGCCTTGTAATAGTTGATGATAACGCTGAGGATCTTCTGGTGAGAATTTACCTTCAATAATTTGATCCACAACTGTGCGTAATTGAGCATCATTCTGGTAGTATTCAAATGATCGATACCCTTCTCGACGAAGTTGTTCCACTTGTTCCACAGTGTTACCGAAAATAAAGATGTTATCTTCACCCACGTTTTCCAAGATCTCCACGTTTGCACCGTCAAGTGTACCGAGTGTCAATGCGCCATTTAAGGCAAATTTCATATTACTAGTTCCAGAAGCCTCTGTGCCTGCAAGGGAGATTTGCTCTGAAATATCTGCTGCTGGAATGATAAGCTGTGCAAGGCTTACGCTGTAATTTGGAATAAACACTACTTTCAAGCGGCCTTTCAAACGTTCATCGTTGTTGATTACATTTGCCACATCATTGATTAAGTGAATGGTTTGTTTCGCCGCATAATAAGCTGAAGCCGCTTTACCTGCTAGAATAAATACGCGAGGTTGCCAATCTTTTTCAGGGTTGGCAAGCATTTCATTGTAGCGAGCGATAATATGCAACACGTTCAACATTTGGCGTTTGTATTCGTGAATACGTTTTACTTGAACATCAAATAAAGCGTGCGGATCAAGCTCTACCCCTAACTCGCGTTTTACGTATTCCGCCAATTTCACTTTATTAGCAAATTTAATGTCAGCGACAGCCTCTTTAAATGCTTTTTCTTGTGCGAACGGTTTGAGTTTTTCGATTTGGCTTAAATCGCAACGCCATTCTGAGCCGATATATTTATCAAACAATGCGGCTAATTGTGGGTTCGCCACGGCTAACCAACGACGCGGTGTGATACCGTTTGTTACGTTGGTAAAGCGTTCTGGGAAAATACGAGCGAAATCTGCAAAGGTTGAAGTCACCATTAAATCGGAATGGATTTCAGCAACCCCGTTGATTTTGTGTGAACCTACCACGGATAGCCAGCCCATACGCACTTTGCGTTGGTAGCCTTCTTCGATAAGAGAAACACGGCGGATAAAATCGTTGTCAGTCGTCACATAAGTGCGGACATATTCTAAGAAGTGATCGTTAATTTCAAAAATCATCTGTAAATGACGCGGTAAGATTTTCGCCATCATTTCCACTGGCCAAGTTTCTAATGCTTCTGACATAAGGGTATGGCAAGTATAAGAGAAAATGTTACGCGTCATCTCCCACGCTTTTTTCCATTCAAAACCTTCATCATCCACTAAAATACGCATTAATTCAGGAATCGCTAACGCTGGGTGGGTATCGTTTAAGTGAATCGCCACTTTATCCGCCAAGTTTTCAAGGCTATCGTGGGTGCGTTTGTGACGGCGTAAAATATCTTGAAGTGATGCAGAGACTAAGAAATACTCTTGACGTAAACGCAATTCGCGACCATTCCACGTAGAATCATCAGGGTAAAGCACGCGTGATAAGTTTTTATTTGCGGAGTGTTCTTCTAATGCGGCTAAATGTTCGCCACGGTTGAAGTCGGCAAGGTTAAACACTTCCCCTGCGTGTGCCGACCATAAACGTAATGTCGCAGCAGAATTATTTTGATAACCTGGAATCATTTGATCGTAAGCAAGTGCGGTCACTTTTTCGGTATCTTGCCAAATACATTTTTTGCCTTCGAAATGAATGTTTCCGCCAAATTCTATAGTAAAACGTTTTGATGGACGAATAAATTCCCAAGGCGCTCCTTTTTCAAGCCACGCATCTGGGCGTTCTACTTGCTGACCGTTTTCAATTTTTTGGCGGAACATACCATATTCATAACGAATACCGTAGCCCATACCTGGTAAACCAAGGGTTGCAATAGAATCCATAAAGCACGCCGCTAGACGACCTAAACCGCCATTACCCAAGCCTGGATCTACTTCTTTTTCTAAAACTTCTTCTAAATCCACATTTAATTCAGAAAGTGCTTCCTGTGCTAATCCATAAATGCCTTCTGCAATCATTGCATTAGAAAGCGTACGCCCGATTAAAAATTCCATTGAAAGGTAGTAAACACGGCGAGAATCTTCTGCTCGAGTTTGGCGAGCAGTAGTGATCCAACCCTCTGTTACTAAATCACGCACAGCGTGGAGTGTTGCATTTAGCCAATCGCGTTGGCTGGCTTCACGTGGAGAGCGACCGATTAAGAAAATGAGTTTGTAAACGATTGATTTTTTAATCGCTTCAACGGTCATTTCAGGACGATTATATTGGAATGGAGAATCAAAGTTATCCATTATCATAGGTAAAACCTCTATTAGAATGCTAAGAAATGATTAACGTAGGGTGTATGAATTTTCAAAATTTACGCACGTTTGCAAAAATCAATCAAAATTTGACCGCTCTTTGAGTGCGTGAATGTTGTTCACACAGCCTACAAAAGTAGTTCGAATTTTATGCTTATCTTTGTAAAAAACAAGCACAATCACACCGCTTGCAAAAGATTCTTACACAAGCGGTGTGATTGTTAAGAAAGTTTACGAATAAAACTACAAGCGTTCATAAAGCGTTCTATATTGCTCTGCAGCCTTACGCCAGCTGAAGTCTTGTTCCATTGCGTCCGTGCGAACCATCGCCCACGCACGCAGTTTTTGCCATAAGGCAAAGGCGCGTTGCAAGCAATGGCGGAGAGCTTCAGGCGTTGCACTTTCAAACACAAAACCTGTTGCAGTGCGAGCTTTGATACTTTCTGAAGTGCTATCCACCACCGTATCTGCCAAACCCCCCGTTTTACGAACAAGTGGAAGTGTGCCATATTGCAAACCATAAAGTTGGGTTAAGCCACAAGGCTCGAAACGGCTTGGCACTAAAATCACATCGCCACCTGCGACCATTAAATGTGAAAGGGCTTCATCATAGCCGATTTTTACCGCAATATTTTCTGGATATTGGGCGGCAAGATCGCGAATGCCTTGTTCCAAGTGCGGTGCACCAGAGCCTAAAATCATCAACTGTCCGCCTTGTTTGACGATTTCGTCTGCACTTTCGATTAATAAATCGACACCTTTTTGCTCGGTTAAACGGGTCACCATCACAAATGCCAAGGCAGATTTATCTTGTGGCAAATTGAAATACGCTTGCAATTCAGCTTTGTTTTTCTTTTTGCCTGCCATATATTTCAGTTTGTAATGGTGCGGAATGTATTGATCCACGTTCGGATGCCAAATATTTTCGTCCACGCCGTTTAAAATCCCCACCAAACGACCTTGAGCTTTTAAGCCAGAAAGCAAGCCTTGCAAACCATAGGCAAATTCAGGTGTCGTGATTTCTTCTGCATAAGTTGGGCTTACCGCCGTGCTTGCATCAGAATAGAACAAGCCTGATTTTAAATAAGAAATTTGCCCGAATAACTCCAAACCGTCCACATTAAACATTCCCGCAGGCAAACCAATTTCGTATAAATGATGATAAGAAAATTGCCCTTGATATGCCAAGTTATGAATAGTGAACACCGATTTCGCAGGGCGGCCTTTGTTGAACAGATATGCTGCACATAAGCCAGCGTGCCAATCGTGAGCGTGTACCACTTCTGCACGCCACCAGCTGTCTAAACCAGTGGCTAATTCTGCCCCCACCCAACCGAGCAAAGCAAAACGTTTGTAATTGTCACCGTAGTCATTGTAATAGGCATTGTGGTAAGGATTGCCTTCGCGACCGTATAAGTGCGGTGCGTCAATCAAATAGATCCCGACACCGTTATATTCTCCATAACGCAACACCACGTGCCCAGCGAAGTTGTCAAATTCGGCAACCACTTGGGTATTCGGAATACCTGCTGTAATTGCAGGATAAGCAGGCAATAAAACGCGAGCATCCAACCCGATTTGGTTTTGTGCTTGGGGTAACGCCCCTAAAACATCGGCAAGCCCGCCTGTTTTTAATAGCGGATAGAGTTCCGAGCAAACATGTAGTATTTTCATTGAGTTCTTTATTTTCCCTATAAATATGAATAACGCTCGATCAGCCCCTCTCTTTGCTAAAGAGGGGTTTCAGAAAGTGCGGTCAATTTTGACCGCATTTTTCCTAACTAATCTAAATGCCCATCTTCTTCAATCTCGTGTCCCTCAAGTTTCTTTAGCATTTTCGGGGTTACAAGAATGACTTTGCCTGTTGAGCTAATACGGAAGCGTTTTTTATCTTCTTCTATATCCACACCAATTTGCATACCATCAGGAATTTCGCATTCACGATCGATAATACAATTTTTCAACACACAATTTTTGCCGATTTTAACTTGTGGTAACACCACGCAGTGATCCACTTTTGAAAATGCGTCAATTTTAATGTGGTCGAATAACACAGAATTGCTGATCGAAGCATCGGTAATCACACAACCGCCGCCGATAAGTGAGTTATCCACTGGATGCATATTGGAGTGTTTGTAGAAAAATTTTGATGGATAAGCCTGAATAGGATTACCACGAATTGGCCAGTTTTGGTCATAAATATCTAATTGTGGATTTTCAGAGACTAAATCGATATTGGATTGCCAGAAACTATCAAGCGTCCCTACATCACGCCAGTAAATTTCGCCTTCGGTGTTGCGTCCCATACAAGAACGGCTGAATGGGTGAGCATAAAGCGTGCCTTCTTCTAAACATTTTGGCAACACATCTTTACCGAAATCGTGGCTAGTTTGTGGGGTATTAACTTCCTGCTCAAGCATTTTATAAAGATAATCAGCATCAAATACATAAATCCCCATTGAGGCAAGCGAAACATCAGGTTTGCCCACCATGACTGGCGGATCTTTCGGTTTTTCCACAAAGGCTTTCACTTTCAAGTTTTCGTTTACTGCCATCACACCAAATTCGTGAGCCTCAGAACGTGGCACTTCAATGCAACCAACGGTACATTTCGCCCCACTATTGACGTGATCCATTAACATCACACTGTAATCTTGTTTGTAAATATGGTCGCCTGCTAAGATCAAAATATATTTCGGGCGATAGTGATTTTTAATAATAGCCATATTTTGATATACCGCATCCGCCGTGCCACGATACCAAGTAGAATCGTCAATTTGCTGACGAGCTGGCAACATATCGACAAATTCCCCTCTCTCTTGTGGCAAAAAAGACCAGCCTGTTTGCAAATGACGAAGCAAGGAGTGTGCCGCATATTGGGTTACTACGCCAATACGGTTTAAACCTGAGTTAATGCAGTTAGAAAGTGCGAAATCGATAATGCGACGATTACCACCAAAATAAAGAGCTGGTTTTGCACGTTTATCTGTCAATTCGTGTAAACGTGAACCACGTCCACCTGCGAGAACAAGCACCAAAGTGTTTTTAACTAAATCATATTTGTTAAGGTCGCCATATTTCATAAGGATCTCCATAGTCTTATTGTTATTCGTCATTCAGCATACAAAAGCCCATTGAATAAATTTCGGCTTGTTGTGCTTCAAGGGTTACATTATGTGTACCGATTTGGGGCTTCCATTTCCCATTAGGCAAGTGAAACACCTGACCTTCGGCTTTGGCATTAATCAACAAAAGCCAACGATTATCTAAAACTACCTGTAATGCTTTGGTTTGTTGATTTTGCCAATCTTCAACTGTCATCGGTTCTCCTGCAATATTAAGCCATTGTACATTCTCATCCGACCACCATTGATCTTGGTTTAAACTGCCAATTTGCTTACGAAGTGCAATCGTTTGCTTGGTCAGTTCAAATAATGCTGTGTTAAATTCTGCCCATTTAAGCCAAGTAATCTCGTTATCTTGGCAATAGGCATTGTTATTACCATATTGGGTATTACCGAACTCATCGCCAGCCAATAACATAGGTGTACCATTTGCAAGCAATAAACTCATTAATAATCCGCTTTGTGCAAAAGTGCGGTTATTTTCCACCGCACTTTTTTGCGGCTCAGCAAGATTTTCAGTCGAACCCTCTATGCCGTGGTTGTAACTGTAATTTTCATTGCGACCATCACGATTTTCTTCGCCATTCGCTTCATTATGTTTTTGGTTGTAACTCACTAAATCTTTAAGCGTAAAACCATCGTGGGCAGTAATAAAATTAAGTGTAGTATGTGGCAAACGGTCATTTTTCTTAAATAAATCGCTAGAACCTGCAAAGCGTTCAGTAAATGCACCAATTTCGCCACTTTTCCACAGCCAGAAACGACATAAATCATCACGGAAGCGGTCGTTCCATTCGGCAAAATAACTTGGGAAATTGCCGACTTGATAACCGTAATGCCCAATATCCCAAGGCTCGGCAATCAATTTAATATTTTGTAAACTTGGCTCATTTTTAATATCTGTAAAAAGCTGAGCTGACGCGTTGAAATCAGGCGTATCACGCCCTAAAACAGAGGCTAAATCAAAACGAAAACCATCAACGTGGCATTGCTCCACCCAATAACGTAAACAATCCACCACCCATTTTCGCCCTACATCAGAGGATAAATTGAGCATATTGCCGCAGCCTGTCCAGTTAATGTAATGCCCGTTGTCGTTGCGCCAATAGTAAGTTTGATCATCAATACCACGCTGGCAGAATGTTGGATAAGTTTGCTCTGATTCTGCAGAATGGTTAAATACCACGTCTAAAATAACTTCAATACTCGCTTTGTGAAACTCCTTCACCATCGCTTTAAATTCAGCTAATGGATTATCTGTTGCCGCATATTTAGGTTCCACCGCAAACATAGCTAAGGGATTGTATCCCCAATAATTTTGTAAGCCTCGTGCCTGTAAGTGTGGTTCATTGATATGGAAATTGACAGGCAGCAACTCCACTGCAGTTATGCCTAACTCTTTCAAATACGCCAAGTTCACAGGATGAGCTAATCCCGCATAAGTACCACGCAACGCCGCGGGGATTTTCTCGTTTAACTGGCTAAACCCTTTAACATGTAATTCATACACAATAGTTTCAGCCCAAGGCGTATTGGGGGAGGAATCATTTTCCCAATCAAAATCTTCCGAAATCACAACCGCTCTTGGGGCAAGATGTGCGTTGTCGCGATTATCCGAAAGCAAGAACCAAGAACGACTTTCTTCGTTACTTAAATCAGGTTTACCATTCACGGCTTTCGCATAGGGATCGAGTATCAATTTCTGCGGATTGGCAAATTCGCCGTGAATACGAAAGCCATATTCCGTACCAGTTTTCACGCCAGTTACCGCCAAATGCCACACATTTCCAGTACGCACCATTGGCAAACGGGTTTCTTGGTTTTGTTCGTCAAAAAGGCAAAGTTCGATGCCTATTGCCGCAGCGGAAAACAGAGCGAAATTGGTAATTTGCACGTTGTTTTCGACCGCTTGTGAGTATCCCATTGGAATAGGATTGCCGTTGTTGTAGATTTTGAACATATTTTTATCGCTTTTGTAGGGGCAAATTACATTTGCCCAAAAACATCGGTGGTTTATCAGGGCGAATGTAATTCGCCCCTACAATTTATCTATTCGGATTATTTCGTCTTCAATCTCAAATAAACTGTTGCTAACGGCGGAATGGACACTGAAATCGAATTTTCTCGTCCGTGGCTTTCAATGTTTTCACTTGCGACACAACCAAAATTGCCCACGTTAGAGCCTTGATAGTACATTGAATCGGTATTCAAAATTTCTTCATATTCGCCCGCAATATTCACACCAATGCGGTAGTCGTAGCGAGGCACAGGGGTAAAGTTACTGACGACAATAATGCGTTCTCCGTTTGAACTGCGACGTTCAAAAGCGAACACAGAATTTGCCGCATCATCAACGACAAGCCAATCAAAACCTTCTGGGGAGTTGTCGAGTTCAAAGAGCGGTCGATTTTTTTGATAAATTTGATTAAGGTCTTTAACCAGCTTCAACACGCCTTTGTGCCAGCCTCCGCCAATATTTTCATCAAGCAAGAACCAGTCCAAACTTTCTTCGTAATTCCATTCTCTGCCTTGAGCAAATTCATTACCCATAAAGAGCAATTTTTTGCCTGGGTAGCCCCACATATAACCGTAATATGCACGTAAGTTAGCGAATTTTTGCCACGTATCGCCCGGCATCTTGCCAAGAAGTGAATATTTACCGTGAACCACTTCATCGTGAGAAAGTGGCAGCACAAAATTTTCGCTATATTGATACACCATTCCAAAGGTCATTTTGTTGTGATGATATTGGCGGTAAATTGGGTCAAGCTGCATATAGGCGAGCGTATCGTTCATCCAGCCCATATTCCATTTGAAATTAAAACCTAATCCACCGTTTTCGCTTGGGTGAGTTACGCCTGCAAAAGAAGTTGATTCTTCCGCAATAGAAATTGCCCCCTCCATTTCACTGTGAATTTTCCAGTTGGTATGTTTTAAAAAATCGATGGCTTCTAAATTTTCACGTCCGCCATATTGGTTTGGAATCCACTCCCCTTCCGCACGGCTGTAATCGCGGTAAATCATCGAAGCCACAGCATCCACGCGAATACCATCTACACCAAAGCGTTCAAGCCAATACAGTGCATTACTGGATAAGAAATTTTTGACCTCATTACGTCCATAGTTATAAATCAAGGTATTCCAATCTTGATGATAGCCTTCGCGAGGGTCTTCATGTTCATACAAGGCTGTACCATCAAACGCGACTAAACCATGGGTATCACTTGGGAAATGCCCTGGCACCCAATCTAAAATCACGTTGATGCCTGCTTCGTGAGCACGTTTTACTAAACGG
The DNA here is from genome assembly GCF_049821985.1 of Haemophilus sp. HN_Hi10. NCBI lineage: Bacteria > Pseudomonadati > Pseudomonadota > Gammaproteobacteria > Pasteurellales > Pasteurellaceae > Haemophilus > Haemophilus sp. HN_Hi10. Next base: position 1,284,370 of record NZ_CP187495.1, on the reverse strand, counting down.
CGAAATGCCTCAGGCGAACCAAAGCGACTGGTTGGCGAATAAAGTCCAAGTGGTTGATAACCCCAAGAACCATCAAACGGAAATTCAGAAAGCGGCAAAAATTCAATGTGGGTAAAGCCCATCTCTTTTACATAAGGAATTAATTCATCAGCAATTTGATCGTAATCTAGCCAAAAATTGTTTTCTAAATTACGACGCCAAGATCCTAAATGCACTTCATAAATAGAAATAGGTTGGTTGCCTTGATTGGCTTTTTTGCGTGCTTCGGTCATTTCCACCACATTTGGCAAGGCACTGACTTGTGAAGCCGTATCTGGGCGAAGCTGCGAACTAAACGCATAAGGATCGGCTTTCAAACGCAAGTTTCCAAAGCAATCAATCAATTCAAATTTATACAGCTGACCAAGACAAACTTTCGGTAGGAATAGTTCCCACACACCGCTTTTCGGGTGGAAACGCATTGGGTGGCGGCGACCGTCCCAATAGTTGAAATCGCCCACAATAGAAACGCATCTTGCATTAGGCGACCATAAGCGGAAATTCACCCCGCTCACACCATCACATTCCATAAAATGCGCACCAAGCACTTCATACGGACGAAGCATAGAACCTTCAGAAAGTAGCCATTGCTCTAAATCATCAATCATAGGATGAAAACGATAAGGATCTTCGACTATTTGCGATTCATTTCCCCAAAAAACCTGTAATTGATAAGCAAAAAAATGACGACAATTTGGAATAACACCAACAAAAAAGCCACGCTCATCGACACAATCAAGTTCCGTTATTTCTTTTCCACTTTCACGCTCAATCACCACAACGCGACTGGCATCTGGCAACAACGTACGGATTTCAATTCCTTGCTCTGTTTCGTGCATACCAAGCGTAGCAAAAGGATCGCCATTGCTCGCATCAAAAAAACCATCAATAATTGCTTGTGTTACTGCGGTTGTCATATTTACTCCTTATACATTTCGCCCTTGGTTAATTTGCACAAAGAACGTTTTTAAAGCTTCATTGTTAAAAATAAACGCTAACGGTTGAGCAAGTTTCTTGCACCAGTTTGGATATTCATTTGAAGTACCCGGCAAATTAAAACTGATTTCTTGGCTAAGTAAATTTTCTAATTGTACACCAATCAATCGGCTGTTACTTTCTGCTAAATAATGATGGATCATTCTGTTTAAATGATCGTGCATCGCCATAGAAAGCGCATCGCCTTCATAATGCGGTGGTAAATAATTATCACGATGTAAACTATTTAATAAGGCTTGTTTATCCATAACACGTTGATCGTATTTTTGCTTGAGCACTTCCCCATTCAGAATACCAAGTTGATTAAATAATTCTAAATCACGGCAATGCCAAAAACTTTGTAATGAGGGAACATCATGTGTACCAATAGTGGCATAAGCATTTCGAGGATAATCAGATATACGAGGAAATTCGCCATTTCGTTGGGCAAAATACAATACAAAATAAGAGAAAATTTGAAACTCGTTTAATTTCCACCGCACTTCATCAGGCACGGTGCCGAGATCTTCACCAATAATCAAACATTCATTGCGTACACTTTCAATAGCAAGAATCGCCATTAATTCATCAAAAGGATAATGAACATAAGCGCCATCAGCCGCGGTTTTTCCTTCTGGAATCCACCACAAACGGAATAAGCCCATAACATGATCGATGCGTAGCACACCGAAATATTGCATATTGGCACGTAGCATATCGATAAATGGTGCAAAGCCACGTGCTTTTAGCACTGTTGGATTATAAGGTGGCAAATTCCAATTTTGCCCGACAGGGCCTAACGGATCGGGTGGCGCGCCAGTAGAGGCATTTACACAATATAAATCAGGATCGCTCCATACATCAGCACTACCACGAGAACTATTCACCGCTAAATCGCCATAAATCCCCAACGTCATACCAAATTGTTTACAAAGATTTTGTAATGCGGAAAGTTGTTCTTCCGAAAGCCATTGCAACCAAGCAAAAAACTGGATTTTATCCTGATGTGTTTTTAATAAGGCTTTTCTTTTTTCCGCACTTAAATGTTGCCATTCCTTACGCCAGCCAAGCCAACCGATGGTATTTTCATCTGCTTGATGATCAGCGTGTTCTTGTAAATCCAAGACATTAAATAAGCCCTGTAACAATAAAGGTTCCCCTTTGCTTTTTAAATAATCTGCAAAGATTTTTCGACGTGTCACAATTTCAGCGGATTGACTACGTTGAAAGAAATCAAATAGAAGCTCAAGTGCGGTTAATTTTAAAGCCAAAATTGAAGAATAATCGACGCAATCACTTTTACGTAAATTACCAATTTTTTCTTGAATATCCTCACGCTTAAACCAATTTTGCACTGAACGACAACGCTTAAATTCGGGTAAATCAGGAATGGCTAAATATAAAAAATTCAACCAACGACGAGAAGATGAACTATAAGGGCTTGCCCATTTTGGCACAGCAGGATACGGCAAATGTAATGGATTAATTCCCACATAATCTGCGCCTAATTTTGCACTTTGTTCAATCAAATAGGCCAAATCGCCAAAATCGCCAATGCCCCAGTTTTGTTCTGAGCGTAAACTGTAAAGTTGCACATTCACGCCCCATACTTTTTTATTTTTTAATACGGGTGGTTGAAACGCTGTTTTAGGGGAAATAAGTAAACGAACGCTGTACTGTTCAGTATCAGAAAAAATAGATAATTGATAATAGCCAAAAGGAAGTGGAGGCAGGGAAAGTGCGGATAAATTTGAAAGTGTTTTTTCCAACAGAATAGCATTAGATTCATCAATCAGCTGATAACGATATTCCACAGATGGTGGCAAATCTAGACGATTTAGTCGATAATCAATCGGTTCATTTTCAAATGCAGCCAGTACATCGTCAAACTGTCCTTTCGTTTTTGGCGGAGGCTGCAAAAGCTCAACAAAAGTTGAAACCGTCTTTTCATTCGCGAAAATAAGATGTCCATCAATATCATAATGAGAAAGCGCGATACCGCATTTTTCCGCTTTTTGTTTGAGAGAATCCGAGATTTGCATAGACACCACATCACAACTATATAACTCTTGTTAGGGATTATAGCTAAGCTGAAAGTGATGACAACTGGCTTTATTTAAAAGTGTGATCTTCGTCAATAATAAATTCAAACCAATCAATCACATCGCGTTCGTGGATACCATTTTTAATCAAAATATCCGCATTTTTTACAGAATGGGGAGAGCCTGAAATAAGCGGATGCCATTCGGGAAGCGTTTTTCCTTCATAAAGCAAACGATAAGCGCAAGTATCAGGCAACCAATGAAAATCAGGTAAATTCTTTTTGGTGAGTTTGGTGCAGTCGGTTTCAATTTTAAAACGCTCTAAATAATTACCGCACTTTCCAGTTTCCACATCTAAAAGGTTGCAAGCAATTCGAGTGTAATAAAGTTTTTGGCGTTTGCCTCGCCCTTGAATATATTTGCGATAACAGCATTTTCCGCAGCCATCGCATAAGGCTTCCCATTCAGATTCAGTCATTTCAAGCAGGGATTTTGTTTGCCAGAAATTGGGTTCAAGTTGCATATTGGATTGCATAGTTGATACAAATAAAAAGTGCGGTCAAAATCACATTTATTTTGACCGCACTTGGTTGATTAAAATTAGAAGCCCTCTTTTAGACTTACCGTTAAATTAAACACCAAATGTTCAGGACGGCTATCTTTACTATCTGCACAGAAATAACCTTCACGTTCAAATTGATAACCTTTCTCTGCTTCTGCAGCAGCCAAGCTTTGCTCTACAAAACCTTGTTTTATCACTAAAGAATTTGGATTTAATACGCTTTCAATATCATCTTCAGCCCCTGGATTTGGTACGGTGAAAAGACGCTCGTATAAACGGAACTCCGCTGGATGATTATGCACTGCAGATACCCAGTGAATTACCCCTTTTACTTTGCGACCATCTGCTGGATTTTTACCTAAGGTTTCAGGATCATAAGTACAGAAAATCGTGGTAATGTCGCCACTTGCATCTTTTTCAACACGTTCAGCTTTAATCACGTAAGCATTACGTAAACGTACTTCTTTGCCTAATACTAAACGTTTATATTGTTTGTTCGCTTCCTCACGGAAGTCTGCACGATCAATATAAAGCTCTTTCGTAAACGGCAATTGACGCTCGCCTAATTCTGGACGATTTGGATGATTTGGGGCAGTTAAAACTTCCACGCCTTCAAAGTTTTCAATTACCACACGAACAGGATCAATCACTGCCATTGAACGCGGTGCATTTTCGTTTAAATCCTCACGAATGCAGGCTTCAAGTGCAGAATACTCTACGACGTTATCTTGTTTTGTCACACCAATACGACGGCAGAATTCACGTAACGAAGCAGGTGTATAACCACGACGGCGTAAACCTGAAATGGTTGGCATACGCGGATCGTTCCAACCATCTACAATGCCATCATTCACTAATTTCAATAATTTACGTTTAGAAGTTAATGTACCCTCTAAATTTAAACGTGAGAATTCATATTGATGCGGTAATGGACGTTCAATACTGATATTTTCCAACACCCAATCATATAAACGACGGTTATCTTGGAATTCTAATGTACAGATCGAGTGAGTAATACGCTCAATGGCATCAGAGATACAGTGAGTAAAATCGTACATTGGGTAAATGCACCATTTTTCGCCTGTTTGATGATGGCTGGCAAATTTAATACGATAAATTACAGGATCACGCATGACCATAAATGGCGATGCCATATCAATTTTTGCGCGTAAACTTGCTTTACCCTCGGCAAATTCGCCATTTTTCATTTTTTCAAATAAAGCTAAGTTTTCTTCAATAGTGCGGTCACGATATGGGCTGTTTTTACCCGCTTCAGTTAATGTGCCACGATATTCACGCATTTCATCTGGCGAAAGTTCATCAACATAAGCCAAACCTTTTTTAATTAATTCAATGGCATAGCTATAAAGTGCATCAAAATAATCGGACGCATAACGCGGTTCGCCTTCCCATTTAAAGCCTAACCATTCCACATCCGCTTTGATAGAATCTACATATTCCACGTCTTCTTTTACTGGATTGGTATCGTCAAAACGTAGGTTACATAAACCTTGGTATTCTTTTGCCAAGCCAAAATTCAAGCAAATAGATTTTGCGTGACCAATATGCAAATAGCCATTCGGCTCTGGCGGAAAACGGGTATGAACGCTTTTATGTTTACCCGAAGCTAAATCTTCATCAATAATTTGGGTAATAAAATTGTGAGTGCGAGTATTTTCAGCACCCAAAGATGTCTCTGTCATCATTTTCTCTCGTTAAAATAAAAAAATATTTGGCTATTCTATACAAATCTAAGGGAAAATAAAGGTTCATCTCCTGTTCTTGCCATAGAAATACTGGATTTAAATAAAAGATTGTAAAAACTTGCCATAAAAAACCGCCACGAAATTATCGTGGCGATGTATAAATGCAAAAAGTGCGGTAAGTTTTTTGGCAGTTTAGCTTACCAAACCCAGCCAGCCCCCATTTGATAGGAAATTTTACTGTTTTTTAACTGGATCCTTGAAAGTGTAAATTCTTCGGCTTTTTTACTATTAATTGTATTATTCTTTAAATGATCAATAATTAGGCTATATGCCCAAACTCTTTAATGCCGTAATTACTACTAATTGAATTGTTATTTGCCGCAAAGGCTTGAGAAGATATCAGCAAACTGCTGATAAGTTAGGCTGCCGTGGTTAGTTTGACAGATGAAAAGAAAAGATTATGCTTGCTTGCAGAATTACAATAAAACATTTTATATACTCCTAGCATTAAAATAAATAGAAGCGCGACTTTACGCTAAATAGATTGATATGTAAAGGAAATACAATTTTTTTCGTGCAAATTCTACTATTTAACTTTAAAATACCTGCCACTGAACAAACGTTCATTATAAATAATGGTCACAATATTTATTTTATAAATAAAAAAGTGCGGTTAAAATCATCCGCACTTTTTAGTTCGTAGAAAGGAAAATTCAATGTTTAAAATGAAAAATATCACGCTTGCTTTGTTGATGTCTGGTGCATTAGTGGGATGTGCCAATATTGGCGATTCTTATCAAGCAAGCCTTGAAGATTACAAGCAATATGAAGAAATTACCAAGCAATATAATGTAAAAGAAAATTGGTGGTCATTATATGATGATGCGCAATTAAATCGTGTTATAGAACAGGCTTTAACAAACAATAAAGATTTAGCTAAAGCTGCTGTAGCGGTAAACCGTGCGCTTTATAGTGCAAATTTAGTGGGTGCAAATTTAGTGCCTGCATTTAATGGTTCAACTTCATCTGCGGCACAACGCCGAGTTGACACAAGTGCAAACTCAGCTATTTCACACAAAGGTTCTTTAAATGTGAGTTATACATTAGATCTGTGGCAACGTTTAGCTAATACTGCTGATGCAGCAGAATGGTCGCACAAAGCAAGCGCAGAAGATATGGAATCGGCTCGTTTATCATTAATCAATTCTGTGATAACAACTTATTATCAAATCGCTTATTTAAATGATGCAATTAGCACAACCGATGAAACAATCAAATATTACACGGATATTGGCAATATTATGCAAACGCGTTTAGCCCAAGGTGTGGCTGATGCAGCCAGCGTTGATCAAGCACAACAAGCCATATTAACGGCGCGTAATAACAAATTAAATTTTGAAACCCAACGCAAAACGGCAGAACAAACCTTACGCAATCTGCTGAACTTAAAACCAAACGATGGGTTAAATATCACTTTCCCACATATTATGAATGTGAAAACGGCAGGCGTAAACTTAAACGTGCCTGTGTCTGTAATTGCAAATCGTCCTGATGTAAAAGCAGCACAATTCCGTTTAAGCAGTGCATTCAAAAATGCGAAAGCAACTCAAAAAAGTTGGTTCCCAGAGATTAATTTAGGTGCAAGCCTTTCTTCAACAGCAAGTACTGTTGGCACGGCGTTACACAATCCTGTGGCTGCTGGCACAGTCGGAATTAGCTTGCCATTCTTAAATTGGAACAGCGTAAAATGGAACGTTAAAATTTCTGAAGCTGACTATGAAACCGCACGTTTAAATTACGAACAACGTATTACCACGGCTCTCAATAATGTGGATACCAACTATTTCGCGTTTACCCAAGCACAAAGTACATTAAGTAATTTACAGCAAACCCATAGTTACAATCAGCGTATCACACAATATTATCGAAATCGCTATAATGCGGGCGTATCCGAATTGCGTGAATGGTTGGTTGCAGCTAATACGGAAAAATCATCACAACTTGCAATTTTGAATGCAAAATATCAAGTGTTGCAAAGTGAAAATGCGGTATATAGCTCAATGGCGGGATATTATTTTTAAAATTAAAATGAATTAATCTATAAAAAATCCCTGTTAAATTTCTTTAACAGGGATTTTGTTATTTAAATTAAACCTATTATTTTACCGCTTCTTTAACAGCATCTACTGCTTGAGTTGCTTTTTCTGAAACCGCCTCTTTCATTTCGCCTACTTTTTCTGACGCTGCTTCTTTCATTTCAGTTGCTTTTTCCGACGCAGCTTCTTTCATTTCACTTGCTTTTTCTGATGCAGCCTCTTTCATTTCAGTTGCTTTTTCTTTCATTTCGCCTACTTTTTCCGACGCTGCTTCTTTCATTTCGCTTACTTTTTCTGATGCAGCTTCTTTCATTTCAGTTGCTTTTTCTGCTGCAGCTTCTGTTGCTGATTTAATTACTTCTTTCGCATCTTCCACTTTCTCTGCAGCTTTATTTTTCACGTCTGTAGAAAGCTCTTGTGCTTTTTCTTTTACCTCTGCCATTTTATTTGCAGCAGCATCTTTTGTTTCTGATGCAACTGATGCTACAGTTTGTTTTGTTTCCTCAACTTTTTGTTTTGTTTCTTGTTTATCAAAACAACCTGTCACGGCTAAAGCTGAACTTAAAACTAATGCGAGTGTTAATTTTTTCATTATTTTCTCCATAGAATAATTTGATTATTACAAAGCCCTATTACTTTGATGTAGTTTAGTTTACGGGAATTTTCATAAAAAGAAAAATAGTAATAGTAAAACTTTACCTTTCTAAAAAAAGATTACTTCACAAAACAACACCTAAGATATTGATTTTAAATGATTTTTATAAAATCTATAAAAATTTTATTTTTTTGTAAAAAAAGAATAATTTATTTTAAATAAATTATAGGAGATGCTTGATGAATCAATATCTCTGATTTTTTGCCATCCCATATTAATTGAGCAATGGTTGCAGGATAAAATGGTATTGGATTTCGTTTTCCATACAGTTCAGCAACAATTTCTCCCACTAAGGGCAAATGAGAAATAATCAATACAGATTTAACACCTTCATCTTTTAGTACTTCTAAATAATCAATTACGGAATGCGCATATCTATAAGGCGTAATCCCCTCCCAAATTTCAACGTTATTTTCTAACGCAAAATCAAAAGCTTGATTAACTTGATGAAAGGTTTCTTCAGCTCTGGTATAAGGGCTTACTAAAATACGGTCTAGTGAATTAATTAATAATGTACTTAAATGTTGTTTTAGCCACTGCCCTTGTAAAAAAGCCTGTTTAGAACCATAAACAGTCAAATGGCGAGCTTTATCACTATTAGCCATTACTTCCGCTTCGCCGTGACGCATAATAAAAATGTTCATTTTGCTTTCCTAAAAACTTTATAAAAATAAGCCGCACTTTACTAAGTGCGGTCAAAAATTAATTAATTTTTTTCACGGCTTCTGCAATTTCTTCTGCACATTGTTGTGCAAGTTCAGCATCTTGGCATTCCACCATAACGCGAATAAGTGGTTCCGTACCCGATTTACGCAATAAAATACGACCTTTACCTTCTAAACGTTTTTCAACCTCTGCGGCAACAGATTTTACAGCATCACTTTCAAGTGGATTTTCCCCACCCGTAAAACGTACATTGATTAACACTTGTGGGAATAATTTAACCGCACTTGCTAATTCATTTAATGATAATTTATGCTGTGCCATCGCTGCCAATACAGCCAATGACGCAACAATGCCATCGCCCGTTGTATTTTTATCCGCAATGATAATATGTCCAGAATTCTCACCCCCAAGCGTCCAATCATTTTCAACCATTTTTTCCAATACATAACGGTCGCCTACATTTGCACGTAAGAAGGGAACACCAAGCATTTTCAACGCAATCTCTAGGCTCATATTACTCATTAAGGTGCCAACGACACCGCCTTTTAATTGACCTGAGCGCAATGCTTCACGCGCAATAATAAAGAGAATTTGGTCGCCATCGACTTTATTTCCTAAATGATCGACCATCATAATGCGATCACCATCGCCATCATAAGCCAAACCAACATCAGCTTTCATTTCAACAACTTTAGCTTGCAATGCAGTTACATCAGTTGCACCACATTTTTCATTAATATTCAAACCATTTGGATCCGTACCAATTTCAATGACTTCCGCACCTAGCTCTCTAAACACGTTAGGCGCAATATGGTAGGTTGCACCATTTGCACAATCTACCACGATTTTATAACCCTCCAAGCCTAAGTGTGCTGGGAATGTCCCTTTACAAAACTCAATATAGCGTCCTGCTGCATCATTAATACGGCTTGCTTTACCTAATTCGGCAGATTCCACACAATCCATAGGTTGTTCTAACATTGCTTCAATGGCTTCTTCAATTTCATCAGGTAATTTAGTGCCTTTTGCTGAAAAGAATTTAATCCCATTATCATAATAAGGATTATGAGAGGCTGAGATCACGATACCTGCTTCAGCTCGGAAAGTTCTGGTTAAATAAGCAATAGCAGGTGTCGGCATAGGGCCAGTAAATGCAGCAGATAACCCCGCAGCAGCTAAACCTGCTTCAAGGGCTGATTCCAACATATATCCAGAAATTCGAGTATCTTTACCTATTAAAACCATTTTAGAACCTTGAGAAGCCAATACTTTTCCTGCTGCCCAACCTAATTTTAATGCGAAATCTGGTGTGATTGGATAAGTACCCACTTTTCCACGAACACCATCTGTTCCAAAATATTTACGATTTGCCATAATACAATTCCTTTAATTTTTTATCGTTATAAAATCATCAGGCATTTTCTGTTGCCTGCCAAACTTTGAGCATATCTGATGTTGCTGCAACATCATGTACGCGTAAAATTTTTGCACCTTTTTGCGCAGCAATAAGCGCACCTGCCGCACTACCTATCACTCGCTGATCGACGGCTTTATTAAGCACAGCGCCAATCATTGATTTGCGAGATAATCCCGCTAACACAGGATATCCACTATGACAAAATTCATTCAGATTTTGTAATAATTGATAATTATGCTGTACAGACTTACCAAAACAAAATCCCATGTCCCAAATTAAGTTTTCTTTTTTAACACCAGCAGAAAGACATTCATTAGTACGTTTCTGTAAAAAAGCGAATACATCTTGTACGACATTCTCATAATGAGGATTTGCCTGCATCGTTCTAGGTTGCCCTTGCATATGCATGATACAAACAGGTAAAGCTAGTTTTACTGCGGTTTCTAACGCATTTGGCTCTTGCAAAGCACGAATATCATTAATCAAATCCATTCCAACACTTGCTGCTTCACGCATCACAACTGCTTTTGAAGAATCGACAGAAATCCAGCAATCAAAACGGCTTCGCACCGCCTCCACTACTGGCACAACACGATGCAATTCTTCTTGTTCAGAGACTTCATCCGCATCATTAGGACGCGTAGATTCACCACCAATATCAATAATTGTCGCCCCTTCTTCCAACATTTTTTCAACTTGAAAAAGCGCTTTATCCAAACTAAAAAACTGTCCGCTATCAGAAAAAGAATCAGGCGTAAAATTAAGGATTCCCATAATCTTAGGAACGCTTAAATCAAGACATTTATTGTTCGCGTATAGTTTCATAAAGTGCGGTAGATTTTTAGATTAATTTTAGTCGAACGATTATAACGGAATACGCTGAAGAAAAAAATCATTAGGAAAAAATAAAGCCTTTCTAAAGAAAGGCTTTGTTGATTAAAGAGTTGATTAGGAATTAGAATCTACCGAATTTTCACCCGCACTTTGAGCATTATTGCTATTTGCATAGGCAGCTTGCCCTGTGTGCTCTTCCCATCCAGACGGTGGAGTGACAGGTTCACGATTCATCAATTGTTTGATTTGTTCTTCTTCAATGGTTTCATATTTGACTAATGCATCTTTCATCGCATGAAGAATATCCATATTGTCGATCAAAATCTGTCTTGCTCTCGCATAGTTACGATTTACAATTGCACGAACTTCTTCATCAATTGCATGAGCGGTTTCATCTGACATATGTTTTGCTTTCGCCATTGAACGACCTAAGAAAACCTCGCCCTCATCTTCCGTATAAAGAATCGGACCTAATTTGTCAGAGAATCCCCATTGCGTCACCATATTGCGCGCAATATTAGTAGCGACTTTAATATCGTTAGACGCACCGGTAGAAATATTTTCTTCACCGTAAATCAAATCTTCTGCCAAACGACCCGCATACAAGGTAGAAAGCTTACTTTCTAATTGTTTTTGGCTAATACTAATTTGATCACCTTCAGGCAAGAAGAATGTCACACCCAAGGCACGTCCTCGAGGAATAATGGTCACTTTGTGAACAGGATCGTGTTCAGGCACTAAATAACCCACAATGGCGTGACCAGCTTCATGATAAGCAGTGGATTCTTTTTGCTTATCCGTCATAATCATAGTGCGACGCTCTGGCCCCATATTGATTTTATCTTTCGCTTTTTCAAACTCAAGCATGGTTACCGTACGTTTATTCACTCGAGCAGCAAACAAAGCCGCCTCATTGACTAAATTTGCTAAATCTGCACCAGAATAGCCCGGCGTACCACGCGCTAACGTCATTGCATCAACATCTTGCGCAACAGACACTTTACGCATATGCACTTTTAAGATTTGCTCACGACCTTTCACATCAGGTAAGCCAACAACTACTTGCCGGTCAAAACGGCCTGGACGAGTTAAAGCTGGATCAAGCACATCTGGACGGTTAGTTGCGGCAATAACAATTACACCGTCATTACCGCTAAAGCCATCCATTTCAACTAGCATTTGGTTTAAGGTTTGTTCACGCTCATCGTGTCCGCCGCCTAAGCCCGCACCACGTTGGCGACCCACTGCATCGATTTCATCAATGAAGATTAAGCAAGGTGCATTTTTCTTAGCCTGTTCAAACATATCACGTACACGTGATGCGCCAACACCTACAAACATTTCTACGAAATCAGAGCCAGAAATAGTGAAGAATGGAACTTTTGCCTCTCCCGCAATCGCACGAGCAAGTAAAGTTTTACCAGTACCTGGAGGCCCTACCATCAAAATACCTTTTGGAATTTTACCGCCCAAATTTTGGAATTTATTCGGATCACGCAAGAAATCAACGATTTCGCCCACTTCTTCTTTTGCTTCATCGCAACCAGCCACATCCGCAAAAGTCACCTTAATCTGATCTTGATTCAACATTTTGGCTCGGCTTTTACCAAAGCTCATCGCTTTGCCGCCACCGCCTTGCATCTGACGCATAAAGAATACCCATACACCAACAAGGAATAACATTGGGAACCAAGAAATTAAAATTTGGGATAAGAAACCACGTCTTTCAAATGGCGTGCCTTCCACTTTCACTTTTTTGCTTAATAAATCATCAAGCAATTTTTTATCTTCAAGTGGTGGCATTACGGTTGAATATTTAGAACCATCGGTTTTCGTTACCGTAATTTCATTGGCATCAAAACGTGCCGCTGTCACTTGTCCGTTGCTTACATCGTAAACAAAGGTTGTATAATCAGTAGAATTTTCTACCGAAGATGAATTGAAACTTTGGTATGCTGTCATCATAATGACTGCCACTACCACCCAAAGCACTAGATTTTTGACCATATCGTTCAAAGTCTAACCTACCTTTCCTAAGTTAAAAAATTTCGTCACAAGATACTACACATCATTAGCAATGAAAAGCTATCAAAGCAATTAACCTTTATAGCCTGTTGCCACAATATATACTTCACGAGATCGTCCACGTGATGCTTCAGGCTTACGCACTTTCACCACATTAAATAAAGAACGAATTTCTCTTAAATATTCATCAAAGCCTTCCCCTTGGAAAACTTTAACAACAAAACTTCCTTTGCTTGCCAAGACTTGTTTACACATATCTAAAGCAAGCTCGACCAAATACATTGCACGTGGAATATCCACTGATGGCATTCCACTAAAATTTGGTGCCATATCAGACATCACAACATCAACTTTATCTTCACCTACGCATGCTAATAAAGCATTCAAAACATTTTCATCACGGAAATCACCTTGTAGAAAATCAACGCCTACAATGGGATCCATTTCCAAAATATCACAAGCAATCACACGACCTTTGCCACCAATTTGGCTTACTACGTATTGTGACCAACCGCCTGGTGCGGCGCCGAGATCGACCACTGTCATTCCCTGTTTAAATAATTTATCCGTTTGCTGAATTTCATCAATCTTAAAATAAGCGCGTGATCGCAACTTTTGCTTATGTGCTTTTTGCACAAATTGATCACTAAAATGTTCATTCAGCCAACGAGAAGAACTCGCTGAACGTTTTTTCTTTCCCATAATCTTCTATTTTTTGTAGTCGTTTCGCCTATATTTGGGTACAATCTGTCAAATTCAAGCCGAAGCTGATTGAAATCAGTAAAAAACATTGAGAAAATCAACCGCTCTTTTTTATTAGGAATCCTTATGACAACCTTATCAACCAAACAAAAACAATTTTTAAAAGGTCTTGCGCACCATCTTAACCCAGTCGTTATGCTTGGTGGAAATGGCTTAACCGAAGGTGTACTTGCTGAAATTGAAAATGCACTTAATCATCACGAACTCATTAAAGTAAAAGTTGCTGGTGCAGATCGTGAAACAAAACAACTTATTATCAATGCGATTGTGCGTGAAACTAAAGCAGCACAAGTACAAACTATCGGGCATATTTTGGTGCTTTATCGCCCAAGCGAAGAAGCAAAAATTCAGCTTCCACGCAAATAACAACAAAAGTGCGGTCATTTTCAACCGCACTTTTTTATTTAAATATAATTCACTTCAATAATATCAAATTCAACGACACCGCCAGGCGTTGTAATATTAACGGTATCATCTAATTCTTTACCAATTAAACCTCGCGCAATTGGTGAATTAACCGAAATTAAACCAGATTTAATATCAGCCTCATCATCGCCTACAATGCGATAAGTGACTTCTTCGTCTGTATTTGTATTTACAAGTACAACTGTTGCACCAAAAATCACTTTACCATTATTTGGCATTTTTGTGACATCAATAATTTGAGCATTACCAAGTTTACCTTCAATCTCTTGAATACGACCCTCACAAAAACCTTGTTGCTCACGCGCTGCGTGATATTCTGCATTTTCTTTTAAATCTCCGTGCTCGCGGGCTTCTGCTATGGCTTTAATAATTTCTGGACGACGTACATTTTTTAAGAAATCCAATTCTTCTCGTAATTGTTCTGCGCCACGCACAGTCATTGGAATTTGTTGCATTGTTTTTCCTTTTACTAAATAAAACAAAAACCACAGTAAAATTCTAAAATCTTACTGCAGTATTATCAAAAATAAACTTGAAATGAGAAAATGATTTACTCAATTTCATTCGGGGCTTATTATTGTTCGTCTAAAAAAAAATAGCAACCATAACAAACCTAATATGAAAAAATTATCTTCAATTTCTACCGCACTTGGTTCCTTTTTACTTTCAGTGAGTTTTAGCCTTCCAACCTTCGCCAATATTAATGTTTCAGATTTAACACAAAAACTGCCTGAAGGCTCTAACGTAGGTTTCATCGCCAAAAATATAAATCAAAACCAAATTATTGCTGATTATAATGGCTCAACCTTTATGCTTTCTGCAAGCACACAAAAAGTTTTTACAGCCGTTGCCGCTAAACTTGCATTAGGCGATCAATTCCAATTTGAGACCGCACTTTTGAGTAATGGGAAAATTCAAAGTGGGAATTTAGATGGTCACTTAATCGTGCGTTTCACAGGCGATCCTGATCTCACAAGAGGTCAGCTTTATAGCTTACTTGCCGAATTAAAAAAACAAGGCATCAAAAAAATTAATGGCGATTTAGTATTAGATACCTCTGTTTTTTCTAGTCACGACCGAGGATTAGGTTGGATTTGGAACGATCTCACAATGTGTTTCAACTCTCCACCAGCAGCTGCAAATATTGATAACAACTGTTTTTATGCGGAACTAGATGCGAATAAAAATCCAGGTGAAATAGTAAAAATTAATGTGCCTGCACAATTTCCAATTCAAGTGTTCGGACAAGTTTATGTAGCGGATAGCAATGAAGCACCTTATTGTCAGCTCGATGTTGTTGTACACGACAATAATCGCTATCAAGTAAAAGGATGTTTAGCCCGTCAATATAAACCTTTTGGCTTAAGTTTTGCCGTGCAAAATACGGATGCTTATGCTGCCGCGATTATTCAACGTCAATTAAGACAATTAGGTATTGAGTTCAATGGCAAAGTCTTGTTACCCCAAAAACCACAACAAGGTCAGCTATTAGCGAAACATTTATCAAAACCATTACCAGATTTATTGAAAAAAATGATGAAAAAATCCGATAACCAAATTGCCGATTCATTATTCCGAGCGGTGGCATTCAATTACTATAAACGCCCCGCCTCCTTTCAATTAGGCACATTAGCGGTTAAATCCATATTGCAAAAACAAGGAATTCGTTTTGGTAATAGCATTTTAGCCGATGGTTCGGGTCTATCTCGCCATAATCTTGTGGCACCTAAAACGATGCTATCCGTTTTAGAATACATCGCCAAAAACGAAGATAAACTACATTTAATGGAAACTTTCCCCATCGCAGGTGTAGATGGCACGATCAGTGGGCGAGGTGGATTAATTAGCCCGCCATTAGTGAAAAACGTGATTGCTAAAACTGGTTCTTTGAAAGGCGTTTATAACCTAGCTGGCTTTATGACAAATGCGCGAGGGGAAAAAGTGGCATTTGTACAATTTATTAATGGCTACTCAACTGGCGATTTGGAAAGCAAAACAAAACGTGCCCCATTAGTACAATTCGAGCGTAATTTATATAACGAACTCTATAAATATTAAGGTGCTGTAGTAGATAACAACTAAAAATCCTATTTAGGTTAGAATAAACCAATGAGAAAAAGTCACTTAAGCCAGCATAAATAAAATAAACTCATTGAACTGTTTGCCGTAGGTGTCACAGCAAGAACAGCCAGTAAATTGGTTAATGTAAACAAAAATACAGCCACTTATTACTTTCATCGATTACGCTTACTCATTTATCAAACAAGCCCACATTTGGAAATGTTTGAAGGCGAAATTGAAGCCGATGAAAGCTATTTCGGTAGTACTCGAAAAGGCAAACGTGGGCGCAGTGTTGCAGGGAAAGTCGCGGTATTCGGGCTTCTCAAATGAAATGGCAAGGTTTATACCGTCGTTGTCCCTAATGCGCAATCAGAGACATTATTGCCAATTATCCGAGAGAAAGTTAAGCCTGATAGCATTGTGTATACGGATACCTTTCGTGGTTATGATGTGCTTGATGTCAGTGAATTTAGCCATTTTCGCATCAATCACAGCACGCATTTTGCTGAAAATCACAACTACATAAACGGAATTGGGAATTTTTGGAATCACGCAAAACGCCATTTACAGAAGTTTAATGGCATTCCCAAAGAGCATTTTGAGCTGTATTTAAAAGAATGTGAATGGCGTTTTAACAACAGTGAAATAAAATCTCAAATTTCCATTTTAAAACAATTAGTTAAGGGGAGTTTGGTCTAGTGATCTAGTACAGCCCCATAAAAAAGCCCTCGATATTCGAGGGCTTGATTTTTTACTATCGTAATAAAAATTAGCGACGTAAACCTAAACGAGCGATAGTGCTTTGGTATAAAGCAAGATCAGTACGTTTTAAGTAGTCTAAAAGTTTACGACGACGAGAAACCATACGTAATAAACCACGACGACCATGGTGGTCTTTTTTGTGCTCTGCAAAGTGAGTTTGTAAGTGGTTGATTTGTGCAGTTAATAATGCGATTTGAACTTCAGAAGAACCGGTATCTTTCGCATCACGACCAAATTCAGCAACGATTGCTGCTTTTTTTTCAGTACTTAGAGACATTTTTTACTCCTAAAAGGTAGTGTTGTTAATACATCATTCGCCGATCTCTAACTCAGCGATGACAAGGAAATCGCATTCTAACGATGAATAAGTTCAAATGCAAGATAAAGATTAAAGTTACCACACTTTTCATTATTAGAAGCGAATACCAGATCCAATCCCCACACCTAATCCTACACCATTACTTCCACCACCAGCACTAACACCACCACCCACAGTACAAGCAGCTAATATGCCTGATAATGCAAAAATAAAAAATATTTTCTTCATCATTTTTTCTTTATCAAGAAAATTTCAAATAAGCGATAAATCGAAATTAAATCTGTCTTTGCAATAGGTTTAAAAGGCAATAAAAGATAATAAACCCAGCTAAAACGTTGCAAAAATACGATCATATTTTGCCAATTTTTCGCTTCACAATGTGTTTGATAATACAACGCTACTTTTTGAATAAAAGTGTCCGAAATATCTTCTTCTCGACATAAACTATCAAAGAAAAATAACATATCCCGAATAACTACCCAATTTTGATTTCGGCTATTTGAACGAGATTCAAAATCAAGAAAAGTAACTTTCCCTTTATCCCAAGTAATATCTCGAATAGCAGGACGACCATGCACCAAATTTTTAGCATGCAAATCAATCAAAGCGAGACAAGCATCATAAATAATTAAAAATTTCTGTTGTTCATCTATATTTTTATTACATAGCCATTGTGATACGGTAAGTCCCACATTCTCTAAAACAAAAAAATGATCACTATAATAAGAGACTTTTGGCACTGGCGCATTTTGTTCAGCAAGCTTCAATAAAGTATATAATTCATTTTTAAAAGATTTTTTAGGATGGGGTTTTAATAATAGCCAAATACCTTTCAATTTTTCAGGTTGCTTCAACCAATATTTTTTTCCTTCATATTGAAAAGGATAAATTCGTTCATCTCGATGTTTTGTTACCAGTTGCTTCACATATTCTTGAAAATCATCATTTACCATCATATTCCCACTACTTTAGTATATTATTTATAATTTAAATAGAAATTAATTTAATATTTTCTATAATAACGTTTATTAAAAACTTTAAAATAAACTTTATTTACCACTAATAAAATTAAAAAATAACAAGAATATTATAGATATTTTAAAAATTTATTACAATTTAATAAGTAAAAGTGCGGTGAAAATCTAAGAAAAACTTTCACCGCACTTTTGTATGAATTAATAAAGAAAAATTAAAATGTTGAGGTATCTTGGAATAGTCCCACTTTTAAATCTGTCGCGGTATAAATAACACGACCATCTACTTCAACTTCACCATCAGCCATTCCCATAACTAGTTTACGATTAATAACTCGTTTCATATGGATTCGGTACACCACTTTTTTAGCTGTTGGCAAAATTTGTCCTGTGAATTTAACTTCTCCAACGCCTAATGCTCGCCCTTTTCCTTTGCCACCAATCCAGCCTAAATAAAACCCAACAAGCTGCCACATCGCATCCAATCCTAAACAACCTGGCATTACTGGATCGCCAATGAAATGGCAACCAAAGAACGGCAATTCAGGTTTAATATCAAGTTCGGCTTCAATGTATCCTTTACCGAAAGCACCTGTTTCTTCATTCATTTCAATAATACGATCCATCATCAACATTGTTGGCGCGGGTAATTGCGGGCCTTCTTTACCAAATAATTCGCCGCGACCTGACGCGAGCAAATCATCATAAGAATAGCTACTTTTTTTATTAAGTGTACAAGCGTTTTGCATTTCAGATTCCTTTATATATGATAAATCCAGTTTATAACTGATATATCTATTTTAAAATGAACGCAGTAAACTGTAAATAGCTAACACTTGTTCGCAAAACTTGTCGGAGCAGTCACTCTTAGAAATTATAGAAAAAAAGAAAAGCGAAAAAATGCTCGCTTTTCTCTATTAGGAGCGGAAAAAATGCCAAAAACTTTTTCGTTCAGAATCGGCACGTCCCTCAATACGACGTTGAATAAGACGAGATAAAGGCTCAGTTTTTTCTGTATAATCTTTGTTTTCATCTAACAAATCACGCCCAAATAACAATTCACAAGCCTGATAAATATCTTCCACAGGATAAATAAAAAACTCGCCATTTTTTACCGCACTTTTCACTTCATTAGACAAACTCAGTTGCTGAATAGTCGTCATTGGAATGATTACACCTTGTTTTCCAGTCAAACCGCGACGTTGGCAAATAGTAAAAAAGCCTTCAATTTTATCATTTACACCACCAACAGAATGAACAAGTCCAAATTGATCAATCGATCCTGTAATTGCGATATGTTGAGGCAAAGGCAAATCAGCTAAAGCGCTTGCTAGCACACAGAAAATCGCCAAAGATGCACTATCACCATCAATTTCACCATAAGACTGTTCAAACACTAATGAGGCAGAAAATGGCAATTGTGAGGGCAAATCTAAGATATTGGAAAGGCAAGCTTGCGCAATCATCATGCCTTTACCGTGAATATTTCCCGCTAGTTCATTTTTTCTTTCAACATCAATCACTTCCCCATCGCCAAATTGCACAATACAACTAATACGCGAAGGTTCGCCGAAACATACTGGCGTACCAGGATATTCAATTACCGAAAGCCCATTAATTTGTCCAACAATTTCGCCTTGCGTTTCGACATAAACTTGCTCGTTTAAAATATCGGCATAAGTTTGTTCTTTTAAGAAACCATATTGTGCTAATTTTTGTTGAAAAATACCCTCAAAATCCACCGCACTTAATGCAGTTTTTTCAGCAAAAGTTGAAGCATCCTGTAATATTTCTTTTAATTTGAGAGGAGATGCATTAATTAAAAAGCGATTTTCACTTTCACGAACTAATAATTGATAGAGTTTATTTAAAGCAAGAAAATCTAGCTCAATATTTTGCTCTTGAGCCATTTGTTGTACATAACTCGCCCAAGTTTTTTGTTCCTCCACTTCAGCTACAGAAATATAACTTTCAATTTCAGCATAATCGGCGAAAGAATAAAGATTTTCTTCTAACTCAGCCAAAGTGGCTAATTCAGTACGATTACCAAGTACAATCACTTTTAAGTTCAGCGCATAGCTTAGTATATCACAAGGTAAATTTTTAAATGGATGGGCTGAATACCAGTCAAAAGTTTGGGTTTGCAAAATTTGTTTTAATCGCCCCCACAAATCAAATTGAGATAACAATGTTGCCGCACTTAAAATCAAAACTCCGCCATTAGCTTTATGCACTAATCCTGGCACTAATTGAATATCTTGTGAACTTGGATGAATCCGAAAACTACCAAAAAGCTGGAATTGATCGCAATACAATGCGCTTAATACCTCTCCTTGACTGGCAAAATTATCATCTAAAGATTTTGCAGGCTCAGTATAAATATACGGAAAAGAAAAAGAACCCCCCTGCTCTATCACATAATTCACACCAAAAATTGACCGCACTTTATGATGGTTTTGCGATATAAAATTTTGCAATAACTCCGCATATTCAACTGGCTCACCGACTTTCATCATCAATAAAGAACGCGTTGGATGGCGTAAAAATAAATCGATAGCCTGTGTAGCATTCGGTTGTAATGCCCAGAAATCCACTGGTTCTAAAGGAAAATCTTGAATTGCTAAATCAGGTTGCAATGCCTGCCAATTTAAGGATTGCTCCATAGCTTGTTGTTGAGAAAATGATGAACTCACGGCTGGTCTCTTTCTAGAAAAATTAGCCACATTATCGCATATTTAATAGCCTTGTGAAAATCCACTAGAAAATCAGCATAAAAACACGTATATTAATGCAGTTACCACGTCACTCAATGATAAAAAATGAAATACCAAAAACTCGAAAATCAAGAAGCAAATTGGAAATGGATTTACCTAATTCGTAAACATCGCGAAGGGGAAAATATCACGCGTTATGAAGAACGTAGTTTACAAGAAGCCAAAGCGCAAGAATTATTAGAATCCCAAAATTATCCAGAAAAAATTGAAGAATGGATTAAAAATCATCTTTCTCCAGCCTTACCAATTAAGCTTGATCAAGCCATTCGCGCCCGCCGTAAACGCTTTTTTAATGGAGAAAAGCAACATACCAAGAAAAAATCCATTGATTTGGAATATGCGGTTTGGCTACGTCTTTCTAAATATTCTCGAAAAATGAAAATGACACTTTCGGAAACAATTACCTATATGATTGATGAAAGAGAAAGCAAAGCACAATTTGAAAATCAAATGGCAGCAATGAAAACTAGTTTAAAGAATTTATTAAAATAAAAAAAAGACAAGCTGCAATTCTTGTCTTTTAAGTTAGGACTAATAGAGAAAAAATCTAGGGTTGTTATTATTCTTGAGTATCCAAAATTGGGATTATTTTTGTGGCGTGAGATCCTTTATCGCCGTGGATAACTTCAAATTGCACCTTTTGACCTGCTTTTAATGAACGATAGCCGTCCATTTCAATCACTGAATAATGTGCAAAAATATCGGCATCCACACCTTCTGCGGAAATGAAACCAAATCCTTTTGCATTATTGAACCATTTTACAATACCAATTTCCATAAAAGACCTCTCTAGGCTTCGCCTATTAAAACAATAAATCAACAAGACTCTCGCCTTATCACCTAATATAGGTCCGTTATGTTTAAATATTTTGAACGGTTATGCAACGAGCAATATTCAAAAATGATAAGTAGATCACAAAAAATTTAATTTTCTGGAGTTTTTTTATCATTTTTATGAATTTCTCGTAGTGCTTTCGCCACTATTTGAATAGCTTCTCCGCTACTAATTCCTTTTGCCATAAGTTCTTGAATTTGTTCAACTGCCTTTTGTTGCTGTTCGTGTGTTAAGTTAATATCAAACATTTTCCCATCCAAATTGATTCATTAATTGCTGCCATTGTTCGTCTAGCCCTGCTGTAATTGTTATTTGCTCTTTCGTTATTGGATGAATAAAAGACAAACTATTAGAATGTAAAAATAATCGAGAACAACCTAAATGTGAGATTAATGCACGATTTTGATGTAAGTCACCATATTGTGTATCCCCTAAAATCGGATGAAAAATATGTTTCATATGGCGACGTAGTTGGTGTTTTCTACCTGTATGAGGAATTAATTTCACTAAAGAATAACGCGCCGTTTGATAACGCCCAGCAGGATAAGGCATTTCGACTATTTTTAATCCTTCATAATCAGTAATCGCTTCTTGAGGCTCTTTATCTTCTTGAGAAAATTTATCTGCGATTTTATCCAATTGGATTTTTAGTGGATAATCTATCCGCTCTTTTCCCTGTAGATACCCTCGCACTACAGCCAAATAAGATTTCTGAACGCACTTTTGTTCAAATTGTTCACACATTAAGTTCGCAATTTCGCTGCTCAATGCAAATAATAACACGCCAGATGTCGGTCGATCTAAACGATGAATAGGAAATACGTGCTGACCAATCTGATCTCGCAAAGTTTGCATCACAAATTGAGTTTCATGAGGATCTAACCAACTGCGATGAACCAACATGCCAGCAGGCTTATTCACCGCAACTAGAAACGCATCTTGATATAAAATTTCTAACATTCTTTCTTGTTCAGAAGTTCTTCTAAAGCAACCAAAGGGGCTAATAATTTTTGCAATTCATCAAATTCTTTCATTGCTTCTTCAATATAAGGCGAAATGGCAATTTTATTTGGCAAGGCTGAACCACTTTCTAATAATGCCTGCATGCGTGGAATAAATATCCACTGTAGCCATTCTTCGGCAGACATCGTATCAATTGAAAAAGGTTCTTCACTTAAAAACGCCTCTGCAGCAGGGGGCATCGTTTGCCATAAATTAAGCTGCTGCATGGTAATTTGAAGCTGTTCAAGATGCTGTTTAGTTTGATTACGCATATTTTATATCCTAATTAATGAATGTTTTTTGCAAACACACGCACATTTGAAAAACCATTTTCTTTCAAATATAAGGCCTGTAATTTGCTCATCACACCACGTTCACAATACAACACGTAATTTTTACTTTGATCAAGACTACCAAATTGAGAGGAAAGTTTGTAGAACGGCATTTGAATGACTTCATGTGCATCCGATTTAAATGGATTTTCATCCGTTTCTTCTGGGCTACGAATATCTAAAATCACTTCATTTTCGCCTAATATAGAAATTGCCTCGACTTCCACGACTTCTTTTTCTGTTTCTTCTGCGATCTGGCGAATATCTAAATATTTCGCATTTTGCACCGCACTTTCAAGAATCTCAAAATTAAAATGCCCTTCTTCTGTAACAATTTTCTCGCGAACAGCTTTGATCGTAGGATTTTTTGAAATCACACCACAAAATTCAGGCATAGATTTTGCAATATCGTCAGTGCCAATTTCTTTCGCCATCGCAATAATTTGTTCTTTATCGTGCGTAATTAACGGGCGTAATACTAAGGTACCAGAGGCTTCATCAATCAAGCGTAAATTGGTTAAAGTTTGGCTAGAAACTTGTCCTAATGCCTCCCCTGTCACAATCGCTTCAATATTAAAACGTTGAGCGACTTTACTTGCGGCTCGCACCATCATCCGTTTTAATACAACACCCATTTGACCGTTATCGACTTTCTCTAAAATCTCACCGACAACTCCCTCAAAGTTAATCGCAATAAAGCGCACTTTATGTGAAGCGCTATAGCGTTGCCAAATATGATAAGCCATTTGTTTAACGCCAATTTCATGGGCTGCGCCGCCAAGATTAAAGAAACAATAATGAACTCGGGAACCACGACGAATCAACATATAACTCGATACGCCAGAATCAAATCCCCCAGAAATCAAAGAAAGCACATCCTCTTGCGTACCAATCGGATAACCGCCAATCCCTGCGTGACGTGCTTTAACTAACATCATTTTGTCATCTTCAATATCAATACGAACAGTCACATCTGGATTTTTCAACCGCACTTTTGCGCTTTCAATATGTTGATTTAATCCACCGCCGATATAACGTTCTGCTTCAATCGAACTAAATTTATGTTTTCCCTTACGTTTTACTCGAACGCAAAAGGTTTTGCCTGGAAGTTGTTGCGCGACATCAGCAAGCGTCAATTCAAAAATATGATGTAAATCGGTAAACGGTTTTTCTTCAACTTCTAAAAAATGATGAATACCAGGAATACGTTGTAACAAGGCGATTAATTCTTCACGATTTTCTTCATTTTTTGACCGCACTTCAATGTAATCCCAGTGACGTACAACTGCAGTTTCTTCATCATATTTCTGTAAAATATTGCGGATATTAGAAGTTAAAATTTTTGCGAAACGTTTACGCACAGTTTCGCTCTTAATCATAATTTCAGGAAAAAGTTTAACGATAAATTTCATATAAATAGCTTAGGTATTTCTTGGGTATTTAAAGTAGCGAGTATTTTACGCAAAGATAGTGAAAAGTCCACTGGTCCTAGCTTGAAATAATTTTTTAACAACTCAAGTAAAATACAGTACAATGACAAGCAATTTTTACCGTGAAAAAGGACGATTAAATGGCGCGTAAACCTGCATCTTCACAAGATTTTGAAACAACGTTAGCGCAGTTAGAAAATATTGTTACACATTTAGAAAATGGCGATCTACCGTTAGAAGAAGCATTAAAAGAATTTGAACAAGGTGTGCAACTCGCTAAGTTAGGACAAGAACGTTTACAACAAGCAGAACAACGCATTCAGATCTTATTGCAAAAAACAGAAGATGCTCCACTGAATGATTATAAAGGGAATGATTATGAAGGGAATGCTTAATGGGTCACTTTTCTGAAGAATTACAACAGGTTCAAAATCGTATTAATCACTTTTTAGAAGCTCAATTTGAGGGCATTGAAAGTCATAATGCACCTTTGCTTGACGCGATGAAATACGCATTATTACTTGGTGGTAAACGAGTTAGACCTTTTTTGGTTTACGCAACTGGTCAAATGCTTGGCGCAGAGAAACAAACCTTAGATTACGCTGCTGCTGCCATTGAAGCCATTCACGCCTATTCCTTAATTCACGATGATTTACCTGCGATGGACGATGACAATCTACGTCGTGGACATCCTACTTGTCATATCCAATTTGATGAAGCTACAGCTATTCTTGCGGGCGATGCACTACAAAGTTTCGCATTTGAAATATTAACCAAAACTCCGAATATTTCTGCTGAACAAAAACTGGCTTTAGTTCAAATTTTAGCTCAAGGCTCAGGCGTACAAGGAATGTGCTTAGGGCAAAGTTTAGATCTTATTTCTGAACATAAACAAATTAGTTTAAGCGAATTAGAATTAATCCATCGTAACAAAACGGGCGCGTTGCTAATTGCCGCATTGAAATTAGGTTTCATTTGTTCTCCGCATTTTACCGACAAAAAGTTAGAACAATCCTTAACACAATATGCGGAAGCCATTGGCTTAGCCTTTCAAGTTCAAGATGATATTTTAGATATTGAAGGCGATAGTGCAGAAATTGGCAAACAAGTCGGCGCCGATCTTGATTTAGATAAAAGTACATATCCAAAATTACTTGGGTTAAGTGGCGCAAAACAAAAAGCACAAGATCTATATCAAAGTGCTTTGTCTGAATTAGAAAAAATTCCTTTTAATACGACCGCACTTCGTGCATTAGCTGAATTCATTATTACTAGAAAAAGTTAAACACTCACAAAAGTGCGGTCAAAATTTATAACGTTTTTAAAATGACTAACAATATGAACAATTATCCTCTTTTATCTTTAATTAATTCTCCAGAAGATTTACGTCTTTTAAATAAAGACCAGCTACCACAACTCTGCCAAGAATTACGTGCTTATCTTTTAGAATCAGTTAGTCAAACTAGCGGGCATTTAGCATCAGGTTTAGGCACGGTGGAACTGACTGTTGCACTACATTATGTGTATGAAACACCATTTGATCAGTTAATTTGGGATGTTGGACATCAAGCTTATCCACATAAAATTTTAACGGGTCGCCGAGAGCAGATGTCCACAATTCGTCAAAAAGGCGGTATTCATCCTTTCCCTTGGCGTGAAGAAAGTGAATTTGATGTATTAAGTGTTGGTCACTCCTCCACGTCTATTAGTGCGGGATTAGGTATTGCAGTCGCTGCAGAACGAGAAAATGCAAGTAGAAAAACAGTATGTGTCATCGGTGACGGCTCAATTACGGCGGGAATGGCATTTGAGGCATTAAATCACGCAGGCGCATTGCATACAGATATGTTAGTTATTTTAAATGATAACGAAATGTCTATTTCAGAAAACGTTGGCGCATTAAATAATCATCTTGCGCGTATTTTCTCTGGCTCTCTCTACTCTACACTTCGTGATGGCAGTAAAAAAATCCTTGATAAAGTTCCTCCAATCAAAAACTTTATGAAAAAAACCGAAGAACATATGAAAGGTGTAATGTTTTCGCCAGAAAGTACATTATTTGAAGAACTCGGTTTTAATTATATTGGCCCAGTGGACGGCCATAACATTGAGGAATTAGTGGCAACACTTACGAATATGCGTAATCTGAAAGGCCCGCAATTTTTACATATAAAAACAAAAAAAGGTAAAGGATATGCGCCTGCAGAAAAAGATCCGATTGGTTTCCACGGCGTACCAAAATTTGACCCAATCAGTGGCGAATTACCCAAAAACAATAGTAAACCAACTTATTCGAAAATTTTTGGCGATTGGCTATGCGAAATGGCAGAAAAAGATGCCAAAATTATTGGTATCACACCTGCAATGCGTGAGGGTTCAGGTATGGTAGAATTTTCCCAACGCTTCCCAAAACAATATTTTGACGTAGCAATTGCAGAACAGCACGCTGTCACTTTTGCTACAGGACTTGCAATTGGCGGATACAAACCTGTTGTCGCAATTTACTCGACATTTTTACAACGTGCTTACGATCAATTAATTCACGATGTTGCCATTCAAAATCTCCCTGTGCTATTTGCGATTGATCGAGCGGGAATAGTTGGCGCAGATGGTGCTACACACCAAGGGGCATTTGATCTCAGCTTTATGCGTTGTATTCCCAATATGATTATCATGACACCAAGTGATGAAAATGAATGCCGTCAAATGCTCTATACAGGTTATCAATGTGGCAAACCAGCGGCAGTGCGTTATCCTCGCGGAAATGCCGTTGGTGTAAAACTTACTCCTTTGGAAATGCTACCTATCGGTAAATCACGTTTAATTCGAGAGGGTCAAAAAATTGCGATTTTAAACTTTGGTACCCTGTTACCATCTGCGTTAGAAGCATCAGAAAAACTCAATGCAACAGTTGTCGATATGCGTTTTGTAAAACCGATTGATATTGAAATGATTAATGTGCTTGCTAAAACTCACGATTATTTAGTCACATTAGAAGAAAATGCAATTCAAGGTGGAGCGGGATCAGCTGTGGCAGAAGTACTAAATTCATCAGGAAAATCAACCGCACTTTTACAAATTGGTTTACCAGATTATTTTATTCCCCAAGCGACACAGCAAGAAGCATTGGAAGATTTAGGATTGGATACAAAAGGCATTGAAGAAAAAATTATCAACTTTATTGCAAAACAGGACAATTTATAAAAATAAACGCGATGATAATTTCATCGCGTTTTTTCTTAATCCACAATTCTTAAATGGGAAACTGATTTTGTTTTCTTTTTTTCTTCTCGTTTTTTAGGCTTATCTACTGCTTCATAAAAACCTGTTGGTTGTTCAGTATCTGGCTCGATGTTAAGTTCATCATAAATTTCCTCAGGTTCAAACATCACGCCATCGCCATTCTCACGAGCATAAATCGCAAGCGCTGCGCCCATTGGAATATACAATTCACGAGAGACACCTTTAAATCGGGCATTAAACTGGATGAAATCATTTGTAAGTTGTAAATTACCCGTAGCATTAGAAGACAAGTTTAATACAATCTGTCCATCTTTTACATATTCGACAGGAACATTCACGCCCAAGTAAGTCGCATCAACAACTAAATAAGGCGTGAAACTATTATCTACTAGCCAATCATAATAGGCGCGTAATAAATAAGGGCGCTTAGGGGAAGCTTTGTATTCCATTACTTATCATCCATTAAATTTTTTGGTGCAGCCTCACCTACAGACTGCAAAAAAGAATCGCGTGTAAACACACGTTCCATATAAGCTTTAATTGCTTTACTTCCTGTGCCTGTAAATTCCACACCTAAATGTTTTAATTTCCATAATAATGGTGCAACATAGCAATCAACCAAACCAAATTCTTCATTCATAAAATAAGGCATCTGCTGAAAAATTGGTGCAATCCCTAATAATTCTTCTTTTAACTGTTTTAATGCTGAAATTTTTTCTTTTTCTGTACCGTTTTCTGCTTTTTCAAGGGTTGGATACCAATCTTGTTCAATACGTAACATTAAAAGTCGATCTTTAGCACGAGAAACAGGATACACTTGCATTAATGGAGGATGTGGAAAACGTTCATCAAGATATTCCATTATGATGCGTGAATTAAATAATACGAGATCACGATCAACCAACGTAGGCACAGTGCCGTATGGATTTAATTCCATTAAATCTTCTGGTAGTGCTTGCAAATCAACCTCTGCGTTTTCATAAAGCACACCTTTTTCAGCCAAAACAATTTTTACCTGATGGCAATAAATATCATCTTTATTTGAAAAAAGGGTCATTACTGAACGTTTATTTGATGCGCTGGACATTTATTCCTCCGAAGATCCAAAAATATTCTAGGTTTTTAAGGGGCAATATTCTACCATAAAGCATTACCTATTTGCCAATATAATCTTTTTTATTGTTTTATAATCAATAAGTTAGAGTAACTCAAATAATAAAAAAGCAGAGATTTCTCTCTGCTTTTCTTTTTCGAAACGAAAATAAAAATTAACGTTTTGAGTATTGTGGACGACGACGTGCTTTGTGTAAACCCACTTTTTTACGTTCTACGCGACGTGCGTCACGAGTAACGAAACCAGCTGCACGAAGTGCTGGGCGTAATGTTTCATCGTATTCCATCAATGCACGAGTGATACCGTGACGGATTGCACCCGCTTGACCAGAAATACCACCACCTTTAACTGTGATGTATAGATCTAACTTATCAGTTAATTCAACCAATTCTAATGGCTGACGTACTACCATACGCGCTGTTTCGCGACCAAAGTAAACATCCAATTCACGTTGGTTGATAGTGATTTTACCACTGCCCGGTTTGATAAATACACGAGCTGAAGAGCTTTTGCGGCGACCTGTGCCGTAGTTTTGATTCTCTGCCATTTTCTAAACCTCGTGATTAAATATCTAATACTTGTGGTTGTTGTGCAGCGTGTTGGTGTTCAGCACCTGCATACACTTTTAATTTACGGAACATTGCACGGCCTAATGGACCTTTTGGCAACATACCTTTAACCGCAATTTCAATCACTGCTTCAGGACGGCGAGCGATCATTTCTTTGAAAGTCGCTTGTTTAATACCACCTACATAGCCAGTGTGCCAGTAGTAAAGTTTATCTGTTTCTTTACGACCAGTTACTGCCACTTTGTCTGCGTTGATAACGATGATGTAATCACCAGTATCTACGTGTGGAGTGTACTCAGCCTTGTGTTTACCACGAAGACGACGTGCTAATTCAGTCGCTAAACGACCTAAAGTTTTACCTGTCGCATCTACTACGTACCAGTCGCGTTTAACCGTTTCTGGTTTTGCTACAAAAGTTTTCATTAATTAATTACCAAAAATTAGTTTGATACCCAGTGTTCTTATGAACACAACCATTAATCTTAATCATCACCCCTTCGAGTGTGATCTCGATAAAATAATGTACGATGGGAATTCGCACATTTACAGGGTCGGCGTATTATACTCGTTTTTTCATAAAATGCTAATTTTTTACACTAAAAAATAAATCTATTGTATTTATTTAACACGCATTTATCTTTCTATCTTTCTATAAAAATACACAAAAAAATTACCGCACTTTCTTTTTCGTTGTAAAATGGGATAAATCATTGCTAACAAAAGTGCGGTAGTTTTGGGTACGTTTTGATCTAAAAATTAGTTATTATTGAACAATCATTATCCATTTATTGAATTATTAATAATAATCATACTTTTAATGAATAAATTGAAATTGACTCATATTAAAACCTATTTTATTGTACAAATACTATTTTAGAATCCTAAAGGAAGCCTTATGAGCTACGCGAAAGAAATTGATACATTAAATCAACATATTGCAGATTTTAATAAAAAAATTAATGTCTCTTTTGAATTTTTTCCTCCTAAAAACGAAAAAATGGAAACCCTTCTATGGGATTCAATTCATCGTTTAAAAGTCTTAAAGCCTAAATTTGTGTCAGTCACTTACGGCGCAAATTCGGGAGAACGTGACCGCACTCACGGCATTGTGAAAGCCATTAAACAAGAAACGGGCTTAGAAGCCGCACCACATTTAACTGGAATTGATGCCACACCTGAAGAATTAAAACAAATTGCGAGAGATTATTGGGATAGTGGTATTCGCCGTATTGTTGCGTTACGCGGTGACGAACCTAAAGGTTACGCGAAAAAACCATTTTATGCGTCAGATCTTGTGGAATTACTCCGTTCTGTCGCTGATTTTGATATTTCTGTAGCTGCTTATCCTGAAGTTCATCCAGAAGCAAAATCCGCACAAGCAGACTTGATTAATTTAAAACGTAAAATTGATGCAGGTGCAAATCACGTGATTACGCAATTTTTCTTTGATATTGAAAACTACCTGCGTTTTCGTGATCGTTGTGCATCAATTGGTATTGATACTGAAATCGTACCCGGTATTTTACCTGTTACTAATTTTAAACAACTCCAAAAAATGGCATCATTCACTAATGTGAAAATTCCAGCGTGGTTAGTTAAAGCCTATGATGGTTTGGATGATGATCCAACTACACGTAATCTTGTAGCAGCAAGTGTTGCAATGGATATGGTAAAAATTTTATCTCGTGAAGGCGTAAATGATTTCCACTTTTATACATTAAATCGTAGTGAATTAACTTATGCTATCTGTCATATGTTAGGTGTAAGACCTTAATTATCACAATAATATATTTCTTTTCAAACACAAAATAAGGGCGATATTTCGCCCTTATACAAAACTAAAAAAATTCAACCGCACTTCGTTATTTTACTAATTCAGTTTGCATATACATTAATCGATCTATATTCGTTAAATAATGCCCTAATTCTTGTTCTTCGGGTTTATGTAAATAAGGAATTTTACCTAAAAGCGGCGCATCAATATGTTCAACAAGCAAATCAACAATTTCTGCATAATGGCTTAATAATGGATTAATTCGATTCGCTATCCAACCTAATAAAGGCACACCTAACTGTTGGATAACCTTTACCGTTAATAAAGCGTGATTTACACAACCATCTTTAATTCCAACTACAAGTACTACTGGCATTTTTCGTTGAGTAATCCAATCTGCAAAACTTTTTCCTTCTGCCATTGGTGTCATTAAACCAAAAGATCCTTCCACCACAACAGATTGATAAGTTTGATTCAAACGCGTTAAATCACAATTAATTTTATCTAATTTAATCCGCATTTTATCTTGTGTGAGCATTGGTGCACAGTGACTAAAAGTATAGCTATTAATATCCTGATAAGACACATTTTCTTTTGTTGAATTCATCAGCGTTAATACATCAGCATTTACGAAATTATCATAATCAGATGTATTTTCTGACTGAGCAACAGGATAAATACTCTCTTCCCCACAACAAGCAATGGGTTTATAGCCGACAACTTGCACGCCCTGCCCTTGCAAGGCTTGAATCATTGCGCGCGCTACTGTTGTTTTTCCCACATTCGTATCTGTCCCTGCGACAAAAAAGCTACTCATTTTTTCTCCTTTAAAAAGTGCGGTGGATTTTAAAGGAATTTTTTATTTAATAATTTGAGATAACGCAAATTTTCACTTTTTTATCTTAGAAATAGACAAATTATTTGATCTCACTCAAGCTATAAAATAAACCATCATCTTGTTTTGCCATTTGTAAATAAAATCCTTGGCGTTTAATTGTTTCTAATACTTCATTACAATCTACATTGTGTAATGCTTTACGCCCAAGCAGATTAAACATCATTACTAATTCTGGTTTACCAAAATGTTCGAGTAAAACGCTGGGAACTGAAGAAAAATCCTCTCTATTGGCAACATAAAGGTAACTTCCTAACTTCTTTTTACTTTTATAAATGGCACATAACATATTTAATTTCCCAAAATAAAAATCCGCACATTTTACGTGCGGATTGTAATTTATTATTTCCTATTTTTGAACTGTGGCTAAAAATTCTTTACGTGTATCTCTATCTTCCAAAAACACCCCACCATAAGCAGATGTGACAGTATAACTATTTGTATCTCTAATACCACGCGCTTTCACACAGAAATGGGTCGCTTTCACATATATCGCGACATCATCGGTTTCAAGAATGGTTTGAAATGCTGTCAAAAGTTGTTCAGTTAAGCGTTCTTGAACCTGTGGACGTTGCGCAAAAAACGAGACAATTCGATTAATTTTAGAAAGACCAATCACCCAATCTTTTGGATAATATGCCACACAAACTTTACCATCAATCGTCACAAAATGATGTTCACAAGTGCTTGTTAGTGTAATGCCATTCACTTGCACCATTTCGCTGACTTTCATCTGATTTTTGATTTTCGTCATTTTAGGAAAATTGGCATAATCCATTCCACTGAAAATCTCATCAATAAACATTTTAGCCAAACGATTTGGCGTTTCTTCCAAACTATCATCTCGCAAATCTAATCCAATCAGCTTCATCACTTCATTCATATGTTTTGCAATGTTTTCTCGGCGTTCATTTTTAGCCTGTGTTGGATCAATCATTGGTGTTTCAATGCCTTTCTCAATCAAGGCATTTCTTACATTCAGTGCATCCAGTGAAATTTTGCTCATAAATAGTCTTTCCTAAAAAAATAATCGGCTATTCTAGCAAAGGATAATAGGATGGTAAAATGATAAAAATTGCAAATTTGAATGAATAAGTCTTTAGAGATAAAATACCGACTTATTTTATTAAATAAGGATTTTCTATGCTTACATTGGATCAAGCTCGCTCGAAAATGCTCGAACAGATTCCCTTCCCAACTCAAACTGAAAGCCTAAATTTACAAGAAGCCGCCAATCGAATTTGTGCAGAAGATATTATTTCGCCTATCAATGTTCCCTCTTTCGATAATTCAGCAATGGATGGTTATGCTGTACGTTTATCGGATTTACAACAATCCTTAACCCTTTCAGTGGCAGGAAAATCTTTTGCAGGTAATCCATTCCAAGGGGAATGGCCATCAAAAAGTGCGGTCAGAATTATGACTGGTGCGATGATTCCTGAAGGCGCAGATGCCGTGATAATGCAAGAGCAAGTGACACTCAATGAAGACGGTACCGTCACTTTTAGTGAATTGCCTAAACCAAGCCAAAACATCCGCCGTATTGGAGAAGATGTAGAAAAAGGCGATGTGGTATTAGCACAAGGTGCACCTCTCACCCCTGTTTCCTTGCCATTATTAGCCTCTTTAGGCATTGCAGAAGTAAAATGCTATCGTCAATTAAAAGTCGGCGTACTCTCAACTGGCGATGAACTTGTGGAAGTCGGCAAGCCATTACAAAGCGGACAAATCTATGACACTAACCGTTTTACCGTAAAATTACTGCTAGAAAAACTAAACTGTGAAGTCATTGATTTAGGGCTATTACCTGATAACGAAGCTGAATTTGAAAAAGCATTTATTGTCGCACAAAGCCAAGCCGATTTAGTGATTACCAGTGGCGGTGTTTCCGTTGGTGAAGCGGATTTCACTAAAGCGGTATTGGAAAAAGTAGGTCAAGTAAATTTCTGGAAAATTGCAATCAAACCGGGCAAACCATTCGCTTTTGGTAAATTAGAAAACGCTTGGTTCTGTGGTTTACCCGGTAATCCTGTTTCTGCATTAGTGACATTTTATCAACTTGTTCAGCCACTCATTGCTAAACTTCAAGGCCAAAAACAATGGAAAAATCTACCGCACTTTTCAGCCATTGCCACAATGAATTTGAAAAAAACAGTGGGACGTTTAGACTTCCAACGGGGTTTTTATCACATCAATGAACAAGGTCAAATTGAAGTACAATCAGTGGGATTCCAAGGATCTCATCTCTTTAGCACTTTTGTAAAAAGCAATTGTTTTATCGTTTTAGAACAAGAACGAGGCAATGTCACTGCAGGGGAAACAGTGACAATTGAGCCTTTCAATCATTTATTAGGATAACAAATGATCGAGCTTAGTCACGAAGAAGAATTGCGTTATAACCGTCAAATTATTCTTAAAAGCATAGATTTTGATGGGCAAGAAAAACTCAAAGCAAGCAAAATGTTGATCGTTGGGCTTGGCGGCTTAGGTTGCGCAGCCAGCCAATATCTCGCAGCGGCAGGCGTTGGCAATTTAACGCTGTTGGATTTCGATACTGTTTCTCTTTCGAATCTTCAGCGACAAGTCTTGCACTGCGATGCACGCTTGAATATGCCCAAAGTAGAATCAGCTAAAATTGCACTGGAACAAATCAATCCACATATAAACATTGAGACGATTAATGCTAAGTTAGACGAAGAAAAACTCGCAGAGATCATTCCGCACTTTGATATTGTTTTAGATTGTACAGACAATGTAGAAATCCGTAATCAATTGGATCGCCAATGTAATAATGCAAAAATCCCTCTGATTTCTGGCGCCGCGATTCGGATGGAAGGTCAGGTTTCCGTTTTCACTTATGAACCGAATACACCCACTTATCGTGATCTCAGCAAATTATTTGGGCAAAATGTATTAAGCTGTGTGGAAGCAGGCGTGCTTGCACCAATCGTCGGCATTGTGGGAAGCATTCAAGCCTTAGAAGCAATTAAAGTGCGGTTAAAAACCGGTAAGAATTTGTGTGGACGCTTATTGATGATTGATGGTTTTTCGATGAATATTCGAGAAATTAAGCTTCCAACCAATGT
The DNA here is from genome assembly GCF_049821985.1 of Haemophilus sp. HN_Hi10. Lineage (NCBI taxonomy): Bacteria > Pseudomonadati > Pseudomonadota > Gammaproteobacteria > Pasteurellales > Pasteurellaceae > Haemophilus > Haemophilus sp. HN_Hi10. The sequence goes on along the minus strand of NZ_CP187495.1, from coordinate 1,248,995 downwards.
GGAATAAAACGCTTAAAAGAGAAAAAATTTAACCGCACTTTTATTAACCATAACCTTTACGACAAAACACTATGACAACAGAAATTAAAAAACTTGATCCAGATACAGCCATTGATATTGCTTACGATATTTTCTTAGAGATGGCTGGAGAAAATTTAGATCCTGCTGATATTCTTTTATTCAACCTACAATTTGAAGAACGCGGTGGTGTGGAATTTGTTGAAACTGCCGATGATTGGGAAGAAGAAATTGGTGTACTAATTGACCCAGAAGAATACGCTGAAGTATGGGTGGGCTTAGTCAATGAACAAGATGAAATGGATGATGTATTTGCTAAATTCTTAATTTCTCACCGAGAAGAAGATCGCGAATTTCATGTTATTTGGAAAAAGTAACGATAAAGTAAAAATAAGGGAAATCAGCTGATTTCCCTTTTTCTTTTCGCTTAAAATTAACAAGCCATCAAATTGGAAAACTTGAGAAAAAAACTAACAACAACGGCGGTAATAAATTCGTTACCATACCAAAAGAAATGGCGATAGGCGTCACTTCAATTCCACCTGATTTCTGAATAATCGGCAATGTACAATCTAATGCCGTTGCACCTGTAATTCCAATAGCTGTAGAACGATAATGTTGCATAAACAGTGGAATTAAAAATAAGCTCAAAATTTCGCGTGATAAATCATTGAAAAAAGCAATACTGCCCTGCATCGGTCCCCAAGCATTTGTCAGCACGACGCTTGATAAAGAATACCAACCAAATCCCGATGAAAAGGCTAAACCTTGGGTAATCGGCATACTTAGAAAAAATGAAGAAATAATGCCACCAATTAAAGAACTTAGGGTAAAAATTGCTCCCATCATTAAGCCTTGCTTATTTAATAAAACTTCTTTCAAGGAAATTCCGTTATTACGAAGCTGAATCCCGACAAAAAAGATCAATGCAATAAGCACGTAAAGATTAGAGGCATTTGGGAAATGCAACCAATCATTGCACAACCAACCTAAAACAATGCCGATAATCACCGCACTTAATAATTTAATTGAGTCCACTAACGAATGCCAACGAGATGGCAATTCTCCCTGTAAGTAATTAACAGGCTTAGGCAAAGTGCGGTCATAAATAGCCAAGCCTACGATATTACAAGTCAAAATAATAGCCGATAGCCCTAAAGCGGTCATACCAATAATTGGCAATTTTTGTTCTAAATGCTCTAGCTGACCAAGCATAAACCCCATCATAAATAAAATGATGTAAAGCAATAACATCACAATTTTATTAATGAATGCCAACGCATTTTGATTCTGTATTTTAACTAAGTAACCCAACATCATCGGCACAAGTACGATAAGCAATCCGTTAATAATTTCTTCCATTATTTTCCTTTTTGTAGATCACTGCACTTTATTTAATTTTCAAAGATAATTTGAATAAATATTACAGTAAAAATAAAAATTACTTATACAAGCAATAAAATCATACCGCTTATAATATATATTTTTTATCAATCTACCAAATGCTCAATGTACAAACGCCAATCTTAGCTATTTTGTCTCTTTACTCTGTAAAAATGGGATATAAAAAACGGCTTAAAATAAGCCGCTTTTTATCGTTATTTCACTGCAAAAACTTTTATTTGCTCTGCACCTAAATGCCCTGGTACGGTTTTTTTCAAGTTTAAATCACTATCTAAAAAGAGATTGAACGGATAGCCACGCACTCTTGCTTTGTCAATGATTTCGCCTTTTTCATCTAAAAGCACCGTGATATTTTTATATTCCAATCCTTTGTACCATTCAATAAAATCAGCGGTGTCTTTTTCGCCTTTGTGATCGGGCGAAACAATGGTAATCACTTCAAAATTGCGATCTTTTTCCGCACTTAAATCATCAATTTCAGCTAATCCAGCCAAGCAAATCGGACACCAAGATGCCCACATTTTTACATACACAGGTTTGCCTTTATATTGGCTTAAAGTAACTGGCTGATTGTTTAAATCTTTGAGTTGCACATCTGCCAAATTAGTTTGTGCAAAAGCGTTTAGGCTGAATGCCATTAGAAATATTGATAGTAGTTTTTTCATTGCTTTTTTCCTTTTATAAATTTCTTTTGTTGAGGTTATGTTTTACGAAAAATTATTCGTAATTAATAAAATACCCATCACGATAATTAAAATTCCGCCACCGATTTTAAATTTGTCTAAGTGTTTATTTAACCCTTTGGCACGTTTGAGCAAGCTGTCAGATAAGAACGAAAACAGTACAAACGGGGTCGCAAGCCCTAAGACATAAACAAACATCATTGATGCACCGTAAAGTGCAGAGCCTTCATCGCCTGATAAAGCTAACACGGAAGCCAGAATCGGGCCAATACAAGGTGTCCAACCAAGACTAAACGTTAAACCAAGAACAAATGCCTCAAGTGCGGTTGATTTTCCTGATGTTTTTATTTCCACCAATTTCGTGCGTTCCAACAAACCAATTTTGAAAATGCCAAGTTGATGAATACCCAAAATAATCACGATAACGCCAGCGATAATGCGGGTAGTGTTACTAAATAAAATATTCCCTAAAAAACCAAAACTAAAGCCTAAACTGACAAATGTAAGGGAAAGCCCTAAAATAAATAAAAAAGTATTTAAGACTTTTTTACCGCCTTTACTCAAAATACCAAAATAAATTGGAATAATCGGGAAAATACAAGGCGAAAGAAAAGAAGCAAGCCCAGCTAAAAATACAGTTCCAATAAGGAGTTGCTGATCTAACATCCTACATCTCCTTATTTTTTAATGGATTGAATCAAATATCCGTATCCTGCCTTTTCCATTTCAGCTAACGGAATAAATTTAATTGATGCACTGTTAATGCAATAACGTAAACCACCTTTATCTTTCGGGCCGTCGTCAAAAACGTGTCCTAAATGGGCATTGCCCGCACGACTTAACACTTCGGTACGTTGCATATTGAAGCTATTGTCGGTTTCATAATGCACCACATCTTTAATGATCGGTTTCGTAAAACTTGGCCAGCCACAACCTGATTCAAATTTATCATTTGAAGAGAAAACAGGCTCGCCTGTAGTGACATCAACATAAATACCGGGTTGGAAGTTATCCCAATATTCGTTACTAAAAGAGCGTTCAGTATGTTTATTTTGAGTAACGGAATATTGCAACGGTGTCAATTTCGCTTTGAGTTCTGCATCACTCGGTTTCGGATAATCTTTTTCGTCAATCACAGGTTCATCTGCTTTGGTAATATCAATATGGCAATAACCATTTGGATTTTTCTTCAAATAATCCTGATGATATTCTTCTGCTACGATGTAATTTTTAATCGGTTGTACCTCAATTTGCACTGGTTTTTTATATTTGGTTTGAAGCTGGGCGAGAGCTTGTTCGATCACCGCTTTATCTGCCCCATCTTGATAATAAATCCCTGTGCGATATTGTCTACCACGGTCGTTACCTTGTTTGTTTACACTCGTTGGATCAATCACTTTAAAATAATATTTAAGCAATTTATCTAACGAAATTTGGTTTGCATCGTAAGTGACTTTTACCGTTTCTGCGTGATCGGTTAGCCCAATCATATGATAACTGGTTTTCCCCGTATTACCATTGGCATAGCCAGAAATCGCATCTTTCACACCGTGAATACGCTCCATATATGCTTCCATACCCCAGAAACAACCACCAGCAAGATAAATTTCTCGAATGTTTTGTGTATTTTCCATTGCCATTTTTTGTTCTCCAGATGATGATGTTGAATTTTGTATTGCTAAAGTTGGTGCTGCACAGCAAAGTGCGGTAATAAATAGAAATGTTTTTGATAGTTTCATTGCTTTTCCTTATGAAGTAAAAATTAACATTACATAAGGTTAGACGGCGAAGAATTGGATTTCTTACAGATTTTTTTACTTAAATTTAAATTGTAGTAGGAATAAGAGGGGAATTTTAGATAAAAAAGACTAAGTCTAAATTAAATATAGACTTAGTCTTGTTTAAATAAAATGATGTTGTTAGAGCAGAATTTTAATGACTTACAGCCATATTTAGTTTAGAAATAGCCTTCTTACCTTCTTCTTCAGAAACTTGTTCTAAATTTGCACCGCCTGCAAATACACCAAATTTAATATATTGACGAATAAAATAGTTTTTACCACTTTCAGTTTTAATGTTTAAATCATTATTGCTGAATTCGGATTCAGTTGAAATTTTATGCTCTCCCGCTTTAATGGTTTTATAAAAAAATACATCAGGAGCAGACTCACCTATAAATTTATCGTCAATATAGAGATCTTTCTTTAAAGCTTTTCCTATAAAAGAATCACGGTAGATATATAATCCTGAATTTCCTTTTTCGGGAGATCTGAATTGTTTGGCGGTATTACTTTCTTCAACAGAAGCCATAGGAACGGTTGCACAAGCTGAAAGTAATAACGCTACCCCTATAATTGATGCTCTTGCAAATAACTGTTTCACAAAATACCCATTAGAAACTAAAACGTAAACCAGCCTTAACGCCCACATCAGAAGCATCTGAGGCTAAACGGTTATATTCAATATTAGTATTAAGTGCCACGTTATCAGTTAATTTATATTGAACACCAGCTAATGCACCAATGCCTATGCTCGTTTCGGTTACAAAATCTATGCGATAATATCTTGCATTTGCATTTTCAGTTACAGTTACATCTGGTTCATTGGCAGATACACGGACACCAACATAAGGTTTGAAATCGGCTAAGTCAAAATCATAAAAACCAGTGAGGCCTAATGATTTACCTTTAAGAGATACATCTACAACATCAGCATAATTTGCAGTTACTTTTCCGTAGTTTGTATAATCTACGGCTAAACGAAAGTTCTTATCAAAAGCATAGCCAACACTAATTCGTTGGGTAAAAGATGAACTGTCTGAACTATTTACATGAGTAATATCAATTTTTGAAGCACCTAAATCGCCTTGAACATACCATTGAGCTTGAGCTGATAGTGCTAAAGTAGATAACATAGTTACAATAAGTAATTTTTTCATAGATTAAGACCTCTAAATGTGTGAAAATACATCAATTGCATAAGTAAATGCGGGTAAATTTTATGGAAGTTTAACCATTAAAAACAACAACAAAAAGGACAAAATAGCACCTAATTTCGGCAAAAATTGCTCAATTTGGAAAGGGGTAAATTTAGATGGGAATGCATGATAAAATTCGTATGATGAGAGAGCTTCGTCAATTATCGCAAGAAGATATGGCTGAGAAAATGAATATGTCGCCAAGTGGTTATGCCAAGATTGAACGAGGTGAAACTCGCCTACAATACGATAAATTAGTGCAAATTGCTCAGATATTTAATGTGAGTTTATCTGATCTTGTTGATAATGATAAAGGTGTTATCTTCTTTATGAATAAAAATGGAAATAATACTTCTGCAAATTATTATAGTGGTGATCACTCTATAATGTTTGAAATTGAAAAATTAAAATTACAACTTATTCATAAAGATGAATTATTAGAGCAGAAAGAAAAAGAATTAGAAATGCTTAGAAAAATGATTTCATTATTAGAAAAGTGAAATAAAGTATTTTTAACAATAAGCGGTTGAAGCTGTAAAATATTTTGCAAATTCAACCGCTTATTTTTTTGCTACCTATCAGTTAATTCTATAGATGGTTTTCGGCATCCCTAAATTGCTTCATCATCTCGCTTAAGGTTTTGCAATTTCTTTGAAAACGACGACAACGTGAGCAGGTAACTAAATGAACTTTTAACCCAACTTTTTCTTGTATATCTAATGAACGTTCGTGCGATTCGGAAATCATTCGAGTGGCTTGGCGACAACGCATAATCTCTCCTAAAGTTTTTTTGAAAGACAGTTTTGCAACTGTAAACGAGCCCGATAAAGGGTGGTATGTAAATTAGACGAAGTTAAATGCGTTTCTTGACAAATTTCTTCAGATGAAAGATCTAAAAACTCTCGCATCATAAAAATTTTTGCCTGTTTGGCGGGTAAACAAGTCAAACAAGTTTCAAAAATCAGCCAAAATTCATCGGAATAAACCGTTTCTTCTTCGCCTTGTAATTCACTCGGGTAATGTTCTGGTTTCCAATACCCCTTTTCATCAAAAAATGAATTATTGGTATTTTCATCTTCAAGTTCACTTTCTAAAACAAACCGCCCTTTCTGACGTAAATAATCAATAATCTTATTTTTAAGAATCGCAAAAATCCAAGTTTTAAATGCAGATTGATGCTTAAAATTATCAAGATTTTTGAATGCACTTAAAAAAGCTTCTTGTACTAAATCTTCAGCAAGATCGGCTTGATTTACTTGCAATTGTGCAAATGTCAGCATTTGAGTGCGAATTTGCTGAAGCTCAAGATCAGAAATAACATTCATTTTAACTCCTTTAAAACTTATGTAAGAAATGAAACCCACTTCCTTTAATAAACTAAGGTAGCTATTTTTACACTCAAAAAAGGAAATTTAAAATGAAAAATTTTACATTGAATCTATTTTGCGAAGTTAGGAAAAAAATCTGGTATTTAATGAAAGAATAATTAGGATAAAAAACGAGCATTTTCGATTTAACTTGATGCTAAACAGAAAATGCTCGTTTTAGATACTAATTTATCCGATCAGATTGGTTGTTTTATCCTTACCAAACCCAGCCAGCTCCCATTTGATAGAAAATTTTACTGTTTTTGCCTGCATTCACGGCGATACCGCTTTTTAATGTGATATTTTCTTTTGGTGTGTAACCTACGCCAATCGCCACCGCATTACGGCTACCATAACCACCCACTGCAGCAGAAAAAATCGCTTTTCCAATCGCTTGTGGCAACACTAAACCAGAAAGCGCGTTAGCTGCAGCCAAGCCACGTTCTAATTTGCTGTCTAACTTACCAAGTTTGCCATTTAACTCGTTAAAATCTGATTGTAAATTATGCACTTGCGTTTGCAATGTGCCTAATTTGAGATCGGTATATTGATTTGCAGTTTGTAAAGTTTGTGTATCTCCTGCTTCACGGTTAGCAACTTCTGCTGTAATTTGTGAAACCACTTCATTTTTTGCTTGAACAATTTTGCTATCCACACCAGCAACTTTAGTTTCTACATCAGTAACTTTATCTTCAATTTGAGTAAGTTTACCCTCTGTTGCAGTTATTTTAGTTTCGATACCTGTCACTTTTGTATTTAATGGACTGAATTTATTGTCGGTATATTGTTTTGCATCTGCTAAAGTTTTTGCATCGCCTGCTTCACGTTTAAGTGCTTCTGAAACAATTTTTCCAACAGTAAATAATTTAGCACTTGCCAATGTGGCTTTATCGCCATCATCCATTTGTTTTTTATTTACTGCGTCAGTGTCTTTTTCGGCTGTTTTTACATTGGCAATGTATCTTTCAGTGCCAACCTTACCCACAGAAACTTCATTCGATCTTGTTGTTTGTGCGTCAGAACCTAATGCAACGCTGTTACTGTGTTCAGCTTTTGCACCATCTCCAAGAGCTACGGCTGATGATTTTAAGGCTTTTGCCCCCTTACCAATTGCTACTGTATAGCTTTTCGATGCCTCACTTTCTTTCCCTAAAGCAACCGAATAATTACCTGTAGCATTTGCGTTTCCACCAATTGCCGTAGAACCAATATTTGCTTCGGTTTTCTTGCCAATTGCCACCGCATCATTTCCAAGTGTTTTCGCGTGATAGCCTAACGCCACTGTATGAGCTACCGCAGTATTATCAGCTTTCTTCGCTTCATTCATTTCGCCCAACACAACATTATGACTACCTTCCACCTTATTTTTATAACTAGATACTACATTGTAGCGATTATCACTTATACCATCACTAGATTTGCCTACATTATTACCATAACCAGACACAGTGTGATAGACACCATACACTTCATTTCCTTGCCCAAACACCTGGCTTGAAGCACCTTTTACTGTATTACTCAAACCATAAACCTGTAAATTACCATTACCCCACCATAAGAAATGCCTGTTGCATTATTACTAAGCCCTACAACTACCGTACTATTACCCGTTAAAGTGTTGTTATCGCCAACGATTAAATTATTAGTTGCGTGAGATAATTTAGGATTAGGATTAGAAGTATCAGTACCTTTAACATCATTAATTTTATTAGTTTTTAAATTACCGATAATGATATTGTTATTGCTCGTACTATCAGATGTACTAATATCTTTCATTCCAAAATTTTCTGAGAAGTTAGTATTTGAAGTGGCAGGGAGAGAAGTATCTGCTAAAGCTGGATTAGTGAATATTCCACCAATAATGGAGAGAGCTGTAGTTATTGTACAAGATGGGAAGAAAAGACTAGTATTGTTTGTTTACAGAATTATATAAAAACATATTTAGATCCTCACTGTATTAAATAAAAGATACTCAATTTTACGTCATATAGATTAAGATATAAAGGAAATATTGTTTTTATACATAAAAAGTGCGGTGAAAATCTTAAAAATTTTTACCGCACTTTTTTGAAGCAGCATTTACATAACAACCACATCAAACTGTTCTTGATTATAAAATTGCTCAGTTTTCACTTGAACGCGTTTGCCAATAAACATTTCCACTTCTGGTAGCAAACCGTGAGATTCTTCATTAATCAGATATTCGGAAACCGCTGGCGAGGCATAAACAACAAATTGTTCGCTGCTGAATAAATGATAAACCCGAATAATTTCACGCATAATTTCGTAGCAAACAGTCTCAACAGTTTTCACTCGACCGCGGCCATGGCACGTTGGACATTCATCACATAGCACGTGTTCAAGACTTTCACGAGTTCTTTTACGGGTCATTTCTACAAGACCTAATTGCGTAAACCCATTCACATTGGTTTTCACGCGATCTTTAGAAAGCACATCACATAAAGATTCTAGTACTCGATTGCGGTGCTCATCTGTTTGCATATCAATAAAATCAATAATGATAATGCCGCCAAGATTACGTAGTTGGAGTTGCTGCGCGATGGCTTTAGTTGCTTCAATATTGGTATTGAAGATGGTTTCTTCTAGATTACGATGCCCTACAAATGCACCTGTATTAATATCAATGGTGGTCATGGCTTCCGTTTGCTCGATAATTAAATAGCCACCCGATTTGAGATTAACACGTTTATCTAGCGCTGTTTGGATCGCATTTTCAACTCCATACACATCAAAGATAGGTTGGTTGCCAGAATAAAGCACAAGTTTATCGCTTAGTTCAGGCATAAATTCATCGGTAAACTCTTTCACTTCGCCAAAGCAAAGTTTAGAGTCGATACGAATTTTTTCTAAGTTTGTACCGATAAAATCGCGCAAAATGCGTTGTGGTAGAGCTGGCTCTCCGTAAATTTTTGATTTGGTTGGATATTTAGATTTACGCTCTAAGACTTTACGCCATAAGCGTTTTAAAAATTCAGCATCTTGACGTAATTCTTCTTCGCTTGCTCCTTCTGTGGCGGTACGAATAATGAAACCGCCAAGTTCATCACAAAATGGTTCAACTAATGCTTTTAAACGGGCGCGTTCTTCTTCGCTTTCAATACGTTGTGAAACGCCTACGTGGCTATTTTCTGGCATAAAAACAAGATAACGTGATGGCAATGTGATGTCTGTTGTTAAACGCGCGCCTTTTGTGCCTAGCGGATCTTTCACCACTTGTACTACAATATCCTGCCCTTCTCGTACTAATTCTGAAATGCTCTTAACTTTAAATTGCTTTTGTTCATTTTCATCTACACATTCCGTGTGAGATACAATGTCAGCGGCGTGTAAAAAAGCGGCTTTTTCCAAACCAATATCAACAAAAGCAGATTGCATTCCCGGTAGCACTCGAGTGACACGACCTTTATAAATATTTCCGACAATTCCTCGTTTGGCTTGGCGTTCAATATGCACTTCGCGCAACATTCCTGTTTCGACTAGCGCAATGCGTGTTTCGTTAGGCGTTACGTTCATCAATAACTCGACAGCATCCATTTTATATTCCTAATTTCTTAAATTTCATCAAATATTTAGTCTAAATAGAATAATAGCCCGAAATAAGGTAAAATGCACCCTTTCTGAAATTTTAACCCATTTTGGACTGATATAATGTTTGGATTCGACCCAACTCTTATTACTTTTACTATTTATATTTTCGGAATGTTACTAATTGGCGTACTCGCCTATTATTACACGAATAATTTATCAGATTACATTCTCGGTGGACGTCGTTTAGGCAGCTTTGTCACCGCAATGTCAGCAGGTGCGTCAGATATGTCTGGTTGGCTTTTAATGGGCTTACCGGGTGCGGTATATTTATCAGGCTTAGTTGAAGGCTGGATTGCTATTGGTTTAACTATCGGGGCTTATTTTAACTGGCTTTTAGTGGCTGGTCGTTTGCGTGTTTATACAGAATTAAATAATAATGCCCTCACTCTCCCAGAATATTTTCATAATCGTTTTGGTTCATCACACAAATTATTAAAACTTGTTTCTGCTACGATTATCTTAGTGTTTTTTACTATTTATTGTGCTTCAGGTGTCGTGGCAGGTGCAAAATTATTCCAAAATATATTTTCTGTGGAATATTCCACCGCACTTTGGTACGGCGCAGCGGCAACCATTGCTTACACGTTCATCGGAGGTTTCCTTGCGGTAAGCTGGACAGATACCATTCAAGCGACATTAATGATTTTTGCATTAATTTTAACCCCTGTTTTTGTGTTATTAAGTTTCACTGATACCGCTCAATTTTCCGCCGTATTAGAACAAGCTGAGGCTGCAGTAAATAAAGATTTCACGGATTTATTTACTTCTACCACACCACTTGGTTTATTAAGCCTTGCCGCTTGGGGATTAGGCTATTTCGGGCAACCGCATATTTTAGCGCGCTTTATGGCTGCAGATTCTGTCAAATCACTTATCAAAGCTCGTCGTCTTAGTATGGCTTGGATGGTGCTTTGCTTAGGAGGTGCAATTGGCATTGGCTTATTCGCTATTCCGTATTTCTTTGCAAATCCAGCTATTGCAGGCACAGTTAATCGCGAACCAGAACAGGTTTTTATTGAATTAGCTAAACTTTTATTTAATCCTTGGATCGCAGGTATATTACTTTCAGCTATTTTAGCCGCTGTAATGAGTACATTAAGTGCGCAATTATTAATTTCTTCAAGCTCAATCACTGAAGATTTCTACAAAGGTTTTATTCGCCCTAAGGCTTCAGAAAAAGAGCTCGTATGGCTTGGCAGAATAATGGTCTTAGTGATTGCTGCATTTGCTATCTGGATCGCACAAGATGAAAACAGCAAAGTATTAAAACTTGTAGAATTCGCTTGGGCTGGTTTTGGTAGTGCATTTGGCCCTGTTGTACTTTTCTCTCTTTTCTGGAAACGAATGACATCATCGGGCGCGATGGCAGGTATGCTGGTAGGCGCAGTGACAGTATTTGCATGGAAAGAAATTATTCCAACTGATACCGATTGGTTTAAAGTATATGAAATGATCCCGGGGTTTGCCTTCGCCAGCCTTGCAATTATTGTTATTTCATTACTTTCCAATAAACCAGAACAAGATATTCTTAATACCTTTGATAAAGCAGAAAAGGCTTATAAGGAAGCAAAATGATCGACTTTCGCCCTTTTTATCAACAAATTGCGACCACAAATTTATCAGACTGGTTAGAAACCTTACCGCGCCAATTAAAAGAGTGGGAAAATCAAACTCACGCTGATTATGCGAAATGGCGCAAAATTGTTGATTTTTTGCCTGATTTACAAGCTGACGAAATCGATCTAAAAAGTGCGGTGAAATCTGACCGCACTTTTCCCCTTTCAACAGGAGAAAAACAACGAATTATCCATCATTTAAAGCAATTAATGCCGTGGCGAAAAGGGCCTTATCATCTTTTTAGCATTCATATTGATTGTGAATGGCGTTCAGATTTTAAATGGGATCGTGTTCTTCCTCACTTATCGCCCTTGCAAGGTCGCACTATTTTAGATGTGGGCTGTGGCAGCGGTTATCATATGTGGAGAATGGTAGGCGAAGGCGCAAAAATGGTGGTGGGGATTGATCCTACCGAGCTTTTCCTTTGCCAATTTGAAGCCGTACGCAAGCTGCTTAATAATGATCGTCGAGCAAATCTTATCCCACTTGGTATTGAGCAAATGCAACCATTAGCGGCATTTGATACTGTATTTTCAATGGGCGTACTCTATCATCGTAAATCCCCATTAGATCATTTAAGCCAGTTGAAAAATCAATTGGTAAAAGGTGGCGAATTGGTATTAGAAACCTTAGTGGTGGATGGCGATGTAAATACTGTACTCGTACCAGCAGATCGCTATGCAAAAATGAAAAATGTTTATTTTATCCCCTCTGTCGCCGCACTAATCAACTGGCTAGAAAAAGCTGGCTTTACCAACGTACGTTGTGTTGATGTAGCGACAACTACATTAGAAGAACAGCGTAAAACTGATTGGTTGGAAAATGAAAGTCTAATTGATTTCTTAGATCCAAATGATCACAGTAAAACCATTGAAGGTTATCAAGCACCGAAAAGAGCGGTAATTTTAGCGAATAAATAAAAAAGGGAAATTATTCCCTTTTTTATTTTACTCGCGTTTCATATTTACAACGAATAATAATACTCTAATTCTACTGAAGTTAATGTGGATAATAAGGTTTCAGCCATCGTTTTATGGCTAAGTTTTAATGCTTTTTCAGCCATCACTATTCGTTCAATATCACTCAATTTTTTATCATTTAAATACGCAAAATTAAGTGCGGTTTGCAACGCTGGCAAACTCGGATTAAATGCGGCGTTTTCTGCATAACGTCCTGTCACCACATCACCATTTTTAAATAAAATCGCAATGCCGTGCGGACTATTTGAATAAGGACAATGAGATTGATTTGCAGCCAAAATAGCTCGATTAACCAAATCATCTTGATGATCTGCAACTAAATGATGATTTTCTTCCGCCAAAAGATGCGCCGCAATATCGAGATCTTTCGGTCCAAAAGCATCTGGTAAATAAGAATGTAATGGATTATTTTGACTATGCGGCAAATGAATTGAAATTTTTTCAGCACCGTGCAATTCATTCATAAATTGACGACAATGCCCGCACGGCGTATAATTGACTACCATATCTGAAATACGGCGTTCATTACGCAACCAAGCGTGAGAAATTGCACTTTGTTCCGCGTGAATCGTTTGCTGAATGGCTGAATTAGCAAATTCTTGATTCGCACCAAAATAAAAATCCCCTTGTTCGCCAATAGCAACTGCCCCCACATTAAAATGAGAAATAGCAGTATGACTATAACTTGCGGCAAGTGGCAACAAGTGCATAGCTAATTTTAGTGATGTAAGTTCAAAATTACGACAAAGCAGTTGCACTTGGGAATAATTTAAAAAACCAGCCCAACTTTGTGAACGAAGTTCATTCACAATAGCTTGATTGAGTGCATCATCTTGTGGCAAGGCGTGCTTAATAAGTTCTTGCATAACATATCCTTAGAAAAAATATTAAAAATTATAACTGTACTTATTAAATCAAAATTTACTGTTAGCCGCGATAGTTTGATTAAATATTCATTAAAACTGTGATCTTGATCACTTATTTTGATAGTTTTTATTTATTACAATTTATTAACAAATAAGGCTAAGGCTATCAATTATATTGAATAGAACAATTTCACTGCAAATTATAGAAACGTATAATACCCATACCAAAGGGAGGGCGTTAGCTCAATTATTTAACTAGAAAAAGGAAATTATTATGTCAAAAACATCAATCGGACTAGATAAAGTTCAGTCAGCAGAATTAGCCAATAAACTTAACGAATTACTTGCAACCTACCAAGTTTTCTATACTAATGTGCGAGGCTATCACTGGAACATTAAAGGTGTAAACTTCTTTGCATTACACGCAAAATTTGAAGAAATTTATACTAATTTAATTGCTAGAGTTGATGAAGTGGCTGAACGTATTTTAACTTTAGGTTACACACCAAATAATGCTTACAGCCAATACTTAAAAATATCTCGAATTAAAGAAGATATTGCAGTAAGTAACGCACAAGAGTGTTTATCAGGTACATTACAAGGTCTAAAAACATTGCTAGATCAACAACGTGAAATTCTTTCTTTTGCAAATAATGCTAATGATGAAGGTACTGCATCACAAATGAGTGACTACATTAAAGAACAAGAAAAATTGGTATGGATGTTCCAAGCAGCTTGCCAAACTTGTCACGCTTAATGAATAAATTTCAACGCTAACGAAAACTAACCTGCAATCAATCTAACTCAATAAAGTTAGATAAATTTAATTTGTCTAAGATCAAACTTGATCTAACAAATTACCTCAAAAGTAAGAGTTTCCTATTTAGAATAGGAAACTCTTATACCTATTCTTCACAGCGACCTCTTTAAACTAATTTAGTCAATTTAGCCACTAAATTTAACGTTTTTTAAATCAGTAAATAAATCTATAGAAATAAATATTGTAGAGCGTTAAAAATTGTGATTATTAACTATTTTTAGTTGATAAAATATATTCTTGAGAATTTAGACTTAAATTAATACGATAAAAATAATTTAAAATGAAGAAATATTAAATTTGTTAGCTATTTTATTATTTCTTGTCCAATTAGATAAAAAAAGCCCCTAAATAATTAGGGGCATCAAAAAGGAATTTATGAATAAAATCTTTAAAGTTTAGCTTATCAAAGGAATCTTGATAAAACGCCACCATTATATTGGCTTTGTAAAAAATAGCAAGAAAAATCTTTACATTTCTTTACAAATCTTTACATTTCAGCATTTCGATAATTACTTGAACCGTCTTTTCCATGCCTTGTAAAGAAACCAATTCGTGTTTACTATGGAAATTATAACCACCCGTGAAAATATTTGGGCATGCTAAACCCTCAGATGCTAAAAATGCCCCATCTGTACCACCTCGAATCGGCTTATGATTTGGTTTAATTCCCACCGCTTTCATTGCGCGATCAGCAAGTTCAATTGATTGAGGAACGTTTTTTACCACATCATACATATTTTGGTAGCTATCTTGAATTTCTAACTCAATAGGCTTTTTCAAACCTTTTTTAGCATTAAATTTTTCCACCTGACTTTTAATAAAAGCTTTTCTTTGTGCGAAATTCTGCTCATCAAAATCACGAATCAAATAAGTGAGATCTACTTGCTCAATATCGCCAGAAAAATCTTCTAAATGATAAAAGCCCGCTTTCCCATCCGTTTTTTCTGGTACTTCATCAACAGGAAAAATTTGCTGGAACTCACAAGCTAAAGTCAGTGCATTCAGCATTTTTCCTTTTGCATAACCTGTGTGAATATTTCGCCCGAAAAACCGCACTTTTGCCGTTGCTGCATTAAAGTTTTCGTATTCTAATTCCCCTACTTCTCCCCCATCAATAGTATATGCCCAATCACAGGAAAACTTTTCCATTGGGAAATAATGGATTCCCAAACCAATTTCTTCATCAGGCGTAAAAGCAACACGAATATTGCAATGAGGAATATTCTCTTTTTGAAGAATGGAAAGTGCGGTCATAATTTCTGCAATTCCCGCTTTATTATCCGCCCCAAGCAAAGTGGTTCCATCGGCAACAATAAGCGTTTGTCCTACCAATTTTTGCATAAAAGAATAATAAACAGGGCTAATAAACTCCTCGCCAATACCTAATGCAATATCTCCGCCACGATATTGCTCTATCACTTCGGGGCGTACATTTTTGCCTCTACATTGCGGAGACGTATCAAGATGCGCAATTAAACCGATGGTTTTCGTTAAGTTAGGATCATTAGCGGGTAAAAATGCTGTCACCACCGCGTATTTACTTACTTCAACATTCTCTAAACCAAGTTGGGTGAGCTCTTTTTGCAACTGCATGGCTAACTTCATTTGTCCAACTGAGCTAGGGGAATGCTTAGCATGAGGTTTTGATTGGGTGTCAAAAGACACATAATGTAAAAATCGTTCTAAAAGTTCTGTTTTATCTGTTTGAGAAATCATATTCTCGCTCCTTTTAAAAATATCTTTTTTAGTTTAACGAGAAAAATAGAAAACATCTTGATATATAACAATATTTATAAAATTAACGAAGTAAAATACATCGAAAGTGCGGTTAAATTTCTCGTTATTTTTATGAATGGCAGTTTTTTTACTTTCTAAGGCATTAAGTCCTTTTAATTATTAACAATTCACTATATCATAGGCGTCTATTTTTATATGTCGCCCCTGCAGTCTTGCAGGTTTTATTTCTACTCAGTACCAAATCATTGGTGAAATTAGGGAGAAAACCAAAGCTAGTGGAAAATCAGCTTCAAAACAAGCCTATTATTGAGCTTCGTTCAATCAAAAAATCCTATGGTTCTAACACTATTATTAACGATTTCAATCTTACAATTAATAACGGTGAATTTGTCACTATTCTTGGCCCCTCAGGCTGTGGTAAGACCACAGTTTTACGCTTACTTGCAGGCTTAGAAGAATTGGATTCAGGTAGCATTATTTTAGATGGCGAAGATATTACCAATGTGCCAGCGGAAAAACGTCATATTAATACAGTATTCCAAAGCTATGCGCTATTTCCACATATGACAATTTTTGAGAACGTAGCTTTCGGTTTGCGTATGCAAAAAGTACCAAACGAGGAAATTAAACCGCGTGTTTTAGAAGCCTTGCGTATGGTACAGTTAGAAGAAATGGCTGATCGTAAGCCAACTCAACTTTCTGGCGGACAACAACAACGTATTGCTATCGCTCGTGCCGTAGTAAATAAACCAAAAGTGTTGTTACTTGATGAGTCTTTATCTGCATTAGATTACAAATTGCGTAAACAAATGCAACAAGAGCTCAAAATGTTACAACGTCAGCTTGGCATTACCTTTATTTTCGTCACACACGATCAAGAAGAAGCGATTACAATGTCTGATCGTATCGTATTATTGCGTAAAGGTAAAATCGCACAAGATGGTTCTCCACGTGAAATCTATGAAGATCCAGCGAACTTATTCGTTGCTCGTTTCATTGGCGAAATTAACGTATTTGAAGCCACTGTGATTGAACGTAAATCAGAACAAGTTGTACTGGCGAATGTTGAAGGTCGAGTTTGTGATATTTACACAGACATGCCTGTTGAGAAAGAGCAAAAACTTCAAGTACTCCTTCGCCCTGAAGATATTGTGATTGAAGAATTAGATGAAAATGAACATTCTAAAGCGATTATCGGTCATATTATTGACCGCACTTATAAAGGAATGACATTAGAATCAACGGTAGAGTTTGATCATAACGGAATGCGTGTCCTTGTAAGTGAATTCTTTAATGAAGACGATCCATATATGGATCATAGCGTAGGTCAGCGCGTAGGCATTACATGGCATGAGGGCTGGGAGGTTGTTCTCAACGATGAAGATAATCAATAATAAATTCCAGAAAATTACTGTTGCGATTATCTTCAGTTGGCTCATTTTCTTTGTGTTGATTCCAAACTTGTTGGTATTCGCCGTCAGTTTTCTGACTCGAGACGGTAGCAACTTTTATGCGTTCCCAATTACTGTTGAAAACTATACAAACTTGTTTAATCCACTTTATGCACAAGTTGTGTGGAATTCATTGTCTATGTCGGGCATCGCCACCATTATTTGCTTACTAATAGGTTATCCATTTGCTTTTATGATGAGCAAAATTCATCCTAAATATCGACCGCTCTTATTGTTCCTTGTGGTTTTACCATTCTGGACAAACTCATTGGTTCGTATTTATGGAATGAAAGTGTTTCTCGGTGTGAAAGGTGTGCTTAACACCATGTTGATAGACATGGGAATTTTGAGTGAACCCGTTCGCATTTTGAATACTGAAATTGCGGTAATCATTGGATTAGTTTATTTGCTATTGCCATTTATGATTTTGCCACTCTACTCTGCGATTGAAAAATTAGACGGTCGCTTATTAGAGGCTGCAAGAGATTTAGGCGCAAATGCATTCCAACGTTTCTTCCGAGTGATTTTACCATTAACTATGCCAGGCATTATTGCAGGTTGTTTATTGGTATTATTGCCAGCAATGGGAATGTTCTATGTAGCAGACCTACTTGGTGGAGCAAAAGTATTACTAGTGGGGAACGTAATTAAGAGCGAATTCTTAATTTCTCGTAACTGGCCATTTGGTTCTGCAATCAGTATTGGTTTAACTGTTCTAATGGCATTGTTGATTTTCGTGTACTACCGCGCGAACAAACTATTGAATAAGAAAGTGGAGTTAGAATAATGAGTCGTTTACTACGTAAAGCATTTATGTTTGTGGTATACGCTTATTTGTATATCCCAATTATTATCTTGGTAACCAATTCCTTCAATTCAGATCGTTATGGTTTAAGCTGGAAAGGCTTTAGTTGGAATTGGTACGAGCGTTTATTTAATAACGACACCTTAATACAAGCTGCGATTCATTCGGTAACTATTGCATTTTTTGCGGCTACACTAGCTACTATTGTAGGTGGATTAACTGCAATCGCACTTTACCGCTATAAATTCCGCGGTAAACAAGCAGTAAGCGGTATGCTATTTGTCGTTATGATGTCTCCAGATATTGTAATGGCAGTATCTTTACTTGCGTTATTTATGATTGTCGGTATTTCATTAGGTTTCTGGTCTTTATTACTAGCCCATGTGACCTTCTGTTTACCCTATGTGACCGTAACTATCTTCTCTCGCTTAAATGGCTTTGATTCCAGAATGTTAGAAGCGGCGAAAGACTTAGGCGCAAGTGAAGTGACCATTTTACGTAAAATTATCCTTCCTTTAGCATTACCTGCAGTTGTATCTGGTTGGTTATTAAGTTTCACTATTTCATTAGATGATGTTGTGGTTTCATCATTTGTCAGTGGTGTAAGTTATGAAATCTTACCATTGAGAATATTCTCTCTAGTGAAAACCGGTGTAACACCTGAAGTTAATGCTTTAGCAACGATTATGATCGTGCTTTCATTAGCTCTTGTCGTTTTAAGCCAGCTAATTACACGAAAAAATAACCATTAATTAACAAAAGGTTTCACAAACCTTTGAATTTAAAATAGAATACGCCTTGACGCACAATCAAGGCGTTTTTTTATGCCTGTCATTCGGCAGGTGGTTTTTTACGACTCTTTAACAGGAGAACAAACAAAAATGAAAAAATTTGCAGGTTTAATTACTGCCAGCTTCGTAGCTGCAACTTTAACCGCTTGCAACGATAAAGATGCTAAGCAAGAAACTGCAAAAGCTACGGCTGCTGCTAATGACACTGTGTATCTCTACACTTGGACTGAATATGTACCAGATGGTCTTTTAGATGAGTTTACTAAAGAAACTGGCATCAAAGTTATCGTTTCAAGCCTAGAATCAAACGAAACAATGTACGCAAAACTCAAAACTCAAGGCGAGTCTGGTGGCTATGATGTTATCGCACCTTCTAACTACTTCGTTTCCAAAATGGCACGCGAAGGAATGTTAAAAGAACTTGATCACAGCAAATTACCTGTTATTAAAGAATTAGATCCTGATTGGCTCAATAAACCTTATGATAAAGGTAACAAATACTCTCTTCCACAACTTTTAGGTGCACCAGGTATTGCATTCAATACCAACACCTACAAAGGCGAACAATTCACTTCTTGGGCAGACTTATGGAAACCAGAATTTGCAAACAAAGTTCAGTTATTAGACGATGCACGTGAAGTATTCAACATTGCTTTATTGAAAATTGGTCAAGATCCAAATACTCAAGATCCAGCAATTATCAAACAAGCCTATGAAGAATTATTGAAATTACGTCCAAATGTACTTTCTTTCAATTCCGATAACCCAGCTAACTCGTTCATCTCAGGCGAAGTGGAAGTGGGTCAATTATGGAATGGTTCGGTACGTATTGCTAAAAAAGAAAAAGCACCTCTAAATATGGTATTCCCAAAAGAGGGTCCTGTACTTTGGGTTGATACTCTTGCAATTCCTGCAACAGCTAAAAATTCTGAAGGCGCACACAAGCTGATTAACTACATGTTAGGGAAAAAAACAGCTGAAAAATTAACCTTAGCTATCGGTTACCCAACCTCAAATATTGAAGCGAAAAAAGCATTACCAAAAGAAATCACTGAAGATCCAGCGATTTATCCGTCAGCTGATGTATTAAAAAATAGTCACTGGCAAGATGACGTTGGCGATGCAATTCAATTCTATGAACAATATTATCAAGAATTAAAAGCTGCAAAATAATCGGTCATAATTAGCACAGAATTAAAATCTAATTCTGTGAGATATTTCCTCTAAATAAAAACGCCCTTTCGGGCGTTATTTTTTTAAGCTTTACCGTCAGCCAAATTTTTCTTTTCTTCCAATTCTTCCCAGCGTAAAAATGCCTTTTCTAATTCAGCTTCAGCATCCGATAATACTTTTAATTTAGCATCAGTAATATCGTGAAATTGTTGGAAAAAAGCAGGATCGGCAATTTCAGCTTGAAGTTCGGCAATTTTAGTTTCCAACTCTTCCAATAATTGTGGAAGTTGTTCTAACTCACGTTGTTCTTTATAAGAAAGTTTCACGGATTTCGGCTTAGAAGTGCGGTCATTTTTCACTGCATTTTCTTCTTTTAGCGATTCAGTTTTCTTCGCTTTAGCCTGTTCTTCTACGGCTTTGCTTGCCCAGAAATTGGTTTGTTGCTGTTTAGCATCAAAGAATCCACCCACATACTTATTCAAACATCCTTCGCCTTCAAATAAATAACATTCTGTCACAGTGTTATCAATAAATTGACGGTCGTGGCTCACAATTAACAATGTACCTTGATAATCAGTCAAAATTTCTTCTAAAAGCTCTAATGTTTCTACATCGAGATCATTGGTCGGTTCGTCAAGAATCAATAAATTATTTGGTTTAAGCAGTAATTTGGCGAGCAATAAACGATTTCGCTCTCCCCCAGATAAGGCTTTAACTGGCGTCATGGCTCGTTTTGGTGGGAACAAGAAATCTTGCAAATACCCTAGCACATGGCGTTTTACACCATTAACTTCAATATCTTGTTTACCATCTGCCACATTATCCATCACGGTTTTTTCGGGATCTAAATCAGCTCGATATTGGTCAAAATAAGCAATATCTAATTTGGTACCACAACGAATTTTGCCAGATGTAGGTTGAATTTCCCCCAACAATAATTTAATGAACGTGGTTTTCCCACAGCCATTTGCCCCAACAAGAGCAATTTTGTCTCCACGTAAAATCGTTGTTGAAAAATCTTTTAACAAGGTTTTTCCTGCGATTTCATAGCTCACATTTTCCATTTCAAAGACAATTTTGCCTGAACGACTTGAAGTATCTAACTGTAATTTGGCTGTTCCCATTACGTCACGGCGTTGGCGGCGTTCCTCACGCATCGCTTTTAATGCTCGCACTCGCCCTTCATTTCTTGTACGGCGAGCCTTGATACCTTGGCGAATCCACACTTCTTCCTGTGCAAAACGTTTATCAAATAATTCATTTTGCAAGGCTTCAACGCGTAGATTTTCTTCTTTCGTGGTTAAATATAAATCGTAATTTCCTGGATAAGACCGCAATTGACCGCGATCTAAATCCACAATCCGTGTTGCCATTTTGCGAATAAAAGAACGGTCATGAGAAATAAATATAATACTACCTTGGAAATCAAGTAAGAAATTTTCCAACCATTCAATAGCTTCCACATCCAAGTGGTTGGTTGGTTCATCAAGTAGTAACACATCAGGATCGCACACCAATGCGCGTGCTAATGCTGCTTTACGCAACCAACCGCCCGAAAGTGCGGATAATTTTGTGTTTGGATTTAAGCCCAGTTTTAACAACACTTCATTGATTTTATTTTCAAATCGCCAGCCATCAGCGTGTTCTAATTTAGTTTGAACCTGTTCTAATTGAGTTAAAATTTGATCACTGTAATTTTCTTCCAATTGAACAGAAATATGATGATATTCTTTCAATAAATCCGTTAAATGCTCTACACCTTCCGCAACATAATCAAAAATATTGCCTTGTGCATTACGCGGTGGGTCTTGTTCTAAACGAGAAACCACAAGATCTTTTTCGTATTGGATTTTGCCATCATCCATCAACACATCGCCTGCGATGATTTTCAATAAAGTTGATTTACCTGCGCCGTTACGCCCAACTAAACAAACGCGTTCATTCGGTTCAATATGTAGTTCTGCGTGATCTAATAAAGGTGCATCGCTAAAAGAAAGGTATCCATTGGTTAAACTAATTAATGCCACAACTGCCCCATAAAAATTCAGTGAAAATTAACCGCACTATTCTATACGGTTTACATAAAAAATCCCATCAATTCAATGGGATTCTCTCTTAAATCAAAGTTGTTGATATACCCGCAATGCGTGTGCATCTGACATGCCTGCAATATAATCGCAAATAATCCGCTTCTTCCTTTCTTCAGGGGCATTACGCCAACGATTTGCCGTATTTCTTGGTAATAAACGCTCTGGATCAGATTCAAAAATTTGGAACATTTCTGTCAGCATTCTCTGCCCTTTATACTCAATTCTCTGAGTATCCACATTACGGATAACATAATCCCAAACGAATTTTTTAAATATACCAAGTGCAGCAATCACTTCAGGTGGCAGCTCTGCGTTATAACGTAACAAAGGTTCATCAAAATTTGCCGTTAATTTCCACCGCACATTAGTAATAAAAAAGTTTACCAATGCACCAATCGCTTGTTTGCGTTCAAAATGTTTATCAGAGAAAAGTCGTTGGCTAATTGAATCAATATTTTTATGCAACCAAGTAGAGGGAATTTGTTTTAATTCAGCATGTGCTGCTTGCCATTGATGTGGATTTACCACGCCAGTTACAATGGCATCTTCTAAATCGTGTACACCATAGGCAATATCATCTGCCAATTCCATAATGCTACAATCCAAAGATTTAAAGCTCGTCTGTAAAAATTCCGCAGGATTTTCCCGCACTTTTTTAAATTTCCCAAATAAAGTGCGGTCATTTTCAGAAAGATTTTCCAGCAACCAATTAAACATTTTTAAATCATCGCGGAAAATGCCCTTTCCAGGAATCCAATCGTGAATACGCACAAAACGCGGATCAATATTGCGAGAAAAATTAAGTTCTGCATATTGAGGCGATGCCACATCTAACAACGCGGGATATTTCACTACACCCAATAGTGTTCGGCGCGTTAAATTCATCCCTGCATTTTCAGTGTAAGGCTCAAGTTTCGTTAAAATTCTAAAGGTTTGTGCATTGCCTTCAAAACCGCCCAGCTCTGCCATCATATAATTTAATGCCGTTTCGCCACCATGCCCAAAAGGCGGATGCCCAATATCATGAGCAAAACACAAACTCTCAATAAGATCGTTACTTGGCAATAAAGGTTTTAATTGTTTTTGCAACTCGTTTTTATCAATATTTAATGTTTGCGAAAGGCTTTCAAAGGTTTCTACAAATTTCAACTGAGCAACTAGACTACTGCCAATCTGAGCCACTTCCAAAGAATGGGTTAAGCGAGTGCGATAAAAATCATTTTCGCCAATTGCGTGTATTTGGGTTTTCGCTTGTAAGCAACGAAAGGCGGCAGAATGTAAAATTCGCCCACGATCGCGACGAAATGGTGGACGATTATCTTTTTCGCGTGGAGGATCGGGTAGAAAACGTTCTGCCCAAGAAGAATTAACAGTAAGTAATTTCATATCGCTTTGTTTTATTTAGTTTTTCTGCATTATCTAACCATTCAGCGTAAAAAACAACCGCACTTTATCTAGAACAAACAAAATCTAGAATGAATAAAGTGCGGTTGAATTTTTATTGATATTTAAGCAAAGAAATAAATCAGCTTAAATACAAATGGAGCAAGAATAGAACTAATAATCCCACAAAGCACGAGAGAAATCGAACTGTAACTGCCTGCAGTTGGATTAGTTTCCATACAGCTTACTGTACCAAGTGCGTGAGAAACCGAACCAACAGAAAGCCCAATGGCTTCTTGATGTTTAATACCTAATTTTTTTAATACAAGATAACCAAATATCGATCCTTGCAAACCTGCAACCACAACACCAACTGCAGTTACGGCTGGAATGCCGCCTAAATGACGAGAAACCTCCATCGCAATAGGCGTTGTGATGGATTTAGGTAAAACTGTTGCGATCATTTCGGGCGTTGCGCCTAAAAGAAATGCTAAAAGTCCACCACTTAACATCGCTAAAAAAGAAGCTATAACCACCGTTGAAAGAATAATTTTCCATTGTTTGGCAATTTGACGAAGTTGTTCATAAAGAGGCAATGCGAGAGCAACGATACTCAAGCCAAGTAAATTATTAATAGGCGCATTTCCTGCCATATAATCATCGTAAGGAATCTTACCTATCACTAAAATCACCGCCAAAATTAATACTGTTAAAACAAAAGTATTAAAAATCATTGACTTCCAACGTTTACTAATTTGTAGTGCGAGCCAAAATCCAAAAATAGTCAAAAATGTATAAAAATAAATAATGTACTGCTGCATATAACTTTCCTAACATACTAATTCGCTTGTTTTACTTGATTTTCTCTACGTTTCATTACTTTTTTGCGTTTATGTGTAAAAGATTGCGCCTGATACAAATAATGACCGAAAAATCCTATAACAAGTAACGTGACACAAGTACTCACAATATTAGGAACAAGCAAAATATTAACTTGCTCTCTCAATAAATCAGAATATTTGATAATTCCCACACTCACTGGCACAAAAAGCACCGCCATAAAACGAATTAGCAAACTTGCACCTAAATAAATCCAATTTAAATGAATTACTCGTGTTGTTAAACCTAAAAAGAGTAGCAATAATCCCCAAATGCTTCCCGGAACGCCAGCTGGAATGTAATAAGCAATAAGATTTCCGAGATATAACATAATGGATAAAATGACCAAGGAACGAACTAATAAAAATAATTTTTGAATCATATACAACCTTTTTTCAACTATTTTCATAATATTTCAAAATTATTTTACGCTTTTTTTTGCTAACTTGAGCCATTTTTTCGGTAAAATAACCAGACTTAGATCAAAAACTTTGCAAATGATAAATCGAAAAATACTATTGACGAGTTTATTACTTATTTTTACCGCACTTTCTACTTGTTCTCGCGAAAAAAATACCTGTCGTGTGGTTAAAATTAGTGATGGCGATACGCTCACTTGCCTCACTAAAGGTAATAAATCCATTAAAGTTCGTTTAGCCGAAATCGACGCGCCAGAAAAATCCCAAGCCTTTGGGCAAAAATCGAAAAAAACCTTGTCTGATCTGGTTTATCAAAAAAATGTACGCCTTGCGCAAAAAGGAAAAGATCGCTATAAACGCACATTGGCGATTGTTTATTATCAAGATAAAAATATTAATTTAGAAATGGTTAAACAGGGTATGGCTTGGGCTTATAAACAATATTCTCACGATCCGATTTATCTTCAAGCACAAGAAAATGCACAAGCCAAACAAATTGGTATTTGGGCGGACAATAATCCAATTGAACCAAGTCAATGGCGCAGACAGGAGAAAAATAAATATGGCTTTTGATGTTCAAACTTTCCGTCAAGCATTTCCTTATTTCCAACGTGAAGATGCGGTTGTTTATTTAGATAACGCCGCCACCGCGTTGAAACCTCAAGTGTTAATTGATCGCACCGCTGAATTTTATGCTTCTGCAGGTTCAGTGCATCGTAGTCAATATGATGCAGCCCAAACTGCGCAATATGAACAGGCTCGCACACAAGTTAAAGAATTAATTAATGCAGAAGATAAACGTGCTGTTATTTGGACTTCGGGTACAACTCACGCAATAAACTTAGTGGCAAATGGATTGCTGCCGCAATTAAACACAGAAGATGAAATTCTGATTAGCCAAGCAGATCATCATGCCAATTTTGTCACTTGGCACGAAACGGCGAAAAAGTGCGGTGCAAAAATTCGAGTTTTGCCGATTTTAGATAATTGGCTAATTGATGAAAATGCGCTTATTTCTGCCCTTTCTGAAAAAACAAAACTCGTTGCGCTGAATTTTGTTTCAAATGTCACTGGCACAGAACAGCCGATTAAACGCCTGATTCAACTTATTAGAAAACATAGTCATGCGTTGGTTTTAGTGGATGCAGCACAAGCGATTAGTCATATTAAAATTGATTTACAAGATTTAGATGCCGATTTCCTCGCATTTTCTGCCCATAAAATTTATGGCCCAAATGGGCTTGGCGTTTTAACAGGAAAATTGACCGCACTTTCTCAACTTCAACCGCTCTTTTTCGGTGGAAAAATGGTTGATCGTGTATCAAATGATCGAATTACTTTTTCCGAATTGCCCTATCGTTTAGAAGCTGGCACACCTAATATTGCTGGGGTTATTGGCTTTAATGCCATACTGAATTGGCTACAAAAATGGGATTTTACCGCAGCAGAACAGAACGCTATATCTTTGTCTGAATCCGTCAAAGTGCGGTTAAAATCTTACGAGAATTGCCGATTATTCAATTCTCCTCACCCAAGCAGCGTCGTTTGCTTTGTATTTGACGGCATTGACTGTTCTGATCTTTCTACACTTTTAAGCGAACAAAATATTGCGCTTCGTGTGGGCGAACATTGCGCCCAGCCTTATTTAGCCCGCTTAGGCGAACGCACCACATTGCGCCTGTCTTTTGCGCCTTATAATACGCAGGAAGATGTAGAGGCATTTTTTACAGCTTTAGATAAAGCACTGGATTTATTACAATGATAGAACAATTAAAACAAGCTAAAAATTGGGAAGATCGCTATCGACTGATTATTCAAGCTGGCAAAAATTTATCGTGCCCAAGCGATGATGAACTTGCTCAAATGCAACCCATTACTGGCTGCGAAGCACAAATGTGGTTTCAAATTATGCCTAAAAATGACCGCACTTTTCAATTCAACGGATTTAGCGAAGCCAGAATTATGAATGGCTTGCTTTGGATTTTACTCAATCAAATCAATGGTAAAACAGCGGATGAATTGAATACATTTGATATTAATGTATTTTTTAGCGAACTCGGCATTTCACAACGTTTAAGTGAAACGCGTTTAAACGGCTTAAACCAAATCGGACAGCAATTAAAAAATTTATGTATTTAATCGAGACCTATTTTCGCCTAACTGCACTAGAAAATAACATTGAATCACAAAGCCGTTTACTTAATGCAGTTATTGATCAATGGCGGTATAACGGGCAAATTATCGGACGTGAAATTCCTTTATATTTAGCGGAAGAAGATGGCGAACAAGGTTTTGCTATGCGTGCCATTTGCCCTGAGCAAGATAGTCTTTTCCCGCAAAATAATAACGCAGAAGTAAATCGCTCATTACAAGAAGCAGAAAAGTGCGGTGTAATTTTTGATGGTTTTCAACTTGTGGGCGATGATTTCAATTCAGATCAAACAGCAGAAAATGCATCGCCAGCTTGGCAAGTGCTTTATACAACCCATTTACAAAGTTGCTCGCCAATTCACAGCGGAGAAAATTTCGCACCAATACCGTTGTATAAACAACTAAAAAATCAACCGCACTTAAGCCAAGATCTCATTAAATGGCAAGAAAATTGGCAAGCCTGCGATCAACTACAAATGAATGGTGCGGTATTAGAACAACAATCTTTGGCAGAAATTTCGGATCATCAAAGCACGCTTTCAAAACACGGACGATATTTAGCTCAAGAAATAGAAAAAGAAACCGGCATACCGACTTACTATTATTTATATCGTGTAGGTGGGCAATCTTTAGAATCTGAAAAATCCCGTTGCTGCCCTTCTTGTGGTGCAAATTGGGCATTAAAAAACGCGATTTTTGATACCTTTCATTTTAAATGCGATACCTGTCGATTAGTTTCGAATCTATCGTGGAATTTTTTGTAATTTAAGTCGATGCCTCAACTCTCTGTTGGAATGATAAAGTCTTATCCCCCTTCCGACGCTTCGCGCCACCTTCCCCCGCAAGCAGGGGAAGGCAAAATTATTTTTTAACATATAAAGGAAAAATAAATGAATTACCAAGACAACAGCTTAAAATCCTTAAAACTCGGTCAAAAAACGGAATACGCCTCTCAATATGACCGCACTTTATTACAGCCTGTGCCACGCGCGTTAAATCGCGATGGATTGGGCATTACCCAAAACCAGCCTTTTACCATTGGTGCCGATATTTGGACGGCTTATGAAATCTCTTGGCTCAATGAAAAAGGCTTGCCACAAGTGGCTATCGCAGACATTTATCTGGATTACCAAAGCCAAAATTTGATTGAGTCAAAAAGTTTTAAACTTTATTTAAATAGCTTCAACCAAAGCAAATTTGCCGACTTCAACGCCGTTCAACAAACTATGCAAGGCGATTTAAGCGAATGTGCGCAAGGCGATGTAAAAGTGCGGTTAAATCCAGTGGCAGTTTATGATTCTCAAAAAATTGATCATTTACAAGGCGATTGCATTGATGAACAAGATATTGAAATAACCAGCTACGAATTTAACGCTGATTGGCTGAAAGATTGCGTATCTGACGAAATTGTCGAAGAAAAATTAGTCAGCCATTTGCTAAAATCCAACTGCCTCATTACCAATCAACCAGACTGGGGAACCTTGCATATTCACTATGTTGGTAACAAAATCGATCACGAAAAACTATTACGTTACGTTGTATCGTTCCGCCAACACAATGAATTCCACGAACAATGTGTCGAACGTATTTTTTGTGATTTAATGCACTACGCAAAACCAGAAAAACTCACCGTTTACGCACGCTATACTCGTCGTGGCGGATTAGACATCAACCCGTTCCGTTCTAATTTTGAGAATTTACCTGAAAATTTAAGATTGGCGAGACAGTAAAAGAAAATTGCGGTGAAATTTCACCGCACTTTCCCTACCCTTGCTTCAAATCATTTGCCTGTTGTAATAACTGACGGCTTTCTTTTAAGAATTGTTCGGAATAATCGCCAAACCAGTCATGCACCTTGTGGAAAGCATCAATAAAACCTTGACGATCATTATTTTCAAAGAAAGCTAAGGCTTCGTCGTAAGTTTGTTTTAGCGTTTCAATTACTGCTAAATTTTCTGGTTTATCCATAATAATATCAGCATAAAGCGCAGCATCTTGCGCAAATAAACGACCTATCATCGCAAGTTCTAAGCGATAAATAGGGGAAGAAAGCGACAATAAATTAGCAAGATTAACGGGCTGTTTGGAAAGATGTAAACCATTTGCGAAAGTTGAAAAATGGCGCAAGGCTTGTATATAAGTCATATTGTGATCGTGTTCTGTGGCATCGGTTTGATAAATTTTTGCGCCCCAAATTTGAATTTGCTCAAGTAACCATTCGTAACGTTCGGGGAAACGGCCATCACAACGCACAACCACTTGTTTTGCCATACTTGCAATGTCTGCACCAAACATTGGATGTAAACCTAAAACAGCACCAGTATGAATTTCAAGCATTTTCGCTAGCGGTTCACGCTTAACGGAAGTTAAATCTGCAAGCAACATATTTTCTGTTAAATAAGGTTTTAGTCGCTCAATCGTTTCCAAAGTAATATTGATGGGAACGGAAACGATCACGACATCAGCATTCGTTAAAATACTTTCAGCCACCGTCCAATCTTCGCGATCTAAAATAGAAATTGGATAGCCAGATGCACGTAAATAGCGGGCAAATAAGCCACCTAATTTACCATAACCGCCCACAATAACAATTTTTTGAATATCAGGATTGATGGTTTTAAAGCCAAATTGGTTTTCATTGGCATAGGATTCGCGCATAAAACGGCGTAGAACATCTTCAATCAGATCTGCTGAAATGCCTGCTTTTTCAGCCTCTAAACGACGCGCTTGGAGCATTGCTATTTCACGCTCTGGCGCATAAATAGGTAATCCGTGTTGATGTTTAACTTTACCGACTTCAGAAACCAACTCAAGACGTTTAGCAAAAAGTTGGATAAGTTCGCGATCAAGCGAATCAATTTCAGAACGTAAATCTTTAAGGGCTTCCATAAAACTCACCTGCAATATTTAGTTTACACATTTTGTAAAAAATTAATTACAGGGAGATTACTAGAATTTTACAGGAAAGGCAATGAAGTTATGCAGATTGTGTTATTAACCGTTGTGGGCGAATAATATTCCTGTCGATTAATGCCACGCCTAAGAATAAATTCTCCGCTGAAAATAACCGCACTTGACCGCTTAATTGCTGTTCGTTAGCAAATTTCACTCGCTGACCAAAACCAATGGCTTTACTCTGCTCTGCATCTAAATGCAAAGTGGGCAATTTACTTACAGCGGTATCAGTTGGCAGTAATAGACGATCTAATTCACTTAATGGAAAACTTTCAGCGAGCAGTTGTAACTCATCGATTGGCATCATTTCTGCTACGGGGTAATCCGCTACGGCTGTACGACGTAACGTTGTCACATGCGCGCCACAACCTAGCACTTCACCCAAATCATCTACTAAGGAGCGAATATAAGTGCCTTTTGAACAATGCACTTCTAAGGTTAAATAAGGTGCGTGATATTCAATAAAATTAA
The DNA here is from genome assembly GCF_049821985.1 of Haemophilus sp. HN_Hi10. NCBI lineage: Bacteria > Pseudomonadati > Pseudomonadota > Gammaproteobacteria > Pasteurellales > Pasteurellaceae > Haemophilus > Haemophilus sp. HN_Hi10. Next base: position 1,218,349 of record NZ_CP187495.1, on the reverse strand, counting down.
GTTCAAAAATCGTTATTGGACGCGCCTCACGCTCAACTGTCATACCTTGTCGTGCATATTCATAAAGCGGTTTACCGTTATGTTTTAGCGCAGAAAACATTGTCGGCACTTGCAAAATATCACCACGAAATTGTTCAAGTGCGGTCAAAATTTGCTGAGTTTTAACATTAACTTCTCGAGTTTCCACCACTTGCCCTTCCGCATCGGAAGTATCAGTACGCTCGCCTAATTTTGCCGTAACAAGATAACGCTTATCTGCATCAAGCAAAAATTGTGAAAACTTAGTTGCTTCGCCCAAGCAAATCGGCAACATTCCCGTAGCCAACGGATCGAGCGCACCAGTATGCCCAGCTTTGTTCGCTTGAAATAAACGCTTTACCTTTTGCATAATGTCATTTGATGACATGCCTTGTGGTTTATCCAACAAAAACACTCCATCAACATCACGCCAGCGTTTACGAGGTCTAGACATTAGTTGCTTTCCTCAACATGTTTTTTCTCATCTTCACGCACAACATTTGTCACAAGATTTGACATACGCATCCCTTCCACTAAGGATTGATCGTAAATAAAACGAATCTCTGGCACGATACGTAAACGCATCGCTTTGCCTAGCAGCGAACGAATATAAGGCGATGCTTTTTCTAAGCCTTTCATGCCTTGCTCAATTGCCGTTTCATCGTGATCGAATAAAAAAGTCACGAAGATTTTTGCGTAAGATAAATCACTCGACACTTCCACATCAGAAACCGTCACCATCCCAATACGGGGATCTTTCACTTCGCGTTGTAAAATGACTGCTATTTCTTTTTGTATTTCTTGAGCGACGCGATCGCTACGTTTAAATTCTCTTGCCATAGTTATTCCTTATTTATAAAATCGCCCCATTCTACTGGAAATCATTGGATTTAGCACGCAAAAATCCCTTTCAACCTGATACTGTTTTTCGATAAAATGACACCTGATAATTTGTTTGAATATTCAAACTTCCGATAAAAATCACTTTACTGAGGGCATAATTTATGCAAGCGAGACAAGGCGACCAAGATTGTCGATGAAAATCACACATTACAACAAGCATTTTTAAATGAATTAGATGAAAAACTTTGGGCATCTGCCGATAAGCTCCGCCAACAACTTGATGCCGCGAACTATAAACATATCGTTCTTGGTCTTATCTTTTTAAAATACATTTCTGATAATTTCACCCATCAACAGGAAAAAATTCAGGCGGGACTCCCCACACCTGGAAACCAATTCTATCTTGACCGCACTTTTTTTGATACTGAAGAAGAGTATCAAGAAGCCTTAACCGCTGAACTAGAAAACCGTGATTATTACACCGCGGATAACGTATTTTGGGTGCCAGCTTCTGCACGTTGGCAAGCCTTACAAGAAGTCTCTATTCTCAACACTGGGGCAGAATTGCCTTGGGGTGGAAAATTCTCAGGCGTCGCCAAACTGATTGATGATGCCTTTGATGCTATTGAAAAAGATAACGAAAAACTCAAAGGCGTCCTCCAACGCATCAGCGGCTATGCCGTAAACGAAGACACCCTGCGCGGGCTGATTATCCTCTTCTCCGATACTAATTTTACCCGTCCGACTTACAACGGCGAGCCCGTGCATTTAGGTGCAAAAGACATTCTCGGTCACGTTTACGAATACTTCCTCGGTCGCTTTGCCCAAGCAGAAGGCAAACGAGGTGGGCAATATTTCACGCCGAAATCCATTGTTTCCTTGATTGTCGAAATGCTCGAACCCTATTCAGGACGAGTGTATGACCCAGCCATGGGCAGTGGCGGTTTTTTCGTGCAAACCGAACGCTTTATCACCGCCCATCAAGGCAACATCAACAACGTGTCCATCTACGGGCAAGAATTCAACCCCACCACTTGGAAACTCGCTGCAATGAATATGGCGATTCGCGGCATTGATTACGACTTCGGCAAACACAACGCCGACAGCTTTACGCAGCCACAACACATCGACAAAAAGATGGATTTCATTATGGCAAACCCACCATTTAATATCAGCGATTGGTGGAGCGAATCTCTTGCCGATGATCCACGTTGGGCATACGGCACACCGCCCAAAGGCAATGCCAACTTCGCTTGGCTACAACACATGATTTACCACCTCTCGCCCAACGGCAAAATGGCATTGTTGCTTGCCAATGGCTCAATGAGCAGCCAAACCAACAACGAAGGCGAAATCCGCAAAGCCATCATCAATGCCGACTTGGTGGAATGTATGGTTGCCCTGCCCGGCCAGCTCTTCACCAACACCCAAATCCCCGCCTGTATTTGGTTTTTAAACCGCAACAAAAAGCGTCAAGGCGAAGTGTTATTTATCGACGCCCGCCAAATCGGCTATATGAAAGACCGCGTATTGCGTGATTTCACCGCTGACGACATCGCCAAAATTGCCAACATCCTCCACGCTTGGCAACAATCAGCAGGCTATGAAGACCAAGCCGCTTTCTGCAAATCCGCTACTTTAGAAGAAATTAAAGACAACGATTTCGTCCTCACACCGGGGCGCTACGTCGGCACCGCAGAACAAGAAGACGACGGCGTACCATTTGCAGAAAAAATGCAAAATCTGACCGCTCTTTTGAAGGAGCAATTTGCGAAAAGTGCGGAATTGGAAGCGGAGATTAAGAAGAATTTAGGGAGATTGGGGTATGAGTAAAATTCCATTAAATGAATTTATAACTTTACAGCGTGGATTTGATTTACCAAGTAACAAAAGAATTTCAGGAAGTGTTCCCGTTGTTGCTTCAACAGGGATTGCTGGTTATCACAATGAAATTAAAGTTAAAGCACCTGGAGTTGTAATTGGAAGAAGCGGAAGTATTGGTGGTGGACAATATATTGAAAAAGATTTTTTCCCTTTAAATACAACATTATATGTAAAAGATTTCAAAGGACATTATCCCAGATTTATTTATTACTTATTAAAAAGTATTGATTTCACAAGTTTTAATGTAGGAACCGGTGTTCCTACATTAAATCGAAACCATTTATCAAGCATTTTAATTTCAGATTTGGGAATTGATAAAGAAAAAGAAATTGCCAACATCTTAGGAAATCTTGACCAAAAAATCCAACTCAATACCCAAATCAATCAAACCTTAGAACAAATCGTCCAAGCGCTGTTTAAAAGTTGGTTTATCGATTTCGATCCCGTACGTGCCAAAGTCCAAGCCCTTTCAGACGGCCTTAGCCTTGAACAAGCCGAACTGGCAGCCATGCAGGCAATCAGCGGAAAAACACCCGAAGAACTGACCGCACTTTCACAAACACAGCCTGACCGCTACGCCGAATTAGCCGAAACCGCCAAAGCGTTTCCGTGTGAGATGGTAGAAGTTGATGGGGTTGAAGTGCCGAAGGGGTGGGAGATGAAAGCCTTATCAGATTTAGGTCAAATTATCTGTGGGAAAACACCATCAAAATCCAACAAAGAATATTATGGTAATGAAGTGCCATTTATTAAGATTCCAGATATGCATAATCAAGCATTTATTACTCAAACAACAGATAACTTGAGTTTATCTGGTGCAAATTCTCAATCTAAAAAATATATTCCACCAAAAAGCATTTGTGTAAGTTGTATTGCTACGGTCGGATTGGTTTCAATGACATCTAAGCCATCTCATACAAACCAGCAAATTAATTCAATTATTCCAAACGATGAACAAACCTCTGAATTTTTATATTTATCGTTAAAACAGTCATCAATGACGAAATATCTAAAAGATTTGGCAAGTGGTGGCAGTGCAACTTTAAATTTAAACACAAGCACATTCTCTAAAATAGAGATAATTACACCATCAAAAGAAATTATTGATATTTTCCAAAACAAAGTTGTTTCTATTTTTGAAAAGATCTTATCAAACTCTATTGAAAATAAGAAGCTATCTGAAATAAGAGATTTATTATTGCTTAGATTATTGAATGGGGAAATTTAATTACTCACGAGGTTGATTTCACCTCTGCCAAATCTCCCCTCCCCCTCTTTGCTAAAGAGGGGTTGGTTCGAGGGTAATTTGCATTTTGGCTTTCTACTTTAATATGCGATGAGAAATTGAAATTTTCTTAGATTAGCAATGAACCAGTTGCTCACAATTTACTCAAGGAATCCCCCTCTTTGCTAAAGAGAGGATTGGCTCGAGGGTAATTTAAATTTTGGCTTTCTACTTTAATATGTGATGAGAGATTGAAATTTTCTTAGATTAACCATGAGCCAGTTGCTGACAATTTACTCAAGGAATCCCCCTCTTTGCTAAAGAGGGGAATGGGTCGAGGGTAATTTAAATTTTGGTTTTCTACTTTAACATGTGATGAGAGATTGAAATTTTCTTAGATTAACCATGAGCCAGTTGCTGACAATTTACTCAAGAGATCCCCCTCTTTAGCAAAGAGGGGTAGGGGAGATTTGGCAGTATCAATAAACGAAGAAATTAATCCATTAGCTCCCCAAAGACAGCAAATACACAAAAGGAACACTATATGCTCAACGAAAACGACATCGAACAACTCACTCTTCAACGCCTGCAATCACTCGGTTGGGAATATCGCTATGGTAAAGACTTGCCTGTTCATGAGGGCGAGTTTGCCCGTGGCGATTTGAGCGGCGTAGTTTTTATTGAGCAACTGCGTGAGGCGGTGCGTAAGCTTAATCCGCAGCTGCCTGAAAGTGCGGTGGATTCTGTGGTCAAATCGGCGACGAAAAGCGATATTGGCGACTTGGTGGTGCGAAATCAGGCGTTTTATAAGCTGTTGCGTGATGGTGTACGAGTTGAATATCAGGCTCCCAATAGCTTCGGTCAAAATGAGCAAAAAATCGAGATGGCGCGTTTGGTGGATTTCGAGCATTGGGAGAATAACCGCTTTGTTGCCGTCAATCAACTGGAAATCCGCAGCCGTAAAGGAGGCAAGCGGATTCCCGATATTATCGGCTTTGTAAATGGTCTGCCGTTAGTGGTGTTTGAGCTGAAAAATCCGCTGCGTGAATCGGCAAATTTGTTGCAGGCGTTTAATCAGTTTGAAACCTATAAAGATGAAATTGCCGAGCTGTTTGTATACAACCAAGCCTTAATTATTTCAGACGGCATTGCTGCACGTTTAGGCTCGCTTTCGGCAGATTTCCAACGCTTTACACCTTGGAAAGTCGTGGACGAAAAGGCAAAAAGTAAGCGGTTGGATTTTGGCGATGAATTGCAAAATCTATTAAACGGCTTGATGACACCGCAAAAACTGCTGGATTATGTACGTTATTTTGTGCTGTTTGAACGCGGTTCTAACGGAGCATTAATCAAGAAAATCGCGGCGTATCATCAGTATTACGGTGTGAATGAAGCTGTAGAATCCACGATTTTTGCCACAAGCGAGCAAGGCGATAAACGCATTGGTGTGATGTGGCATACGCAGGGTTCGGGTAAATCGATTTCGATGTTGTTTTATGCTGGCAAATTGCTTACACAGCCTGAATTAAAAAATCCGACGATTGTGGTAGTTACCGACCGCAACGATTTGGACGGTCAGCTTTTCCAAACCTTTTCTTCAGGCAAAGATTTAATCAAACAAACGCCGCAACAAGTAGAAGACCGAGAACAACTACGCCAACTGCTCGCACAAAATGAAGTCGGTGGCGTGTTTTTTACTACCATTCAAAAATTCGCCCTAAATGAGGAGGAAAACCGCTTCCCTGTGTTAAATGAACGCAGCAATATTATTGTGATCAGTGATGAAGCACACCGCAGCCAATACGGTTTTACCCAAAAACTACATAACGGCAAATTCCAAGCAGGCTACGCCCGTCATTTACGTGATGCACTGCCTAATGCCTCGTTTATTGGTTTTACAGGTACGCCAATTAGCCTTGAAGATCGCGATACACAAGATGTTTTCGGTCAGTATGTATCTATTTACGATTTGCAAGATGCGGTGGAAGATGGTGCAACCGTGCCGATTATTTACGAAGCTCGCCAAATCAAGCTAGCGGAGAATGCTAATCACGATGAATTATTTGCAGAAATTGATGAACTGCTGGAAGGCGAAGAAAACCCGAAATTACGCTTGCGAGAAAAATTACTCGGCTCAGAAGCACGATTGCACGATTTAGCGGTCGATTTTGTGCAACATTTTGCAAAACGCAATCAGCAACAAGACGGCAAGGCGATGATTGTTGTTTCCAGCCGTCAAATTTGCGTGGATTTGTATAATCAGATCATCGCTCTGCACCCTGAATGGCATTCGAATAATATCAATGAGGGTGAGATTAAAATTGTAATGACAGGTTCAGCAAGCGATACGCCTGAAATGCAAAAACATATTTACAGTAAGCAGGAAAAGCAAACATTAGAACGCCGTTTCAAAGATCCTACCGATCCGCTGAAAGTGGTGATTGTGCGTGATATGTGGTTGACAGGCTTTGACGCACCGTGCTGTAACACTATGTATCTTGATAAGCCAATGAAGGGGCATAACCTAATGCAAGCCATCGCACGAGTAAATCGTGTATTCGCTAACAAAAGTCGCGAAAACGGTGGGCTAATCGTGGATTATGTTGGTTTGGCAGAAGAATTACGAGCAGCCACACAGCAATACACCAACTCTACTGGCAAAGGGCAATTAGCGGAAGATGTGCAAAGCGTGTTCTTTAAAATAAAAGAACAGCTTGAATTTATCCGAACTTTGTTTGCGACACCAATTGAAGGCGAAGCATTTGATGTTCAGATGGCAATTTCTGAACGAGAACCTGCATTATTGCTAAAAGCCATTGCGACAGCAGCAAACCATATTGCTACGCTGGATCAATTACTAAACGAAGGCAAAGCATACGATCAACATTGGCATAATGCAGATGATATTGAGCCACGTAAAAAAGCCTTTTTGAAAACGGCAGGAAGCTTGAAAAAAGGTTACGCTTTATGTGGGGCATTACCTGAAATCGAACCATATAGTCAAGAAGTGGCTTTTTATGATGCTGTGCGTGCAGTGCTTGCCAAACGTGAACAAAACGGAAAGGGGACAACGGAACGCCTAATTCAGCTTAAAGCCTTAATCAATCAAAGTATTGTATCTGAAGGTACCATTGATTTATTTGATTTGTTAGGCAAAGAACAAACGCAGATTAATTTGCTTTCCGACGAATTTTTGCAAGCGATCAAAAACAGCGAGACCAAAAGCCTGTGGGTGTTAGCGATGGAGCGTTATTTAAAGCAGGAAATTAAAGCCAAAGCCAGCAGAAATCTGACCGCACAAAAAGATTTTGAGCAACGTTTGCAAGAAGCCCTCACGCAATATCACAATCACAATTTGAGCGTGGTGGAAATTCTTGATGCACTTGTGCAGATGGGGCGGGATTTCTCCGAACGCTTATCGCGGGGCGAAAAACTCGGTTTAAGCACGGCAGAATTAGCGTTTTACGATGCCCTTTCTCAAAATGAGAGTGCCAAAGAATTGATGAACGATGAAGTGCTTTCTAAACTAGCAAAAGAGATTACCGATATTTTACGCCGCTCAGTCAGTATTGATTGGCAACACAAAGAAGCGGTGCGGGCAAGAATTCGATTACTCGTTCGACGTGCCTTACAAAAATATAAATATCCACCCGATAAACAGGAAGAAGCGGTAACTTATGTGATTAAACAAGCGGAAGAAATTGCGGGGGATTTAAGCATGTAAAATTATATAAGATATTGTTTTTATTATATTTTTCTCTGAAGATTGGGGAATAAAGAAGAATAAATTTGGTGCGACTAGCTGGACTCGAACCAGTGACCCCCACCATGTCAAGGTGGTGCTCTAACCAACTGAGCTATAGTCGCACTGTATAAAGTGTTTGGAATTATAGATATTTTTAATCTGAAAACAAGTATTTTTCTTAAAACTCGATATAACTGGCAAAAAAGTAAACAGTCTTGCCTTAACTAACAGGGCTGTTTTTGATTTCCCAAATTTTTAAGCGTATAATCTGCACCGATTTTTTATCTGGCTAAGATGTAGCGAAATAAAATAATACCTTTAAAATTTTGTAATTATTGACGGAGTAAATAATGTCTAGAAGACTAAGAAGAACGAAGATTGTATGTACTATGGGCCCATCAACTGACCGTGATAACAATCTTGAAAAAATTATCGCAGCGGGCGCAAACGTAGTTCGTATGAACTTCTCTCACGGTACACCTGAAGATCATATCGAACGAGCAGAACGTGTACGTTCTATCGCGAAAAAATTAGGTAAAACCGTGGCAATCTTAGGTGATTTACAAGGTCCTAAAATTCGTGTTTCTACCTTTAAAGACGGTAAAATTTTCTTAAGAGTTGGCGATAAATTCATTCTTGATGCGGAATTGCCAAAAGGCGAAGGTACACAAGAATCTGTTGGTTTAGACTATAAAACGCTTCCACAAGATGTTGTACCAGGCGATATTCTTTTATTAGATGATGGTCGTGTTCAATTAAAAGTATTATCAACTGATGGTGCAAAAGTTTTCACCGAAGTCACTGTTGGCGGTCCATTATCAAATAATAAAGGTATCAACAAATTAGGTGGCGGTTTATCTGCAGATGCATTAACAGAAAAAGATAAAGCAGACATTATTACCGCTGCACGCATTGGCGTTGATTTCTTAGCTGTTTCTTTCCCTCGTTCAAGTGCTGACCTAAATTATGCGCGTGAACTTGCTCAACAAGCTGGTTTAAATGCAAAAATCGTTGCTAAAGTTGAACGTGCAGAAACTGTTGCTAATGATGAGGCAATGGACGATATTATTTTAGCATCTGATGTAATTATGGTTGCTCGTGGTGATTTAGGTGTGGAAATTGGCGATCCTGAATTAGTTGGCGTGCAGAAAAAATTAATCCGTCGTTCACGTCAATTAAATCGTGCAGTAATTACAGCAACTCAAATGATGGAATCAATGATTAGCAACCCAATGCCAACTCGTGCTGAAGTGATGGACGTTGCAAACGCAGTATTAGATGGTACTGATGCGGTTATGCTTTCTGCTGAAACAGCAGCAGGTCAGTATCCTTCTGAAACAGTAGTGGCAATGGCGGGCGTATGTTTAGGGGCAGAAAAAATGCCAAGCATTAATGTTTCTCGTCACCGTATGGATAAAGAATTTGAAGCCATTGAAGAATCTGTTGCTATGTCTGCAATGTATGCAGCAAACCATATGAAAGGTGTTGCAGCAATCGTTACTTTAACTAGCACAGGTCATACACCATTATTGATGTCACGTATTAGCTCTGGTTTACCAATCTTTGCTTTATCTCGTCATCAAGAAACCTTAAATCTTTGTGCATTATACCGCGGTGTAACCCCTGTTTTCTATGGTGAAGATAGCCGTACTGAAGCTGGTGCAAAAGCTGCACTACAATCATTAAAAGAAAAAGGTTATTTATCTGCAGGCGATTTAGTGCTTCTAACGCAGGGTGGACAAGGTGCGACAGAAACTAACGTTTGTCGCACATTAATTGTTGAATAATCAATAATCTGAATACTTTAAATAAAGAGCGGTGGATTTTCCACCGTTTTTTATTTCCTTTTTTTACCGCACTTTTCACTTAAACCCAATAGATATTTGCGGTATTATAGGCGACATTCTAGTATCGAAATAAGTCCTATGGCATCACAACCTCAAATCAAATCTTCTGACAAAAAAACGGCACAAGTAAGTATTCCCCCGCACTCAATTGAAGCTGAACAAGCTGTATTGGGTGGCATCATGCTGAGCAATCAACATTGGGATAGTATTGCTGAACGTGTGATTGCTGACGATTTTTATACTTTTCAGCATCGTCTAATTTTTACAGAAATGGAACATCTGATGCGTAATCAATCGCCTATTGATTTAATTACGCTAGATCAAGCCTTAAGAAGCCGTGGAGTAAGCGATGAAGTAGGTGGATTTGCCTATCTAGCAGAGCTTTCCAATAATACTCCGAACGCCATTAATATTTTGGCTTATGCGGATATTGTGCGTGAGAAAGCCATATTACGAGAACTTATTTCGGTAGGAAATCGTATTGCTGAAAATAGCTATTCTCCCAAAGGGCAAGACATCAAATTAATTCTTGATGAAGCGGAACGTGAAGTATTTGCGATTGCAGAAAAACGAACAACTTCTAGCGAAGGCCCGCAGAATGTGATCAATGTGCTAGAAAGTACCATTGAAAAAATCGATATTTTGAGCAAACTTGAAAATCATTCAGGCGTAACGGGCATTACAACCGGTTTCACTGATCTTGATAAAAAAACGGCAGGTTTACAGCCTTCTGACTTAATTATCGTTGCGGCACGTCCATCAATGGGTAAAACCACTTTTGCCATGAACCTTTGCGAAAATGCGGCAATGGCAAGTGAAAAACCTGTTTTAGTATTTAGTTTAGAAATGCCCGCAGAACAAATTATGATGCGTATGATCGCTTCCCTTGCTCGCGTTGATCAAACTAAAATCCGAACAGGTCAAAATTTAGATGAGATTGAGTGGAACAAAATTGCTAGCGTAGTGGGAATGTTTAAGCAAAAAAATAATCTTTTTATCGATGATTCTTCAGGTTTAACCCCTACAGACGTTCGTTCCCGCGCACGCCGAGTTTATCGTGAAAATGGTGGATTAAGTATGATTATGGTGGATTATTTGCAACTAATGCGTGCACCTGCATTCTCAGATAACCGAACACTAGAAATCGCAGAAATTTCTCGCTCCCTCAAAGCGCTAGCCAAAGAATTACAAGTGCCAGTAGTCGCCCTTTCTCAGTTAAATCGTACTTTAGAACAACGCGCGGACAAACGCCCTGTAAACTCAGATTTACGTGAATCAGGCTCCATTGAACAAGATGCTGACTTAATTATGTTTATTTACCGAGATGAAGTCTATAACGATAACTCGGAAGATAAAGGTGTTGCAGAAATTATTATTGGTAAGCAGCGTAACGGTCCAATTGGTCGAGTGCGGTTAAAATTTAATGGACAATTTTCACGCTTCGACAATCTCGCTGAACAACGTGAATATCGAGATGATTATTAAGGAAAAATAATGAACGTAAAACCGGCGACAGCGAAAATCAGTTCGCACGCCTTAAAACACAATTTAGAAATAATTAAACAAAAAGCACCAAATAGCAAAATTATTGCTGTGGTTAAAGCAAACGCTTATGGTCACGGCGTTGTATTCGTTGCTTCAACCTTAGAACAAAGCGTCGATTGCTTTGGCGTGGCTCGTTTAGAAGAGGCTTTGGCATTACGCTCAAACGGCATCACTAAACCGATTTTATTGCTTGAAGGCTTTTTCAATGAACAAGATTTGCCTATTCTAGCCGTTAATAATATTGAAACCGTGGTGCATAATCACGAACAGCTTGAAGCTTTAAAACATTCAAATTTACCAAGTCCAATTAAGGTTTGGTTAAAAATAGATACGGGCATGCATCGCTTGGGCGTTGCTCTTGATGAAGTGGATTATTTTTATCAAGAACTCAAAAAACTCCCTCAAATTCAACCGCACTTAGGCTTTGTCAGCCATTTCAGCCGTGCCGATGAACTAGAATCAGATTACACCCAACTTCAAATCAATCGTTTTTTATCCGCTACAAAAGATAAGCAAGGTGAGCGTACTATTGCGGCGTCAGGCGGCATTCTTTTCTGGCCAAAATCTCACTTAGAATGTATCCGCCCGGGCATTATTATGTACGGCATTTCTCCAACTGATACTATCGGTAAAGAGTTTGGCTTAACGCCTGTAATGAATTTAACCTCGTCATTAATTGCCATTCGCCATCATAAACAAGGCGATCCTGTAGGTTATGGCGGTATTTGGACAAGCCCACGAGATACAAAAATTGGCGTGGTCGCAATGGGTTATGGCGATGGTTATCCGCGCGATGTGCCTGAAGGTACGCCTGTCTATTTAAATGGCCGTCTTGTACCAATTGTTGGACGTGTGTCAATGGATATGCTCACTGTTGATTTAGGCGCAGAGAGCCAAGATTTGGTAGGCGATGAAGTAATTCTATGGGGTAAGGAATTACCTATTGAAACCGTAGCTAAATTCACAGGCATTTTAAGCTACGAGCTAATTACAAAATTAACGCCGCGTGTTATAACTGAATATGTTGATTAATCACTGCATTTTTTGAACAGAGGGAGTCATTCTCCCTAATAAAAATCCTAGAAAGTGCGGTTAAAATTTTGATTATTTTTAATGAAAGGAAATACCATGAAAAACATTAACCCGACTCACACCCATGCGTGGAAATCTCTCGAAGCACATAAAGCTGAATTGTCAAACACCACCATCCTAGATTTATTTAAACAAGAAAAAAATCGTTTTGACAATTATTCTTTAACATTCAATAACCAAATTCTTGTAGATTTTTCCAAAAACAACATCAATCAAACAACCCTTTCACATCTTCGCCAACTTGCTCAAGAATGCTCTCTTGATAGCGCAAAAGAAGCAATGTTTACCGGTAAAAAAATCAATCGTACTGAAAATCGAGCTGTACTACATACCGCACTTCGCAATCGTTCTAATACTCCAGTGCTTGTTGATGGCAAAGATGTCATGCCTGAAGTCAATGCTGTGCTAGCTAAAATGAAAGATTTCTGTCTGCGTATTATTTCTGGTGAATGGAAAGGCTATACAGGCAAAGCGATTACTGATGTTGTGAATATTGGTATTGGTGGCTCTGATTTAGGTCCTTATATGGTAACTGAAGCACTTCGCCCGTATAAAAATCACTTAAATATGCACTTTGTTTCAAATGTGGATGGTACACACATCGCAGAAACCTTAAAAAAAGTCAATCCAGAAACAACTCTTTTCTTAGTGGCATCGAAAACCTTTACAACTCAAGAAACCATGACAAATGCGCAAAGTGCACGTGATTGGTTACTGAAAGCAGCGAAAGATGAAAATGAGGTTGCAAAACATTTTGCAGCATTATCAACCAATGCTAAAGATGTAGAAAAATTTGGTATTGATACAAATAACATGTTTGAATTTTGGGATTGGGTTGGCGGTCGTTACTCTTTATGGTCAGCTATTGGTCTTTCAATTGCACTATCCATTGGCTTTGAAAACTTTGAAGCGTTATTAAGTGGCGCACATGAAATGGATAAACATTTCCGCTCTGCTCCAATCGAAAAAAATATTCCAACTACTTTAGCCTTAGTTGGTTTATGGAATACCAATTTCCTTGGAGCCCAAACAGAAGCAATCTTACCTTATGATCAATATTTACATCGCTTTGCGGCTTATTTCCAACAAGGTAATATGGAATCAAATGGTAAATATGTGGATCGTGATGGCAATGTCATTAACAATTACCAAACGGGCCCGATTATTTGGGGAGAACCAGGTACAAATGGACAACACGCGTTCTATCAATTAATTCATCAAGGCACCACTTTAATTCCTTGTGATTTTATCGCACCAGCCCAAACCCACAATCCATTGGCGGATCATCACAATAAATTGCTTTCAAACTTCTTTGCACAAACAGAAGCATTAGCATTCGGAAAAACAAAAGAGGAAGTCGAGGCTGAATTTATAAAAGCGGGTAAATCTTTAGATGATGTAAAAAATATCATTCCATTTAAAATATTTACGGGTAATAAACCGACTAATTCAATTCTTATTCAAAAAATCACGCCATTTACTTTGGGCGCATTAATTGCCATGTATGAACACAAAATCTTCGTACAAGGTGTGATTTTTAATATCTTTAGCTTCGATCAATGGGGTGTCGAACTAGGCAAACAACTTGCAAACAGAATTCTTCCTGAATTAACAGATTCTGAAAAAGTCGTAAGCCACGATAGTTCAACAAATGGATTAATTAATCAATTTAAAGTATGGCGTTAATTATTTAGATTTGAATAATTCCAAGTTTATCTAAGGACTAAATTCTAATTTAGTCCTTTAAATTTATCTTAGATAAACGATAAATATATATTTTAAATGAGTTTAATTATAAAAAATCAGTGCCTTACTAAGTTAAGGCACTGATTAATCATATTAGACTTTAATGCTATTAGTTATAGCACAGAAACATTTAAGTTCGAGCCGCCACCAACAATACGAACTCGGCGACCAGCTACAAAACTGCTGTCAGCCTTTTGAACAACAACGATCTCTTGACCATCATCTTTTTTAATTACAAGTTCAGCACCGTTTACTTGACTTACTTTCTCTTCGATTTTGCTTCCAGCTACTGCACCACCAATCGCACCAACTACTGCTGCGATAACTTGACCACGACCACCGCCAATTGCACTACCCGCAATACCACCTAACGCACCGCCACCAAGAGTACCAATTACGCCTTGATTATCAGCTTGGATCTTAACAGGACGCACAGAAACAATCGTACCATAAGTAATTGAACGAGCTTCCTTTGCTTGAGATGCACTATACACATCGCCACTAAAAATATCTGTATTCGTACATCCAGCCACACTAAAAATAGTTAAGATAGCTAATGCTAGTGTTTTCTTTTTCATATCTATATCCTTAATTTAAGAATTAAAATGGATTTCTTGGCGAAAATGATGAAATATTCTTTACTTGGCTATTATTAGACACCATCACACAAGCCCCAATAGCAAGAGTTGAATCATACTTATGCACAATAATAACTTCCTCTCCTTTCTGCTGGTTACCAGAACAATCATTTTTACGAATAGTTAATTTAAGATTTTCGCCTTCCATTTGGCTAAAAACGATTTGACCTTTAAGCATTTTCATCTTTTTGAAAAGAAGAACAAGCACTCAAGCCTACTGTTGCTAAAACAACGAATGCAAGTGATAATTTATTCATTTTTACTAAACCTCAAGTATTTTTTTAATAGAATAAGGATGAACCTTAATGCAAGTATGATTTACTGTTTTATCCGTAAAACTTACTGCAATAGATGGATTTGGTAATCTTTCCCCATCCACCTTAGGCTCGCTCACTTTAATGGTTAAGTGAGTTAATTTGTCCCATAAAAAATACATATTAACACGGTCAATCCATTCATTTATCGATTCATTCGGTAAAAATGGCACTACAATCTCAATATGTTCCCAACCTTCAATTGGATATTTTTTATTTTTAGGAAGTGGAAGTTCAATAATATCCACAAATTGATTGGCAAATTTAACTGGTTTTTCTAATTCAATAAGATAAATCTTACGACCATTAACAATATTATCAGATAAAATTCTACCGCACTTTAATAAAAGTATCAGCCAATTTTTAGCACTTTGCTCACTATTTACCCGTAATGCAAGATGATCGATTTCATAGTGAGACAGATCTATTGTCATTTCTTTGGCTAAATGCTGAATTTTTCTTTCAAACGTTGCTAAATCTGCTGAAAGTGCGGTCAAATTTTCCTGTAAATTTGTCATTTTGTCCCTTTGAGAAATATACAAAGAACGGTATCATAACCGATTATTTTTATTATTCAATTTGAACATAGGAAAAAACGTGAATATTCAATCTATTCTATCCGATAAAATTAAACAAGCAATGGTTATTGCAGGTGCTGATCAATCTTGTGATGCGCTTGTTCGTCAATCAGGCAAACCACAATTTGGCGATTATCAAGCCAACGGTATTATGGCTACAGCAAAAAAATTAGGTTTAAATCCACGAGAATTTGCTCAAAAAGTTTTAGATAATCTTCAACTATCTGATATTGCAGAAAAATTAGAAATCGCAGGCCCAGGTTTTATCAATATTTTCGTAAATCCAACTTGGCTAACAACTGAAATTTCAGCTGCACTTTCCCACAAAAATTTAGGTATTCAAGCTACCAATAAACAAACAGTTGTGATTGATTATTCATCTCCAAACGTAGCAAAAGAAATGCACGTAGGTCATTTACGCTCTACGATAATCGGCGATGCTGTAGCCAGAACCCTTGAGTTTTTAGGTCACAATGTCATCCGCGCTAACCACGTAGGCGACTGGGGAACGCAATTCGGAATGCTTATTGCTTATCTTGAAAAAATGCAAAACGAACACGCCAGTGAAATGGAATTGCAAGATCTTGAAGCCTTTTATCGCGAAGCCAAAAAACACTACGATGAAGATGAAATATTCGCTGAAAAAGCACGTAATTATGTCGTGAAATTACAAGGTGGAAATGAATATTGTCGAGCGATGTGGAAACGTTTAGTCGATATTACTATGCAACAAAATCAGCACAACTATGCTCGCTTAAACGTGACTTTAACCGAAAAAGATGTAATGGGCGAAAGTCTTTATAATCCTATGTTACCAAGCATTGTAGAAGATCTTAAAAAACAAGGTTTAGCTGTAGAAAATGATGGTGCATTGGTTGTTTATTTAGATGAATTTAAAAATAAAGATGGCGACCCAATGGGCGTGATCGTTCAGAAAAAAGACGGCGGTTTCCTTTACACTACAACCGATATTGCTGCAGCAAAATATCGTTATGAAACATTAAAAGCTAATCGCGCACTTGTTTTTTCAGATACTCGCCAAAGCCAACATATGCAACAAGCTTGGCTAATTACTCGTAAAGCAGGTTATGTACCAGACAGTTTCTCGTTAGAGCATAAAAACTTTGGGATGATGCTTGGTAAAGATGGCAAACCATTTAAAACTCGTACTGGCGGCACAGTAAAATTAGCCGATCTATTAGATGAAGCCATCGAACGCGCCACTGTATTAATTAATGAAAAAAATACCAATTTATCTAATGATGAAAAACAAGCTGTGATTGAGGCTATTGGTATTGGATCGGTAAAATATGCAGATCTATCCAAAAACCGCACCACGGATTATGTTTTTGATTGGGATAATATGTTAAGTTTCGAAGGCAACACTGCGCCTTATATGCAATATGCTTACACCCGTATTCGTTCGATCTTTAATAAAACAGAGATAAATTCGACCGCACTTTTGGCTGCACCTTTAACTATTAAAGATGATAAAGAAAGAACGCTTGCAATCAAACTTCTACAATTTGAAGAAGCCGTGCAAACTGTCGGAAAAGAAGGCACACCACACGTGCTTTGTGCTTATTTATACGAACTTGCAGGCATCTTCTCATCATTCTATGAACATTGCCCAATTTTAAATGCTGAAGATGAGGCCGTAAAATTAAGTCGTTTGAAATTAGCATTATTAACGGAAAAAACCTTGAAACAAGGTTTAGCGTTACTCGGTATTAAAACCGTAGAAAAAATGTAATTTCGATAATTAAATCCCTTTCCTACGAAAGGGATTTTTTATGCTTGTTTACTGAATAAAAAAAGTGCCCCAATGGGGCACTACTCGGAAAGCAAAATAGATGTCGGCTATTTAGGATAGCACTTGTTTTTAGTGGGTTCAGAATAAAGAAATCCTATCAGTTATGCAAATACATATTTTTAGATTTGTGAACTTGGTCACGATTTTTTTATAAAAAACAAATGTATTTATAATAAAGTGCGGTAAAATTCTATTAAAATATTTCCGCACTTTACGCCCCTACTTTAAAGAATATTCTTTTCTCCACGAGATACACTAATCAAGCCAGAACGAACAATTTCTAACAATGTGGTTTCTTCTTTCAATGCAGAAATAAACGCATCAACTTTATCATTTGTACCGCTTAATTGAATTGTGTAAGACTTTGGTGTGACATCTACAATTTGACCGCGGAAAATATCGGCTAATCGTTTAATTTCATCGCGAGATGACCCCACTGCTCTTACTTTCGCTAAAACAATTTCTCGTTCTATATGTTCCTGTTCACTTAAATTAACCACTTTGAACACATCCACTAATTTATGAAGTTGTTTTTCAATTTGCTCCAATGCTTGAGTATCGCCCACTGCTTCAATAGTCATTCGAGAAAGCGTTGGATCATCCGTTGGCGCCACCGTCAAACTTTCAATATTAAAGGCACGTTGAGAGAATAAACCAACAACACGCGATAATGCTCCCGATTCATTTTCGAGTAAAACAGATAAAATTCTACGCATTAGTTTGTCTCCTCTTGAGGTTTACTTAAAATCATTTCATTCATTGCGCCACCACGAATTTGCATTGGATAAACGTGTTCAGATTCATCTACATTAATATCTACAAAGACTAATTTATTTTTAATACTGAATGCTTCTTGCAATTTGCTTTCAAGTTCATCGGGGGTAGCAATTTTTATTCCTACGTGACCGTAAGATTCAGCCAATTTCACAAAATCAGGCAAGGAATTCATATAGGTTTGTGAATGACGACCAGAATAAATCAAGTCTTGCCATTGTTTTACCATTCCCAAGAAATGATTATTCAAACAAATAATAACAACTGGAATGCCATATTGGGTTGCGGTAGAAAGCTCTTGAATATTCATTTGAATACTGCCATCACCAGTAACACAAACAACAGTTCCTTCAGGATGAGCTAATTTCACACCTAGTGCCGCAGGAAAACCAAAACCCATTGTGCCAGCACCGCCAGAATTAATCCAATGACGAGGTTCATCAAATGGATAATGTAACGCAGCAAACATTTGGTGCTGACCTACATCAGAAGCGACATAGGCTTGTCCTTTCGTGAGGCGATATACGGCTTCTATTACTTGTTGTGGTTTAATCACACCAGAAGTGCGGTCAAATTCCAAACATTTTTTTGCTTTCCATTGGTTGATTTCTTGCCACCAACTTTCAAGATCCGTTTGAGATTTCAATCCCTCCTCATTCAATAAACTAAAAAATTCTTCCAATACATTTTTCGCATTTCCGACAATTGGAATCGCGGCTGGCACATTTTTAGAAATCGAGGTTGGATCAATATCAATATGAATCACTTTTGCATTTGGGCAATATTTTTCTAAATTATTTGTTGTTCGATCATCAAAACGAACGCCAATCCCCAAAATAAGATCACTTTCGTGCATTGCCGTATTAGCTTCTAAAGTACCGTGCATACCCAACATACCTAAGAATTGTTTATCTGTACTTGGATAAACCCCTAATCCCATTAACGATGAAGTCACTGGCAAATTTAAGCGTTGTGCAAACTGAATTAACTGCTCACTACATTCAGCAGTGATTGCGCCACCACCGACAAAAAGTATCGGTTTCTTCGCCACTAAAAGTGCTTTTAACGCTTTTTTAATTTGGCCTTTGTGCCCATTTACTGTGGGATTATAAGAGCGTAACTCGACAGATTCTGGGTATTCATAAGGATATTTAAAATTAGGATTTACAGTGTCTTTTGGAATATCCACAACAACAGGGCCAGGGCGACCTGTAGACGCAATATAAAAGGCTTTTTTCAAAGTAGATGGAATATCTTCCGCCTTTTTTACAATAAAGCTATGCTTCACAACGGGACGAGAAATACCTAGCATATCGCATTCTTGGAAAGCATCACTGCCAATTAAATTACTCATAACCTGACCCGAAATAATAACCATAGGCACAGAATCGGTGTAAGCCGTTAAAATTCCAGTGATTGCATTTGTTGCTCCTGGTCCTGAAGTCACTAACACACATCCAACTTTACCTGTTGAACGTGCATAACCATCCGCCATATGCACCGCAGCTTGTTCGTGACGAACTAAAATATGTTCAATGCCACCTAGCGTATGAATTGCATCATAAATATCTAATACCGCCCCACCAGGATAACCAAATACGTACTCTACGCCTTCATCACGTAAAGATTGAACCACCATCTCTGCGCCAGATAACTTCTTCATCTTTTACTCCTTAAATTTACCGCACTTTTAAAAATACGAACAGGTTATGTCAATGTTTCACATCATACAAAGTAAAAAAAATTTGTCTAGCCACTAAAACAATAAAAAAATCAATTAAAAAAATATAAAAAACCAAAGACAAATGAAAATTTAGTTTTTTATAAAATCTTCCATCAATAAAAACAAAAAAATGCGACAAAATGCCACATTTTATAAAATAGTAAAAATATTATTTTTTATTCAAATTTTTGAATTGGATCACATTTTTAGCGTTTTTTAACTGCAAATACAATGACAATCAATGAAACTGCCGTTGCTGCAAAACCAGCTAAACCTGAATAAGTAAACCCTACCACAATGTAACCAATAGAAGTCGCTGTTGCAACTGTGGCAGCATAAGGAAGCTGAGTAGTAACGTGATCAATATGATTACATTTTGCTCCCGTTGAAGACAAAATTGTTGTATCCGACACTGGCGAGCAATGATCACCACATACAGCCCCAGCCATTACTGCAGATAAACAAGGAAGCAATAATTCTGGTGCCGCATTCGCTGCCATTGCTGCGGCAATTGGTAACATAATGCCAAATGTCCCCCAGCTCGTACCTGTTGAGAACGCCATCGCTGCACCAAGAACAAAAAGTATAACAGGCAAAAATTGCATTGGAATATTACCAGACACAAGAGAAGATAGATATTTACCTGTTTGCATATCGCCTACGATTTTATTAATTGTCCAAGCAAAGAATAAAATTGCGATTGCGCCTGACATTGATTTAATTCCCACAATCCAAGAACGTGCATATTCAGGAACACTCACTTGACGATCAAGAATAATTAATAAAGTAGAAATAATAATTGAACAAAATCCGCCTACAACCAAAGATGTTCCTACTACTGTGTTTTCAAATGCACCTAAAACACTAAACACTTTTCCATCCGCAGCTAATGCCTCTGCCCCTGTGTAAATCATCATTGAAACTGTAGCGATAATTAAAACTAAAATAGGTAATATAAGATTACGCACGTGACCTTTTGCACCCGTTTCTTCTTCCAACTGATCTTCAGCATTTTCCAAAGCTAATTTTTCGTGACGCACCATTGAAGCAATATCAAAAGAAAAATATGCCACAAAAAACACCATAATAATGGAAAAAATTGCATAGAAGTTCATTGAACTCATAGCCACGAATGCACCAATTGGCGTATATTCAGTAATGGAATAAGTCGCTAATAAACCACCTATTAAAGTAATAATATATGCGCCCCAACTTGAAACAGGCATCATTACACACATCGGTGCAGCCGTTGAATCTAAAATATAAGCAAGTTTCGCACGAGAAACTTTAAAACGATCTGTCACAGGACGAGCAATTGCGCCTACAGCAAGACTATGGAAATAATCATCAATAAAAGTAACAAAAACTAATGATGCCGCTAATAATTTAGCACCGCGACGACCTTTAATACGGCTTTGCGCCCATTCAGCAAAGGCACGATTACTGCCTGATACGGTTAAAAGTGCGGTTAAAACACCAAGCAATAATAAGAACAAAACAATATTCATATTTGAATTGATTTCACCATCAGCATAAACCAAAGAAACCACATTTTTTACCAAATAATTAAATGTGCTGCCGATTTGCCAATCGTTTAACATTAATGATCCAATAACAATCCCCGCACTAAGCGAAACCAAAACACGGCGAGTTGCTATCGCCAAAATTATCGCCAACAAGGCAGGGACGATTGACCAAACAGATGATGAAAAATCAATAAGTTCCATTAAATAATACCTATAATTAATGGAGAGAACGGAAAGCACAGGACAGAATAAGACCAGAACAACCGTAGCGCTCCATAGTTAATCAGAAAAACTATGACAGTGCCGCCCCTTTCGAGTACGCCACCAACCAAACAAAATGACTTTTATTTGATTTCGGCAACTATTCCTTTCTTTTTTCTTCTTCGTTATCCACTCTGAAAAAATACTTATAATAATTGCACCTCTACTTTTGTAGTAATTCGAGAGATTACCGTAAAACAAACAAAATGCCAACAGATTTTGTAAAAAATTTATAAACTCGAATAAAAATATAAAGAAAATAAACACAAAAAAATATATCTGTTTCGATCATTTATTTAATAATAGATATTTACAATAAATTTTATTTTCTCTATTATTAAATAAATTTTCCCACATTTAATGTTATTTATTGAGGTTTATTATGAACGAATTAGTAAGAGGTTTAACAAATCTTCGTAGTTTACGCGCAGCTGTACGTGAATTAACGTTAGAACAAGCAGAAAATGCCCTAGAAAAATTACAAACAGCTATCGAAGAAAAACGTGCTAATCAAGCAGAATTAATTAAAGCAGAGACAGAGCGAAAAGAGCGTTTAGCTAAATATAAAGAATTAATGGAAAAAGAAGGTATTACGCCTGAAGAATTACGAGAAATTTTTGGCACAACAACTGTATCCACTCGAACAAAACGTGCTCCACGCCCTGCAAAATATGCCTTTATTGATGAAAATGGTGAGCATAAAACTTGGACGGGTCAAGGTCGCACACCACGTCCAATTCAAAATGCATTGAACAAAGGTAAATCATTATCTGATTTCGAAATTTAATTTTTCTATTTGAAACTAGAACTCATTTTTATGGGTTCTATTTTTTTATTTAAACATAGCACACAACATTATGATCGAAAAAAAAATATTACTCACTGATTGCCCTGATGATAAAGGCTTAATCGCAAAAATAACTAATATTTGTTACAAACATCAACTAAATATTCTGCATAATAATGAATTTGTAGATTTTGAAACCAAGCATTTCTTTATGCGTACAGAATTGGAAGGTATTTTTAACGAAGCTACTTTATTAGAAGATCTAAAATATAGCTTACCCGAAGGAACGAATTGTCGATTGATTAGCACCCAATGTAAGCGAATTGTAATTTTAGTCACAAAAGAAGCTCACTGCCTTGGCGATATTTTAATGAAAAATTATTATGGTGCGCTTGATGTAGAAATTGCGGCAGTCATCGGCAACCACGATAATTTACGTGAACTTGTTGAACGTTTTAATATTCCATTTCATTTGATTAGCCACGAAAACTTAACCCGTGTGGAACATGACAAATTACTGGCAGAAAAAATTGATGAATATACGCCAGATTATATTGTTCTCGCTAAATATATGCGTGTGCTAAACCCTGAATTTGTCGCGCGTTATCCAAATCGAGTGATTAATATCCACCATTCATTCTTACCTGCTTTCATTGGTGCCAAGCCTTATCAACAAGCCTATGAACGAGGTGTAAAAATTATTGGTGCAACTGCACATTTTATTAATAATGAATTAGATCAAGGCCCAATCATTATGCAAAATGTGATTAATGTGGATCATACTTATAATGCAGAAGCGATGATGCGTGCTGGTCGTGATGTGGAAAAAACCGTGCTAAGTCGCGCCCTTGATCTCGCTTTACACGATAGAATTTTTGTTTATAAAAATAAAACGGTGGTGTTGTAATGGAAAAAATTACTCTTGCACCAATAAATGCGGTTGAAGGAACAATTAATTTACCAGGTTCTAAAAGTTTATCAAATCGCGCATTACTTTTAGCCGCCTTAGCGAAAGGCACAACAAAAGTAACCAATTTATTAGATAGCGATGATATTCGACATATGCTTAACGCCCTCAAAGCATTGGGCGTACGCTATCAACTGTCTGATGATAAAACTATTTGTGAAATAGAGGGATTAGGCGGAGCATTCAATATACAGAATAATCTTTCACTCTTTCTTGGCAATGCTGGGACTGCAATGCGTCCATTAACCGCAGCACTTTGCTTAAAAGGAAAAACCGAAAGCGAAATCATCTTAACAGGTGAACCTCGTATGAAAGAACGACCTATTCTTCATTTGGTCGATGCGCTACGCCAAGCAGGGGCTGATATTCGCTACTTAGAGAATGAGGGTTATCCTCCGCTCGCAATTCGCAACAAAGGGATAAAAGGTGGAAAAGTCAAAATTGATGGTTCAATTTCATCTCAATTTTTGACCGCACTTTTAATGTCTGCGCCACTTGCAGAAAATGACACAGAAATAGAAATTATCGGTGAACTAGTCTCTAAACCCTATATTGACATTACCCTTGCAATGATGCGAGATTTTGGTGTTAAGATTGAAAATCATCACTACCAAAAATTCTACATTAAAGGCAATCAATCCTATATTTCGCCTAATAAATACTTGGTAGAAGGCGATGCATCATCAGCCTCTTACTTTCTTGCAGCTGGCGCCATTAAAGGAAAAGTGAAAGTAACAGGCATTGGCAAAAATTCAATTCAAGGCGATCGTTTATTTGCTGATGTATTAGAAAAAATGGGGGCAAAAATCACTTGGGGAGAGGATTTTATCCAAGCCGAATACGCTGAATTAAATGGTATTGATATGGATATGAACCACATTCCAGATGCCGCAATGACGATTGCAACCACTGCTCTTTTTGCCAACAGCGAAACCGTCATTCGCAATATTTATAACTGGCGTGTGAAAGAAACAGATCGTTTAGCAGCAATGGCAACCGAATTACGTAAAATCGGTGCAGAAGTCGAAGAAGGCGAAGATTTTATTCGTATTCAACCGCTTGTACTCAATCAATTTAAACACGCCAATATTGAGACCTATAACGATCACCGTATGGCAATGTGTTTTTCTCTAATCGCACTATCAAACACACCAGTGACAATTTTAGATCCTAAATGTACTGCCAAAACCTTCCCAACATTCTTTAGTGAATTTGAGAAAATTTGCTTAAGAGATTAAGTAAAAAAGTGCGGTCAATTTCAAAAAAGTTTTCAAAATTGACCGCACTTTCATTCCATTCTTAAAAACAAATCCTAAATCAAGATTATTTATACCGTTTTTTTACCGCACTTTTATCTTGCTCACGTAATCGTTCTAGTTTTTCCTTGATCTGAATTTCCATACCTCTATTTGTTGGAAAATAATATTGAGTGTCTTTTAATTCAGGCGGGAAATAATTTTCACCAGCTGCATAAGCGTTAGGTTCATCGTGGGCATAACGATATTCTGCACTATAGCCAAGCTCTTTCATTAAATTAGTCGGCGCATTGCGTAAATGTGGGGGAACATCGTAATCGGGTAAATCTTTCGCTTGCTGTTTTGCAGTATTAAACGCCGTATAAACTGCATTGCTTTTTGGAGCAACCGCAAGATAAATGATGGCTTGGGCAATGGCACGCTCCCCTTCATAAGCCCCCACTCTAGTAAAGCAGTCCCATGCAGCCAATGCGACTTGCATAGCGCGAGGATCTGCATTTCCCACATCTTCTGAAGCAATGGCAAGTAATCGGCGCGCGACATATAGAGGATCGCCACCTGCCGTTAAAATTCTTGCATACCAATACAACGCAGCATCTGGAGCAGAACCTCGGACAGATTTATGTAGAGCAGAAATTAAATCATAGAAACGATCGCCTTGTTTATCAAATCTCGCTTGACGTTCGCCCAGGACTTCTTTTAATAAAGTGCGGTCAATTTTCTTTCCATTTTCCGTTTCATCCGCCATATCCACCATTAATTCGAGGCAATTCAAGGCTAATCGAGCATCCCCATTAACATATTCGGCAAGTACTTGCAGTAAATTCTCTTCTAAAATTAACCGCTCTTTACCCAATCCTCGTTCAGGATCTTCTACAGCTTGCTGCAAAACTTGTTCAATTTCAGCCGTTGTAAGTGATTTCAGCACATACACTCGGGCACGAGAAAGCAACGCATTATTTAGCTCAAAAGAGGGATTTTCTGTTGTCGCCCCAATGAAAATAACAGTTCCGTCTTCAATATGCGGTAAAAATGCATCTTGCTGGCTTTTATTAAAACGATGGACTTCATCCACAAATAAGATAGTTTTACGATCCGCAAGACGATTTTGTTTTGCACGATCAATGGCTTCACGAATTTCTTTGATACCACTCGTTACCGCAGAAATTAGTTCAACCTCCGCATTAATACGCTGAGCAATAATTTCTGCGAGTGTTGTTTTCCCCGTACCTGGTGGTCCCCAGAAAATCATAGAATGAATATGTCCAGCTTGAATCACTTTTCGCAGTGGTTTGCCCTCGCCAATTAAATGGCTTTGCCCAAAATACTGCTCTAGACTCGTTGGACGCATCTTGGCTGCCAGTGGACGAAAATCATTTTCGGCAAAATCAAAATTGAAGTTCGACATTTTTATTTCTCACAAGATTGAAGGGCGTATTTCTACGCCCTTATTTAAAATGATCATTTGTTATTTTTTACGTTGATCATCCACTTCAACGCCTTTTTCTGGCTTGAATTGGAACAAACTGTCAGACAAAGCTTGATTAGTAATATTACGTAAAGCATAAAGATTGGTTTGCCCATCTTTCTCGGTCGTACTGAAATTTCTTAATACGCCATTGGCATCGACACGAATATCAAATTGCTTAATATTGCTTGTTGATAAGGTTGGTTTTAACACAAAGGTATCCGCTTGTTGTGTTACCGTATATTGATGCCAATGGGTCTTATCATCACTGGTAAGCAACACGAAAGGCGTGTTATTTACCGCATCTTTAACCCATTGTGCCGTTACCTGTTGCACAAATGGATCATAGAACCATAAGGTTTTACCATCAGAAATAATCTGGGTTTCTTGAGGGGTTTTAGTCTCCATGCGGAATAAATTTGGGCGTTTAATTTGAAGTTTGCCACTTCCTTGTTGAACATTCTTGCCACTTCCAGAAGTCACTGTTTGCACAAATTCTGCGCTTAAAACATCGACTTTAGCCAAACGCATTTGCAATTCACTTGCCGCATCAGCCAATGCAAAATTACTCAAACCAAGTAAGGTAAGTGCGGCAAATTTTAAGGTTGTTTTTTTCATTTTACTTTCCTTTTAAATTAATATTCTAGACGATGCGATAAAATCTCACGCTTACCATTTTGCATTGGGCTGACAATCCCTTGTTCTTCCATTTGATCCATAATGCGAGCGGCTCGGTTAAAACCTACGCTGAATTTACGTTGAATAGAAGATACTGAAGTTGTACCAGTATTAATAACAAAATCCATTACTTCATCAAAGAGTGGATCTAATTCTCCACCACTTGATATTCCTTTTTCTGCATTATCTTCATCATCCACACTTTCCAAAATTCCATCAATATAATCAGGTTTACCACGTGCTCGCCAATCATCCGCAATATTAATTACTTCGTCATCACTCATATAGGCTCCGTGTACGCGAATTAAATCAGATGAACCTTGTCCAGAATAAAGCATATCTCCACGACCCAAAAGAGCCTCTGCGCCACCTTGATCAAGGATAGTGCGTGAATCAATTTTACTTGCAACGGTAAAAGCAATGCGACTTGGAATATTTGCTTTAATTAAACCAGTAATCACATCCACAGAGGGGCGTTGTGTGGCTAAAATTAAATGGATACCAATGGCTCGGGCTTTTTGTGCCAACCGTGCAATGAGTTCTTCGATTTGCTTACCCGCCACCATCATTAAATCAGCAAACTCATCGACAATAACCACAATATAACTCAATTTTTTCAATGCGGGGGGCATTGCATCCATTGTATCGCCCTGTCGCCAAATTGGATTCGGCACTGGCATTCCCATTGCGTCATATTCATCAATTTTTTCGTTAAAACCTTCAATATTGCGTACTCGTAGAGCTGAAAGCAACTGATAACGACGTTCCATTTCATCTACGCACCAACGCAACGCATTAGCGGCTTTTTTCATATCCGTTACAACTGGTGTCAGTAAATGCGGAATATCATTATAAACAGAAAGTTCGACAACTTTAGGATCGATCATGATGAATTTCACATCTTCTGGCTGAACACGATAAAGTAAACTTAGAATCATCGTATTCACACCAACAGACTTACCTGATCCCGTTGATCCTGCTACCAACAAATGTGGCATTTTCGCTAAATCAACAATGACTGGTTTTCCACTAATATCTTTCCCTAAAGCAATAGGTAAAGTTGCCTTGCTATCACGGAATTCATTACTATCTAACACATCACGTAATGGCACCATTTGACGATGAAGATTTGGTGTTTCAATACCAATATAAGGTTTACCCGGAATAACCTCTGCCACACGAATAGAACGAAACATCAATGCTCTTGCTAAATCGGTATCGATGCTCGTAACTTTTGATGCTTTCACACCGGGCTGTAATTCTAATTCATAACGCGTAACAACAGGGCCAACAAGCACATCTTTTACGCTGGCTTTTACATTAAAATTGCGTAATTGTTGTTCAATACGCTGTGAGGTTTCCATTATTTCATCTGGTGTAATACGTTGTTCACTTGGCGGATGTTTTGAAAGCAAGTTCAAACTAGGTAATGGCGTACTCGGTTTTTCACGTTTAGTTGTTTGCTGCTGAAATGCAGGATGAATCAAACTACCACTGTAACCTTTATAATTAGGCTCTTGATTTTTGTCTAATTCAATTG
Organism: Haemophilus sp. HN_Hi10; assembly: GCF_049821985.1. Classification (NCBI taxonomy): domain Bacteria; kingdom Pseudomonadati; phylum Pseudomonadota; class Gammaproteobacteria; order Pasteurellales; family Pasteurellaceae; genus Haemophilus; species Haemophilus sp. HN_Hi10. The sequence continues at coordinate 1,190,081 of NZ_CP187495.1, read as the reverse complement.
CGTCCACATTATTCTGTAAAGATACGCTAAATTTCACTTCATCTTTTTCTAAATCTGCCTTTTCATCAACTTGAGCAGCAAAATGATTATCTGCCATTTCAGTATCAGACGTTGATTTTAATGAAACTGTTGGTATTTCATCATTTGTCAGCAAAGAAACTTGCGTAAAATCATCCGCACTTTGATTAATTGCTAGATCTTCTTGAACAACTGTTTTTACAGGCTTATTCCAAACTGCTACAAAATCATTTTTACTTACTCTTTGTTCATCTGAATCACTCGATAAATTCACACTAGGCAAGCTTTCAGAATCAAACCCAAAAGAAAATTGCGGTTTTTCACTATCTTCGTTAGCGAGTTCATATTCTGATTTTATAGAAACCTCTGGATTTAACCCGCTAATATTAATTAAATGTGATGAAGATGCGTCAATTGAAATATTTTCTGCTTCTAATGATGGCTTTACTGTTTCTATTTCACTGTTTTGTTCTACATTGAGAGGATTTTGATCTAGATTTTCTGTTTCTGAACGATCTGATTTTACAATCACGATTTGCTCTAATTCTTCTGTTGATTTTTCTTGTTCAGCATTTTCTGATTGCTCATTCTTCATTGTTAGCCAATAATAAAATGCAACAATTAATCGAATTAATGATGCGCCAGAACAAAAAATAAAGCCAATTAAAGCAAACACAAAACCAATTAAAATTGAACCGAATTTACCTAATACAGGATAAAACCAATTTACAACAAGCGATCCACCCAATACGCCGCCACTCAAATAAAAAGTATTACTTGATAAAAGCAACATACTCACTACACAAAGCCCAATAATCAGCATAATAAATCCGAAACTACGCAGAATAATTCGAGTGCAGGAAAGATGTTTAACTGCTTTTGTTTTCAATAAATAAATAGGCACGAGAAAAGCGGTGAAAGGAATAATATGGGCGACATAGCCAAAAAAAACAAAAAAAAGATCGATTATCCACGCTCCAAATGTCCCCACTTTATTAATTGTGTTTTCATACGCGCTGGCTGTAGCCCAAGAATTATCAAGAGGCGTATAACTTGACCAAGCAACAATCAAATAAAGTCCAAAAAGTGCGGTCAATCCTAGCAAAAATTCAGCTAAATACTGTCTTGGCGTAAATCGTTCTGTAATTTGTTTAATCATATCATTTCAATACAAGGAAATTAGTTTGTTTTACTTCTTCCATCACAACATAAGTGCGAGTGTCATTTACACCTGGTAAACGCAATAATGTCGTCCCCAGCAATTTTCGGTATTCAGCCATATCTGCCACACGAGTTTTTAATAAATAATCAAAATCGCCCGATACCAAATGGCATTCTTGAATTTCATCTAACTCTTGAATCGCCGCATTAAATTCTTCAAACACATCGGGCTTACCCCGTACTAATGTAATTTCAACAATTACTAGCAATGGCGCATCCAATAATTCTGGATTTAACAGCGCGCGATACCCCATAATCACACCTTGTTTTTCCAAACGTTTAACGCGTTCTAAACAAGGCGTTGGCGAAAGCCCCACTTTTCTCGACAAATCGATATTGGAAATTTTACCATTGCGTTGTAATTCATTCAGAATTTTTATATCTATCGCATCCAATGCTTTATTTCGTTTTTTTTCCATTTTCTTTATTTCTTTACACATAAAAAGGAACAACTATTCTACAGAATTTCACTTTCATTTTCATTTTCATTTTCAGTAGGCAATGATTTTTTTATAAATTATCTAACACAGCGAGCGCATCCGTGAGTTTTTTTACAGTAAAAACCTGCATATTTTCGACCGCACTTTTCGGCTTATTACCAAAAGGAACAATAGCACGTTTAAAACCGTGTTTTGCAGCCTCGCTAATACGTTCCTGTCCACTTGGCACAGGACGAATTTCTCCCGCTAATCCAACTTCGCCAAAAATCACTAAATCTTGCGGCAAAGGGCGATTACGGAAACTAGAAATTAACGCAAGCAATAAGGCTAAATCCGCACTTGTTTCACTAACTTTTACACCACCAACGACATTTACAAAGACATCTTGATCCGCCATTTGCAAACCTCCGTGTCTATGTAAAACCGCCAATAACAACGACAAACGATTTTGCTCTAACCCCACCGCAACACGGCGAGGATTCGCCAGCATTGAATGATCTACTAAAGCTTGAATTTCAACTAAAAGAGGGCGGGTGCCTTCCCAAAGCACCATCACGGAACTGCCCGATGTAATCTCATCCCCACGACTTAAAAAGATCGCCGATGGATTTTTCACTTCTCGCAAACCTTGTTCGGTCATACCAAATACACCTAATTCATTCACTGCACCAAAACGGTTTTTATGGCCACGCAAAGTACGATAGCGAGAATCGGCCTCGCCTTCTAATAGTAATGAACAATCAATAGCATGCTCTAACACTTTCGGCCCTGCAAGCGTACCGTCTTTCGTTACATGCCCCACCATAATAATGGCAACTTGGCGGGTTTTCGCATAACGAGTGAGGAAAGAAGCACATTCACGCACTTGTGCCACACTGCCTGGCGATGATTGAATATCTGCTAAATGCATTACTTGAATGGAATCCACCACTATAATTTGCGGTTTTAACTGATCCGCCAAATTACAAATCTGTTCCACAGAGGTTTCTGACAACATTTTTAATTGATCGTTTGGCAATCCCAATCGACTTGCACGCATCGCAACCTGTTGTAACGATTCCTCTCCCGTCACATAAAGTGCAGTCATATTTTTCGCTAAACCACACATGACCTGTAATAACAATGTACTTTTCCCTGCACCAGGATGCCCACCAATTAAAATCGCACTGCCCGGTACGATCCCACCGCCCAATACCCGATCTAATTCATTAAAGCCACTGGAAAAACGTGGTGTTTCTTGCAAACTAATTTCAGAAAGGGTTTGAATTTTTGCCTGAGTTTCCCCCGCATAGCCACTAAAACGATCATTTTTTGATTTTGCCGTGGAAATTAACCGCACTTCCGTAATGGTATTCCACGCTTTACAAGCCGAACATTGCCCTTGCCAACGAGAAAACTCTGCACCACAATCGTTACATACATAAGCTGTTTTCGGGGCTTTAGCCATTTCATTCTCCGTATTTGCCGTGGGTAAGTATACCCACAGTTAATTTATGTTTATAGTGGTTCCCTTTTGGGAAACATCAAACTACCCCAACGGGGTAGCACTGAGACTAGCCTAGGGTATACCTACCCTAGGTTACATTAAATCCCCTCAGTTAATTATGGTTATACTAGCCCCCTTTGGGGAACATCTAACTACTCCAACGGAGTAGCACTGAGATTAGCCTAGGTATACCTACCCTAGGTCATAAGATAATTCCATTAATTTGATCATTCGCTCAAAATAAACTCTACTTTTCAAAAGTGCGGTCAATTTTTCAATAGTTTTTTCATTGTCTTTCGTTTCACTATGAAAACGAATCAAGTCACGAATTTCAGCAAAGATTTTCTGATTGCTTTCTAACAGATCTGGTAATAGCGTTTCTTTTTGTTTCTCTATTGCCACTGTTTCTAGGATTTTTCCATTTTCATCATAATAATGATAAAGATTAAAAAATGCCCCAACTCGCTCCACTGTTTTCATAAAATCTTGACTAAAAAGTGCGGGAGAAAAGGATAAGGTTTCTTCCAAAAGTTTCTGTTCCATTTTCAATACGGAATTAAATTTTACACAAAAATCTACCGCACTTTCTTCTCGTTCTTCTTTTAAGAAATCACGCCATTTATTTAACCAATCCGTCAAAAATTGTTTTGAACCTAACAAATAACCTCTCTTCGCTTTACTTGCACTACTAAAATAAATATCTCTTTCAAAAGGCAAAGTTTCCACAAAATCAAAAAGATCCTGCACATTTCCAGATTTCAATTCAAACTCAATTTCACAAATAGGCTGTTCATATTCGCCAGCAATAATTTTGCCTTGATCGAACGCCACTTCAATTTTGGATTGTTGAAATTCAACTAACCAAAAAGTGCGGTTAAAATCCGTGGAGAAAATAGGTTGTAGTGTAGAACGAGGTAATTGTTCAAAAGGATAAAGTTCTCTTAATTGGGCATTGGTTGGCGTTTCTTTTTCAGTTAATGATAAATTATATTCTGGGCGACTATGCAATCCACCAACAACTTCGCCGTTGGTTTTAAGCGTTAATGTAAGTTCCTGATCTTCTTGACGAATACGTAATCCCATTTTTTGTTTAGCAAGAAAATAATCGGGATAATCATAATAGGTGTTGCCCAAAAATAAATTTTGATGTTCTAAAATCGTAAATTTTGCGAGATATTGTGGCAATTCAATACCTATTTGTGGCGAAATCGCCAATTTTAATTCAATTTCTTGTAGCATAATATTTCCCCACTCAAATAAACTGGTTAAATATACAATACAATAAAAATAAATCAAGATTTTTGTGATGCTTTACTTTACATATTAAGCACCTACAAACAAATTTATATTTATTGTGATTAAAATATTGCGACTAAAAATACAAAATAATCCGAAAAACATACAACAAATTTCATCGGATAAAATTGATAATTTTAAATAACAAAGCCAGATTAAAATGTGAATATTTGCTAATCTAAATTAGCAATAATTGCGAAATGTCAATAAAAATAAGATGAAAATATGAATATTTTCATCTTACTCAGCATTTTCAAAAATTTTATCTTTGTTCGGGATAAATTACTTCAGATGTAACCCATTTCATCCATACTTGCTCTAATAATGGGATTATTGAGGTACTGTCTTCAACCATTGTATTAAGTGCAGACAAAACATTTTCTAATGAATTTGGTTGTTCTTGTAGATAACTTAACAACCAGTAATCTAACTCTGAAAGGATTTGTTGCTGAATCCTAAAATCACTATCACGCCATATAATAACTTGAATTGGCGTATCATCAAATTGTTTAAAGTCACTTGATAAAAAATCAACTTCATAACTTTTTAAATAAGCTGCGCCAGATAATTGCATTACGCTATGTCTATCCCACTCAAATTTTTCAGGCACTTTAGCTAAAGAAACTTCTGCAAGTAATTGTGTATTTTCAAAATCCATCAATGCCAATATATTTGCATCAAATATCTCTTTTTCTTGACAAAACAAGAGAAATTCTCCTGCAATATCTTGGAAATAAGGAGAATGCGCATTACCATTTTGTACAAAATTTTCTTTAGCATTTTTCCAATACTCTGGCTCAATATGTAATGGTGCTTCAACAAAACAACGATCAATAAAACCAAAAGCATTATTACGAACTAAACGTGTATATACCGCTAAACGGTTTGCAGCATAACCATTTAAAGGATCTGCATTACCTAACCGAATAGCATTTGCCAGTGCTTGCTGAGTTTCTTTCAGTAATGACTTAGGCTGCATAAGACATTACCTCTGTGTGAGCGTATTTTTGCTGTAATTGTGCAATATGCTCAACTTCGGCGTAAAGTTCTGCAAATGGTGGGAAGTTGAAATCACGTTCCAATAATGTTGGGGGAATCGTAGGTAGTCGTTGATAGGCATATTCGAGTAAATCCCATACAGTGCCTTTTACAGCTTCACCGTGTGTATCAATTAATAATTCAGGTAAATGGCGATATGCTCCTTTTACTTTATTAAATGATTCATCTGCTGAATTCTCCACAACTTGTGCAGCAGAATGTTCTTCATCGTGCCCTGCAATATGAATGTAATTAACACGTTTAACATCCACTTGATCTAAAAAGACATAAGGATCAAGCAATCCGTGATTAACACCATTAACATAAATATTATTCACATCTAAATGAATGCCACAATTAGCCTCTTGTGCAATAGCATTTAAAAATTCCACTTCATTCATTGTACTAGTTGGAGAATGCAAATAATAAGAAGTATTTTCTAATGAAATTTGCAATCCTAAGAAATCTTGCACATCACGTATTCGTTGCGCAACGTGTTTTACAGCTTCTTCTGTAAATGGCATAGGTAATAAATCATATAAATGCCCTTCACATTCACAATAACTTAAATGTTCAGAAAAGAAAGATGAATTATATTGATTCATTAGTGCTTTAGTATTACGGAGTAATTTGCGATCAAGTGGTGCTTGCCCACCTAAAGAAAGTGAAAGACCGTGTACTGCTAATGGAAATCTTTCTGCTGCTTGATCAAATTGATAACGAGCCATTCCACCCATTTTACTCCAATTTTCTGGTGCGACTTCAATAAATTGAATAGCGTTGTTTGGGGGAAGTTGTAAAAAATCCTCAGCTAAATTCCGACGATAACCTAATCCAGCACCTTGTAATTTCATAATTAACTCCTTTTTTAATAAAAGCTGGCATAAATTCTTACACCAGCATAATTATTATTCTTATTTAGAACCGCATTTACCCTCGCCACATTTACCTTCAGCAGATTTAGCTTTGTCTGCACCGCATTTGCCTTCACCACATTTACCTTCTGCAGCTTTCGTTTTGACACATTTATCGCCCACACAAGGTGTTGCTGTATTATCAGTATTGCTTGACTTTGATTCAGCCTGTGCTGCTGTCGCTACTGCCATCGTTAATGCACCTGCTAATGCTGTTAAGGTTGCTAATTTTTTCATTTGAATAATCTCCTAAAGTTTGAGTTTTGAATAAATAATTAGAGAAATTTCAACCAGCTTTTAGTTGGATAAACCTTCTTAATAAGCGTGTCTAAAGAGAGTTTCCCCGCTCCCTGTGTAATTAAGATTAATAAAGTCACCACATAAATTAATGGTAATTTATAACCATTATCACATACGTTATAACCTGAATCGGCGTGAATGCTATACCACGCGACAGAGATTAAAATCGTTAAACTTAATGCACTAAAACGTGTTAGCACCCCAAATATCAGCAAGAATGGGAAAATTAATTCTGATCCCATTGCAACGTGCCAATTAATATCGGCAGGAATAAGATTAAATGGAAAAGGAAAACGATCTTGTATTTCAGCGAACCAATTTTGTCCATTCCATTTTTCTAATCCTGATTCAAAAAACTCCCACGCGAGAAAAAAGCGTAAAATCAATAAACTTACGCCACTGCCGATACCTTGCATCTTACAATCCTTCATTTTTTTACCTTTCAAATTTTCTCGCTTTTAAAGCGAAAAGTGTATTGAGTTACTTATCTTACCACACTAGGAAATATTACCCAGTTACTTAGTTAGTCGAAGATAAACCTTGTTTCTTACAAATTTTTTTGAAAAATTTTAACTATCAACAAAAATCAGGTAATATGCGCACGAATTTTTTAACCCCTTAATTTGGAGTAAATCACTTATGGCAATGAATAATATTCTCGGATTATTTGCCCATTCGCCTCTCAAGCCGTTACAAAAACACTCTGAAAAAGTGACCGAATGTAGCGATCTTTTGATTCCTTTTTTTCAAACGACTTTCTCAAAGAATTGGGAACAAGCGGAAGAAAAACGCTTAGAAATTTCTCAATGCGAACGTGAGGCAGATAGTTTAAAACGCGAAATTCGGTTGAAATTGCCACGTGGTTTATTCTTACCTATCGATCGTACTGATCTTTTAGAATTAGTCACGCAACAAGATAAACTTGCCAATTATGCCAAAGATATTGCAGGCCGTATGATTGGTCGTCAATTTGGTATTCCTGAAGAAATGCAGGAAGAATTCTTACATTACGTAAAACGTAGTTTAGATGCAATTCATCAAGCCCACCGAGTAATCGAAGAAATGGATAAGCTATTAGAAACGGGTTTTAAAGGTCGTGAACTCAAATTAGTCAATGATATGATTCAAGAACTTGATTCAATTGAAGATGATACAGACCAAATGCAGATCAAATTGCGTAAAATGCTTTACACCATCGAAAGCCGTTATAATCCAATTGATGTAATGTTCTTATATAAAATTATTGAATGGGTTGGCGTTTTGGCTGACCAAGCACAACGTGTCGGTTCGCGCATTGAATTAATGCTGGCGCGTTCATAATCAACAAAACATAGGAAATTAACTATGGAAATTATTAGTCAATATGGTTCTTGGTTGGTGTGGATCACAGCAGCCTTTGGCTTTTTTATGGCGTTCGGAATTGGAGCAAATGATGTCTCAAACTCAATGGGTACATCCGTAGGATCTGGTACTGTAACAGCCAAACAAGCAATTATTATTGCGTTAATTTTTGAATCTGCTGGAGCCTATTTAGCTGGTGGCGAAGTAACACAAACCATAAAAAGTGGCGTAATCGACCCAATGCAATTTGTTGATACACCCGATATTTTAGCCTTAGGTATGCTTTCAACCTTATTTGCATCAGGTGCTTGGTTATTTATTGCAACCAAAATGGGTTGGCCAGTTTCTGGTACACACACTATTATTGGTGCAATTATTGGATTTGCCTGTATTACGATTGGCCCTAGTTCTGTAGATTGGTCAAATATTGGCAGCATCGTTGGTAGCTGGTTTATCACGCCTGTCATCTCGGGTATTTTGGCTTATGCAATCTTTGCAAGTACGCAAAAACTTATTTTTGATACTGAACAGCCATTAAAAAATGCACAAAAATATGGCCCTTATTATATGGGGATAACCATGTTTGTACTTTGTATCGTAACGATGAAAAAAGGCTTAAAACACATAGGCTTAAATCTTTCAAATAGTGAAACTTTAATTATTTCACTTGTCATCAGTCTTATCGGAATGTTGTTCTTCCATTTCTATTTCAAAAGTAAAACATTTACTCAATCTGCAAGTAAAGGCACCTTTGGTGCGGTAGAAAAAGTCTTCAGTATATTAATGTTATTAACCGCTTGTGCGATGGCATTTGCGCACGGTTCTAATGATGTTGCTAATGCTATAGGTCCTCTTTCTGCGGTGGTCTCCATTGTAAATGAAGGAGGAAAAATTGCCTCTAATAGCACTCTTGCATGGTGGATTTTACCCTTAGGCGCATTAGGTATTGCAGTAGGATTAATCACTATGGGGCAAAAAGTGATGGCGACTGTTGGATCTGGGATCACCGATTTAACGCCAAGCCGTGGCTTTGCCGCTCAATTTGCTACTGCGATGACCGTTGTCGTGGCATCAGGCACAGGCTTACCCATCTCAACAACACAAACACTTGTTGGAGCTATTTTAGGTATCGGCTTTGCACGTGGTATCGCAGCACTGAATTTAACGGTTATCCGAAACATCATTAGTTCTTGGATCGTCACATTACCAGCAGGTGCATTTTTCGCCATCATTATTTTCTATGTGCTAAGAACTATCTTTAATTAATTGATCTCAATAAAAAGTGCGGTTAATTTTAACCGCACTTTTGTTGTGATGTTTAAGGGGAAAAAATGAAAAAGATCTATAAAGCCTTAATCTCATCTTTACTTTTAAGTACATCAATAAATGTTGCTTATGCGGAAACCCAATATGTTACTGAAAATTTAAGTACTTTCTTACGTCGTGGTGCTGGCGAACAATTTAAAATTGCAGGTTCAATTCAAGCAGGCGAAGCGGTAAATGTATTAGAACGCCAAGGCAAATACACACTCATTCGCGACAATAAAAATCGTGAAGCTTGGATTTTAAATTCAGACTTAAGTAGCACGCCAAGTAGTAAAGAAGAAAATCCAAAATTAAAAGCGCAAGTCCAAGAATTAACCTTAAAACTTAGTCGTTTAGATGGCGATTGGCAACAGCGTACCGTCGAAATGCAACGTCGAACCAAACAAGCTGAGCAACAAAGTGCGGATCTTTTAGAGCAAAATTCTCAACTTAAACGTGAACTTGAAATGACCAAAAATAAAAATCGTGATTTAGAAGCGATACTTGATGCAGGTAAACGAGAAATTGCGATCCAATGGTTTATTTATGGCGGTTCAGTATTAGGTGTAGGCTTACTTTTCGGCTTGCTCATTCCTTATGTGTTACCAAAACGTCGCCGTCGCGATGGCTGGGTATAATCACAAATGAAAATTTATTTAGTTGGTGGGGCTGTTCGCGATCAATTATTGGGGTTACCAGTAAAAGATCGTGATTGGATTGTGGTAGGCGCAGATCCCGCTACGCTACTCTCTCTCGGTTATCAGCAAGTAGGCAAAGATTTTCCAGTTTTTCTCAATCCTAAAACAAAAGAAGAATATGCGCTTGCCCGAACAGAACGTAAATCTAGCACAGGTTACACGGGCTTTATTTGTGATTTCTCCCCAACAATCACATTAGAACAAGATTTAATTCGACGAGATCTCACTATTAACGCGATGGCTCAAAGCGAAGACGGTGAAATTATCGATCCTTATGGCGGAAAACAAGATTTAGAAAATCGAATTTTACGCCATATTTCTCCCGCTTTTTCAGAAGATCCTTTACGTGTATTGCGCGTGGCACGCTTTGCAGCCCGTTATCATTCTCTCGGTTTTAAAATCGCCTCGGAAACATTAGCTCTAATGGCAGAACTTGCCCTATCGGGAGAATTACAACATCTCACGGCGGAACGCGTTTGGCTAGAAACAGAAAAAGCCTTAAACGAAAAAAATCCTGAAATTTATTTTGAAACCTTACATAAAACAGGCGCATTAAGCGTTTTATTTCCTGAAATCGATGCTCTTTATGGGGTGCCAAATCCAGTAAAACATCATCCAGAAGTGGATAGTTTTATTCACACAATGTTGGTATTAAAACAAGCGGTTAATTTAACTGAAAATACCCCTATCCTAAATAAAAGTGCGGTCCGTTTTGCCGCAATTTGTCATGATCTTGGTAAGGCTCTTACGCCTCAAAATATCCTTCCTCATCATTATGGACATGAACAAGCTGGCATAAAACCAACTAGAACCTTGTGCAAACGCTTGAAAGTCCGAAGTTATTTTCAAGAACTTGCAGAACTGACTTGTGAATTTCACACGCATATTCACAAAGCCTTTGAGCTTCGAGCTGAAACCGTCATAACGCTGTTTAATCGTTTTGATGTGTGGAGAAAACCACAACACTTTCAAGAATTTCTACAAGTCTGTCTAGCTGATACTCGAGGTAGAACAGGTTTTGAAAATAAAGACTATCCACAAATAGATTACATTAATCAATTATTACAAGCGGCAAATGAAGTAGATGTACAGCAAGTTATTGCAGATGGATTTGAGAAACAAGAAATCAGAAATGAATTGACGAAACGAAGAATCTTAGCAGTTAAACAAGCAAAAGCGAATTACCAAAAAAATTAACAAATAAAAGTAACTTTACTCAATTAAACTAAATCCTTAAAATATGCGAGCTTATTGACTTGATGAATAATATGAAAACGTTTAAATTTCTTACCGCACTTTTTGCCACTGCTATTCTAACCGCTTGTACATTAGATATGGATCGACCTACAAATGTGCAATATATTGATAAAACAGATGCGATATGGCAACAGCATTTACAAAAGATTCAAAAAATTCAATCCTATCAAGCTAAAGGACAAATTGGTTATATCAGTCCTACAGAACGTTTTTCTAGCCGCTTTGAATGGCAATACCAAAATCCAAAATCTTATACGCTTAAACTCTATTCTTTAATCAGTAAATCTACCCTTTGGATTCAAATGCACCAAAGTGGGATGACAATTTCCGATAACAACGGCAATCAACAATCTGCAGCCAATGCCAAACTACTATTACAAGAGATCATTGGAATGGATGTGCCATTAGAACATTTAGCTTATTGGCTGAAAGGCGAACCAGCAATAAATGCAGATTATCAAGTCAGTACTAACCATTTACTTGGCGCATTTACTTATCATGTGGATGGTTCTCAATGGACAGCAGATTATCTCACTTATCACTCAAATAATTCGATGCCTGAAAACATTCTGCTAAAAAATGACAGCACGAAACAAACTCTAAAAATTCGCGTGGATGAGTGGATTTACTAATGAACACATTAATGAAATCACATCAATTTTCTACCGCACTTTGTCAAAACACAACTCAATCAAATGGGAAGTCATTACGCTTCCCTAGCCCCGCCAAGCTGAATTTATTTCTTTATATCAACGGAAAATTGCCGAACGGATACCACGAATTACAAACGCTTTTCCAATTTTTAGATTTCGGCGATTGGTTGGAAATTAGTATCCGTGAAGAAGATAATCAAATTGTTTTAACCCCAGAAATTCCAAATCTAAAAACGGAAGATAATTTGATTTATCGAGCTGCAAAACTTTTACAAGAAAAAGCCAATATTCAATTGGGTGCAAATATTCATTTAGATAAAATTCTTCCAATGGGAGGCGGTGTTGGTGGCGGTTCATCCAATGCAGCAACCGCATTGGTCGCTTTAAATTATTTATGGCAAGCCAATTTATCCATTGATGAACTGGCAAAATTGGGATTAACATTAGGGGCGGATGTGCCAATATTTGTACACGGACAGGCTGCTTTTGCTGAAGGCGTTGGGGAAAAAATCACTTATTGTGAACCTGCCGAAAAATGGTTTGTTGTATTAAAACCCGATGATTCCATATCAACGGCTGTCATCTTTCAAGATCCAAATTTACCACGTAATACACCGAAAAAATCCCTTGAACAACTTTTGAGTGAATCTTATAAAAACGATTGCGAAAAAGTTGTGGTAAATCATTATTCAAACGTTGAAAAAGCGTTAAACTGGTTGCTACAATATGCGCCGGCAAGACTAACAGGAACGGGAGCTTGTGTTTTTGCTGAATTTGATAATGAAGCAGAAGCGCAAGCGGTATTGAGACAAAAACCAGAAGCATTTTTTGGCTTTGTTGCGAAAGGATTCAATGTTTCTCCCTTGCACGCAATGTTGAAGCAGCTATCATCAATTCATATTCATCGACAATCTAAACCTGAGGTTTTATAAAATGCCTGACATTAAACTCTTCGCGGGTAATGCAACACCTGAACTTGCAAAACGTATTTCTGAACGTTTATATATTTCACTAGGCGATGCGACGGTCGCACGTTTCAGCGATGGTGAAATCCAAGTTCAAATTAATGAAAATGTGCGTGGTGCGGATGTATTTATCATCCAATCAACTTGTGCGCCAACCAATGATAACTTAATGGAATTGGTTGTGATGGTAGATGCGTTACGTCGCGCATCTGCTGGTCGTATTACTGCCGTGATTCCTTATTTCGGCTATGCTCGCCAAGATCGTCGTGTTCGTTCTGCTCGTGTGCCTATTACCGCTAAAGTTGTGGCAGATTTACTTTCAATTGTTGGTATTGACCGTGTCTTAACCTGCGACCTACACGCAGAACAAATCCAAGGTTTCTTTGATGTTCCCGTAGACAACGTATTTGGTTCGCCAGTTTTAATTCACGATATTTTGAAAAAATCTGATCTTGAAAATCCAATTGTTGTTTCCCCAGATATTGGCGGCGTTGTGCGTGCTCGCGCTGTCGCTAAATTATTAAACGATACGGATATGGCTATTATTGACAAACGTCGCCCTCGTGCAAATGTAGCACAAGTGATGCATATTATCGGTGATATTGCAGACCGTGATTGTATTTTGGTAGATGATATGATTGATACTGGCGGTACGCTTTGTAAAGCGGCAGAAGCATTAAAAGAACGTGGTGCAAAACGTGTTTTTGCTTATGCAACTCACGCCGTTTTCTCTGGTGCAGCAGCCAAAAACTTAGCTAGCGATGCCATTGATGAAGTTGTTGTTACCGATACTATTCCTCTATCAGAAGAAATGAAAGCTATCGGTAAAGTTCGTGTATTAACACTTTCTTCTATGCTAGCAGAAGCCATTCGCCGAATTAGCAACGAAGAATCTATTTCTGCGATGTTTAACTAAATTAAAATTTCAATAAAAAATACCGCACTTTTATTGCCAAAGTGCGGTATTTTTTTATTTACTTTATTTAACTGTATCTACTTTATTCAACCGTTACACGAGCAAATTTTCGTTTGCCCACTTGGTAAACATTTGTGCCTTTTGGTGCATTGTCTTTCACGTTATCTACTTTTTCGCCGTTGATTTTCACGCCGCCTTGTTGAGCAGAACGAATTGCTTCTGAAGTAGACGGAACAAGTCCCGCTTCTTTTAATAAAGTAGCTAAACCAATTTCGCCAGAGAAGGTAAATTCAGGCATTTCATCAGGTATCGCGCCTTTTTGGAAACGATTAATAAATTCCTGTTCTGCAGAGTTTGCTGCCTCTTCATTGTGGAAACGTGCAATTAATTCTTTTGCTAGTAAGATTTTTACATCACGAGGATTTTTGCCGTTTTCTACTTCCGATTTTAATTGTGCAATTTCGCTTAATGGACGAAATGAAAGAAGGTTATACCAATTCCACATGAGTTCATCAGAAATCGACATCACTTTACCGAACATATCGCTTGGTGCTTCCGTTACGCCGATATAGTTACCAAGTGATTTGGACATTTTTTTCTCGCCATCTAAGCCAACGAGTAATGGGAGTGTAATCGCAACCTGTGGTTTTTTGCCTGCTGATTTTTGTAATTCACGACCAACAAGTAAGTTGAATTTTTGGTCTGTACCGCCTAGTTCCACATCTGCATCTAATGCAACAGAATCGTAGCCTTGCAGTAATGGATAAATAAATTCATGGATGGCAATGGGTTGGTTGTTGCCAAAGCGTTTTTTGAAGTCGTCGCGTTCAAGCATACGTGCAACCGTATAGTTGCTTGCAAGGCGAATCATACCTTCTGTACCAAGTTTGCTTAACCATTCAGAGTTGAAGACGATTTTGGTTTTTTGTGGATCGAGAATTTTATAAATTTGCTCTTTATAGGTTTCAGCATTACGCAATACATCTTCACGGCTGAGTGGAGGACGCGTTGCATTTTTACCTGATGGATCGCCCACCATTCCAGTAAAATCGCCAATTAAGAAATAGACTTCATGACCGAGTTGTTGAAATTGACGTAATTTGTTTAATACAACAGTATGTCCTAAATGAATATCTGGTGCGGTTGGATCTGCGCCTAATTTTACTTTTAATGGGCGATTTTCTTTCAATTTTTCGATTAAATCCGCTTCTGAAAGGATTTCATCAGTACCACGCTTTAGTTCCGCGAGAACGGTATTAATGTCAGTCATTATTATTTCCTAATTATGTTTTTTGAAAGGTTTCATTATAGGGATTCTTAGCAATTTGTGAATAAAAAAAAACGCCTATTTGTGGGGAAATAGGCGGGAATGTTGGAGTGATTATCTAATATTGTTGTTGGAATGATTAGATGATAATTGTTATCAATAATCTTGTCAATAACTAAATGAAAATAATTATCAAAAAAATATTATTTTATATAAGGCACCGATTCTGTCAAAGAAAGTGCGGTAGGAATTTCATTAGAAATTTCAAATTGTCCCGCATAAGCATAGGCTTCAACACCTTGTTCCATTGCTTCTTTTAATAAGCGATCATATTCAGGATCGATATATTCCGCAATTTTGAAACGATCAAACCCATTATGTAACCCAGCAAACAGCACTACTGCTCGATGACCTTGTTTTTTCATTGCCAATAATTCTCGAACGTGTTTTTGTCCACGCGTAGTAACCGCATCGGGAAACATACCTAAATTACCTTTTACAAGCGTGATTGATTTCACTTCTACATAACAATCAAGCAAACCCTCGCCTTTTAGTAAGAAATCAATGCGGCTATTTTCCTCGCCGTATTTCACTTCAGGGTAAATTTCATCATACATTGCCAATTCTTTGATTTGCTTATTTTGCAATGCTTCAAAAACAAGCTGATTAGAACGATGCGTATTGATACAGCAAAGCTGTCCATTTGCGAGTTGAGTAAGCTCCCAAGAATGGGGATATTTACGAGTTTGACTATCGGAATGTGAATACCAAATTGTATCGCCTTTTTCTCCACATCCTGTCATCGCCCCAGTATTTGCACAATGAATTGTCATAACATCACCAGTTGGCAATTCAATATCCGCAAGAAAGCGTTTGTAACGACGAATTAATTTTGCCGATTGTAAAGCTGGAAGTTGCATAAAGTTCCTTATTTAAGTTTTTCTAAACGTTGTAAAATAGCGTTGTCGTTCATAGCTTGCATTTTTTTCATTCTCAAAGAAAGTAAGAATGCCGCAAAAGTGAGCGAGACCACAAAGGCAATCCAGAAACCTTTCGCATCAATGTGTGGCACAAGCCAATCTGTACGACCGAGCGTATAACCAAGTGGCACACCAATTACCCAATAAGAGAAAAGAGTAATATATAAAATCATTTTGGTATCTTTATAACCACGTAAAATGCCACCAACCACCATTTGAATGGTATCTGAAAATTGATAAAGTGCGGCAAATAATAATAAATTTGCCGCCATTGCAATGACAATTTCATCTGTTACGAAAATAGAGGCAATTTCATAACGGAAAAAAATCGTAATTAATGCAGTAATAATTGTCACAGTTAGCCCTAATAATAATGCGGCATAGCCAATTTTCTTCGCATTTTGTGGAGAACCTGCACCCAATGCTTGTCCAACTAAAATCGTCGTTGCCATACCAATCGACATAGGGAACATAAAAATAAAAGAACTGGTATTCAATGTGATTTGATGGCTTGCGACAATAGTTGCACCCAGCGGAGAAAGCATTAAGGACGTAAGTGCATATAACGCCACTTCGCAACAAATTGCAATGGCAATGGGTAATCCTAAACGCAGTAATTTTTTAAGTGTTTTCGGATTTGGCATTTCAATTAATTGACTAAATACTTTTAGTGAACGTTCTTGAGTATTCGTGTAGGAATAGAAAATCATCATTAAGCACATTGCCCAGTTCACAATAGCTGTCGCAATACCACAGCCCACCGCACCAAAAGCAGGCATACCAAATTTTCCATAAATAAAAATGTAATTAAGCGGAATATTAATCAATAAACCTAAAAAGGTAATGACCATTGCAGGCTTGGTTTTCTCAATCCCATCATTTAAACAACGAAAATTAATCAGCATCAAATAAGCTGGCAATCCCCACAACATGGCATGTAAATAATCGCGTGCTAAATCTGACATTTTGCTTTCCATTTGCATATATTGCAGCGGAATTTCACAGAAATAAATCAGTAAACCTAAAGGAATACTCACGCCTAACACAAGCCAAATGCCTTGGCGAACTTGATGTGCAATGCGATGGTGTTGGCCTGAACCATTCAAATAAGAAATTGTAGGCGGCAATGCCAACAATAAACCTTGCCCAAAAAACATCAATGGCATCCAAATTGAAGCACCAATAGAAATGGCTGCCATATCAGTGGAACTCACTCGCCCCGCCATAATGGTATCCGCTAATCCCATTGAGTTTTGTGCAATTTGCGCTAATAAAATAGGCAAGGAAATTTTAATCAACTTTTTAATATCAGCGTGGTATTGAGATAAAAGACGAAAATTCATAAATTTGATATACTGCTAAAAATTTTTAGAAAAGGAAAAAATTATGTTTACTGGAATTGTCCAAGGCACCGTCCCTATCCACTCCATTAAAGAAAAGGCTAATTTTAGAACACAAGTAGTAAAATTACCACCTGAAATGCGTAAAGATCTGGAAATTGGCGCATCAGTAGCAAATAACGGCGTATGTTTAACTGTAACTGAAATTAACGGCGATCTGGTTAGCTTTGATCTGATGCAAGAAACCTTAAGAATTACAAATCTCGGCACAGTAAAAGTGGGCGATTATGTGAATATCGAACGTGCTATGCAAATGGGAACGGAAATTGGCGGACATTTATTATCTGGTCATATTTATTGCACCGCAAAAATTTCAGATATTATCGCTAGTGAAAATAACCGACAAATTTGGTTCGAGCTGCCAAGCACAGATGTAATGAAATATATTTTAACGAAAGGATTTGTTGCGGTAGATGGCATTAGCCTCACTATTGGCGAAGTAAGAGACACACAATTCTGTGTGAATTTAATTCCTGAAACCTTGCAAAGAACTTTAATGGGGCAACGTAAAGTGGGCGATATTGTGAATATTGAAATCGATCCTCAAACGCAAGCCATTGTAGATACGGTAGAAAATTATTTGCAGTCAAAAAATTTTTAGTTCATTTAAAAATATTCGGTAATTGAATAGAGAATAGGCATAAAGCCTATTCTCACATCATCAAGTATTACTGCAACGCTTTCTCAATTTTTTCAAATAAATCTTTTGACAGATTTTCTACAATGCTTAGGCGTTCTAAAGCTCGTTTCATCAAGGTTTGGCGTTGAGCATCAAAGCGAGAAAAACGAATTAATGGCTCGATTAAACGCGCAGCCACTTGCGGATTACTTTCATTTAAACGGATTAACACATCCGTTAAGAAACGATAGCCAGAACCGCTGACGTTGTGAAATGCTTTTAAATTGTGATTTGCAAAGCTACCTACTAATGCACGTAAACGGTTTGGATTATTAAAGTTAAAACTTGGGTGATCCATTAATAACTGAATAATTTCCAACACATTTTCATCTGGGCGAGTGGCTTGTAATGCAAACCATTTATCCATTACTAATCCATCGTGCTGCCATTTTTGTTCAAAATCAGCTAATAACGCATCTCTGCAAGGTAATGCCGCTTTAGTTGCAACACTTAATGCGGCTAAGGTATCTGTCATATTATTCGCATTATTGTAGTGTTTTTGCACTAGGTTGTTGCCCAAATTGGTATAAGCCAAATAAGTTAAGCAAAGATTTCGCATTGCACGCAAGGCGATGTCTTGTTGTGTAACTTGATATTCATCAAGACGAATATGGGTGTAAACACACAAGAAATCATCTTTTAAAGATTCTGCAATTTGCGCTTGCATAAATTCTCTTGCGGCTGAAATGCCCTCAGGATCAATTGTTTTAAAACTTTCTGCAAACTCCATTTCTTTCGGCAGTGTGAGAATTAAGGTTGCCAATTCAATATCTTTCTCATAATGGTTCAGAACATAAGAAAGTGCGGTCAAAATTTCAGGCGAAATTTCTAAAGCCTCGCCTTGTTGGAAACGCACAACATTACGACGCAATTCTTGGGTAAATAACATTTGAGCCGCATCCCAACGGATAAATTGATTATCTGCAAATTTAAGCAAGCCTAATAACTGCTCCGTTTTATAATCATAATCCAGTTTTACTGGCGCAGAAAAATCACATAGCAATGCGGGAATTGGGCGACCATAAATGCCGTGAAACTCGAAGACTTGGTCTTTTTCAGTAATATTTAATACATCACTCAACAATTCGCCATTATGTTGTAGCATTTGTTTCGTGCCGTTCGCATCATAAAGCACGATTTTTAATGGAATATGTAAATTCACTTTTTCCATTTGATCAGCAGTTGGCGGTGTGGATTGTGAAACCGTTAAACGATAAATATGTGTTTTTTCGTCATAAGCATCGCTAATCAACAATTCTGGTGTACCCGATTGGCTATACCAACGGCGGAATTGGTTTAAATCGAGGTTATTTGCACGTTCCATCGCAGAAACAAAGTCTTCACAGGTTGCCGCTTTGCCATCGTTTTCAGCAATATAAAGTTGCATCCCTTTTTGAAAGCCTTGCTCCCCTAATAAAGTATGCAACATACGAATGACTTCTGCCCCTTTTTCATATACTGTCACCGTGTAAAAGTTATTCATTTCAATCACTTTTTCAGGGCGAATTGGGTGCGACATTGGGCTTGCATCTTCGGCAAATTGCACGGTGCGTAAAAATTTCACATTATTAATGCGATTCACCGCACGCGAACCTGTATCTGAAGAAAATTCTTGATCACGGAAAACCGTTAAACCTTCTTTCAAACTTAATTGAAACCAATCACGGCAGGTCACACGATTACCTGTCCAGTTATGGAAATATTCGTGTGCAATCACACTTTCAATGGCAAGATAATCCTCATCGGTTGCCGTTTGTGGATTTGCCAACACAAATTTAGAGTTAAAGATATTTAATCCTTTGTTTTCCATTGCGCCCATATTGAAAAAATCGACAGCAACGATCATATAAATATTGAGGTCGTATTCTAAATTAAAGCGATCTTCATCCCATTTCATCGCTTTTTTCAAACTTTCCATTGCCCAAGTTGCACGGTTAAGATTACCGCGATCCACATAAAGCTCTAACGCAACTTCACGGCCACTTTTAGTAATAAATTTATCTTGTAATAAATCAAAATCCCCCGCCACTAAAGCAAATAAATAGCTTGGTTTTGGGAATGGATCATTCCATTCCACCCAATGGCGACCATCTTCTAATTCGCCACTTGCAATGCGATTGCCATTAGAAAGTAAGAATGGATATTTAATTTTATCTGCCGTAATTTTGGTTGTGTAACGCGCCAATACATCTGGACGATCAAGCATATAAGTGATTTGACGGAAACCTTCCGCCTCACATTGCGTACAAATACCTTCGCCAGACTGATATAGCCCTTGTAATGACGTATTTTCAGCTGGTACAAGGAAGGTCACAATTTCAAGCTCAAATTCTTCCGCACTTTTGCCTTTCAAATCGAGCGTTAAACTCTCGCCATCTTGTTGATACGCAGAAAATGGCTCGCCATTAAATTTAATAGAAGAAAACTGGAAGCTATGCCCATCTAAACGTAAAGAAGTCGCTTCATTATTTAAGCGTTGGAATTTTGTGGTTGCGGTTACCACGGTATGTTTAGGATCGAGTTGAAAATCTAAATAAATGTCAGTGACCGTAAAATCTGGTTGTTTGTAATCTTTTCTATATTTTGCTTTGGCTAACATAATTTGACCTATTCTTATAAAAATTGTGCCTAGGATAAAATTTTATCCTTAAAGTTGCAATGGTATTTTCCTATAAAAACCATTTAGCAAACGTTTGCTCGATATATGTAATCTATGCTATTCTACACCACGTTTTTAATTAAAAAATTGAGAAAATAGCATGTCAAAAACTGCACAAATTGCCGTTGTAATGGGTTCCAAAAGCGATTGGGCTACAATGCAAGAGGCAACTCAGATTTTGGATGAATTAAAAGTACCTTATCATGTGGAAATCGTCTCTGCTCATCGTACGCCTGATAAACTTTTTGAATTTGCTGAAAATGCACAAAAAAATGGTTACAAAGTAATTATTGCTGGTGCAGGCGGTGCGGCACATTTACCTGGTATGATCGCAGCCAAAACACTTGTGCCAGTGCTGGGGGTGCCAGTAAAAAGTTCTATGTTAAGTGGTGTGGATAGTCTTTATTCAATTGTGCAAATGCCAAAAGGGATTCCAGTCGGAACATTAGCGATTGGCCCTGCAGGCGCGGCAAATGCTGGATTGTTAGCGGCACAAATTCTAGCAGGTTGGGATGATGCGTTATTCGCTCGCCTACAAGCATTCCGCGAAAATCAAACCAATATGGTATTGGACAATCCTGATCCACGCACATAAAAACATCTTTAGATCTGACCGCACTTTTAAAGTGCGGTTGTTTTTTCGTAAATTTAACGAGAAATATTATGCAAAACTCCACCTTATACCCAACGGTTTATATACTTGGCAACGGACAACTCGGCAAAATGTTAGGTTATGCTGGCGCACCTTTAGATATTTATGTTGAACCTTTAGCCTTCAATGCGCCAGTTTTTGACTTACCTGAAAATGCGATCATCACGGCGGAAATTGAACGCTGGGAAAAAACGCCTTTGACTGAATTACTCGGCAATCATAAAAACTTCGTTAATCAACATGTATTTGGATTATTAGCCGATCGTTTTACGCAAAAATCCTTACTTGATGAACTCAATCTTTCTACCTCGCCTTGGTGTTTATTAAAAGATAAAACGCAATGGAATGATGTTTTCCAAACTGTTGGCGAGAAAGTCGTCGTCAAACGTAGAACAGGCGGATATGATGGGCGTGGTCAATGGATTATCTGCGATGAAAATAAAGCGGACATCACTGATGACTTATTTGCTGAAGTGATCGCAGAAAAATTTATTCCTTTCGATTATGAAGTTTCTATTGTGGGCGCAAGGCTTAAAAATTGCGAAAAGCGTTTTTATCCCGTTACGCATAACCTGCAACAAAATGGTATTTTGCGTTACAGTGTGATTGATAATGCATTTCCTGAACAATCCGCACAACAAAAACAAGCTGAAACAATGCTCGGCAAAATTATGGATAAATTAGGCTATGTGGGTGTGATGGCAATGGAATGTTTTGTTGTAGGCGACAAATTACTGATTAACGAACTTGCGCCTCGTGTACATAACAGTGGACATTGGACACAACTAGGATGCTCGATTAGCCAATTTGAATTACATTTACGTGCGCTACTTGATTTGCCAACGCCTGACTTACAAATTTTTGCCCCAAGTGTAATGGTAAATTTAATCGGCACAAACCATAATCCAAAATGGCTTAATATACCTTTTGCACAACTTCATTGGTACGGTAAAGAAGTGAGGGCAGGGCGTAAGGTTGGGCATATCAATCTTTCTCATCCCAATAAAGCGGTCATTATTCAACAATTAGAAAAACTTCGCTCTGAGTTACCCGAAGATTATCAATCTGGATTAAATTGGGCGATTGAAAAACTAAAATAATGTAAAAAATGACCGCACTTTTTGATGAATATTTAAAAATATCAAAGTGCGGTTAATTTTTATAAAAATCTTTCTTGATAAAATAAAACGGCTGAAGTATAAAATTATCCACCACACAACTGACATACATAAGGAAAAGCTATGTTTGAACATATCAAAGCGGCACCAGCCGATCCCATCTTAGGCTTAGGCGAAGCATTCAAATCCGAAACTCGCGAAAATAAAATTAACTTGGGTATTGGCGTTTATAAAGATGCGCAAGGCACAACCCCAATTATGCGCGCGGTAAAAGAAGCCGAAAAACGATTATTTGATAAGGAAAAAACCAAGAATTATCTGACTATCGATGGTATTGCGGATTATAACGAACAAACAAAAGCACTCCTTTTCGGTAAAGATTCTGAAGTCATCCAATCTAATCGAGCAAGAACAGTACAAAGTTTAGGCGGAACAGGTGCATTACGCATTGCGGCAGAATTTATTAAACGCCAAACTAAAGCACAAAATGTTTGGATCAGCACACCAACTTGGCCAAACCACAATGCGATTTTCAATGCTGTCGGTATGACCATTCGTGAATATCGTTATTATGATGCTGAACGCAAAGCCCTTGATTGGGAACACTTATTAGAAGATTTAAGCCAAGCAAGCGAAGGCGATGTGGTGCTTTTACACGGTTGTTGCCATAATCCGACTGGTATTGACCCTACTCCAGAACAATGGCAAGAATTAGCCGCACTTTCAGCTAAAAATGGTTGGTTGCCACTCTTTGACTTTGCTTATCAAGGTTTAGCCAACGGATTAGATGAAGATGCTTATGGTTTACGTGCTTTTGCAGCAAACCACAAAGAATTATTAGTGGCGAGTTCATTCTCGAAAAACTTTGGTTTATATAATGAACGTGTTGGTGCATTTACCCTTGTGGCAGAAAATGCAGAAATTGCATCAACCTCATTAACCCAAGTAAAATCAATTATTCGCACCCTATACTCTAACCCAGCTTCTCACGGCGGGGCGACCGTAGCAACAGTATTAAATGATGCTCAACTTCGCCAAGAATGGGAAAATGAATTAACTGAAATGCGTGAACGCATCAAAAAAATGCGTCACTTATTCGTTCAGTTATTAAAAGAATATGGTGCAGAACAAGATTTCAGCTTTATCATTGAACAAAACGGTATGTTCTCTTTCAGTGGATTAACAGGGGAACAAGTGGATCGTTTAAAAAATGAATTTGCCATTTACGCTGTTCGTTCTGGTCGTATCAACGTAGCTGGAATCACAGAAGATAATATTCGCTATCTATGTGAAAGTATCGTGAAAGTACTTTAATTAGAGTTAGAAATCATCTCTAACCTAAAATAGAGCAAATATAAATAGTTAAAGCCTTGATTATCAAGGCTTTAATTTTATCTAATCATTAACAAATTCTCGGCAATGGTTCATTTGTTGGTAAATCTAACAATCGACTTTGTCCAAAAATGCCTACTAAACGCACTTTTTTATCGGTTATTACTTCACCAATCACAGCCGCATTTTTACCTAATGGATATAGAAATCATAAACTGATAATTTCTGTGGCTAATTCGTTAATAAATCCATGATGATGGGATGAAATCAAAATGGGTAAGGAAAGTTCTCGCAAAAGTGCGGTCAATTTTTCAGTATTTTTTCGATCTAATCCATTGGTGGGTTCATCTAATAATAAGATTTTTGGCTGCATCGCTAAGACACCTGCAAGTGCGGTAAAATTTTTCTCACCACCAGATAAGGTATGTACCATACGATCTTTTAAACGTGTGATACCAAGACGTTCTAATTGCTGCTCTGCGATATGATACGCCTGCTCTCTAGGCACATTTTGGTTTAATGGCCCGAAGGCAATATCATCCAATACTGTTGGGCCAAAAAGTTGATCATCCGCATTTTGAAAACAAATACCAATCGTGCCACGAAATGGCGCAAAATCTTTTTCTTTACGACAAACTTTGCCAAATAGTTTAATTTCCCCCTTGGTTACTGGAACAAATCCCAACAAAGCAAGCAGTAAAGTGGTTTTTCCTGAGCCAATTTCCCCTTGTACGAAAAGGCGTTTTTGACCTTCCAAGGTAAAACTCAAATCTTGAATAATCACTCTACCATTGCGTTCTATACAAAGATTATTTACAGCTAACATTTATTTTTCTCTCTTTTTGCCGAACTGAAAACCACGACATTTTAAAGCCATTTGCGCCGTTTCGGCTTTTAATAGGGCATGAATCAATAATAAAGCGACACTTTGAGCGGTCACATAAAGGGTTCGGCGATTAAGCCCAGGACGAAATCCACGAGCTCGCATAGCAATATCCATTTTTTGACGCAATTCGCCAAGCAGTGCAATGTAACGTACAGTCAGCACAAAAAGTTGAATTAATTTTTCTGGCAAAGGCAATTTGCCAATGGCTTGAACAAGCACCGCATCATTAATATTCCACAAAAAGAGCCAAAGAGAAATCAGCAATAAATGATTCCGTAAACTCAATTTTTCTGCTAATTCTATACCTTGAAAATTGAGTTCAATGCCATTTTCGCCAATTTGCCAACTTAATGTCGCCCACATTAAAGCAATAAAAATAACTAAAGCAAACCAACGTTTAAGATAGGGCAAAAAAGATTTTTGACTGAACTGCAGTGAAATAAAAAAGAGAGAAACTGCAAGTGCATTAAGGAGGATAAGCCAAGTGAGATCACTCAATCCACTAATGATTAGCCCCCAGATAAATAGATAAATCAACTTAAAGTGCGGTTGAAATAAGTGATGAATTTTCATTAAGAGAAATTCTCGGTACGATTCATGACTTCAGGATACATTTTACCAAGCAAGGTAATCACTCCTACGCTGATAATACTATCCAAAATAAATACCGGAATATGAGAGACTAGCAAGAGCCAAACAAGATTCAGATAACTTTTTCCACCATCTAACATCAGCACAAAAGAAGCAAGCGCGCCTGCCCCGCCAACGCCAATTACGCCAGATCCAATACCGACGAATAAGCGATCTTTTAAAGCCATGTTTGGTTGTAAACGAGAACGGAAAAGATAATGAGCAATCACTGCTGGCGTTGCCATCACGCATAGATTGACGCCTAACACTGCAAATCCGCCAAAAGAAAAGAAGATGACTTGCAATAAAAGTGCGATAAGAAACGCAGGAAAAACAGCCCACCCAAGGAATAAACCAGCCATACCATTTAAAATTAAATGCACACTACCAATTCCTACGGGGATATGAATAGTTCCAGCCACAAAAAATGCAGCGGCAAAAAGTGCGGTGAGCGGTAAACGTTCTGATTCTAAACGACGCAACCCCACGGCAATGCCCACAACAGCAAGCACTACGCCAGCTAATAAAATAGGCGTATGTAACACGCCTTCAGATAAATGCATTAAATACGTCCTTGTTTAATTTTACGCGCATTACGTAAAGCAATAAGTCCAGCAATACCAACGATATAACCAATTCCGCCTAAAATATCATGCAAATAAATTTTATCTTTTAAATGCGCAATATCTTCACGAAGCAACATTAAATCTGCACCGCTTTGATTTTCAGCAGAGGTATGAGCCGCAACAACAGACGCACGGTGTCCTTCCTCTCCTTCCACCACCACTTTTAAGGTGGTATGTGGCACATCAGCAATAGAAAGCTTAAATGCGCCTTGGCGGTCTGTTTTTCCAGTTAAAACAGGATCTGAAACACCCGAGCGGAAAACTTCTAAATAAGTTTCAGCTGCAGGGGTCATATCAGAATAATAGGATTTGCCAGAGAGTGTTTGCCCATCATATTGGGCAAACACATAAAGCGCATGGGCATAAGTATTCGGGAGATAGCAAGCCGCAAAAAGTGCGGTTAAAAAAACAATTTTTTTCATCCCAAATCCATATTATTGCGCGTCAAAAGTTAGCATATATTCCACAGAGCGACGATCGTAATCCGCATTATTTGTTACTTTTTCCTCAAACTCTGCCCATACTTTGTTGAAGCCTTTAGTTGGCGTAAATTGAGCGATACCTTTTTCATTGGTTAAATTGAACGGTGCATCTTCACTTACACCTACTTTAATCCCTTGAACGGGTTTACCATTATGTAAAACAAGGATAGAAAGTGGTTTGTTCGCTTGTGGTTTTTCTTGAGGAATCAATTCGTAAGCTTGTTGATGAGATTTGAAAGATTCAGCATCCCATTTCAAAATCGCTTTACCAAATTTAACAGGATTGGTACTAAATTCAGCAGTTGGTTCTTCACGTTTTGTTTTTTCAACGTATTTACCGCTTGGTAGTTTTGACCATACACCATTATCGAAATGAATGAATACTAAATCAGATTTAGGCATAAGATAGGCTTCGCCATTTCTGAATTGGTAATCAACAGCAGTTAATTTTCCTTGCGCATTTAAGGCTTGGATAGATTTAAGTTTAGATTCTGGATAGGTTTCAGTTTGTTCGTGTCCAAATTTCACTACGTATTCATTTTTAGCTGAAGTAGGTTCAAGCCAAACATTGTGTGCGTTAGCAACAGACATACCTAAAAGTGCGGTTAATCCCACGGCGATTTTTTTTAATTCCATTTTGGATACTCCTTGTTTGTTTAAGAAAATTTAGGCGTATGATAAAATATGAAGTAACTTTAGAATCAAGTCATTTTTTAAGGAAATTGATGAAAATTGGAGCGCTTGCTAAAGCCCTAGGCTGTACCGTAGAAACCATTCGTTATTATGAACAACAAGGTTTAATCCCGCCCCCAAAACGCACTTCAGGCAATTTTCGCCAATATAATGAAGAACACTTGCAACGTTTATCATTTATTTGTAACTGCCGAAATCTAGATATTTCATTAAGTGAAATAAAAACCCTACTGAATTTAGAAAACGCCTCCAAACAACAAGCAGAAGAAATTAATCGCGTGTTAGACAAACACATTAAAGAGGTGGCGACAAGGATTCACGAACTCGCCCATTTACGGATGAAATTAATTGAATTACGTGAGAAAGCAGTCTCGAATGATGAAGATCCAATGAAATTGCTATTGCAACATAGTGGCGTGAAATTTGTGCGATTAAAATAACCGCACTTTTAGATTATGGCTGGCTAGATAAACGCTGTTTTGCTTCCTGATTACCTAATTCAGCAGCTTTCTTCAGCCATTCCAATGATTTTTTAGGTTGGTTTTGTGAGCGATAAATATTACTTAACATCATCATCGCATCCGTATCTTTAGCCCGAGCTGTACGTTCAAAAAGCTTAATGGCCTGCTCTGTATTTTGTTTGACGTAATCGCCACGCAGATACATAACGCCAAGATTATTTAGCCCTTTCACGCTGCCCTTCTCTGCGGCTTCGCTAAACCACCAATAAGCCTTTTCATAATCTCTCGCTGTGCCACGCCCGAGATTATATAACATACCAAGATTGCTTTGAGCCGTTATATTTCCTTCCAACGCCATCGGATACATAATATCGAAAACAGAGATCCATTGCTGTTTATTAGCAAACTCTTGTGCCAAATTCATTCTTGCTTGATCATCCATTTTCGGACTCGCTGTAACATCAACGGTTTTCATTGCCCAAATAGGCAAACTAAAACAAAGTAATACGGTGTAAAAAAATAACTTCAGTTTCATTTATAAAGTTGCTATTAAAAGTAAAATAAAAAACACAGCAGTAATCGCAAATTCGGTTAGTCCAACTTGCATAACAGAGAGCTTTTTAGTGGGCAGATAAACCGCTCGCACTAATCCAGGGACAAAAGCTAATGCTAAAACAAATTGTTGCGAAACCACAAAAATCAGTACACATAATAAGTGAAAAATCACTGATGCCCAAAAATAACGTGGATTTTTTCGCTCACGCATCATAGATTTCACATAAAGCGTTGTTCCAATAAAAAATAATGCTGGATAAATCGCCACCCAAAGTATTTTTTCATCAAAAGTGCGGTCAGAAAAGTAATAGGATCCCATTCCAGCTAAAGCAAAAATTAAGATCCCAGCCAAATCATTCCATAAATTACGTTCATCTTTTTTCTTGGTAAAGTAAATATTTACTATTACAAAAGGCAGCATGGCAAACATAAAATAAAGCACTTGCCAATTATAAATTAACGCGGGAATCGCAAAAATCACTGCGGCAGCAAAATAAATCACAGACCATTTTTTGTATAACTCAAGATTTTTACCTTTAAATAAATTCAAAAAAGGATAAGTCATCAAATAAAGCGAAAACCATCCTAATAGTAAAAATAAGTGAGCCCATACTGGATTAGCAAGTAACATACCGTAAATAAAAGGCACCAATGCCATAACAATAGCACCGTGCTGATTAGAAATAAGCAATTTCATAATAATTAAATAATTGAGAATAACTGTCAGGTATTCTAGCTTAGTAAAGAGGATTTTACAAAGCAGTAAAGGCTATTTAGAATAGAAGAAAATACCCCAAAGGAGAATCCTATGACAATTCAACGCATTTTACCCAATGCACGTTTAAGTGAAGTTTCAATTCATAACAACCTCGCCTATTTTGCAGGGCAAGTTCCAGAGCTAACCATAGAGCAAAATGCCTACGAACAAACCAAAGAAGTATTAGGATTAATTGATAAATTGTTAGCAGAAATTGGCTCCAATAAAAGCAATATTTTAACTGCGCAAATTTTCTTGGCAGATATGCAAGATTATGCACAATTAAATCAAGCTTGGGATGAATGGGTCGATCATGTTAGCCCACCAAGTCGAGCGACAGTCGAAGCTAAATTAGCGGATCCTCGTTGGAAAGTTGAAATTGTTGTTATTGCAACCTGCTAGTTTTTAATCACATTAATGGGAGAACATTATGGAAAATTGGACAAATGAAATTTGGGTAGCGATTAGTATCGCTTTTATTGTTGGATTATTTATTGGTTACATTGCCGTGCGTTTAACCAAAGGCTCCGTAAAACATCAAGCTAAAACAGAAGCTGAATTAAAAACAGTCAAAAACCAACTTGATACACAAAAGGCGCAAATCGAAAAACATTTTGCAGAAAGTGCTGAATTATTCAAAACCTTAATTAAGGATTATCAAAAACTTTATCACCACTACGCAACCTCCTCCAATAATTTACTGGGCGAAAAAGATCACAAAGGTTTATTCACCCAACAGTTGATTACTGCAACAGATAAATCTCAAAATGAACAACCAAGAGATTATTCTGAAGGCACATCAGGTTTATTTAAAGAAAAGAGAGAAGAAAATTAAAAAGTGCGGCTAAAAATAGGAATGTTTTTAGCCGTTTATTATTCTATTATTGCACTGATTTTTTAGATTTTTTCCATTTCCAAAAAAAGAATACTACAAGTAAACCAACAAATATATAAATCACTATTTGACCTTTTTGAATTTGTGCATGTAGCCAATCTAAATTTTTAGCCCCTAATTCCCCAAGGTAAACCCAAATGGGTACAGAAATAATCGCAGCACAGAAATCTATTAAAACAAAACGAACATAACTTACACGGCGTGTAATGCCTGAGACCATATAAATTGGAGCGCGTAAACCGGGTAAAAATCGTGCAACAAACAGTACTCGATTTCCATATTGACTGAATTTTTCACGCACCATTCTTAAACGCTGTAATGTTACAATTCTACGTATTGGTCGGAAACGTAAAATTTTCGTACCATAAATTCGACCAAGCCAATACATACAGGAATCGCCAACAAGCACACCAATCATACTAACTAGCAACATCAAATGAGAATTGACATTTTCTGGATAAAGCCCCGCAATGACACCACCTGAAACTAATGTTATATCTTCTGGAATAGGTACACCAAATCCACAAATAATTAAAACAAAAAGAACAGCCCAATAACCATATTCAGTAAAAAATCCAATCAAAAATTCCATTTGTTCCTGCTTTTTTATTAATAGATGTGACAAAAAATTGGTTCACATTTTAATCTTTTCAAATCAAAAAGCCTAGAAAAAAGTTTGATTTGAAAATAAGGATATTCTATAATCCACCGCTCTCAAGGCTTGTCTTTGAGCGGTTTTTAGGAAAATTGCTGGGTCGCCTGCGATTTTCTTTCTTTTAACATTTAATTTCAAGAGAACATAAAAATGGCATTTAAATTTAACGCTGAAGTTCGTACTGCGCAAGGTAAGGGTGCGAGCCGCCGCCTGCGTAACAATGGTCAAATCCCTGCAATTGTTTATGGTGGCAGTGAAGAACCAGTTTCAATCATCTTAAACCACGATGAATTAAACAACGCGCAAGCACACGAATCTTTCTATTCTGAAGTGATTACATTAGTGATCGGTGGTAAAGAAGTTGCAGTTAAAGTACAAGCAATGCAACGTCACCCATTCAAACCAAAATTGGTTCACATTGACTTCAAACGCTCGTAATTCTAGTTCACACATTTAAATAAAATAACAAAAAAGCTAAGACATTCATCTTAGCTTTTTTCTTACATATTCATTGTTTCTCAATAAATATCTAAACTTTAATTTTTTATCAAATAACGTTTTAAATTTTCAACAACAAATTCTAATTCTGCTTTTCCATAGTTCGGCTGAAATTCTAAAAAAATCACCCCAGCCTTTCGACAAGCCTCCCGTTTCACAGCATCACGCTTAGCTGCATTATCCTGATAATGTCCCTGCCCTTGATATTCAATTACTATTACGGCATAGCCTTTCTTATCCACAATCAAAAAATCTACTCGTTTACTATTTATCACAAAATGGGCCTCTTTATCTATATCTATTGATTCTAAAAACTCTCCCATTGAAACCTGAGTAAATAAACGGAACTCTTGATAACCTTTAGACAACAACTTTTCTAAACGAAGAAAAAGTTGATATTCACTCTTATTCATCAAGGCTTTTCTTTTATACTTACTCAATATGACGACATCAAGATGATCATTTTTATTCACAATATTAATTTTATTTTCTGTCGAAAGATAAAGACGACTCTTCTTTGCATTACGACGAGTTGATCTTGATTTAGATGAAAATAAGCCAATGAGAAATAAAATAACAAAAATGAAAATAATGATGTATTGTAAAGAAAATTCCATATTGCTCTCCTAAATGAACAGGAAAACAAGATAGCATTAATAGAATATTACTTTACATTACAAATAAACCTGTTTGAGATCTGGATCGCAAAAACAACCTTAAATAAGACAAAAAACTAACTTTTGTTAGTACTATGGGAGTTAAAAAATATGGCTGGGGTACTAGGATTCGAACCTAGGAATGCTGAGATCAAAACCCAGTGCCTTACCGCTTGGCGATACCCCAATTAGATAAATCTTTGATTGGATATAAAGAAGACTTTTTTGATAGTATGGCTGGGGTACTAGGATTCGAACCTAGGAATGCTGAGATCAAAACCCAGTGCCTTACCGCTTGGCGATACCCCAACGACTATTTGAATTACAAAGCGATAAATGGTGCGGGACGAGGGACTTGAACCCACATACCTCTCGGCGCCAGAACCTAAATCTGGTGCGTCTACCAATTTCGCCAGTCCCGCAAATTTGGTGGCTACAGCGAGATTCGAACTTGCGACCCCAACATTATGAGTGTTGTGCTCTAACCAACTGAGCTATGTAGCCATTACTTAATTTGCTTAACCATATCGGCTTTGCGGGGCGTATTATGCTGATTTTGATGATCCTCGTCAAATACTTTTTTACAAAAAAAGCAATTTTATGTTTGTTTGCTTATTAATGAAGCATATCACTTATTTTTTATTCATTTATACAACTTATATGGCTTTCTCAACGACCAAATTTTTCCTAATCATATTGTTCTTTTATCCGTTCATTTATTGTTAATTAAAATTTATTTGACAAAAAATGATGAAATCGTTATTTCTATACCTATTATTCTAAAAAAACACAACATCTAGGAGTACCTTATGTCCCATCTCTCGGTCGCCAAATTTGGCGGAACATCCGTTGCTAACCACGATGCAATGACAGCTTGTGCAAAAATTATCATTGCCGATCCCAATACACGCGTAGTTGTGCTTTCTGCATCAGCTGGTGTAACAAATTTATTAGTGGCTTTAGCAAATGGTGTAAAAGCGACAGAACGTGAAAAATTAATTGGCGAAATCCGTCAAATTCAAGAGAATATTTTGAATGAATTAAAAGACGATAGCCGTATTCGTCCAATTATTGAAAAATATCTTGAAAATATTACCGCACTTTCTGAAGCAGCGAGTCTTGCAACCTCCCCCGCATTAACCGATGAACTTATTAGTCACGGCGAAATGATGTCTACTCAAATTTTTATTGAGATTTTACGAGAGCAAAACGCATCTGCTACTTGGGTTGATGTGCGTACAATTGTTGCAACCAATAACCATTTTGGTAAAGCTGCGCCAAATGATGAACAAACTCAATCAAACAGCGATAGCATTTTAAAACCATTAATAGACCGCGGCGAATTAGTTATTACCCAAGGTTTTATCGGACGTGAACCAAGCGGTAAAACAACCACATTAGGCCGTGGCGGTAGCGACTACTCTGCTGCTTTATTAGCCGAAGTATTAAATGCAAAAGACGTTTTAATTTGGACTGATGTAGCAGGCATTTATACAACCGATCCACGCATTGTTCCGACAGCACAACGCATCGACACAATGAGCTTTGCTGAAGCTGCTGAAATGGCAACCTTTGGGGCTAAAGTGCTACATCCAGCCACATTGCTCCCTGCCGTACGCAGCAATATCCCTGTTTATGTGGGTTCAAGTAAAGCACCTGAAGCGGGCGGAACTTGGGTTACTCGTGATCCTCAACCGCGTCCAACTTTCCGTGCAATTGCATTACGCCGAGATCAAACTTTACTCACTCTTTCGAGCTTAAGTATGTTGCACGCGCAAGGTTTCTTAGCAAATGTATTTAACATTTTAGCTAAACATAAAATTTCAGTAGATACCATTACTACGTCAGAAGTCAGCATTGCATTAACATTAGATAAAACAGGCTCTGCATCTTCAGGTGCGGAATTACTTTCAACCGAATTATTAGATGAACTTCGTCAATACTGTTCAGTAAAAGTCGATACAGGATTATCATTAGTTGCATTAATCGGTAATGACCTGCATATTACTTCAGGTGTGGCAAAACGTATTTTTGATACTGTTCAATCTTATAATGTGCGAATGATTAGTTATGGGGCAAGTACCAACAATGTTTGTATGTTAGTACAAAGTGAACATTCTGATGAAATTGTACGCTCATTACACAAATCCTTATTTGAATGAAGTTTAAACCTAAAGTGCGGTGAAAAATCACCGCACTTTTTCTTTTATATCATTGAGATTAAAGTTGAAAAAGAGTAAAGTAAACGGCTGTTTATTTTGACTAATTTAACCGAATAAAAGGCGGAAATTATGGGAAAAAGCGTTGTTATCTTAGGTGCACAATGGGGCGATGAAGGTAAAGGGAAAATAGTTGATCTTTTGACGGATCGCGTAAAGTACGTGGTTCGTTATCAAGGCGGTCATAACGCAGGTCACACACTTATTATCAATGGAGAAAAAACCGTATTACGTTTAATTCCATCTGGTATGTTACATCCAAACGTAACTTGCTTAATTGGTAATGGCGTTGTGGTTTCGCCTGAAGCATTAATGAAAGAAATGGGCGAACTTGAAAGCCGTGGTATTAAAGTTCGTGAACGTTTATTAATTTCTGAAGCTTGTCCTTTAATCTTGCCTTATCATGTGGCGATGGATCACGCACGCGAAGCAGCCCTTGGCAAAAAAGCTATTGGTACAACGGGTCGCGGTATTGGTCCTGCTTATGAAGATAAAGTGGCTCGTCGTGGTTTACGCGTAGGCGATTTGTTCGACAAAGAAACTTTTGCCGAAAAACTCAAAAATATCCTTGAATACTATAATTTCCAATTAGTGAACTACTATAAAGTTGAACCTGTCGATTATCAAAAAAGCTTAGATGATGTAATGACAATTGCCAATGTAATTACGGGAATGGTGGCAGACATCACTACAATTCTTGATACTGCGCGCAAAAATGGCGAGCATATTTTATTTGAAGGTGCGCAAGGCACAATGTTAGATATCGACCACGGTACTTATCCGTATGTCACTAGCTCAAATACAACGGCTGGTGGTGTCGCAACAGGTTCTGGATTTGGCCCACGCAATCTTGATTATGTACTTGGTATCATCAAGGCTTACTGTACTCGTGTAGGCGGTGGCCCATTCACAACGGAATTATTTGATGATGTGGGTGCTGAGATTGCACGTAAAGGTAACGAGTTTGGTGCGGTAACAGGTCGTCCACGTCGTTGTGGTTGGTTCGATGCCGTTGCAATTCGCCGTGCAATCCAACTCAATTCCATTTCAGGTTTCTGTATGACTAAACTAGACGTGTTAGATGGTTTTGATGAAGTAAAAATCTGCGTTGCTTACAAAATGCCAAATGGCGAAATCGTTGAATATGCACCGTTAGCGGCAAAAGATTGGGAAGGTGTAGAACCAATTTATGAAACATTACCTGGTTGGAAAGAAAATACTTTCCGCATCACAGATGTAAATAAATTGCCACAAAACTGTATTAACTATATTAAACGTATTGAAGAAGTGACTGGCGTACCTATTGATATTCTTTCAACAGGCCCTGATCGTGTGGAAACGATGATTTTACGCGACCCATTCGCCGCTTAATTTCTTTTGATTTTCAGACCGCACTTTAAAAGTGCGGTCTTTTTTTTATGATTTTTTTACTATTCTTCAATAGAACGTAATAATTCATTGATGCCAACTTTACCTAAAGTTTTCGCATCCACTTTTTTCACGATCACAGCACAGTATAAGCTATATTTTCCACATTTTGATGGAAGGCTACCTGATACAACAACAGAACCTGCTGGTACACGGCCGTAGTGAATTTCTCCTGTTTCACGATCATAAATTTTAGTTGATTGACCGATGAATACGCCCATTGAAATCACACAGCCATCTTCAACGATAACACCCTCAACCACTTCTGAACGTGCGCCAATAAAGCAGTTATCGCCGATAATGGTTGGATTAGCTTGTAATGGCTCTAACACGCCGCCGATACCTACACCGCCAGATAAATGAACATTTTTACCAATTTGCGCACAAGAGCCTACTGTCGCCCAAGTATCCACCATGGTGCCTTCGCCAACGTAAGCACCAATGTTTACATAAGATGGCATTAATACGCAGTTTTTAGAAATATATGCGCCTTTACGCACCGTTGCAGAAGGCACAACACGGAAACCTTCTTCAGCAAAACGCTCTTCGGTGTAATCCGCAAATTTTAATGCCACTTTGTCGTAATATTTTGTTTCTGCGCCATCAATAATTTGGTTATCGTTAATGCGGAAAGATAGCAATACCGCTTTTTTTAACCATTGATGTGTTACCCATTCGCCATCAATTTTTTCGGCTACACGATATTTTCCAGAATCTAACCCTTCGATTACTTCTTCAATTGCCGCGCGCGTTTCTGCATCAACGGTTTTTGGTGTAATTTCTGCACGTTTTTCAAATGCAGCTTCAATAATTGCTTGTAAATTTGACATAGAACTTCCTATATGTTGTGAATAAAACGGCGTTAGTTTTACCATATTTTAAACGGGCAAGCAAAACACCGAAAAAAATCACCGCACTTTGTAGAAACAAAACTGCGGTGATAATAAAAAGTTGATTTGATTAAAAGATTGAAAGTGCAAGCCCCACGACAACAGACATACTAAAAACAACCATAATCATTGCATAACCAAAATCGCTCATTTTGTTCTCCTCATAAAAAATAACGCAGACATTCTAGCAAGAATAATACGAAAAAATCACTTCTTTTTATAAAAAATTTGCAATAAAGATGACTAAATTCTCAACAAACCTTTATAATAGGAAAAATTTTTTAGGGATTTAAATATATGGCAACAATTAAAGATGTGGCAAAAATGGCTGGTGTGTCCACCACAACCGTATCTCACGTAATTAATAAAACCCGTTTCGTTGCAAAAGATACGGAGGAAGCGGTGTTATCCGCAATTAAACAACTTAATTATTCCCCTAGTGCTGTGGCACGCAGTTTAAAAGTCAATACCACCAAATCCATTGGTATGATTGTGACAACCAGTGAAGCACCCTATTTTGCCGAAATCATTCATTCTGTTGAAGAACATTGCTATCGACAAGGTTATTCTTTGTTCTTATGTAACACACAAAATGATCCTGAAAAAGTCAAAAATCATTTAGAAATGTTGGCAAAAAAACGGGTCGATGGCTTGCTTGTAATGTGTTCTGAATATACGCAAGATTCATTGGATTTACTTTCATCATTTTCCACTATTCCAATGGTTGTAATGGATTGGGGCCCAAATGCTAATACCGATGTGATTGATGATCATAGTTTTGATGGCGGATATTTAGCAACCAAACACCTCATTGAGTGCGGTCATAAAAAAATCGGGATTATCTGCGGCGAACTCAATAAAACTACCGCAAGAACGCGTTATGAAGGCTTTGTAAAAGCAATGGAAGAAGCTAAATTAACCATCAATCCGTCTTGGGTACTAGAAGGTGCATTTGAGCCTGAAGATGGCTATGAATGTATGAATCGTTTACTGACTCAAGAGGAATTACCAACTGCCCTATTCTGTTGTAACGATGTGATGGCGTTAGGTGCAATTTCCGCTCTGACAGAAAAAGACTTACGCGTGCCAGAGGATATGTCCATTATCGGCTATGATGATATTCACGCCTCACGTTTCTACGCACCACCATTAACCACCATTCATCAATCAAAACTACGTTTAGGCAGACAGGCAGTAAATATTCTGTTAGAACGAATTAGTCACAAAGATGAAAGCGTTCAACAATATGGTCGTATTGATATAGCCCCTGAGCTTATCATTCGAAAATCCGTTAAATCGATTTTATAAACTTAGCAAAAATAGACTGCATTTTTTAAACAATCCCTAAAAAGTGCGGTTCTTTTTTAGCTATTTTTTAGCTTTTCTTGATTATTTTCAAAATTTCTCTGAATAGCATTTGCCCTCCACCCTATTTTTAGTTATATCTACCGCCAACTGACAAATTTTATTTTTTACTTTTAGGAGTTCCTATGACACAAGAGTACGCCACTCTGCGCAATAACATTAGTATGTTAGGGCGTTTTCTCGGAGAAACTATCAATGATGCACAGGGCGAAGATATTCTCGAATTAATCGAAAACATTCGTAAACTTTCTCGTAATTCTCGTGCTGGCGATGATAAAGCAAGACAAGCATTGCTCGACACGCTCGGTAGTATTTCTAATGAAAATATTATTCCCGTCGCGCGTGCTTTCAGCCAATTTTTAAACCTCACAAACATTGCTGAACAATATCAAACGATTTCCCGTGAACATTCTCTTGCACAAAGTTCTTCTCAATCCTTAAGCGAACTTTTCAAACGTTTAAAAGAACAAAATGCCTCAGTGGAAGAGGTGCATAAAACCGTCGAAAAATTATTAATTGAGCTTGTTCTGACCGCACATCCAACAGAAACAACACGTCGTTCATTAATTCATAAACACATTGAAATCAATAAATGTTTAAGCAAATTAGAGCATAATGATTTAACTGAAAAAGAACGCAATATTATTGAGCGTCTATTACTTCGTTTAATCGCAGAAGCGTGGCATACCAACGAAATTCGTACTGTTCGTCCAACACCATTTGATGAAGCAAAATGGGGCTTTGCGATGTTGGAAAACAGTTTGTGGCAAGCTGTACCAGAATTTTTACGCCAACTAAATGAAACCGCCCGTGAATTTTTAGGTTACGATTTGCCAGTGGGATTAAAACCTGTGCGTATTTCCTCTTGGATGGGTGGCGACCGTGATGGAAATCCATTTGTCACCGCACAAATCACCAAAAAAGTACTTTATTTTGCCCGTTGGAAAGCGGCAGATTTATTCTTACAAGACATCAGCAAATTAGCCGATGAACTTTCAATGATGAAATGTAGCGATGAATTTCGCACTAAATACGGCGAGCATTTAGAACCCTATCGTTTCGTAGTAAAAAATTTACGCCATCAGCTAACAGCAACCTTAGCTTATTTTGATGATCGCTTATCTGATCGCACACCGCGCGTATCTGAAAGCGAAATTATTTTAGAAGATAATCAACTTTGGGAACCGCTTTACGATTGCTATCAATCTTTAATTCAATGCGGTATGCGCATTATTGCGAACGGTTCATTGTTGAATATTTTGCACCGTATTAGCTGTTTTGGCGTGATACTTTCTCAGATGGATATTCGCCAAGAAAGCACTCGTCACACCGATGCCATTGCTGAAATCACGCGCTATATTGGTTTAGGCGATTACTCTCAATGGACGGAAGACGATAAACAGGCCTTCTTAATTCGAGAATTAAGCTCACGCCGTCCATTAATTCCGCAAAACTGGACGCCATCGCCTGAAACCCAAGAAATTTTAGATACTTGCAAAGTCATTGCTCAACAAAAACAAGGTGTAATAGCTTGTTATGTTATTTCGATGGCACGCAGTGCCTCTGATGTTTTAGCCGTTCATTTACTCTTAAAAGAAGCGGGCGTGCCATATCATATTCCTGTTGTGCCATTATTCGAAACCTTAGACGATTTAGATGCAGCTGAAAAAGTGATGACTCAACTTTTCAATGTAGGTTGGTATCGTGGAGTTATCAATAATCGTCAAATGGTAATGATTGGTTATTCAGATTCGGCAAAAGATGCGGGAATGATGGCTGCCTCTTGGGCGCAATATCGTGCACAAGAAGCCTTAGTGAATTTAACGGAAAAACTTGGTATTGAACTCATTTTATTCCACGGACGTGGTGGCACGATTGGTCGTGGCGGTGCGCCAGCACATGCGGCATTACTTTCTCAACCGCCTCGTTCCCTAAAAAATGGTTTACGTGTAACAGAACAAGGCGAAATGATTCGCTTTAAACTGGGTTTACCGGCTGTAGCGGTAGAAACCTTTGATCTCTACGCCAGCGCCATTTTAGAAGCAAATCTTTTACCACCACCAGAACCGAAACCAGAATGGCGTAACATAATGGACGAGCTTTCCACGATTTCTTGCGATATTTACCGTAGTGTGGTGCGTGGCGATAAAGATTTCGTGCCTTATTTCCGCAGTGCGACGCCAGAACAGGAGCTGTCCAAATTGCCGCTTGGATCTCGCCCAGCAAAACGCAATCCAAATGGCGGCGTGGAAAGTTTACGTGCCATCCCTTGGATTTTTGCGTGGATGCAAAATCGCTTAATGCTACCTGCTTGGTTAGGCGCAGGTGCCTCTATACGTCAAATTATCGAACAAGGAAAAGGCGATATTATTCATAAAATGTGTGAAAACTGGCCGTTCTTTTCAACGCGAATCGGAATGTTGGAAATGGTCTTTAGTAAATCGGATACTTGGCTTTCCCAACAATATGATCAACGATTAGTGAAAAAAGAACTTTGGTATTTAGGGGAAAATTTACGTAAGCAACTTGAAGATGATATTCAAACTGTACTTTCACTTTCTCATCAAAGTGAATTGATGTCTGATTTACCTTGGATTGCAGATTCAATCGCATTGCGTAATATCTACACGGATCCACTCAATCTACTACAAGTAGAATTACTTCACCGTTTCCGTGAAAATCCAGAGCAAGTAAATCCCGATGTGGAACAAGCATTAATGATTACCATTACAGGTATCGCAGCTGGAATGCGTAATACGGGCTAGAACGATGAAAAAAGTGCGGAAAAATTTTCCGCACTTTTTTATTCAAATCGATCACTTAATAAAAATTGTAAAACTGCATCCATTCTCAGGTGGGGAATAGTTTCGCCTTGTTCTAAAGGCTGAGGTTCAAAACTATCGAAATCAAAATGCGGTTGTTTTTGCCAGAATTCTGATCTTGGTAATTTACTCGGCACCGTTCCTGGATAAAGCGTAATCGGTTGTTTATCAATAGAACGAATCCCTTGAATCGCTTTAATTTCTTTTCCTTGCTGATTTACAATCACTTGCTTTGTGGTACGAACAGCCGCAATCGCGGTATATTCCGTATCAATTCCTTCAAATTCCACATGGCGACCGCCCTCTTGCACAATTTGGCGTATTAAACTCACTAAATTAGGCATTTGATCGCGAGTAATATGATCCGCCTTCGTCGCAACAAACATTAATCGATCAATTCTCGGGGAAAACAAACGATGAAGAAAATTTCTACTGCCATAATGGAAATTATTAAATAACTGATTTAAGCCCATTTGCATATCTAAAAAGGCTTGCTGGCTGTGGTTTAAAGGCGTTAAACAATCCGCCAAAATCACTTGGCGATCAAAATTAGAAAAATAATTTTCGTAAAAACCTTTCACAATTTTATTGCGATAATAATTATAACGTGTTGTCAGCACGGCAAAATAGCTATTCGATTTGGCTGTTTTTTTCAAGGTTTGCCACTGTTCTTCTGAAAGATGAATTAATGGAAAAAATTGTAATGCGGGCGCGCCCTCTAAATCACTTGGCAACACAAATCGCCCAGGCTGAATAAATTGCATGCCTTGCGACTTGCATTGGTGTAAATAATCCGTATAACTTTTCGCAATCTTGGCTAAAACATCTTCATTTGCGACCGCACTTAAATCCAAATCCTGTAACATAGCAAGCCAATTTCGCGCTAATTCTTCGCGAATACCTGTGGTTGCCTTGACTTGTTCTTGCGACCATTGTTGAAAATCTAGATTTAACAACGGCAAATCGAGTAGCCATTCCCCTGGATAATCAAAAATATCCAGATAAAGCGTGCTGCGTTCTTTCAAATGACGTAGCAAGCCAGATTGACGTTGAAAACGAATGGCTAAACGCGTTTCACTCACGCCACGAGTAGACTGAAACCATTGAGGCGGATTTTGTGACAAATCATTTAAATTACTTTCATAATCAAAACGTGGCACGCTGAGATCTTGTTGGGATACTCGTTTGACTGCCAAAATTGAACCATTTCTAGCCGCTTCAAACAAGGGCAAATGCTGTGACGAATTTTGATTAATAGAGAGAAGTTGATTAATTAAACTTGTAATAAACGCCGTTTTTCCACTTCGACTTAACCCCGTCACCGCCAAGCTCAAAGTGCGGTCAAAACCACGATTAATAATTTGATTGATTTCCTTTTGAACCCGATTAAACATTCAATATCCTAGCCATTTTTGCCAATATATTTTACAATTCGCAACATAATTTATCACAAAGCATTTGTTATGTTACGTCTAAATCTGAGATTTTTATCTTTTCTGCTCTGTATAAGCCAAAGTATAGGATTACAAGCCGCACCAAGTATCCCAACATTTTTAACTGAAAATGGCTTAACTTATTGCACCCACGCTTCAGGTTTTTCATTTAATCCGCAAACGGCAGATGCAGGAACCAGTATGAATGTGGTCACGGAGCAAATTTATAACAAATTATTTGATATAAAAAATCACAGTGCAACATTAACACCAATGCTGGCTCAATCTTATTCCATCTCAGCTGATGGTAAAGAAATTTTATTAAATTTACGTCACGGCGTAAAATTTCACCAAACCCCTTGGTTTACCCCAACACGTGATTTTAACGCGGAAGACGTAGTATTTTCGATTAATCGTGTATTAGGGCATAATACTTATTTACCAACCTTAGCAAAGGCGAATGTTACCTATAGTAATCCACAATATAAAGTGTTTCACGAACAAGCAAGAAAAGTGCGTTTTCCTTATTTTGATAGCATTAAACTTAACGAAAAAATCAAATCTGTGACCGCACTTTCGCCTTATCAAGTAAAAATTGAATTATTTGAACCAGATTCCTCCATTTTGTCGCATCTTGCCAGCCAATATGCCATTATTTTTTCACAAGAATATGCCTATCAATTAAGTGCAGATGATAACCTTGCTCAATTAGATACTCATCCAGTAGGCACAGGGCCGTATCAAGTAAAAGATTATGTATATAATCAATATGTTCGCTTAGTGCGTAACGAAAACTATTGGAAAAAAGAAGCTAAGATAGAACATATTATTGTGGATCTTTCTACTGATCGAAGCGGGCGTTTAGTCAAATTTTTCAATCACGAATGTCAAATCGCTTCTTATCCTGAAGTAAGCCAAATTGGCTTATTAAAAAATGATGACAAACATTATTATATGCAATCTACTGATGGGATGAATTTAGCCTATTTAGCGTTTAATTTTGATAAGCCATTAATGCGAGATCACGAAATCCGTGCTGCTATTTCACAAAGTTTAAACCGAGCTCGAATCATTCATAGCATTTACCATAACACGGCAACTGTTGCTAATAACATTATTCCTGAAGTGTCTTGGGCTTCAACTGTCAATACGCCAGAATTTGAGTTTGATTACCATCCCAAAATCGCCAAAAATAAATTAGCAGATAAAAACCTTTTGTTAAATTTATGGGTAATTAATGAAGAACAAGTCTATAATCCTGCACCTTTTAAAATGGCTGAAATGATCAAATGGGATTTAGCTCAAGCGGGTGTAAAAGTTAAAGTGCGTGCCGTAACTCGTCCATTTTTAACGGCGCAATTACGCAATCAATCAGAAAATTATGATTTGATTCTATCTGGTTGGTTAGCTGGTAATCTTGATCCTGATGGTTTTATGCGTCCAATTTTAAGCTGTGGAACAAAAAATGAACTCACTAATTTATCTAATTGGTGTAATGAAGAATTTGATCAATTTATGGATCGCGCCATTACCACCTCACATTTAAGTTCACGCGCAAAAGCCTATAATGAAGCCCAAGAACTCGTTTTACGTGAATTACCCATTATTCCTATTGCCAATGTAAAACGTATTTTAGTCGCAAATAGTCGTGTGAAAGGAGTAAAAATAACACCTTTTGGTAGCTTAGATTTTTCCACCTTACATTTTATTCAGGAGAAACACTAATGTTATGGTCGGCTCTTCGCCATATCCTGTGGGTGGCATTATTATTACTCGTACTATCGTTATTAGGCTTTGTCATTTTATTACGTGATCCTCTTAATGCGAATCTTGTTACACAAAACATTTATATCGGCTATTTTCATTATTTAGGCACCTTGTTACAAGGTGATTTTGGCATTACCTATAACGGTGGAAAATCATTAATGAACCTTATTCTTACGGTTCTTCCTCCCACATTAGAACTTTGTTTCATTACATTGTTTTTGGCATTTATTTTTGGTTTGCCACTTGGCATTATAAGTGCGGTCAATTCTGAACAAGTTTTTGCAAAAAGTTTACAAAGCCTATCTTATGTAGGACTATCTATTCCAATATTTTGGTTAGCCCCCATTTTACTGTATGTTGCCGCGCTCTCACATTGGGAAATTGCCGCTATTGGGCAATATAATTTACTTTACGAAATTAAATCCATTACAGGATTTCCTGTTATTGATATGTGGTTTATGGAAGTGCCTTATCGCACAAAAATTGTACAAAATATATTACAACATTTAGCCTTACCAACACTGGTATTGTGTATTTTGCCAACAATGGAAATTATCCGCATTATTCATCAACGAGCAGAATATATTTTGAATCAAAATTTTTCCAAAGTAGCGGCAACACGGGGTTGGTCAAAATGGAAAATTCTCCATCAATATGTCTTCCGTAATACTTTTCCCCTGCTTGTTCCACAAGTACCACGTGTATTCACATTAGTATTAACGCAATGTATGTTGGTAGAAACGGCTTTAGGCTGGCCAGGCATTGGTCGTTGGTTAATTAATGCCGTAAATGAACAAGATTACAACAGCATTGCCGCAGGTGTAATTGTTATTGGTGTATGTATTATTTTAATTGATACATTCACTAAACTATTCACTTTTATACTCGATCCATTTAAAAAGAAAGGTTGGTATGCAAAATAAAGAACCTGATGAATTCCGCGAAAGTACCTCAATCTTTCAAATTTGGTTACGCTTTCGTCAAAATACCATCGCACTTTTTAGCTTTTATTTATTAATCGCATTAATTTTTACCGCACTTTTTGCTAGTTATCTTGCACCTTATGCTGATAATCGA
This sequence comes from Haemophilus sp. HN_Hi10, assembly GCF_049821985.1. Lineage (NCBI taxonomy): Bacteria > Pseudomonadati > Pseudomonadota > Gammaproteobacteria > Pasteurellales > Pasteurellaceae > Haemophilus > Haemophilus sp. HN_Hi10. The sequence continues at coordinate 1,145,351 of NZ_CP187495.1, read as the reverse complement.
CAATTTATTGGGCAAGAATTAATGCCTCCATCTTGGGTAGATAGAGGAAAAATTGCTTTTTTCTTTGGTACTGATGATTTAGGTCGCGACATATTAAGTCGTTTAATTATGGGTACTCGCTATACCTTAGGTTCTGCTTTACTGGTTGTCTTTTCAGTGGCAATAATAGGCGGCACACTAGGAATTATTGCAGGATTACTGAAAGGTATTAAAGCTCGTTTTGTCGGGCATATTTTTGATGCTTTTTTATCGTTACCTATTCTATTAATTGCCATTGTTATTTCAACATTAATGGAACCAAGTTTATGGAATGCAATGTTCGCAACACTCTTAGCGATATTGCCGTATTTCATCCATGCAATTTATCAAGCCATTCAACAAGAATTGAAAAAAGATTATGTGCTGATGCTAAAACTTGAAGGCATTTCCAATCAAGCCTTATTAAAAAGCACTATTTTACCGAATATTACTGTTATTTATATTCAAGAAGTGGCTCGTGCTTTTGTGATAGCCGTGTTGGATATTAGCGCGTTAAGTTTTATTTCCCTTGGCGCACAACGACCAACCCCAGAATGGGGCGCAATGATTCGAGATTCTTTAGAACTACTCTATCTTGCACCTTGGACGGTATTACTCCCTGGCTTTGCAATTATTTTTACTATTTTATTAAGCATTATTTTTAGCAATGGCTTAACTAAAACCATCAATCAACATCAAGAATAGCCTATGGCACTTTTAGACATTTGTAACCTCAATATTGAAATTCAAACCTCCAATGGACGTATAAAAATTGTAGATGGCGTCAATCTTTCCCTTAACGAAGGGGAAATCAGTGGATTAGTTGGCGAATCAGGCTCAGGAAAAAGCTTAATCGCTAAAGTCATTTGTAATGCAATCAAAGAAAATTGGATTATTACTGCCGATCGCTTTCGTTTTCACGATGTCGAATTACTTAAACTCAGTCCTAATAAACGACGTAAGATTGTCGGCAAAGAAATTTCAATGATTTTCCAAAATCCCTTATCTTGCCTTGATCCAAGCCGAAAAATAGGGAAACAACTCATCCAAAATATTCCTAATTGGACATTTAAAAATAAATGGTGGAAATGGTTTGGGTGGAAAAAAAGACGTGCTATTGAATTGTTACATCGCGTAGGAATTAAAGATCATCGTGATATTATGGCAAGCTATCCTAACGAACTGACAGAAGGCGAAGGACAAAAAGTTATGATCGCAATGGCTGTCGCTAATCAGCCACGTTTATTAATCGCGGATGAACCAACAAATGCGTTAGAATCAACCACTGCCCTACAAGTTTTTCGTTTACTTTCCAGTATGAATCAAAATCAGGGAACAACAATTTTACTTACGAGTAACGATATTAAAAGTATTAGTGAATGGTGCGATCAAATTTCAGTGCTTTATTGTGGGCAAAATACAGAATCCGCCCCGACTGAAATATTAATCGAAAGTCCCCATCACCCTTATACCCAAGCCTTAATTAATGCAGTACCCGATTTTACTCAACCTTTAGGATTTAAAACTAAATTGGGTACGTTAGAAGGCACCGTGCCTATTTTAGAGCAAATGCCAATTGGCTGTCGTCTTGGCCCAAGATGCCCTTTTGCACAAAAAAAATGTATGGAAAAACCAAGACGATTGAAAATAAAACAACACGAATTTTCTTGTCATTATCCTATTAATTTACGAGAAAAAAATTTTAAAGAAAAAACAACAGCCACCCCTTTTATACTTAATTGCAAAGGAAATGAATAATGCCCTTACTACAAGTGGAAGATTTAACTAAAACTTTCAAAGGTCACGCCAGTTTATTTGGACGAAGTCAATTCAATGCAGTGGATAGCGTGAGTTTTACCCTTGAACGCAAACAAACACTAGCGATCATTGGCAATAATGGCTCTGGTAAATCAACCCTAGTGAAAATGATAGCAGGTATTATTCCGCCGACTTCTGGTCGAATTTTATTTAATGATCGAGAATTACAATATCAGGATGTACAATCTAGAGCTAAACATATTCGTATGGTTTTCCAAGATGCTAATTCTGCATTCAACCCACGTTTAAATATTGGGCAAATATTAGACGAACCATTAAGCCTAGCGACAGATTGGACAGAGACACAACGTAATGAAAAAATCTTTGAAACCCTCTCTCTTGTTGGACTTTATCCTGATTACACAAATCTCAATATTAAGCATCTCTCTATCAGCCAAAAGCAGCGGGTTGCCCTAGCTCGCGCATTAATTTTAGCACCAGAAATTATTATAATAGATGATGCAATTGGCAATTTAGATGCTTCTGTACGTATTCAATTGCTTAATTTAACCCTTGATTTACAACAACGTTTAGGTATATCTTATATTTATGTGGGACAGGATCTCGGTGTAATTAAACATATTGCAGATACGATTATCGTAATGGATGACGGAAAAATGATTGAATATGGCAGCCCTCAAAATCTTTTTACTGATCCACAAACTGATGTTACTCGTCGCTTAGTCGAAAGCTATTTTGGCAAAATTTTAGATGAAACCGCTTGGGTAAAAGACAAAAACACTCACTAAGGAAAGAAAAAATGAACACGCGTCCTTTTTATTTCGGACTTATATTTATCGCGATTATCGCTATACTTGCTAACTATTTAGGAAACACTGATTTTTCCCATCATTATCATATCAGTGCTTTAATTATTGCTATCTTGCTGGGAATGGCAATCGGCAATACCATTTATCCGCAATTTTCAACACAAGTGGAAAAAGGCGTTTTGTTTGCGAAAGGCACGCTTCTTCGCACTGGCATTGTGCTGTATGGTTTTCGCCTCACTTTTGGCGATATTGCCGATGTAGGATTAAATGCGGTTGTCACTGATGCAATCATGCTAATTTCAACCTTCTTTTTTACCGCACTTTTAGGCATTCGTTATCTAAAAATGGATAAACAATTGGTTTATCTCACTGGGGCAGGATGCAGTATTTGTGGTGCAGCAGCGGTTATGGCGGCAGAGCCTGTTACCAAAGCAGAATCTCATAAAGTTTCAGTGGCGATTGCCGTCGTGGTCATTTTCGGGACTCTTGCTATTTTTACTTACCCCTTGTTCTACACGTGGTCACAACATTTAATTAACGCCCATCAATTTGGTATTTATGTTGGTTCTAGTGTGCATGAAGTGGCTCAAGTTTATGCGATTGGGGAAAATATTGATCCTATCGTGGCGAATACTGCCGTCATTTCCAAAATGATCCGAGTAATGATGCTCGCACCATTTTTATTAATGCTTTCTTGGTTATTAACACGTAGTGATGGGGTATCAGAAAATACATCACACAAAATTACAATTCCTTGGTTTGCTGTACTTTTTATTGGCGTTGCCATATTTAATTCTTTTGATTTATTACCAAAAGAACTCGTGAAATTATTAGTTGAAATCGATTCTTTCTTATTAATTTCAGCGATGGCTGCGCTTGGCTTAACGACACAAGCAAGTGCAATCAAAAAGGCAGGATTAAAACCGCTTGTTTTAGGAACACTAATTTATTTATGGCTAGTGGTTGGTGGATTTTTAGTGAATTATGGAATATCAAAATTAATATAAAATTCACTTAAGATTGACCGCACTTTTAAAGTGCGGTCTTTTTTTATGAAGAATATTTTCAGATATGATTATTTAAAACATGAAATTACGCTTTACTTCAAAGTACGATTTAATAAACCATCCTCTAAAAATAAAGGACCAATTGGGCGTTTAGGAATATCAAACTTCTGCGGATAAATCACATCAACCAAATACAATCCATCGGGTTTTGCTGTTGCTGCAGCAAGCTGACGATTTTTCTGCTCAAGTAGCCATTGCATCCATTCAATCGGCTTATTTCCAGCACCGACCTCAATCAAACTTCCCACAATATTACGCACCATATGATGCACAAAAGCGTTCGCCTGAATATCAACAATAATATATTGCCCGATACGAGACACATTCAAATGATGCACATTACGCCAAGGGGTATGGGATTGACATTGTGCTGCACGGAAAGAGGAAAAATCATGTTCGCCAAGTAAACATTGCCCTGCCTGATGCATTTTTTCCGCATCTAAATCTAAATGGCAATGGGTTATTCCTCCCGCTAAAATCGCAGAGCGTAATTTATTACAATAAAGAATATAGCGGTAACGGCGTGCTGTTGCGGAAAATCTCGCATGGAATTCATCATCGACTTGTTTTGCCCAACTCACTGCAATGTCATCAGGTAAATGAGCATTAGTGCCAAAAGCCCAAGCCTTCTCTGGACGAACCGCATTGGTTTCAAAATGAACAACCTGCCCCGTTCCACTTACGCCAGAATCCGTTCTTCCAGCACAAAATATTTCAATTTTTTCATTTGCAATGTGAGAAAGTGCCTTTTCTAATTCTTCTTGTACACTGCGGACTTTTTCTTGTCTCTGCCAACCATAATAATTTTGCCCATTATACTCAATGCCTAATGCAATTTTCATTTTTTACCTTTTGGCTTAATAAAGTGCGGTTATGGTAGCTCAAGTTTATTTGGAGCGCAAATGCATAAAAACACTCCAAAATTTATTCAAAAATAAGCGATAGTTTCTAAAAATTGCAGTAATAAATGTGAATTTTTTGTGATAAAGATCCCATTCTGATAATCTGCCATTAGAGTTTACACTCCAAACTCCCTATAATTAACTTACGCATTATGAAAAACTAAAAGGAAAATTATGAAAACATTGAGTGAATTTATCGTTGAACGCCAAGCTGAATATCCAAACGCAAAAGGGGAATTGAGTGGTATTTTGTCGTCAATTCGTCTTTTAGCAAAAATTATTCATCGAGATATTAACAAAGCAGGTTTAACAAATATTCTAGGTCAATCTGGTGTTGAAAACGTACAAGGCGAAAGTCAAATGAAACTTGATTTATTCGCCCATAACACGATGAAAGCGGCATTAATGGCACGTGAAGAAGTGGCAGGGTTTGCATCTGAAGAAGAAGAAAGTTTTATTGCGTTTGATACGGAACGTGGACGCAATGCAAAATACATTATTTTAACTGATCCCCTTGATGGTTCTTCAAATATTGATGTAAATGTCTCCGTCGGTACAATTTTCTCCATTTACCGTCGCGTATCTCCAATTGGCACACCTGTGACCTTAGAAGATTTCTTACAACCAGGGAATAAACAAGTTGCCGCAGGTTATATTGTTTACGGTTCATCAACTATGTTGGTATATACCACTGGTAATGGGGTTAATGGTTTTACTTATGATCCATCAATCGGTACATTCTGTCTTTCTCACGAAAACATGCAAATGCCAAAAACGGGGCGTATTTATTCCATCAACGAAGGACAATACCTCAAATTCCCACAAGGTGTGAAAAAATATATTAAATATTGCCAAGAAGAAGACAAAGCGACCAATCGCCCTTACGCCTCTCGCTATATTGGTTCACTTGTAGCAGACTTCCACCGCAATTTATTAAAAGGTGGCATTTATATTTACCCAAGTGCAACCAACTATCCAAATGGAAAACTCCGTTTATTATATGAAGGCAATCCTATTGCATTTTTAGCGGAGCAAGCTGGTGGTGTCGCAACGGATGGTTATCGTCGAATTTTAGATATCGAACCAACCGCACTTCATGAACGTGCTCCATTATTTGTGGGTTCAGAAGATATGGTAAAAAAAGCGCAAGAAATGATGGAAGAATTTAAAGAATAATAAAAATCCCCTCGACTAAAAGAGGAAATTTTTATCAAAAAACCGAACTTAATGTTCGGTTTTTTTATATTACATAATACGACGCGATTGAGTATAGGTTCTAGCCCAATATTTTTCATCAAGGGAACTTATCGTCACACCTTGCCCTGTACTTGCGTGCATAAATTGGTTATTACCAATATAAACACCAACGTGATTATTTTTACGGAAGAAAACTAAATCGCCTTTTTTAAGTTTCGGATTTATTTATTTTTCTACCTAAATGACGCTGTTCAGCCGTAGAACGAGGCAATTCAATACCACGTTTAGTCGTACCGCCCATACGATAACGAGTGCCAACCCATTCATTATATACACTAGCGAGAGCCTTATCGCCCATCAAAGCCGAGGAGCGGTTTGTTCTCACTTTGTGAAAAATACCTGTTCGATTATCTTTTTCTAAATTATTAATTAAACCCGTTAATTGAACATCATCATTTTCCGAAATAATCTGATGATTTGCCGTTCGTGGTGTATTAGAACAAGCGGTTGCTAATACAGCTAAACCAATAATAACTAAAATTCTTTTCAACATAATTTCAAATAATTAAAAGAAATAAAATCTAGCAGAGGCTATAAAAATTTGAATAGAATTACCAGTAAAAATCCAATTTTGATAAGCATTTTGTGATCTTTCACACAAATTCGACTTAATTTGTTCCACCAACAGTAATTTCATCAATTTTTAATGCTGGCTGCCCTACGCCAACGGGTACACTTTGTCCCTCTTTACCACAAACCCCGATACCTAAATCAAGTTCTGATTTATCTGCAACCATAGAAATTTTTTGCATCACTTCAATGCCGCTACCGATTAAAGTTGCACCCTTCACTGGTTTCGTGATTTTCCCTTTTTCAATTAAATAAGCTTCTGAAGTAGAAAATACAAATTTACCAGAGGTAATATCCACTTGACCGCCCCCAAAGTGCGGTGCATAAATCCCCTGTTCTACAGAAGCAATCAAATCATCAAAGTGACTTTGTCCCGCAAGCATATAGGTGTTAGTCATTCGAGGCATTGGCAAATGTGCATAAGACTCACGTCGTCCATTCCCTGTTGGTGAGACGCCCATTAAACGGGCGTTCATTTTATCTTGCATATAACCTTGCAAGATCCCATCTTTGATGAGTACATTGCACTGGCTTGGCACACCTTCGTCATCAATAGTCAATGAGCCTCGACGATTTTCAATGGTGCCGTCATCTACAATTGTACATAATGGAGAAGTTACTTGTTCGCCAATCTTGCCTGTAAAAAGTGAACTTTCTTTACGGTTAAAATCGCCTTCTAAACCGTGACCTACTGCTTCGTGTAGCAATACACCAGGCCAACCAGCACCTAATACAACAGGCATTAATCCAGCTGGTGCTGCAATTGCACTGAGGTTTACAAGTGCTTGACGAACCGCTTCTTTAGCAAATCGTACTGCTCTAATATCTCCATCAATCACTTCAAAGAACCAATCTAAACCGAAACGCCCACCAGAACCACAGCTTCCTCGCTCACGTTTGCCATTTTCCTCTACTAACACAGAAATAGATAAGCGAACTAAAGGACGAATATCTGCTGCTAGTGTACCATCCGTCGCCATGACTAATACTTCTTCATAAACGGAACTGAGGCTTGCTGAAACCTTGGTTACACGATGATCTTCAGCTCGAGCTGTACGATCAACCAAATGTAATAGCTCAATTTTTTTCTCTTTGGTTAAACTTTCCAAAGGATTAATCGCTGCATAACGAGCAACAAGATTTACAACATTAAAAGCGGATGGCGAAATCAAATTTCCCTGTTTGACTTGCGCAATTCCTTTCACGGCTTCTGCACATTGCTGCAAAGAAGCAAGATTAATTTGATCGGCATAAGCAAAGCCTGTTTTCTCGCCAGAAACTGCCCGCACGCCAACGCCACGATCAATATGAAAACCGCCTTCTTTTATAATACCATCTTCTAATACCCAACTTTCATCTTGGCTAAGTTGAAAATACAGATCGGCATAATCAATATTGCGATGCGACATAACATCAAAAATATTGAGTAATGTTTGAGTTGAAAGATTGCTTGGCGTGAGTAATGTATTTGAAACTTGGTTTAACATATTTTTTCCAGTCTAAAGTAAATATCTTATGAGTGCTTATATCCGTTTAGTACAACAGTACAGATTAAAATCGGATTAATAAAGTGCGGTTAATTTTGAGGTTATTTTTCCAAATGCGCCAATCCAAATTGATACAAAGCATTCTTCTTATAACCATACAATTCCGCAACAATAGCTGCTGCTTTTTTTAATGGCAATTCTTCTGCAATTAATTCAAGCGCTTTCACTGCTTGTGGAGAAATTTCATCGTTATTGTCAGATTTTGGTTTGCCTTCCACAATCAAAACCATCTCGCCTTTTGTACGATTGGGATCTTCTAAAAGCCATTCACGTAAATTTTTAATGGTATTACCCGTAATCGTTTCCCACGTTTTAGTCATTTCACGGGCTAACACAATATAGCGTTCTTCCCCTAGCACTGATTGCATATCTTCTAGCGTATCTAAAATACGATGGGTAGATTCATAAAAAATCAAAGTGCGGTCTTCTTCGGCGATATTTTCTAATTTATCTTTGCGCGCTTTACTTTTCGCAGGTAAAAAACCTTCAAAACAAAATTTATCAGAAGCAATCCCCGATGCGCAAAGTGCGGTAATTGCCGCACAGGCTCCAGGCAAAGGCACAACGCGAATACCAGCTTCACGACATTGACGTACTAAATGAAAACCAGGGTCACTGATTAATGGCGTCCCCGCATCAGAAATCAAAGCAATACTACTCCCCTGCTTGAGCTTTTCCACCAAAATATGGGCTTTTTCTTGTTCGTTATGATCGTGCAAAGCAAAAAATGGCTTCTTTATGCCGTAATGGCTCAATAAAAGTCCACTATGGCGAGTATCCTCTGCTGCAATTAAATCCACTTGCGCAAAAGTCTCTAAAGCACGCTGGGTAATATCCTGTAAATTACCAATGGGCGTGGCAACAATGTATAAAATTCCGGTTAAATCAGTCATTTTTGTTTGCTTTTAAGTTATGAGATAAGTAAGATCTGCTACAACTATTGTCTGTTTATGATGGAGCAAAGATGTCTATTCTATTACAAGGTGGACGTTTTAAAAAACGTTTAATGCCAATTTTATTGTCAATGGCTTTAGCTGGCTGTTCAAATCTACTTGGCAGCAATTTCACACAAACCTTACAACAAGATGCAAATGCAAGTTCTGAATTTTATATAAATAAATTAGGGCAAACACAAGAACTTGAAGATCAACAAACCTATAAATTGCTCGCAGCTCGCGTGTTAATCCGTGAAAATAAAATTGAACAATCGGAAGCGTTATTAAGGGAATTAGGCGAATTAAATGATGCGCAAAAATTAGATCGAGCATTAATTGAAGCGAGAATTTCTGCTGCAAAAAATGCTAATGAGGTCGCTCAAAATCAATTACGTGTATTAGATTTGAATAAATTAAGCCCGTCACAAAAATCTCGTTATTACGAAACCTTAGCTATTGTTGCCGAAAACCGTAAAGACATTATTGAAGCGGTAAAAGCGCGGATAGAAATGGATAAGAATTTAACGGATGTACAACGTCGTCAAGATAACATTGATAAAACTTGGGCTTTATTGCGTTCAGCGAATACTGGCGTAATCAATAATGCTTCTGATGAAGGCAGCGCGGCTTTAGGCGGCTGGCTCACTTTAATCAAAGCTTACAACGATTATATTCGTCAGCCTGTGCAATTAAGCCAAACACTACAAAGCTGGAAAAATGCCTATCCAAATCATTCAGCCGCAATTTTATTTCCAAAAGAATTACTTTCTTTATTAAATTTCCAGCAAACAACTCTTTCACAAATTGGTTTGCTACTGCCATTAAGTGGTGATGGACAAATTCTTGGTACAACCATTCAATCGGGTTTCAACGATGCAAAAGGTAACTCAACCGTTCCAGTACAAGTATTTGATACCTCAATGAATTCTGTTCAAGAAATTATTGTACAAGCAAAACAAGCAGGAATTAAAACCTTAGTCGGCCCATTACTAAAACAAAATCTTGATGTGATTTTAGCGGATCCTGCTCAAATTCAAGGTATAGATGTGCTTGCATTAAATGCCACACCAAATTCTCGTGCGATTCCTCAACTTTGTTATTACGGACTTTCTCCAGAAGATGAAGCTGAATCTGCTGCCAATAAAATGTGGAACGATGGCGTGCGTAATCCACTTGTCGCAATGCCACAAAATGATTTAGGACAACGCGTAGGCAATGCCTTTAATGTACGTTGGCAGCAATTAGCAGGTACTGATGCGAATATCCGTTACTACAATTTGCCTGCGGATGTGACTTATTTCGTTCAAGAAAATAACTCAAATACAACCGCACTTTATGCCGTAGCAAGTCCAACTGAACTGGCAGAAATGAAAGGTTATTTAACAAATATCGTACCTAATTTACCGATTTATGCCAGTTCTCGAGCAAGCGCAAATGCGACAAACACTAATGCTGACTTCATTGCGCAGATGAGCGGTGTACAGTTTAGTGATATTCCATTTTTTAAAGATACCAATTCTCCACAATATCAGAAGTTAGCAAAATCCACGGGTGGCGAATATCAATTGATGCGTTTGTATGCAATGGGTGCGGATGCTTGGTTGCTAATTAATCAATTTAATGAATTACGCCAAGTGCCAGGCTATCGCTTAAGTGGCTTAACAGGGATTTTAAGTGCTGATACCAACTGTAATGTTGAACGCGATATGACTTGGTATCAATATCAAGATGGTGCAATTGTACCAGTTGCAAACTAATGTTTTCTTTAAAACGTCAGCAAGGGGCGAGCTTTGAGCATCAAGCTCGCCTTTTTTTAGAAGCAAAAGGCTTAACATTTATTGCGGCTAATCAAAATCTCAAATGTGGTGAACTTGATCTAATAATGAATGACAAAGAAACTATCGTCTTTGTTGAAGTTCGCCAACGAAGTCATTCCGCCTATGGTTCTGCTATAGAAAGCGTAGATTGGCGAAAACAACAAAAATGGTTGGATGCCGCAAATTTATGGCTTGCAAAACAAAATATGAGCTTAGAAGATGCTAATTGCCGCTTTGATTTAATCGCTTTTGGCAAAACACCTCAAGATATTCAATGGATTCCTAATTTTCTCGATTAACGGCTTTTTATAATGTTACAAAAAGTAAAAGATATTTATAGCGAAAGTATTCAAATTCAAATTGCAGCATCAAGTATGCTTTCTGAAAATATTACCAACGCCACACAAATGGTAATGCAATGTTTATTAGGCGGTAATAAGGTTATAGCCTGTGGCGTGTCGCGTTCTTATGCTAATGCACAGTTTCTCGTCTCAAACTTACTTAATCGATACGATTTAGTTAGACCGAGCTTCCCTTCTGTACTATTGAGTTTAGAAAGTGCGGTAGGTTCTTCACTTGTTTTTGAACAATCGCCTGAAGAATTGTATTGTCATCAATTTAATGCTGTTGCAAAATCGGGCGACTTACTTATTGCTTTTGCACCTTTGGGGACAGAAAAAATCGTGCTAAATACGATTTCCCACGCTGTCAGCAAAGAAATTAATGTTATTGCGCTAACTGGCTCTAACAATGATGCCATTCAAGGAATTTTAGCTGACAAGGATTTAGAAATATCAATCCCAGCCAGCAAAGAAAGCCGTATTTTAGAAAACCATCTTTTTGTGATTAATGCACTTTGTGAATTAGTTGATCAGACTTTATTCCCAAGTGCTTGACAGGAAAATAAATCACTTTCAAACTAATAGTAATTTAATTTAAAAAGGAGTTAATTATGACATTATCCCCGTTAAAAAAACTCGCTATCCTGCTTGGGGCGACTATTTTTCTACAAGGCTGTGTTGCAGCTGTGATTGGAGGTGGTGCTGTAGCAGCTAAAGTAGGTACAGATCCCCGAACCACAGGGACACAAATTGATGACGAAACCCTAGAATTTAAAGTAGAAAATGCTGTAGAAAAAGATGCCCAAATTAAGGCTGAAGGCCGTGTAAATGCCGTATCTTACAATGGTCGAGTACTTTTAATCGGTCAAGTACCAAATGATAACGTCAAGGAAACAGCAACGGACTTAACACGTGGCGTTGAAGGCGTTAATGATACTTATAACCAACTCACTATAGGCCCTAAAATTTCCTTTGCACAAATAAGTAAAGATAGTTGGATCACAACGCAAGTCAAATCTAAGATGTTCGTTGATGGTCGAGTTAAAGCCACAGATGTCAAAGTGATTAGTGAAAATGGAGAAGTATTTTTACTGGGTAACGTCACACAATCCCAAGCCAATGCGGCAGCCGACATTGCCAGCAAAATCAGCGGCGTGAAAAAAGTAATTAAAGTATTCAAATACCTAGACTAATCCTTCAAAGTGCGGTGAAAAATTCAACAAAATTTTGCCGCACTTTTTCTTATTTTTCTAAATAAAAAATTTTAATTTTTATTCTCACAAAAACCGTTTATTTTTAAATAAGTTATCTATTGTCAAGAATTAAAACAAAGAATTTATTACTTGCGATCTTTTCTCAAACACATTATCTTGTGCATCGTTTTCATAAAAACACTATATCTTGTGTTTTAAATCCTGTTTTAAATAACAACAAGAAGGCTAATACAATGAATAAAAGTTTAATGGTTACAAAGCGTGACGGTACGCAAGAACAAATCAATCTTGATAAAATCCATCGTGTGATTACGTGGGCTGCTGAAGGACTAGACAATGTTTCTGTTTCCCAAGTAGAACTTCGTTCACATATTCAATTTTATGAAGGCATTCGCACTTCAGACATCCACGAAACCATTATTAAAGCAGCCGCAGATTTAATCAGCAAAGATTCGCCAGATTATCAATATTTAGCTGCTCGTTTAGCAATTTTCCATTTACGTAAAAAAGCCTATGGTCATTTCGATCCCCCTCGTTTATACGATCACGTCAAAAAACTAGTACGTATGGGAAAATATGATCAAGCGTTATTAGATGATTATACCCGTGAAGAATGGGACACAATGGACGGATTCATCGACCATTGGCGTGATATGACGTTCTCTTATGCAGCCGTGAAGCAATTAGAGGGTAAATATTTGGTACAAAACCGTGTGACAGGAGAAATCTACGAATCTGCACAATTCTTATATTTGCTCGTTTCCGCAAGTCTATTCTCTAAATATCCAAAAGAAACACGTTTGGATTATGTAAAACGTTTCTACGATGCAACATCGACCTTCAAAATTTCCTTACCAACGCCAATTATGGCGGGTGTGCGTACTCCAACTCGTCAATTCAGCTCTTGCGTATTAATTGAATGTGATGACAGTTTAGATTCAATCAATGCAACAGCATCAGCTATTGTGAAATATGTTTCACAACGCGCAGGGATTGGTATTAATGCAGGGGCTATTCGTGCATTAGGTAGTGAGATTCGTGGTGGAGAAGCATTCCATACAGGTTGTATTCCATTCTATAAATATTTCCAAACTGCAGTGAAATCTTGCTCACAAGGTGGCGTTCGTGGCGGTGCAGCAACACTTTATTACCCAATTTGGCACTTAGAAGCAGAAAACTTGCTCGTATTAAAAAATAACCGTGGTGTGGAAGACAACCGCGTTCGTCATATGGATTATGGCGTGCAATTAAACAAATTAATGTATCAACGCTTAATTAAAGGCAGCGAGATTACTTTATTCAGCCCATCAGATGTACCGGGACTTTATGAAGCATTCTTTGCGGATCAAGATAAATTTGAAGAACTTTATGTAAAATACGAACAAGATCCAACTATCCGTAAGCGTACTGTTAAAGCAGTTGAAATCTTTTCTTTATTAATGCAAGAACGGGCATCAACGGGTCGAATTTACATTCAAAACGTGGATCACTGTAATACCCACTCTCCGTTTGATCCGCAAGTGGCACCAGTTCGTCAATCTAACTTGTGCTTAGAAATTGCATTACCAACTAAACCGCTTCAACACATTAACGATGAAAATGGGGAAATTGCACTTTGTACGCTTTCCGCCTTTAACTTAGGTAAAATTGAAAACTTAGATGAATTAGAAGAACTTGCGGATCTTGCGGTTCGTTCTCTTGATGCCTTATTAGACTATCAAGATTACCCTATTGTGGCAGCAAAACGTAGCTCACTTGCACGCCGTTCACTCGGTATTGGGGTCATTAACTATGCCTATTACCTTGCGAAAAATGGTGTTCGCTATTCTGATGGTTCAGCCAACGATTTAACTCACCGCACTTTTGAAGCCATTCAATATTATTTATTGAAAGCCTCTATGAACTTAGCCAAAGAGCAAGGTGCGTGTGAATACTTCAATGAAACCACTTATGCAAAAGGCATTTTACCGATTGATACCTATAAGAAAGATTTAGATGCTTTAACACAAGAGCCTCTACATTATGATTGGGAAAGTTTACGTAAAGATATTCAAGAATTTGGTTTACGTAACTCAACATTAACGGCCTTAATGCCATCAGAAACATCATCACAGATTTCCAATGCGACTAATGGTATTGAGCCACCACGCGGTCACGTAAGTATTAAAGCGTCAAAAGATGGTATCTTAAAACAGGTTGTACCTGAATATGAAAATTTAATGGATAACTATGAATTACTTTGGGATATTCCAAGTAATGACGGTTACTTACACTTAGTTGGTATTATGCAAAAATTCGTGGATCAAGCGATCTCTGCAAACACAAACTATGATCCAAAACGTTTTGAAGACGGTAAAGTACCAATGAAAGTATTATTAAAAGATTTATTAACCGCTTACAAATACGGTTTAAAAACCCTTTACTATCAAAACACCCGCGACGGTGCCGAAGATGTTCAAGAAGATCTTGATGACGGCTGTGCTGGTGGGGCGTGTAAGATTTAGGAGGTAAACATGTTGCTTACTATAGGTTTCAGTAATGATATGTATAAAACTTTTACTAAAAAATATTTATTAGATTTTTTATCCTATTCATTATCATTGCTACGAGAAGAATACCCAGATATTAAATTAGAAATATCTTCTCCTCCGATTCCTGCTGATATAAATATATCCGTTTTAGAAAAAGGAGGAATATTAGTTGGATATTTTAAGAATTTTGATGATCATACAAGAAATGAAGTAATAAAACATGCTCAGCTCACAATTGGAAGACAATTACAACATTTATGGACTCAATATATTAAAGTGAATCCGCTCTGATAACACAAGCTAAGACCTCCGATACTGCAAGCATCCATTCTTGTGCTAAGTAAATAAACTAAAGGCATAAGCGAAGACACTTGCGGTAGCATGAAAAAAGCGTTAAAACTGACCGCACTTTACTCATAAGATTGAAGGACAAACAAAAATGGCATACACCACTTTCTCACAAAATAAAAACGACCAGTTAAAAGAACCTATGTTCTTTGGTCAAAACGTTAACGTTGCACGTTACGATCAACAAAAATATGAGACTTTTGAAAAGCTCATTGAAAAACAACTTTCTTTCTTCTGGCGTCCGGAAGAAGTAGATGTGTCGCAAGACCGTATTGACTATGCCGCGTTACCTGAACATGAAAAACACATTTTCATCAGTAACTTAAAATATCAAACCTTATTGGATTCTATTCAAGGCCGTAGCCCGAACGTGGCATTATTGCCTTTAGTATCTATTCCTGAATTAGAAACTTGGATTGAAACTTGGACATTCTCTGAAACCATTCACTCTCGCTCTTACACACATATTATTCGTAATATTGTGAACGATCCTTCTATCGTGTTTGATGACATCGTGACCAACGAAGAAATCATCAAACGCGCACAAGATATTTCATCTTACTACGATGATTTAATCCGCGATAGCCAACTTTATGGCTTATACGGCGAAGGCACTTATACCGTAGATGGCAAAGAATGCGTCGTGACTTTACGCAGTTTGAAAAAACAACTTTACCTTTGCCTGATGAGTGTTAATGCGCTTGAAGCTATTCGTTTCTACGTTTCTTTCGCTTGTTCATTTGCTTTTGCAGAACGTCGTTTAATGGAAGGCAATGCGAAAATTATTAAATTTATCGCACGTGATGAAGCCTTACACTTAACAGGTACACAGCATATTTTAAATATTATGGCAGCAGGTCAAGACGATCCTGAAATGGCAGAAATTGCGGAAGAATGTAAACAAGAAGCCTATGATTTATTTGTTGCAGCGGCAGAACAAGAAAAAGCGTGGGCTGATTATCTATTTAAAGACGGTTCAATGATCGGTCTCAACAGAGATATTTTAGTTCAATACGTAGAATATATTACCAATATCCGTATGCAAGCTGTTGGATTGCCACTACCATTCCAAACACGTTCAAATCCAATTCCTTGGATTAACGCTTGGTTAGTGTCAGATAACGTACAGGTTGCACCACAAGAAGTAGAAGTAAGTTCTTACCTTGTAGGTCAAATTGACTCAAAAGTTGATACGAATGATTTTGACGATTTTTCTCTCTAATTAAAAACACATAAAAACTAACCGCACTTTGGAATATACTTTTTAAATATTTAAAGTGCGGTTAAATTTTTGTTCATTTTAAAAGACTTTCTAACACAGAAAGCCTTTTATTTCTTAGATTTCTAATAACAATCTTGTTGGATCTTCCAATAATTCTTTAATCGTTACCAAGAAACCAACAGATTCACGGCCATCAATTAGGCGATGATCATAAGATAAAGCAAGGTACATCATAGGACGAATCACAACTTGACCATTAAGCGCAATTGGGCGTTCTTTAATTGCGTGCATCCCTAAAATCGCACTTTGTGGCGGATTAATAATTGGGGTGGACATAAGAGAACCGAACACGCCGCCATTTGTGATGGTAAAATTGCCGCCAGTAAGATCTTCTACAGTCAATTTGCCATCACGACCTTTTTCAGCTAATGCTTTAATTTGTTTTTCGATCTCTGCCATACTGAGCTTATCGCAATCACGAAGCACTGGTGTGACTAATCCACGCGGAGTTGAAACTGCAATACTAATATCAAAATAGTTATGGTAAACAACATCATCGCCATCAATAGAAGCATTAACTTCAGGATAGCGTTTTAATGCTTCCACAACGGCTTTGATATAAAAAGACATAAATCCTAAACGCACTGAATGTTGTTTTTCAAATTTTTCGCCGTAGGTTTTACGTAAAGTCATTATCGGCTGCATATCCACTTCATTGAAAGTAGTAAGCATTGCTGTACTATTTTTGGCTTCAAGTAAACGTTCAGCAATACGTTTACGCAAACGGGTCATTGGCACACGTTTTTCAGAACGTGCGCTATAAGCCACCGTACTAATTGTATTTTGCTCAGTGGCAGCTTCTTGTTTCACTTGCTGAGCTTGTCGTTTTGCGATTTCACGTTCAATATCTTCACGTGTTAAACGACCGCCTACACCCGAACCTTGAATTTGATCTGCTTGTAAATCATATTCTGCTAATAAACGACGAATTGCTGGGCTATGATCCGCATTATGATTATGACTATTTTCAATCGCTGCATTTTGACGATCAGATGGTGTGGGTTCATTCGTTGCTTTTAACGTCGCTGAACTGACATCTCCTTCTTGAGCCGTAGAGATTTTTCCTAGCAGCTGTTTGCTTACGACAGTTTCGCCCTCAGCTTGAACAACTTCTGCCAGTACACCATCAGAAAGTGCGGGGACTTCTAGCACGACTTTATCCGTTTCAATTTCCACAATAACTTCATCACGTTTCACAGTATCGCCCAATTTTTTATGCCAAGTGGCAACCGTTGCATCTGCAACTGATTCAGGTAGGTCTGGAACAAGAATTTCGATGGTCATTTTATTTTTCCTTTTCTTCTTTTTTACTCTATATCTTAATTATCTTGGCTCCCCTATTTACAGAGGAAAGCAAAGATATAAAAACCTTTATTAAATTAACCGCACTTTAAAAACTCAACGCATCTTCCACTAACTGCTTTTGCTGCTTAGTGTGAAGCGACATATAGCCCACAGCAGGCGAAGCAGAAGCAGGACGCCCTGCATATTTGAGTTTAACGGATTCTGGAATTGCTGCTTCAAAATTATGTTTGCTACAATACCACGCACCTTGGTTAAGTGGTTCTTCTTGACACCAAACATAATCAGTCACGTGCGCATAAGGCTCAAGTGCTTTCTTCACATCCTCGTGAGGGAATGGATAAAGCTGCTCAATACGAATAATCGCCACATCTTTCTGATTATTAGCACGACGTTGTTCAAGTAAATCGTAATAAACTTTACCTGAACACATTACCACACGTTTTACATCTTTAGGATCTAGCTCATCAATTTCTCCAATTACCGTTTGGAAAGTTCCATTAATCAATTCATCTAAACTGGATACGGCTAATGGATGGCGTAACAAAGATTTTGGAGAAATAGCAATCAACGGACGGCGCATTTTACGTAAAGACTGACGGCGTAACATATGGTACACCTGCGCTGGCGTTGATGGCACGCAAACTTGCATATTTTGTTCGGCACAAAGTTGCAAATAACGTTCAAGACGAGCAGAAGAATGTTCTGGCCCTTGTCCTTCGTAGCCGTGTGGTAACAGCATTACCAAACCGCACATTCTGCCCCATTTTTGTTCGCCAGAGCTAATAAATTGGTCAATAACAATTTGCGCACCATTAGCAAAATCGCCAAATTGCGCTTCCCAAATAGTTAAAGTTTTTGGATCTGTCGTTGCATAACCATATTCAAAAGCAAGTACAGATTCTTCTGAAAGTACAGAATCCCATACTTCAAATCGACCTTGATTGGCGTGTAAATGTGTTAATGGTACATACCCCGTACCATCATTTTGATTATGCACAACGGCATGACGATGGAAAAAAGTACCTCGTCCCGCATCTTCGCCTGATAAACGAACATTAACACCTTCATCAAGTAAGGTTGCATAAGCCATGGTTTCAGCCATACCCCAGTCGAGCAATTTTTCGCCTTGATACATTGCTTTACGATCATTATAGATTTTTTCTACGCGAGGATGCGCACGTAAACTTTCGGGATATTCACACACACGTTTGGCAAGGGTTAAAAAACGTTCCTGCGAAAATTTGCTTTCATAAGGTGCAGTCCAATCATAATTAAGATATTGCAACCAATCCATTTTTGCCGCGTCCATTTCACGCCATTCAGATACCACGCGATCGCCATTATCTAGCGCATCACGATAATTATTTGCCATTTCAATAACTTGTTCTTCAGTTATTACAGCTTCTGAAACTAAACGATCAGCATAAACTTTACGAGGTGTAGGATGTTTTTTAATGATGCTATACATCATTGGTTGAGTGGCTAATGGTTCATCTGCCTCGTTATGACCGTGGCGACGATAAGAAATTAAATCAATAAAAATATCTCGTTTGAATAAATTACGATATTCCACCGCCATACGTGCAGCAAACGCCACCGCTTCAGGATCATCACCATTAACGTGAATAATCGGTGCTTGAATCATTTTCGCGATATCGGTGCAATACTCTGTAGAGCGCGTATCATTCGGGTTAGATGTGGTAAAACCAATTTGGTTATTAATCACGATACGAATGGTACCGCCCACACTATACCCACGGGCATTTGACATATTCAATGTTTCTTGAACAACCCCTTGTCCTGCCACAGCTGAATCTCCGTGAACAGTAATAGCAAGCACTTTGCTATGTTCTGTATCATTCATACGAGTTTGTCGAGATCGAACAGAACCAATTACAACAGGGCTTACGATTTCCAAATGGGAGGGATTAAATGCCAAAGTTAAGTGAACTCGCTTATCATCTACGGCGAAATCAGAAGAAAAACCTTGATGATATTTCACATCCCCCGTACGTTCACTGGAATGTTTACCTGCAAATTCATCAAATAAATTTTCAGGCTTTTTACCTAATACATTCACAAGCATATTCAAACGCCCACGGTGTGCCATTCCCATTACCACATCATTTACCCCTTGGCGACTAGAATGGCGAATAATTTCTTTCATCAATGGAATAAAGGCATCACTTCCTTCTAAAGAAAAGCGTTTCGCCCCAGGGAATTTCGCACCAAGATAACGTTCTAAACCGTCTGCAGCCGTCAGTTCACGCAGAAAATTAACACGTTCTTCAGATGTAAAAAGCGGTTTCTCTAACACACTTTCCATCTTACTCTGAAGCCACATTTTCTGCTCCATATCCTGTACGTGCATAAACTCCAAACCAATTGAACCGCAATATGTTTCTTTCAACATTTGAGCTAATTCGCCAAGTTTAATGGTATCTCGTTTGTAAACGTACTGATTAATATTGAAAGTTTCGTTGAGATCTTGTTCAGTAAAACCGTGATAGCGATAATCTAATTCAGGAACAGAAGACACTTTCCAACGATAATAATTGAGGGGATCAAGATTAGCCTCTAAATGGCCACGAAAACGATAGGCATTGATAAATTGTAGAACTTTCACTAATTTTGCGCCAGCTTCAGGATCTATTACTGTCACTGCTTCATTATGATTTTCCCGCGCTAAACGACGAAAATAATCTCGCACTGGTGTATGGGGCTGTTCAAGTGCGGTGGTTTTTGGTAAAGAATCAAAAGTTGTTCGCCAACTTTCCTCCACCGACTGCGGATCACTCAAATAGCTTTCATAAAGTTCTTCTATATAAGATTGATTTGCACCGCCTAACGCTGTGCTGGCTAACCAATCATCAAATGCCTTGTTTTGCTGCATAATTACCTCTTTATTATGATATTTGAAGCAAAATTTTCGCTCCATTTTTTTACGCATTATACATAGGATTAAAAAGGAAATAAGCCTCTTATAAGAAATTGTTACAAATTTGTGATCTAGTTCAAACTCTTTGTATATAAAAAAACCGCACTTCATCTCTTAAACAAAGTGCGGTTATTTTTACTTGTGTTTTTAAATTACCACATAAATCCTACGCTTGCTCCACCGCCAGAATAGCCACTAGATGAAAGAGCTGCGTTAATTTTCAAACTCACTGAACCATCAGAAGATAAACGTGAATACCCTACTGCGAGTGAATTTTCCCCTTTAAAATTCCCTACCCCGACAGAAACACCTTGTTTACCTGGTATGGAAGCAGATTGCAGTCCTCCAATTGCAATCGCACTCGCAATCCCTGAGCGGTATTCTTTTGTCAGTCGTTGAGCTTGAGCATTTAGCTGACGAACATTGACTGCATCATTTTCTTGAGTACCATCAGCGACATTAGTGATTTGACGGTAAAGATTATAATTGCCATCGCCAACAGAAACGGTGTTAGGGCGGTTAGCAAGAGAACTAGCACCTAAAGCAACAGAGTTGTAAGCGGCGGCTTCACTTTCATAACCCAAAGCTAAACTTTTTTCTGCTTGTGCCTTGCTGTGCATTCCGAAAGCAGAACCGCGATAGCCAGTGACCTGAGTTCCGCCACCAACAGCAGTACCTTCAATTGCAGCAACCGTAGAAAATGCACCTATTGAGGTAGCAAATAAATTATGCGAAGATGCTTTCCAACCAAATGCTAATGCACCGTAAGTTGCACCACTTTTTTTGATAATATCAGCTTCAGAAGTTCGATCTACACTAATTTTATTTACACGACCTTCTGCATCTACTTCTACCACTTTACTGTTTTGATTATCAATTTTATTACTTTTTCCTTTTTCCAAAACAGCCACTCGGCTACCAACACCGATAGCCATTGCACCAATCCCATCTTTACTATATGAATGTGTACCAATAGCAATAGCTTCATTACCTAGAGCTTCAGCTGAACTACCAAATGCTAAACCACTTTTTGGTGCTTTAGCTTCACGCCCAATAGCATAACTAAACGCATCGCCTTGTTCGCCTGTGGTCGCATTATCCAGTCCTGCTTCAGATTTATAACCAATTGCTATTGAACCCAAATTTTGAGCTTTAGCCAAACCTCCAATTGCTACGGAAGCGTGAGACGGTTTCCCGTTAGATTGATTTAATACTTGGCTTTCATCACCCAATGCCACGCCAAAAGCTGTACCACTAGGGACAGTTCCATACTCTGGTGTCCATTTTGGATCGTCAGCAAAAGATTGAATAGAATAAAAAGAAGTGGAAATAAATAGGCTGATTAAAGAAAGGCGGGTTAAGCTTTTATTAGTGCTTGCTTGCTTGCTTGCTTGCTTGCTTGCTTGCTTGCTTGCTTGCTTGCTTGCTTGCTTGCTTGCTTGCTTGCTTGCTTGCTTGCTTGCTTGCTTGCTTAATGATTTTCATTGTTTTGCTCCTTTGTCAAGAAAATAATTAAGGGCATTAATTATAATAGAAAATAATGCCAAAAAATGTGATCCACTTCACATTTTTGGAAATCAAATAAAAATCGTGGAAAAAATTTACCGCACTTTTAGGCTAATTGATCATTTATTTTTCAGTTGGCAATTGAGCGATCAATAACCTCCAAGAATTTAGGTTTTAGGATTTAAAAATGGATTGGTCTGCTTTTCTTGCCCAATGGTTGTGTAAGATCCATGCCCAGCAATAATAATAAGATCGTCATTTAATGGGAGTAATTTTGTTCGGATTGAAGAAATCAATGTTTCATAGTCGCCTCGAGGGAAATCGGTACGACCAATACCACCTTGAAATAATACATCGCCTGTAAATGCCACTTTTTTCTCGTGTTCAATAAAACCGATATGCCCTGGTGTGTGTCCTGGTAAATGTAAAATCTCGAAATTAAAGCCATCTAATTTTAAAATTTCGCCCTCTTGATTAAACCAACGATCAGGCAAAAAAGCTTCAATATTTGGTAAGCCAAAACGTTGGGCTTGTTCGGGTAAACTCTCAAATAAAAATTTATCTTCTTCTTGAGACCCCCAAATTTCAACGCCAAAATGTTGTTTTAATTGCATTGCAGCACCAACGTGATCTAAATGACCGTGAGTAATTAAAATCACTTTGAGATTTAAATTCAGTTCTTCAATGCGTTGAATTAGGCGTTCGGCTTCGCCACCTGGGTCAATAATTGCGGCATTTTTGTCATCATCCCAAATCAAAGAACAATTTTGTTGGAATGCAGTAACAGGGATAATTTCAATATTCATTTTTACTCCTTATAATCGATAAAATTGTTGAGTATTCAAAAACAGTTGATTTTGAACAGAATGTAATGGCAAAGATTTTAATTCAGCTAGTTTTTGCAATACTGCCAATAATTGTTCAGAAATGCCCGCACTTTCAAATCCCTCGTGTTGCCAAGGGCTGTCCGTTTCAATCATCAAGCGATTTAGGGGTAAATGTTGTGCGACATATTGGGTTTTAGGATTCCATAAAATATCAGGCGTTAGGCTTGCAAAATAGGGTGTAGATAAAAATTTCTGAAAAGATTTTTCATCTGTCTTAAACCAATGAAAATGGGCAAATTGAATATTATGTTTCTGCAATAATTCAAGGGCAATCTCTACATCGTTATGTACAATATGCAAATTTAACGGTAAATCCCATTTTTTCGCGATCAGAATAAATCGTTCTAGTAATTCAATGTAAGGTGCGTAATCTAAATTCGGATTTTCTCGTTTAGAATAATGTGGCAAGCCCACCTCGCCAATGGCAGAAATTAAGGAATGATGTTCGTCAATCCATTGAAATAATTCTTTTTGTTCTTCTAAACTAGGTAATTGCTGTTCAGGATGAAAACCAGCTGCAATATAAAGTTTCTTTGGGTAAGTCTGTTTTAAATTCAGCAGTTTTTTAGCACTGTTGAGATTAGTACTCACCGCAAGCATACCTATAATCTTTGAATGAGCAAGTGTTTGCTGAATATTCTCGTCAGAGAGTTGGTCTAAATGAAGATGGCTGTCAAATAACATTTCTTTTCCAATGAAAAACCGCACAAAAGTGCGGTTAATTTTACATTTGTTTTACACGCCTTTCCAAGTTCTCACAGGGCCTGTATCTACGTGAATGAAATTACTGGTTGGATAATAACCCACGCCACCATTTCGCAGACTTTCCGCAGAAGATTTCACTTTAATCAAAGGCACACCCGCAATACGAAAATCAATGGCTTTTCCTTTAATGTGATAACTATTTTTCGCTACGCCACGACTTTGGCGACGACGCATTGCATTAGTAGCGGCTGAACGATAACCACAAATTACTTCAATTTCAGCATTGCGTAAGCCTAAATTAGTTTGGATATTATAAAATTTATGGAATAAATTTGGATCCATTTTATGCACTTGATTTGTCCTTTTATCACGCATTAAATAATCCAATTTTTTTAACATCGCAGGCGAAAAACCTTTTGCTAAAGAAAACTCGCCACTTAATCTTTCGCCCGTATTAATGTTGCGGAAAGTTAAAATACGAGGTTTAGGTGTTGAAACCATTGCTAATACAGAATTTGGTAAAATAGATATTCCTAACGCAATACCGCCCAGCGATAACCATTTTCGTTTATTCTGATCCACATAATTCATTATAGCTCCCTTATTTTATTGAAGATATTTTTTTACGAGATCCCAATTAATCTCAGCAAGATTAATCTGACGATCATAACCATAAATATCAGGTAAATTTACAATATTTCCGTTTTCAATCCACGCAGTAACATAATATAAAAAGACAGGATTATCCGAGCGTATCGGCGCAGAAGTGGTTTTTTTACTTGCTAATACTGTATTTTTTCGAGTTTCTGTCCAACCTGCTTCTTTTAATAAAATACTTGCCAATTGATCTGATTTTTCAATGCGTACACAGCCAGAACTTAACGCTCGATTTTTACGATTAAACAAGCCGTGATTTGGCGTATCGTGTAAATAAATTGCATCAGAACTTGGCATATTAAATTTATAATTACCTAATGCACTATCGCCAGCCGCTTGTCGAACTCGATAAGGAAATTTATTACCAATAGATTCCCAATCAATAGAAGCAGGATCAACAACATTGCCTTGATTATCTAAAATTGAATAATTATGCTCCGTAATATAATTTGGATCGGCTTTCATTTTTGGCAGTAAATCTTCATTAATTAAGCGAATTGGCGCATTCCAAGGCGGATTTACAACTACATTACTTAATTTGCTATACATTACAGGTGTTCGGCGCGAATTTTTGCCAACAATTACCCGAGATTCTAAAATTAAATCGCCATCACGATAATACTGTAATTTATAGCTTGGAATATTCACAAAAATCCCATTATGAAAATCAGGAATTACGCGTAAACGCTGTGCATTCATTGCCAGTTTTTGAGCAATATTTGATTCTTTAGAAGTCGGAATAAACATCGGCAATGATTGAACTGTTTGGCGATATAAATGATTTTCTCCCGCTAAACTTTGTATGAAATCAAGAAGTTGATTATTTTCCACCGCACTTAACCAGCGTTGAATATGATCATTTTCAGGCTGTTGTGCTTGATACTGAGCAGATGAATACAACCAATTAGATGCTTGAGAACGAACATTTTGTGTGTAATATAAGTAATCTAACAAAATATCACTTAATAACACATCATAAACCAATCCGCCTTGTTGTTCTACCAATGCCAATGTTTCTAGTGAAGTTGCCGACGATTTTGAAATACCGCTTGCCACCATTGCCGCATAATCACGTAACAATTGACGAGCTGCCGCATTGTCAGTCCATAACGGGGCATATTTACGAGAAGCATATAAACGCGCGAGTAAGGGCTTAAATTGTAACTTATGATCGCCTATTTCGTGTGTTAGCGTCATATTAAGCAATGTTTGTTTTTCTTCCGTTAAACGTTGCTGATCCGCATAAATGGCTTCTTCAAGCTCTTTTCTTTCCGCTAGTGACAAATGGGAAAGATTAATGCCGTTCAATGATTTAGATTGGTCATTTTTGCTCAAATCGGCTAAAACACAACCCGACATCATCATAGATAATGATAAGGCGAATAATGATAACTTTAAGGTGCTTTTAAACACTACCATTTCCTAAACCTTTATTAAAATAACCGCACTTGTTGCTTTTCTCAAACAAAGTGCGGTCAAAATCATTTAGTATTTATTTTTTACTTTCCGTTTTTTCTTCGGATAGGCTGTTTGCTTGATTAATTTTCTGATCTGAATTAAAGATAACGAAATCAGCTGCCATTTTTTCAGCTTCTTTTAAGAAGAAATCTGGTGCTTCGTAATCTTTCGGCAAATCATCAATATCTTTCAACGCTTTCTTACCCTCACGTTTAAAACGTTCGTTCAAATCTTTTAAACGTCTTGCATCATCTTTATCATTCTCTGCTTTACGCATTTTATAATTCAATGATAGAAATTTTCGTTCTCGGCGTTCATTTCTCACTTTCAATTCTTCATTCAATGCAACAAATTCAGGATCTTTAGCAATACGAGCAAGATGTTTTTCATTTAGAATATTTACTGCATTATTAATATCATCGATATTTCCTACTTCCATATAACTCGCTGATGGGATTTTATCCCAAGCAAGCGCATTATCTTCTTTATCTTCCCCATATTCTTTCGCATCTATAATTTCGGGGAAATTAATATCGGCTGCAACACCTTTTAATTGGGTTGAACCACCATTAACTCGATAAAATTTTTGAATAGTATATTGCAAAACACCCAACGGACTCTGATCTAAATCATAGATAAAATTTAGCGATCGACTCTGTTGCACCGTACCTTTACCAAAAGTATTTTGCCCGATGATAATACCTCGACGATAATCTTGCATTGCTGCAGCAAAAATTTCTGATGCGGAAGCACTGTAACGATTAATCATCACAAATAATAACCCCTTATATTGTTGCGTAGCATCATCATCTTCGTGAACACGAATACGCTGATAAGCATCGCGAACCTGCACAATAGGGCCATCAGCAATAAATAAACCACTTAATGCCACGGCTTCCGTTAATGCACCACCGCCATTTTCACGTAAATCAACAATTAGAGCCTCAGCTTTTTGATTTTCTAATTTAACCAGTAGTTTTTTGACATCTTCGGTTAGTCCAATATAAAAACTTGGAATTTTTATTACCGCAATGTTTTTTCCTGACACTTTTTCAAAAGTTAGTTTAGCCGCTTGATCTTCAATACGGACTTTATCACGCACCAAAGTAATAATACGTGATTTTCCCCCTTTAGCAGGCTCAATTTCCAAGCGAACTTTAGTGCCTTTTTTCCCTTTAATTTTTTCTACCAAATCTTCTAAACGCCAACCAACAACATCTTCAATATCGCCTGTTGCTTGCCCAACGCCAATGATTTTATCCCCAGGATGCAGTTTTTTACTACGTTCCGCTGGCGCACCAGGTACAAGAGATTTTATGCTAGTTTCATCATCTTCTGATTGTAAAGTAGCCCCAATGCCTTCCAAGGAAAGATTCACACTTTCATTAAAACTTTTCGCTGTTCTTGGGGAAAGATAACTGGTGTGAGGATCAATTTCACGCGCAAAAGCATTCAAATAAATTTGAACAATATCGTCTGCTTTTATTTGCGTTAAACGACGAATGGCTAAATTATAGCGTTTTGTAAGTTTTGCTTTGATTTCTGACCATTTTTTATCTTTTAATTTAAGATTAATAATGTCATTTTTTACGCGAGCATTCCAAAGTTTATTCGCATCAGCTTCAGTTTGTGGAGCAGCCGCTTTTTCACGATCAATTTCAATTTGATCTTGACCATTTAAATCAGGCTCTTTATCTAATAAAGATAACGCATAAGTATAACGTTCATAACGACGTTTGATCATTACATCATAAATCTCAAACGCAGCAGAAAGATCGCCTTGATTTAACTGATCATCTAACTTATTACCATATTTTTGACGAAGTTCGTCTATATCAGACTGCAAAAAAGTATTGTGGCTAAAATCTAAATTTTTAATATAACGATCAAAAATTTTCTCGGAAAAATCATCATCTAATTTAATCTTACGATAATGGGATTGAGTTAATCTCGTCGTTGCACGCTTAGTTGCCAGCTGGTTTTCTTCACTTATCGCTGGAGTACTAATGTCACTTGGCTTTAACTTAGGTTGTACAGCAAATGCAGGAATTGCACTGCTCAAACATACCGATAACCACGCATAACAAATCACATTTTTTGACATTTTAAATTTCATAACCATTTCCGAGTCAATTTTCATTTATTAAGCAAATAAACGATCTGCAGCAACGTTCATAATCAAACCGTTTTCAAGTTCAACACGTGCTGAATCTTTTAATACTTCTACCACTGTTGCTTTTTTAGCATTATCTCCAGCTTTAACTTTCACAACAGAACCAACAGAAATTTGTGAAAAATCAACCGCACTTAGTGATAATTTACTCTCTTTTTTAAGGTTTTTATTCGCTGGTTTACGCAGATGCTTTTTTTGTTGTGCTTTTTTAGCTGCGGCTTCTGCTTTACGTTTTTCCGCAAAACGTGCTTTCGCTTCAGCAAGTTGCTGTGCAGCGTGAGCAACATGTTCTGCATCTAATACACCCGCAGGATTACCCTGTAAATCAACACGCACTGCACCTTCACGACAGCCATATAAATAACGCCAATTTGATGTGTATTGGCGAAGAGCCTGACGCAATTGGGTTTTACTTACGCGTTCATCATCTTGTAATGCTTCAGCTAAATCTTGAAATAAACCTATTTTTAATGGTTTTGCTTCGCCCTCTAAAACAAAGCAAAGAGGAAATTTTTCTGCTAAATAAGTAATGATAGCTTTTGCGTTGGTTAATTTTTGCACTTCCGTTTGCACATCTGTAACTTGAGATGATAATTGTGTGTCAGTCATAGTTATATCCTTGAGGCATTAATAAAATAAAGATTTGCCTAGTTTATCGCACTTTTTACAAAATTAACAACGGATCCCGTTATGCTGAATAAATTTCACACAAAAATAACGCCAAGACTTCACAAATACGTTAAAACAACGATAGAATGGCACGTTTTTGATTTATAAAGAAAGACCACAAGCGTGCCTAAAACAAAGCTAACTTCGCCTCCATTTAAAATTTTAAAATGCACAGAATGTGATGCTTGCATTAACGTGCCTTCTATTCTTCAATCAAATGAACAAGCCGAATGCCCACGTTGTCATCATCTATTAGCAAGTGGTACGAGGTGGTCATTACATCGTTGTGCAATGATTGCATTATCTATTTTGATATTAATGCCCTTTTCCTTGAATTACCCCTTATTAAGTTTACATTTATTGGGTATTAAAATTGATGCCTCTATTTGGGATGGCATTTGGAAAATGGCAGTGGGTGGTTATGAATACACTGCGTTTATGATCTTTATTTGTGCAGTAGTAATGCCGATTACGTTTGCACTTTTAGTTATTATGCTTTGGCTGGCTAAGATTTTTCAGATAAAACCTCGTAGTGTTTTACTATTTCTTGGTTACATTAAAGCTTGGGTAATGTTTGATGTTTATTTAGTGGCACTCGGAGTAACCATATTTAAAGTACGCGAATATGCAACATTAGAAATTAATATTTATTTAATTCCTTTTATTTTTACCGCACTTTTAACTACGCTGCTTTTTATCAAACTTAATCTTTCCGCCTTATGGCAGGAATTTTATCCTGAATGCACTTCAGTTTATACAAAACAAGCTGTTGAATTATGTCCTGCTTGCCATTACACATTCACGCAAAAATCTATCCATTACGATCATCAACAAAAAATTTGTTGTCCCCGCTGCCAATCGCCTCTTAATACATCGGATAAGCTAAAATTACAAGCAACTTGGGCAACCTTAATTGCAGGGATTATTATGCTTTTTCCTGCAAATTTATTACCTATATCTGGCATTTATTTAACAGGCGCATTATCTGAAGATACTTTAATTTCTGGGGTTATTTCATTTGTTAAATCAGGTAGTTATTTTGTTGCTTTTGTTGTATTTTTTGCCAGTATTTTCGTGCCTATCAGCAAAATTTTTATTATGCTTTACTTACTTGCTTGCGTGCATTTTAAATGGCAACATTCTATTAAATGGCAAATGCGTTTATTGCATCTAGTACATTTTGTTGGACGCTGGTCTATGCTTGATTTATTTGTATTAGCCTTAATGATGTCGCTTGTCACACGCGGAGAAATCATTAATTTTACCGTAGGGCCAGGCGCATTTTATTTTGGTGCAGCCGTATTTTGCACTATGCTTTCCACCTCACAATTTGATAGCAAATTAATTTGGAAAATTTATGACAGAGAAAAATAATTCCTCCTCAATAGAAGAAAAATGTCAAGAAATAACAGCGAACTTACGTAAAACAAAACGCATTTCGCCTTTTTGGCTATTGCCTTTTATCGCATTATGTATCGGGGCAATTTTATTCTTCCAAATTGTGAAAGAACGCGGTACTAGCATTACGATTACTTTTACCAATGGTTCAGGTATCGTTGCGGATAAAACTCAAATTCGTTATCAAGGATTACAAATTGGCATAGTAAAAGAAGTTCATTTCACTGATAACCTGCAAAAAGTGGAAGTTGTAGCCAATATCAATCCTGAAGCATCAAGTATTTTGCGTGAAAATACAAAATTTTGGCTTGTGCAACCAAATGTTTCACTTGCAGGCATTTCAGGATTAGATTCTCTCGTGTCAGGTAATTACATTACTCTTCAACCGGGTGATGGCGATCGTGAAGATGAATTTATAGCAGAAGAACAAGGTCCTATTGCGCAAGTTTCTGCGGGAGATTTATTGATTCACTTAATTTCTGATGATTTAGGTTCGATTTCTATTGGTGCGTCTGTGTATTTTAAAAAATTACCTGTAGGAAAAATCTATGATTACCGTATTAATAAAAACAATAAAGTAGAAATAGATGTGGTCATTGATAAAGCCTATGCCAAGTTTGTGAAAAAAGATTCACGCTTTTGGAATATTAGTGGCATTAACGCGAACATTAGCCCAGCAGGCTTAAACCTAAATGTAGAAAGTTTAAATGCAGTTGTACAGGGGGCGGTTTCTTTTGACTCTCCAGCTGACAGCCCAAAAGCAGATGAAAATAGTCATTTCACGCTCTATACCAATTTAAAAGCAGCTAAACGTGGGATTGAAATTAAGGTAACAATTCCTGCCTCTTCCGCTCTTATTGCAGGGCAAACGGAAGTTTATTCTCAAGATAATGCTATAGGGATTCTCGCCAAGCTAAGTGCGGTAGAAAATAACGATGAAATTTTAGAGGGCAGTTTATTGATAGATCCAAACCAAGCCTCTTTGTTTAAAGCGAATAGCAAAATTGTCCTACGCAATAAAAAAATGGATCTTGGCAATTTAGCAGAACCAAAAAAATTCTTTCGTGGCGAATATTTTGATGTGATTGCGGGAGACGGCGAAACTAAACATCAATTTAACGTGATTAAAGAAAATGAATTATTACTCAATGCGCCTAACACGTTAGTTTTAACCCTTACTGCGCCTGAAAATTATGGTGTAAGCGAAGGGCAAAATGTGTTTTATAACAATATGATAATTGGGCAAATTGTTTCACAAACAATAGATGTAAATGGCGTACAATTTAAAGCAGCAATTGCCTCTGAATACCGCAATTTAATTCACGAAGATACACAATTTGTGGCAGCAACCAATTTTGATATAAGCGTTGGATTAGATGGATTGCGTTTTGAATCCGCGACACCAGAAAAATGGTTACAAGGCGGCGTTCGAGTGCTGGCAAAACAAGCTTTGGGAAAAGCTAAAACCAGTTATCCGCTTTATCAAAATATCAGCAATGCTGAACATGGCATCACAGGAAATATTCTTACGCCAACGATAACCTTACACACCCAAACCTTACCAAGCATTGATAAAGGCTCTCTTGTACTATATCGTCAATTTGAAGTAGGAAAAATTTTAAGTATTAAACCTAAAACAAATAACTTTGATGTAGACATTTATATTTATCCTGCTTATCAACATTTATTGACAGATAAAAGCCGTTTTTGGGTAGAAAGTGCGGCAAAAATAGATGTCAGTCCAAAAGGTATTAGTATTCAAGCAACGCCACTTGCACGTTCCTTAAAAGGGGCGATTAGCTTTGATAATGGCGGTTCAGGCAATAATCGAACACTTTATGCAAATGAAAGTTATGCAAAATCCATCGGGTTTGTCATCACGTTAATCACAGATGATGCAACTAATCTTAGCAAAGGAATGAATCTGCGCTATTTAGGCTTAGATGTGGGGCAAATTGACAGCATTCAGCTTGATGCAAAAGCGAAACGCATCACTGCAAAAGCCCTAATAAATCCAAATTATATGAATATAATTGCAAAAGAGGGGGCTAATTTTACGATAATCTCGCCACAAATTTCGGCAGGTGGAATAGATAACCTTGATAGTTTATTACAACCTTATATTGATATTGAAATTGGTAATGGCAACACAAAAACACAATTTAATTTAGCGCAAACAGCACCACAACGTAATAAATTTAGCAATGGCACGCCGTTTATTTTAGAAACGCGTGATGCGATGAATTTAAGTGAAGGTTCGCCAATTCTTTATCGAGGTGTAGAAGTTGGCACAGTGAAGAAATTTGAACTTAATAGTCTTGGTGATCGTGTATTAGTGCATATTGCCATTATGCCGAAATATAGCCATCTTGTTCGACAAAACACAGAATTTTGGATCGCATCAGGCTACGACTTTAGCTTAGGCTGGAAAGGTGCGGTATTTAATACGGGTAGCGTTCAGCAGTTGCTAAAAGGTGGGATTTCTTTCTCCACACCAGCAGAAAAAGAAATTCAACCGCAAGCGCAGCCCAACAAACGTTTCTTGCTTCAAATAAACCGCCCTGAAGAAGTGCAAACTTGGGGAAGTGGCGCGTTATCAAAATAACATAAATGAAAATATTTAATCTGCACCTTAATGAATTAGGGTGCAGATAAGCTATTACCATTTTTCTAATGCTTCTTTATCACTCTCTCTTGCTTCAATCCAACGCTCGCCTTGATTGGTTTGTTCTTTTTTCCAAAATGGTGCTTTAGATTTTAAAAAATCCATAATGAATTCATTGGCATGATAGGCATCTCCACGATGTGCGGAACTTACCCCCACTAAAACAATTTCATCGCCAGTTTGTAAAAGCCCAACACGATGAATTACCGATACACGTTGAATATCCCAACGCGCTTTCGCTTGTGCAACAATTTCATTCAACGCTTTTTCAGTCATTGCGGGATAATGTTCTAAATACAAACTAGATACTACATCGCCTAAATTAAGATCGCGTACTTTGCCAACAAATATAACCGTTGCACCAATTGAATGTTGCTCAGAAAGCCATTGATAAACGGCATTTTGATCAAAAGGCTGTTCTTGTACCGCAATTTGAATATCCGTCATTTAGCCCCCTGTTACTGGTGGGAAAAAGGCAATTTCATCGCCATTTTTTACCGCACTTTCTAAAGGCATTAAGGTTTGATTAATTGCCACTAAAAGTTTACCTTTTTCCAGTGCCAATGCCCATTTATCGCCCTTTTGAGCAAGGTGTTCACGCACCGCTTCCGCAGTGGCAAAATCATCTTCTAATTGAATGGCATCAATGCCAATTAATTCACGAGTTTGAGCAAAAAATAAAACATTTAACATCTTATTTTTCCTCCGCAATAAAATGACCTGATTTTCCACCGCTCTTTTCTAACAGGCGAACGTGCTCAATCACAATGTCTTTCTGCACAGCTTTACACATATCGTAAATGGTTAAGGCTGCTACGCTTGCCGCAGTTAGTGCTTCCATTTCTACGCCAGTTTTTCCAGTTAATTTGCAAAGAGATTGAATGCGAACTTGGTTGGTTTCAAGTAATGGTTCTAAATTCACTTCTACTTTAGAAAGTAACAATGGATGGCAAAGTGGGATAAGCTCCCAAGTGCGTTTTGCGGCTTGAATACCCGCAATACGAGCAGTAGCAAATACATCGCCTTTGTGATGTTTACCTTCCACGATCATGGAAAGAGTTTCTTTTGACATAGTTACAATGGCTTCAGCACGAGCTTCACGAACAGTTTCCGCTTTAGCAGAAACATCCACCATATTGGCTTCGCCTTGAGAATTGATATGTGTAAATGTAGTCATAATATAATAAAAGTGCGGTTAAAATATTGAATGTTTTAAATAAGCGACAAAAAAGCAGATGAATATTGCTATTCATTTCACTTTTTTTAACCACCAATAGACGCTAAATGATTTCTTACACCAGTATCGCCGATATGCAAATAATGATGTTCACGTTTGCCTTGAAGTGCGGCAAAAATACGAGCCTGTAAAATACCTTGCTGTTCGTGCGACTGCAATAAATCACGTAATTCAATGCCTTCTTCGCCAAATAAACAAAGATGAAGTTTACCTTTTGCTGACACTCTTAAACGATTGCAACTTGCGCAGAAATTCTTTTCATAAGGCATAATTAAACCAATTTCGCCAGTATAATCAGAATGCGTAAAGACTTTAGCAGGGCCATCAGTGTGAGACTTATGCTGTAATGTCCAACCATTTTTAAGCAATTTATCCGCCAATACTTGTCCAGAAAGATGGAATTTATCAAAGAAACTATCCATTTCGCCCGTTTGCATCAACTCAATAAAGCGCATTTGAATTGGGCGATCTTTAACCCAAGCGAGAAATTGTTCAAATTCTTTATCATTCAGATTTTTCATCAAAACTGAATTAACTTTGACTTTGTTGTAGCCCACTTCAA
Source organism: Haemophilus sp. HN_Hi10 (assembly GCF_049821985.1). Classification (NCBI taxonomy): domain Bacteria; kingdom Pseudomonadati; phylum Pseudomonadota; class Gammaproteobacteria; order Pasteurellales; family Pasteurellaceae; genus Haemophilus; species Haemophilus sp. HN_Hi10. Next base: position 1,110,774 of record NZ_CP187495.1, on the reverse strand, counting down.
ATGCACGATCGATACCACGCATCACGTCATCAAATTTATTGATACCTGTAATTTGATGGAACATTTTGGGATCAAGGCTATCAACACTGACGTTAATAGACGTAATCCCTGCTTGCTTCCAATCAGCCACATCTTTTGCCATGCGATAGCCGTTTGTCGTGACGGCTAATTGACGAATGCCATCAATATTAGCAATGCTTTCAGCAATAGAAATAAAATCTTTGCGTAAAGTCGGTTCGCCACCCGTTAAACGGATTTTCTCTGTGCCCATTTCAGCAAAGGCTTGAGCAAGATGGGTGATTTCTTTTAAAGTTAAGAAACTTGGTTTGTTAGCTTCGGGTTGATAACCATCAGGTAAACAATAGGTACAACGAAAATTACACTGATCGGTAATCGACAGTCGTAGATAGTAATATTGACGTTGGAAAGGATCGACTAAGCGAGACTCTCCTACGTTCTTGATAGGAATGGATTGCATTTTACACCTTTCTAAATATGGAGAGGATAAACCGTTTCCAGCGTATCCCTGAATAACGTAGCGCGTTATTGGCTTGCCACCGTATTTCTTGTGAAACTTAGGCTAAACAAGCTCGGAGTTATGCGTTAAATTTGATTTGTCGTCATTCTAAAAGATTTCACTTCATAAACACAATCAATAATATTGATGAAAATCAGTATTTTCCTAAATTCTTAAAAATCAATTATATAAAAAAATACATAATGAATATAAGACTAGCTCATTAGTGATAATTAATCCTATTTATATTAATAACCATAAATTTTTAGCTGATTATTATGAGGTATTTTTATTGATTTAAATCATAATTTAATCAATAAATAAATTTCTCTACTTTTCATAATCAGAAAAATATCCTACCATTTTTATCGGATTTATTTTTACTAATCAATATAGGAGTGATTTATGTCTTTTGCCCAACAAAAACTTAGCGAACTCGCTGTTTCAATTCCAGGTGCAACTAAAATTTTTCGTGAATATGATTTAGATTTTTGCTGCGGAGGTTCTGTATTATTAGAAGTCGCAGCACAACAAAAGAATCTTAACCTTGCTGAAATTGAAAAACGTTTAACTGATTTACAACAAAGTAAAGCAGAAAATAATGATAAAGATTGGACTTCGGCATCTTATGCGGAGATGATCGATCACATTATTACTCGTTTTCATAATCGCCACCGTGAACAACTCCCTGAATTAATTACATTGGCGGAGAAAGTAGAAAATGTACATGGTGATCGTGATGACTGTCCTATAGGCGTAACCGCACAGTTAGAAAAAATTTATGCTGAACTTAGCCAGCATTTAATGAAAGAAGAACAAATTTTGTTCCCAATGATCAAAATGGGGAATTATGCTATGGCCTCAATGCCAATTCGTGTAATGGAAATGGAACACGATGAAGCAGGACAAGATGTGGAAGTGATCAAATCCCTTACTAATAACTGCACGCTACCAGCAGATGCTTGTTTCAGTTGGAAAGCCTTATATAGCGGTATTAATGAATTTATTGATGATTTAATGCATCATATTCATTTGGAAAATAATATTTTATTTCCACGTGTATTAAACGAAAAATAATTTAATATTCGTCAAAAAATAACCGCACTTTAATCTATTCCGAAAAACAAACTAAAGTGCGGTCATTTTTACAAGCGTTTTGAGTTGGTCGATAAGCCGAGTTCTGTCGTGGACAATCATTCCTCTAGGCGACAAATTGCTCTGCCGCTCAAGCAACCTACCCGAACTCTGGACGGGCCACCCATTGAGTTCCTATTTGGTCTTGCTACGAGTGGAGTTTACCCTGCTGCACGTTGTTACCAACGGCACGGTGCGCTCTTACCGCACCCTTTCACCCTTACCGTTTACACGGCGGTCTGCTCTCTGTTGCACTGGTCGTCGGCTCACGCCGCCCGGACGTTATCCGGCACTCTGCCCTGTGTAGCTCGGACTTTCCTCTCGTTTACTTGTCCCACTAGGTCGTATAAATACGGTTAAGGGCTTCAATAAACCAGCGATTGTCTAACCAACTCGGCACGTAGTATAGGGGCAATCACTAGTGCGGTCAATAAAATCCCCAATTTTTGAATATTGCTTCATCAATCTTATAAACAATAATTGCCTAATTTTTCATTCGTATTTTTTTATGATTCCGCTAAAATAATGCCAATTTCAACCGCACTTTTAGGAAGAAAAATGAACTATCTAAAAATTGCACAGGATTCCCTTTCAGTGGAAAGTAACGCACTTTTGCAACTCAGCCAGCGTTTAGGCGAGGATTTTAATCAAGTCGTGGATTTAATCCTTGCTTGCGAAGGACGTTTGGTAATCGGAGGGATAGGAAAATCGGGTTTAATCGGCAAAAAAATGGTGGCTACCTTTGCCTCTACGGGTACACCAAGTTTCTTTTTACATCCAACAGAAGCCTTCCACGGCGATTTAGGTATGTTAAAACCAATTGATATCGTGATGTTAATTTCCTATAGCGGCGAAACCGATGATGTCAATAAACTGATTCCAAGTTTAAAAAATTTCGGTAATAAAATTATTGCTGTGACGAGTAACAAAAATTCCACGCTCGCACGCCATGCAGATTATGTTCTAGATATAACTGTTGAGCGTGAAGTGTGTCCAAATAATCTCGCACCAACAACCTCCGCACTTGTGACGCTTGCGCTTGGTGATGCGCTCGCCGTATCGCTTATTACGGCACGCAATTTCCAACCAGCTGACTTTGCCAAATTCCATCCAGGTGGCAGTCTTGGTCGTCGTTTATTATGTAAAGTGAAAGATCAAATGCAAACTCGCCTACCAACAATTTTACCCAATACCAATTTTACAGATTGTCTGACCGTGATGAATGAAGGGCGAATGGGCGTTGCCTTAGTGATGGAAAATGAACAACTTAAAGGCATTATCACGGATGGCGATATTCGCCGTGCGCTTACAGCCAATGGTGCAGAAACGCTGAATAAAACAGCCAAAGACTTTATGACAAGTTCACCAAAAACTATTCATCAAGACGAATTTTTATCAAAAGCAGAAGACTTTATGAAAGCGAAAAAAATTCACTCGCTAGTGGTTGTTAATAATGAAAATCACGTGGTGGGTTTAGTCGAATTTTCAAGCTAAGGAATCCCAATGCAACAAAAATTAGAAAATATTAAATTTGTCATTACTGATGTAGATGGTGTACTCACTGATGGACAACTTCATTATGATGCCAATGGTGAAGCCATCAAAAGTTTTCATGTTCGCGATGGTTTAGGCATAAAAATGCTGATGGATGCAGGTATTCAAGTGGCAGTGCTTTCTGGTCGCGACTCTCCTATTTTACGTCGTCGCATTGCCGATCTTGGTATTAAATTATTCTTTCTTGGCAAACTTGAAAAAGAAACCGCTTGTTTTGATCTTATGAAACAAGCAGGCGTCACCGCCGATCAGACCGCTTATATTGGCGATGATAGCGTAGATCTCCCCGCCTTTGCAGCGTGTGGAACTTCTTTTACTGTGGCTGATGCCCCTATTTATGTAAAGAATACTGTTGATCATGTACTTTCTACTAATGGAGGAAAAGGAGCATTCCGTGAAATGTCCGATATGATTTTACAGGCACAGGGAAAATCCTCTGTGTTTGATACCGCCCAAGGTTTCCTAAAATCAGTGAAAAATATGGGGCAATGATAACTAATTCGTCAGTGTTATTGCTTAATAAAAAATAAAGTGCGGTCAATTTTCAAAGCGTTTTAAAAACCTCTCAAAAATCAACCGCACTTTTATCTTTATAACGCCCCTATGTTCTGACAGTTTATCTCTTTCTTAAAATACCCATAAAGTTGTGGCAATAGTTGCGTAATCAAATTTAATTGCTGATACGGTAAACTAAAGACGGTGCGTTCTTCCCCAGTCATCTCTTGTTTTTCCAATTCCTTTAAATGTGTTTCGATACTTTCTTGCTGTTGGCTAAAAATAGCTTCGGGGATTTCTTCAATGTGTTCTAAGGTATAAATAATTTTCTTCGCCACAGGATAAAAACCAGATAAAAACTGTGCGGTCTGTTGCAAATTTTTCATTCTGTCGCGATAAGCACCAAGGGCAGAAATATAGCTTAATAAAGAATAATTAAGCTTGAGCAAATCAAAACCTTTCTGTAAATATGCCTTGTATTTCACTGGTTCATTATTCATATTAGAAAGAGTTGCACTCAGTGCGGCTGCATATTGATGGGCATTGCGACGTGCTATGCGATATTTAAGATCATCACTTTTACCAAATTGCAATTGGCTAATAATATGCAATAAATACACCGCATCGCTACGCAATGCTTGATGACTCACTTTATCAAGTTGCAAATATTTCCAATCTGGCCATAAATAAGAAACGGCAAACCATGAAATCGCTGCACCAAGCAAAGTATCGAGTAAACGAGGCATTAACGCAGCTGCCGTATCAAATCCCATGACATCAAAACTCAGCAAGACTTGTAATGTGATGAAAAAGGTCGAGAAACTGTAATTATTACTACGGAAGAAAAAGAACAACGTACTTGTAAGCACCACAAGACCCAGTTTTAATTCTAAGGTTGGATTTAAATAAGGTAATAATGACCCCACCACTACACCTAATATCGTGCCAATAATACGCTGACGTAAACGTACTTTAGTTGCTGAATAGTTTGGCTGACATACAAATACAGTGGTCAATAAAATCCAATAACCAAGATTAAATTGGAAAAACTCAACAATGGCACAACACAAAAATACCACAATAGATAAACGCACTGCATGACGAAACAACGGCGATTCAAAAGTAAAATGGCTAAAAATCACCGCACTGATATTTTTTAACCCTGTGATTTGTTCCGTATGAATTTGAGCCAATTGTTCTGTATCCGTCGTTTCTTGTGCTAACTGGCGAAGTTGCCAGTTAATACTCTGTAAATTATCTAACAAGGTTTGAATATCAATCAGTTCATCTTGCACATTAGTATGTTGAGTTTGATATAACTCAAAGGAATGCAAAGTGCCTAAAAGCGCACGTTCCACACATTCATTAAAATGATAAGGTTTATTTTCACGCAAACTCGCGGTGATTTCTTTACAAGATTGTGCTTGTAGTTCTAATAAACGTTGAATACGGAAAATCAAATCTGTATTTTTTAGTTTTTCCGTTATTTGTTGATAATCAAAATGCGTAGAATTGGCGCGTTCGTGAATATCTTGTGCGGAAAAATAGTAACGTAACATTCTCTGGGTACGCGGATGGCGATGTTGCCCTCGAATGCGATAAAAAAGCGCAGTGCGAACAATATTAAATGCCGTGACAACATTTGCATTTTTCATTGCAAATTTGAGATGTTTTTTCTCAATCTCAGCCACTTCGTCAGGATCAAAAAAACAGGATTTTGTATCTAAATATTCGCCCAACGCACAAAACGCTTTAGCGACACTTTCTTGTACAGGACGATTTGGGAAAAACAGGTAAACAATGATAGCGACCACACTATAAAGCAAAGTACCACATAAAATCATTACAGGGTTAATAAACCATACATTTACCTCTGGGATATAAGTTAATGTGGTGTAAAGCGCAACCACTAATGAACCAAACGCAATGGTACTATAACGCTGCCCCACGGCACCAATCATAGTGAAAATAAACGTCAGCACCGTCATTAACACAATATATTGGATAGGATTACCAATATGTAACTGCACAATAAAGGAAGAAATAGAAAAGGCAATAAGGGTAAAAAATACGTTTTTCAATCGTCCAGTTAAACGGTTATCCAAATCCACCAAACCACCTGCAATGATGCCGAGAATCAAAGGCATTGATTGCGAAGAAATATCAAAAAACCATATTCCCACTGCCGCAATATTTACGGCAATAAAAACAGGAATTGTAGAAATTACTTTAGCATTTAACCGAATATTCATTTCAAATCCTTATCAAAATAGAAAAGTGAACAACAAGGCTCACTTTTTATTGTATAAAGTGCGGTCATTATTTATGGGATTTTGCCCAATTTAAGAAACGTGTTTGAGTTTCTTTATCCGCTTGTTGGAACCAATATTGGAGCTGTTGCTCTGTAACATTTTCGCCCTGAACAACCACTTTGCCTTTATTCGCTTTTGCATTACCTGCTGGAGCAGCAACCATTGAATTAACAAAAGTTGTTGTAGCAAATGCAGAAACTGATGCAGCTGCACCAGACGCATTATATTCAGCAAGATCATTTAGCACATTAGCACTTGGGAATAAACCTTCTTGTTTTAACACATCCACTTTCGCTGAAATAGCATTACCTGATTTTGTTTTCACAGTAATATTTGGCATTTGATTGAATTTATCGCCACTGTCAAGATTACGAATAACTGGTGCAGAAATAACTAAATCTTCAGCATTACCTTGAAATGTCACAATCACGGGATTAGATTCAAAAAGAGATTGATTCGATCCTGAACCAACAATTTCATTTAGACGCACAACAACCTGATGGCTTTGGGTATCATCTACAGTAAATGTCTTAGCTTTTCCGAGAGATTTAGAGGCTTTTTGACCATCAATCGCTAAAAACTCAAGGTTAGATGACGTAGAAACCATTCCAGCAAAGGTTGCCGTACTTGCGCATAAAGTGGCAAGACCTAATACAACAGCACGTAATTTCATAATTGCTCCTTTGGTATAAATGAAATACTCGCTTATGCTATGCCAAATTAAGCAAAATGAAAATATAAAAAGTAAGAATTAATTTAAAATTTTTTGTTATAAATAGCAAAAACAATCACAATGTTTTATTATGTTGGCGATCTACACACTAAACCAGTGTCGTGAAAATTTAATCCATTAAATATCAACGGGAGTAACAATGTTGAACGATATTTTAACAGGCTATGGAATTTTTATTTTGGAAATTTTAACAATTTTATTACTCATTCTTGCTATTGTTGGTTTGATTATTTCTTATCGCCAACATAACAAGTCTAAAACGGGAGAATTAGAAATTAAAGATTTATCAGAAGAATTTAATGAACAAGTTCGTTTATTACGTGATTTTAATCTTTCTGAAGAAGAACTAAAACAGCAAGCCAAAGCAGAAAAAAAAGCTGAAAAACAAAATGCTAAAAAACGTAAAGAAAAATTGAAAAAAGGCGATACTTTAGAAGATGAAAAGAAAGCTTGCGTATATGTATTAGATTTTTGCGGCGATATTTCAGCCTCAGAAACAACCGCACTTCGCAAAGAAATTTCAGCTATCTTAAATGTCGCCAAACCTGAAGATGAAGTATTACTACGTTTAGAAAGTCCTGGTGGCATTGTGCATAATTATGGATTTGCAGCCTCTCAATTGTCTCGCTTAAAACAAAAAGGCATAAAATTAACCGTTGCCGTTGATAAAGTGGCTGCAAGTGGCGGTTATATGATGGCTTGCGTTGCCGATAAAATTGTATCCGCACCTTTCGCTGTTATCGGTTCTATTGGCGTTGTCGCTCAAATTCCAAATGTTCATCGACTATTGAAAAAACACGATGTCGATGTAGATGTAATGACTGCGGGCGAATTTAAACGTACAGTGACCGTATTGGGCGAAAATACGGAAAAAGGCAAACAAAAATTTCAACAAGAATTGGAAGAAACACATAAATTATTCAAACAGTTTGTCTCACAAAATCGCCCTTGCCTAGATATTGACAAAATCGCAACAGGCGAACATTGGTTTGGACAACAAGCCATTGAATTACAACTTGTCGATGAAATCTCAACGAGTGATGATTTAATTTTGGAAAAAATGAAAGAAAAACGGGTGCTTAATGTTAAATACCGTTTAAAAAAATCCCTAATAAAAAAATTCGGACGACAAGCTGAAGAAAGTGCGATAAATATCATTCATCGTTATAGTGCAAAACAGTCTAAAGACTTTATGTACTAAAAATTTATTCACAAAAAAGACAGAAGTTTTTATTTCTATGTTTACAAGACAAATCTTTGTCATTAAGACACTCGCCGATCTTTAGGGGGGTTATTATATTTAATTCATAAAAATATAAATGGAGAACAAGTTCCCCAACTAGTATGGCCAAAAATTGATTCCGCAACCTTTAATCACGATGGCAGTCAATTTGGTTCTTGGCCAAATTGGGACAATCTCCGAATGATTGAAAGTGGTATGAATAAAGACCAAAATCGCTATTTAGCATTTCCCCTTAGCAAAATTTTCTATTGTTCTTGCTTCCATAAATAGGGATAATAACGCCCCTATTCAAAAGGCAAAAAATAATGACGCACTATATTTTATTAATTATCGGAACCGCATTAATTAACAATTTTGTATTGGTAAAATTCTTAGGACTTTGCCCTTTTATGGGCGTATCCAAAAAAATTGAAACGGCTGTGGGAATGGGATTAGCAACAATGTTTGTTTTAACTGTTGCTTCCCTTTGTGCATATTTGGTCGATCACTATATTCTAATTCCCTTAAATGCCACTTTTTTACGTACATTAGTGTTTATTTTAGTTATTGCTGTAGTGGTACAATTTACCGAAATGGCAATAAACAAAACAAGTCCAACATTATATCGTTTACTCGGCATTTTCTTGCCTTTGATAACCACAAACTGCGCAGTACTTGGTGTCGCACTATTAAATATAAATCTTGCTCATAATTTAACAGAATCTGTCGTTTATGGTTTTGGTGCATCTCTCGGCTTTTCCTTAGTATTGGTACTTTTTGCCGCGCTTCGTGAACGTTTAGTCGCCGCTGATGTACCAGTCACTTTTCGCGGTTCAGCCATTGCTTTAATTACTGCAGGCTTAATGTCCCTCGCTTTTATGGGATTTACAGGACTTGTAAAGTAATAAAATGATTTACTTTTTAATGATAATAACTCTCTTAATTTTATTTATTGGGCTGTCTCAGTATTTTTCAGGAAAAAGAAAGAAATAATGACTTTTTTATTCATCGTAATTACGCTACTTGCTTTAATTTTCGGTGCAATTTTGGGCTTTGCATCAATTAAGCTCAAAGTGGAAGCTGATCCTGTCGTAGAGAAAATTGATGCTATTTTACCGCAAAGCCAATGTGGGCAATGTGGTTATCCTGGTTGTAAGCCTTATGCTGAAGCCATTTGCAATGGCGATGAAATCACAAAATGTATTCCAGGTGGTCAAACAACTATCGTAAAAATTGCCGAAATTCTAGGGGTTGATGTGCCAACAATGGATGGCGTAGAAGAACCTATCGAGAAAGTCGCTTTTATTGATGAAAATATGTGTATTGGCTGCACAAAATGCATCCAAGCCTGTCCTGTTGATGCCATTATTGGTACAAATAAAGCAATGCACACGATTATTCCCGATCTTTGCACGGGTTGCGAGCTTTGTGTTGCGCCCTGCCCGACAGATTGTATTTTAATGATTCCCGTGAAAAAAAATATCGATAATTGGGATTGGAAATTTGATGCAAAACTTGTTATTCCAGTAATGAATGTCGATGGCTTTGAAAAGAAATTGGTTGTGGGGGAATAAATGGCGGACGTATTATCTCGTTTCAATTCCGGTAAATTATGGGATTTCAAAGGTGGCATTCATCCACCAGAAATGAAATCTCAATCTAATTCACAGCCATTACGCCATCTGCCTCTCGGCACGGATTTTTACATTCCACTCAAACAGCACGTAGGAACAACAGGCAATCTCTTAATAAAAGAGGGCGATTACGTTTTAAAAGGACAAGCCTTAACAAAAGGCGATGGCTTGCGTATGTTGCCAGTTCACGCGCCCACTTCTGGCATAATTAAATCGATTAAACCTTATGTTGCCACCCATCCTTCAGGTCTTGATGAACCCACAATTCATTTACAAGCAGATAGTTTAGATCAATGGATCGAACGTAATCCTATTGATGATTTTTCAACGCTATCGCCAGAACAACTTATCCACAAAATCTATCAAGCAGGTATAGCAGGTTTAGGCGGTGCGGTATTCCCGACTGCTGCCAAAATTCAGTCAGCAGAGCAAAAAGTCAAACTCTTAATTATTAATGGTGCAGAATGTGAGCCTTATATTACTTGTGATGACCGTCTTATGCGTGAACGCGCTGATGAAATAATAGAAGGCATTCGTATTTTACGTTATATATTGCGTCCTGAAAAAGTTGTCATTGCCATTGAAGATAACAAGCCTGAAGCCATAGAGGCAATCCGCAAAGCACTACAGGGAGCAAATGACATTAGCGTTCGGATCATTCCAACAAAATATCCCTCAGGTGCTACCAAACAACTGATTTATTTGCTCACAGGGATAGAAGTGCCAAGTGGTGCACGTTCGTCCAGCATTGGCGTATTAATGCAAAATGTGGGAACAATGTTTGCAATAAAAAGAGCAGTTATAAATGACGAGCCTTTAATTGAACGTGTCGTTACCCTTACTGGAAATAAAATCGCTGAAAAAGGTAATTATTGGGTTCGTCTTGGCACACCCATTTCCCAAATATTGAGCGATGTTGGCTATCAATTTGACAAGTATTTTCCTGTATTTGTGGGTGGGCCAATGATGGGACTAGAGCTTCCAAACTTCAATGCGCCTGTGACAAAAATTGTCAATTGTTTACTTGCTCCAGATTATCTTGAATATGCCGAACCTGAAGCAGAACAGGCTTGTATTCGCTGTTCTAGCTGTTCTGATGCCTGCCCAGTAAATTTAATGCCACAACAACTTTATTGGTTTGCGCGCAGTGAAGATCACAAAAAATCGGAAGAATACGCCCTCAAAGATTGTATTGAATGTGGAATTTGCGCCTACGTATGCCCAAGCCATATTCCTCTAATTCAATATTTCCGCCAAGAAAAAGCTAAAATCTGGCAAATAAAAGAAAAACAAAAGAAATCAGATGAAGCCAAAATTCGCTTTGAAGCAAAACAAGCACGGATGGAACGTGAAGAACAAGAGCGTAAAGCACGTTCACAACGTGCAGCACAGGCTCGCCGTGAAGAATTAGCACAAACTAAAGGGGAAGATCCAGTCAAGGCGGCACTCGAACGCTTGAAAGCGAAAAAAGCCAATGAAACAGAATCAACGCAGATTAAAACACTAACCTCAGAAAAAGGGGAAGTTTTACCTGATAACACAGATTTAATGGCACAACGTAAGGCTCGCCGTTTAGCTCGTCAGCAAGCAGCATCTCAAGTCGAAAATCAAGAACAATCTGTTCAGCCAACCGATGCGAAAAAAGCAGCGGTTGCAGCCGCACTTGCGAGTGCAAAAGCGAAAAAACTTGCGCAAGCAAATAGCACCGCCGAAGCTATTTCAAACTCTCAAACCGCAGAAAATGAAGTAGAAAAAACAAAAACTGCGGTAGAAAAAACACAAGAAAATTCAACCGCACTTGACCCGAAAAAAGCAGCGGTAGCCGCTGCGATTGCTCGTGCAAAAGCAAAAAAACTTGCGCAAGCAAATAGCACCGCCGAAGCTATTTCAAACGCTCAAACCGCAGAAAATGAAGTAGAAAAAACAAAAAGTGCGGTAGAAAAAACACAAGAAAATTCAACCGCACTTGACCCTAAAAAAGCCGCCGTAGCCGCAGCGATTGCGCGTGCAAAAGCGAAAAAACTTGCGCAAGCAAATAGCACCAGCGAAGCTTTTTCAAACTCTCAAACCGCAGAAAATGAAGTAGAAAAAACAAAAAGTGCGGTAGAAAAAACACAAGAAAATTCAACCGCACTTGACCCTAAAAAAGCCGCCGTAGCCGCAGCGATTGCTCGAGCAAAAGCGAAAAAACTTGCGCAAGCAAATAGCACCACCGAAGCTATTTCAAACTCTCAAACCGCAGAAAATGAAGTAGAAAAAACAAAAAGTGCGGTAGAAAAAACAGAAGAAAATTCAACCGCACTTGACCCTAAAAAAGCCGCCGTAGCCGCAGCGATTGCTCGAGCAAAAGCAAAGAAATTGGCAAAAACACAAGCAACATTAGAAAATAATCAGGAATAAAATAATGTTTAAAATGGTTAGCTCCCCACATACCCATTCAGGAAAACTCACAGCGCGTATTATGCTTTGGGTAATATTGGCAATGATGCCCGCTTTTTTCACGCAAATTTATTATTTTGGATTTGGCGTGGTGCTTCAATCCGCATTAGCCATTGGTACAGCAATCATTGCGGAGTTTATTGCAATAAAATTACGCGGTAAAAAACCGCTCAATTATCTTTCAGATTTCAGCGTATCCCTGACTGCGTTAATTTTGGCGATGGCTATTCCACCTTATGCACCTTATTGGATCATCATCATTGGAACACTCTGTGCAGTTTTATTAGGTAAACAAGTTTATGGGGGGTTAGGGCAAAACCCATTCAATCCCGCGATGATTGGCTATGTAATTCTTCTAATTTCATTCCCGTTACAAATGACAACTTGGATGCCTCCAATTAATTTATTACAGGAACCACCAACTTTTTCGGATGCCTTTTCATTAATATTTTCAGGTTTAACCACTGACGGATTTACGCTTTCACAACTTACACATAACATTGATGGCATTACCCAAGCAACGCCTTTGGATAGTGCAAAAATTTTCTATAAAAATCACACTCAATTAAATGATTTTTATGAATTAATTAAACTACCGATTTTTATAGGTAATGGAACCGACTTTGCTCAAGGCTGGTGGCAAGTCAATGTGGCTTTCTTAGTGGGTGGAATTTTCCTTATTTTAAAACGCATCATTCACTGGCAAATTCCAGTGGCAATGATCGTGACCTTTTTCTGTTTAGCCACCGCCACTGCTTTCACTGGCTTCACGCATTTAAGTGCGATTAGCCAACTCGTGAGTGGTGCAATGATGTTTGGCGCATTTTTTATTGCGACAGATCCTGTCACAGCCTCCATTACACCACGAGGAAAAATTTTTTTTGGTGCATTAGTGGGGTTATTTGTCTATCTCATTCGTTATCACGGAAATTATCCAGACGGCGTGGCATTTGCCATTTTATTAAGTAATATTTGCGTTCCACTTATCGATCATTACACACGTCCTCGCGTATCTGGTTATCCAACAAAAGGAAGAAAATAATGGGTACAGTAAAAATCACATCGCGTTACGGCATATTACTAGGCTTTATTGCCCTACTTTGCACAATAATTTCTGCAGGAATTTTCTTCCTAACAAAAGATAAAATTGATGCGGTAATCGCAGCACAACAGCGAGAATTACTTCTACAAGTTATTCCACAAGATTATTTCAACAATAATTTGCTAGAAAGTGCGGTTATTCCTCAAGATAAAAATTTGCTGGGCATTCAGAAAATTTATTTTGCGAAAAAAGATGGAAATGTTTCTGCCTATGCCTATGAAACCACTGCACCCGATGGTTATTCTGGTGATATTCGCTTGCTTGTAGGATTAGATCCTAAAGGCGAAGTGTTAGGCGTACGAGTAATCGAACATCACGAAACACCGGGCTTAGGCGATAAAATTGAACGCCGAATTTCTAACTGGATTTTAGGTTTCACAAATCAACCGATTAATGAACATAATTTAAGCGAATGGGCAGTCAAAAAAGATGGCGGAAAATTTGATCAATTTTCGGGTGCAACCATTACACCTCGCGCAGTGGTTAATCAAACTAAACGTTCAGCATTAATCATGCTAAATAACCAAGCCTTGTTACAACAGCTTTCAACACAAGTGAAATAATATGACAGATTTAACTGAAAAAAATACCGCACTTGAAGAAGAACAAATAGAAAGTGCGGTTGAAAATCAACAAAAATCCATCTGGAAAGACATTTTTACTCAAGGAATTTGGAAAAATAATCCAGCCATTGTTCAACTTCTCGGGCTTTGTCCACTTTTAGCGGTGTCTAGCACAGCCACCAACGCTCTTGGTTTGGGTTTAGCTACAATGCTTGTACTCACTTGCACAAATACGGTCATTTCCCTTTTCCGTCAATATATTCCTAAGGAAATCCGTATTCCAATCTACGTGATGATCATTGCAACCACAGTAACAGCGGTTCAAATTTTAATGAATGCTTACACTTATACGCTTTATCAATCACTGGGGATTTTTATTCCATTAATTGTGACTAACTGCATTATTATCGGTCGTGCAGAAGCATTCGCCTCAAAAAACAGCTTACTCCATTCCATCTGGGATGGATTTTCAATGGGATTAGGAATGGCACTTAGCTTAACAGTACTCGGTGCATTGCGTGAAATTATTGGGCAAGGCACGATTTTTGAGGGCATCGAAAATCTATTCGGCGAACAAGCAAAATTTTTAACGCACCATATTTACCATACAGACAGTAGCTTTTTACTTTTCATTCTGCCACCAGGCGCATTTATAGGCTTAGGCTTGCTCCTCGCCATAAAAAATCGAATTGATAATGTAAAAAAATAAGGCAACCAAATCTTGCTTCCCCTACTTACAGGGCGATGTCACAAAGTGACAAAAAGAGGTTCAAAAAAATCTTGCCTTCCCCTGCTTGCGGGGGAAGGTGTCACGAAGTGACGGAAGGGGGCTTGCAACCTTCTAAACAAATAATTTCAATAAATCAAATAGACTAATTTCTACAAAATATGAACAAAACAAAAAGAATCGAAATACTCACAAGATTACGAGAGCAAAATCCCCACCCGACCACTGAATTACAATATAATTCGCCCTTTGAATTATTAATTGCGGTCATTCTATCGGCACAAGCAACGGATAAAGGCGTGAATAAAGCAACAGAGAAACTATTCCCCGTGGCAAACACGCCTCAAGCGATTTTAGATTTAGGATTAGACGGTTTAAAAAGCTATATTAAAACTATCGGGCTTTTTAATAGCAAAGCAGAAAATATTATCAAAACTTGCCGAGATTTAATCGAAAAGCACAACGGCGAAATCCCCGAAAATCGTGAAGCCTTAGAAGCATTAGCAGGTGTTGGACGAAAAACAGCCAATGTTGTACTAAATACGGCATTTGGTCATCCAACCATTGCGGTGGATACCCATATTTTCCGTGTATGCAATCGAACTAATTTTGCACCAGGTAAAGATGTGGTAAAAGTGGAAGAAAAACTGCTTAAAGTCGTGCCTAATGAATTTAAAGTAGATGTTCATCATTGGCTGATTTTACACGGACGCTACACTTGTATTGCACGCAAACCACGTTGTGGATCTTGCATTATTGAAGATCTTTGTGAATATAAAGAAAAAGTTGAATTTTAATTTTGCGGTAAAACAGCCTAATTATTTACCGCACTTTTATTAGAAATAGGATAAAAAATGACAACAAATAATAAACAGCGACAAACTTGGTCGAGCCGTCTCACTTATGTTATGACGGTTGCAGGCGCAACTGTTGGCTTCGGTGCAACTTGGCGTTTCCCTTATCTTGTTGGGGAAAATGGTGGCGGCGCCTACGTTCTACTTTTTTGTATCGCAATGATTGTAATCGGTATCCCAATGATTTTAGTTGAAAACGTGATAGGTCGCCGCTTACGTGTCAACTCCATTGATGCGTTCGGCGATAAAATCCTAGACAAAGGAAAAGGCATTTCTAAATATTGGAAAATACTAGGTTATATGGGCTTACTCGGCGCATTTGGCATTATGGCGTATTATATGGTGCTTGGTGGCTGGGTTATTTCTTATATCATTAGCCTAATTAACGGTACATTAGACATTTCAACCCCCATCACAAAAGACATCGCCAAAAATTTCTACGATCTTCACATCGGCAATAGCCCTTATGAAATTATATTCTACACCCTCTTATTTGTTATCGTGAATTACATTATCTTGGCAAAAGGTATCATTGGTGGGATTGAACGTTCGGTAAAATATTTAATGCCACTGCTATTTATCTTCTTAATTGGAATGGTTATTCGCAACGTAACATTACCGGGCGCAATGGAAGGCATTACATTCTATTTAAAACCAGATTTCAGCAAAATTACGCCACAATTATTTATCTTCGTTTTAGGTCAAGTCTTCTTCGCATTAAGCCTTGGTTTTGGTGTATTAATTACCCTTTCCAGTTACCTCAATAAAGAAGAAAACTTAATCCATACTGCAGTGATTACAGGTTTTACCAACACAATTATCGCCGTACTTGCTGGCTTTATGATTTTCCCCTCACTTTTCACATTTGGAATTGAACCAAACGCAGGGCCAACTTTAGTATTCCAAAGTTTACCTATCGTATTTTCTCACTTATGGGCAGGTAAATTCTTTGCAATTATCTTCTTCGGCTTATTATTAATTGCCGCACTAACGACTTCCATCACAATTTATGAAGTAATCATCACGGCATTGCAAGAAAAACTCAGAATGCGTCGTGGTAAAGCCATTATTTTTACGCTTGGAGGGATCTTTCTATTAGGCAATATTCCAGCAATTTTAGGGGATAATCTATGGAAAAGCGTAACCATCTTCGGCAAAAGCATTTTCGATTTCTACGATTACGCCAGTGGAAATATTCTCTTTATGCTGACCGCACTTGGCTGTGCTATTTTCGTTGGTTTTGTATTAAAAGATGAAGCCAAAAAAGAACTTTCTTCAACAAAATATTCAACTTTCATCAAAATTTGGTTTAACTACGTGAAATTTGTTGTCCCCGTGATCATCTTAGTGATTTTTATTAGCAATCTGTTCTAAAAAAGAAAAAACCGAGTAAATGCTCGGTTTTATTTTTTAAAATTTCTACAAAATATTATTAGTTTTAAGCTAATTCCTTGTCTTTCTTTTATTAGCTTTTTTAACCGCACTTTATGCTTGTTTTAGCTTGGTTATTGATATAACAACATATAATCCAATGTAGGTTGGGCGTAAGCCCACGCATTTAACTATCCCTAGTGGACTGATAGCCAGTGCAATTAATTTTAGCGGAGAAAGTAATCCTCTTAATATTAGCCACCCTGCAGATGATAAATGTCCTGAAAATTTATGAAGAATTACATTTAGTTTGGATAAGCCTAAAAATAGCCGTGCAGCTGGATAGAGTATAAAACTTAAAGCAAGGCTTAATGCACCTAATAGACTTAAACTTCCCCCGATTGCAGCTGCAGTTTTTGCTATAGTAGAGGTTAATTTAGGATGTTTATCAATCCACGTCTGGATTTTATCAAGCAAATAGCCAACTCCGTCCATTAAGCTAGTCATCGTATCTTTTAAACTGGCTCCTACAGAACTATTTACATTGAATAAACGATTTTTAAATAATTGCCATTTTGCTGATAAAGTAGTCATTCGGGTTTGGAATTCCCTAGCCATACTATTTTTAGCTTCTTCACTATTTGCCAGTTCAATTTGTCTGCGCCATTCTTCGGTATTGGCAACAAGCCCTGCTAATTGGGTATTATAATTTCCGCCTGCAATATCGCTAATTACGCCAGCCCGTAAATGTTTAGGCAATTTTTTTATTTTTTCAACAATCATCATTAACGTACCTTGAGCATCTTTTACCATTGCTTTTTGAATCGCTTTTGGATCTAAACCTAACGCTTTTAGTCCGTTATTAACGGGTTTCATTCTAGTGGCTTTACTTAGACGGTTGAATGTACTTTCGATTGCTTTGGCTGATGTACTGGCTTCGTTTCCTGCCGTTAATAAAGTTGAACCAAGTGCAGCAAGATTCTTTTCACTAATTTTGACTAAATTACCAATTCCTGATGTGTTATTTAGAAAATTAATAATATCTGTCCCCTTTGAAATGGCATTATCATCTAAATAGTTAATAGTATCGGCTAGCTCTTTGGCATCTTTGGTGGTTAATTTAAAGTTTTTCTGTACTTTACCAAATAACTCTACTAATTCATCGGGGTTTTCTGCATCAAATGCTGTCGCCATTTGGGTATTTAAGCGAATAAAATCTTCCAATTCATTTTCCTGAATATCCATTCTCGCTGCAGCAGTAACCATGTCACCAATTTGATTTGTGGTAAGAGGTAATTCAGTTGAAAGCTGTTTAATCTTATTTTTCCATTCATCGTATTTAGGGGTAAATTGCCCAAATTTGTCTTTTAGCCCTGGAACTTGGCGAGCGCCCCCCCACCATAACATCTTCAAACGACATAAAATCTCGAATGGAATTGACAATTGGTGCAGTGATCGTTGTACCCACAGCAGAGGCTTGAGCTCCAATAATTTGTGATTTTCCACTAATATTTTTGAGAGTTTCAACTTGTCCGCGGTATTGATTGTAAGCTACTTGTTTAGCGTTGAGTTTTTTCAATGCGGTTTCTTGATTTTTAATTTGAACTGTTGCGCTTTTGGTGTTTTTCTGTAGTTCTCTTTGCTTTTGTGCGAGTTTTTCTGCAGAAATGCCTGATTTTGCTAATTCTTGGCGTACTTGCTGTAATTTATTTGCTGCATCAATTTGTTCTTGCTTGAGTTTTTTACCGCACTTTTCGCTTTCTCTACTTCCTTTTGAAGTCCTGCAGTAGGATGTTGAGCATTCTTCATATATTGAGCATAAGATGCGGCTTTTTGTTTTGCTTGCTCTAATTCTTGATTCAGTGAATCTAATTTTGATTTCAATGGATTGATAGCAGAAGCATATTGTTTCATTGCAGCTTGATGCTGTTTATTTTGCTGATTTAGTTGTCGCTGAATCGATTTGCTTTCTTTTAGTTTTGCCGATAGCTCATTAACGCTTTTAGATGCACTGCGAACTGGAGCAGAAATTTTATCAATGGCATTTAATAAAACGGTAAGTTGTAAATTATTCATTTTTATTCACTTTTCTATTAACAAGATTAATTATTTAGCTCAATAATCGAGCAAGCAAAAGGGGGAAATATGATTGCGATACTTTCATTATTTATTCTGTCTGTTGGCTTACTTGGGCTTGCAATTGGTTTTGGTGTAATTGCACTTTGAAATCTTTATATTTAGATGGGCTAGCGCTTAAACCGTATTGATGCACTGCAGCAATGGCGGCACTTGAGCCATTAAAACCCACTGAAACTTCGTTACCATTTGACCGCACTTTTAAATGTCGGGCGGTGCAAAGTTTAGCGAACATGGCTTTACGTTTGATTCGCCCTTTCTTTTTTCTAAATTCTTTACATGGTTTTCTCGGTTCAAAGGCAGAACCATCGGGATTTTGTTGGCGTGCAATTCGGTTCGATTGGCTTTTTCGTAAGGCTTGCCCGATTTTTCGCCCAAGTTGTCTACGTGCCTGCGGAGAAAGATTGGCAATAAGTGCGGTCAATTTTGCCTGAACTTCTTCTACTGTAACCATTAGACGGTATCCCCTCAAAAATTGGCGAATCCCAGTTTTCTAAATAGACTTTTACTCGGGTTGATTCATCCCATACTGGTTCTTTTGCGTAATGAATTTGTACGTTATTACCCTCTTTTTTAGAAACCACGCAACTTGTTACGCCCTGAATCATTTGTCTGCGTTTTTCTGGGATGGGGCATCACAATCTTCACAATCTTCACAATCTTCACAATCTTCACAATCTTCACAATCTTCACAATCTTCACAATCTTCACAATCTTCACAATCTTCACAATCTTCACAATAAAGGCGACTTACTGCTTTAAAAGTGCGGTGTTTTTTAAGGGCGATTTCACGTTGCATTTCTTCAAGCTGTTGTGCTCGGTCGAATTGATCTGTCATGGCTGTTCCTTTTTATTAAATTCATCTATACATTTTTTTAAACTTGAGTTTTCAATAATGCACAAATCAAGGTGGTGCTGTGTCTGTAAATAGGCTTCGGCTAATTCACCATTGGTGCGAATTTGTGGCGAATACGCACTGCACTCTGTGGTTTGCGGACAAAGAATCGGCGATTTAATGATTTCCTGCTGAGTTGAACAGGCGTTTAACATCATCAGGCAAAGGGCGGTCAGCCCAATCTTGGTTTGATTTAAGTACATTTTTTAAATTCTGTGTTTGTTGATTTTGCTTTGCTTTGAGGTTGTTTACGGCTTGAATAAGTTGTGCTTGCTGTTCGGCAAAATTTTGAACGCTATGATTTAACTCAATGTAAGCGTTTTGCCATTTCAGTTTTAGCTGTTCTTCTTTGAGCATTTCTTTTCGCCAATAATTAGCCTCAAATCCCAGAAACATAATCAAGAGTACAAGCAATATTGGCCCGATAAGTAAAATGCTTCTTTCTTTGGCGGTTAAGAAATTAAACATAGGGCTTTCTCCTTTTGTCGGCGTTCAATCAATCCTTTTAATGGTTTTCCTGCGGCATAAATCCAACGCTCAAACTGACCGCACATAGCTTTGCTGTAGCCTTGGCGTGCCATTTTAAAAAGTGAGCTATTTTTTAATTTGCCGCATCCTACGTTAAAGGTGATGGAGACTAAGGCATCAAATGCGCCTTGTGGCATGGTTTGACCGTTGGCATATTGATTAACGCATTTTTCTGATTGTTTAATGCCCTTTACGTATAACTCAGCAATTTCTTGTAAGGTGTAAATTTTATTGCGGTCAATTTTTTCAACAGCATCGGTTATGCCTATGCCGACTGTTAAAACATCGGCAGGGCATTGATAAGGCTTTTTCATGCAACCTTCTGCATTACCAATCAGTAACAAGCCTTTTTCGGATGTTCGAATTTCATTCCCATGAGTGGCAATCACAAGTCCAACAATGGCGGATATGGCGCAGATGTATTTAGCTGAACGTTTAATCATAATGATGGCTCCGTTGTTTAAGTTCTTTTTCTTTTAATTCAAAGTCTTTTTTCTTGTAATACCAATTCACAAGAAAGGTGGCGACACCAATCACAATACCTGTAATCGATGCGACATCAGCCCAATTTACATTTGAGAACATATCGGCAATGCGTCCAATTAAGAAAGCGAATATTCCTGATGTGTAAGACGCTCTTGATGGTGTGTCGTGCATATCAGCTCCAAAGTTGAATTGTGTCATTTGCTACACTGATTTTTTCTGTATCGGCATCTGGCAAATTGACTACCGTACCAATGGGAATAATGGGCTTGTCCATTAAATGTGGATTGAGTTCGCAGGTTATTTCGAGTAAGCCTTCACTTCGTCCAAAATGGCGATAAAGGATGGCATCTAAATTGTCATTTTGTTGTGCGTAAACTTGCATTAGATTAACTCCGCATCGACGCGTTTTCTGCCCAATATGTCGCTAATTGCAAAGCGAGCATCACGGCGTAATTCATCAATGCTGTCTTTGAGTAGTGCCATTTTCTTTTCGCCATCGTTAGTGCTGTCATAGCTTGCATAGCGTTCATAAAGGTTTGCCAGTGCCAAGCAACTTACCGCACGTTTATAGCGATAAACCAGTACGCTTTCGCCATTGACTGATGGGGCAGTGATCTGTTCTAAACTGTCGCGTTTGCTTTGTGTTTTAAACGTGGAGAGTTCCGCATTGACGCTTGCCATTCCTTCAATTAAGGCATCTTGTAAGCGTTGTGTGGTAATAGTGCCGTCTGCACGGTATTGATTACGAAATTGAGAAAGTGACATATCGGGGAAGAAGCCATCATTACTGATAATGTCATCTGATGTATCGTAATCATTTAACTGTTGCTGCACTTCGCCCATTTCATAATCAGGGGCAAGTTTGACTGATATTGCGCCGTCGCTCATTGATTTACCCTTATAAAAAAAGTCGGGTGAGGATTAAATTAAGCACGGCCAATAAATCCGTCAGAATTTGACCGCACTTTTAATCCGCCCGACGGCTGCGTGGTTTGCTCGGTTTATATTCTTTCTTGCTTGTGCAAGAAAGAACCAAAGAACACACCCCGATTAAATCTCTTTTCTGCCCTTTGTTGTCATTTTCTTAACGGAAAATTTTTAACTCGCTACGCTCAAACAAGAAAAATTTTCCTAAAATGCCAAGTCGGTCAGGCGATTTAGACGGGGCATTAAAACAACATCAATATTCAGTTGTTGATAATTGTTTTTTTAGTTTCTTGATGTCGCCTTTTATGCCAATTTTTTGATCTAAACCCAAAGCACGTTCTAAATATGCCAGTGCTTGTTCAGGGTGCTTTTCAACCAATAACAAGCCCAATTCACGCAATAATCTCGCACGGCTTTCATCTGGCATATCGCAATCGGCAGTAATGCGTTGGATTTGCGCTAAGTAAGATTCGTCGAACGGTTTATTAGCTGCTCTTGCGGTTTTGGCTTGGTCGGCAAATTCTTCTGCTAACAAGGTGCCAAGTGTTCGGGTAAATGGCTCTGGCAAGCGTAAATCGTGAAAAACGGCATAATCAGCAATCTGTAAGGCAAGATGATATTCGCCACAGTCAATTGCCCATACGCACCATGTCATTAAGACATTATCTTGTTTACCACTTCCAACAGATAACGCCCCTTTAATCCATGGTAGATAGTCAGGCAAAATTTGCTTTTTAAATGCGCCTTTGCGTTCCGTTGATTGGATGTTTTTCAAATCCTTTCGATGGCGAGCAAGAATACGGCACATTTTGTCATATTCCGTAAAGTCGCTTAGATCTTCGGTTTCTGCCGCATTAGCAATAGCGGCAGAAAATTCCAGAAAATGGCGTTTGGTTGGGCGCATTATTGATTCCGTTATGCTGCCACAGGCGAAATAGGCGCAGGTGCCTCAAGAATGGTGATATTTTTCGCCATGGCAACTGCCTCGTAGTTTTCCACAACATAGGCTTCGTTTGACGATAAATAATCTTCCACACGATTGCGTTCAGGCACATCTTTTAAGTGACGACGCACTTTGCCTTCCTGCACGTAGATTGACAAGTTGTCGAGCGATGTGACTAACACAGTACCTTTCGGGAAGAATGGGACAGATACGGCTTGTAAACCGCCCACACGTTTTTGGCTAATGACGGTATCGCCTACCAAAATTTCGCTTGGTTTTTCTTGGTTAATTAATGGGAAATATTTATCGGCTAATAAGTCGCTACCCATAATTGCAACCAGTTTAGTGTCATCACGGTATTGTGCTGGAATGAAATCTTCTTTTAATGCAAAGACAAGGGCATCAAGGTTTTTATAGGTTTTACCTGCACCGATTTCGATTTTGCCACTGCTTTTTTCAATTTCTTTTAACACACGGGCTTTGGCTTTATCTTCGATTTGGACTAACCAACCCTTATTCACATCTTGCAATAATGGATGTTCAGTGCGGTTTGTGGTTGCGGCTACACTTGTGCCATTCCAACCAATCATAATGCGGTCTAATGCAATGCGTTCGGCTTTGAGTTTGCCCACACGTGCGGCAAAATCAGGGAATTTTGCCCAACTGTCTAAGGTTGCATAATTTAAATGCGTGTCAAAGTTGGTTTGTTCGCAAGAATAGGTATTTTCTTGCAAGCTGTGAATGTCTGTGGTTTCACGTGCTTTTGTGTTAGTGTCTGTGCGGCTAGCCACTGGTGAAAGCACACCTAAACGCAATGCGGAACCTTTCATCTCTTGCACCATCACTACATTGATGTGTTTTAAGAAATCGGAGCTTTCAAACACGGCATTTTCTAATTTTTGTTGGATAGTTGGCTCAACGGTAAACTGACCGCCATTTGCGATAAAAGCCACATCTTCGCCGTTATCTTGTGCAACACCAACTACATAAGCATTAAATTTTTGTTTGGTAAATTTATTCATTTGGTTTTTTCCTACGATAAATTAAAAGAAGCGACCGTCAGTTTCAGGTTGTTCACCGTAAACTAAAGGGCGAGGATTTTCGGGTTCAACCAGCTTTTTGAGTTCAACAAAGGTTGCTTGGATTTCCGCATTGCCTGCTTTCATTTCTTCGATTGCGGCTTTTTGTTTGGCTAAATCGTCAGAAAGTGCGGTTAATTTTTCCTGCATCAACGATTGCCAGTTGGAAAGACAGAGAAAAGTGGGATGATATTGCGCCTGTCGGTCGGGTTGAATTAGCCCTTGAGACAAGATTGAATTTGCTGATTGCGAAAGAAGAAAAGAGCGGTTCAGATTACAAAGAAATTGATTTGCTTGGTCGCCAAATGGAACGGATGGCGAGAGTGAAAAAATATTCTTTTGGCGATGGTAACGAAGTAGATTTAAACCCGAAACTGGCGAACCGCAACAAGGGCAACCGCAAGAAAGCCGAACCCAATGCCATTGATCAGGAACAAGAGGAATTGCTGATTAATGGCTTTCTTGATGGGATGTTTAATTATCAGCGAATTTGGCACAAGGCGAAAGAACACCGCATCAGAAATATTTTAAAAAGCCGACAAATCGGGGCGACTTACTATTTTGCCCACGAAGCCTTTATTGATGCCTTGACGACGGGGCACAATCAAATTTTCTTATCTGCCAGTAAAAAACAAGCCTTACAGTTTCGCTCGTATATTGTGAATTATGCCAAGCAAACGGCAGATGTAGATTTAAAAGGCGAAACAATCAAACTGCCAAATGGGGCTGAATTAATTTTCCTTGGCACGAACTCCGCTACAGCTCAATCCTACCACGGCAATTTGTATTTCGATGAAGTGTTTTGGGTGCCTAAATTTGATGTGATTCGTAAAGTGGCATCGGGTATGGCGGCGCAAAAGATGTATCGCCAAACTTATTTTTCCACGCCGACCACGATTGCACACCCTGCTTATGCGTTTTTTTCAGGCAAGGCATTTAATCGCAATCGTACGAAATCAGAAAAAATCGAAATCGATATTTCTCACGCAAACTTAAAGAATGGGAAACTTTGTGCCGACCGGCAATGGAAACAGATTGTGAGTATTTATGATGCAATGGAAGGCTGGTGCAATCTATTCAACATTGACGACCTAATCGCAGAAAACAGCAAAGAAGAATTTGAACAGTTGTTTTTATGCCAGTTTGCAGATGATAACACGTCGGCGTTTAAATTTGCCGACTTGCAACTTTGCCAAGTGGACAGCTTGGAAGAATGGCACGATTACAAGCCATTCTATCAACGCCCATTTGGTAATCGTGAAGTGTGGTTAGGTTATGACCCCGCCTTTACTGGCGACCGTGCAGCATTGGCGATCATCGCTCCGCCTAAAGTGGAAGGCGGTGATTATCGTGTTTTGCATTGGCAAACATTTCACGGCATGGATTATGAAGCACAAGCGAGCAGAATTAAAAGTTTCTGTGATGATTACAATGTCACCCGTATTGTGATTGATAAAACGGGGATGGGTTCTGGCGTATTCCAAGAAGTTAAAAAATTCTATCCAATGGCAATCGGTCTTGATTACAACGCCGATTTAAAAAATGAGATGGTATTAAAAACGCAAAACTTAATTCAGAAACGCCGCCTTAAATTTGATGGTAACGAAATCATCACCAGTTTTATGACAGTCAAAAAACGTATTACCGGAACAGGGAAGATTACTTATGTTTCTGACCGTTCAGAAGATGCAAGCCATGGCGACTTATCATGGGCAATTATGAACTGCATTTTAAATGTGCCTTATGGTTTAAACGGCGATGTATCAAGTAACCAATCAACCATTTTCACTTTTGAATAGGATTACCAAATGAGCAAAAAATCAAAAAAATCAACCGCACTTTCTACGGGGAATCAAGCACAGGCGTTCAGCTTTGGTGAACCTATTCCCGTGCTTGACCGTGCAGAAGTATTGAATTATTTCGAAAGCGTGTTGATGTATGAGAAATATTACAACCCGCCAATTAATTTAAGTTATCTTGCCAAAGCCTTAAATGCATCTGCACATCATAACAGTGCGATCACGGTGAAGAAAAATATTTTGCTTTCTACCTGTAAAACGACCGCACTTTTACCACGCACGCAGTTAGAAAAACTGGTGCAAGATTACTTAGTATTCGGTAATGCTTACCTTGAAAAAGTTGAAAACACATTCGGGAAAGTGATTGCGTTAAAATCGCCCCTTGCAAAATATATCCGCGTTGGCGTGAAGAAAGGCATTTTTTATCAGATTGTGAATGGCTTTGACGAATACGAATTCCCGAAAGATGCGGTGTTTAATCTGATCAACCCTGATGTAAATCAAGAGATTTATGGCGTGCCGGAATATCTCGCAGCTTTACAATCAGCTTTCTTGAATGAAAGTGCAACGTTATTTCGTCGCAAATATTATTTGAACGGCGCACATGCGGGTTCAATTATTTACATGACCGACCCGACACAAAACAAAGACGACATTGAAGCGATCAAAACACAAATCAGACAAACAAAAGGCACTGGTAACTTTAAAAATTTATTTGTGTATATTCCAGACGGAAAGAAAGATGGGATGCAAGTTATTCCATTGTCTGATGCTATCGCCAAAGATGATTTCTTAAACATTAAGAATACAAGCCGTGATGATGTGTTAGCCGCGCACCGTGTGCCACCGCAACTGATGGGAATTGTTCCTAACAATACAGGCGGCTTTGGTGACGTTGAAAAGGCAACGCGAGTGTTTTTTATCAATGAGATAATCCCATTGCAAGAACGATTGAAAGAGATTAATAGTTGGGTAGGGGAAGAAGTGATCACGTTCTCCGATTACAAATTGCTAAATTAGATCCTTTCAAAAATAAACAACCCGCAGAAATGCGGGTTTTTTATTGCTAAAAGAGCTGTTTTTGTCCTGTATAGTATTAGTATTGCCCCAGTGTATTATATCAAATCAATCAATATGACAAATCTTAAATCCTTATTTCAGCCCGATTTTTCGCCCAATTTTACGTATGAAAAATCGCAGTCAAACCCTCGCCACGCCCGCACACTAAAGATGTCGATTTCAACGCAATTTTAGATCCTTTCCTAACCCTTTTCACATCTACCGCCATTCAGATCCTTATTATCAAATTCTTTAACGCAAAATTACTCAAGTAAATGCAAGTTTTGATGATACAATCGCCGTCCCTAAAAGACAAAATATCATCTGAATTAGCGTCTTGTTTTTATGGCAGTAAGCGTAGTAAAGCTGATTGACTTGTAAAATATCTTTATTAAAAACAAGTTGATATATATCTAGATCAGTTTCCCCCAGCTCCACCAAAAACTAAAATCATACATCACTATAAGACATTAAAAAGCCTTGATTTTACTAAAATCAAGGCTTTTTTATTATATTCAACGTTTATTTATCTATAAGAAAAACCGTATCCCATAGAGATTCGGCTTTAATTATATTGTGTTTGAAAATTATACTTTCTGTATTATAACTTACGCTAATTCCGCACGTAATTTTTTGGTTACATCCACCATCACTTTTAATTGGTCGATGGTTTCTGTCCAACCACGTGTTTTTAAACCGCAGTCTGGGTTTACCCATAAGCGTTCTTTTGGAATGACATTTAATGCTTTGCGTAATAAATGTTCCACTTCCGTTGCTGTTGGTACGCGAGGGCTGTGAATATCGTAAACACCTGGGCCAATATCATTTGGATATTTGAAATCTGCAAATGCCGTTAATAATTCCATATCTGAACGTGAAGTTTCGATGGTAATTACGTCTGCATCTAATGCCGCAATAGCAGGTAAGATGTCGTTAAACTCGGAATAACACATATGTGTGTGAATTTGTGTATCATCTTGCACGCCCATTGAGCTTAAACGGAATGCTTCGCCAGCCCATTGTAAGTATGCGTCCCAATCTGCACGTTTAAGTGGTAAACCTTCACGAATTGCTGGTTCATCGATTTGGATGACTTTAATGCCCGCTGCTTCTAAATCTAACACTTCATCAGATAATGCCACACCGATTTGTTTACATACGGTTGAACGTGGAATATCGTTACGCACAAATGACCATTGTAAAATAGTCACAGGGCCTGTAAGCATTCCTTTCATTACACGGTTAGTTAAACTTTGTGCATATTGTGACCAACGTACTGTCATTGGCTCAGGACGAGTCACATCACCGTAAATCACTGGTGGTTTTACACAACGTGAACCGTAGCTTTGTACCCAACCAAATTTAGTGAAGGCAAAACCATCTAATAATTCCCCGAAATATTCCACCATGTCGTTACGTTCCGCTTCACCGTGAACTAACACATCTAAATCTAATTCTTCTTGGCGACGCACTACATATTCGATTTCTTTTTTCATCGCTGCTTCGTAATCTGCAAGGGATAATTCACCTTTTTTAAAGCTCGCACGGGCGTGACGAATTTCAGTCGTTTGCGGGAATGAACCAATGTTTGTGGTTGGTAGAAGCGGTAAATTTAACCATGCATTTTGCTTAACAATACGTTCTGCAAATGGCGATTTACGTTGATCCGCACCTTTTGGCAAGTTTGCTAATCGTTCTGCCACTTCAGGGCGATGAATTTCTTTTGATGTTGCGCGTGCATCTGCTGCCGCTTGGCTTGCATCTAATGCCGCTTGTACAGACGCTCTACCATGATTTAAGGCTTGTTTTAATACATTTAATTCTTCTACTTTTTGTAGCGTGAAAGATAACCAGCTATAAAGTGCGGTATTTTTTTCTTTTAGTTGTACTTCCACTTCTAAATCAAATGGGGTGTGCAATAATGAACAGCTTGGTGCAATCCATAAACGCTCGCCTAATTTTGCTTTTAATGGCTCTAATACATCTAACACTTTGTTTAAGTTTGCACGCCAGATATTACGGCCTTCAATCACACCAGCTGATAATACTTTGCTGTAATCTTCAAATGCTGCAAGTTGTTCTGGTGCACGAACTAAATCTAAATGTAAGCCCGCAACAGGTAAAGCTTTTAATAACTCAGCGTGTTCTGCAACGGAACCAAAATAAGTAGCTAATAATAATTTTGCATTCACTTTGCTTAATTCAGCGTAAACAGATTTATAAGCTTCAACCCATTCTGCAGGTAAATCTAATGCTAATGCAGGTTCATCAATTTGAATCCACTCTGCACCTTCTGCCACCAATGCGTTTAAGATTTCAACATAAACAGGCACTAATTGATTTAATAAATCGAAACGGTTAAATGTTTCGCCTTTTTCTTTACCTAACCATAAGAATGTTAATGGACCAACAATCACTGGTTTGAAGTTTAAGCCTAACGCTTTTGCTTCACGGATTTGGTTTACATAATGTGCTGGATTAGCTTTGAATTGTGTATTTTTATGAAATTCAGGCACGAGATAATGATAGTTCGTATCAAACCATTTGGTCATTTCAATCGCAAATTGATCTTTGTTACCACGTGCAAGTTGGAAATATTGATCAAGGGTTAAATTTTGACTATCAAAACCAAAACGAGCAGGAATTGCCCCTGTTGCCACTTGTAAATCTAAAATATGATCGTAGAACGTGAAATCGCCCACTGCAACGAAATCTGCATTCGCCGCAGCTTGATGTTTCCAGTTTTTTTCACGCAATGCTTTCGCTAAATCTAATAAATCTTGTTCAGATAATTCTTTACGCCAATAACGTTCTTGTGCAAATTTTAATTCACGTTTTGCCCCTACACGAGGAAAGCCTAAGATATGTGCTGTTGTCATAATAACTCCCACTTTAAAGTAATTTTCTTAATCATTTAGACGGCTAAACGTCTATACCAATATAGAATGCTTGATCTTTATTTATTATGCAAACTTATTATTTTCAGGATTTGCATTAAATAAATTCATAATTAAACATTCCCCTATTTATTAAATAACAATGAATCAATTCAACTAATTTATCCCCTTAAAGCTAATCTCGCTTATGACTTAACAACCACCAAATCATCACAATGAAAAGCAAGCTCGGGATCAATGCGCCGAAAATGGCTGGAATACCATAAACCACGCTCATTTGTCCTAAAATTTCATTAACGACATAAAATAAGAATCCTACACAAATCCCAGTAACTATCCTTGCGCCTGCTGTCACGCTGCGTAGCGATCCAAAGATAAAAGATAAGGCTAATAACATCATTACGCCAACGGATATAGGCTGGAAAATTTTACGCCAAAACGTGAGTTCAAAACGACTCACATCTTGCCCTGTTTCACGCAGAAATGAAATGTAATGATATAAACCAGAGATAGATAATGATGTCGGGCGCAAAGAAACCGCACCTAATTTATCTGGCGTTAAACTAGTTTCCCAAGTTTCTAATAAATGATTCGTTGTAATGATTTCATCTTTTGTAATCGTTGAATGATTAACTTGACGCAATGTCCATTTAGCTTCATCTTCAGAATAACTCGCTTGGTTTGAATGTTTTAATTCTGTTAAATTATGCTGTTGATCAAAGGTATAAATATAAATATCGTCTAATTTTGCATCATCCGTTACCCGCCTAACAAATACAAAATTATTACCATCTTTCGCCCACACGCCATTTTTTATTGAAAGTATAGAACCACCAGAAAGAGCCTTAGCGCGCATATCTCGTGCAAATTGTTCTGTTTGTGGAATTCCCCACTCCCCAATAATCATTGTAAATACTACTAATGGTAATGCAGTTTTCATCACGGCCATTCCAATTTTAAAGCGAGAAAATCCTGCTGATTGCATAACAACAAGTTCGCTTCTGCTAGCAAGATTACCTAGTGCAATTAATGCACCAAGCAATGTTGCCATAGGAAAGAAAGTTTCAATATCTTTAGGCATAGTTAAACCAGTAAAAATTACCGCTTGCCAAATATCATAAGTGCCTTTACCTACACTACGAAATTGTTCGACAAATTTAATAATCGCCGACAATCCCACTAAAGTCATTAAAGTAGCAAAAATCGCGCCAAGAATACTTTTTCCAATATAACGATCAAGGGTATTTATCATTTTGCCGATCCTTTCTGACTAAATAAATAGCGAAATTTATACATTATTTTACTGTCCCAGCTATTCAACACCACCGCAAGTAAGAAAAATCCGATATTAACAAGCGGCATTAAGAGTTCAGCCTCTAATTTTCCCGCTGCACCTGCAGATTTAAAAGAGCTTTGTAACAAGAAATAAATTAAATAGAGTAAAAGTGCGGGTAAAATTTTGGCAAATCTACCTTGTCGAGGATTTACGCGACTTAATGGTACAGCAATCAATGCCATTAATGGCACTGCCAAAATTAAGGTAATACGCCAATGCAATTCAGCTTTCGCAGAAGAAGAATCTAAATCGATAAGTTGAGATAATGTTAATTCTGCTGCTTCATCATTGGTATTTTCTGCTGCTTGATAACCTAAATAGGCACGATATTCATCAAAATGTGTAATGCGAAAATCTGGCAAAACAGAAGTTCCTTCAACCCTTTTTGTATTTTTCAAATTTAATACTTGATCGCCATTTGGTAACGCAATTAATTCCCCTTTTTCAGCCGTTACCACTGAAGGTTTTGTTTGTTTTTGAGGAGTCATTTGAAATAAATAAACATTGCGGATTTGGTTATCTTTAATCTTATCAATAAATAACACAACGTTATTGTTGTTGGTAGAAATAAACTGACCTGAAGACAGCACGCCAACGGTTGGATTAGCCTTTGCATCTTCCACTATATTCACTTGTTTTTGAATTGCCCAAGGCGAAAGCCATAATGCGTTATAAGCGGCAATACCTGCTGTTAATAAAGACATAATCAATGCCACTTTAACCAAAATCCGTTGCCCCACACCGCACGCGCGCATCACTGTGATTTCACTTTCAGCGTAAAGGCGACCAAAAGTCAGTAAAATTGCAATAAATAAACATAGCGGCAACATCAACTGAGCCATTGTCGGCATTCCTAAGCCTAATAAAGAGAAAACCAAATCAGCTGGCACATTCCCATTTGCCGCCGCACCTAATACACGTACAAACTGCTGACTAAAAAAAATCAATAGCAAAATTAGTAAAATTGCGATTTGGCTTTTGAAAACTTCTTTTATTAAATATCGAATTAAAATCATCTTATTTCGTTTGTTTTTCTAAATCTAAACGGGGGAAAACTGGATAAAATCGGTCGCGTATGATACCTTATTTTCGCTGAATTAAACAGAAATTTAAGGATAACAAATGAAATATCAAGCAAAAAATACCGCACTTTCTCAAACCACTGATTGCATTGTTTTAGGCGTCTATGAAAATAATGAATTTTCAAAAAGTTTTAATGAAATCGATCAATTAACCCAAGGCTATTTAAACGATTTAGTGAAATCAGGTGAGCTAACTGGAAAATTAGCCCAAATCGTTTTACTTCGTGATCTTCAAGGTTTATCTGCTAAACGCGTATTAATCGTTGGCTGTGGCAAAAAAGGAGAACTCACGGAGCGTCAATATAAACAAATCATCCAAGCTGTATTAAAAACGCTAAAAGAAACCAACACGCGTGAAGTTGTTTCTTATTTAACTGAAATTGAATTAAAAGATCGCGATCTTTATTGGAATATCCGCTTTGCCATTGAAACGATTGAACACACTAATTATCAATTTGATCATTTCAAATCTCAAAAAACGGAAGCCTCTGTTTTAGAATCCTTCATCTTTAATGCGGATTGCGAACAAGCACAACAAGCCATTGCTCACGCCAATGCCATTAGCTCAGGCATAAAAGCAGCACGCGACATCGCAAATATGCCGCCAAATATCTGCAACCCTGCTTATCTTGCTGAACAAGCAAAAAATTTAGCAGAAAATTCTACCGCACTTGCATTGAAAGTTGTGGATGAAGAAGAAATGGCAAAACTTGGAATGAACGCTTATCTTGCCGTCTCAAAAGGCTCTGAAAACCGTGCTTACATGTCTATTTTGACATTCAATAATGCGCCAGATAAAAACGCCAAACCAATTGTACTTGTCGGCAAAGGATTAACCTTTGATGCGGGCGGTATTTCACTTAAACCTGCCGCTGACATGGATGAAATGAAATATGACATGTGTGGGGCTGCCTCTGTCTTCGGCACAATGAAAGCCATTGCAGAGTTGAATTTGCCTTTAAACATTATTGGTGTTTTAGCTGGTTGTGAAAATCTGCCAGATGGCAATGCTTATCGCCCAGGCGATATTCTGACTACCATGAACGGTTTAACCGTAGAAGTGCTCAATACCGATGCAGAAGGTCGCTTAGTCCTTTGTGATGCCCTTACTTATGTTGAACGCTTTGAACCAGAGCTTGTTATTGATGTTGCAACCTTAACGGGGGCTTGTGTGGTTGCCCTTGGCCAACACAATAGCGGATTAGTTTCTACAGATAACGCTCTTGCCAATGCACTACTCCAAGCCTCAACAGAAACTACTGACAAAGCGTGGCGTTTACCATTAAGCGAAGAATATCAAGAGCAATTGAAATCGCCTTTCGCCGACCTTGCCAATATTGGGGGTCGCTGGGGGGGCGCAATTACTGCTGGTGCATTTTTGTCTAACTTCACGAAAAAATATCGCTGGGCACATTTAGACATTGCAGGTACGGCTTGGTTACAAGGCGCAAATAAAGGTGCAACTGGTCGCCCAGTTTCGCTATTAACCCAATTTTTGATTAATCAAGTTAAATAACCAAAAAACGAGGCACACGTTGCACCTTTAAATCGATTACTCTGCTAATTCGGTTTGCTCGTGTGCCATTAGTTCCTGACCCACATCATCAAGCAAACTTAAATAACGTTCATATTGTTTCAACATATCAGCAATCAATTCATCTTGATCCATATATTGAACATCGTAACCGACTCGTCCATCAAAAAAATAAGTGTAAGGTTCATAAGTAGTGCTATGCTGAATGTGCGGTAGATTTTCATCGTTAATTAGTTGCTCTGACACTTCTCGCCCAACAGATTTAATACCATACATAAAATCTCGCATTGATTCTTTATGAATTACCAATTCCAAAGCTGGCTCTTCTTGTTCAAATAATCTGTTGATTTCTACACTTAAATTATATTTTCCTGTTAATTCTTGACGTAATTCTCGCATAGCGGGTAACGCCGTATTTTTAAGAAAACGTAAAATATCTTTCTCTTGCGTTTGGTTCATCATTTGCTCTAAATGTGATTTCCATTTATCGCCGCTCCAGAAAATGCTAGTTGGATTGACTTTAGTAGAAAAATATTTTTTATCCGCAATTAAGCCTTTCCATAAACTAAAACACATTACCAACATTAATAAAGCAAAAGGCAAGGCAACAATTAATGTCATTGTTTGCAAATTAGCAAGTCCACCAGACTGCATAAGCACAATTGCAACAACAGACATTAAAGTTCCCCACATTATGGCTTGCCACGCAGGCGAAGCTAAACTTTTATCACGAGATGCAATGTTATTTAACACATAAATGCCTGAATCCGCTGAAGTGATAAAAAACAATGAAATCACTAATAAACTCACAAAGCCTGTTACTGTTGGCAAAGGCAGATAATTTAAAAATTTAAATAATAAAATTTCTGGGGAAGAAATAAATTCGCCAAGCCCGCCCGCAGCAATGCCATCATTTAGCCATACTGCTGTATTACCAAAAACAGTAAACCATAAAATACCAAATAAACTTGGAATAACTAATACACCAAAAATAAATTCACGGATAGTTCGTCCTTTAGAAATACGGGCAATAAATAAACCCACAAACGGAGCCCAAGAACACCACCAAGCCCAATAAAGCACAGTCCATCCACTAAACCAGCTAGTATGTTCTTGTTCATAAGCATAGGTTTTAAAACTGAGTTGCACTAAATTGCTGAAATAATTCCCCATATTGTCGCTAAATGCAGATAAAAGGTATAACGTAGGTCCTGCAATTAAAACAAAGAGAAGTAAACAAAATGCTAAAGTTAAGTTAATTTCACTTAATATTTTCACGCCTTTTCCAACACCAGAAATAGCAGAAAACACCGCTAAACACATCACCACAACAATAACGCCAACTTGTAAACCAAAGCTGTTCTGGCTTATCCAACCTATTTGTTCAAGTCCTGCACCAAGCTGTGATGAACCGAAACCTAATGTAGTAATAATCCCAAACAATGTGGCAAGTAATGCCATAACATCAATCGCATCGCCGATTTTGCCATTAATACGATCTTTTAATAAAGGATAAAAACAAGAGCGCAACGCTAAAGGTAATTTATAACGAAACCCAAAATAAGCTAATGCTAAAGCAATGGTGCCATATACTGCCCAAGCGTGAATGCCCCAGTGGAACAGAGTATGAAGTAAAGCCTCTTGTTGTTTATGTTCTGCAGAACCTGCTGTAATGTCAGAAAGATAATGGGTTAATGGTTCTGCTACGCCAAAAAACATCAACCCCACCCCCATTCCAGCGGCAAATAACATTGCAAGCCAAGATAAGAAACTAAATTCAGGTTCTTCTTCATCCTGCCCTAATTTTATATTGCCAAGACTACTTACTGATAAAATTAATAAAAATCCTAAAAACACTGAAAAAGTGAGTACATAAAACCAACTAAAATTAGCAAAAATACCACTTTTAGCTTGATTCAATAATGCTTGAGTTTGCTCTGGCGCAATAAAAATCATTGCCATCAGTAACAACACAAAAAATAATGTAACGCCAATTACCAAAGGATTAAATGACGTTCTCTTTGCCATAAATTGAGATAAAGACAAACTTTTCCCCTTAACGATTAAGTGAATAGATTTAATAAAAATTGCCTAGAGGCAAAAATGTGTAATGGAACCACTACAAAGGACAGCACATAGAAGTGCGATTTTGAAGGAAACGTTCAGTAGGAATTGAAGGATTGTTTCCAAAAACTTGTATATATTAACAAAATACAGTCATTATTTCAAATTAGCGAAAGCTAAAGTGAAAAGTGCGGTAAAATTTACAAAATAATTTACCGCACAAATATCATTTATTTTAAAGCCATTTCTACAAGTATATTATTGCTTTTAAGCCAATTCTTTGACTTTCTTTTATTACATTTTCTAACCGCACTTTAAATCCGTGTAATTCCGCAATTCGCATAACAATAGAAAGCCCCAAGCCACTGCCCTTTTCATTTTGCCCAGCTGGACGATAAAAACGCTGACCAAGTTTTTTCAAATCTTCAGGCTCAACGCCGCCACCATTATCTTCAATAATAATCTGAGAAGATGCAATTTTTACTGAAACGGTTGTTTCTTCTGGACAATATTTAATGGCATTGTCGAGTAAATTTCTAAGCATCAATGAAACTAAAATTGATTGCCCTTGTTTTTGCTTTGGTTCAGATTCTTTCTCAAAAACCAAGGTAATTTTACGTTTTTCTGCCACAAAATAACGCTCAGAAATTAATGATTGAACAATGGCTTCCCAATCAAGCGGCTGTAGTGTTTCTAAGGCTTGCAAATTATCCAAACGAGAGAGCGTTAATAATTGTTCAATCAATTGCGAAGCCCGATCAATGCCTTGCGTTAAATGTAAAAGTGCTTGTTCTCGTAACGCTATATCATCGCCAGCGAGTTGCGCAACTTCAGTTTGAATACGCAATGCCGCCAATGGACTACGTAATTCGTGAGCTGCATCAGAAGTAAAACGGCGTTCTCGTTGCAGCATAGCTGAAGTGCGGTCAAAAAATTGATTTAAATTTTTTACTAAGGGTAAAATCTCAACGGGTAGCCCCTCCGTATTCAGCAATGACACATCGCCAGATTTTCTCCTTTGCACTTCTTGGCTTAAACGTTTAATTGGTCGAAGTTCTTTATGAATCAACCATCCTAAAACGATAATCAAAATAGGCAAACTGGCAAACCAAATCCACATTTGCCCAAAAATCATTTCTTCAATTAAATCTTCACGGTAATCTAATTCTTGCCCTACTGCGATAAATAATTCTCCATTAGCTGCCGTACGCCAAAAAATTCGCCATTTATCGTCATCATCATAAATATTCGCATTATGAAACCCCGTTTTATTATTAAAAATAAAACGTTTTCCATTTCGTCCATCACTAAATAAAAGTTTCCCTGTTTTAGAAAAAATAGCAAAGGCTAAGGCATCATCGTCATAACTTTTTTTTAATGCCGACTGTGAATTTTTATCTAGCTTTGTGCTAGATTCCAACAAAATAGCACTTAAATCAGAATTAGCGAGCCGTTCGGCAAAGAGAACTTGTTGTGCATCAAAAACTTTATTCACATCGTGACGTACTTGCCACCAAGCCACCAGCGTAGAACCAAACCAAACTAAAAGTGCGGTTAAAGAAAGCACAGAAATAAGACGCAAAGTAATGCTTCTATTTTTCATTTTTCAACTTGTCCTAAAGCATATCCAACACCGTGTACCGTGCGAATAAATTGTTTCCCCAATTTTTGGCGTAAATTATAAATATGCACATCCAATGCACCACTGCTAATTTCTTCATCCCAACTGGATAATTTTTCTTCAATCGATGTGCGAGACAACACACGATCTTTATTCAACATAAATAATTCTAATAATTTATATTCACGGCTTGTTAAAGAAATAAGTTGATTATTCAGCCAAACGAAACGTTGATTCTGATCGAGCTTAACCCCAGACTGTTCTATCACAGAATGATGATGTCCATAACGACGACGAATAAGGGCTTGTAAACGTGCGGCGACTTCAGCCAAAGCAAAAGGCTTGCAAAGATAATCATCTGCACCACTTTGTAAACCTTTAACTCGTTCATCTAAAGTATCGCGAGCAGTCAAAATTAATACGGGAACATCTTGATGATTAGATCGCCATTGTTGCAATACATCTAATCCATCAAGTTTAGGCAAGGTTAAATCCAATACCACCGCATCATAAGGCGCAGAGGTTAAAGCAACCATTCCTGTTTTTCCATCGGTAAACCAATCCACCGCAAAACCAAGTTTAGTTAAACCAATCTGTAACCCATTGCCGATTAGATTATCGTCTTCTATCAATAAAATTCTCATAAAAAATTGACCGCACTTTATAAACAAAAATAGCGAGCTAACGCCCGCTATCTTCAAAGATAATTATTCTGCTTTTTCAACGCGCAATACATCAAGTTCTGCTTTCTCAAAGGCTTCGTTATCCAATTTTCCATAAATTTTCACTTTATCCTTTGAATCTACGTTTAAACCATTCCAAACGCGTTTTTTGATTTCAATCTTGATTTGCCCTGTCCCATCAGTAAACCAAAATTCATCGTCATCAATTTGTTGTGTAATATTACCCACCAAAGTAATCATTGAATTATCAGCCGCAGATAAAGCTTGTTTTACGCTAATTGCAGCAGGGGCTGTTTGTTGAAAACCACCTTGACTATTATTGCCATTAAAACCAGCAAATGCTGAAGTGGTTGCTAATGCGAAGATTGTTGCTAATGCAAATTTTTTCATGACGTTTCCTTTTTAAGTTAGTTAATTTCAAGCACCATTGCTTGGATGTGTGTATTAAAACAAATAAATCTTAATAAAAGATTAAGAGGACTATACTTTTTTGGTAAGACTTTATCAAGGCAATTTCGCGACCACTGCATAGCCTTCAATTAAGCCGTCCACTTCATAAGAAGCATTTGCAGTAATAAAAGCAGCCTCGCCTTCTTTCAAAGAAAGTGCGGTCGTTTCTGAGCGTAAAACTACCCCAACGGGATAGCACTTAAATTAGCCTGGGGTATACTTACCCTAGGTAACTATAATAAATAAAAAATCCGCACAAAGGCGGACTTTTTTTTATCGTAAACAAATTATTTCTTTAAGGCTAATACCACTGATTCTCCAGCCACTACTTCGCCTGATTTTTTTACGATACAAGAAATTTCATCCATATTTGAAATTACGATTGGTGTTAAGACAGATTTTGCTTTTGATTCTAATAAAGGAAGATCAAATTCAATCACGGTATCACCACGCTTAATAGATTGACCTTCTTGTGCAATACGAGTAAAGCCTTCGCCTTTCAACTCAACAGTATCAATACCAAAGTGTACAAATAATTCTACGCCTTCTTTTGATTCCATTGAAAAAGCGTGATTGGTTTCAAAAATTTTACCAATCACACCATCCACTGGCGCAACGATTTTGTTACCAATAGGACGAACAGCAACACCATCGCCAACGATTTTTTCAGAGAAAACCACATCAGGAACATCTTCAATATTAACGATCTCGCCAGAGATCGGTGCATAAATTTCAACTTCCACAGATTTGTTTTCTTTTGAACCAAATAACTTGTCAAATAAGCCCATTTTAATCTCCTATCCATTCAAGATGGCTGCTATTTTAACGTAAAATCAAATACTTTTGTTTAATTTAATGAATTTTCCAGCAAAAATTCTTCAATTAATTGATCAATTTCTGCAGCGGTCGGTTTTTGTAATGCGGCATCAGCAAGCGCTTTTGCATCTTGGAAATTTACATTACGGATTAATTTTTTAATGCGAGGTACAGAAATCGCACTCATGCTAAATTCATCTAATCCCATACCAAGTAACAATAAAGTCGCGCGTTCATCCCCTGCTAATTCCCCACACATTCCCGTCCATTTTCCTTCTGTGTGAGAGGCATCAATCACTTGTTTAATTAAACCAAGCACTGAAGGGTGCATTGGATTATAAAGATGGGAAATAAACTCATTACCGCGATCTACAGCCAAAGTATATTGAGTTAAATCATTAGTTCCGATACTAAAGAAATCTACTTCTTTTGCTAAAAATTTTGCATTTACTGCGGCAGAGGGGGTTTCGACC
This sequence comes from Haemophilus sp. HN_Hi10, assembly GCF_049821985.1. Lineage (NCBI taxonomy): Bacteria > Pseudomonadati > Pseudomonadota > Gammaproteobacteria > Pasteurellales > Pasteurellaceae > Haemophilus > Haemophilus sp. HN_Hi10. The sequence goes on along the minus strand of NZ_CP187495.1, from coordinate 1,071,309 downwards.
ATTACACCAACTTGGATATTATTATCAAACACTCTCCCCTCTGCACGTAATTCCGCTTTTAATGTTTCAATAACCGCTTTTAATTCTCGAATTTCTTCTACAGAAATAATCATCGGGAACATCACAGCCAATTTACCAAAGGCTGAAGCACGTAACACCGCACGTAATTGTGCATTTAAAATTTCACGCCGATCTAACGCAATACGAATCGCACGCCATCCCAAGAATGGATTCATTTCTTTTGGTAAATCTAAATATGAAAGCTCTTTATCGCCACCAATATCCATCGTACGAAGCACGGTTAAACGTCCGTTCATAGCTTCTACCACTTGTTTATAGGCAATAAATTGTTCTTCTTCTGTGGGAAGCTGCTCACGATCCATAAATAAAAATTCAGTTCGGTATAGCCCAATCCCTTCCGCCCCATTACGTTCTGCCCCGTCACAATCACGGATCGTCCCAATATTCGCGGCAACATCAACCTTATGTCCATCCAATGTGATTGCAGGAAGATCTTTTAATTTAGCTAACTCTGCTTTTTCCTCAGAAATTTTCGCTTCGAGTGCTTTTAATTCATCAATTTGAGATGCCGTTGGATTAATATAAACTTGATTATTTATCGCATCTAAAATTAAGTAATCGCCCGTATTGACTAATTTAGTCACTTTATTTGTACCAACAATCGCTGGCAATTCTAAAGAACGCGCCATAATCGAAGTATGGGAAGTTCTGCCACCAATATCAGTGACAACCCCTAATACTTTTTCGAGATTAAGTTGGGCGGTTTCTGAGGGAGTCAGATCATAAGCAACAAGAATAGATTCTTCCTGAATATCGCCAAGATCAACAATGTGCATGCCCAAAATATTTTTAACTAAACGGTTAGCAATATCCCGAATATCGCCTGCACGTTCTTTCAAATATTCATCATCAATTTCAGATAACATTGTCACTTGTTGATCTAAAATTTTACTCGCTGCAACACCTGCATTCACTTTATTTGAACGAAGATAATCAAGAATTTCTTCTTCTAATTCTTCATCCTCAAGAATCATCAAATGCCCTTCAAAGATTGCGGCTTTTTCTTCGCCTAAAGAAATTAATGCGCGTTCTCTAATTGAATTAAGTTGTTCTACCGCAGCAGCACGCCCTTCATAAAATCGAGCGACTTCTTCATCAATTTGATCATCTGTAATTTTTTGCGTATCAAGAACAATCTTTTCTTCTTTAAGAACAAGTGCCTTACCAAAGGCAATACCTGGGGATGCGAGAATGCCAGAAATCATAGATACCTTCCGAAACTATTAACAAAGTAATAAATAAACAATAGCCATAAAATTTCACAATTTTATGGCTAAGTAAGAATTATTCTAAAGTAGGAATTAACGCGACTAAATGTTCAACTGCCTGTTGCTCGTCTTCTCCATCAGCAGAAATGGTAAGTATTGTTCCCTGCGTTAAAGCTAATGTTTGCAACTTAAATAAGCTCTTTGCACTTGCACTTTTTCCCCCAGAGGTTACTGTAATTTCAGAAGAAAATGCTTTCGCTTCTTTCACAAATTGTGCGGCAGGGCGCGTGTGTAAACCGTTTGGCGCAATAATTTCCACATCTTTTGAATACATAATGCTACCTCGACTAATCAATGATTAAAAATATAAAACCAGAAAATTGCCCTAGTATCCTTTTTCAAAACAAAATAATCAAGAATAAACACCAAAAAGCCTGAATTAAATCATAAAAAAGGGCAAATAGTTTATTTATTATGCACAATCACAATCGTTAAACTGCTGAAAAATGACGTTGTGATTTTGTTTCACTTAAACTTTCAATTAATCGATGATAATTATCATAACGAACAGGCGAAATTTTCCCTTGCTCAACGGCTTCACGTAACGCACACCCTGGATCGCTCAAATGTTTACAATCACGGAATTTACAGGTGCCCAAAACATATTGAAATTCTCGATAGCCTTTTGTGATTTGCTCTGCATCTAAATGCCAAAGCCCAAATTCTCTAATTCCGGGCGAATCAATTAAATTACCGCCTTGTGGCAAATGGTAAAGACGTGACGATGTCGTGGTATGCTGTCCCAAGCCTGATGTTTCGCTCACATCCCCTACTTGAGCATTTACGCTAGGCAAAATATGATTAATTAAACTCGATTTACCAACACCAGATTGCCCAACAAAAATCGCCGTGCCTTGTGCCAAAAGTGCGGTTAATCTTTCCATATTTTCACCGCTCTTTGCTGAAATCATTAAAATCTCATAGCCAATATCTTGGTAAATTTTAAGTTGTTCTTCAATTTCTTGACGCTGTTCCTGCGTCAATAAATCCACTTTATTCAAAACAATTAATGGCTTGATTTCGGCTATTTCACACACAACAAGATAACGATCGATAATATTTAAGGAAAGCGTTGGCAATACTGCTGATACAATAATAATACGATCAATATTCGCCGCAATGGGTTTCAAGCCATCATAATAATCAGGGCGGGAAATTTCATTTTCTCTAGGATGAATCGCCTCAATCACGCCACTCACACCTTGTAATTGTTCATTGCCTTTACGCCAAACAACTTTATCTCCTACCACCAAACTCGACAGGGTACGACGCAAATTACAACGATAAATTTTGCCTTGTTCATTTTCAACATCTGCGTGAATAGAATAACGTGTGACCACAACGCCTTCTTGCGATTCGCCCAACATTTCATCTGACCATTCAATGTCTTTTTTCTTATGGCGATGTAATGTTTTCGCATTATTCGATTGAATTCTTCTGGTTTGGTTTTGAGTTAATTTACGTTTAGCCATAAAAGTGCGGTCGTTTTTTCCCTTGTTTTTGGTAAAATGAAAAAAATTTTTGCATAGGATACCTGATATTATGCCATTCGATAAACAAAATCTTATTTGGATTGATTTAGAAATGACCGGTTTAGATCCGGAAAAAGAACGTATTATTGAAATTGCCACTATTGTGACAGATAAAAATTTGAATATTTTGGCAGAGGGCCCAGTATTAGCGGTTCATCAGTCTGATGAATTACTCAATAAAATGAATGATTGGTGCCAAAAAACGCATAGTGAAAACGGCTTAATTGAACGCGTAAAAGCCAGTAAACTTACCGAACGTGCAGCAGAATTACAAACCTTAGACTTTTTAAAAAAATGGGTGCCGAAAGGTGCGTCGCCAATTTGCGGTAACAGCATTGCCCAAGATAAACGCTTCTTAGTGAAATATATGCCTGATTTAGCCGATTATTTTCATTATCGCTATTTAGATGTAAGCACATTAAAAGAACTTGCAGCGCGTTGGAAACCTGAAATTTTAGAAAGCTTTAAAAAAGAAAATACCCATTTGGCTCTTGATGACATTCGAGAATCCATTAAAGAGCTAGCTTATTATCGCGAACATTTCATCAAATTAGATTGACGAAAACTTCAACAAAAAAATTTCTTTTTATGAAATTGCCCTTGCAAGCCCTAAAAATATTTGTATAATACTACCCCATTCACTGATGTGAACTGCGGGAATAGCTCAGTTGGTAGAGCACAACCTTGCCAAGGTTGGGGTCGCGAGTTCGAGCCTCGTTTCCCGCTCCAGATTTCAATCCCTAGCCAAAAGGCTGGGGATTTTTTCTATCTACAAAACATATCGCCCAAACTCTAAAGTGCGGTGAATTTTCTCAAAAAATAAAGGCTTGTGATTTAATAACACAAGCCTTTATTTTTATGCTTTTTTCAACCGTTTTGCACGGCGTTTCATTCTTCTGACCCAACGGGTAATTCGCCACGCACGCGTAATTGAATAGACATAAAGGAAAAATAAAATGAAAAAGCCGACAAACATCGCCCATTCATTCACATAATAAATTTCCCCTAAAATACCGATAGTTGCACAAACTGCCGAAACAAGCGTAATCAATAAAAAGGCTTGTCTTGATGTTAAACCTGCTCTCACCATTAAATGATGAACGTGTAAACGATCTGGGCGGAATGGACTTTTACCTTTACGTACACGGCGATAAATAATCGCAACCATATCAATCAAAGGAATCGCAATGATCCAAAGTGCGGCTACTGGATTCATAGGATGCCCTTTTCCTTGCGTACTCAATAACAAAATCCAAATAATGGTAAAACCAATTAATGTACTCCCCGCATCGCCCATAAACACCTTATATTTCGGTCCAAATGGAATCCCTAGATTTAGCATCAAATAAGGTAAAATCGACAGGATTAAAGCAAAGCTCCAATGTGCCATATCCATTTGCCCATCTCGATACATTAAAATACCAATTGCCGCAAAAGAAACGCAAGAAAGCCCACCAAGCAATCCATCAATACCATCAATCATATTAAAGGCATTAATAATCGCGATAGTGGCAAATACAGTGATAATCAGCCCAATAGAACCCAGCGTTAATTGGAAAGGCCCTAAAATTTGACCAAGATGATCAAGATAAACATTCCCAAGATCGATCATTAAAATCGCCAATATTGCTTGAATGCCTGCTCTTAAAAAAGGGCTAATATCAAAGCGATCATCTAAAATCCCAATCGCCAATAAAACAAAAATACTGAACAAATAGAGATACGGTAATCGAAGCTGATCCCATTCCATTAGGTAATAGCAAAGATTACCAACAAAAAGCGACACGCCACCGATTAGCGGAATTGCGCCTTGATGACGTTTACGATAATTTGGCTTATCAACTAATCCAATCCAATTGGCAACTGGTCGCATCACAATCAATGTTAAAAACGAGCCAAGAAAAGTAACAAAAATACTCAACATAATGTGATCCTAAAAATTTTTTGCAAAGGATAACATAAGGCAAATTTACCTAGAAATATATTTTTCAAGAACCACTATTTTTCACTTCAACGCCACTGTTTTTATATTTAAATTTAACAGCTCCCCCCAAGTAGTTTATAAGGACATCAAATATAATTTGTTTAGTACAACAAGAAAGATATCAACCTTATGAATAGCTACACATATTGCCTTATTTAACCGTTAAAAAATCAAGAAAGTGTTTCAGTTAGGTTATAAATTCAAAGTATAATGACGACTCGTTTTTAGTTTGACAATTCAGTAGATACTAAAAATATATTGCCAAACAAAAATTTTGGCGTCTTCTATAAATCAATCTAGAGATTATTATATGAAACTGACAAAAACATTTCTCACTAGCGCATTGTTAGCTACTTCAATTTTTTCTGTTCAATCTACGGCTTAGGCAGATACGCCAGAACAGAAATTTCAACAAGGCTTTGAAGCTGCTAATAAAGGAGACTATCAAACTGCCCTCAAACTTTTGCAACCTTTAGCTGCACAGGGACATGCAAAGGCTCAATTTAATTTGGGGACGATGTATCACAATGGAGAAGGTGTTAAACGTGACCTTTCAAAAGCTAAAGAATGGTTCCGTAAGGCTTGTGATAAGGGTAATAAAAGGCTTGTGATACTTTAAAAATGTAGCGAAATCATTTTGAAATTAGGACGCTGAAAGCGTCCTTTTTTGTAGAAAATCAGACCTAATCTTCTACAACGAATATATCGTCGTAAAACTATACTATTAGTTAGTTAATTTCTTTCACAAGAATTTGTTTTAATATTTCCCTTTCCTCTCTTGCAAGTGCTTGCCCAAATTGGTTCGTCAAAATAAAAAAATCCTCGGCTTTCTCGCCCACTGTGGTAATTTTCGCATTCAATAAATTGAGATTTAACTCAGTGAAAATCTGGCTCACTTGGGCTAATAACCCTGCTTTATCCAAGGCAACCAGTTCCATTTCAGTATGCTCTTTTTTGTTTTCGTGTAAAAAACGCACGTCGGTTTGTACAGTAAAATGTTGAAGCTGGCGATTAAGTGTAATAGAAAGTGCGGGTAATTTTTCACTTTGAAGGGCTACTGTTAGGGTTTGCTCTAATTCTCGGCGACGATCAAATTCCACTAATTCTCCATTAAGTTCTGTGATGATAAAGCTATCAAAAACATAACCATCTTGTGTTGTAATAATCTGTGCATCGTGGATACTGAATTTTTTTGCACCAATGGTACTCACCACTTTATTAAATAAGTGCGGTTGATCTTGGCAATAAATAAACACTTCCGTGCCACCAAGTGAAAAGCGATTACTAATTTTCACTAATAATGCCTCAACTAAATCCACCAGCAAACTTGTATGCCATGCGATTTGTTTTGGCGTATTACGCACAAAATAATCTTCAGGGCAACGCTCCCATAATTGCTCAATCGAGATTAGTGCAATATTGGAATAATCCTGCGTTAAAATTTGTTGTGCAAGTTTTCGGTTTTCTGCCGATTTTTCTGAATAATCAAGCAATTCTTTCATGCCTTGTGCAAATTGTTGTTCGGTAAATTCATATAAAGAGGCAAAAAGCGAACGTTTCCAGCTATTCCATAAATTACCATTGGTTGCACAAATATCCGCCACCGTTAAACAAGTGAGATAATCTAATCGAACTTGATTTTGCACGGCTTCCGCAAAATTCATGACGACTTCAGGATCATGAATATCACGGCGTTGCGCAGTAATTGACATCAGTAAATGGGATTTTACGAGCCAAGCAAGGGTATCAATTTCTCGACGATCTAAACCATGTAATTGCGCAAAGTCTGCAACATCCACAGCACCAAGTTCTGCGTGATCACCGCCCCGCCCTTTTGCAATATCGTGGAACAACGCCGCAATATAAAGCAAAGTGCGGTCAGAAAGTTGACTAAAAATTCGATGGGCAATCGGATGTTCTTGCGCACTTTCCTGTGACAGAAAACTTTCCAATTTCAACATCACGCGTAATGTATGCTCATCCACCGTATAAATATGGAATAAATCAAATTGCATTAAGCCCTCAATGGCTTGCCATTGCGGAAGATACGCAGTTAATACGCCATATTGGTGCATCGGCATAAACGCACGCTTAATCGCATTAGGTTGATTAAACAAACGCAGAAATTTTTCCCGAGCAGCAGGAATTTCACATAATTTTTGTGGTAATTGCTCTAAGGAAATTTGTAATTGACGCAAGGTATCAGAATGAATATTGGCCTGTTCGTACTGCGTTAAATAAAAGAATAGATCTAAAATTCGTGCTGGTTTTTCTTGAAAAACACGGCTATTACGCAAACATAAGCATTGGTTAATCAGTTGAAAATCATCGTCTAACTGATCAATCACGCTATCCTGATTTGATGAAAGCACATTTTCTCGATAATGCTGAATCAACAAATTACTAATAAGGGAAATTCGGTGCAATGCTTGGAAAAAACATTTCATCATTTTTTCCACAGCTTGATTGCCTTCCCCTCGAAAACCCAACAATTCACTGACTTTAATTTGGCGATCAAACAACAGACGATTATCGTAACGTTTCAAAATCAAATGCAAAGCGAACCGCACTTTAAATAAAAAAGCACGACTTTCTTGTAGTTGCTGATATTCTTGAGGATAAATAAAACCACTTTGTAAAATGGCTTCAAGGGTCAGCGCCCCCGAATGGTGCAACGCCACCCAATACAACAAATGCAAATCACGCAAGCCACCGGGGCTGTACTTAATATCTGGCTCAAGGTTATAAGCCGTATTGTGATAACGCTGATAACGTTCTATTTGCTCTTGCACTTTGGCATTAAAAAAATCTTCTTTCGACCAAAAATCTGCACGTTTTACCAATTCATTTAGCGCATCAAAGTGCGGTCGATTTCCAGTGAGAAATCTTGCTTCTAATAAATTGGTGGCAATCGTAATATCTTGTTTTCCTTCCAATTCGCATTGTCGTAAGGTTCGGACGCTATGTCCCACCTCAAAGCCACAATCCCATAAAAATTGGATAAATTGGGTAATCTTTTCTTCAATTTCTGGGATTGGTGTTTGCTCGACCAAAATTAAAAAATCTAAATCCGACAAAGGAAACATCTCACGCCGTCCATAACCGCCCACCGCAATTAAAGAAATCCCCAGTTGTTCAGTTAATCCCATTTCCTGCCAAAGTTGAATCAATAAGGCATCATAAAAATCACTGCGATTTTCAATCAGCTCAAAAATGGAATAACGAGAAAAATTCTCGAGCTCAAATTGCTTGAGATTTTCTCGCTCAATTTTGACCGCACTTGGCGTTAAAGGAGAAGATAATGACAAAGGAAACAGCATGTTGATTGCCCTTTAGTGGTTAGAAGTGGCTTTATTATAAAGAAAAACAAAAAGGGCGTATATCTACGCCCCTACTTACAATTTAATGTCAATTACATATTAATCATAATCCGTGAAATTCGACCTTCTGCAATTTCTTCATCACGAATAGTCATCACTTCACAACCACTTTCCGTGACAACAAGTTGATGTTCATATTGTGCTGAATGACTACGATCTTTGGTTTTTACTGTCCAACCATCTCCCATCACACGCACTTCTTTTTTGCCTGCGTTAATCATTGGTTCAATCGTGAACACCATTCCGGGTTTTAAAATCACACCGCCATCATCTGCGTAATAATGCAATACTTGAGGTTCGCAGTGAAATTCTGTACCAACGCCGTGTCCGCAATATTCACGCACAACACTGAAAGTTTGACTTTCCGTATATTTTTGCACAGCTTTACCTATTTCATTTAAACGAATATTGGGTTTTACAGTGCGTATCCCAACATATAATGCCTCTTGTGCGGCTTCCACTAACTTTTTACTACGAATATTCGTTTCGCCACCCACGATATACATTTTTGAGTTATCGCCAAAATAACCGTCTTTAATCACGGTAACATCAATATTCACAATATCGCCATTTTTAAGCACTTTATCGTCACTTGGGATACCGTGACAAACGACTTCGTTAATGGAAATACAGGTTGCCTTTGGGAAACCGTGATAATTCAAACAAGCGGGAATAACCTTTTGTTCATTTACCATATATTCGTGACAAATGCGATCAAGCTCGCCTGTGGTTACGCCTGCTTTTACGTAAGGTTCAATCATCACAAGCACATCGGAAGCCAATTTACATGCCTCGCGTAATTTTACAATTTCTTTTTCAGTTCTAATTGGAATAGCCATTTTTATCTCACTTTTTTGAAAAAAACTTTGCGAGATTATAGCACGATTTCTAGGAAAAAACTGGATTACACTTGAATGGAGTAAAGGGTTATTAGATAATGGCAGGATTGAAATTTTAGGAAAGTAGGAAATAGTTATGATAGATGATATTGCAGTGCCACTGACATTTACTGATGCAGCAGCAAATAAAGTAAAAAGTTTAATCAGCGAAGAAGAAAATACTAATTTGAAATTACGTGTGTATATCACAGGGGGGGGGTGCAGCGGTTTCCAATATGGTTTTACCTTTGATGAAAAAGTCAATGACGGCGATTTAACCATTGAAAAATCAGGTGTTCAACTTGTGATTGACCCGATGAGTTTACAATATTTAATCGGCGGTACAGTCGATTATACTGAGGGTTTAGAGGGTTCACGCTTTACTGTAAATAATCCAAATGCCACCAGCACTTGTGGCTGTGGTTCATCCTTTAGTATCTAAGATGGATTTCCAATTTACACATTATCAAGGCAATGTATCCGTAAAATGTTCAATGGAACACATTGCCCTTGCTAACTGGTTCAATACAGAAGTGCGGTCAAATTCAGACAAGATTTTAACCGCACTTTCCTCTGCAAAATCACTTATTGAAAATCAAGAAAAAATCTTAGTCGGTGCGGAATATACGTTATTTTTAAATGCTGATGAAGTAATGGTGCGCGCCAACAATCTCGCCATTGAATCAGATGAAATTTTAGAACAAGATTTCCACTATTATGATGAAGAAAGCCTTGCTTTTTGCGGTACGCAAGATTTTATTCATTTTCTCCAATCTTATGTTGATTTTATTGCTTAACTCACTATGACTTCTCAACACTCCGCTAAAAAATCATCGAAAAACACGCCAAAAAATAACCGCACTTTTAAAGGTTTTTTACTGAAATTTAGCTTCACTGCGCTTGTCTTAACGATTTTTTATGGAGGTTATCTTGATTGGCAAATTCGTTCTAAAATGGACGGTCAAATTTGGCATTTGCCTGCGGAAGTTTATAGTCGCTTAGAAAGTGTTAAAATTGCCGATAATCTCACTTTTGATGAAGTCATTCAAATTTTATTAGATAACGAATATCGCCAAACCACAATGGTAGCCGCCCCTGGCGACTTCAAGTTAGAAGATGATAGCATTGTAGTACTTCGTCGCGCTTTTCCTTTCCCCGATAAAGCAGAACCACAACGAGTTTTACGTTTGCGTTTTAGCAATAATAAGTTATCTCGCATTGAAGATTTAGTCACAGTCAAAACTGTTGATGAATTTCGTCTTGCACCAAAATTAATTGCGATGTTGCAATCAGACAACGAAGATCGTCTTGCAATTCCTTTGCAAAATTATCCCCGTTTATTAATTGATACATTAATTTTAACGGAAGATCGCCGCTTTTATGAACATAATGGCATTAATCCCGTGGGGATTTTACGCGCATTAATTGCCAATATTCGTGCAGGTCAAACTGTACAGGGAGGAAGTACACTCACTCAACAATTAGTCAAAAATTTATTTTTATCGCGTGCACGCACCATTACACGCAAAGCCAACGAAGCCTTGATGTCATTGGTGCTAGATTGGCGTTACGATAAAAACCGCATTCTCGAAACCTATCTCAATGAAATTTATCTCGGACAAAATGGCGATACGCAAATTCACGGTTTTGAATTAGCCAGCCAATTTTATTTTGGTCGTTCGATTCGTGAAATTAGCTTAGATCAAATTGCCCTTTTAGTGGGGATGGTCAAAGGGCCTTCACTTTATAATCCGTGGCGAAATCCGCAAAACGCACTCGAACGTCGCAACATTGTTTTAAAGCTAATGCTTGAGCATAAAATGATCGGCGATGAACTTTATCAATTATTAAGTCAGCGACCTTTAGGTGTGCAAAAGAAAGGGCAAATCTCGCGTAAATACCCTGCGTTTATTCAAACTTTACAAGCAGATTTACGCCGTGAACTGGGCGAACACAAAATGTCGAGCTTACTTGGCGCACGTATTTTTTCCACAATGGATTTAAAACAACAGACTCAAGCGGAAAATGCCGTGGTCAATACCGTTTCGCAATTACAACTGAAAACGAAAAATCCCCATTTAGAGGGGGCGATGATTATAACGGATTATCGCACAGGCGAAATTCGTGCAGTGGTTGGCGGTTTGCAAACGCAATATGCAGGCTTTAATCGTGCATTAATGGCAAAACGTCAGATTGGTTCTTTAGTAAAACCTTCTATTTATTTGACCGCACTTTCTAATCCAGAACAGTTCCGTTTAAATACCCTAATTAATAACCAGCCAATTACGATTAATTTCAAAGGTAGCCCACCTTGGCAGCCACGCAACTATGACAAAAAATATAGCGGTTCGGTAATGTTAATGGATGCCTTAGCCCGTTCTTTAAATATTCCGACAGTGAATATTGGAATGAAAGTCGGCTTGAGTAAAGTTATTGACACACAAAAAGCGATGGGCTGGGATAATGTAGAAATTCCTAAAGTGCCTGCGATGTTACTCGGTTCTTATACCATCTCGCCTTATGATGTCACAAAACTTTATCAAACTATTGCCAATCAAGGGGGGAGAATTTCGCTCACAACCGTAGATACCATTGCGGATCGTCAAGGAAATATCATTTATCAACATGATAAAACCGCAAAACAAGTGGTAGCACAAGAAGCGGCATTCCAAACCTTATTTGCGATGCAACAAACTGTTGAACGAGGCACTGCACGTAGTTTGCAAAAAGATTACGCTGATTTACATTTAGCAGGCAAAACAGGCACAACCAATGAAGCTCGCGATACGTGGTTTGTGGGAATTGACGGAAAAAATATCAGCACAGTTTGGCTTGGTCGCGATGATAATGGCGAAACAAAACTGACTGGGGCTTCTGGCGCATTGCAAATTTATAAAGATTATTTAAACCGTACGAATATTGAAAAATTAGCAATTACGCCTCCTGCAACAGTGAAATGGGTGGGGATAAATCAATACGGTGGCTGGGATTGTGAGAGTTATCGAACAATTCCTGTTTGGCTAAATAATGGTCAGAATTTCCGTGGAGAAATATCATCTCCCTCTCTCACGCCAACAACTGAAACAGAAACACCACCACAAGAAAGCCTGTGGGACGTATTGGATAATCCCAATCCACCCGCTCAATAATTAATAGGATTTACTGAATTTCCAATAATAAACATTTTACCCCCTATACTTCCCCTGAAATTTCAGGGAATTTTTATTTCTTTTTAAAAATAGCAAACGTTTGCTTTATTTGCATTAAAAGTGCGGTATAATATTCGCCAGTTTTTTTCATACAGGTGCAAAAGGATGACACAACAATCCCTCACGCTAAGTCTAAAAAAAATCTATTCAGGTAAAGTACGTGATCTCTATGAAATCAATGATAAACGCATGCTAATGGTTGCTTCTGATCGCTTATCTGCCTTTGATGTTATTTTAGATGATCCCATTCCACGAAAAGGTGAAATTCTGACGCAAATTTCCAATTTTTGGTTTAATAAACTTGCTCACATTATGCCCAATCATTTCACTGGCGACAGCGTTTATGATGTACTACCCAAAGAAGAAGCGGATTTAATCAAAGATCGTGCCGTCGTGTGTAAACGTTTAACCCCGATTAAAATTGAATCTATTGTACGTGGCTATTTAACTGGCAGTGGTTTAAAAGATTACAAACAAACAGGCACGATTTGCGGTTTAAAATTACCTGAAAACTTAGTTGAGGCCAGCAAATTACCCGAAGCTATTTTCACACCATCAAGCAAAGAAGAAGTTGGTAATCACGATATAAATATCAGCTATACAGAATGTGAAAAACTTATCGGCTCTGATTTAGCCGCACAAGTAAAAGAAAAAGCTATTGCACTTTATACCACGGCTGCAGAATATGCACTGACTAAAGGAATTATTATTTGCGACACAAAATTTGAATTTGGTTTAGATGAAAATGGCACGCTCACTTTAATGGACGAAGTATTAACACCAGATTCTAGCCGTTTTTGGTCTGTGGATACTTACCAAGCAGGAACAAATCCTCCATCATTCGATAAACAATTTGTACGCGATTGGTTAGAAAATAGCGGCTGGAATAAACAAGCCCCCGCACCAAAAGTGCCAGAAAATATTATTCAGAAAACCGTTGATAAATATCAAGAAGCACTGGATTTATTAACAAAATAGAAATCAAAATCCCTGCTTTTTACAGCAGGGATTTTTATGCATTATTACAAATAAAGATTTTTAGCCTTAATGCATAAAATACTAGACAAACAGGAAAAGTGCGGTTATATTTTATCGATTTTTTATTCACAAAAATCGATTATTTATTCAATCCTAATTATTAGTAAGGAAAATATATGTCAAATACTATTTTACAGAGCTTACCTAAAGGTCAAAAAGTGGGAATCGCTTTCTCTGGCGGCTTAGATACCAGTGCAGCATTACTTTGGATGCGTCAAAAAGGTGCTGTACCTTATGCCTACACTGCCAATTTAGGGCAACCCGATGAAGACGATTACAACGCAATCCCTAAAAAAGCAATGGCGTATGGTGCAGAAAATGCGCGCTTAATTGATTGCCGTGCACAACTTGCTCACGAGGGTATTGCCGCAATTCAATGTGGCGCATTCCATATTTCGACAGGCGGCATTCCCTACTTTAACACCACACCACTTGGTCGTGCAGTAACAGGCACAATGCTTGTTGCAGCAATGAAAGAAGATGATGTAAACATTTGGGGCGACGGCTCAACTTTCAAAGGGAATGATATTGAGCGTTTCTATCGTTATGGCTTATTAACAAACCCTAATTTAAAAATTTACAAACCTTGGTTGGATGCACAATTTATTGAAGAACTTGGCGGTCGTTTAGAAATGTCTCAATTCCTTATTGAAAATGGTTTTGACTACAAAATGTCCGTTGAAAAAGCCTATTCCACTGATTCCAATATGCTCGGTGCAACCCACGAAGCAAAAGACTTAGAACAATTAAGCACAGGAATGAAAATTGTGAAACCAATTATGGGGGTCGCATTTTGGGATGACAATGTAGAAATTAAACCTGAAACAGTCACAGTTACTTTTGAAGAAGGCGTCCCTGTGGCATTAAACGGCAAACATTTTGATAATGCAGTTGATATTATTCTAGAAGCCAATCGTATTGGTGGGCGTCACGGTTTAGGAATGTCTGACCAAATCGAAAACCGTATTATTGAAGCCAAATCTCGTGGTATTTATGAAGCACCGGGGATGGCATTATTGCATATTGCTTACGAACGTTTAGTCACAGGTATTCACAATGAAGATACCATCGAACAATATCGTATTAATGGCATCCGTTTAGGTCGTTTATTATATCAAGGTCGTTGGTTTGATCCGCAAGCGTTAATGTTGCGTGAAACAGCTCAACGTTGGGTGGCAAAAGCAATTACAGGCACTGTAACCCTTGAACTTCGTCGTGGTAACGACTTCACTATCTTAAATACCGAATCACCAAACTTAACCTACGAAGCAGAGCGTTTAAGTATGGAAAAAGTGGAAGATGCGCCATTTGATCCTATTGATCGTATCGGTCAATTAACAATGCGTAATTTAGATGTGTCTGATACCCGAGGTAAACTTGGTATCTATGCGCAAACAGGTTTATTAAACGCAGTTAAAGATTCCGTATTGCCACAATTAGGCAAAAAATAAATCATAAAATAAAATCTGCATTTCAATGACTGATATTTAACATCATGAAATGCAGATCCTTTCACAAAAATAGTAGTTAGCTAAAAAAACTAGAAATATAAGAAATAATCGTTTTTCCACTTAATATTGCCATAATAATCACAACAAACCAGCCTGAAAAAGCTAAAAAAACAGGGTGTTTATAAGTGCCAACAATATCGCTTCGATAAGCGGCTAACAAAATTAATGCCAATGCAATCGGCAGTATTAAGCCATTTAATGTTCCCACAAAGACTAATACAGCAGCAGGTTTTCCCACTGTCACTAAAACAACGGTAGAAATCACAATAAAGGCAATAATCCAACGATTACGATTGCGTTCAATAGTTGGACAAAGGGTCGTTAAGAAAGAAACTGAAGTATAAGCCGCACCAATAACCGATGTAATAGACGCTGCCCAAATAACTACCCCAAATAACACTTGACCAAAATTGCCTGCTACATATTCAAAAGGCGTTTCAGCTGGATTTTTAGGATTAAGAGACACACCTTTTGACACCACGCCAAGTACCGCAAGAAATAATACAATACGCATCGTTGAAGCAATTAAAATGGCTGAAACAGAACTACGGCTCACTTCAGCTATTGCTTTTTCGCCTTGAATGCCAGCATCTAATAAGCGATGCGCGCCTGCAAAAGTAATATAACCACCTACGGTTCCCCCCACTAATGTAACAATAGCAATGGGATCAATTTGTTCTGGAATAAAGGAATGATATGCCGCTTCAGCCACAGGCGGTTCAGTTTTAAACATTACATAAAACGTGAGTGCGACCATAATAAAGCCCATTAATTGTGCAAAACGATCCATTAATAAGCCCGCTTCTTTACGCAAAAAAATCAAAATAGCAATAATACCGCTAATCGCTGCGCCTATTTCTGGTGCTATGCCAAAAATAGAATTTAAACCAAGCCCCGCACCGCCAACATTACCAATGTTAAAAGCCAGTCCGCCCATCACAATCAGCGCAGCAAGAAAATACCCTGCTTTCGGAAAAACCGCATTAGAAATATCTTGCGCGCGTTTGCCAGACACAATAACAATTCGCCAAATATTAAGTTGAGCACCAATATCTAACAAAATTGATAATAAAATAACAAAGCCAAAACTCGCTAATAAAGTATTGGTAAAGGTTGCGGTTTGAGTTAAAAACCCGGGCCCAATGGCGGATGTCGCCATTAAGAAAGCCGCCCCTAAAACCGCATTTCGTCTGTGAGTAATTGATGCCATAAAGCACCTCCATTGTTAAGTTGATGTTATGTGTTTATTCGGCTTATGCCGTTATTTTGATATGATTTTTTTCTAATTCTTCCACAATGCGTTTAGCAAATTGCAAAGAATGTTGATTATCGCCGTGTAAGCAAATACTTTCTGCTTTTACAGGCACGAGGCTTCCATCAATGGCATTGACTTGCCCCTTTGTTACCATTTGTAACACTTGTTGAATAGCTTCCTTATCAGATTTTACCATTGCATTTGGTTGAGAACGAGGCACTAAACTCCCATCAGGCATATAATGTCGATCGGCAAACACTTCAGAAATAGTTTGCAACCCTTCTTCCTCTGCGATACGCAACATTAAACTACCCGCTAACCCCATTAATTTCAAATTCGGATCAAATTGATAAACAGTTTGTGCAATTACACGCGCTATTTTTTCATCTTTTGCCGCTTGGTTATATAACGCACCGTGAGGCTTAACATAACTAATTACCGCCCCCTCGCCATCACAAATTGCTTTTAGTGCACCTAATTGATAACGCAAATGTGCGATTAATTCCTGTAAAGACAACGCCATTGCCGTACGACCAAAATTTTCTCGATCAGGAAAACTAGGGTGCGCACCAATACGCACCTTATTTTCTTTCACAAATTTGACCGCACTTTGCATTTCCTTTGCGCCCCCAGCGTGTAAGCCACAGGCAATATTTGCAGAAGAAAGCAACTGCAACAAACTTTCATCAAAAGGAAAACCCTCTGCAATATCTGCATTTAAATCAATTTTTTTCATCAACAATTCTCCTAATTTGATCAAGGTATATTTCATTTTTACGGCGTAATTTAGCAGCCTCTTGTAAGCTAACCGCTTCAAATTTAATCGTTGAACCTAAACGCACCTGTGCCAAAGCCCCAAGATCGGCATCAATCACATTAGCAATTTTAGGATAACCACCTGTGGTTTGTGCATCCGCCATCAAAATAATAGGCTGACCACTTGGTGGAACTTGCACACTACCAAACTGAATGGCGTGAGATAGCATTTCCAACGGCTGCTTTAATTCTAATGTCTGACCTTGAAAACGATACCCCATACGATCACTATTACTTTGCAACGTCCATTCATTTCGCCACCAATGATACTGGGATTTTCGTTTAAACGCCTGATATTCAGAAGATGGCAAAGCACGAATAACATCGCTAAGCGGAATCGGCGCAACACCAATTTCGCTACGCAAAATATGATCATTTGCCGTTTGTAGCTGATCGCCTGTCTGCAAACAACGTCCCTCAATGCCCCCTATTTTCGCTCTCAAATCCGTACTACAAGAATTCAATGCTTGAGGCAAAACAAAACCGCCTTGAACACATAAATAACCATACATTCCAATTTTTGCACGGGTCATTTTTAATATTTGACCGGCACGTGCTTGATAACGCCAATAAGCAAAAACAGGCTTATCATCTAACGTCATTTCATAAAAAGCACCAGTCACACAAAAATTCATATCTTGCTGAAATTGCAATGTAATGCCGCCTAAAGGCACTTCAATAGCAGGAACATTCTCTGCATTGCCCAATAAAATATTGCCTGCACGTAAGGCTAATTTATCCATTGCCCCACAATGGCTAATACCAAATCGGCGTAAACCAAAACGTCCTAAATCTTGAATAGTCGCACGGGATTGCACATCAAGCACATCAATCATAGTTCAATCCCTTCCACAATAAATTTCACAGTATCGCCAGCTTGTAATAAGGTTGGTTGCACTTGATTTTTATCAAAAAGTGCTTGCTTAGTATAACCGATCAACTGCCACCCACCTGGCGAAGAAAAAGGATAAATCCCCGTTTGCACACCACCAATACCAACAGAACCAACAGGAACAACCGTTCTTGGCGTGGCACGGCGTGGCGTGTGTAAGTTTTCAGGTAAACCACCCAAATAAGGAAAGCCTGCTTGGAAACCAATCATATACACAGTATAAATAGGCTCACTGTGCATCTGAATAATCCGCTCTGGTGTTGTCTGATGAAATTTCGCTACATCAGATAAATCCTGACCTCGCTCTCCCCCATAAATAACAGGAATTTCAATATGGCGTCCTTGAAAATCCGATACTTTCAATTCAGCCCAAAGTTGTTCTAAACGTTGCACAAGCGGCTTAAAATCTACGAAAAAATCGGTAAAAACCGTAAGATTATTCATTCCCAAGACAACTTCTACAATATCTTGTTCTGATTGCAATTGACGAGCGAATGCCCATAATTGGCGTTGTTGTTGAATGGAAGCTGGGGGTGGCAAAGAGCAAACCACCGCCGACTCACTGATCGGAACGATATTCATAATATACCCTTTATATGATGTTATGTAATTTGTTATTTTTTTGTTACAGATCTCTTTTAAAGGATATTTATAGGTTTTGTCAAGTCTTTATTTTCATCTTTTAATTCAATTTAAAAACACCGCACTTTAACCATCAAAAGGAAATTTAGCACAAATTCATTTGGTTGAAACGATACATAATAGCCACCCATAAAAAAGCGGCAAATGCCGCTTTTTAAGAGAGATAATCCAAACTTTACCACTGGTAACCAACACCTGCTGCAACGCCTGTTTTACCTTGACTATTGGTTGTGCCTGACAAGCGAATAATCACTTTGCCATTATCGGAAATTCTTGATACCCCGATAGCTAAACCATTTTGACCTTGATAACTACTTCCCGCAATAGCAACCATTGATTTACCTGGCATAATAGCTTGTGGTAACTGTGAAGCCGCTAATGCACTTGCTGTACCTGCATCTGCACGTTTGCCCACTTTATTCACTTTGCCCTCAAGATTATTCACTTGTCCAGCAAGGTTTGTTACCCCTTTTGCCACGGCATACAACTGACTTCCGTTAATCGCATCGGTTGAAGTAGCAGAGATTTCGCCTGCCGCGACGTTTTGGATACGTCTTTCTTCGCCGCTTGCACCGACAGAAACCGCACCGTGCGCTGTCGCACCGGCAAAGCCTTTTACCGTACCTGTTGCGCCAGCAGTTGTAGTGTTACCCGCCGTGCCGTCGGATTTCAGGTTTTTACCCTTATCTTTTGTCGCAGTTGAAGCATTACCGAGATAAACAGAATTTTCAACTGTAGCCCCTAACGCTTTAGGAACGGTAACGGTAGTATCTTTACCATCTTTGTCCTTAACGGTTACGGTTTCAGTATCAACGTCCCCATTGGCTTTATATTTCACATTAACTCCATTACCCAACACAAACGTGTTTTTAGAAGTAATACGGTTATCGTTACCGAAAGCGTAGCTGCCGTTTGCACCATCTTCGATGTAGTTCGGATCGCCGAATGCACCAGATTTTTCCGCATTCACAACGTTGCCCGTACCAATCGCCACGGTGTTATCGCGTAAGGCTTTTGATTCATAACCGAAAGCGATGGCATTATTGCCTGCCGCATCAGCTTTCGCGCCAATCGCTGTCGCGTATATGCCGCTTGCACTAGAGTCAAAGTCATTGCTTCGTTCCTCTCTACGTTTGGCTGTGCCGTCATTAGAGTGGAAGAACTTAATCCCTTGTTCATTCATATTGTAGATGGCTTCAACCACTGAATTAGTGATGACTTCTTTTCTGCCCTCCACATTATAAGTGGTCAATAATGGCTTACCGTCGTCGCCCACTACAACGTTTTTATAGACTTTAGTCGTACCATCAACTTTATTTTCTACCGTCACATTAGTGATATTCGGAGCTTTATTGCCAGTTAATGCAAAAATCTGTCCGCCGTTTACTGCCTGTTTGCTATTTGGAGAAATATCGCCATTAGCCACATTATTAATCACAACACCTTTACCTTTCGATTGATCATTAGGATCAAGGCTGACAACGTGTTTTTCATCGGTAGTAATGCCTGCAACCTTAGTAGTATCAACAGCTTGATTTTTATCAACGTCGCCTTTGTCGTTGGTGTAATACCACTTATCCGCACCATTTTCGGTTACTTTCACAACTTTCTTACCGTTTGCATCCACGTTACCAAGTGTCACTTCTTTGTTACTTACCGTACCATCAGTATTCACTTCATACCATTTATCGCCATTTTTAACGATTTTCTTACCGCTCGCATCGGTGTTGTAGATTTGCGTTAAAGGCAATTCCACATCGGTTTTCACAAAGGTTGTGGTTACTTTTTCGCCGTTTGCATCGGTGCTTTCCACCGTTGCCGCGCTCACTTTGGTATTTAAACCATCAGCAAAACGGACTTTATCGTGGGCATTTACAGTTTCCGTTGTATCCGCAGATAAGGCTTTTGTTTTATCATCAAACGCCGCTTTCGCTTTTTCTGCATCAGCCAAACCAAGCTCAAAGCCTGATTTCGAAATCGCATCTGCCACTTGGTTACCTGTTACATAGCCAGAACCTTTGTTGGTTAGGGTAACAGCGGTATCACTACCGTCAGCAGAAACGACTTTGCCACCTTTATTTTGATATTTCGCAGCAACTGTATTGCCAGCTGTCACTTTCGGCTTACCAGTTGTTAAGTCAATATCCTCTTTACTATAATACTTATCGCCAACTTTAACCAAGTTCGTTTCCGTACCATCAGCATTCTTAACGGTAAATTCATTCGATTTAACCACTTCGCCTTTAGCCAATTCAAAGGTAATTTCACGCGTACCGTCACCTAGTGTTTTACCAGAAACGCTAATACCGTTACTGCCTTTGAAATTAACCTTATCGGCATTTCTCACTTGGTCATTATAGCTATCGCCTGCAGAAATCTGCCAGCCCAAGTTTTTCAAATCGCCCACAGTTGCCGCATTGCTTGATGTTGAATTTGCCAAGTCTGCCAATCCTACATTGCCTTTAGCCACTTTAACAGAAGCTGTACCATCCGTTGGTGCGGCATTATTTGCCCCCACTTTATCTTTCGGATAATACTTACCATCATTTGCCAATGCTAATTCCGTACCATCTGCAGCTTTCGCTGTCTTAGGTAAATCAAAGGTTTTCGCACCATTTGCAAGATTGCCTAAAGCTGTTGGCTTATTGCCTGCAGTTGGATTATTACCTGCAGTTGGGCTTACCAAATTCACACTTAATTTACCAACTTGTTCATCAGTCAATGCAGTTGCTGACGGCTCGCCTTTGTCATCTAAAGTGTAGTATTTATCCCCCACTTTACTTACCGCTTTGCCATCTTCTGTCGTATATTGAACAGGCAAGCCTGTCACATCTGTGCGGACATAAGTATTCGTAACTTTATTACCATCTTTATCCACATCTTCCACAACAGCCGCTTTCACTACAGTATTTTTACCATTTGCAAAACGCACATTGTCATTTGCATTAACACGTTCAAGCGTATCAGCTGATAAGGCTTTGCCACCAGTCGTAAAGGCAGAAACAGCGTCTTTAGCATTTGCCAAGCCTAAATTCCAACCAGACTTCGCAATGGCATCTGCCACCTGTTTACCTGTAACCACACCTTGATTTTGGTTAGTTAAAGTAACGGTATCGCCCATTGTAGTAGTACCATCAGCACCAACGGTTGAGATTTTATCATTCACTTTTTTATATTTAGCGTGAACTTTCTTACCATCTTTCACTTTTGGCTGACCAGTTGCCGGATCAATATCTTCCTCACTGAAGTATTCATCGCCGATCTTCACAAGTTTTTTGCCATCTTGTGTGAGGAATTCATTGTCTTTTAAGACTTCGCCAACATTTACATCATACTTAACCGTAATGTTACCTTGATCATCTTTACTTACAGTCGCCGTAGTTGTCTTACCGTTTTTGAAGTTCACGCTTGTGCCTGATGTAACGGTTTGGGCGTTGTCTTTGGTTAATGCTGTTTCATTATTACCAACAGTTGTCCCCTCGCCAGTGACTTTCCAACCAGCCTTATTCACAGCATCAATCACAGTTTTTGCAGTAACTAAGCCTGTTCCAGTGTCCGTATCAGATGCAGTAGGAGCATTATTATCCTTGCTATCTTGACCTGTCACTAACTTACCGTCTTTTTCTTTGATAACAGAAGTTTTTGCACCGATTTTAACCTTAGTGGTTTTTCCATTATCTTCACTATCTACAGTCACTGTTGTTGTATCTGCACTCGCACTCAAGAACTCAACTGTGTCGTAAGTACGGACAAAATCAACATTTTCTGACTTACCTGTTGCTGAACCAGTTGTAACACCCTTAATATTCCAACCAGCACTCAATACATCTTTCACACTTGCTGCAAGGTTATGATTTTTAACATCTACACCATTTTCAGCTTTTGTTGTTGTGCCTGTGATAGTGTCAGTTAAGGTTGAGCCAATACCTCGTAATTGAATATCAGCAGTACCTTTCGATAACTTCAAGCCGCCATTTTCATTCGTAATATCAACTACATTCGTGCCAGAACCAATCGACAACTTATCACTAAAGGTCGCGGTTTTCGCTTCAAGGTTTTTTGCCAAGTCAAAGGTAATATTTTTTCCATCACGTTTAACTTTCAGGTTTTTACCCGCGTTAAAGGTTAAGGTATCGCCTGCTTTAAGTGCGTCTTCTCCTTCATCTTTCGCATCAGCTTCATCAAGTGCGGTATCTAAATTCGCTGTTTTCACAAAGGTTGCCGCACTGTTAATTGCTTCTGCAACATCTTTTACAGTTGCAACTGATTTATCTGCCTTATCAGCATCTTTTACAGTAACCTTACCACGATTATTTTTAGTTTCAGTAGTTGCATCATCAGCAGGAACTGAAGTATCCACTGTATTAAACTCGCCTTTAGTAACAGAGGCACCATCAGCAGTCACAGTCAATAAGTTGTTAGCA
Organism: Haemophilus sp. HN_Hi10; assembly: GCF_049821985.1. Classification (NCBI taxonomy): domain Bacteria; kingdom Pseudomonadati; phylum Pseudomonadota; class Gammaproteobacteria; order Pasteurellales; family Pasteurellaceae; genus Haemophilus; species Haemophilus sp. HN_Hi10. Next base: position 1,048,399 of record NZ_CP187495.1, on the reverse strand, counting down.
TCTTTACTTGCCTTAACTTTAATCTTGCCGTTTTCTTTTTCAAGACCATCGCCAAGATAAGTTTCTTTCACATCTACGGTTACTACATATTTACCGCCATCAGATTTCGCAGATACAGTCGCCGCACCCTTACCTTTGAACTCAACTTCATTGGCGTTTTTAACCGCTGCGTGGAATGGATTATCTTCAACACCGCCGCCATCTTTCGTGGTTTTATCAGCTGAAAGCACCCAGCCCAAGCCCGCTAAATCGCCTACAGTGGCGGCTTTTTTAGCTAGCTCGTTATTTGTTGTAGTACCGCCTGCTGCAGCATTTGCAGCATTAGTTAAATCAACTAAGTCTTTCTTAGCGTAATCAACACTTCCTGCTGTAGGTTGTGTTTGAACCCCGCCATTTGGAGTTGCACCATAAGTTGTTAAAGCACTCGCAACATTGGTAATTTCTTTATTACCCGCTTTAATGCCATCTTTGGTTACGCTGATGGTATTTGCAGTGTTTGTACCTGCACCCGCACCATTCGCTGGTGTAATGGTTAAGCCCTCGTTGGTAATTTGAGTAGTTGCACCATTTGCACCAGCTCCTGTTTTACCTAAAGTAATACTTGTTAAATCACTAAGCGTATCTTTCAGTGAATAAGTAAAGTTCGCACCATCTTGTTTCACTTTTAAGTTCTTGCCAGCTTTAAAGGTTACCGTTTCGCCTGCTTTGACTTCTTGAGCTTTATTATTTGCATTCGGTTCAACTTCGCCACCGTCGTCTTTGCCAGCAACTGCTTTCCAACTTAATTTATTTAACGCATCCGCTAAACCCTCTGCATTAACGAGTTTTTTCTTGTCGGTTTCAGCAGTTGGGGTAGTAACTTTGCCGTCCGCTACAGTAAGTGCGGTCGTATCTGCAACAATTCCTTTAGTCGCATCCACTTTTAAGCCGTCGCCAACTTTCGCTTCGTACTTAACGGTAATACCATTAGCATCTTTAGTCACTGACGCAGTTGTACTATCGCTATTAGCAAAGGTTACATTTGTGCCTGATGTGACAGTTTCAAAGCCGTCTTTACCTGCAGTAGGAGTTCCTGTTGTTTTCACTCTCCAACCACTGCTGTTCACAGCATCAATAACAGCTTTTGCAGTCACTAAGCCATTACCCTCGTCTGCATTATCAGTCGCTGTAGTGCTTACAACATTGTTTGTCTCTTTGTTATCTTTTCCAGTAAATAACTTACCGTCTTTTTCTTTGATAACAGAAGTCTTCGCACCGATTGCAACGTCAGCACCTTTACCATTTGCTTTTTGGGTTACAGTGACTGTTGTTGTTTTACCATCATCTTTAAAGTTTACTGTGTCATACGTCGCTACATAATCAACATTATTATCATTACCTTGAATATTCCAACCTGCACGCAACACATCTTCAATACTTGCTGCATTAGATTTTTTCGCGTCATCAAGACTTAAATCAACGTGTGTAGATTTCGCTCCCGCACTCGCAGGTTCATTTAAAGTGGTTGCAATACCAGTTAAGTGAACATAAGCATCCTTACCTGCCTTACCATTTTGAGCAAAGTTTAAGCCGTCATCCGTACTAGTAATATCCACTTTTGGTGCTGTAGTAGCAGCACCACCAATAGATAACTTGTTACTAAAAGTCGCATTCTCCGTAGTAATATCTTTCGCCAAAGCAAAAGTCACACTCTTACCGTCAAGTTTAGCTTTTAAGTTTTTACCCGCTTTTAAGGTTAAGGTGTCGCCTGCTTTAAGGGATTGGTCTTTAGTATCATCCTTACCTGCAGCATCATTTTCAATGTCTTCATCTGAACTTTGTACTTTCACGAAAGTTGCCGCGTCATTAATCGCTTTAGCAACATCAACCACTGTCGCGACTTTTTTCTTGTCAGCATCAGTTGCTTTTGTAAGGTCTGCCACACCAGTCACAACTACTTTACCGCGATTATTAGTATCCGCACCTTGACCTGCAGCTGCAGGTGCATCGCCATCAGTACTATTCACAGTAAGTGTGACTGTATCTGCAGTGATTTTTTGGTCATCGCCAATCTTCAAGCCGTCGCCAACTTTCGCATCATACTTAACGGTAATACCATTGGTAGCATCGCCAGTTACGACTGCAGTTGTACCATTACCATCAGCAAAGGTTACATTTGTGCCTGATGTGACAGTTTCAAACTTACCAACTTGACCATTAGCACCTGTTGTTTTAATTCTCCAACCGCTCTTGTTCACGGCATCAATCACGGCTTTTGCAGTCACTAAGCCGACACCGGTGTCTTTGCTGTCATCTTCACTAACGGTTGCACCATTATTGGCATCTTTCAGGTCTTTGCCTGTAAACAGTTTGCCGTTGTGGTCTTTTATAACGGAAGTCTTCGCACCGATTTTAACTTCAGTTCTCTTACCGTTTTCTTTGCTATCTACAGTAACAGTCGTGGTTTCTGTATCCGCACTCAAGAACTCAACCGTGTCGTAAGTACGGACAAAATCAACGTTATCAGAGATCGTTATACCAGTTTTAACACCCTTAATATTCCAACCTGCGTTAAATACATCTTGAACACTTGCTGCACGATGTTTTTCTTCATCGGTAATGGTATTGGCTTCTTTTTCTACTTTTGTAGTCTGAGTACCTGCAAGCGTGTCTTGCAAAGTCGAAGCAATGCCGTTTAAGTGAAGCGTTGTATCGTTATTCGCACCCGCAACAGCTTTAGCCAAATTCAAGCCTTTGATGTCGCTTGTGATATTGACTTTATTGCCGTTCTCACCAATCGATAATTTTTTAGTTTCAACACTGGTCAGCCCTGTGAGATCTTTTTTCAGCGAGTAGGTGAAGCTTCTGTTATTGGTGTGTTGTTCGATTTTCAGGTTGTCGCCGACTTTGAAGATGAGGTCGCCCTCTGTTCCTTTTAAATAGTTGATTGTCATTTTTATTTTCTCTTCTCCTATCAGATTTCTTTCGCCCGTGCCTTCTTTATCGGAGGTGAATAGCAACACCAAAGGAGAGCGTTCTACGGGTTCTAAATTTTCATCATCATTGGCAGCACTCGCCTGAACCGTTGCAGAAAACAGCGTTGCCAATACGGCAACCGCCACGGTGGCGGAGGCGCATTTGGTGTGGGTGCGAGTGAGTTCAGATACGACAACCCAAGTTTGAGTCATAACATTCCAAATAACGTTAAAAATTTTGTTCATTTTTATTTACCTCATATTTAATAAAATTAATAGTAAATACACTTTTCTTAGTGAAATTACACGCATTCTATTCTATATTTGGAGAATAAAAAAGTGATATTTTACGAAAAGTTTAGCCTCAAAAAAAAAAAAAAAAAAAAAAAAAAAAATAAAAAAATAAAAAAATAAAAAAATAAAAAAAACAAATATTTACACAAAAATCAAATCTTTTCAGATAAGTTAATTTATTTTTTATTTAAAATAAGGTTTAGGTTTGTTTATCTTTTATTTCTTTTTAGCAAGAAAAAAGATTAATCATGACTCATTTTAGGTGTTTTTTGTTGAAAAGTGCGGTAAAAATTAAAAGAAAAACCTGCTTTCTGGCATTGAAAGCAGGTTTTAGGCAAAAGGGAACGGCAATTTATTGAACGATTTCGCCGACAATGCTGCGTGTGGTTTCTTTCACTTCTGTGAGTTTCACTTTTACCATGTCGCCGATTTTATAAGTGCGGTCGCCTTTTATGTAAAGAGCGAGTTCATCAGGATTTAGTTGTATTTCTTCTTTGTTGTTGTGCAAGGTGGCAGCAGGAATGAATAGCGATGCGCCATTTTCGAGCAGTTGCACGCGCAAGCCTGCCCGCATTACATCTTGCACTTCTGCATTAAATTCCACATTTTCAGCCACTTTCGGCGAAAGATAGCGGCAATATAGCCAATCGGCAATATCACGTTCGACGAGGCGATTTTGGCGACGGGCTTCTTGCAAACGTGCCAAAACTTCATTTTGTGGTTTTTCGCAAGGCTGTTGGGAAAGCACGGCTTTGATTAAGCGATGATTAACCATGTCAGAATATTTACGAATTGGGGATGTCCAAGTGGCATAGCCCTCTAGCCCCAGCCCGAAGTGCGGTGCTAATTCTGATTTAAATTCGGAGAAGGTTAAATAACGGCGTAGGCGTAGGGCTACATAATCACTTTCTAGATGGTCGATGTCGTGACGCATTTGGCAATAGCCGTTTAAGGTTGCTAAGTTTTCTACTGAATAACGTTCTGCCAGTTCTGCGTTATTTTGTTCATTGGCTAAATTTGCCATTAAGAAATTGTGCGCATTTTCTAAGTATTTTTTATCAAAACCGCTGTGGGTGTTGAAAATGCCTGTTTTTGCGTTTTCGTGTAAGAATTGGGCGGCGCAGATGTTGGCGATAATCATTGCTTCTTCCACAATTTGATTGGCTATGCGGCGATATTCTGCTTTGATTTCTTGCACTTTGCCGTTTTCTGCCAGCACAAAGGCGTAATCAGGTTTTTCTTTAAAGAGTAAGGAATGGGTTTTACGCCATTGTATGCGTGCTTTGGTAAATTGATGTAGCCAGTGAATTTGTTGTGCTGTTTCTGGCGTTTCTGGTTGCCATGCGTTTTGGGTTTGGTCTAAGTAATCTGATACGTTGTTGTAAGCCAGTTTAGCTTTAGATTGCACATAAGCGGAAACAAAATGCGGTTTGGCTGTGATGTTGCCTGCAAGATCGGTTTCGATATAACAAACCAGTGCGGGGCGAGTTTCATTGGCGATTAAGGAACATAATTCATCGGATAATTCACGGGGTAACATTGGAATGTTAAAGCCCGGCAAATAATTTGTGAAGCAACGCTGTTTTGCTTCTTGTTCAATTTGACAATCTAGGGCGATGTAAGCGGTGGGATCGGCAATGGCGACCACGAGTTTCCAGCCTGTTTGTTCGTTGTTTTGTGTGATGGGTTCGATATATAAGGCATCGTCCATATCCATTGTGCTTTCGGAATCAATGGTTACAAAATGAAGTGCGGTCAGATTTTCACGTGTTTTTTGATCTAACATTTCATAATGTTCTACGCCTTGCACGGGATAGCGAGATTGTTCGTGGCGTGCCAATGTAACCCACCAAGGGGCAAATTCATCATCAGCTCGGCAAATAAATTGATTAATGGTGGCGTAGAAAAAGCGATCGTCACGCAATGGATGGGTTTTTAAATGTGCGACGACCCAGTCGCCCTCTTGCAGTTCTTCTTTTACCGATTTCGCCTGTTGTGCGCCAATGGGTTGATTGATGCTTGGGTGATCCACCAGCACTTGTAATTTGTTGTCTTTATTGAACCGCACTTTTGCGATAAAACGTGTGAGCATTGGCTCAATTAAGGCTTCTGGCTCGGCTTGTTCTTTGTCGCCTTGTTTTTCAATGGTAGCTTTGATTTTGTCGCCGTGCATCACTTTTTTCATTGATGGCGGTGCGATGAAATAGGTTTTTTTATCGCACTCTAAAAAGCCGTAGGCTTTATCTGTGCTTTTTACCACGCCCTCAACCTGTTCTTTGCTGTCGTGGATTTGTTGTTTAAGTTGTGCGAGTAGAGGATTATCTTGAAACATAGTTATTTTGAAACATAGTTATATTTTAAAAAAGCGAAAAGGCAGACTGAAAGCCTGCCTAAAAAGAATGGAAGAAAATTTATTCTTCGCCTAATTCGCCCATTGCCGTAATGCTGAAACCTGCATCAACGTGAACGATTTCGCCTGTAATGCCAGAGGCTAAGTCAGAACATAAAAATGCCGCTGAGTTACCCACATCTTCGATAGTCACAGTGCGACGTAATGCAGCGGTTTTCTCAAAGGTGGAAAGCATTTTTTTGAAGTTTTTAATGCCTGATGCCGCTAAAGTGCGGATTGGGCCTGCTGAAATAGCGTTTACGCGAATGCCCTCTTTGCCTAGATCTGCTGCCATTACGCGTGTTGCGGCTTCAAGAGAGGCTTTTGCGAGGCACATTACGTTGTAATTAGGAATTGCACGTTCTGCACCTAAGTAAGAAAGGGTTAATAATGCTGAATTTGGGTTTAAATAAGGGCGTGCCGCTTGTGCCATTGCGACGAAGCTGTATGCACTGATGTCGTGTGCGATGCGGTAGCCCTCACGGGTTGCGGCATTGACGTAATCGCCGTCTAGTTGATCGCCCGGTGCAAATGCGATTGCGTGAACAAAACCATCAAATTTTTCCCAGCGTTTGCTTAATTCTGCAAAGCAAGTTTGAATGCTTTCATCAGTTGCAACATCTAAAGGAAGCACGATGTCAGAGCCAAATTCTTTGGCAAATTCTTCTACACGTGGTTGTAATTTATCGTTTAAATAAGTGAAAGCAAGTTCTGCACCTTGTTCTTTCATTGATTTTGCGATCCCGTAAGCGATGGAACGATTGCTTGCAAGACCTGTGACTAAAATGCGTTTACCTGTTAAGAAACCCATAATTTTTCCTATGTTGTTAGCGTAAAAAACTTGCGTAGTATAAGCGAAAATTTGTTTTTATACAAAGCCGACCAATTTTTAAATTAAACGCGTGGGCTTACGCCCACCCTACAATGGAAATGTTATGATAACCATTAAATTTTCCTTAAATTTGTAAAATTGCAAAACCGTAAAATTGTAAAATTGTAAAATTGTAGGGTGGGCGTAAGCCCACGCGGTGTTCCATTATAAATTTGTAAAATTGTAGGGTTCTATATAAGGTGTTTTTGCAAAACACGCTATTTTCAAGGATAATACGCCGATTTTTTAATACAATTTGAATGAATAAGAGAAGATTATGGCTTATCCTCAAGAAGTGAATAAACGTCGCACTTTTGCGATTATTTCCCACCCTGATGCGGGTAAAACAACGATTACTGAAAAAGTACTTTTATACGGCAATGCAATTCAAACCGCTGGCTCGGTCAAGGGCAAAGGCTCGGCGGCTCACGCAAAATCTGACTGGATGGAAATGGAAAAACAACGTGGAATTTCGATTACCACTTCTGTGATGCAATTTCCTTATAATGATTGTTTAGTGAATTTGCTCGATACCCCCGGACACGAAGATTTCTCTGAAGATACTTACCGCACTTTAACCGCTGTGGATAGCTGTTTGATGGTTATTGACTCTGCCAAAGGGGTGGAGGAACGTACGATTAAATTGATGGAAGTCACACGTTTACGTGATACGCCAATTATCACGTTTATGAATAAACTCGACCGTGATATTCGCGATCCGATGGAATTGTTGGACGAGGTGGAAAATGTGTTGAAAATTCGTTGTGCGCCAATTACTTGGCCGATTGGCTGTGGGAAATTGTTTAAGGGTGTTTATCATCTTGCAAAAGATGAAACCTATCTTTATCAATCTGGTCAAGGCTCAACTATTCAAGAAGTTCGTGTTGTTAAAGGTTTAAATAGCCCTGAATTAGATGCCGCGGTTGGCGATGATTTAGCACAACAGCTTCGTGATGAATTGGAATTGGTGCAAGGCGCAAGTAATGAATTTGAGCAAGATGCCTTTATTAAAGGGGAACTTACACCAGTATTTTTCGGGACGGCATTAGGCAATTTTGGAGTGGATCATTTTCTTGATGGCTTAACGCAATGGGCTCCGAAACCACAATCTCGTCAAGCGGATACAAGAACGGTGGAAAGTGCGGAAGAAAAATTCAGTGGTTTTGTGTTTAAAATTCAAGCTAATATGGATCCGAAACACCGTGACAGAGTGGCGTTTATGCGTGTGGTTTCGGGCAAATATGAAAAAGGGATGAAACTTAAACACGTCCGCATTGGAAAAGATGTGGTTATTTCTGATGCGCTTACTTTTATGGCGGGCGATCGCGCTCACGCTGAAGAAGCTTACGCAGGCGATATTATTGGTTTGCATAATCACGGTACTATTCAAATTGGCGATACTTTCACGCAAGGCGAAACGCTGAAATTTACAGGCATTCCAAACTTTGCGCCAGAGTTATTCCGTCGTATTCGTTTGAAAGATCCTCTTAAACAAAAACAACTGTTAAAAGGCTTGGTGCAACTTTCTGAAGAAGGTGCAGTGCAAGTGTTTCGTCCATTATTAAACAACGATTTAATTGTGGGTGCTGTGGGCGTGTTGCAGTTTGATGTGGTGGTTTCTCGTTTGAAAACTGAATATAACGTGGAAGCGATTTATGAAAATGTAAACGTTGCCACAGCTCGTTGGGTGGAATGTGCCGATGGGAAAAAATTTGAAGAATTTAAACGTAAAAACGAGCAAAATCTAGCCTTAGATGGCGGCGATAATTTAACCTATATTGCACCAACAATGGTAAATCTGAATTTAGCCCAAGAACGTTATCCCGATGTGGCGTTTTATAAAACGCGGGAGCATTAAAATAACAAAGTGCGGTAAAATTCTACCGCACTTTTCCAGAAAAAAAGCGTTGAAATTTAATTCAACGCTTTTCTTTTATTTAGAGAGGTTTTCTTGTTTTAATCGCCAAAGTTGATAAATATTTACCACAACTAAAAACGCATTTAATACTGCAACGGGATATGCTGTGATAATTAAGCTGTAAATAACAAATAAAATCGCGCCGATACTATTTACAATGCGTAAATGCACAATAGATTTAAATAAGAAAGATGCAGCAACAAAAAAAGTCGCCATATAACCTAAAAACTCAATAAAATTAAAGTCCATTATGTTGTTCTCTTTGATTAAAAATAAAAACATTGGCTATGATAAAAGATTTTTAATGCAAGGAAAAGATAAGAAAAAGAAGCAACCGTTTGCAAGGGAAAATTATATAAAAATAAGTTGAACAAGAGCCATATAGAAAAGTGTGCCTACGGCAATAGATAGAAACATATTTTTCTTCCAGAAATGTAAGCCAAGCACGACTATCCCTGCAAGCAAATCAGGAATGCCGTGATAGCCAGTTAAAATATCAATATTTTTATAGCAATAAACGACAAGCATACCAAACATTGCTGGAGGTAAAACTTTTCCGAGATAACGGATATATTGTGGAATGGGGCGATTAACAGGAAACACAAAAAATGGTAATAAACGTGTAAATTGTACCGCGACTATACAAATTCCGATGGTAATAATTTGTTCTGTTAGTGTCATTTTGTTTCTAATTTAGCTATTCGCATAGTTAAAATTAACCAAATGCTAATTAATGTTGGAATTAAAAAATATTCTTTTCCTATAATAAGTAAAAAAGCAAATGCAATGCCTAAACCTAATAGAGAGCTTTCGTGAGATTTTTCTTTTAGCCAATTTTCTGCAAAAATAACTAAGAATAGTGCGGTCATTGAAAATTCCACGCCTTTTAAATTAAAAGGTAAAACAGTGCCAAATAAGTTACCCATTACTGCACCAAACACCCAATAAATATGCAAATATAAGCTCACAAAAAACATATACCAGCCTTTATCTAAGTGCGGTGGGATTTTTGCCATATAATTTAAGGAAAAAGATTCATCTACCAGTGTTGTGATTAAATACCAGCGTTTTTTTCCTATATGTATGCCATATTTTTCTAACATTGATATGCCATAAAAAATTTGTCTGGCACTAATCATTAAGGTAATTAATAATACGCTGATTGGAGAGAAAGGTGCGATAAGTGCGCCTGCCGCAATAAATTCAACAGAACCCGCATAAATCAGTAAAGCCATTAAAGTGGGATATAAAAATCCGAAACCAAGTGCTTTCATATAAATACCATATGCTATGCCAAGAAATAAAAATCCTGCAATCATTGGTACGCTGTAGGGAAAAGCAGCCTTAGCCGCTTCAGTAATTGGGTTAGGCTGTTGATTTTGTTGAGATAAATCCATTAATTACGTCTATAAATTTAAAACAGAAAGTCCGGGTAAAGTTGAGAAACTTTGAGATTTGACTGTTTGATAAAAATCTTCTAAATAAGAAAGGGATTCGTCTTCTTTGCGAATCGCAGCATATAAGTTGCTGTATAAGCCACTTTTTGTGATTTTTCTTGCCACAACATAACCTTTTTCCAAATAAGGCAAAGTAGCCCAATAAGGCACTGTGGCAATACCGCGTTTGCTCGCAACAAGTTGAATCATTGCAATAGTAAGTTCTGTTGTACGGCGAGTAGGATTAATGCCTTTTGGTTTAAGCACTTTACGCCATAGATCTAACATATCGTCAGGTACGGGGTAAGTCACCCAAGTTTCATCAATAAAATCTTCTGCTTCCCAAATATCTTTTTCTGCTAAAGAATGATTTTTTGAGCAAATTCCAACCATTTCATAAGAAAAGAGCGGTTTAAAAATAACATCATCATTATGCTCTACTTCTGATACTATCGCCCAATCTGCTCGATGGGAAAGTAATAAACCAACGGGATCCGTATGAAAGCCAGATACAATATCCAATTCTACTAGCCCCCAATGCTGACGGAATTCGTCCATTGCTGGCATTAACCAATCAAAACAAGTATGGCATTCCACCGCTATACGTAATTGTCCTGCATCGCCGTGTTTTACCCGTGCAAGATCACGTTCAGCATCAATCACTTTCGGCATTACTTCATTCGCAAGACGAATTAAACGCTCTCCCGCTGAAGTAAAACGAAGTGGATTACTTTTACGCTCAAATAAAGGCAAGCCAAATTGTTCCTCTATTAATTTAATTTGGTGAGAAAGTGCTGATTGGGTTAAATATACGTGCTTTGCAGCTAGAGAAACGCTGCCTGTCTCTTTTAAAGCCAGTAAAGTTTTAAGATGTCTAAATTCTAGAAAGGTTGGTTTCATTAATAATATTCATATAAAATTAAAAATTAGGGAATCAGTATAATACCTTAAAATTAAAAATATGCTAATTAATAAAATTAATTATTTGGATAATTGTATTAGTTAAAATATAAAACCCCAGTTATTCAACTGGGGTTCTATATTTATTCTTTATCTAATTTGTTTAATTTTAATTCTGTTTTTACTTAATTTAATTTTATCTGTCTTAGATAAATTTAAATTTAGATTTTTTATTTGATAACCCGGCGGTGCCCTACTCTCACATGGGGAAACCCCACACTACCATCGGCATTACAGCGTTTCACTTCTGAGTTCGGTATGGTCTCAGGTGGTTCCACCGCACTATCGCCGCCGGGATAATTCTTTGATAACTTCTCTCTTTGTTTCTTCTCTTTTACGACTTCACTTTTTTCGTCTCTCTTCTTATCGGCAACAAGCTGAATAGTTAGTTTAGTTTAGTTAATTTCTCTTCTCTTTCGCTCTTTTCCCAAAAACACTTGAGCGTTGTATAGTTAAGCCTCTCGGGCAATTAGTATCTGTTAGCTCAATGACTCACATCACTTACACACCAGACCTATCTACGTCTTCGTCTTAAACAACCCTTACTGTCTTAAAGACAGGGAGAACTCATCTCTTGGCAAGTTTCGTGCTTAGATGCTTTCAGCACTTATCTCTTCCGCACTTAGCTACCCGGCAATGCGTCTGGCGACACAACCGGAACACCAGTGGTGCGTCCACTCCGGTCCTCTCGTACTAGGAGCAGCCCCAACCAATTCTCCTACGCCCACGGCAGATAGGGACCGAACTGTCTCACGACGTTCTAAACCCAGCTCGCGTACCACTTTAAATGGCGAACAGCCATACCCTTGGGACCTACTTCAGCCCCAGGATGTGATGAGCCGACATCGAGGTGCCAAACACCGCCGTCGATATGAACTCTTGGGCGGTATCAGCCTGTTATCCCCGGAGTACCTTTTATCCGTTGAGCGATGGCCCTTCCATTCAGAACCACCGGATCACTATGACCTACTTTCGTACCTGCTCGACTTGTCTGTCTCGCAGTTAAGCTTGCTTATACCATTGCACTAACCTCACGATGTCCGACCGTGATTAGCAAACCTTCGTGCTCCTCCGTTACGCTTTGGGAGGAGACCGCCCCAGTCAAACTACCCACCAGACACTGTCCGAGACCACGTTCCGCAATCTTCGTTAGAACATCAAACGTTAAAGGGTGGTATTTCAAGGATGACTCCATAATCACTGGCGTGACTACTTCTAAGTCTCCCACCTATCCTACACATCAAAATTCAATGTTCAGTGTCAAGCTATAGTAAAGGTTCACGGGGTCTTTCCGTCTAGCCGCGGGTACACCGCATCTTCACGGCGATTTCAATTTCACTGAGTCTCGGGTGGAGACAGCCTGGCCATCATTATGCCATTCGTGCAGGTCGGAACTTACCCGACAAGGAATTTCGCTACCTTAGGACCGTTATAGTTACGGCCGCCGTTTACTGGGGCTTCGATCAGGTGCTTCTCTTTCGATTACACCATCAATTAACCTTCCAGCACCGGGCAGGCATCACACCCTATACCTCCACTTTCGTGTTTGCAGAGTGCTGTGTTTTTAATAAACAGTTGCAGCCAGCTGGTATCTTCGACCGGTTCAACCTTCGAGAGTAAATCTCTACAATCTACGCCGGCGCACCTTCTCCCGAAGTTACGGTGCTATTTTGCCTAGTTCCTTCACCCGAGTTCTCTCAAGCGCCTGAGTATTCTCTACCTGACCACCTGTGTCGGTTTTCAGTACGGTTTAGTAAAGCCTGTCGCTTAGTGGCTTTTCCTGGAAGTGTGGTATCAGTTACTTCAGCTCCTTAGAGCCTCGTCATCATCTCTCAGTGTTTAATAGAAGTCCGGATTTGCCTAAACTTCCCACCTACCAACTTAAACGCACATATCCAACAGTGCGATAACCTAACCTACTCCGTCCCCACATCGCAGCTTTACCAAGTACAGGAATATTAACCTGTTTCCCATCGACTACGCTTTTCAGCCTCGCCTTAGGGGCCGACTCACCCTGCCCCGATTAACGTTGGACAGGAACCCTTGGTCTTCCGGCGAACGGGTTTTTCACCCGTTTTATCGTTACTTATGTCAGCATTCGCACTTCTGATACGTCCAGCTAACCTCTCGATTAACCTTCATCCGCTTACAGAACGCTCCCCTACCCAACAGACTTTCGTCTGATGCCGCAGCTTCGGTGCTATATTTCAGCCCCGTTACATCTTCCGCGCAGGCCGACTCGACTAGTGAGCTATTACGCTTTCTTTAAATGATGGCTGCTTCTAAGCCAACATCCTAGCTGTCTAAGCCTTCCCACTTCGTTTCCCACTTAATATAGACTTGGGGACCTTAGCTGGCGGTCTGGGTTGTTTCCCTCTCCACGACGGACGTTAGCACCCGCCGTGTGTCTCCTGAGTATCACTCTTTGGTATTCGTAGTTTGCATCGGGTTGGTAATCCGGGATGGACCCCTAGCCGAAACAGTGCTCTACCCCCAAAGGTGTCACCTCAAGGCTCTACCTAAATAGATTTCGGGGAGAACCAGCTATCTCCCGGTTTGATTGGCCTTTCACCCCCAGCCACAAGTCATCCGCTAATTTTTCAACATTAGTCGGTTCGGTCCTCCAGTTAGTGTTACCCAACCTTCAACCTGCCCATGGCTAGATCACCGGGTTTCGGGTCTATACCTTGCAACTCTTCGCCCAGTTAAGACTCGGTTTCCCTTCGGCTCCCCTATTCGGTTAACCTCGCTACAAAATATAAGTCGCTGACCCATTATACAAAAGGTACGCAGTCACCCTTTCAGGCTCCCACTGCTTGTACGTACAAGGTTTCAGGTTCTATTTCACTCCCCTCACCGGGGTTCTTTTCGCCTTTCCTTCACAGTACTGGTTCACTATCGGTCAATCAGGAGTATTTAGCCTTGGAGGATGGTCCCCCTTCTTCAAACAGGATATCACGTGTCCCGCCCTACTTCTCGTTAGCTTAGTACCACAATATGGTTTTTAGATACGGGATTATCACCCTCTTTGATTGTGTTTCCCAACACATTCTCCTAACTATACTGCTATCACTTACTGGCTCTTTCGCTTTCGCTCGCCGCTACTGACGAAATCTCGGTTGATTTCTTTTCCTCGGGGTACTTAGATGTTTCAGTTCTCCCGGTTTGCCTCAACAAGCTATGAATTCACTTGTTAATAGTAGATTCTTCATCTACTGGGTTTCCCCATTCGGATATCTTGGATTAAACGCCTCTTATCGACTCATCCAAGCTTTTCGCAGATTAGCACGTCCTTCTTCGCCTCTGATTGCCAAGGCATCCACCTTGTACGCTTAGTCACTTAACTATACAACCTCAAATGTTTTCAATCACTTTAAGTTTTCACTTCAAAGTGCGGTCAATTTGATGCGTATCTTCATTCAACTAAACACTTGATTGCTTTTGTTCAATCAAGATTTTATGCAAAACAGGTTTTGTTTTTAGAGTTTCCTTTTCAGTTCTCTCTTTCACTTTCCTATCTTGCCCACTCAGACTTTCTCTCGAAAATCTCTTGTTTTCAGCTTGTTTCCAATTTTTTAAAGAACAACAAGATAATCTAACAAAGTTATCTTTAATTGGCGTCCCCACGGGGATTCGAACCCCGGTTACCGCCGTGAAAGGGCGATGTCCTAGGCCTCTAGACGATGGGGACATCAATTAAAGATACTCTATCTTCTTTTTATCTTTTAACGTTTATTTTTCAACGTTGCTTTCGCTTCGTTTTTAATCTTGTCTACAACTATCAGCCAATCTGTGTGAGCACTCGCTGTCTCTCGTCTTTGGTAAGGAGGTGATCCAACCGCAGGTTCCCCTACGGTTACCTTGTTACGACTTCACCCCAGTCATGAATCATACCGTGGTAAACGCCCTCCTAAAGGTTAAGCTATCTACTTCTGGTACAACCCACTCCCATGGTGTGACGGGCGGTGTGTACAAGGCCCGGGAACGTATTCACCGCGACATTCTGATTCGCGATTACTAGCGATTCCGACTTCATGGAGTCGAGTTGCAGACTCCAATCCGGACTTAGACGTACTTTATGAGATTCGCTCCACCTCGCAGCTTCGCTTCCCTCTGTATACGCCATTGTAGCACGTGTGTAGCCCTACTCGTAAGGGCCATGATGACTTGACGTCATCCCCACCTTCCTCCAGTTTATCACTGGCAGTCTCCTTTGAGTTCCCGACCGTATCGCTGGCAACAAAGGATAAGGGTTGCGCTCGTTGCGGGACTTAACCCAACATTTCACAACACGAGCTGACGACAGCCATGCAGCACCTGTCTCAACGTTCCCGAAGGCACTCCAATATCTCTATCGGATTCGTTGGATGTCAAGAGTAGGTAAGGTTCTTCGCGTTGCATCGAATTAAACCACATGCTCCACCGCTTGTGCGGGCCCCCGTCAATTCATTTGAGTTTTAACCTTGCGGCCGTACTCCCCAGGCGGTCGATTTATCACGTTAGCTACGGGCGCCAGAGTTAAACCCCAACCCCCAAATCGACAGCGTTTACAGCGTGGACTACCAGGGTATCTAATCCTGTTTGCTCCCCACGCTTTCGCACATGAGCGTCAGTACATTCCCAAGGGGCTGCCTTCGCCTTCGGTATTCCTCCACATCTCTACGCATTTCACCGCTACACGTGGAATTCTACCCCTCCCTAAAGTACTCTAGTTACCCAGTCTGAAATGCTATTCCCAGGTTAAGCCCGGGGCTTTCACACCTCACTTAAATAACCGCCTGCGTGCCCTTTACGCCCAGTTATTCCGATTAACGCTCGCACCCTCCGTATTACCGCGGCTGCTGGCACGGAGTTAGCCGGTGCTTCTTCTGTATTTAACGTCAATTTGATGTACTATTAACACATCAACCTTCCTCAATACCGAAAGAACTTTACAACCCGAAGGCCTTCTTCATTCACGCGGCATGGCTGCGTCAGGGTTCCCCCATTGCGCAATATTCCCCACTGCTGCCTCCCGTAGGAGTCTGGACCGTGTCTCAGTTCCAGTGTGGCTGGTCATCCTCTCAGACCAGCTAGAGATCGCAGGCTTGGTAGGCCTTTACCCCACCAACTACCTAATCCCACTTGGGCTCATCCTATGGCATGCGGCCTTACAGTCCCGCACTTTCATCTTCCGATTCTACGCGGTATTAGCGACAGTTTCCCGTCGTTATCCCCCTCCATAAGCCAGATTCCCAAGCATTACTCACCCGTCCGCCACTCGTCAGCAAGAAAGCAAGCTTTCTCCTGCTACCGTTCGACTTGCATGTGTTAAGCCTGCCGCCAGCGTTCAATCTGAGCCATGATCAAACTCTTCAATTCAAGTTCAATCGCTCAATATACTGCTTAGCTATAAATAAACACTACTTAAAAAAGTAATTATGAATTTTCAGTTAAGCACCTATTAAGACTTCAAAATTAAAAAATATTTTTAAAACAAGTCAATCAACAAGTGCCCACACAGATTGTCTGATATATTGTTAAAGAGCAAAAAAGAACGACGCACTTGGAAACTTAAAAACTTCACAACAGTGCGTCGTTGTGTGCGGTGCATTATAGGGATTTTCAAATCCCTTGCAAGTACTTTTTACAACAATTTTTGAAAAACTCGACCGTTTGTTGAAAATACATACGCAAAATACATAATTCCACCAACAAACGGTTGATTTTTGATCTCAATTTATAAATTAAAGTTTACTTAGATCAACTAAAGCCTCTGGTTTAATATCGGCAATAGTACGATTGCTGGTTAATGTCATCGCTACGCGCATCTCTTTTTTGAAAATATCGAGCATATTTTCAACACCTTGGCGACCTGCTGCCCCTAAAGCATAAACAAATGCTCGACCTAACATTGTTGCGTCTGCTCCTAATGCCAACATACGGACTACATCTAAACCATTACGAATGCCTGAATCGGCAATAATTTTAATATCCCCTTTCACAGCATCAGCAATCGGTGGTAACGCTCTTGCACTTGAAAGCACGCCATCTAACTGACGACCACCGTGGTTTGACACCACAATACCATCAGCCCCGAAACGCACCGCATCTTTTGCATCTTCAGGGTCAAGAATCCCTTTGATCACCATCGGACCTTCCCAAAACTCGCGAATCCATTCTAAATCTTTCCACGAAATCGACGGATCGAAATTCTCTGTGAGCCAACCAATATAGTCATCTAAGCCAATTTGTCTACCCATATAATGAGAAACATTGCCCAAAGTGTGTGGTTTTCCTTTAATACCTACATCATATGCCCAGAATGGATGCGTAAAGCCTTGCAAAACACGGCGAATTTCTTTGTAAGGACCACTCATTCCTGAGTGCATATCACGATAACGCGCACCTGGTGTTGGCATATCTACGGTGAACACCAAGGTTGAACAGCCCGCAGCCTTCGCACGCTCAAGAGCATTTTTCATAAAGCCACGATCTTTTAATACATAAAGCTGGAACCACATCGGGCGTTTAATCGCAGGTGCAACTTCCTCAATCGGACAGATCGATACCGTTGAAAGAGTAAACGGCACGCCCTTATTATCCGCTGCTTGTGCTGCCTGCACTTCACCACGACGTGCATACATACCGCACGCCCCAACGGGTGCAAGAATAGTTGGTATTGAAAGTTTTTCACCAAATAACTCTATACTAGTATCCAATTCAGACATATCTTTTAAGACACGTTGTCTTAAAGCAATATTTTCCAAATCACTCACATTACGCGCAAGTGTTTGCTCAGTATAAGAACCGCCATCGGCATAATGGAACATAAAGGGAGGAACACGGCGGCGTGCCGCTTCACGATAATCGCTAGCTGATGAAATAATCATTTTTACCTCTTATTAAATAAAATAGTGAGAAACCCGATAGGTATTGTAACACTATTTTAACAAATTAAATAAAAATCATAATTATTTTGAGAACTAGATCACAATTTATTTTAAAAAAGTGACATATAGAAAAGATCTGGATAGAAAATTACCTATGAAATTAGGAAAAATTGTGAATTTATCAATATCACACCATTAATCTATTAACTTTTAATCTATTTTGATTACTTCCAAAAATTCAAATCCCCATAGATGTAAAGATTTTTTGAATTGATCTTCTTCGGGAAAATGTGCGGTGCAAAACATTTGATTATATTTTTCATTTTGCGCTTGTAGACTTTTATCATCGAGTAAAGATTTTATCCGTTTAGCAATCGCTGCGCTCGGATCCATAAAATATTTAATTTGTGGCAAGCACAACTGAATTTCATCTTTGATAAGTGGAAAGTGAGTACAACCTAAAACTAATGTATCCAAATCTGCCATATTTGCCCACGGAGATAATTCATCTTTTAAGCTAATTAGATCAATGGAATGACCACGAATTTTTTGCTCCGCAATTTCGACTAATTTTGTTGATCCCAATCTCTCCACAACACAATCTTGCGCAAATTTATCAATTAAATCATCGACATAATGACGCTTTACAGTCCCTTTCGTCGCCAATAAACCAATATGTTTTGTCTTTGTTATTTCTGATGCAGGTTTAATCGCTGGTACAGTGCCAATAATAGGAATGTCAAAATTGGCACGCAACGGTGGAAGCACAACAGTACTCGCTGTATTGCAAGCAATCACAATTGCATCTAATGGATAACGTTGATTGATCAGTTGGCAAATCGCTAAAGTACGATGAATAATACTTTCTTCTTCACGTTCTGAATAAGGGAAGCCAGCATTATCAAAGCAATAGAGATAGTGCCAATTTGGTAATAATTTTTTGGCTTCACGATATACGCTAAACCCACCAACTCCAGAATCAAAAAAGAGTATAGTTGGGCGTTTTTCTTTTTTATCCATTTAAAACTCTTTGAAAATTGACCGCACTTTTAAGCGTTCGAGTAGATTTCTTTATTATTGAGCCAGCGGCGGATTAGACTTTCTGCCACATCAGGGTATTTTTGGATAAGCGATTTCGCATAAAATTGCACCGTTGGTATCATTTTTCTATCTCGCATTAAATTTGCTACTCGCAATTCAGCAATGCCTGTTTGTTTAGTTCCAAGCACTTCGCCCGGCCCACGAATTTCTAAATCTTTTTCAGAAATAATAAACCCATCTTGGCTATCTCGTAGCACTTGCAAACGTTTTTGCGAAACTTTACCGAGTGGAGGTTTATACATTAGTACACAAAAAGAAGCCGCGCTGCCTCGACCGACACGCCCTCGTAACTGATGAAGTTGCGATAAACCTAAACGCTCTGCATTTTCGATAATCATCAAACTTGCATTCGGCACATCAACACCCACTTCAATTACTGTCGTTGCCACCAATAAATCCAACTCTGCATTTTTAAAACGCATCATAACATCTTGTTTTTCTTGTGGTTTCATCCGCCCGTGCACTAACCCAATAGTTAACATAGGTAATGCCTTAGTTAGATCTTCCCAAATCGCTTCAGCAGCTTGAGCTTCTAACACCTCTGATTCATCAATTAGCGTACACACCCAATAGGCTTGGCGTTTTTCATTAACACAAGCGTTTTTTACACGCATCACAATTTCAGTGCGGCGTTCTTCAGAAACCACTACAGTTGTTATCGGCGTACGACCGGGAGGCAATTCATCAATAATTGATGTATCCAAATCGGCATATACGGTCATTGCTAACGTTCTTGGTATCGGCGTGGCAGTCATAATTAACTGATGGGGATAAAATCCCGCTTTTTCGCCTTTCTCACGCAACATTAATCGTTGATGCACGCCAAAACGATGTTGTTCATCAATAATCACTAATGCCAAGTCAGAAAACTCGACTTCTTCTTGGAATAAAGCGTGCGTCCCCACTACCATTTGCACCGCACCAGTTTTAATTTTTTCAAGCTCTGCTTGTCTTGATTTTCCTTTTACTTTACCGGCTAACCAACCAACTTCAATACCGAAAGGCTCAAACCAACGTCGAAAATTATTCGCATGCTGTTCTGCTAATATTTCTGTTGGCGCCATTAAGGCGACTTGTTTGCCGTTATCAATTGCCGTTAAAGCAGACAATGCGGCAACCAATGTTTTTCCCGAGCCGACATCCCCTTGCACTAGGCGCATCATCGGATAATCTTTGATAAGATCTTGTTCAATATCCGACACGACTCGCTTTTGCGCATTAGTGGGTTGAAATGGCAAAGTGGCTAAAAATCGCTGTTTCAAATCTGTTTGATAATGTAGCGGTAAAGCAGAAAATTGCTGCGTTCCTAACCGCACTTTTTGCATAGCTAAATTATGTGCTAGAAGCTCTTCAAAGATTAAGCGCTGTTGTGCTGGATGCTTGCCTCGCTCCAACATTTCTAATGAAATATCTGGCGGCGGACGATGCAATAATCTCAATGCTTCTTTTAAGCTATATTGATGTGGGTTAAATTCATTAGGCAAAATTTCTGCAATCTGAACTTTGTCGAGTAATGCCAAAGCCTGATCCGTTAATTTTCGTAATGAATTTTGTTTTAGCCCTTCCGTCGTGGAATAAATCGGCGTTAGGGTTTCTTCCAATACAATAGGCGCGTTATCTCGCACAATTTGATATTCTGGATGATGAATTTCTGGCATATGGCGACCACGTTTCACTTCGCCAAAAGCCTTTACTCGCACTCCTACTTGAAAACTATTACGCATCCCCGCATTAAAATTGAAAAAACGTAATATAATTTTCGATGTACCGTCTGACAAACTTACCGATAAAATAGGACGGCGGCCAAAAGCGACTTCACAGGTTTGTACAATTCCTTCAATGGTAAAATATTGTTCGGGGCGGAGATGAGCGATTGGCGTAATTCGCGTACGATCTTCATAGCGAATAGGTAAATGAAAGAGTAAATCTTGCAGGTTATGAATGCCGATTTTAGCCAATTTATTAGAAATGGCAGCCCCAACACCAGAGAGGCTGGTCAAAGGGACGGCATCGAGAAGCTCAAGGTTCATAGCTCGTTAATATTACGTTTGACATTAACAACGCCAGTAATGCCTTTAATACGATGAACAATATTGGCAAGGTGTTTAATATCTTTTACACAAACTTGCAAAATCACAAGCAATAAATTGCTCTCTAATTCTTCCGTCCAAATATTTTGGAGACTGCTTTCGCTCGCAGAAATTGCGGTCATTAAACTCAACAAGGCATTTTGTTCGTTCAATATTTCAATTTGCAATTCTGCCTCAAAACTTACCGCACTTTGAGCATTATCCCATTGAGCCAAGGACTGGCGACGAGCATTTTTTAAATTAGCACAATGTTGATGGTGTACCATAACTGTGTTTTCTTGTGTACGACATCCCACAATAGGATCGCCCGGGATTGGATGGCAACATTGAGCAAATTGGGTTTTACCCACTTGCATTGGTGTAATAGTGAGCGTTTTTGTCTCAAATTCAAGATTCTTTGTCTCCACAACTTCAAGAGGAACGCCCACAAATTGATGCGCAATTACGGTGGCAGACTGATTACCTAAACCAATTTCTCGTAATAATTCATCTAAAGAAGAAAGTGCTAAAGCATCTAATACAGTGCTAATTTGTTGAATAGAAAAATCGCCTAAATTATGAGGCTGTAATGCTGTATTAAGCTCTACTTCGCCTAATTTCACGGCATCTTCTTCACAGCGTTGTTTAAGATAATGACGAATCCGTGTTTTCGCACGAGCTGTTACCACAAAATTTAACCACGCTGTTTTAGGATACGCATTTGGATCGGTGATGATATTTACCGTTTGACCAGACTTAAGAGCTTGTGAAAGCGGATAAGGTTTATGCTCAACAGTCACGCCAACACAAGTATTCCCCACATCTGAATGTACAGCATAAGCGAAATCCACTGCCGTTGCGCCCATTGGCAACTCAACAATTCGACCTTTTGGGGTAAAAACATAAATCTCTTTAGGAAAAAACTCTGATTTTACATTCTCAATAAACTCAAACGAATTACCTACACTTTGTTGAATTTCGACCAAACTTTGCAGCCAGCGTTGTGTACGAATTTGTGCGGTTGTACTGTCGTTTTTACCATTTTCTTTATAAACCCAATGTGCAGTAATGCCCATTTCGGCGACTTGTTCCATATCCTCAGTATGGATATGAACTTCTACGGGGACACCTTTCGGCCCAATCATTGAGGTTTGCAAAGATTGATAACCATTTGCTTTAGGCACAGCAATATAATCCTTTACTCTGCCAGGGCGTGGCTTATAAAGATTATGCATTTGTCCCAAAACGCGATAACAATCATCCACATTTTTTACAATCACACGGAACGTATAAATATCCATAATAGAGTGGAATTCTTGATCCTTTATGCGCATTTTTTGATAGATTTTGTAAAGGTGTTTTTCACGCCCCCATACTCGGGCAAAAATTCCTGCGTTTTCTAACCGCACTTTAATCTCTTGTGAAATACGTTCTATTAAATCTTGTCGATTACTCCGCGCCACATCAATGAGTTTTTTCAACACTTCATAGCGATGGGGATACATTGCTTGAAAAGATAAGTCTTCTAATTCATTTTTGATATGCTCAATACCTAAACGATGAGCAAGCGGACAATAGATTTCAAGCGTTTCTTTCGCAATACGACGGCGTTTATCTGGTCGTAACGAACCAAGCGTGCGCATATTATGCGTGCGGTCAGCAAGCTTGATTAACACAACGCGAATATCACGCGTCATCGCCAAAATCATTTTGCGAAAATTCTCGACTTGTGCCTCTTGGCGAGTACGAAATTTCAACTTATCGAGTTTTGATACACCATCTACAATTTCAGCCACACTGGTACCGAACTCTTCTTTCAGTTGTTCTTCCGTATAAGGTGTATCCTCAATAACATCGTGCAAAAGCGCAGCCATTACCGCTTCGTGATCTAAGTGTAGTTGAGCAATAATGGAGGCTACCGCCACAGGATGAGTAATGTAAGGTTCGCCGCTGGAGCGAAATTGTCCTTCGTGCGCATCTCTTGCAATCACAAACGCACGCTTGATGAGTTCAATTTTATCTGCGGGCAAATACCCTTGAATAATTCGATCTAAATCCGCAAACAGTTCCAAAGGAGACCTACTTATCGTTGAAAAATATCGCTTAGGGTAATTGAAATGTTACCCTTTAGGTAAGACAAAAGTTCCCCAAAGGAGAACTACTATAACTATGATCAACCGTGGGTATACCTACCCGCGGTTACAGAATATCGCCTAGGGTAAGTATACCCTAGTTTAACTAAATATTACCCCTTTGGGGTAGAAATTACGTTCCCCAAAGGGGAACAACTATAACCATAATTAACCGTGGGTATACCTACCCTCAGTAAAATACCTTTATTTTTTACCGCACTTTTTAAAAGATTATTCTGTAATTAATGCAATAGCTGCTTCTTCCGTTTCTTGCACTTTAGCCATTTCTTGGAACTCTTGTGCATCCATAATATCTTGATTAATCAAACCTTTTTCGATTTCACGCAATGCAATAACTGTTGGTTTGTCATTATTTTCTGGCACTAACGGCGCACTTTGGTTAAGTTGTAATTGTCTTGCACGACGCGCAGCCGTTAAAATTAAATCAAAACGGTTACCAATTTTTTCTACTGCATCTTGCACAGTAACACGAGCCATAATTTACTCCGATTTGTCAAAAATTACTCTATTGAAAGGGCGTTATAATACTCAATTTCGCCTTATTTGGCTAGTAGCTGTTGAATTAACATTGCATTTTGTTTTTGCTGATAATTTTTGGTTAAACGTTCTGCTTGCAAAATACTTTGCAAATCTTTTAATGCTTTCTCGAAATCATCATTCACAATAACATAATCATATTCGTCATAATGCGAAATTTCACTTATCGCTTTTGACATTCGTTCAGCAATAACCTCTTCACTATCTTGCCCACGACCAATTAAACGACGTTCTAATTCAGGCAATGAAGGCGGTAAAATAAAAATGCTTTTTACTGAAGGCACTTTTTTACGGATTTGTTGAGCGCCTTGCCAATCAATATCTAAAAATACATCAATGCCTTTTGCTAAATTTTCTTCAATCGCAGGTAAAGAGGTTCCATAATAATTTCCACCAAAAACTTTGGCATATTCTAGAAATAAATCTTGCTCAATGAGTGATTCAAACTCTTCTTTTGATACAAAATAATAGTGTACGCCTTCAACTTCACCAGGGCGTGGGGCACGGGTCGTATGGGACACAGAAACCATTTTTTGAGTTGAACTATCTGATGCCAATAACGCTGAAATTAATGAAGATTTTCCCGCACCACTTGGTGCAGATAAAATATAAAGATTACCTTGAGACATAGATCATTTAACCTTTTCTAACAATTTCAGTCTATTATGCAGATTTCTCTATAAAAAATCATCAAAAGTGCGGTGATTTTTTACGGTACTTTTTCATTCTAATGATGATTTGATATAGATCACAAAAAAGTAGTAGGGTTATAGTTTTATAAAAATGCTCGTGCTATACTCTACAACACAATCTTACTGAGTAAGTAGTATTACTCAAAGCGAACAGATTTGTTTAACTTAAATAAAAGGTGAAAATCTTATGGCAATTAAAATTGGTATTAACGGCTTTGGTCGTATCGGTCGTATCGTATTTCGTGCAGCACAACACCGTGATGACATCGAAGTTGTAGGTATTAACGACTTAATCGACGTTGAGTACATGGCTTATATGTTGAAATATGATTCAACTCACGGTCGTTTCGACGGCACTGTTGAAGTGAAAGATGGTAACTTAGTGGTTAATGGTAAAACCATCCGTGTCACTGCAGAGCGTGATCCAGCAAACTTAAACTGGAGTGCAATCGGTGTTGATATCGCTGTTGAAGCGACTGGTTTATTCTTAACTGATGAAACTGCTCGTAAACACATCACTGCAGGTGCGAAAAAAGTTGTATTAACTGGCCCATCTAAAGATGCAACCCCTATGTTCGTTCGTGGTGTAAACTTCAACGCATACGCAGGCCAAGATATCGTTTCTAACGCATCTTGTACAACAAACTGTTTAGCTCCTTTAGCGCGTGTTGTTCATGAAACTTTCGGCATCAAAGATGGTTTAATGACCACTGTTCACGCAACGACTGCAACTCAAAAAACTGTGGATGGCCCATCAGCTAAAGACTGGCGCGGCGGCCGCGGTGCATCACAAAACATCATTCCATCTTCAACAGGTGCGGCGAAAGCAGTAGGTAAAGTATTACCTGCATTAAACGGTAAATTAACTGGTATGGCTTTCCGTGTTCCAACGCCAAACGTATCTGTTGTTGATTTAACTGTAAACCTTGAAAAACCAGCTTCTTACGATGCAATCAAACAAGCAATCAAAGACGCAGCTGAAGGTAAAACTTTCAATGGCGAATTAAAAGGCGTATTAGGCTACACTGAAGATGCAGTTGTTTCTACTGACTTCAACGGCTGTGCTTTAACTTCTATATTTGATGCAGAAGCAGGTATCGCATTAACTGATTCTTTCGTTAAATTGGTATCTTGGTACGATAACGAAACCGGTTACTCAAACAAAGTATTAGATTTAGTTGCTCATATCTACAACTACAAAGGCTAATTAAAACTTTGAAAAAATTAACCGCTCTTCGGAGCGGTTTTTTATTATCTAGAATTTAATTTACGATCTAAAAATGAACGAGGGATCACTAAAAATAATTTAAAATAATCAATATTCTTCTAGCTTTTATTCTTATTTAAGATTATATTAGCGTACAACTGTTCGCTCAATTAAAATCAAAAATAGGGTTAATATGAATCTCGATCTCCATTTTGTTCATCGTATTCAACAACAAGCCAAAACTCGTGCAAATATGACCGCACTTCGCTATAAAGAACGAGGCTTGTGGCGAGACATCTCTTGGAAAAATTTTCAAGAGCAACTCAATCAACTTTCTCGTGCATTGCTTGCTCACAATATTGGCGTACAAGATAAAATCGCTATTTTTGCCCATAATATGGAACGTTGGACGATCGCTGACATTGCGACCTTACAAATTCGAGCAATCACAGTACCTATTTACGCAACCAATACAGCCCAGCAAGTAGAATTTATCCTAAATCACGCCGATGTAAAAATTCTATTCGTCGGAGATCAAGAGCAATACGATCAAGCATTGGAAATTGCTCATCATTGTCCACAATTACAAAAAATTGTGGCAATGAAATCCACCATTCAATTACAACAAGATACTCTTTCTTGCACTTGGGAAAGTTTTATTGAAACAGGTTCAAACGTACAACAAAATGAACTAACCCAACGCTTAAACCAAAAACAATTATCGGATTTATTTACGATTATTTATACCTCAGGCACAACGGGAGAGCCAAAAGGTGTCATGTTAGATTACACTAATCTCGCACATCAATTAGAAACGCATGATCTTTCACTTAATGTGACAGATCAGGATATTTCACTTTCTTTCTTACCCTTTTCGCATATTTTCGAACGAGCTTGGGCGGCTTATATTCTTCATAGAGGTGCAATACTTTGCTATTTAGAAGACACCAATCAAGTGCGGTCAGCTTTAACAGAAATTCGCCCAACTTTAATGTGTGCCGTACCACGTTTTTACGAAAAAATTTATGCCGCCGTATTGGATAAAGTTCAAAAAGTACCAAAACTTCGCCAAATAATGTTCCATTGGGCAATTTCCGTAGGACAAAAACATTTTGATTTACGTGCGAATAACAAAGCTATTCCGTTCTTATTGAAGAAACAATTTGCTTTAGCGGATAAATTAGTACTCTCAAAACTTCGCCAATTATTGGGTGGGCGTATAAAAATGATGCCTTGCGGAGGAGCAAAATTAGAACCGGCTATTGGGTTATTTTTCCACGCCATTGGTATCAACATCAAATTAGGCTATGGCATGACAGAAACAACTGCAACCGTTTCTTGCTGGCACGATTTTCAATTTAACCCAAATTCAATAGGAACACTGATGCCAAAAGCGGAAGTTAAAATTGGGGAAAATAATGAAATCCTCGTGCGTGGCAAAATGGTAATGAAAGGCTATTACAAGAAGCCAGAAGAAACGGCTCAAGCCTTTACAGAAGATGGTTTCTTAAAAACTGGCGATGCGGGAGAGTTTGACGAACAAGGCAATTTATTTATTACCGATCGCATTAAAGAATTAATGAAAACCTCAAACGGTAAATATATCGCGCCACAATATATCGAAAGCAAAATCGGTAAAGATAAATTTATCGAACAAATTGCGATTATCGCCGATGCAAAAAAATATGTATCTGCACTGATTGTGCCTTGCTTTGATAGTTTGGAAGAATACGCTAAACAGCTCAATATTAAATATCATGACCGTTTAGAATTACTAAAAAATTCTGACATTCTGAAAATGTTTGAGCAGCGTATTAATGCGGTGCAAAAAGAATTGGCCCATTTTGAGCAAGTAAAAAAATTCACGTTACTTTCTCAAGCATTCAGCATTAAATTAGGCGAAATTACACCAACATTAAAATTGCGTAGAAAAGTGATTTTGGAACGTTATCGCAAGCAAATTGAAGCAATGTATCATTCACAAGAAGCATAACCAAAAGGCTCTCAATTGAGAGCCTTTCTTTTCTAATTATTCAGGAAACTTTTCTTCTAAAATCAATGCAAGTCCATCTTCATTATTGGTTGCCGTAATCACATTTGCCACTTGTTTAATTTCATCTGGCGCATTTCCCATTGCCACTCCAAGCCCTGCGTGTTGTAGCATATCCAGATCATTAAAATTATCGCCAAATGCAATCACTTCATTAGTTTGTACGCCAAAATAATCTTCCAAAAAACGCACCGCACTTCCTTTGGTTGCATTCTTGTGCATTACCTCTAAAAAGTTAGCATGGGAACGACAAATACTCAGATGTGGAAATTTTTCCTTTAAAATAATTTCAATCTCAATGATTTCTTCTGCTTCCCCAATAATTTGGATTTTATGCGGCGAACCTGTTGCTATTTCATCAAAAGGATGAATTTCAATTTTGGTGACGCTGCGTTCATAAATCACCCATTTATTTTCTACATCACGAGCATGGCAATCATTATTTGTATAATAATTCACGCCAAGCAAAGGGTGATCCGCCAAAACGGCATTAATATCTAAAATATCTTTGGGATCGATTTGTACGCTATAAATTGGTTCAAGATGTTGATTCAAAATAAGCGCGCCACTAAATGCAACAAGTACATTATTCGTTTCAAGCTGTTTCCAATAAGGCAAAATCCCCAAAGGAGAACGTGCCGAAATTGGCACAAAAGGAATGCCATTCGCCGTTAAACGCTTAATTACCGCAACAGTTCTAGGGGAAATGGTATGTTGAGAAGTTAATAAGGTGCCATCAAAATCACTAAATACTGCTTTATACATCATTACTCCGAATAAAATTATTTCTCTGCTAGATAAGGATCATCAAAGCCTAATCCTTGCATAATTTGAGTTTCTAAACTTTCCATTTCTTCCGCTTCATCGTCTTCAATATGATCATAGCCTAGTAAATGTAAGCTACCATGCACGACCATATGCGCCCAATGCGCCATTAATGGTTTCTCTTGTTCTGCGGCTTCTCTCTCCACGACTTGACGACAAATAACAAGATCCCCTAGCAACAGCAACTCCACTTCATCGGGGCATTCAAATGGAAATGAAAGCACGTTAGTCGGACGATCCTTGCCACGATAAGTTAAATTTAATTCGTGGCTTTCGGCTTCATCCACAATACGAACCGTCATTTCGACTTCATTGTCCTCAGGCTGAACAGCCGCCGTTGCCCACTGAACAATTTGTTCTTCTGCTGGTAAACCCTCTATATTTTCTGTGGCAATTTGCAAATCAACCAATATACTTCCCATTTTACTCTCCTAAATTCTTTTCAATTTCTGACCGCACTTTTTGCACCTATTGAATACATATAACAAACGCGTGAACTTATGACTATTCTTGTGTGTAAAAATAAAGCGAACTAACAACAAGCCCAATTACTCTCCACAAATTAATCTTTTCTTAATATAAAACATATATCGTAGGATAAATATGAAAATCAAACTATTCCCTCTATATAGACAAAATCATCCCCTGCACATTTTACACTCCATTTTCGAAGCAAACTGAAAAATATTCGCTATAGTTGATTTTTATGCTTAAATTTTTAACCACTCTCACTGGATTAGTTAAACACAAGGATATGTAGGATGCAACTAGACACTTATCCACAATTTCTATAAATTAAAATTAATTTTGTGTTTTGAAGTAAACACAATTACAACAACTAACCCATAATACCGCTTGCTTATTAAGCAAAAATGCGTATTATAGCCGTCTATACGTCAATACATCCAAATTTAAAAGATAAGAGAGAAAATATGTCTAGCTATTTATTTACATCTGAATCTGTCTCTGAAGGGCATCCAGATAAAATTGCCGATCAAATTTCTGATGCAGTACTTGATGAAATCCTAAAACAAGATCCAAAAGCACGAGTAGCTTGTGAGACCTACGTAAAAACCGGTATGGCATTGGTGGGTGGGGAAATCACAACCTCTGCGTGGGTTGATATTGAGAATTTAACCCGTAAAGTGATTTGTGATATTGGTTATGAACATTCTGAAATGGGTTTTGATGGCCATTCTTGTGCAGTGCTTAATGCGATTGGTAAACAATCTGTAGATATTAACCAAGGCGTTGATCGTGAAAATCCATTAGATCAAGGCGCAGGCGACCAAGGTATTATGTTTGGTTATGCCACCAATGAAACGGATGTATTAATGCCTGCAGCTATTACTTATGCACATCGTTTAATGGAAAAACAAGCTGAAGTGCGTAAAAGCGGTAAATTAGCATGGTTGCGCCCTGATGCGAAAAGCCAAGTAACGTTAAAATATGAAGATAATAAAATTGTTGGTGTGGATGCGGTTGTGCTTTCTACTCAACATTCTGAAGAAGTTAGCCAAAAAGACTTACACGAAGGTGTGATGGAAGAAATTATCAAACCTGTATTACCAAGTGAATGGCTTTCTAAAGAAACAAAATTTTTCATTAACCCGACTGGCCGTTTTGTTATTGGTGGACCGGTGGGGGATTGTGGTTTAACTGGTCGTAAAATTATCGTCGATACTTACGGTGGTGCCGCTCGTCACGGTGGTGGCGCATTCTCAGGAAAAGATCCCTCTAAAGTAGATCGTTCTGCGGCTTATGCAGCACGCTATGTCGCAAAAAATATTGTGGCAGCTGGTTTGGCAGATCGCTGTGAAATCCAACTTTCTTATGCGATTGGTGTGGCTGATCCAACATCTATCATGATCGAAACCTTTGGAACTGGAAAAGTTGCGAATGAATTATTAGTATCGTTAGTGCGTGAATTTTTTGATTTACGTCCTTATGGCTTAATTAAAATGTTAGATTTAATTCAACCAATCTATCGTGAAACGGCAGCTTATGGTCATTTCGGTCGTGAGCAATTCCCTTGGGAAAAAGTGGATCGTGCAGCAGAATTACGTGTTGCAGCAGGTTTAAAATAATAGGCTTGAATTTTTAGTTTGAAAGGCTTATATTGGAAAGGCAACAAGGTTTCTTGTTGCCTTGACTGATAAGTGTTACCAAGCTGGCGAGCTATACAGTAACAAAATAAATATGATGACGATTATAAAGATAATTTTCATCAATTTTGTCTCCCAATCAGTGTTAAAACAAACTGATCGAGATGATTGCATTACCTGCCCCCCCCAGTCAGGCAATAACGTACCTGACCAACCACTGATCATTCTATCATATAAAAGCCGCTTATCTAGCGGTTTTGCTTTTACCTATGACATCAATATCATTAATTCCATTCCGTCACTTAAAAATGCAAGTGCAACGCAAATTGAATCAATCCTTGCAACTGGCAGAGGCTTATTTTAAGCGAAAGTTTACAATGCCTGAGGTAAATTATGAGTTGCGTGGCATAAAGGCAGGCGTGGCTTACCTACAAAAAAATGAAATAAAATTTAACCGCACTTTGTTATTAGAAAATGCAGATGAATTTATTCGACAAGTCGTGCCACACGAGCTTGCGCATTTGATTGTGTATAAAATGTTTGGTCGCGTAAAACCACACGGGAAAGAATGGCAATTTGTAATGAATGAAATTTTTAAGCTGCCTGCAGATACCTGTCATCAATTTGATATAAAAAATGTGCAAGGTAAAACCTTTGAATATCGTTGTGCGTGCCAAACCCATTTTCTAAGTATTCGTCGGCATAACAAAATAATGAAAGAAAACATCGAATATTTGTGTAAAAAATGTAAGGGAAAATTAATTTTTGTCGATGAAGACGAATAATTTTTGTGATATATTTTCTCAGTTTATTCAATAAATAAAAGGATTATCCAATGAAAAAATCTTTATTAGCAGTTATTGTTGGTGCATTTACCTTTGCTTCTGTTGCAGATGCGAATATCTATGCTGAAGGCGATATCGGTTTATCTCAAACTAAAGCAAACGGTAGTAATAATACAAGAGTTGAACCTCGTGTATCCGTGGGTTATAAAGTAGGAAATACACGCGTTGCGGCTGATTATACACATCACGGAAAAGTTGATGGCACAAAAATTCAAGGTTTAGGTACTTCGGTATTTTATGATTTTGATACAAATTCTAAAGTGCAACCTTATGTTGGTGCTCGTGTAGCGGCTAATCAATTTAAATACACCAATCGCGCAGAACAAAAGTTTAAAAGTTCTTCTGATATTAAGCTCGGCTATGGTGTTGTAGCAGGTGCGAAATATAAATTAGATGGCAACTGGTATGCAAATGGCGGTGTTGAATACAATCGTTTAGGTAATTTTGATAGTACCAAAGTTAATAATTATGGCGCAAAAGTTGGCGTGGGTTACGGATTCTAATTTTTAGAATACAAAAATCTTTTTTATAAAACACTTTAATTTAACGGTGATCGTTTAAAACAATCACCGTTATTTATTTTTGGATTATTTCAATAGGCTAAAACCCAAAACTTACCCCAGTTGCAGCACCCACACCGTTATTGGTATCAGCAGCGCCAAAAAGGCTAATCATACTGAAACAATTTTATTTTGAGCTATTTGTTTTTCTTTTAGATTTCCTTCATCTGTAACAAGTTGAGCATCAAGTGCGGTCAGTTTTTTCTCAATTTCTTCGAGTTCTTTTTTATTTTTCTCTGAATCGTTATTATTTGCCGCATCAGATGTCATCGTTATGCTATGTTTAGTT
The DNA here is from genome assembly GCF_049821985.1 of Haemophilus sp. HN_Hi10. Classification (NCBI taxonomy): domain Bacteria; kingdom Pseudomonadati; phylum Pseudomonadota; class Gammaproteobacteria; order Pasteurellales; family Pasteurellaceae; genus Haemophilus; species Haemophilus sp. HN_Hi10. The sequence goes on along the minus strand of NZ_CP187495.1, from coordinate 1,016,272 downwards.
TCTAATTCGCTACGACGAGCCTTTAGCTTATTCAAATTTGCTTCAGCTTTTTCTTTGGCTTCTTTGGCTTTCTGTACATCTTCGGCTTTCAGTTTTTGACTGTTTGAACTTGTACTATTCATTTTGTTTTGCAATGTAGTATACGCAGTCTTTCGAGAATTAAATGTACTGTTTGCAGCAGGGATTTCTCCCTCGATCAAATTTCGCAATTCTGATAACTCGCTGTATTTTTCTACATCCTTTTTAAATGTCTCTTTTGCCTTATCGATGCCTTCTTGCATAGATTCTGATTCAGTTTTCAATTGTCCTTTTAGGGTATAATAATTGTCTGAGTTTACCTCTGTATATTCTCCACTGAAATTTTGTTTGTCATCACGTTTATCCTTTTTTGATTTTGAGATATATAAAATTAACGTGCTTTTAACAAATTACTATATACAACCTGTAGTAATTAATATTAAATTATCAGAGATTCGATTTCTCGCTAAGGTAGTCTTTTTATTGGGCGAATAATTGTTTAACAAATAATAGTTCTTGTCGTTCAAATTCTTCATTGGTAATCGGTGCGCTAGCTCTTTCAAGCATAGTAGAAAATGTGCTATCGCCCATATCTGCTCCTTCAATTTGATTACTGATATGGGCTTCTTTTAGGGCTTTAATACGTTGTTCTATAATTTGCTCAAAATTCATTATTTTCCTCGTTAATACTATATTTTGGAAAAGTATAGCACAAGGCAAAGATATGACGAAGTAGCTTTTACTTTTCAATTAAAAAATCCCAACCTAGGTCGGGATTTAAAAATCACTAAAAATTTTACCGCACTTTATGCTTTGGTTACTTCAAAACGTTCAAATGCCAATACTTTTTTCTCTAATTTACGTAGTAATAAAGTCGCAATGCCTGTGATTATTAAATAGATACCGCCCGCAATGCCGTAAATTGTCAGTGCGTCATATTCTGTACCATAAAGTTGGCGTGCGTAACCCATAATATCCATAATGGTAATGGTGGAAGCTAATGCCGTGCCTTTAAATACCAAAATAATTTCGTTACTGTAAGACGGCAATGCGCGTTTTAAAGCGTAGGGAATTAAGATTTTGAGTGTCTGTAATCGGCTTAATCCTAACGCTGCACAACTTTCCCATTGTCCTTTATGAATGGCTTTTACTGCACCGTGAAATAATTGGGTGGAATAAGCTGCACTATTTAGTGCTAAAGCTAATGTGGCACAGAACCACGCATTGGATAAGAAAAACCATAATGGGCTGTCAATAATCCATTGAAATTGACCGGGCCCCGCATAAATTAAAAAGAACTGTACTAACAGTGGCGTGCCTGTGAATAAAGTAAGGTATAAATTGACCGCACTTTTTATCCATTTATTTTCCATTGAAAGTAAAAAAGTAAGAAATAAGGCTAAAAAGAAAGCAATCAGTAAGGATACGACAGTAAGTAGTAAACTCGTTGGAATCCCTTGTGCGATCACAGTTAAATATTCTTGAAACATTATTTCACGCCCCTTTCAAAACGAGTAAAACGCAGCTCTAATTTTCGAATACCAACTTGGCTAATTAATGTTACCGCTAAATAAATTAACGCAGCAATACCGTACCAAGTAAAGGGTTGATGTGTATTGGCATTAATCAGATCCGCTTGGCGCATCAAATCATCTACGCCAATTAATGAAACTAATGCTGTGTCTTTTAGTAATACAAGCCATTGATTGCTTAAACCTGGTAAAGCGTGACGCCATACTTGTGGCATAACAATGTGAATAAAGGTATAGCTTTTGCTTAAACCTAACGCTGCACCTGATTCCCATTGTCCTTTTGGTATGGCTTGAATTGCGCCGCGTAATGTTTGTGAAGCATAAGCCGCAAAAATAAGAGAAAGCGCAAACACACCACAGCCAAATGCCCCAAATTCAATGTATTCTCCTGTTAGCATTTCTACTAATTCAGTAGAACCAAAATAGACAAGTAATACAACAATAATTTCGGGTAAGCCACGTAATAATGCCACAAATATTGTCATCGGCTTGCCAACAAAACGATTTGCTTCAAGTGCGGTAAAAATTAGGCTTAAAAATAAGCCTAAGATCAATGAACAGACCGCAAGCCCTAAAGTCATTAGGGCAGCGGTAAACATTAAAGAAAGAAAGTCAGAAAACATAAATTATTTTGTCATCCATTTATCATAGATTTTTTGGTATTCGCCATTCGCTTTAATTGCAGCTAAACCTTTATTTAGTTGTGCCGCCAAATCTTTGTTTGATTTGTGCATTGCAATCGCTATCCCGTTACCAAAATATTTTTTATTGGTTACTTTTTCGCCTATAAATTGAATTTCTGGCTCTTTGGAAATCATATCGGAAAGCACTGCGGTATCGCCAAAAATAATATCAATCCGACCGCTCTTTAAGTCTAAAATAGCATTTTGTAAAGTTGAATAGGATTTTGGAGTATATTGCTTGGTCTCCGCTACGGTGTATTGTTGGAATGTTGTGCCATTTTGAACACCTATATTTTTTGCGCTCTCTAAAGTTGCTTTGCCTTTAAGAGCAACATAGCTTGCTGTGCTGTCGTAATATGGATCAGAGAATAGCACTTGTTTTGCACGAGCATCAGTAATATCAATAGCGGAAATTGCCGCATCAAAACGTTTTGCTTTTAAATTTGGAATTAACGCATCAAAGGCTTCGCTCTTGAATTTACAGGTTGCTTGGATTTCTTGACAAATTGCATTTGCCACATCCACATCAAAGCCGATAATTTCGCCTTTTTCATTTGTGGTTTCAAATGGTGGATAGCTAGGTTCCATTGCAAAAGTGAGTTCTTGTGCGTTTGCAGCAACAGATGATCCCAATAAAATGGCAGTTAATAATGTTTTTTTCATCGTAAGCTCCTTATTTCTAGTGAGAAAGATAGTGTTTAAATTGTTCGGTTTTCGGATTTTCAAAGCAATCAGCCGATCCCATTTCGACGATTTTACCTTGTTCCATATACACCACTTTAGTTGCTACTTTTTGTGCAACATTGACTTCGTGGGTTACAATCACTTGCGTAATGCCAGTTTCTTGTAATTCTTTAATAATATCTACAACTTGTGCTGTAATTTCTGGATCTAATGCAGCCGTTGGTTCATCAAATAATAGAACTTGTGGCTTCATCATCAGTGCGCGCGCTATTGCAACACGTTGTTGTTGCCCACCTGACAAATGTAATGGAAAGCGATCAGCAAGTTGTTCTAAACGTAAACGTTTTAACAATTCCATTGCATCAGTTTTCGCTTCACTTTCACTCACACCACGCACTTTCATTGGTGCTTCAATTAAGTTTTCAATTACCGTTAAGTGCGGCCAAAGATGATATTGTTGAAACACCATTCCTACATCTTGGCGTAATTGTCTGATTGCTTTGGGATTTGCCATTGCATTGGATAAATTAAATTCATTGTTTGTAATGCTTAATTCGCCAGATTTTGGCACTTCTAACAAATTTAATGTGCGAATTAATGTGCTTTTGCCTGCGCCACTTGGGCCCAGCAACACAACGGTATCGCCCTCTTCAGCTTCAAGGTTAATATCAAATAACGCTTGTGATGAACCGTAAAAGAAATTGAGATTTTTAACACGAATAGCCATTTTTCTTCTCTATGCTTTATAAGATGAAAAAATATTACATTTTTATGCATAATTATGCAAATGCTATTAATAAAAAATCCCAAAAAAATTTGGGATTTTAAAAACTTGATTGAAATCAACCGCACTTTAGGCTTGTTTTGCCATTTCAAACTCAATTAACATCATTAAAATATGAATGACTTTGATATGGATTTCTTGAATACGATCTGCATAACTGAAATGGGATACGCGAATTTCAACATCTGCTAATCCTGCCATTTTTCCGCCATCTTTGCCTGTCATCGCAATCACTTTCATTCCTTTTGCTTTTGCCGCTTCAATAGCATTTAAGATATTTTTTGAATTGCCTGAAGTTGATAAACCGAATAACACATCGCCTTTTTGACCCACCGCTTCAACATAGCGTGAAAATACATATTCATAGCCAAAATCATTACTTACACAGCTTAAATGGCTTGCATCTGAAATCGCAATAGCGGGATAACCAGGGCGATTTTCACGATAACGACCAGTTAATTCTTCTGCAAAATGCATCGCATCACAGTGCGAACCGCCATTACCACAAGAAAGCACTTTTCCGCCTTGCTTGAAACTGTTGGAAATTAATAATGCGGCTTCTTGAATTAATTTAATGTTATTTTCATCAGCAATAAATTTGTTTAACACATCTTGTGCTTCCACAAGTTCTGCTTTGATTTGATCTAAATACATTGATTGCTCCTTTTAGCATAAAATTGCGATGGCATTGTATAGCAGATGAAGATTCTTCGCTAGCGTAAATAAAAATTCATCTTTTTTCGATGAAATGATGATTTTTTGCGATTTAGATCGAAAAAATAAGTTTGAATGGTTGGGGATTTTTCAAGATATGTTTATCTTGCGTAAACTTATTAGCCTTTTAATTTTCAAAAACACAATGAAATTTTACCGCACTTTGTTACTTTTCTTGGCGAGTTCTTTTGCTTTTGCTAACTCAGATTTAATGCTTCTTCATACCTACAATAATCAACCCATAGAGGGTTGGGTAATGTCTGAAAAGTTAGATGGCGTACGCGGTTATTGGAATGGAAAGCAATTATTAACCCGACAGGGGCAACCTTTATCGCCGCCCGCCTATTTCATTAAGGATTTTCCGCCTTTTGCCATTGATGGCGAATTATTTAGTGAGCGAAATCATTTTGAGGAAATTTCATCCATCACAAAATCTTTCAAAGGCGAGGGTTGGGAAAAACTTAAATTGTATGTTTTTGATGTACCTGATGCAGAGGGGAATTTATTTGAGCGTTTAGCTAAATTGAAAGCGTATTTAGTTGAATATCCCACAACTTATATTGAAATTATTGAGCAAATTCCTGTTAAAGATAAAACCCATTTATATCAATTTCTTGCACAAGTCGAAAATTTGCAAGGCGAGGGCGTTGTTGTACGCAACCCCAATGCTCCTTATGAACGTAAGCGAAGCTCACAAATTTTAAAATTAAAAACAGCACGAGATGAAGAATGTACAGTCATTGCACACCATAAAGGCAAAGGACAATTTGAAAATGTGATGGGTGCTTTAACTTGTAAAAATCATCGGGGAGAATTTAAAATCGGTTCGGGTTTTAACTTAAACGAACGAGAAAATCCCCCTCCGATAGGATCTGTGATTACTTATAAATATCGAGGTCTTACGAATAATGGAAAACCTCGATTTGCAACCTATTGGCGAGAGAAAAAATGAGCCTATTTATTAGTCTGACAAAATGAATTTAATCAATATGGAAACAAGCGATTAATTTGCCATCAGTATGTTGCTCTAAGTGCGGTTGATTTTCACGGCATTTTTCTGTCGCTTTCCAACAACGAGGATTAAATGCACAGCCTTTGGGCGGATTAATCGGACTTGGCAATTCGCCCGTCAGCTTTATACGTTCACGGCGCAAGTTTGGCGACAAACGTGGTGTCGCTGAAAGTAACGCTTTGGTATAAGGATGTTGAGGATTAGAGAAGATTTGCTCTGTTGTTCCTTTTTCGACACAACGACCTAGATACATTACCATCACTTCATCAGCGATATGTTCTACCACAGAAAGATCGTGTGAAATGAACACGTAAGACAAGCCTAATTCATCTTGTAAATCCATCATTAAATTCAGTACTTGCGCACGCACGGAAACATCCAATGCAGAAACAGGTTCATCGGCAACGACAACATCAGGATTTAACATTAAACCACGTGCAATGGCGATGCGTTGGCGTTGTCCACCTGAAAACATATGGGGATAACGGTCATAAAATTCAGCTCGCAATCCCACTTTTTCCATCATCGATAAAACTTTTTCTCGCCGTTCTTTGGCGGAAAGTTTTGTGTTGATAATTAATGGTTCTTCCAAAATTGAACCAATCTTTTTACGTGGATTTAATGACGCATAAGGGTTTTGGAAAACAATCTGAATTTTTTTACGACGTAGTGCTTTTGTTTCAGAATCATTTTCTAAAAAATTATGCCCTTTGTAATACAGCTCGCCTTCGGTTGGTTGTTCAATCATGGTTAGTAAACGTCCTAGCGTTGATTTTCCACAACCAGATTCCCCCACGACAGCTAAAGTTTTACCACGTTCAAGCTGAAAAGAGACACCGTCTAAGGCTTTTACTTGCTGTGTTTTTGCAAACAAGCCTTTTTTTACAGGGTAATATTTTTTTAAGCCAATCGCATTTAATAATGGCGCATTTTCTTTTATTTCATTCGTCATTATTAAGCTCCTTGATATTCAACGGGATTGCCTTGCTCGTTCAGCGGAGTATGGCATTTTACTTTACGCGAACCGATCTGATGCAATAGAGGTTCAACTTGGCGGCAGTATTCAGTGGCATAAGGGCAACGAGGATTTAATAAGCAGCCTGTTGGGCGATCGTATTTTCCAGGTACTACACCTTGTAATGACGCTAAGCGAGATTTTCCTTCTGCAAATTCTGGTAATGAACGTAACAAGGCTTGCGTGTAAGGATGTTTTGGATCGCGGAAAATATCTTTTGCGGTGCCTTCTTCAACGATTTGTCCAGCATACATCACGATAATTCGATCAGCCGCTTCTGCCACAAGTGCTAGATCGTGAGTAATCAAAATTAGGGACATACATTCTTTCTTTTGTAATTCAAGTAAGAGTTCCATAATTTGTGCTTGAATAGTCACGTCCAATGCGGTGGTTGGCTCGTCAGCAATCAATAATTTAGGTCTGCAGGCAATTGCCATCGCAATCATCACACGTTGGCTCATACCGCCAGAAAGCTGATGGGGATAAACATTCATTCGAGATTCAGGATCTGGAATACCAACCAATCTTAAAAGCTCTAAAGTGCGGTCTTTTCTCGCCTTTTTTGTGCCACCCTCGTGAGTTTTTAACGCTTCCATAATTTGGAAACCCACAGTATAAGCTGGATTTAAACTTGTCATCGGATCTTGGAAAATCATCGCAACATCAGCACCAATAAGCTGACGTTTGGCTTTATGATCTAAAGTAAGTAAATTTGTGTTTTCAAATTGCAAGGATTCTGCCGATACACGCCCAGGATGATCAATTAATCCCATAATTGCGAGAGAGCTAACAGATTTCCCTGATCCCGATTCTCCCACAATGCCAAGCACTTCGCCTTGTGCAACTTGATAGCTGATACGATCCACTGCTTTAAATGGCGTTTTTTTATCGCCAAAGTGAACAGAAAGTTCTTTTACGTCTAATAATGCCATTCTGTTTTCCTATTGTTTGAGTTTTGGATCAAGGGCATCACGCAAGCCATCGCCCATTAAGTTGAAAGCTAATACCAAAGATAAAATCACTAAACCGGGAATTGTAACCAACCAGTTTGCCGCTTGCATAAAACCACGTGCTTCTGAAAGCATTGTGCCAAGTTCTGGTGTTGGCGGTTTTGCCCCAATGCCTAAGAAACCAAGTGTCGCGAGTTCTAAGATCGCATTAGAAATACCCATTGTCATTTGCACAATTAAAGGGGCTAAACAGTTTGGTAAAATCACAATAAACATGAGGCGTAAAATACCTGCACCAGCCACTTTAGATGAAGTCACATAATCACGATTTTTTTCATTTATCACGGCTGCTCGAGTTAAACGCACATAGCTAGGAATTGACACAACGGCGATAGCTAAAGTGGCGTTGGCGAGTGATGGCTCTAAAATAGAGACGACCACAATCGTCAAAAGCAAGTTTGGAATCGCGAGCATAATATCAATTAGGCGAATGATAATTGTATCTAGCACGCCGCCATAATAGCCAGAAATCAAGCCAAGACTGGTGCCAAAGGCACAGGATAGCAATACGATGACAAATCCCGCAAAGACGGAAATTCGTGTTCCGTAAATGATGCGCGAAAGAATATCTCGCCCAATATCATCTGTCCCGAGTAAATAGGCAGGATTGCCGCCCTCATACCAAGCGGGAGGCAGTAAAAGTGCGGTACGATTTTGCTCCGTTGGATCAAAAGGCGCAATATAAGGCGCGAGAATGCTGATTAAGGCAACCAGTAAAATAAAGATTAAGCCAATTAGCGCACCACGATTTTGTTTGAAGTAAAACCAAAATTCTTGCAAGGGCGTTTTCGGCGCGAAAGTTGAAGGCGTGTCAGACATAATTTCTCCCACAATTAATGACGGATACGCGGATTGACCACGCCGTAAAGTAAATCGACGGTTAAATTTACCACAATAATAATCGTCGCAATAATCAGTACAGAACCTTGTAATACTGGATAATCACGGGCTTGAATAGCATCAATAATCCATTTTCCAATTCCTGGCCAAGAGAAAATGGTTTCGGTGAGAACTGCACCAGAAAGCAATTGACCTACAATTAATCCCACTACAGTAACAACAGGAATTAACGCATTACGCAATGCGTGAACAATAACAATTCGAGTATAGCTTAAACCTTTTGCTTTTGCCGTGCGAATGTAATCTTCGCCTAATACTTCCAACATCGCAGAGCGTGTCATACGAGTAATAATGGCAAGAGGAACTGTGCCTAATACGATGGCAGGAAGAATTAGAGATTTCACTGCATTTTCAAAAGCACCAGAAACACCTGAAAGCCAGCTATCAATAAGCATAAATCCTGTTGGTGTATCGATCCAAAATTCATTATCTAAACGTCCGCCTTGCGGTAAACCAAGTTGTGGCGAAACATATAAAATTAAAATTAAACCCCACCAGAAAATTGGCATAGAATAACCTGTGAGCGATGCTACTGTAACCGTGTGAGAAATCCAACTGTCTTTTTTTACTGCGGCAATTGTGCCTAAAATAACGCCGCCTAATAATGACCAAAATAACGCAAAAAATGCTAATTCAGCGGTAGCAGGAAAAAGCGTAAAAAATTCACTAAGAACAGGTTGTTGAGTGCGGAACGATGCACCGAAATCCCCCTGCAACACATTCCCGATGTAATTGAAATATTGTTGGTATAAAGGAAGATCTAAGCCTAATTGATGCATCATTTGTTGATGTGCTTCTGGCGTTAAGCCACGTTCCCCCATCATAATTTCCACAGGATCACCAGGAATAAAATGCACAAGGGCAAAGGTAATAAAAGTAATGGCAATAAAAGTAGGGATCACCATTAAGATACGTTTGAAAACAAATTTAAACATTCCAGCACTCAATAGACAATAAAAGTGCGGTAAAAATCCACCGCACTTTTCAAAAAAAAATTCATCGGTAAAAAATAAAACGCTTCTGGATTCTACCGCACTTTTTCCAGTTTTGCCAAATGCGCAATAAGCCATTTAATGCCTTGTGCTTGGAAAGCAATTTGGAGACGCGTATTGTTATCAGAACCTTCAACATTAATCACTGTGCCGAAACCAAATTTTTCATGTTTGACTTTTTGTCCCATTTTCCATTCATTTTTACTTACAGGGGATACCGACCCGACTTTTGCAAGGTTCATTGCTCGAGTGACTGTCCCTCGTAAACGAATTTCTTGAATACATTCTTGCGGTAATTCTGCAATAAAACGCGATGGTAAATGACGTTCTTCTTTTGCATATAATCGACGGCTTTCTGCATAAGAAATTGTCAGTTTTTTCTTCGCGCGAGTAATACCAACATAAGCTAAACGACGTTCTTCTTCTAAACGTCTGGGTTCTTCAAAAGAACGAAAACTTGGGAATAATCCTTCTTCTACGCCCACCATAAATACACGAGGAAATTCTAAGCCTTTCGCAGAGTGTAACGTCATCATTTCTACACAGGATTGATGCGGAGAGGCTTGTTCTTCGCCAGCTTCTAAGGAAGCGTGAGTTAAAAAGGCAGTGAGTTCGGTCATTTCTTCCGCATCATTAGGTTTAATAAATTCACGGGTTGCGGTAACTAATTCTTCCAAGTTTTCAATACGCACTTCGCCTTTTTCGCCTTTTTCTTGTTGATACATTTCATATAAGCCCGAATGTTTAATCACAAAATCAGTTTGTGCGAAAAGTGGCATTTCTGCGATATCAAGTTGTAATGAATTAATTAATTCTTGGAAACGTAATAAGGCTGTTGAGGCTCGTCCAGCCAACATATTTTCTTGTGTTGCGACTTGTACTGCTTGCCATAAGGTAATTTGGCGTTCGCGTGTTAAGTTACGCAATATATCTAAAGTGCGGTCGCCAATGCCACGGGTTGGCGTATTAATTACACGCTCAAAAGCCGCATCATCTTGACGATTATTAATCAAACGAAGATAGGCTAACGCATCTTTAATTTCTTGACGTTCAAAGAAACGCATACCGCCATAAATACGATATGGAATTTGACAACGAATTAAGGCTTCTTCAATAACCCGTGATTGACTATTACTACGATAAAGTACAGCGCAATCATCAAGTTTTCCGCCATTTTCTACCCAATCCTGAATTTGTGAAGCAACGAATTTTGCTTCGTCTAATTCATTAAAGGCAGCATAGATGCCCACGGGATCGCCTTTTTCACCCTCTGTCCATAAATTTTTACCGAGACGATCACTATTGTTTGCAATCAATTCATTTGCGCTGTTTAGGATATTGGCGGTAGAACGATAGTTTTGTTCAAGACGAATGGTTTCTGCTTTGAAATCTTTCAAGAATTTTTGAATATTTTCAATTTGTGCGCCACGCCAGCCATAAATAGATTGATCATCATCGCCCACAATCATTACTTTGCCTGTTTTTCCTGCGAGAATTTTGATCCATTTATATTGGATTTTATTGGTGTCTTGAAATTCATCTACCAAAATATGCTGAAAACGTTGTTGATAACGTTGCAAAATCAATGGTTTTTTCTCAAATAATTCATAGGATCGAATTAATAATTCAGCAAAATCGACTAATCCTGCGCGATCGCAAGTGTCTTGATAAATCTGATAAATTTTAATCCATTCACGTTCTTGACGATCATTAAAATCTTCAATGTCGTTTGGTCGCAAGCCTTCATCTTTTTTGTTATTGATGTACCAACAAGCCTGTTTCGGCGGAAAAGCTTTCTCATCAAAATTATGTAATTTTAATAACCGTTTAATTAAACGAAGTTGATCTTCTGAATCCAAAATTTGGAAATCCTGTGGCAATCCTACATCTAAATGGTGGGCTCGCAATAAACGATGGGCAATGCTATGAAAGGTTCCAATCCACATACCAAATAATTGATGTTGTGCGTGTTTGGCAAGGGTAGATTGAATACGATGACGCATTTCTGCTGCCGCTTTATTGGTAAACGTTACCGCCATAATACTGCCTTCAGAAATATTTTCTACCGCAATTAACCAAGCGATACGGTGCGTCAATACGCGCGTTTTACCAGAGCCTGCACCAGCTAGCACTAAGTGATTACCAAGAGGAGCAGCTACGGCTTTGCGTTGTTTATCGTTAAGTCCGTCAAGTAATTCAGAAATATCCATGATGAAATTTTTATCTGTTCAAATTTACAGGAATTATAAGTCTAATTTTTTTATATCACAATCAAGAAAATCATAAACTTATCCGACTTTACAAAAATAGTATTACAACTTATATTGATTCACGGTTAGTCGGGGTGCGGACATCGCTGAGAAAATACCCGTGAACCTGAAACAGTTAGCACTGGCGTAGGAAACTAATCTCTCCTTCTTACTTAAAGGGCTGACTTACTTTTTTCTGTATTCATATAAGTAAGGATGCATCATGACACTCTCTTTTTCTTTAAAAAATTCTTTTAAATTGACCGCACTTTCCAGCGTGCTTGGTTGCGGCTTATTAGGATTAAGTTTATCAACCCCTGCTCAAGCAGAAGGCAAATTAGTGCTGTATTGCAGCGTCCAAAACACGACTTGTGAAAAAGTCGCTCGCGCTTTTAGCAAAAAATATAATGTGGACACTCAGTTTGTGCGTAATAGCACTGGGACTGTATTAGGCAAAATCAAAGCTGAAAAAGAAAATCCACAAGCAGACGTGTGGTATGGCGGTACATTGGAACCGCACTTTCAAGCACGAGATGCAGGTTTGTTAGAAACTTATCGTTCGCCTCTGCAAAAAGAAATTATGCCTCAATTCAAAAAGCTCACGGAACAACGTGGCGATACTACGTCGATTATTTATCTTATGGAGCTTGGCATTGGGATGAATGAAAAACTGCTAGCTGAAAAAAATATCGCGAAACCTCAATGTTATGCTGATTTATTAAAACCAGAATTTAAAGGGTTAATTCAATATCCAGATCCTCGAGTATCGGGCACTGGCTACACTATTCTTACAACTTTAATTGAAATTATGGGCGAAGATAAAGCCTTTGCTTATTTGAAAGAACTTGACAAAAACATTGCTCAATACACGAAAACTGGATTAGCAACGGCTAATATTTCTACGGGCGCAGCCGCTGTTGATATTGGTTTTATGCATACTTATGTGCGTGAAAAGGATAAAGGTGCGCCAGTTATTGGTACTTTACCTTGCGAAGGCATAGGCTATACGTTAGGGGCGGTCAGTATCATTAAAAATGGACGCAATTTAGAGAATGCTAAACGCTTTGTCGATTTTGTTCTTTCTGCTGAAGCCCAAGAAATTCATTGGCGTGAGGCGGATTCTTACCAACTGCCAACAAATATTCATGCCAAAGCGCATCCACATCTTTCAGAGCCAGCAAAACTTAAACTACTTGATATTGATTTCATCAAATTTGGTTCGGATCAAGAGGCGAAACGATTAATAGAACGCTGGGTTGAAAATGTGAAGGAAAGAAAAGAGTAATTGATGTTAGCCTGATAAAAGTGCGGTGAAAATTCACCGCACTTTGCTTTTCCCCTTGAAATCTTTCTTTTTATTCTTATATCTGTGACGTTCAATTTTTATCTTTATGAAGGAAAAAATTATGTCACAAAATCAAGAAACTCGTGGCTTCCAATCTGAAGTCAAACAACTCCTCCAATTAATGATTCATTCTTTGTATTCCAACAAAGAAATTTTCTTACGTGAATTAATTTCTAATGCCTCTGATGCGGCAGATAAATTACGCTTTAAAGCGCTTTCCAACCCTGCTTTATATGAAGGCGATGGCGACTTGCGTGTGCGTGTTAGCTTTGATGCGGATAAAGGCACTATTACAATTAGTGATAACGGAATTGGCATGACCCGTGAGCAAGTCATCGATCATTTGGGAACGATTGCAAAATCAGGAACAAAAGAATTTTTAACCGCACTTGGCCAAGACCAAGCAAAAAATAGCCAACTTATTGGGCAATTTGGTGTGGGTTTTTATTCAGCTTTTATTGTGGCAGATAAAGTGACTGTAAAAACTAGAGCAGCTGGTGAAGAGGCGGATAAAGCGGTGCTTTGGGAATCTGCGGGTGAAGGCGAATATTCTGTGGCGGATATTGAGAAAAAATCCCGTGGCACTGATGTGATTTTGCACTTACGTGAAGATGAAAAAGAATTTTTAAACGAATGGCGTTTGCGTGAAATTATCGGTAAATATTCTGACCATATTGGTTTGCCAGTGGAAATGCTGACGAAAGAATACGATGATGAAGGCAAAGAGTGCGGTGAAAAATGGGAGAAAATTAATAAATCCGATGCACTTTGGACGCGTTCTAAAAATGATGTTTCCGATGAGGAATACAAAGAGTTTTACAAACATTTAAGCCATGATTTTGCAGATCCTGTCACTTGGGCGCATAACAAAGTTGAAGGAAATCAAGCATATACTAGTTTGCTTTATGTGCCAGCTAAAGCATCTTGGGATTTATTTAATCGCGAACATAAACACGGCTTAAAACTTTATGTTCAACGCGTATTTATTATGGATGATGCTGAGCAATTTATGCCGAATTATCTACGTTTTATGCGTGGTTTAATCGATAGCAATGACTTGCCATTAAATGTATCTCGTGAAATTTTACAGGATAACAAAATTACTGCTGCATTACGCAAAGCATTAACTAAGCGTTCATTACAAATGCTAGAAAAATTAGCAAAAGATGATACAGAAAAATATCTCCAATTCTGGAAAGAGTTTGGTTTAGTCTTGAAAGAAGGCCCTGCAGAAGATTTTGCTAATAAAGAAACTGTCGCGAAGTTATTGCGTTTTGCTTCAACGCATAATGATAGCAGCGAGCAAACTGTGTCTTTAGAAGATTACATCTCGCGTATGAAAGAGGGGCAAAAAGCTATCTATTACATTACAGCAGATAGTTATGTTGCAGCGAAAAATAGTCCGCACTTGGAATTATTCAATAAGAAAGGCATTGAGGTTTTATTACTTTCCGATCGCATTGATGAATGGATGTTAAGCTATTTAACTGAATTTGACGGTAAACAATTACAAAGTATCACGAAAGCCGATTTGGATTTAGGCGATTTAGCGGATAAAGAATCTGAAACACAAAAACAACAAGATGAAGCCTTTGGTAGTTTTATTGAGCGTGTGAAAAACTTGCTTGGCGAACGTGTGAAAACGGTGCGTTTAACTCACAATTTAACGGATACACCAGCGGTGGTTTCTACGGATAATGATCAAATGACGACTCAAATGGCGAAATTGTTTGCAGCCGCAGGGCAACCTGTTCCAGAAGTAAAATACACTTTTGAACTTAATCCAGAACACCACTTAGTGAAAAAAGTGGCTGAGATTGCAGATGAAACAGAATTTTCTGATTGGGTGGAATTGTTGCTCGAACAAGCTATGTTAGCAGAGCGAGGTTCTTTGGAAAACCCAGCTGCGTTTATTAAAAGAATAAATAAATTATTAGGCTAACTAAAAATAAATAAGCCCGATTTAATCGGGCTTATTAAACATCGTATGTTGGCAGCATAATCAACTCTATTTTTTAAAATCGAATGGCTCAATTTTATGATTTAAAATAGCTTGCCAAGTTTCCGAACTTGCTTTTGCAGCTAATTGTCGTTCTTCCAAACTAAAAGCGTATGCTTCCTCGTCTTTTTTTTGCGTTTTGAGTAAATCAGAAATTTGTTTAAAAGTAAGTTCCATTTGAGACTCCTTACTGTGAATATTGACAATATTATGCCTGACTAAGCGACTTTTTTCATCTGTTTTTTCTTCGAATTATTGGTTGTTTTTCAGTTATAATACTCAGCCAAATAACAAATAAGAGAGAAAAATATGATTACAGTTTACGGCATTAAAAATTGCGATACAGTGAAGAAAGCGTTGAAATGGCTGGCGGATCACAACATTGAACACAAACTTCACGACTACCGTGTTGATGGTTTAGATTTGAATTTTTTAACCCAAGCGGAAACTCAATTTGGCTGGGATGTGTTAGTGAATAAACGCAGTACAACTTGGCGTAATTTGGATGAGCAAGTTAAAAATTCTCTTGATAAAACGACCGCACTTTCCGTGTTGGAGGAAAATCCAACTTTAATTAAACGCCCAATTATTTTACAAGATGGGAAGGCATTAATTGGTTTTAATGAAAAGGAATATCAGGCTGCTTTTGCCTAAAGTGCGGTTATTTTCTTAGGAGTTTTTATGAAAGAAAAAGTGATTTCGTTGGCGCAAGATTTAATTCGTCGCCCGTCTATTAGCCCGAATGACGAAGGCTGTCAGCAAATTATTGCCGAACGTTTAGAAAAGTTAGGTTTTCAAATTGAATGGATGCCTTTTAATGATACGTTGAATTTGTGGGCAAAACACGGAACGGGCGAGCCAGTTATTGCGTTTGCAGGACATACGGATGTTGTGCCTACTGGCGATGAAAATCAATGGTCGTCTCCGCCATTTTCTGCGGATATTATTGATGGCATGCTTTATGGGCGTGGTGCGGCGGATATGAAAGGATCCCTTGCAGCAATGATTGTGGCAGCAGAAGAATATGTAAAAGCAAATCCTAATCATAAAGGCACCATTGCATTATTGATTACCTCTGATGAAGAGGCGACTGCAAAAGATGGTACTGTGCGTGTGGTTGAGACTTTAATGGCGCGTGATGAAAAAATTACTTATTGCATGGTTGGCGAGCCGTCTAGTGCTAAAAACTTGGGCGATGTTGTCAAAAATGGTCGCCGAGGCTCAATTACAGGAAATCTTTATATTCAAGGTATTCAAGGGCACGTAGCCTATCCGCATTTAGCTGAAAACCCAATCCATAAAGCAGCCCCGTTTTTGCAAGAATTAACGACCTATCAATGGGATAAAGGTAATGAATTTTTCCCACCCACAAGCCTACAAATTGCTAATATTCATGCGGGCACAGGAAGTAATAATGTGATTCCAGGCGAGTTATATATTCAGTTCAATTTGCGTTATTGCACAGAAGTCACGGATGAAATCATCAAGCAAAAAGTAGCTGAAATGCTAGCAAAACACAATTTGAAATATCGTATTGAATGGAATTTATCAGGTAAACCGTTTTTAACGAAACCGGGTAAATTATTGGATTTGATAACCTCCGCTATTGAGGAAATCACAGGCATAACGCCACAAACTGAAACAGGTGGTGGTACGTCAGATGGTCGTTTTATTGCATTGATGGGCGCTGA
The DNA here is from genome assembly GCF_049821985.1 of Haemophilus sp. HN_Hi10. Lineage (NCBI taxonomy): Bacteria > Pseudomonadati > Pseudomonadota > Gammaproteobacteria > Pasteurellales > Pasteurellaceae > Haemophilus > Haemophilus sp. HN_Hi10. The sequence goes on along the minus strand of NZ_CP187495.1, from coordinate 999,644 downwards.
AGTAGTGGAATTTGGCCCGTTAAATTCAACTATTCATAAAGTCGATGAATGTGTCAGCGTGGAAGATCTTGGCAAGTGCGGTGAAATTTATCACAAAATGTTAGTGAATTTATTGGATAGCTAAAATGAAATTAACGCCAGAAATGCTTACAGGAAAGTCTCGTGAGCATTTAATCAATTTACCCACAACTCATTCCTCAAATCATTTTTTGCAAATGCAAGTTGTGAACGCATTTCAAGGGTTGCAACAAAGTGCGGCGAAAAATGGCTTTAATTTACAGCCTGCGAGCAGTTTTCGTGATTTTGAACGCCAACAGCTTATTTGGAACAGCAAATTTAAGGGCGAGAGAAAAGTACACGATGACGCAGGCAAGGCATTAGATTTGAACCAATTAGATGACTGGCAAAAATGTCAGGCGATTTTACGTTGGTCTGCATTGCCAGCAGCTAGCCGTCATCATTGGGGGACGGAAGTGGATATTTTCGATCCTGATCTTTTGCCACAAGAGCAATCTTTACAACTGGAGCCTTGGGAATATGAAAAAGGTGGCTATTTCTTTGAATTGAGTGAATTTCTTACGGAAAATTTACCGCACTTTGATTTTGCTTTGCCTTTTATAAATATGCAGTCCAATAAGAAAGTGGGGCGGGAGCCTTGGCATATCAGTTATTTGCCGTTAGCTGAATTGGCAAGCCAGCAATTTTCTCCAGATATTTTACAACAGGCATGGAAAGGAGAAAATATTTTAGGGGCAGACTGTTTAATATCAAATCTTGAACAAATTTTTTCTGAATATATTGTTTAAAAATAAGCCTTATCGTGAAGATAAGGCTTTATTGTTAAGCGTAAAAAAGCCCTTTTCTATGTAAATAAACAGGCAAATTATCGCCAATAGATAAATCAGGGGAAATTATGTTCTCAATCCATATTGCGTAGCCATTAATTTCAATTTGAACAGCGGTAATTTTCCCTTTAAATTCGATTTGTTTCACTTGCCCATTGAAAAGTGCGGTTGGATTTTCCGATGTTTTAAACAGGCTAAATTGTTCTGGACGAAGCAAAATCTTACCTTGTTTTTGAGAGATTGAGTTATTTTTTACAGGAATATTGCCTAATTGGCATTGAGCGTTATTTTCATCGATCAGATTTGCAGGTAAAACAATACTTTCTCCCATAAATTTTGCTGTTTCAAGATGATTAGGCGACCAATAAAGTGTGCGAGGCGTGTCGATTTGTAAAATTTTACCTTGCTGAATAATGGCGATTTTATCAGCGTAGCGTAAGGCTTCATCACGATCGTGAGTAACGAAAATCGCAGACGAACCACTTTGACGTAGGGCTTGGAGCATTTCGTGGCGAATTTGCTGGCGAAGATGTTCATCTAAGGCACTAAAAGGCTCGTCTAATAAAATCAGTTCTGGATTCGGGGCTAAAGCGCGTGCCAATGCTACGCGTTGTTGTTGCCCGCCCGAAAGTTGATGTGGAAAGCGATCCGCCAGTTCAAAAATACCCGTGAGTTGCATTATTTGTTCAATTCGCGTTTTTTCTTCACTATTTTTTCCTTTGCCATTGCCTAATCCGTAAGCAATGTTGCGATAGACACTTAAGTGAGGAAAAAGTATGCCCTCTTGCACAACATAACCTAAATGGCGTTGTTGCGTTGGCAGATTAAAATTCTCGCCAAAAATTAACCGCTCTTTTAGCCAAATTTCGCCAGTATTGGGTTGTTCAAAGCCTGCGATCGCTCGCAATAAGGTTGTTTTCCCACAGCCTGAAGCACCAAGTAAAAAGAGGATTTCTCCGCGTTGTAAGCTGAATGAAATATTGTGCAGAACTTGTTGTTCATTAAAAAATTTATTGAGATTTTTAACGGTTAATAACGGATTATTTATCATTTTATTTAAACGCATATTTTTTCAATAAAAATACAGGAATACCCGAAAAAAGAACGAGCATTAACGCATAAGGGGTTGCGGCAGCATACTGTGCATCGCTGGTATGTTCCCACACGGCAATGGATAAGGTTTTAATATCATTTGGTGTGAGCAAAAGTGTGGCGGTAAGCTCTTTCATTAAATTCAAAAAAACCAAAGCAAATGCGGCTGCCACACCCGGTAATATGGCTGGTAACGTTAAGGTGCGAAAAATATAGAAAGGGCTTCGCCCAAGACTTTGACCGACTTTTTCGATTTGATCGGAAAGTTGCTCCAAGGACGCTCTTAATGTAGTTTGTGCCATTGGCAAATAGAGCATAAAGTAGGCAATGATAATCACAAAAAAAGTTTGATATAGGTGATTAGCGTAATTGATGGAAAAATAGATTAATGATAAGGCAATGACTAAGCCTGGCACTGCGTGTAATAGATATGGCAAGCGATCGATCCAAATCGTTAAATAACTACGATAACGAACAGCTGCCCAAACTAATGGCAAGGCACAAATTACAGTGAGTAATGCGCCTAAGCCTGAAATGATAAATGAATTACTGAATGCCGATAAAAATTCTGAAAAATCGCCCGCACTTTCGAGTGAAGTTCCCACAATAAGCCAGTAGATTAACATAATTACAGGTACGCCAATGCTTAAAATGAATATGCTAGAGAAAAATCCGAATGTTAAACATTGTTTTCCAAAGGAAAGTGTTTTTACGAGATAAGGACGCGTAACACCTTTTCCACTGTGGTAAAGGGTTTGTTTTCCACGAAAGAAAATTTCCCCAAAAACAATAAGTACACAAATCGCCATTAAAACGGCGGATAATAATGCAGCAGTGCTGTTGTTAAAAGACATTTCATATTCTTGGAAAATGGCGGTGGTAAAGGTTTGATAATTTAAAATTGACACTGCACCAAATTCGACCAGCATATGTAAAGCAATCAGTAAGATACTGCTGCCAATGGCAGGTTTAAGTTGCGGAAAAATGGCATACCAAAAGGTATACACAGGGCTTTTACCAAGCGAAAGGCTTACTTCTTCAAGAGAACGATCAAGTCTTTTTAATATAGCGGAAACGGGCAAATAAGCCAAAGGAAACGAACTTAATGTCATAATACCAATTGTTCCCCAAAAACCTTCAACGCGGAATGTGAGGCTGATCCAAGTAAAACAACTTACAAAGGCGGGAATACAAAGGGGTAACGTCATCGCCACTTCAAAAAAAGCTTTACCGAAAAAGCGATAACGTTCAAGTAAAAAAGCACAAAGCGTGCCAAGTGAAATAGCACCGATAGTAACACAAATCATTAAAAGCATTGTGTTGCTTAATAATTCAGCCATTCGAGGGCGAAATAATAGCTCAACACTTCGCATTAATCCCACATCTGTCGCACGTAAAATGACATACAGAAACGGCAAACATAACGGAAGCCCGATTAAGATGATAAGTAAAGTGAGCCAGAATGGCGGTCTGCGAGGCAAAGTTAAATCCTTTTAGGAATGTGAACCTTTCAGTTCACGCACGCAAGCGGTTAATTTTGGTAGAGAATTGTAAACGCGTGCGTGAATTTTTTCAAATCCACACACGCAATATTTGGATTATTTTAATCCAGCTTCTTCAATTAATTTGGTCGCGTGCTCTTTATCTTGAGCTGTTGTTGCGGATACCACAGGTGCTTCTAATTTTTCATAAGGTTCAAGATTAAATGGCGAAACCACATCTGTGCGTAATGGATATTCTGCACGCACTGCCACTAATGCTTCTTGACCTTTTTTACTCGCTAAGAAATCAACGAATTTTTGTGCTTCAGCTTGATTTTTAGAGGCTTTCAATACTGCAGCACCTGAATAGCTAACTAACGCACCTGGATCTTGGTGGCGAACGAAATAAAGACGGCTTTTTAGGTTTTCCACGCCTTTTTCTTTTGCTAGGTTATACCAATAATAGTTATTGATTAACGCAGCAGGCACTTCGCCATTTTCAACTGCTTGTAATGCCACACTATTTTTCGCGTAAAGTTTTCCGTTCTCTTTTAAGCCTTTTAACCAATTAAGCGCAACTTTGTCCCCTTTCATTTTGCTTAAAGCAACAACTTGCTCTAAGAACGCACCAGAAGTTGATACATAACCGATTTTGCCTTTCCATTTTGGTGTTGCATAATCAAGCACTGATTTTTCCATATCTTTTTCAGATAATTTAGTGTGATCGTAAACCACTACGCGAGAACGACCACTTAATGCAACCCAGTCTTTTTTCGGTGCAAGTGGTACGCCTTTTTGTGCAGTTTGTTTAATGGTTTGTTCTGAAATTGGTGCTAAAAGCCCTGCTTCAGAAAGATCGGCAAAAGTCGCTGTTTGTTCAGTATAGAAAACATCGGCTGGTGTTTTATCGCCTTCTTCTTTTAATTGACCTGCAAGTTGCGCACTTTTTCCGCTATTTAGCGTAACTTTAATGCCTGTTTCCTGTTCAAAGGCTTTTGCCACTGCAACAGCGGCTTCTTTGTGCTGACCATTATAAACGGTAATATCAGCAAAACTATTAGCAGAAAAAGCAAGTGCTGCCGCAAGGGTAGCAAGTTTGAAATGTTTAAATTGCATTGAAAAGCTCCTTATGTTGAGTGCAAATTATTCAGTTAAGACTGAATTGCGGCTATTCTATGCCTAATTTCATTTAAATGCAAATAATTCTCAATTTAAGTTAATATTTAGATGAAAAATAAAACGGTACATAACACGCATCGTCCACAGATTATAGGTTTACAGGCTGGATATAACCTAATCTTGTTAATACATCACAAAGCGCATTAAACAACTCAGTGCAATGATAAGTTTCATCAATCAACTTATCATTGTTGTTCATATCTTTATATTCATTTTGAATTAAATAGCCTTGTAATGCTGATGACATAACAAACTTCGTCTAAATGCCACATCGTAAAGATAATCAAGGCATTGCTCACGGGCGACATAATCAGTCTCAGATAATTGATCGATCATTTCTCTCAAATGGTGAGGCATCCAAGAAATATAGGAAAGTTGGAAACTGGTATCGCCAATATAAGCTAATTGATGTTGATTGACACTATCCACAAATTGATGAAGATAAATTGGATGATTGTGGTATTCAAGATATTCGTGTGCAACATAATGATCACTATGTATTTGAATACTATCAAAATTATCCACTCGGCTATGATTTTTTATTTTTTCAGAGGCAATGGATTTAATCGCATCAGAAAATAATTGAACCACCACTTTACCACGACGAGTTTGTTCTGCAAGTGGCAAATCTTGCGTATATTTATTGGCATAAAGCATAATATCCCGTGCAACTTCGCGGCTTTTCCAACCTGGGTAGGTATTATAAGAAATATAAGCAATACCGTTTGAGGTTAAATTTTCACGACAAATTTCAAGAATTTTATCTTTCACATTATCAGGCACCCAAGAATAAATACCATGCACGATAATATAGTCAAACATGCCAAATTCAGGCGTAATATCAAGAATATTTTTTGTTTCTAAACGCACATTGGTTAAGCCCATTGATTGAATAATTTCATTACCTTGGGTAATTTGACTATCTGCTAAATCCACGCCAACAAATTCCGTATCTGGATAATAAATTGCTTGAGAAATTAGGTTACCACCAAAAGAAAAACCTAATTCTAATACTTTAGCCCCTTTGAGTGCTGGCGACTTTAATCCCCAAAGGTCGCATTCCCTTCCAAAAGCGAAATACTCGTATAAGCAAAGGGTTTTGAATAGTATCCTAGTTCATCGTAGCGATTATGCTGAGTTGAGTTGAGTTGAGTTGCCATTATTTATCCTGTTAATGTAGAAATTTTCAATATTTTTGAAGTGCAATATTGTAAAGTGAATTGACACAAAAACAGAGCGGGGGAAATGTTTGTTGATTTACGATGGGTAAATCGGAGGAAATCTACAAAAATAATAGGATGTAACGTAGTTTTATTACTTAGTTTGAAAGAAACAATATGAACTAATAATTTGCTTTGATATGCCTCTGATTCTTTTTTATAGATCAAATGTGGAATTTGGTGGTGTATTATATGCCCATTCAAAATTAGATAGCAGGAATCGCCAACCAATTACGCAAAATTTGCTCTCCAAAGTCTGACATATAAGACTCAGGATGAAACTGAACGCTATAAATTGGTAAAGATTTATGTTGCATTGCCATCACTACATCTTCATCACAAAGTGCGGTAATTTCTAGGCTATGAGGAAAATCGTCTTTCTGCACGCCCCAAGAATGATATAGCCCGATATTAAATTCAGTTGGAAGATCAAAAAACAATGGGGAATTTGACCGCACTTTTAATGTTCTTTTCTGACCGTGACGAACTTTCTCTAAGTTATACAATGTACCACCAAAAAATTCACATAAGGTTTGATGCCCTAAACACACACCTAAAATAGATTTCTGCTGATAATATTTTTCCAACATAGAAAAAAGTTGTGGGTAAGCACGTGGCACATCAGGCCCTGGCGAAATCAATATATGACTATATTTTTCCGCTGTATTTTCTTTCAAATCTTCCACGTTTAAAACGTCATAAGGCACATTTAATTTCCGAATTAAATCTACCAAGTTAAAAGTAAAAGAATCGTGATTATTAATGATGAGTAATTTCATAACAGCTCGCTATTCGTTATAATCGGGCAATTTTACGCTAAATGGCACAAATCACAATGCAACATTTTATTAAACAGGCTAATCATTATGGAAAACAACGCACGCCATTTTTCTTTCTTATTGATTTTGAAAAAGAAAAACCCTTGATTTATCCTCTCGAAAATTCTGCACAACAAGGCATTTATTTTGATATTTTAGGGAAAAGAAATAGCACAATTTCTCCCCGACCTCTCCCTCTTAATTTTACCCAACATCCAATGCCCTTCTCGCTTTATCAACAAGGTTTTGAACTTGTTCAAAGTGAATTGCAAAAAGGTAATTCTTATTTATTGAATCTAACTTATCCTACTGAAATTTCAGGAAATCTTTCACTGGAACAAATTTTTCATCAAACCAATGCACCTTATAAATTGTGGTTACAAGATCAATTTGTTTGCTTTTCGCCTGAATGTTTTGTCAATATTCAGGATAACCGCATTTTTACTTATCCCATGAAAGGGACAATTAATGCGTCTCTGCCCGATGCAGAAAATCAGTTACTCACAAATGAAAAAGAACAACGCGAGCATTACACAATTGTTGATTTAATGCGTAATGATTTATCAATGGTGGCAGAACACATTCAAGTGAAAAAATTTCGTTATATCGAGCGTATTAAGACTCAGAAAGGCGAAATACTGCAAACCAGTTCTGAAATTTGCGGAAAATTGAATAAAAACTGGCAAAATCAAATTGGAGATATTTTAGCGAAACTCTTGCCTGCTGGTTCCATTAGTGGCGCCCCAAAAGAGAAAACCACACAAATTATTCAACAAGCAGAAAAACAAAAACGTGGTTATTACACAGGAATCTTTGGCATATTTGATGGTAAAACACTACAAAGTGCGGTGGCAATTCGATTTATTTCTCAAGTAGATGAAAAATTTTATTTTCATAGTGGGGGTGGTATAACCATTCACAGTCGCGTGGCAGATGAATATCAGGAATTGCTTGAAAAAGTTTATTTGCCTATTTCAGAAACTTACGCGATATAAAAATCTGTTATACCGTGGGTAAGTGTACCCACGGTTACGCATAGTTATTCCCCTTTGGGGTATTTCTAACTACCGCCCCAATAGGGGTTGAATTATGCTTAACCTAGAGTAACTTGTAATAACTAACAGGAATACTTTAATGTTCCCTTTATTTGAAACCCTTTGCATTGAAAAGGGGGAAATTAAAAATATCGATTTACACCAAGCGCGATATGAACGTAGTTTGCGTGCATATTATGGAAAAAGTGCGGTGAAAATTTTTGATCTTTTTTCCCTTATTCAACTGCCTGAAGATTTACAAAATCGATTAGTTCGCTGCCGTATTGATTACAATGCCGAAACCACAAAAATTCAATATTTTGAATACCAGCGAAAAATCTACCGCACTTTTCAACCTGTAATTTGTGATGACATTGAATATAGTTTGAAATATTCAGATCGCAGTTTAATTAATACATTGTTTGCACAACGTGGTGCTTGTGATGAAATTATGATTATCAAAAATGGAAAAGTGACAGATTGTTCAATTGGTAATTTAATTTTCCGTCAAGGAAAAAAATGGTACACACCAGACACGCCATTGCTTTTAGGCACACAACGAGAAAAATTATTACAAGAGAGGAAAATTCAAGAACGTACAATATTCCAAGAAGATATTGTCAATTTTGATGAAATTAAAATCATTAACGCAATGAATAGCTTATAAAAAATAAGCCGACTGATTTAGTCGGCTCTAGTTATCCTATTATTTTTCAGCGTTTTTCAATAATTCTGCGTGTGCTTTTTTCTGCTCTTTCATTTTCGTACTCGCTTCACGGCGTTGCTTAGAAAGTTCAGCATTGCGAATTGTGTAATCATCCACACGGCTTTCATAATCATCACGCATACTTTCAATAATTCTGCGTACTTCTGCAATAGTCATATCATCATGAATATATTGATTTAAATTATCCAACAATAATATGCGTTTTTGGTTATCACGAATCTTACGATTATTGTCTTCCATATCTCGTTTAATTCTATTTTTTAAACGATACATACGCACGTATTCCAGCACATCTTGAAAAGATTGTTTATTCACAATTTCCATCACAACTCCCTTTAAAATAAATAAAATGACTGTGCCGTAATTTAGCTTTTTTTTAATCAATCGTCAAAATTTACCCTCTATTTTATGAATGATGGAAAGAATTTTTTTGATTTCAGTAAAAAGCATTGATTATCGATTTTTGTAGTGATAAAAAAGACACCATTATTTTCATAAAAAGCAAGGAAATACAATGTCACAAGTCTTTAATTTTAGCGCAGGCCCTGCGATGATTTTCCCAGAAGTGTTGCAAAAAGCACAAAATGAACTTACAAACTGGCTCAATCAAGGTGTTTCTGTAATGGAAGTAAGCCATCGCGGAAAGTATTTTATGGAACTCGTTACCCAAGCGGAAAAAGATCTACGTGAGGTTTACAATATTCCTGATAACTATCGTGTACTTTTCTTACAAGGTGGCGCTCGCGGTCAATTTGCCGCAATTCCGATGAACTTAATCGGTAAAAAAGGCAAAGCCCTTTATTTAAATAGTGGGCATTGGTCAGCTACAGCGACAAAAGAAGCAAGAAATTTTGCAGAAATTGATGAAATCACTATCGTAGAAAATGGCGAACAAACCCGAATTACCGATCTTGATTTTAGCCATATTGCTGATCAATATGACTACGTTCATTATTGCCCAAATGAAACCATCAGTGGTGTAGAAATTTTTGATGTACCAAATGTAGGCGATGCCGTATTGGTCGCTGATATGTCTTCAAATATTCTTTCACGTCAAATCGATATCAGTAAATTTGGTGTAATTTATGCAGGTGCGCAAAAAAATCTTGGCCCTGCGGGCATTACATTAGTTATTATTCGTGAGGATTTAATCGGTAATGCACGTAAAGAAACCCCATCTATTTGGAATTATGCCACTCAACGTGATGCAGATTCAATGATCAACACGCCCCCAACTTTTGCGTGGTATTTATGTTCCCTCGTATTTAAACATCTTAAAGAAATAGGCGGCTTAGAAATAATCGAAAAACGTAATGCACTAAAAGCACAAACTCTTTATGATTATATTGATTCGAGCAAACTTTATCGCAATGTGGTAGCAAAAGAAAACCGCTCAACAATGAATGTCACTTTCATCACTGGCAATGCTGAATTAGATGCAAAATTTGTATCAGAATCCACAGCGGCTGGCTTACAAGCCTTGAAAGGTCACAAGGTTTTAGGTGGGATGCGTGCATCTATTTATAATGCTATGCCACAAGAAGGCGTTGAGGCACTCATTTCATTTATGAAAAAATTTGAAGCTGAAAATCTTCCTCAATAGTTAAAGAACATTTTCAATGGGCATATTTACTACGCCCAAATTTATTTGAAAATTCATACTAACCCATATCAATATTTACAAATAACACTATGCAGTACATCAACATTGCCAATCGTGGCGTAAAATCCTTATCCCCTTATCAAGCAGGCAAACCCATTGAGGAATTAGAACGAGAACTTGGTATTTCCAATATCGTTAAACTTGCCTCAAACGAAAACCCATTTGGTTTTCCAGAAAGTGCAAAAAAAGCAATTTTTGAACAATTAGATAAACTAACTCGTTATCCAGATGCGAATGGCTTTGAATTAAAACAAACTATCGCAAAAAAATTTGGCGTTCAACCAAATCAAATTACGCTTGGAAATGGCTCAAATGATTTATTAGAACTTTTTGCTCACACTTTCGCAACGGAAGGCGATGAAATCATTTATTCACAATATGCCTTTATTGTTTATCCTTTAGTGACTAAAGCGATAAATGCAATTGCAAAAGAAATTCCAGCTAAAAATTGGGGGCACGATTTACAAGGATTTTTAACCGCACTTTCTGATAAAACAAAGCTCATTTACATTGCTAATCCCAATAATCCAACGGGTAATTTTTTAACATCGCAAGAAATTGAATATTTTTTAGCAAAAGTCCCCGAAAATGTAATCGTGGTATTAGATGAAGCCTACACAGAATTTACTAGATCTGAAGAACGAGTGGACTCTTTCAGTTTATTAAAAAAATATTCAAATTTAATTATTTCACGCACTCTTTCTAAAGCCTATGGCTTGGCAGGCTTACGCATTGGTTATGCAGTATCTAATCCAGAAATCGCAGATTTATTAAATCGAGTTCGACAACCATTTAACTGTAATTCTTTGGCATTAACCGCTGCTGTTGCCGTAATGAATGACGATGAATTTGTTGAAAAAGTCGTTGAAAATAATCGAATAGAAATGCGACGTTATGAAGACTTTTGTCAAAAAAATCAATTGGACTATATTCCCTCCAAAGGAAATTTTATAACCATTGATTTCAAACAACCTGCCGCACCAATTTATGATGCGTTATTGCGAGAAGGCGTAATTGTTCGCCCAATTGCTGGTTATGGTATGCCAAATCATTTACGCATAAGTATTGGTTTACCTGAAGAAAACGATAAATTTTTTACCGCACTTTCTAAGGTATTAAAGTTTGCTTAATCTATTATTCAATAATGAAAGGTAAATTTATTATATAAAAAACCCGCTTATTGCGGGTTTTATTTTTCTAATGTAATTAAGCGTGTTTTGCTGCCACTTCAGCTAATAAAGTTTGCAATTCGCCTGCTTGATACATTTCTAAAATAATATCGCAACCACCAACTAATTCTCCCTCAACCCATAATTGTGGGAAAGTTGGCCAATTTGCATATGTTGGTAACTCAGCACGAATATCTGGATGTTGCAAAATATCTACATAACCAAAAGGCACTTTGCAATTCATTAATGCCTCAGATGCACGAGCAGAAAAACCACAAGATGGAAATTTTGGCGAACCTTTCATATAAATAAGAATGGGGTTTTCACTAATTTGCTTTTTGATCTTGTCTAAGGTTTCCATAATGTTTCCTATAAATAAACGAGGTAAGCATTCTATCACAAGTTAAAACTTGATTAAAATGCTTGGTTTTAGTTTCATTTAAAACAAAAGGCCTAAACCGAAGTTTAAGCCTTTTCCTGTATTTAATCTTTCGTTAAACGACTAAAATTATTTAGTACCGTTTACCGCGATTTCTACACGACGGTCTGGAGCAAGACAAGCGATAAGTGCTTTACGACCTTTAACTTGGTCACAAGTTGCGCCAGTTACTGGGTTTGCTTCACCGTAACCAGTTGCAGAGATTGCGTCTGCTGCAACACCTTTAGCAACAAAGTAGTTAGCTACTGAATCTGCACGTTCTTGAGAAAGTTTTACGTTGAACGCATCAGAACCAATACGGTCAGTGTAACCAGCAACCGCTACTTTTGCACTTTTAACTTGTGAAATTTCGCCATAGACGCTGTCTAATGTTGCTTGTGCTTGAGGTTTTAAGTTTGCTTTACCAAATGCAAAAGTTACATCAGAATTTAAGCTGAAAGTTTTGCTTACCATTTCAGGTGCTGCAACAACTGGTGCTTCGCCTTGACCAAAGCGGTAAGAAATACCCGCATTGATAGAACCAATCCAAGGGTTGTAGTTAATTGCACTATTTGGTCTATTTTGTTCACGGAATTTACCTACGCGAGTTAGCCATTGGTATTCTAAACGAACTGCTAATTCTGGTAATACTGCGTATTCTGCACCTACAGAGAATAAACCAGAGGTACGCAAGCTATGACGACCTTTATTGTGGTCACGAGTACTGTTTGGAGCTTCATAAAATTTATAATCAGAACGTACTAAAGCAACACCTGCTTTGCCATAAACATCTAAACCGTCTAACACTTCATAGCTGCCTTTTAAGCTTAAGTGCGCACCGTGGTTAGTATGTTTAGCTTTAGTTTTTCCTTCTGCACGAAGTTTTACACGACCAAAATCATCGTAACCTAATTCAGCAGCTAAACCAAAATTATCTTGATTTAAAATTTGGTAACCACCAAATACACCATAAGTGAAAGTATTGCGTCTGTAACCATAACTAAGTGTTAAATGCTCTTGAATTGCGCCATTATTGTTAATACCATCATGGAAAGATCCTTGACCAGCTTTAACGCCTGCGTAGAAAGTATTTTCTTGTGGAGCTGCTTGAGCTACTGAAGCTGCTGCTAAGCCAGCAACTACTAATGCGATTGCAGTTTTTTTCATTTTGATGTCCTCTATTTAGTCATCGAATAGTAATAAAAAATTATTCCCGTTTAGACCGAACTTTTAATCAAAGTTATCTTCTAAACAGTACTTAACGAGGGTTTGAATTTGCCTCATTGCTACCTTTTTACAAACTCAATTCCTTTGTTTATGTTTTCCCCAAAGGAACGTTCAAAAGTGTGATCATTATCCTATGAATTTTAAAAAGATCAAATTATTTTGAATTATTTGTTTAGTTTTTATTCAAAATAACGCTTTCTTAAACAGACTTTTTACTTTCTCCCCTCTCTTTCCTGATCGACATTATTCTAGCCTTAGGATATTATCAAAGCCTCCATCTGATATGTTTAAATGGGTCAAATACTATGTTGCCAAGTCTAAATCGCATTCCTCAAATTGAACAATATGTACTTGATTATCTTGACGATCTTCAACGCCAACATTTTGAGGGAGATATTGCGACAAATTATTCGGATAGATTAAGCCTGGCTACGGATAACAGCGTTTATCAACAACTTCCACAAGCGATTCTTTTTCCGAAAACTGTAGCTGATATAGTACGTATAACCAAATTGGCAAATTTACCTGAATATCAATCAATCAGCTTTACGCCTCGCGGCGGCGGCACTGGCACCAATGGTCAATCCCTTAATAACAATATAGTAGTGGATCTTTCTCGTCATATGACTGCCATTTTAGAACTCAATGTAAAAGAACGTTGGGTTCGAGTACAAGCTGGCGTAGTAAAAGATCAACTTAATCAATTTTTAAAACCATATGGCTTATTCTTTGCCCCAGAGTTATCCACCAGCAATCGAGCGACTTTAGGTGGAATGATTAATACGGATGCCTCGGGGCAAGGTTCATTACAATATGGTAAAACCTCTAATCACGTTTTAGCATTACGCGCAGTATTAATGAACGGTGAGATTTTAGATACAAGTGCGGTCAATTCTGTTGATGTTTTAGAAAACATTGATGCGCTTGAATTAAGTGAAAACAGCAAAAAGCTCCACCAAACAATCGCACAACACTGCAAAGAAAAAAGAGCGGCAATCATTAAAGATTTGCCACAACTTAACCGTTTTTTAACGGGATACGATCTGAAAAATGTATTCAATGAAGATGAAAGTGAATTTAATCTTACGAGAATTCTCACTGGCTCTGAAGGTTCTCTCGCATTTATTTGCGAAGCCAAACTCAATCTTCTGCCAATTCCGCAGTATCGCACGCTCATCAATATTAAATATCGTTCTTTTGATGCGGCATTACGCAATGCACCTTTTATGGTCAAAGCCAATGCGCTTTCTGTGGAAACTGTTGATTCCAAAGTCTTAAACCTCGCCAAACAAGATATTATTTGGCACTCTGTGAATGAACTTCTGACAGAAGATGAAGAAGATCCAATTCTCGGTTTAAATATTGTGGAATTTGCCGGTAATAATAAAGAAAAAATCGACCGCCAAGTCACCGCACTTTGTCACTCACTTGATGAAAAAATTGAACACAATCAAGATCACATTATTGGCTATCAAGTCTGTTCTGATTTACCGTCTATTGAACGAATTTATGCAATGCGAAAAAAAGCGGTGGGCTTACTTGGTAATGCAAAAGGTGCAGCCAAACCGATTCCTTTTGTAGAAGATACTTGTGTTCCCCCAGAAAATCTTGCGGATTACATCAGTGAATTTCGTGCTTTATTAGATAAACACAATTTACAATATGGCATGTTTGGTCACGTGGATGCAGGCGTGTTGCACGTTCGCCCTGCACTTGATTTATGCGATAAAGAACAAGTGAAATTATTTAAACAAATTTCAGATGAAGTGGCAGAACTTACAATTAAATATGGTGGATTACTTTGGGGAGAACACGGAAAAGGCGTGCGTTCCCATTACGGCGAAAAATTCTTTACGCCAGAACTCTGGCACGAACTTCGTTATATCAAAACCTTATTCGATCCGAACAATCGCTTAAACCCCGGCAAAATCTGTACGCCTTTAGATTCCAAAGAGGAACTTTATTCTATTCTTTCGCCAATGCGGGCTGATAAGGATCGCCAAATTCCTATCCAAATGCGTGATGAATTTAAGGGTGCGATGAACTGCAATGGAAACGGTTTATGTTTTAATTTTGATGAACACAGTATTATGTGTCCATCAATGAAAGTCAGTAAAAACCGTGTATTTTCGCCGAAAGGTCGCGCTGCGATGGTGCGAGAATGGCTGCGATTGATGGCAAATGAAAATGTTTCGCCCGAACAATTAGACTTCCGTAAAACAGAAATAAAACTAACCGCACTTGTGAAAAGACTAAGCAATACGGTTCAAAAATGGCGAGGCGATTATGATTTTTCTCACGAAGTGAAAGCTGCAATGGATACTTGCCTTGCTTGTAAAGCCTGTGCGAGTCAATGCCCGATTAAAATTGATGTGCCAAGTTTCCGTGCGAAATTCTTTCATTTTTATCACAGTCGCTACTTACGACCGGCAAAAGATCACGTTGTGGCAAATTTAGAAATCGCTGCGCCTTATATGGCAAAACAGGCAAAATTGTTTAATTATTTTACCAAGCTAAAAATCACGCAAACATTAGTGGAAAAAACGCTAGGCATGACCGATTTGCCCTTGCTTTCTGAACCCAATTTGCAACAACAGCTGGTAGAAATTCATTATCAAGGAAAATCCTTAGAAGAATTGGAAAACCTAAGTGCGGTAGAAAAAAACAATGTTTTATTTATTGTGCAAGATCCTTATACCTCTTACTATGATGCGAAAGTGGTACGCGATTTTGTTATGCTTACGCAGAAATTAGGCTTCACACCAATTCTGTTGCCATTTAAACCAAACGGCAAAGCAATGCACATTAAAGGCTTCTTAAAACGCTTTAGCAAAACAGCCCAAAACCAAGCCGAGTTTTTAAATCGAATGGCAAAATTAGGCATTCCACTTGTAGGCATTGATCCAGCCATCGTGCTGTCTTATCGAGATGAATATAAAGAAGCACTACAAGAAAAACGGGGCGATTTTCACGTTCTCACTGCTCACGAATGGTTAAAACAAAGATTACAAAATGCGGATTTGCAAGAGAAGTTAAAAAACATCGCCAAAACTGACCGCACTTTAGGTTGGTATTTATTCCCTCATTGTACGGAATCTACTTTTATGCCGAATAGTCCAAAAGAATGGCAAGAAATTTTTGGAAGATTTGGACAACAACTGAATGTAGAAAAAGTAGGCTGTTGCGGTATGGCTGGTGTATTTGGACATGAAGTGCAAAATCAAAAAATGAGCCGAGAAATCTACGATGTATCATGGCATAAAAAACTACATGGAAAAGATCCGCACTTTTGTTTAGCAACCGGTTATTCTTGCCGCAGTCAAGTAAAACGTTATGAACATGTGGTGTTGAAGCATCCTGTGCAGGCGTTATTAGAAATATTGGAATAAAAGAGAACTTATGCCACAATAACATCAAAACTTGATACTACTAAGGAGGAAATATGTCTAGACATTTTTCACCACCAACCAATCAAGAACTCATTAATGAGCTGATAAAGCTGGGCAATCATATTGAAAGCACCAGAATCACAGGCGAAACACGTGAAGAGCGTTTAAAAAAATTTATGGAAATTTACAATTATGGCAAATGTAATAAAGATTCCAGCAAAAGTTTCTCTACATAAATTGTTTAGAGAAATCAGTCGAGAACTAGGTTTTAGTGATGAAGACATCGATAATTACGCAATGGATGTTTTTGAATTACTTGATAAATGGGAACAACAAGGGTTTGTTGAAGTTTACGAAAATTATAGTGATCGCAAAGTTGGTCGTTTAAAACGTTCTGATCTGGGTAAATACGCTATCCCTTGGTATTTAGAACTTTATCACGCTAGAATTTCAGAAAAGAATGACCCTTTAATCGTATTAAGAAAAGATAATGAGGATCAACGAGGAGAATATAGTTTTTCTGTCAGATTTTTAATCACGCACGATAAAATGTTTGGCTCATTAAATGAAAAAAATAATGAAGCAATCTTGAAAAAAATCAAAATGACCGTCGATACATTAATTAAAAAAGGCAATTATTAATGAAGTAAGTCTAATAATTTACCTTTATTTTTTATAAAGATAAAAATGCTCTGGAAAAAAACTTTTACCCTTGAAAACTTAAATCAAATTTGTGCTAACAGTGCAGTTAGCCATCTTGGCATTGAAATTTCTGCTTTTGGCGAGGATTGGATTGAAGCGACGATGCCAGTGGATCATCGTACTATGCAGCCGTTTGGTGTGTTGCACGGTGGGGTTTCGGTTGCTTTAGCTGAAACAATTGGTTCTCTTGCGGGTTCGCTTTGTTTGGAAGAAGGCAAAACTGTGGTGGGATTAGATATTAACGCCAATCATCTTCGCCCTGTTCGTTCAGGTAAAGTAACTGCAAGAGCCACGCCAATTAATTTGGGCAGAAATATCCAAGTTTGGCAAATTGACATCCGCACAGAAGAGAATAAACTTTGTTGTGTTTCTAGATTAACCCTTTCCGTAATCAATTTATGACAAAACCAGCAAAAATCGGCGTATTACTTGCCAATCTAGGCACGCCAGATAGCCCAACGCCAAAGTCAATTAGCCGTTATTTATGGCAATTCTTAACGGATCCTCGCGTGGTCGATTTACCCCGTTGCAAATGGTATCCTCTACTCAAAGCCATTATTTTGCCATTGCGTTCAAAACGTATCGCCAAAAATTATCAAGCCATTTGGACAGAGCAAGGATCGCCTTTACTTGCTATTTCACGACAACAAAAAGACGCATTACAAGCCTATTTAGATAATCAAAATATCGATACTCAAGTAGAAATTGCCATGACTTATGGCAATCCATCAATGCAAAGTGCGGTGAAAAATTTGCTTAAAAATCAAGTTGAGCGAATTATTGTCTTGCCTCTTTATCCGCAATACTCTAGCTCAACTACAGGCGCAGTATTTGATGCTTTCGCTAACGCTCTTAAAGAAGAACGAGGATTACTGCCTTTTGATTTCATCCATTCTTATCATATTGATGAAAATTACATTAATGCCTTAGCCGACTCCATAAAAGTGCGGTTAAAATCCGATGAGTTTTTGTTATTTTCTTATCACGGTATTCCTCTGCGTTACGAAAAAATGGGCGATTATTATCGTGAACATTGTAAACAAACGACTATTGCAGTTGTTAATAAGCTGGGCTTAACAGAAAACCAATGGAGAATGACGTTTCAATCTCGCTTTGGCCGTGAAGAATGGCTGCAACCTTATACCGATAAATTTTTAGAATCTGCTGCAGCACAGAACATTCAAAAAATTGCCGTTATTTGCCCGGGTTTCTCCGTAGATTGTTTAGAAACCATTGAAGAAATTGACGAAGAAAATCGAGAAAATTTCCTAAACAATGGCGGACAATCTTATCAATATATTCCTGCACTTAATGTAGAGCATGCACATATTAAAATGATGGGAAAATTGATCCTAGAAAAACTTACTTAATAATAGAAATGGTAAAACGTTTCTAAAATCTTCCGCACTTTGCTAAAATCAGCCATTATTTTTTTCACAAGGATAAAACATGGCTGATTTTCCTTTTATCGTTGAGATCAACGAACAAAATCTTACTGAAATACTGCAACAATCCTTAGAAAAACCACTTGTCATCAATTTTTATGCGCCAACGCATAAAGAATCGGCAGATTTTTTGGTGCTACTTGAGCAAGTTGCAGAACAATATCAAGGACAATTTATTCTTGGAAAAGTAAATTGTGAAAAAGAGCGAATGATTGCCGCACAATTCCGCATCCAAGCATTGCCAACCACCTATTTGTTTAAAGAAGCACAGGCATTAGATGCATTTCCAAGCGTGCTTGATAAATCTTCATTAATCCAACGATTAAGCATTATTTTACCTAAAGAGGAAGATTTAAAATTCCAACAAGCATTAGATTTCTTGCAAGTAGAAAATTACGAAGCTGCATTGCCATTATTGAAAGATGCGTGGGAACTTTCAGATAAGAAAAATAGCGATGTTGCCCTACTCTACTCTGAAACCTATATTGCAATGAAAAAAACGGAGCCAGCACAAGAAATTTTAAATCAAATTCCATTGCAAGATCGTGATAGTCGTTGGCACGGATTACAGGCACAAATTGAGCTACAAATTCAAGCTTCAGATACGCCTGAAATTCAACAATTACAAGCTGATTATGCCAAAAATCCAACGCCTGAAATTGCAATAAAACTTGCTGTTCAGCTTCATCAAGCGAGCAGAAATGAAGAAGCACTGACACTACTTTTCGGTATTTTAAAAACCGACTTAGGCGCGCAAAATGGTGAAGTTAAACAACAATTTTTATCTATTTTAAGCGCAATGGGCAATGCTGATCCGCTGACAAATAAATTTCGTCGATTACTTTATTCGCTGCTTTATTAAGCAAAAAGTTTATAATCAGTAAAATGCAACTTATTGCATTATATTATTACTTAACTACAAACAAGGATTCTTTATGTCAGATACCAAACACGCAAAACTTTTAATTTTAGGCTCAGGCCCTGCTGGTTATACGGCAGCCATTTATGCAGCACGTGCAAACTTAAAACCAGTATTGGTAACGGGTTTACAACAAGGTGGCCAGCTTACCACTACAGATGAAATCGAAAACTGGCCGGGCGATTTTGAGATGACTACTGGTTCAGGTTTAATGCAACGTATGTTGCAACACGCAGAAAAATTTGAGACAGAAATCGTCTTCGATCATATCAATCGCGTAGATTTGTCTTCTCGCCCATTCAAACTTTTTGGCGATGTGCAAAATTTCACTTGTGATGCGTTAATTATCGCAACAGGTGCCTCTGCACGCTATATTGGCTTACCTTCAGAAGAAAACTACAAAGGTCGTGGTGTTTCCGCTTGTGCAACCTGTGATGGATTCTTTTATCGTAATAAACCAGTCGGTGTGATTGGTGGAGGAAATACTGCGGTGGAAGAAGCCCTTTACTTAGCCAATATTGCAAGTACAGTGCATTTAATCCACCGTCGCGATAGCTTCCGTGCGGAAAAAATTCTTATCGATCGTTTGTACAAAAAAGTGGAAGAAGGAAAAATCGTTCTTCATACTGACCGCACTTTAGATGAAGTATTGGGCGATAATATGGGTGTAACAGGATTACGTTTAGCCAACACAAAAACTGGCGAGAAAGAAGAACTCAAATTAGATGGTTTATTCGTAGCCATTGGTCACTCGCCAAATACGGAAATTTTCCAAGGGCAACTAGAATTGAATAATGGCTATATCGTTGTAAAATCTGGTCTTGAAGGCAATGCAACAGCCACTTCTGTGGAAGGCGTGTTCGCAGCAGGCGATGTAATGGATCACAATTATCGCCAAGCCATTACCTCTGCAGGAACTGGTTGTATGGCAGCCTTGGATGCAGAACGCTACTTAGATGCTCAAGAAGCATAAATTTTCTAGCTAATTCCCCTCTTTTAAAAGAGGGGAACTTTTTCTATATCTCGATAAACCTATGAATAAAGTTCGTCAAAAATATTTACAACAATGGCTTCGCGCACAACAAGAACCTATCAAAAAATTAATGCGTGCAAACATTGCTCTCGCTACGCTTTCTGCACTTATTTTAGTCGCGCAAACTTATTTTCTTGCGACGTTGCTCGATAAACTGATTATGCAAAATGTGCCTCGTGATGAACTTATTCCTTATTTTCTCGGGCTAATTATCGGCTTCGGGATGCGTGCTATTATTTTATGGGTACGAGAAAAAATTGGTTTCCGAAGCGGACAATTATTACGCAACCATATTCGTCAAAAAATTCTGGATAAAATTCATCTTGTCGGCCCTGCGACAATTAATCAAAAACCAGCTGGAAGTTGGGCAAGCATTATGTTAGAACAAGTAGAAAACTTACATAATTTCTATGCCCGTTTTCTGCCTCAACAAAGCCTTTCAGCCATTGTTCCAGTGGTTATTTTCATTGCTGTATTTCCGTTGAACTGGGCTGCAGGCTTAATCTTAATGATTACTGCACCGCTTGTTCCTCTATTTATGATCATTGTTGGTATTGCTGCGGCTGACAACAGCCAAAAAAATATGGATACCCTTTCTCGCCTAAGTGCCCAATTTTTAGATCGCTTACGCGGCTTAGAAACCTTGCGTCTTTTTAACCGCACTTCTGAACAAACTGAGCATATTGAAAACGCCACTGAAGATTTTCGTGAGACCACAATGGATGTGCTAAAACTCGCTTTTCTCTCTTCTGCTGTATTGGAATTTTTTACCTCTATTTCCATTGCACTGATGGCGGTCTATTTTGGTTTTAGCTACTTAGGTCAAATTGAATTTGGCACCTATAATGCACCGCTTACACTTTTCACAGGTTTCTTTTGTTTAATTCTTGCGCCTGAATTTTATCAACCCTTGCGTGATCTCGGCACTTATTACCACGACCGCGCAGCGGGTATTGGTGCAGCAGATGCCATTGTTGATTTCTTAGAAGCTGATTATTTAACCGTTCATCAAAATGAAAAAACAATTTCTTTAGAAAGTGCGGTTGAAATTTCTGCCGAAAATTTAGTGGTGCTTTCGACACAGGGTTCAGCATTAACCAAGCCGTTAAACTTCCAAATTCCAGCAAATCACAATGTTGCACTTGTAGGACAAAGTGGTGCAGGTAAAACTTCATTAATAAATGCTATTTTGGGCTTTTTACCTTATAAAGGCTCGCTCAAAATTAATGGTCAAGAACTTCGCGAAAGCAATCTAGCTGACTGGCGAAAACATATTGCGTGGGTAGGACAAAATCCATTGTTATTACAAGGCACAATTAAGGAAAACTTACTACTTGGCAATATTCAAGCCAACGATGAAGAAATTAATCAAGCATTAATGCATTCTCAAGCGAAAGAATTTACCGATAAACTTGGACTTCATCACGAAATCAAAGATGGTGGATTAGGCATTTCTGTAGGACAAGCGCAACGCCTTGCCATTGCTCGTGCTTTGTTACGCAAAGGCGATTTGCTTCTGCTTGATGAGCCAACCGCAAGCTTAGATGCGCAATCAGAAAATCTTGTTTTACAAGCATTGAATGAAGCAAGCCAGCATCAAACTACACTGATGATTACACACCGAATTGAAGATTTGAAACAATGTGATCAAATTTTTGTGATGCAACGAGGAGAAATAGTACAGCAAGGTAAATTTGCCGAATTACAACATGAAGGTTTCTTTGCTGAACTACTCGCTCAACGACAACAGGATATCCAATAATGCGCACATTACTTCCCTTTATACGTTTATTTAAATTCGCCAAATTTCCGCTTATTTTAGGCTTGGTGCTGATGATTTTAGGATTGGGATCCAGCATGGGGTTGCTTACCGTTTCAGGCTGGTTTTTAGCCGCTACAGCCATTGCAGGACTAGGCACTCTATTTAACTTTTTCTACCCTTCAGCCAGTGTGCGAGGTTTAGCTATCGGGCGAACCGTCATGCGCTATTTTGAAAAAATAGTGACGCATGATGCAACATTCCGCATATTGTCCAAATTACGCGTACAAGTATTTGAAAAAATCATTCCTTTAAGCCCAGCGGTATTAAATCGTTATCGTAACAGCGATTTGTTAAATCGTTTAGTGTCCGATGTTGATACACTTGATAGCCTCTATTTACGTTTACTTGCACCATTCTTCACTGCTGCATTTGTAATCATTGCCATGACGATTGGACTTAGCTTTATCAATATTCCACTCGCACTTGGTTTAGGCTTATTTTTGTTGATTTTATTAATAATTATCCCAACCATTTTTTATCGCTTAGGACAGCAATTTGGCGAACGCTTAATCCAAGCACGCACAACCTATCGAACCCAGTTCTTAGAATTTATCCAAGCACAAGCCGAGCTTTTATTATTTAATGCAGAAGATAAATTAAAAGAGAAAATGTCAGTCACAGAAAAAACATGGCAGGAAGATCAAGCCAAAGAAGCAAAATTAAGCGGATTTTCTACCGCACTTGTTCTCTTTCTTAATGGTCTGTTGATTTCTGGAATGCTATGGTTTGCAAGTAACGCCGATTTTGGTACAGATGAATATCGCACGGCTTATATTGCACTTTTCACTTTTGCTGCACTTGCCGCCTTTGAGATAATCATGCCATTAGGTGCGGCATTTTTACACATAGGTCAAGTTATTGCGGCAGCAGAGCGAGTGACCGAAATCATTGAGCAAAAACCGCTTGTCGAGTTTAATGGTAACGAGGAATTTGAAACAAAAGTGCGGTTAATTTCTGCGAAGAATTTAAATTTTTCCTATCCCGAACAAGAAACACTCGTATTAAAAAATCTTACATTAGATTTAGAACAGGGCAAAAAAATTGCTATTTTAGGCAAAACTGGAAGTGGGAAATCTTCACTTCTTCAACTTTTAGTACGCAATTATGATGCAAATCAAGGTGAGCTTTTATTAGCAGAAAAACCCATTTCTACCTATTCAGAAAATACATTGCGTAACCAAATTTGTTTTTTAACTCAACGCGTTCACGTATTCAGTGATACACTTCGTCAAAATTTACAATTTGCAAGTGCGGATGAAATTTCTGATAAAAAAATGATTGAAGTTCTACATCAAGTTGGCTTAAGTAAATTACTTGAGCAAGAAGATAGTTTAAATCTTTGGCTGGGAGATGGCGGTCGTCCGCTTTCTGGCGGAGAACAACGACGTTTAGGTTTAGCACGTATTTTACTCAATAATGCGCCAATTTTATTATTGGATGAACCAACAGAAGGTTTAGATCGCGAAACTGAACGTCAAATTTTACGTTTAATTCTGCAACACGCTGAAAATAAAACCCTAATTATGGTCACTCACCGTCTAAGTTCAATTGAACAATTCGATAAAATTTGTGTAATTGATAACGGAAGATTAATCGAAGAAGGCGATTACAGTAGCTTAATCACAAAAGAAAATGGTTTCTTTAAAAGATTGGTTGAACGAGTATAAGGGGCGGAAACTTTCCCAGCTTCTTCTCGGCACACAGTAATTCCGACTTTGGCTGCTTTCTTCCGAACCTGACCGAGTAAACCAGACACCGTTGCGAGAGACCGAGAAAGTTTCCATTGATATCGCAAATGCGATTGCTCGCTATTATGCAGAATTTATTGCCCTATTGCAAAGACTAATTCAAAAGTGCGGTGAATTTGGCGAGAATTTAAGCCACATTTTCAGGATTTTTATGAAATGAACTACCTCCAATACTACCCGACCGATGTTATCAATGGCGAAGGCACAAGATGCACACTTTTCGTCAGTGGCTGTACGCACGCTTGCAAAGGCTGCTACAACCAAAAAAGTTGGTCATTTTCAGCGGGTGTATTATTTGATGAAGCAATGAAACAACAAATCATCAATGATTTAAAAGACACTCGCATTAAACGCCAAGGGCTGACGCTTTCAGGTGGCGATCCACTTCATCCCCTCAACGTAGAAACATTATTGCCATTTGTGCAACGCGTAAAACGAGAATGCCCCGATAAAGACATCTGGGTTTGGACGGGTTATAAGCTAGATGAATTAGATGAACAACAACGTGCTATGTTGCCTTATATTGATGTATTAATTGATGGGAAATTTATTCAAGAAGAGGCAGACCCAAGTTTAGTTTGGCGAGGCTCAGCAAATCAAATTATTCATCGATTTAAGTTATAAAACACTGAAAAAAACCACCGCACTTTTTAGTCAAAAGTATTGAGCGATAAAAAATCTGCAACTGAATTCTCAATTGCAGATTTTTTTATTGATTTCCAGTTACTTATTTAGCAAGCGATCCGTAATCGTGCCTGCCACCATGGCACCGTTTACGTTAAGTGCGGTACGTCCCATATCGATGAGCGGTTCGATGGAAATGAGTAAACCGATTAATTCCAGTGGTAAACCTAACGTAGATAGCACGACGATAGCGGCGAATGTGGCTCCGCCACCTACGCCTGCGATGCCGAATGAAGAAATGGCGACCACGAAAATTAAGGTTAGAATGTAGCTGAAGCTAAAAGGGTCAATGCCGACCATTGGGGCGACCATTACAGCAAGCATCGCTGGATAAATGCCGCCACAGCCGTTTTGTCCGATAGTGGCACCGAATGTGGCAGCAAAGTTGGCGATGACATTGTTGTTACCTAATTTTGCGGTTTGCGTTTCAATATTTAACGGAATTGTCGCCGCACTTGAGCGAGATGTAAACGCAAAACTTAAGGTTGGCAACACTTTTTTGTAGTAATCCACAGGATTGACTTTAACGAAGAACAATAAAATGCCGTGAACCACAAACATTAAGGCAATAGCAGCATAAGAAGCCACAATAAAATTGCCCAAATTGACAATATCCGCCCATTTTGAGGTGGCAGCCATTTTAATCATCAACGCAAACACGCCGTAAGGGGTTAAGCGAATCACAAAACGCACCAAACGCATCACTAATTTGTTTAAAGTTTCTACACCTTGTGCAATTCGTTCACCAAGTGCTTGATCTTCTTTGCCTAAACTCAAAGCCGCCACGCCAAGTAATGCTGAGAAAATTACGACACTAATAATGGACGTTGGGTTGGCACCCGTGAGATCAGCAAAAGGATTTTTCGGAATAAAGGACACCAACATCGCAGGCACAGTTAAATTAGACACTTGCCCTGCTTTATCTAACACTTTGCCTTGAGCCGCTAATTCACGATCGCTCACGATTAATCCTGCCGCCGACACATCAAATAAATGCACCATCGCAATCCCAATTGCCGCGGAAATGGCGGTGGTAATCAGCAAGGTGGATAACACGCCAACGCTGACTTTGCCCAATGATCTGGTTTGATTGATACGAGCGATAGCAGATAAAATCGACACGAACACCAACGGCATCACGATCATCTGCAATAAACGAACATAACCGTTACCGACCACATTGATCCAATCTAAAGTTTTGTCTAACAAAGGTTTTTCAAAAGCGGATTGCAATACCGCACCAAAAAGCAAACCGAGCAATAAACCGATAAATACCGTTTGCCCTAATTTTTCGGTTTTGCGATATAGCTGTGCTAACAGCAATAAAAAAGCAATAAATATCGCCAAATTGACTAATAACATAAAAAATCTCCAAAACTGATTAAAGTGTTTGGAGACTATCAACTTCAGCAAAAATAACAAGTTTTCTTTCGTTATATTTTATACGTTTTGGTAATTAAAATGCGGCTGCAGTGGCTAGCACGCCTGAATAAACTAAATAGCCGCCGAAAAATAAGAAAATTGCCCTTGCAAGATTATCAATATAACGGCTGTATTTGCTGTAAAAAGATTTAGCAAGTGATCGAGAAAATAGCAATGAAATGAAATGAAATGAAATGAAATGAAATGAAATGAAATAATATAAAAAAGTGCGGTTAAAAATTCATTTAAAATTTCAACCGCACTTTTCAATAAAATCAAATTATTCTTCTAAAACAACTTTACCGATATAGCCTAAATTACGATGGCGTTGCGCGTAATCGATACCATACCCCACCACAAATTCATCAGGAATTTCAAAACCAACCCATTCAACAGGCACTTCCACTTCGCGGCGAGAAGGTTTATCAAGTAACGTACAAATTGCAAGACTCGCAGGATCACGCAAATTCAAAATATCACGCACTTTTTCCAAGGTATAACCCGTATCAATAATATCTTCCACAATTAAAACGTGTTTACCTTTTATATCGCCGTCCAAATCTTTAGTAATACGAACGTCGTGATTCGTGGTCATGCCTGTGCCATAACTTGAAGTGGTCATAAATTCAATTTCCACAGGTAAATTTATCTGACGAACGATATCCGCCATAAACATAAAGGAACCACGTAAAAGCCCTACGACAACAAGGCTATCGATCTGTTTTTCTTGATAAAATTTTGTAATTTGAGCACCTAATTCAGCAATACGCGCATGAACATCATTCTCTGAGATTAAAACATCTACGTGGTGTTTTTTCATTGTGTTTCCTTATGAAATGACAGGGGATAAAATCGTTTGCTATTTTACAAAAAAAAGGCTGAAGTTTAAACCTTCAGCCTTTTTCAACCCTAACGAATTTACTTTCTACTCTACCTGTTGGAGCAACAACAGATGTGCGTATAGTAACAGATATTTAGTCATTGTCAATAAGAATTATTCTCAATTTCAAAAATATTTCTTAATTTCCAGAAATTTTCATTTTATCTAACAAAATAGAACCAGTTTGGATGTTAGAACGATGCTCTATATCGTCAGCTACAGCAACCATATTCTTCAACATATCTTGTAGTTGCCCCGCAATGGTAATTTCGGCGACGGGATATTGAATTTCGCCATTTTCTACCCAAAAACCTGATGCGCCACGAGAATAATCGCCCGTAACAATATTGACACCTTGTCCCATCACATCCGTTACTAACAATCCCGTTCCCATTTGACGTAAAAGTGCGGTCAATCCTCCAGTTAAATTTGGCTTAACAAGCCAGTTGTGAATGCCACCAGCATGACCGGTACTTGACATACCGAGTTTTTTACCGCTGTAACTTGTCACTAAATAAGTTTGTAATACCCCATTTTCAACAATTTCACGATCTTGCGTACGAACACCTTCACTATCAAAAGGCGTTGAAGCCAAACGACGTAATAAATGTGGTCTCTCACTGATATTGAACCAATCAGGTAAGACCTGTTTACCCAAATGTTCGAGCAAGAAACTCGATTTTCTATATAAACTGCCACCACTTATTGCAGCAGCAAAATGAGAAATAAGACCAGTTGCAACATCATTTAAGAAAATGACAGGCACTTCTCGTGTACTCAATTTTTGAGGATTTAAACGAGAAACGACTTTCTTTGCACAATTTTCGCCAACCCAAATGGGCGATTGGAGTTTATCGAATTCACGAGAGATCGTGTATTCGTAATCATTTTCTAAGGCATCTTCTACGCCACCAATAACCGAACAAGATAAGGAATAACGGCTTGATAAATAACTTTGCAACATACCGTGACTATTTCCATACACTTTCACGCCTGTATGTGAATTAAAACTTGCTCCGTTGCTATTTACGATGCGTTTATCCGCTTGCAAAGCGGCTTGTTCTGCTTGAAGTGCCAATTCCGTCGCTTTATCAACATCTATATCAGCAGAATGATAAAGCTCTAAATCAGGCGCATCAAAAGCCATTAGATCTTTATCAGCCAACCCTGTGCAATCATCAGGCGAGGTGTATTTTGCAATAGCAAGTGCGGCTTCCACTGCATTTTTAATTGCGCTTTCGCTTAAATCGGAAGTCGAGGCATTGCCTTTTTGTTGCCCCATATAAACAGAAATCCCCAATGCGCCATCATTAGTAAATTCTACGTTTTCAATTTCTTGCAAACGAGCAGATACGGATAAACCGCTCACTTTTGTGACCGCAACTTCTGCACTTGCGCCAGCTTTCGTTGCTAACGCCACTGCAAAACTGACGGCTTGGCGTAATTCTTGTTCTTGTGCTTTTAAAAGTGCGGTTGAATTTTCGGCTGTTTTCATTATTTTTTCCTATTAAAAATTTTCAACATTTTATCTTATTTTTAAAGTTTATGGTAAAATGCACGCCAATTTTCATAAAGGATAAAAAATGGCAAAACGTAAGAAAAAAGAAGTTTTCGATTGGGAAGATGAAGATCAAGAAGAAATTATTTGGGTGAGTAAAAGCGAAATCAAACGCGATGCGGAAGATTTAAAACAACTTGGCGAAAAAATTGTCAATCTCACGAAAAACAATCTGGCAAAAATTCCACTTAATGAATCCTTACTTGATGCCATTGAACTTGCACAGCGTTTACAAAAAGAAGCTCGCCGCCGTCAATTACAATATATCGGTAAATTATTGCGTGGAATTGATGTTGAACCTATTCGTGAAGCCTTAGATAAAATTGAAAATAAGCATAATCAACAACAAGCTATGTTGCACAAAATCGAAAAAGTGTGCGATGAATTGGTGGAAAAAGGTGATGTGGCTTTAACTGATTTACTAAATGATTATCCTGATGGCGATCGTCAGCAACTACGCAATCTGATTCGTTCTGCACAAAAAGAACTGGAACAAAATAAACCATCAAAAGCCTATCGAGAAATTTATCAAATGCTCAAGGTATTAATGTTGGAAGATTAAAAACATTGAAATTTTCATCCGCACTTTGTGGATAAGTGATTGAAATAAAATGAATATTCGTTGGAATGTAATTTTGGGCGTTATCGCACTTTGTGCTTTGGCGTGGTTTTATTCCTTAAATCAGGAAACCGCAGATTTATCTGAACTTGTGAAAAAACCAGATAGTCCTGATTATGTGGGTTATAAAATGGAAACAACGGTTTTTTCCCCTGAGGGTAAAAAACAATATTTGGCTTTATCCGATAAAATTGAGCATTATACAGTCAATGAACAAACCCTTTTTACCGCGCCTTTAGTTTATTTATATCCCACAACATCAAATGAAAAGGAACAAAATCCCAATCAAAATGTAGATTTTTTTAGCACACAAAACTGGAAATTAAGCGCAAATCAAGCAAGATTGACAAAAGATCAAATATTGTATTTAGAGGGTAATGTCGTCGTGCAAAGTTTAACATCAGATTCTCGTTTGCAACGCATTGAAACAGAATCAGCGGTCGTCAATTTAAAAACACAGGATATGACTTCCGAAACACAGGTTAAAATTAAGGGTAAAAATTTTAGTTCTACAGGATTAAAATTAGTCGGAAATTTACGCCAACAAGTGGCGACATTAAAGGAACAGGTAAAAACATATTATGAAGTTAGTAAGCAATAAAATTCTTTTTCTTGCAACGATGGTATTAGCATCAAGTTCAGCTTTTGCATTGAAAGATGACGTTAATCAGCCGATAAATATCGTTTCGGATAATCAATCCTTAGATATGGAAAAAAGTGTAGTGACATTCACAGATAATGTAGTAATTACACAGGGATCTATCATCATTAAAGCAAATAAAGTTGTTATCACTCGTCCCGCTGAAAAATCAGGGAAAAAAGAAACTGTAGAAGCATTCGGTACGCCAGTCACATTCCATCAACAGTTAGATAATGGCACTCCAATAGATGGAAAAGCAAATAAAGTTCATTATGATCTTGGCAGCGAATTTTTAACATTAACTAACAATGCCGAATTAAAGCAGCTTGATAGTAAAATTAATGGCAGTGTTATTACCTATGATGTGAAGAAACAACAACTTAAAGCTAATGGTAATGGAAAATCACGGGTAACAACAGTTCTTATTCCATCTCAATTACAACAAGCTAAAGGGAAGTAATCTATGTCAATTTTGACTGCAGAGAATTTAGCTAAAAGCTACAAAAGTCGTAAAGTTGTTTCGGATGTCAGTTTAACCGTAAATTCTAATGAAATTGTCGGTTTACTCGGGCCAAACGGTGCAGGGAAAACAACAACTTTCTATATGGTCGTTGGGCTTGTTCGCCAAGATCAAGGTAAAATTGTTATTGATGGCGAAGATATTAGTTTGCTCCCAATGCATAATCGTGCGCAACGTGGCATTGGTTATTTACCGCAAGAAGCCTCGATTTTTCGCCGTTTGACTGTCTATGAAAATTTGATGGCGGTATTGGAAATCCGTAAAGATTTAACCCCGCAACAACGTCGTGAAAAAGCAGATGAATTAATTGAAGAATTTAACATTGCTCATATTCGAGATAATTTAGGACAAGCCTTATCAGGCGGCGAACGTCGCCGTGTAGAAATCGCACGTGCCTTAGCGGCAAATCCAAAATTTATTCTATTAGACGAGCCTTTTGCTGGTGTAGATCCTATTTCTGTGAGCGATATTAAAAAAATTATCACCGACTTACGTAACCGAGGATTAGGTGTTTTGATTACCGATCATAATGTTCGTGAAACCCTTGATGTTTGCGAACGTGCTTATATTGTTGGCGCAGGTAAAATTATCGCAACAGGTACACCGGAACAAGTGATGAACGATGAACAGGTTAAACGCGTTTATCTTGGCGAACAATTCAAATTATAAAAATGAAAATAACTGAACTATTAAGCCCTGAGAATATTCGTCAGGGCGTTAGTTTTTCTAGCAAAAAACGATTATTTGAATCTATTTCACATTTTGTGGTGGAACAAGTTCTTGCAGAACAAGGCGAACAAGCCTGTTTTGAATGTCTTTTTGAACGTGAAAAACTGGGGAATTCTGGTTTAGGAAATGGGATTGCAATGCCAAAAGCAAAAATCCCCGTAACAGTATCAGATAAAGCAATCGCAGTGTTTATGCAACTCGATAATCCGATTGATTACGATGCTGTTGATAGTAAACCAGTGGACTTAATCTTTGCCTTACTGATTCCAGAAAATCAATGTGAAACCTACATTCCAGTTTTAGCATCATTAATAGAAAAACTGACTGATAAAAATGTGTTGAAGCAATTACGTTCAGCTAAAAGTGCGGATGAAATTTGGCAAGTTTTTGAAATTATCGATCAATCAGAAACAACACTTGAAGAAGTGAAAGAATAATTACAGTGGGGAAATTTATGGAAATTATCATTATTAGTGGGCGTTCTGGTGCAGGAAAATCTGTAGCCTTACGAGCATTAGAAGATACAGGATATTACTGTGTTGATAATATTCCTTTAGATTTGCTTCCTCAATTGACTGATATTCTGTCTCAATCTCAATCTCAATCTTCGGTCGCCATTAGTCTCGATATTCGTAATATTCCAAACTCCGCTAATTCTCTTGAGCAAACCCTTTCAACGTTACAAAAGCATCATCAAATTAAAATCATTTTCTTAGAGGCTGATCGTGCTACCCTGATTCGCCGATATAGTGATTCACGCCGTTTGCACCCGCTTTCATTAAAAGATCTATCTCTTGAAGCTGCAATAGATGAAGAATATCGCTATCTTGAGCCATTGATTCAACACGCAAATCTTATTCTTGATACCACCCATCTTTCTACGCATAGTCTTGCAGAACGATTACGCGAATTTTTACGCTATAATAGTGAAAAAGAATTAAAAATTATTGTTGAATCTTTTGGTTTTAAATATGGGATTCCTTTAGATGCGGATTATGTTTTCGATGTCCGCTTTTTGCCTAACCCTCATTGGGATCCAACATTACGCCCAATGACTGGATTAGAAGCCCCTGTCGCAGAATTTCTAAATAGTCATACAGAAGTCAATGAATTTATTTATCTCACTCGTCATTACATTGATACTTGGTTACCGATGTTAGAAAAAAATAACCGTAGCTATTTGACGATTGCCATTGGATGTACTGGGGGAAAACACCGCTCCGTTTATATTGCTCAACAATTAGGCGAATATTTTCAAGCCAAAGGAAAAACAGTACAAATTCAACATAAATCCTTAGAACGGAACAAAAAAATATAAAAAGTGCGGTCATAAAAATATTATTTTTATTGACCGCACTTTTTTATACACTCACAGGCTTTACAATCTCACTAGGATAACAACCTAAAATCTTTAAGTAATTGCTATAACCTTTTAATTCTTCCAAAGCCTGTTTTGTATCTGGATGATGGATATTTGCTTCAATTTCTAGATAAAACATTTCTTCCCAAGGCTTACCGTAAATCGGTCGAGATTCCAGTTTTGTCATATTGATTTGATGCTTTTTAAACACCAATAAAGCATCCACTAATGCGCCAGCTTGCTGTGAAGTTGTCATTAATAATAAGGTCTTTGTGGGAATCTGTGATGAAACTTCGCGAGGATCTTTAGCCACCACAATAAAACGTGTAATATTGTTCTCTTGATTAGCAATATTAGTTTTTAATACACTAAGTCCATACAATTTTCCACCGTCTTCATTGCCCAATGCTGCAATATTAGGTTTATTCAAACTTGCGACTAATTGCATTGCGTGTGAACTACTTTCGCAATATTCAATATGCACGCGATCAAGACTATGAATAAATTGACTACATTGTTGAATCACTTGAGGATGACTATACAACGTATCAATTTGACTCAAATCTGTTTTATCATTGACAAGCACGCAGTGTTTGATTGGATAAGCCAACTCTCCCACTAATGATAAATCAGTATGCTGAAGTAAATCATAAACTTCATTAATTGCACCCGATGTTGTATTTTCTAAAGGCAATACACCAAAGTCAGCTTCTCCAGTCTGAACTTTTTCAAATACTTGCTCAAAAGACTGACATCCTAGTTCTACAAATTGTTTTTGATAACGAGCAGCATAATTACGTGCAGCTAAATTAGAATAAGAACCACGTTTACCTAAAAAAGCGATATGTAAATTTTGATTACGTTGTTCATTAAGTTTATTCTGTAAGTAGACTTGCTGGGTCAATACCGAGTCTTCAATAATTTTTTGGAAAATTGAAGTAATGTATTGTGCTTCAAGCTGATAATTTTCATTTTCAGCAAATTGCACTAGTTCTTGTAAAAGTTGCTGCTCACGCGCGACATCACGTAAAGCCTTCTGCGTCACTTCTTTGCTTCTTACTACATCAAACGCCAAACGATGACGCTCCGAAAGTAGCTTTAACAAACTACGATCGATTTGCGTAATTTGTTGGCGAATGTCAGATAATTCTAATGCCATAATGCTTCCTTATAAAAAATCCCACGAAATTGACCGCACTTTTAGTAGATTCGCCATTTAAGCACGAGATGAAATAAAAAAGCTATACTTCCTACCAGAAATATAGCTTTTTCAACAATAAAACAATTAAATAAGCACTTGCACTGGAGCAACATACCCTTGTGGCACTTGCGCTTTATCTTCAAAGGTTACAAATTCCCACGCTTCTTGATTTGCTAAAACAGCACGAAGTAACTTGTTATTTAAACCGTGACCTGATTTATAGGCTTTAAAATCACCGATAATGTTATAACCAGCCATATAAAGATCGCCAATTGCGTCTAACATTTTATGACGAACAAGTTCATCTTTAAAGCGTAAGCCATCTTCATTTAAGATTCTATAATCATCAAGAACAATCGCATTATCAAGGCTACCACCTAATGCTAAACCTTGAGATTGAAGATATTCAATATCTTTCATAAAGCCAAAAGTTCTTGCTCGGCTAATTTGATGAACAAATGCTTGGGCGGAAAAATTCATTTCATAGTTACGTACATCTTTGCCAATAGCAGGATGGTCAAAATCAATAGTGAAATCTAAACGAAAACCATTGTAAGGTTTAAATTCAGCCCATTTATCGCCATCTTCAACTCGTACATATTCTTTAATGCGAATAAATTTTTTCGCTGCATTTTGTTCTTCAATTCCCGCATCTAACAACAAATAGATAAACGGACTCGCACTGCCATCCATAATTGGAATTTCAGGTGCATCAACTTCGATAATAATATTATCAATACCAAGCCCTGCCAAAGCTGCATTTAAATGCTCAACTGTAGAAATGCGAACACCTTGATCATTAATTAGTGCTGTACAGAGCATTGTATCACGCACTGAATTAGGATCGGCAGGGAATGCCACCGCAGGGTTTAAATCTGTACGATAATAAACAACACCTGTGTTTGGCATAGCTGGGCGTAAGGTTAATGTCACTTTATTACCGCTATGTAAGCCAACGCCTGTTACTTTAATACTTTGTTTTAATGTTCTTTGTTTAATCATTCTACTACCTTCATTTACTAGGTATTTTCTGAAACTTATTAATTTTCTTCACGCTGTGCAGGATTAAAAAAATTATTTTTCTTAAATGCTTCCAAGCGATCTGTAATCGGTTTATCTAACGGTCGTTGATATTCTTCTGATGCAGACCTTGACACTTCAACAGATTCACGACGATGAAGTTCAGGAACAATGTTTACACGCCCTTCGCCTTCAATATTCTGCGTAGAAAGCCCTTGACGAACAACTTGAATTGGATCATTTCCTGCAATTTCCCCTAGACCAGTTGCCACAATAGTTACACGAATTTCATCGCTCATCTCAGGCACTAAACTCGTACCAACAACAACTGTCGCCTCTTCAGAAGCAAAGCTACCTATTGTCTCACCTATAATGTTAAATTCATCAAAAACTAAATCCATTCCAGCAGTAATATTAACTAAAATACCTTGAGCATTAGAAAGATCTATTTTTTCTAGAAGATCGTTACGTACCGCAAGGCGAGCCGCCTCTTCTGCTCTACCCGCACCAGGTTCTCCCACCGCTGAACCAAAACCTATCATTGCTTGCCCTTGAACGGACATTACCGTTCTTACATCGGCAAAGTCCACATTGATTAAGCCAGGCGATGTAATCATATCCGAAATACCCATAACCGAATTACGTAACACATCGTTTGCAGCAGCAAAAGCCTCTATTAATTTAGCATTTTTAGGGAGAACTTTTTGAATTTGTTGATTCGGAATAATAATCATTGAATCAACATATTGGGATAAATCTTTAATACCAAGCTCTGCAAATTGCATACGTTTTTTGCCTTCAAAAGCAAAAGGTTTAGTCACTACTGCAACAGTTAAAATACCCAGTTCTTTAGCAATTTTAGCAACAACAGGCGCCGCACCCGTACCTGTGCCGCCGCCCATACCTGCTGCAATAAAGACCATATCTGCGCCTTCAAGCATTTTGCGGATTTCATCCTGATCATCTTCAGCTGCCTTACGACCAATATTCGGATTTGCCCCAGCACCTAAACCTTTGGTTGTTTCTCCACCAATTTGTACGGTCTGTTGAACTTGACTTTTACGCAATGCTTGAGCATCAGTATTGACGGCATAAAATACTATGCGACCGTGTTCCTCTGATGTTAATGAACTTTCACCAACAAAGGTTCCGCCCATTTCTTGTTTTACCATATTCATTACCATATGGTTTACGGCATTACCACCGCCACCGCCTACACCTACGACTTTGATCAGTGCGCCGGATTCGTTAAAATTGTCGTACTCAGGGTACTCTGGGTATAGCATTGATGTTCTCCGTTACTGCCAGATAAGCTGACTAAATATATAAAATATAAATTCTCTTTATTGTAGATGAAAAATTAAAATAATCAAAATTCTGACCGCACTTTATTGACAATTTTTTTAATTCCTTGCCAAATAGACTCAAAGAAAGTTCCTTCAGAATCATCACTTCCTGAAATTAAATCATCGTCACTATTACTGTGATTATATTGCAATAATCCCACCACCGTTGAATATTGTGGACGATTCACATAATCAGTCAAACCAGTAATATTTAATGGGCTTGCTATACGTACTTGGCAATGGAAAACATTTGAAGCGCATTCTTTAAGATCTTCAATCTGTGCTCCACCACCAGTCATAACCACACCTGCAATTAATTCAAATTTAATATGTTTTGCTTCTAATTCAGCTTTTAACTTATCTAATTCGTCTTTTACCACACCTAAAAGCTCCGTATAACGAGCCGATGTAATTAAAGATAAATCACTTTTTGTTAATGAACGAGGCGCACGACCGCCAATACTTGCCACCTCAATTTTTTTATCTCCGTGCAAACGAGCTGGGTAAAATGCACTCGCATAGTTCACTTTGATCCGTTCTGCTTCTGCTCGCGAAATTGTACAAGCGTGCGCAATATCATTCGTCACAATATTTCCTGCGTAAGGAATTACCTTGCTAAAGCGTAATGCACCATTCGTATAAACCATCACGTTCATTGTGCCGGCACCAAAATCAATTAAACACACGCCGAGATCTTTTTCATCCTCAGTTAGCACAGAATGTGTCGCTGCGAAACCAGAGAAAACCACTTTATCCACTTGCAATCCACAACGTTCAACGGCTTTTTTTAAGTTATTTTGCCAATCTTGATGACAAGCGATCAAATGTACTTGTGCTTTTAAACGCACGCCTTGTAATCCTAATGGATTTTTAATGTTCATCTGACGATCAACAGCATATTCTTGTGGAATAACATGCAATAAAGACAATCCCTCTGGTAATTTTATTGAGCTTGCTGTATGAAGTGCCGAATCGATTTCTTCTTGTGTTACTTCACTTTCTGCTATCGGCACAAAACCACTTTCATTAAGGCTTTGAATATGCTCTCCAGTAATGGCTAAAGTCACACTCATAATCTGACAATCCGCCATAGACTCTGCAGCTTCAATAGCACGTTGAATCGAACCCACCACAGCATCAAGATCAGTGATACTGCCACGATCAATCCCTTTTGAAGGACAACTGCCTACACCAAGCACATTCACTACACCATCAGGAAATACTTCGCCAACCACAGCGACCACTTTTGAGGTGCCAACCTCTAAACCTACTATTGTTTTTGCTTCCACACCTTTAACCATTTTCACACCCAGTTATTTTTATCTATCAACCATACCTACAGCGGCACCTGCCGTATATCTTAAATCTATATAATCTATTTTTTTGTTTTCTGGCACATCAATTTGCGGATAAATTGTGACAAATCGCTCAAGTTTTGATTTCCAATCGCCACGACCTAATTTTAGCACAATATCGTTATCAAGCTGGACCTGCCACGCACCGCGATCATCAATATTGACTCCCTTTGCCATTATATTATTTGATTTTAAATTGACATAAATTTGATTCCACGTCTCAATTACCTTCAAACTCTGATAATCGGGCCCGCCCAAATAGGGCAAATTTTTTGCTGTTAAACGTACAGAGGGAAGCTGAAAAACGATACCATCAAGGGTAACAAATTGATTTTGATTCCAAAACGCAACGGGTTGATATTCCGACACCCAAATACTTAAACGATTTGGCCACATTTTTCTTACTATTGCACCTTTAACCCAAGGTAAAGCCTCAATTTGAGCTTGAATCGGTGCCACATCTTGCCCCCAAAATCCTTTTAATTCGCCCATTTTTAATAGGCTTTCTTTAATATCATTATCGGTAGTAAAGGTATTTTGTCCAACAAGTGCAAATGCGCTAATCGGTTTATCATCCATTTTTTCTAAAATGCTTTGCCAATTAAAATAAACACCAAGTAAAAAAAAGACGCCAAGCAACACCGCAAAAGCCCGAATATGAAAATAATATTTAGGCTTTTGTTCTCCAAAACGAATATTCTGTGGCGTTTTTCTTTTCAGAATGTTCATTACACACTTAGCTCCAAGATTTTCACAACAAGCTGTTCAAAAGAAATACCTACTGTCGCTGCAGATTTTGGGAATAAACTATGGCTAGTCATTCCTGGATTAGTATTAACCTCAACCAAACGGAAATTGCCTTTTGCATCACACATTACATCAATACGACTCCAACCTCGACATCCCACTGCATCATAAGCACGTTTTACTAATATAGCTAACGCTTGCTCGCGTTCAGGCGTTAAACCTGCTGGGCAGAAATATTGCGTATTATCAGAAATATACTTCGCTTCATAATCATAAAATTCGCCCTCTGGAACAATACGAATTGCGGGTAATACTTGATTGTCAAGCACAGGCACAGTTAATTCATCGCCAGCTAACCACTCTTCAATTAGAATGGTATTATCAAATTTAAGCGCATATTCCACCGCACTTTTTAACTCTTCTACCGCTTTTACTTTCGTTAAGCCAACGCTAGAGCCTTCTAAAGAGGGTTTAACCATTAATGGTAAACCTAATTTTTCCACAACAGCCTGAGGGTCTAATTCAGAAAAAGTTTCTCGGGTAACCACTTCCATATCTGCAACAGGTAAACCAAAAGCTTTCCACAACATTTTTGTGCGCATTTTGTCCATCGTTAATGCGGAAGCCATTACGCCACAACCCGTATAAGGCAAACCAATTTGCTCTAATAAACCTTGCATTGTGCCATCTTCTCCACCACGACCGTGCAAAATATTAAATACTCGATCGAAGCCATCACTTTTCAAATTAGCGACATTATATTCTTTAGGATCAATAGGATGAGCATCATAACCTTGATTTAATAATGCTTCTAATACCGTTTTGCCTGAATTGAGGGAAACTTCACATTCAGCAGATGTGCCGCCCAATAACACCGCAATTTTTTCTTGTTTTAAGTTCATTTTTTATCCTGTTTTTCTTCTTATGATGATATTTTTCTAATGCTAAGATTTTCAATCAATCCATCCGGCATTAATTCTTCCAAGATTCAGCCAAGCCACGAGAAATTTTACTTACACTGCCCGCACCTTGTGCCAAAATTAAATCGCCATCTTGAATAATTTGATCAAGAACGTCGCCTAATTGTGATGTGTCAGAAACCAAGATTGGATCGATTTTTCCTAAATTTCTAATTGAACGACAAAGTGATTTACTATCAGCTCCAACAATTGGTGCTTCTCCCGCTGCGTACACATCAAGCATAATTAATGCGTCCACTTGCGAAAGCACTTGTACAAAATCATCAAATAAATCACGAGTACGAGAATAACGATGCGGTTGGAAAATCATCACAATTCGTTTATCTCCCCAGCCTTCTCGCGCGGCTTTAATCGTTACACTGACTTCTGTTGGATGATGACCATAATCATCAACTAAACGCACCTTACCATTTGGACGAATAAATTCGCCTAGCTGATCAAAACGACGACCTGCACCTTGGAAATCGGCAAGGGCTTCTAAAATTGCCTCGTTAGCAATCCCCTCTTCTTTTGCGACAGCTAACGCTGCCGTTGCATTTAACGCATTATGTTTTCCAGGAACATTGAGCAATACATTAATACGTTCATTATCTGGGCAAATCACAGTGTAGTGACCTTGAAAACCCGTTTGTTCATAATCTTCAATACGATAATCTGCCTGTTCACTGAAACCGTATGTAATCACTTGGCGACCAACTTTGGGAATAAGTTCCATTAAAACAGGATCATCAGCGCACATCACAGCTAAACCATAAAATGGTAAATTGTGTAGGAACTTCACATAGGTGGCTTTCATTTTTTCGAAATCGCCTTCGTAAGTATCCATATGGTCTGGTTCCATATTAGTTACAACAGATACCATTGGTTGTAAATGCAAAAATGACGCATCACTTTCATCGGCTTCGGCAATTAAATAACGACTTGCCCCTAAATGTGCATTTTTACCCGCCGATTTCACTAAACCGCCATTGACAAAAGTCGGATCAAGTTTAGCTTGCGTATAAATCATTGAAATCATAGCTGTTGTTGTTGTTTTTCCGTGCGTTCCTGCAACAGCAATACCATGACGAAAACGCATAATCTCAGCCAACATTTGCGCTCGTTGAATCACTGGAATGCGTTTTTGTTTCGATGCAACTAATTCAGGGTTATCATCTTTTATCGCACTAGACACAACAACAACACTTGCGCCTTCAATATGTTCTTCTGCGTGACCAATGTAGATTTTTGCCCCAGCTTGAGCTAAACGTTGAGTGACTACACCATCGGCAATATCTGAACCTGAAATTTGATAACCTTCATTTAATAAAATTTCTGCAATGCCGCTCATTCCCGCGCCACCAATGCCAATGAAATGAATTTGCTGTACACGGCGCATTTCAGGGATAATTTTTCTAATTTCTTCGTGGGAATGCTTCATTTATTTTTCCTTTTCTCCCAAATGACAAAACTCAACTAAAAGTGCGGTTAAAATTCGCAACGTTTTTTTATTTTTAATCATTAGAACACAAAGCCCTAGCTTGAATATTGTTTAATTACTTCAGCTACACGTTGTGCAGCATTAGGCATCGACATTGTTTTCGCTTTCAATGCCATCTGTAATAAATTTTCACGAGTAAAATTTTTTAAATAATTCACTAGAATTTCAGGCGTTAAATCTGCCTGTTCTATAATTTTCGCCGCACCAACATCTGATAAATATTTCGCATTTAAATATTGTTGGCAATCTTTATGTTGGAATGGTACAAAAATTGCTGCGGCTCCCACTGCCGCAATTTCACATACGGTTAATGCGCCAGAACGACAAATAATCACATC
The DNA here is from genome assembly GCF_049821985.1 of Haemophilus sp. HN_Hi10. NCBI lineage: Bacteria > Pseudomonadati > Pseudomonadota > Gammaproteobacteria > Pasteurellales > Pasteurellaceae > Haemophilus > Haemophilus sp. HN_Hi10. The sequence continues at coordinate 958,834 of NZ_CP187495.1, read as the reverse complement.
AGCCCAAGCATAAGCCTCAGCCATATTATCAATAAATTCTGTGACTTTAACTTTCTCTTGATGCTCGCCATAAAGTTGGCTGACTTCTTCTACCGCACCTTTGCCTACTTGATGACGAATCTCTAATTTATCTGCAAGCTGCGCCACCACTTTGGGCAAAGTATGATTAAGTACTCTCGCCCCTTGGCTACCACCAACAACTAAGACACGTAATTTTTCCTCACGATCCGAGAAACGAATATCAGGATTTGGCATCTCAAATAAATCTTCTCGGACGGGGTTTCCTACCACTTCAGCATTAGAAAAAGCGGTTGGAAATGCCTGCAATACACAGGTTGCAATTTTACCTAATAATTTATTCGTTAAACCCGCTATCGCATTTTGTTCATGTAAAATGATTGGTACACCACAAAGTTTTGCCGCTACGCCAGCAGGACCCGAAACATAGCCCCCCATACCAAGTACAGCGTCAGGCTTTTCTTCTTGAATAATTTTTTTTGCCTGCAACACCGCACGAAGAATAGTAAAAGGCGCGTTAAATAAAGCCTTTATGCCCTTACCACGCAAGCCAGAAATTTGAATAAATCGAATAGGAATAGCATACTTTGGTACAAGCTGAGCTTCCATTCTATCTTTCGTGCCTAACCAGCAAATATCCCATTCTTGTTTTTGTAAAGTTTGAGCAACCGCAATAGCAGGAAAAACATGACCACCAGTACCACCCGCCATCACTAATAATTTTTTCTTTTTCATCTTTTCTATCTCTAATCATCACGCAAGCGTGCTTGACCTATACGAAATAAACGATTTTCGTGATCAATTCGCAATAAAATACCAATGGTGGCGGACATAATGATAATACTCGAACCACCATAACTCACGAGTGGAAAAGTTAAACCTTTAGTTGGTAACATTCCAAGCGCCATACCTAAATTAACAAAGCCTTGAAAGAAAATCCAAAAACCAATACCTAATGCAAAAAAACCTCGAAAACGTTGTTCTAACATTAAGGATTCTCGTCCAATTTTCATTGCACGAAAAATTAATAAACCTAATAAAAGAATAACAATAAATATACCGATAAATCCAAATTCTTCGCCGATAATCGCCATAATGAAATCGGTATGTGCTTCAGGCAGATAATCTAATTTTTGAATTGAATTACCTAATCCTTCTCCAGTAATTTCTCCTCGACCAAACGCTATAAGAGAATTTGTTAGTTGAAATCCCGTACCATAAGGATCTTTAAAGGGTTCTAAAAAACCTGTAAATCGCTTGAGGCGATAAGAAGCTGTCAATACAAGCCAAACGAATAAAATGCCTCCTAGAGCGGTTAATCCTACAAACTGTAAAATTTTTGCCCCCACGATAAAAAGCATCCCAGACATAATAATAAATAGCACGACTGTACTACCTAAATCAGGTTGTAATAAAAGAAAACAACCTAATACAAGCATAACAATAAGCGGTTTAAAAACACTAACATGTTGTGACCGCACTTCATCATAACGACGAGTAAAATAGCTTGCTAAAAAACAAGTGAGTGCTAATTTTGCAAATTCTGCAGGTTGAAAGTTTAAGATCCCCAATGAAATCCAACGTTTTGCACCATTAACCGATGTACCAATAAAAGGGACAAGCAATAATAATATGACGGAAAATAAAAAAATTTTAGCGTGCCATTTTTCCCATTGCGAAGAAGAAATTTGTAATGAAATATAACAAGTTAGCAAAGAAAGTAGCACATAAATAGCATCGCGTTTTGCAAAGTAAAAAGGATCATTAAATAAACGAGAGCTATAAGGAATAGAAGCAGATGTTACTGCCACTAAACCAATTAAAAGCAAAATAACAAATAACCAAAATAGTGCGCGATCATACAACAAACCTTGAGGTGTGATGCGTGTCCATTCATCGTAATTTTTTTTGATATTTTGTAAAAATTCCATCTTATTTCGTGAGTGACTAAATTAGGTTAAGCATTGAGCTAAACGCGTAAATTCTTCGCCGCGCTTTTCAAAAGAAGTAAACTGATCGAGACTTGCACAAGCAGGCGACAATAATACCATATCTCCGCTTTGCAATGTTGGACGTAAAAACGCGATGGCTTGTTCCATTGTTTCAAACAAATAGCTTTGTGATGAAAGTTTTGCAAGCTGCGCACCATCTCGACCAAAACAATAACAAATAATCTGTGGTTGATTAATTAATGCAGCCAATTCTGAAAAATCAGCCCCTTTTCCATCTCCACCTAACAACAAATGCAATTTACCCTCAACATAAAGCCCAGCCAATGCGGCAACTGTACTCCCCACATTTGTTGCTTTAGAGTCATTAATCCAACGAACGCCATTGGCTTGATGTGCTAATTGGAAACGATGATCTAATCCTTTAAATTGACGAAGTGCGGTACGAATTGAGTCTAAATTAATACCGACAGCTTGTGCCAATGCTGTTGCTACCAAAATGTTCATATAATTATGGCGACCCACCAATGTGGCTTCTTCACAAGGTAAAATCACTTCATCTTTTGCCATTAAGTATTGCTTGCCGTTTTCCGTTTTTAGCCAATAATCCGCACCATTTTCCGCAAAAGAAACGATTTGTTCCGCTTGATTTTCGCCTTCTCCAAAAGTCAGACTATCTTCGTTGTTCAGCACGCCTACTTTGGCATTATGATAAATACGTAATTTTGCTTGGCGATAATCTTCTAAATCTACATAGCGATCCATATGATCTTCAGTCACGTTCAAAACAGTTGCAGCCGCAGCTTTTAAGCTGTAAGTTGTTTCAAGTTGAAAACTAGACAGCTCTAGTACATAAAGTTCACAATCTTCATTCAACAATGACAAAGCGGGAATCCCTATATTTCCGCCCATACCAACTTTTACGCCAGCAGCTTTCGCCATTTCATAAACTAAAGTCGTTACAGTACTTTTTCCATTTGAGCCTGTAATCCCCACAATTGGCTTCGTCGCCGCACGGCAGAATAATTCAATATCGCCGATTACTTCCACTCCCGCTTTAAGTGCGGTTTGAATTTCTGGTGTTTTTACCGCAAGCCCTGGGCTAATAACAATCATATCGCTTTCAAGTAACCATTCCTGATTTAAACTACCAGTATGAAGAGGGATATTTTTAGGAAGTTTATCAATACCAGTAGGATTTTTTCGGGTATCAATCACACGAATATTAGCCTGTTGGGATAAGAGATAATCCACACAAGAAAGACCTGTTTTGCCAAGCCCAATGATCGTAATATTTTTGTTTTGATAGGCGTTCATTTTATTTCTTCTTAATTACTATAAGTTTTAAATTTTGCTGATGGGAATATCAATTTATAACGTAAAAAGCTCGCTCTTTCAAAAACTGAAAGAGCGAACCTCACAACATTTATTAACGCAACTTCAAGGTGACTAATCCCATCAATACTAACATTAAGGAAATAATCCAAAACCGAATAATCACTCTTGGTTCTGGCCATCCTTTCAATTCAAAATGATGATGAATCGGTGCCATTCTAAAAATGCGTTGTTTGCGTAACTTATAAGATCCCACTTGCAAAATAACAGAGAGTGCTTCAACAACAAATACGCCACCCATTATCACAAGCAAAAATTCCTGACGAACAAGAATTGCTACGACACCTAGCGCACCACCTAATGCAAGAGAACCTACGTCTCCCATAAATACTTGAGCTGGATAAGTATTAAACCATAAGAATCCCAAACTCGCACCAACAATGGCTGTACAGAACACCACCACTTCGGAACTGTATTTAATATACGGAATATGCAAATATTCTGCGAAATTCACGTTACCTGTAGCCCAAGCAATTAAAGCAAACGCACCTGCAACAAGCGCAGTAGGCATAATCGCTAATCCATCTAAACCGTCGGTTAAATTCACTGCATTACCCGTGCCAACAATCACAAAGTAAGATAACACAATATAGAACAAACCTAATTGAGGCATAATATCTTTAAAGAATGGAATCACTAAACGGGTTGCATCAGTGTCGTGACCAAGCCAATAAAGCCAAAGGATTGCCACTAATGCCACCACAGACATCCAGAAATATTTCCAACGAGCAATTAAACCATCTGTATTTTTACGGGTAATTTTACGGAAATCATCCACAAAACCAATTGCGCCATATCCAAATAATACAAATAAGCAAACCCAAATATAAGGATTAGCAAGATTTGCCCATAATAACGTACTTACGCCAATAGAGAATAAAATCATCACACCGCCCATAGTGGGGGTGCCTTTTTTTGCAAAATGACTTTCAGGACCATCATTTCGCACTTCTTGGCCAAATTTTAAGATCTGTAAACCTTTGATCACTTTTGGGCCAATCCAGAGGGAGATAAAAAGTGCGGTTAATAATGCAAGAATTGCGCGGACGGTAATATAAGAAATCGCATTAAAGGCGGTTTCGTAACGAACAAGATATTCAGCAAGCCAGACTAACATTTAATTTTATCCTTTAATGAATAGATCACATCTTCCATTTTCATTGAACGTGAGCCTTTTCCTAGCACCACGACTTTATTATTTTGTTGTAATTGGTTTTCAATAAGTGGAACTAAGAAATCCACCATTTCAGTTTTATCCGTAAAATGCTTACCCAAAACAGCCTCAGAAATAACCGCACTTTCATTGCCATAAGAACACACCAAATCTAAATTTACCAAATTAACATATTGTCCAACTTCACGATGAATAGCGAGAGAATTTTCGCCCAATTCTTTCATATCTGCGACACATAGAATAAGGAAAGCATCATAACTTTTTAGGACATCAATAGCCGCACAGAGAGAATCTTTATTTGCGTTATAAGTATCATCTAATAACAATAAATTAGGCGTTACTTGAATAGGAAATAAACGCCCTTTCACTTGTGAACGTTGTTCTAATCCAGCTTTGACATCGGCAAGCGTAGCACCAACATTCATCGCTAGTGCGGTAGCAGCTAAAGCATTTTTTACATTATGCTCTCCAAGATAAGGTAAACTAATATCAATTTCGCCTTGCGGAGAAACTAACGTAAAGGTTGAACCTTGTTCGTTACCTTGAACATTTTTGACGGAATAGTCCTTGCCGTTGAAATATTGAATGGCGTGATTACTAATTTCTTTTTGCCAAATATCTAAGTGATTATGTTCAGCATTGATAATCGCCACACCATTTTTTGTTAAACCTCGATAAATCTCGCCTTTTGCTTGAACAACTCCCGCTAAAGAACCAAACCCCTCTAAATGTGCGGGCGCAATATTATTAATCAATGCGGCATTAGGTTGAACTAATTTTGTGGTGTAATTGATTTCATTTTGATGATTTGCACCAAGTTCAATCACAGCAAAACGATGTTTTTCTGTTAAGCGAAGCAGAGTTAAAGGCACACCTATATCGTTATTGAAGTTACCATTGGTAAAAAGTACCGCTTCTGAATCTGCTGCGGTATGCTGCAAAATACTTGCTGTCATTTCTTTTACTGTGGTTTTTCCAGAAGAGCCGGTCATCGCCACAGTACGCGGATTAATTTTCTCGCGTAACCATTTTGCAAGCTCGCCCAAAGCAATACGAGTGTCTTTAACCACAAGTTGAGGAACTAAAATAGACGAGTTTTCTTGCTGAACAACAAGCGCAAGCGCACCCTGTGACACCGCTTGATCAAGATATTGATGAGCATCAAATTTTTCGCCTTTTAAAGCAAAAAATAAGCTATTTGATACGCTTTTTCGAGTATCCGTATTAATTTCTTCAACTTGCACATTTTCATCGCCAATTAATTTAGCTTGAAGAATCTGTGCAAGTTGTACAGTAGAGAGTTTAATCATAATTGAGTGATGATTATTTTAAGAAATCAAGTGCAATTTCTTGGTCGGAAAAATGCACAACTTCCGAACCAATAATTTGATAATGTTCGTGCCCCTTTCCAGCAATTAAAATCACATCATTTTCTACCGCACTTTCAATCGCAAACTGGATTGCCTGTGCACGATCAGGAATAATCCCCACCTTTTCCATATTTTTAAAGCCTGCGACAATATCTGCTTCAATTTGGTTTTGTGATTCTGTTCGTGGATTATCTTTTGTCACAATAATCTTTTCAGCAAACTGCTCTGCAACCTGTGCCATTAACGGACGTTTGCCTCTATCACGGTCTCCGCCACAACCAAAGATGCACCATAATTCGCCTTGGCAATGTTCACGCGCAGCAATCAACGCTTTTTCTAACGCATCTGGTGTATGCGCATAATCTACAATAACGGTTGGTTTATTTGGATATTGAATCATTTCCATTCTTCCACATACTCCTTTTAAAGATTTCGCCGTAGCGAGTAAATTTTCCAATGGGTAACCAAACGATAACAACGTGGTCATTACTAATAATAAATTACTTACATTAAAAGCACCAATTAATGGGCTATGCAAAACGCCATTACCCCAGCTAGATTCAAAAGTAATATCTGCACCTTTAAAATGATAATGGATATTTATTGCTTTCATCCATTGGTGTGAATCTACTTTAAAATCCGCATTCATACTTACGGCAATAGCATCAGGTAATTCAGTTAGCCATTGGTGTCCAATTTCATCATCAGCATTAATCACTTTAATTTGGGTATCTAATTCAGTGAACAAGCGTTTCTTCGCCGCAGCATAATTTTCCATAGATTGATGATAATCTAGATGATCACGGGTTAAATTCGTGAAAATTGCTGCTTTAAAATGCAAGGCTTCTACACGATGCTGCGCCAAACCGTGTGATGAAACTTCAATAGAGGAAAAATCTGCGCCTGCTTGCTTGAAATTTGAAAGGGACGATTGAATTTCCACTGCTGAGCCAGTTGTATTTTTAGCTTCTATAACTTGACCTAAAAGCCCATTACCAATGGTTCCCATCACTGCCGAACGATGACCTAATAATTCCGCCCATTGCACTAATAATTGAGAAATAGTGGTTTTGCCATTTGTCCCTGTTACACCAACAAGGGTTAAATTTTTAGAGGGCGAATCATAAAAAACATCAGCTAAGGACGAAAGATGACGTGCAAGTTGATAATATTTCACTACGGGAACATTCCCAATAAATGCGACAGTTAAATGTTCACTAGATAATTCTGTCTCAGACACCACCGCACTCGCACCAGAATGAATAGCAGAATCAATAAATTGATTTCCATCCACCTGATGACCTTTTATCGCCACAAAAAGATCGCCAGCTTTAACTTTACGGCTATCCAACACCATATTATGGAGTTCTACATCATCCTTTAATTCAGGCAAATTAAAAAGTGCGGTGAGTTTTTTCATAATTTTTCCTTAATTCACTTTTTGATTCTTGTGATCGCCAATATAAACAATACGTTTTGCACTTTTCGTTGTTGTGTTTTCAGTTGCTTCAGCATCTTGCGGAATAGCATTTGCACGTAACGCATAGCCCATAATGCTAGAGAATACAGGGGCAGAAACCGCACCACCATAATATTCGCCTGCTTTTGGGTCATTGATCAAAATCACTAATGCATAACGAGGATCACTAATTGGTGCAATACCCGCAGTAAATGCCACATATTTATTCACATAGTGACCATTTTCAATCTTACGTGCCGTACCTGTTTTTACACCGACGCGGTAGCCTTCCACCATTGCACGTTTATTTTTAATTGCGACTTTCTCTAAAATTCCCACAATATCTTTAGTTATTTTTTCAGAGAAAACCCGTTTCCCAATAACTGGCGGATCAACTTTAGTGATAGAAAGCGGGCGATAAACACCAAAACTACCAAGGGTTGCATAGGCACGGGCAATTTGTAAAGGTGTCGCAGTAATACCATAACCATAAGCAACTGTTGCACGTTCAATATCTGCCCAGCGTTTACGATTTGCATTCAAAATCCCAACTTGTTCGCCGATCAAACCTAAATCTGTCGGTTTACTTAAACCTGCATTTTGATAAGTTTCCATTAATGCACTAGGTGGCATACGCAATGCAAGACGACTTACACCACGGTTACTAGAGTTCATTAAAATCTCGTCTAAAGTTTGTTGAGCACGTGGTGCAACATCCACAATTTCTTTACCGCTTAATTTAAAGGACGTGGTATTAATAATTTCATCTCGTTTAACGACACCTCGTTGAAGTGCGGTTAAAACAACGAAAGGTTTTACCGTAGAACCTGGCTCAAACGTATCGGTGATTGCGCGGTTACGCATTAACTCTGATTTTACGCCGACACGGTTGTTTGGATTATAAGAGGGTGCGGTCGCCATAGCTAACACTTCCCCAGTACGAACATCAACTAACACCGCAGTACCAGACTCAGCATTATTCTCAGACACCGCCTTTTTAATCTCACGATATACCATAGATTGCAATTTTTCATCGATACTTAAGGTAACATCTTGTGCATCATATTTTTTCTCATCGGAGATATGTTCAACAATATTTCCACGTTTATCTTTACGAACAGTACGTGAGCCATCTTTACCAACAAGTATTGAATTAAAACTTTTCTCAATGCCTTCAATACCATTTCCATCAATATCCGTATAACCCACCACGTGTGCAGCTTCTTCTACACGAGGATAAAAACGACGATGCTCAGTTTCTAAAATGATTCCTTTAATTTTTAATCTACGAATATAGTCAGCTTTATTTGATTCAACTTGACGCGCTAAATACAAATAACCAGATTTAGCATTTTTCTCAATTTTTTTCACTAAATCATTTTCGGTCATACCTAATTCTTGGGCTAAAGCTGCAATTCGTTCTTTATCCGCAATCGAATTTTCCTTCAACATCGTTTTTGGATCTGCCACAATTGCGCTCATCGGCACGCTTACAGATAAAAGCTGACCATTACGATCTAAAATAGAACCACGCACTGATAATACTTCATCTTTACGCAAAGAACGCTTATCCGCTTCACTCGATAACGTATCTGCATTAATAGATTGAACATAAGCTGCTCGTGCGACTAAAGCACACAGGCCAAGTAAAATAAGAACCGTCGAAAGCATATAACGTCCACGCATAAAGCATTTTTCAAACAGCTTTTGAGGTTTGTTTTGCTTTACAGTTTCAGGTGCAGTCAATTTTCTAATTGTTTTTTTCGACTTACCTGATTTACGCGGGGAATTAAATTTCACCATCTTTTTTACCTATTATTCTCTAATTTCAACTTCTTGCTCTGAAGAAACAACTTTCATTTTTAATGTACTAATCGCAATAGATTCTACACGCGTACTATCCCCTTCCGTAGCTTCCTGCACTTGTAAATTACGGTATTCATTCTCAAGTGCTTGACGCTGTAAAATTAACATTCCATTTTCAGAAATTAGTTGGCGAGTTTTATGGGTTATCCAAATCGTTCCCATTGCAGAAACTAAAATCCCCATTAACAGCAAAACCACTAATTTATTTGAAGAAAATAAATCTTCGACTAAAATTTGCTGTAACGGATAACGAGGCTTATTATTTTCAGACATCGCTAAATTCTCTCCGCGACACGCAATACTGCACTTCTTGAACGAGGATTTGCTTGAATTTCTGCATCACTTGGCTGAATGGCTTTACCAATAATTCTTAATTTTTGATTACGCTGAATTTGATCTTCTCGCAACGGTAAACCTTTAGGAATATCCTCGCCCTTACTTTGTTTTTTCATAAAATGTTTCACCATTCTATCTTCTAAAGAATGGAAACTTATAATTGATAAACGCCCTTCTGGTGCTAACATATCTAACGCAGAATTAAGCAGACTTTCTAATTCATCTAATTCTGAATTAATAAAAATACGAATAGCTTGGAAACTGCGAGTCGCAGGATGTTTATGTTTATCTTTAAAAGGAACTGCCTGTGAAATAAGTTCCGCCAATTGACTAGTACGTGATAAAAATTCTGTGCCATTTTTTACCGCACTTTTGTTGTACTCGACAATAGCAGTGGCAATACGTTTAGCGAAACGCTCTTCGCCAAAAGTTTTCAACACCCAAGTTAAATCCTCAATGGACACTTGTTTTAACCATTCTTCAGCAGATAAACCTTGAGTTGTATCCATACGCATATCAAGCGGGCCATCTTTCATAAAACTAAAACCACGTTCTGCTTCATCAAGCTGAGGAGAAGACACACCAAGATCAAGCAAAATACCGTCAATTTTGCCCACTAAATTTAATTTGTCACAAATTTCAGGAATATGCGAAAAGCTGTTATGTTCAATCTGAAAACGCGAGTCTTGGATTTTGTGTGCTTCTGCAATAGCACGAAGATCGCGATCTACAGCTATCAAACGACCATTAGAAGAAAGTTGAGAAAGGATAAACCGAGAATGCCCCCCACGCCCAAAAGTACCATCAATATAAATGCCATTCTCCTTCAATGCCAAGCCATTCACGGCTTCGTGAAGTAAAACTGTAATATGTTCAGATGAAGAAAAGGAATTTTCGCTATTCATAAATTTAAGATAAAAGTACTACATTATTTTCTATAATGAGAAATTATTTAACGCATCAGCAGCAAAATCTGCGCTGGAGCCAATTTCTATATCCTCTGCAATTTGAGTATGCCATTCTACATCGCTCCAAATTTCAAATTTATTAAGTTGCCCTACCAACATTAAACCTTTTTCTAATTTTGCGTGTTGGCGTAATGGCCCACTAAGCAAAATACGACCCTGAGCATCCATCTCACATTCAGTGGCATGGCCAAGCATTACTCGCTGCAAACGGCGTTGGGTAGGATCAAAGTTAGAAAGTGCGAGAAGTTTTTGTTCGATTTTTTCCCATTCATCAAGGGGATAAAGTAAAAGACAGGATTGGCGAATATCTACAGTACAAACCATTTGCCCTTGGTTCTTTTCAAGAATTTCAGCGCGATAGCGAGTTGGGATCGCTACACGTCCCTTAGAATCTAAATTAACCGCCGTTGCACCACGAAACATATTACACCTTAAAAATTGAACTTATTTTTAGAAAATCTCTAAAAATCTCCACAAAACACCACTTTTCTCCACTTCTAGCAAGTTTATAATTTGTTCGCTCAACTTGCAAGTAATTCCACATTAAAGCAACTGATTTTTATCAAAATAAAAAAGCCGTTTGAATAAACAATTCAAACGGCTTTTTTCATCAAATTTTATTGACTAATTATTTATATAAGCTTCTTCATCTCGCGTACCTAATGGTTTAAGCATTGTGAAGAACAATACGATACAAACGATGGTTGTTGCTAAACCAAGATACACAGAAAGCTGATAATCTAAGCCGAAACCAATTTTGTTGTAGAACAAATAAGTTGTACATACTGTTGTGATAAACCACGCAGGAAGAGACGCAACCCAGTGGAATTTATGATAACGATATAAATATGCCGCTGCAGTCCATAACATTACCATTGCTGTCATTTGGTTTGCCCAAGTGAAATAACGCCATAATACGCTGAAATCAATGGTTGAAATAAAATAACCTAATACAAACAACGGCACAGCAATTAATAAACGTTTAGGTAATGAACGTTGATCAATATTAAAAATTTCGGCTAACTGTAAACGCGCAGCACGGAATGCTGTATCGCCAGAAGTAATAGGAAGAACAACCACACCTAATACGGCAAAAATACCACCAATAAGACCTAAGAAATGTAACGAACTATCATACACAACTTTAGATGGAGAACCTGCTGAAATTGCATCTTGTAACGCTTGTGGGTTTTCATAGAATGCAAGACCAACCATACACCATACTAATGCAATTATCCCCTCTGTAATCATTGCACCATAGAAAATGAAACGACCTTCACTTTCATTTTCTGCACAACGCGCCATTAATGGAGTTTGCGTTGCGTGGAAACCTGATAATGCACCACAAGAGATAGTTAAGAATAAAAGTGGCCAAATTGGAACATCACCTTTCACTTGGAAATTTTGTGTAAATTTCGCCCAAGTTAAACCCTCGCCATCAGCATTGATTGTACGGAAAAACTCAATTGGATCTGTTGCACTAAAATGCGCTACAACTAGCCCATATACCATACCAATTGACATAAAGAGTAATAATGCACCAAAGAGCGGATAAATTCTTCCGATAATTTTATCAACTGGAAGTAGGGTCGCAAGAACATAATAAGCAAAAATAATGGCAGTCCACATAGCAACAACTGTTGGTTTGTCCATTCCCCATACTTTAATTCCCCCAGCTTCAACAGCATGATGAACTGCTTCAGCATCACCCAGTGACAATGCTCCTTGTGAAGCCCCAAATACATCCATTGTAATGGTTCCTATTAATTGAGCAGGACTTGCTACAAATACGACACCTACAAGTAAAAGCAACACAAGAGCTAAGGTATTAATAAAGACTTTAACGGGACGACCTAAAAATTTACCCGCCAAGTATGGCATGGTTGCGCCACCGTGACGAATACTTAACATACCGCAAAAATAATCGTGAACCGCACCAGCAAAAATACAACCAACTACAATCCATAACATTGCAACAGGTCCATATAATGCACCAAGAATAGGTCCAAAAATCGGTCCAGTTCCTGCAATGTTTAATAATTGAATTAACCAAATTTTAGTTTTTGACATCGGCATATAATCCACACCATCATTCATCTGATAAGCAGGTGTCTGACGTTTTGGATTAACCACAAAGATTTTTTCGATAATTTTTCCATAAACAAAGTAACCAAGAATCAACATGGCTACACAAAAGAAAAACCATAACATAGAAAGGCTCCTCAAAAGATAAAGTAAAGGTATTTAGCATATGCCCTAAACAATCGGCTGTATTCTATTTCAAATTACGCCAAATCAAAAATTGAATTTAAAGATTTTATAAGATTTGTGACTTGTATCACATTTGTAAAATCTAAAACATCTATTAAAATACTAACAAATAAGTAATTGAATAGGTATAGAGCAAATATGTCCTTAACAAGATGCCCCGAATGCAGAAAAAAGATTAGTGAAAATGCAGAAAATTGCCCTAATTGCGGTTTTTCTTTCAAACAAAAAGATCTAGAGATTTACAAACAAAGATTAGAAGCTCGGCGTTTACATAATGAAAAAGTCAATCGTAAAAGCACAAAACTACACATAATTTGGTTTTGCATCTTTGCAATTTTTATCGCAGTCACAAGCTGGATGGTAAATTAATCAACAACAAAACCTCAAATCACTCTCTTGATTGGGGTTAATTGTGAAGTCGTTGATGCCCACTATAAATATTTCCTTTTCCTTCCCTAGCAAAACCAATTAAAATCAAATTATGTTTCTCTGCCATTGTTACTGCTAAATCCGTTGCGGCGGAAATCGTGACTAACATTTCCACCCCACAAGCCACTGTTTTTTGCACCATTTCATAACTCGCTCGACTGGAGGCTAAAATAAAACCTCTAGGCTTACCCAATTTTGCGTGCCAACCAAGCAATTTATCTAACGCAACGTGGCGACCTACATCTTCGTAAATAGCTAACATATTTCCATATAAATCGAAAAATGCACAAGCATGGGTAGCACCAGTTTTACATCCAAGTAATTGATTTTTTTGAAGATCAATAAGACAACTATCTAGCAAATTTAAATCAAATTGAAAAGTACAGTCTAATTTTGGAAAAGTTTTATATACTTGATTCAATTGTTCTGCACCACAAATACCACAACCAGTACGCCCCGTAAGATTACGACGATGCTCTTTTAATGCCATAAATTTACGGCTGGAAAGCTCAATTTGCACTTCAATACCATTGCAAACTTCTACAACATCAATGCCATAAATATCTTCTGGTTTATCAATAATTCCCTCTGTTAGAGAAAAGCCTAAAGCAAAATCCTCTAAATTGTTTGGGGAACACATCATAACTGCGTGAGAAATGCCGTTATATACCAAAGAAACTGGCATCTCAACAGCCAGTATGTCCTCTTTTTGTTGCAAAAGTGCGGTCAATTTTTCTGTATTTTTTGTCTTTCTAAAAAAGTTGATAGTTTGTCGAATCCAGCACTGCATTTATTACCTGCCCATCAGTTAAATGTAAAAAATCTGTTAAATTATTTTTATATTTATGATCTAGATCACAATATTTGTTGAAGCTAATATTATTTGATTATGGATTTATCGTTAAAAAATCGCTATCCTAGCCACCTAATAAATCAGCGTTTTTTCGATGATTTATATACTAGAGAGTGTTATTTTAACGAAATCAACATAATCTAGCTACTAAACGAATTTTATTACTATCTATAATATCTCAACAACTTGTTGTTGAAAGGAGTGATTATGCAGGTCTCAAGAAGAAAATTCTTCAAGATCTGTGCAGGAGGTATGGCGGGAACGTCAGCTGCAATGTTGGGCTTTGCTCCAGCAAATGTATTAGCTGCGCCACGCGAATATAAATTATTACGCGCGTTTGAATCCCGTAACACCTGTACATACTGCGCTGTAAGTTGCGGTATGTTGTTATATAGCACAGGCAAACCTTACAATTCATTAAGTAGCCATACTGGCACAAATACTCGTTCAAAACTCTTTCATATTGAAGGCGATCCAGATCACCCAGTCAGTCGTGGTGCACTTTGCCCGAAAGGTGCTGGCGCACTCGATTATGTCAATAGTGAAAGCCGTTCTTTATATCCTCAATATCGTGCGCCCGGTTCTGATAAATGGGAACGAATTTCTTGGAAAGATGCCATTAAACGTATTGCTCGTTTAATGAAAGATGACCGAGATGCCAACTTTGTTGAAAAAGATGCAAGTGGAAAAACGGTTAATCGTTGGGCAACGACAGGAATTATGACTGCATCAGCAATGAGCAATGAAGCTGCGTTATTAACGCAAAAGTGGATTTGAATGCTCGGTATGGTGCCAGTATGTAACCAAGCGAATACTTGACACGGACCAACGGTAGCAAGTCTTGCTCCATCATTTGGTCGCGGTGCCATGACAAATAACTGGGTTGATATTAAAAATGCCAACTTAATCATCGTTCAAGGCGGTAACCCTGCTGAAGCCCATCCTGTTGGCTTCCGTTGGGCAATTGAAGCGAAGAAAAACGGTGCGAAAATCATCGTTATTGATCCGCGTTTTAACCGTACCGCATCCGTTGCAGATTTACACGTGCCAATTCGTTCTGGTTCTGATATTACGTTCTTAATGGGCGTGATCCGTTACCTATTGGAAACAAATCAAATTCAACACGAATATGTTAAACACTATACCAATGCTTCATTCTTAATTGATGAAGGTTTCAAATTTGAAGACGGTTTATTTGTAGGTTACAACGAAGAAAAACGTAACTACGATAAATCTAAATGGAACTACCAATTTGATGAAAATGGTCACGCTAAACGTGATATGACATTACAACATCCTCGTTGTGTCATTAACATCTTAAAAGAGCACGTTTCTCGTTATACCCCAGAAATGGTTGAGCGTATTACAGGTGTAAAACAAAAACTCTTCTTACAAATCTGTGAAGAAATTGGTAAAACCTCAGTACCAAATAAAACGATGACGCATCTATATGCATTAGGTTTTACAGAGCATTCAATCGGTACACAAAATATTCGCTCAATGGCGATAATCCAATTACTTTTAGGTAATATGGGGATGCCAGGTGGCGGTATTAACGCATTACGTGGACACTCCAATGTTCAAGGTACGACAGATATGGGCTTATTGCCAATGTCTTTACCAGGTTATATGCGTTTGCCAAACGATAAAGATACCTCTTACGAGCAATACATTAACGCAATTACACCAAAAGATATCGTTCCAAACCAAGTGAACTATTATCGTCATACTTCAAAATTCTTTGTTAGTATGATGAAAACTTTCTACGGAGATAATGCCACTAAGGAAAATGGCTGGGGATTCGATTTCTTACCAAAAGCAGATCGCTTATATGATCCGATTACTCACGTTAAATTGATGAATGAAGGCAAATTACACGGTTGGATTTTACAAGGTTTTAACGTATTAAATGCACTACCAAATAAAAATAAAACGTTATCTGGTATGAGTAAACTGAAATACTTAGTCGTTATGGATCCATTACAAACTGAATCATCAGAATTTTGGAGAAATTTTGGTGAGTCAAATGATGTAAATCCTGCGGAAATTCAAACAGAAGTTTTCCGTTTACCAACTACTTGTTTCGCAGAAGAAGACGGATCAATCGTTAATTCTGGTCGCTGGGCTCAATGGCACTGGAAAGGTTGCGATCAACCGGGAGAAGCCTTACCTGATGTTGATATTCTTTCTATGCTACGCGAAGAAATGCACGAACTTTATAAAAAAGAGGGTGGTCAAGGCATTAAATCTTTTGAAGCAATGACTTGGAATTATGCTCAACCACACTCACCAAGTGCGGTTGAATTAGCCAAAGAATTAAATGGTTATGCACTTGAAGATCTTTATGATCCAAACGGTAACTTGATGTACAAGAAAGGTCAATTACTCAATGGATTTGCACATTTACGTGATGATGGTACAACAACATCAGGTAACTGGTTATATGTTGGTCAATGGACTGAAAAAGGCAACCAAACTGCTAATCGCGATAATTCAGATCCATCGGGTTTAGGTTGTACTATTGGCTGGGGCTTTGCATGGCCTGCAAACCGCCGCGTACTTTATAGCCGTGCATCATTAGATATCAATGGTAATCCTTGGGATAAAAACCGCCAATTAATCAAATGGAACGGTAAAAACTGGAACTGGTTTGATATTGCTGACTACGGTACGCAACCACCAGGTTCTGATACAGGACCGTTCATTATGTCCGCAGAAGGCGTAGGACGTTTATTTGCCGTTGATAAAATTGCAAATGGCCCAATGCCAGAACACTATGAACCAGTTGAAAGCCCAATTGATACAAACCCACTTCATCCAAATGTAGTGACAGATCCAACTTTACGTATCTATAAAGAAGATCGTGAATTTATTGGTTCAAATAAAGACTATCCATTTGTAGCAACAACTTATCGTTTAACCGAGCATTTCCACAGCTGGACTGCACAATCTGCATTAAATATCATCGCACAACCACAACAATTTGTGGAAATTGGCGAAAAATTAGCGGCAGAAAAAGGCATCCAAAAAGGCGATATGGTAAAAATTACTTCTCGTCGTGGCTATATTAAAGCGGTTGCCGTGGTTACAAAACGTCTTAAAGATCTCGAAATTGATGGACGTGTCGTACACCATATAGGTCTTCCAATACACTGGAATATGAAGGCATTGAATGGCAAAGGTAACCGTGGATTCTCTACTAATACCTTAACACCATCTTGGGGTGAGGCAATCACGCAAACACCAGAATACAAAACATTCTTGGTAAATATTGAAAAAGTTGGGGAGGCATAATATGGCCGGAACTGCTCAAGGCGTTCAAACGCAAGACGTTATTAAAATCTCCGCAACATCTAGTTTAACACCAGCACCACAAGCGAGAGATCATAAAGTCGAAGTCGCAAAATTAATTGATGTTTCAACTTGTATCGGATGTAAAGCCTGCCAAGTGGGTTGTTCAGAGTGGAATGATATTCGCTCTGATGTCAATGCACAATGTGTTGGGGTTTATGACAATCCAGTTGATCTTGATGCAAAAGCGTGGACGGTGATGCGTTTTAACGAAGTTGAAGAAAACGATCGTTTAGAATGGCTGATTCGTAAAGATGGCTGTATGCACTGCGCAGAACCTGGTTGTTTAAAGGCTTGTCCAGCACCTGGTGCGATCATTCAATATGCTAACGGTATTGTAGATTTCCAATCCGATAAATGTATTGGTTGTGGTTATTGTATTGCAGGCTGTCCATTCAATATTCCACGTATGAATCCTGAAGACAATCGTGTATACAAATGCACCCTTTGTGTGGATCGTGTTTCTGTAGGACAAGAACCAGCTTGCGTGAAAACCTGTCCAACAGGTGCGATTCGTTTCGGCTCTAAAGAAGAAATGAAAATTTACGCAGAACAACGCGTGGCAGATTTAAAATCCCGTGGTTATGAAAACGCAGGACTTTACGATCCTCCGGGTGTAGGCGGTACACACGTAATGTATGTGTTGCATCACGCAGATAAACCTGAGCTTTACAATGGTCTTCCAAAAGATCCTCAAATTGATTTGAGTGTGACCTTATGGAAAGATGTATTGAAACCATTCGCTGCAGTGGCAATGGGTGGTCTAGCTCTAGCAGAAGTTGCACATTACTTAACCGTTGGCCCAAATGTAGAAGAAGATGTAGAAGATCATCATCACGAATTTGAAGAAAATAAACCGTCTAAGGGGGAAAACAATGAGTAAAATTGAAATTAGCAACGATACTCGCGTTATCCGTCATAGAACCCCAGCGCGTATTAGTCACTGGATGTTGGTTATTTGCTTTTTTATGACGATGTTCACTGGCGTTGCATTTTTCTTCCCTGACTTTGCTTGGCTCACAGAAATTTTGGGTACACCACAAATTGCGCGCGCCATTCACCCATTCACAGGGATTTTAATGTTCTTCGCTTTCATCTACTTAGCGTTATTGTACTGGGATCACAATATTCCAGAAAAAAACGATATTCGCTGGGCAAAAGGTGTCGTTGAAGTGCTTAAAGGGAATGAACACGCAGTTGCTGACAACGGTAAATATAACCTTGGTCAAAAAATGCTCTTCTGGACATTAAACTTGGCGATGGTAACGTTATTAGTCACTGGCATCATTATGTGGCGTCAATATTTTTCACATTACTTCTCAATCCCAGTATTGCGAATTGCTATTTTACTCCACTCTGCAAGTGCTTTTATGTTATTCACTGGTATCTTAGTGCATATATATATGGCATTTTGGGTTAAAGGATCAATTCGCGGTATTGTTGAAGGTTGGGTAACCGTTCGTTGGGCGAAAAAACACCACCCAAGATGGTATCGTGAAGAAGTTTTATCAAAACTTGAGGAAGATTTACTCAACGAGCAATCTGGCAAAGTAGGTAAAACCAAAGTCTTATTTAAAGGATTTGGCAAATAAGCTGAAATCCTGAAAAAGAAAAAGTGCGGTTAAAATTGACCGCACTTTTTATTATAAAAGTGAGAGAATATGAGTATCAAAATCTTATCTGAATCAGAAATTAAACAAGTAGCAAATTCATATCAAGCCCCAGCGGTTTTATTTGCCAATCCTAAAAATCTTTACCAACGCAGAGCGAAACGTTTAAGAGACTTAGCACAAAATCATCCTCTATCTGATTATTTATTATTTGCTGCAGATATAGTTGAAAGCCAACTTTCCACGTTAGAAAAAAATCCTTTACCGCCACAACAGCTTGAACAGTTAAATGCTATCGAGCCACTAAATGCCAAAACCTTTAAGCGAGACAGTATCTGGCGTGAATACTTAACTGAAATTCTTGATGAAATAAAGCCCAAAGCTAACGAGCAAATTTCTGCAACAATCGAATTTCTTGAAAAAGCCTCCTCTGCCGAATTAGAAGAAATGGCAAATAAGCTATTAGCACAAGAATTTAATTTAGTCAGCAGTGATAAAGCCGTCTTTATTTGGGCTGCACTTTCCCTTTATTGGTTACAGCTCGCCCAGCAAATTCCCCATAATAGCCAAGTTGAGAACGCCGAAAATTTACATCACTGCCCTGTTTGTGGTTCTTTACCTGTGGCAAGTATGGTACAAATTGGTACATCACAAGGTTTACGCTACTTACATTGTAATTTATGTGAAAGTGAATGGAATTTAGTACGTGCACAATGCACCAACTGTAATAACCACGACAAACTCGAAATGTGGTCATTAGATGAAGAACTTGCACTTGTTCGTGCTGAAACCTGTGGTAGCTGTGAAAGTTACTTAAAAATGATGTTCCAGGAAAAAGATCCTTACGTAGAACCTGTAGCCGATGATTTGGCCTCCATTTTCTTAGATATTGAAATGGAAGAAAAGGGTTTCGCACGCAGCGGATTAAATCCATTTGTTTTTCCTGCAGAAGCAGCATAAAAATATAGCCTAGAAATATCTAGGCTAATTATTTAAATCTATAGATAACACGCCATTACTACGGCATTTTCTCGTCCACCACTGGGTTTCGGATAATAATTTTTCCGAATATCGACTTCATTAAAACCAATTTTTTCATACAAGAAACGAGCGGGGTTAGACTCTCTGACTTCTAGCCATAAAGTCTGTACACCTCTTTCCTTTAATTGAAAGATTAATTCGTCTAACAATAATTTGCCAAATCCACAACCTTGATAATTAGGCAAAATCGCAATATTAAACAAATTCGCTTCATCTAATACGGTTTGGCAAATCGCAAAACCGATAATCTGATTATTCTCAATTAATTTTAAATTGAGATAACGATCCCCTTGATTATTTTTTAACGTCCCCAGCGACCAAGGCACCAGATGTGCTTGCTGTTCGATTTCATACAATCGCTCGAAATCACAGGCTTCAATTTGAGAAATAATAGACATAATTAAGGCTGCTGAATTTGTTGCCACAACACTCGTTTGGCTTGGTGATTAAATTGAAATTGCTGCCAACTTGGCGAGCGATAAACCTGCTCTGCCTGCACACAAAATGCTAAAGTGCGGTCAATTTGGTCGCTATTTTCTGATAGTAACCAATAACGAATAGGTTGCTTACATTCCATATGCTGGATTTGATCGTAATTCAAACATAAGCAATTTTCTTTTTTAAGCTCAAGGCTTAACAGCACATCAGCCAACAAAGGCGAGCTACTGATATTCTCATCGGAAACAGTGATAAAGCGAATATTCTCTGCCACACTGATTCCTACGGAACCTTGCAGCACCTCGGGGCGATATAATTCCCACTGGGAAATGCCCATTTCTTGTAAAAGAAGATCGCGTCTGTTCATAAGTGAATTTTTAAAAACGTTGCTTGAAAAATAGTGTTAATTTCTTTCATTAATCTTTGCTAAAATGACGCATAATTTTAACTAATAACCCACAGGATTCAAAGCGTGATTTCTCTAGAAAGCCAAGTTTTAGAACGCCATCTTTCATTTTTTGACGGTAAATCGGTATTATTTGCTGGAGGAATTTCTGATAATTTTCCTCAAACATTAGCCTCAAAATGCCAATCAATCCAAATTTGGAGCTGCTATTTTGACTATGCAAGAACGCAAAGTGCGGTCAATTTTTCCGTTGAATTTCAAGATCAAGCCGATTTAATCGTTTATTATTGGACTAAAAACAAACAAGAAGTCAATTTCCAACTGCTTCAACTATTGTCTCAAGCTCCTATTGGTCAAGAAATATTAATTATTGGCGAAAATCGTTGTGGCGTACGTTCAGTAGAAAAAACATTAGCACCCTATGGGGAAATAGCAAAAATTGACTCTGCTCGCCGTTGTGGTTTATATCATTTTTCACTACAAAATAAACCGAACTTTGAGCTTAAAAATTTCTGGAAAACCTATCAACATTCAACACTTGAAGACTTAACTATCTATAGTTTACCTGGGGTATTTAGTGCGGCGGAATTAGACACAGGCACGGAACTGTTACTTTCAACCATTGATAATAAAATAAAAGGAAAAGTGCTTGATCTTGGCTGTGGCGCGGGAGTAATTGGCTCTATGATAAAAAAACGCTCGCCTAACACACAAATTACAATGACAGATATTCACGCTATGGCGTTAGAATCAGCGCGTAAAACACTTTCGGAAAATCAATTACAAGGGAAGATTCACGCCAGTGATGTCTTTTCTGATATAGAAGGAAAATTTGATTTGATTATTTCGAATCCACCATTCCATGATGGCATTGATACCGCTTATCGAGCCGTAAAAGAACTTATCACTCAAGCGAAATGGCATCTTAATCAAGGTGGAGAATTACGTATTGTCGCCAATTCATTTTTGCCTTATCCCGAGCTACTTAAACAACATTTCAATGATTATCAAGTTCTTGCTCAAACAGGAAAATTTAAAGTGTATTCAGTGAAAAATTAGAAACAAAAAAATCCCCATCACAATAATGGGGATTTTTATTATGCGTATAAATTTTACCGCACTTTATTCATCCATATATCCTAAACTACGTAGCGCACGTTCATCATCTGCCCAACCTGATTTCACTTTTACCCAAAGTTCAAGATGGACTTTGTTATCAAATAAACGTTCCATATCAGCACGTGCTTCCATACCAATAGTTTTAATTTTTTGACCGCCCGCACCAATTACCATTTTTTTCTGCCCCTCACGCTCAACCAGAATTAATCCATTTATTTCATAAGTACCACGTTCATTCACTTTGAATTGTTCGATTTCAACAGTAACAGAGTAAGGCAATTCTTCTCCCGTAAAACGCATTAATTTTTCACGGATTATTTCCGATGCCATAAAACGTTGCGAACGATCTGTAACATAATCTTCTGGGAAATGATGCACACCTTCGCGTAAAGATTGGCGTACAATTTTCTCTAATTCATGAACATTATTACCACGCTGTGCAGAAATTGGCACAATGTGAGCAAAATTAAATTTACTGCTAAGATCTGTAATAAACGGCAATAAATCATCTTTATTTTTGATGTTATCTACTTTGTTGATAGCAAGCACAACGGGGGATTTTGCATTGCGTAATTTGTTTAGCACCATCTCATCATCTGCATTCCAATGTGTGCCATCTACGACAAAAATAATTAAATCAACATCGCCGATAGCACTACTTGCAGCTCGGTTCATTAAGCGGTTAATTGCGCGTTTTTCCTCAATGTGAAGCCCTGGGGTGTCCACATAGATTTCTTGGTATGCCCCTTCAGTTTTAATCCCAACAATGCGGTGACGGGTGGTTTGTGCTTTACGTGATGTAATTGAAATTTTTTGTCCTAAAATTTTGTTTAAGAGTGTTGATTTACCCACATTTGGGCGACCTACGATAGCAATAAAGCCGCAATAGGTTTTGTCGAATTGTTCGGTCATTTGATGTCCAGTTCTTTTAAAATTTGTTCTGCTGCCGCTTGTTCGGCTTTACGACGGCTAGATCCTTTTGCCACAAAAGTGCGGTCAATTTTCTCCGCACTTTTCACTTTACATTCAACAGTGAAAATTTGGCAATGGGCTTCCCCTTGAATATTTACCACTTCATAAGTTGGCAATGGCAGATGTTTGCCTTGTAAATATTCTTGTAAACGCGTTTTCGCATCTTTTTGATTATCGCCTGGTTTAATTTCTGCCAATAATTGTTGATACCAATTTCGAATCACTTGGGTCGTCACAGCCAATCCTTGATCCAAAGACATTGCACCAATAATCGCTTCTACACAATCGGCAAGAATAGATTCACGGCGAAAACCACCGCTCTTTAGCTCGCCAGAACCAAGCAACATATAATCGCCTAATTCAAATTGGCGCGCTAAAATCGCTAAAGTGGGTTCTCGCACCAAAGTAGCTCGCATACGGCTTAGTTCGCCTTCATTACAACGTGGAAACTGATGATAAAGTGCTTCAGCGATAGTGAAATTAAGAATGGAATCGCCTAGAAATTCTAGGCGTTCATTATGTTGAGTTGCCGCACTTCGATGCGTAAGTGCCAGCTTTAAGAGCGCAATATCATTAAAACGATAACCGATTTTACGCTCAAGTCGATCTAAATGATTCATCTTATTTTATTGCTGTAAAGAAACGATCAAAACGGAAACCTGTTGGCCATTCATTCGCTTCTTTTTCTAAGCTCATCCAAATATAAGTGGCTTTCCCCACAATATTTTTTTCAGGCACAAAGCCCCAGAAACGGCTATCATCACTGTGATCGCGATGATCCCCCATCACAAAATACTGCCCTTCTGGCACAAGCCATTCTGCAGTTTGCATCCCCTCTTGTGGGAAAAATTCAGAGCCTGAATAACGACGATATTCACTAATTAACACATTGTGTGTTACATCGCCTTTTTCAGTCAATTCTAATTCATTAGGAAAAGCTGGATTTGTTGGATTTTGTGTATATTCAAACGCCTTGGTTTCGCAATCAATTTCACAAGGTTTACCTTCTTTACCATATACAATTTTTAATGTTTTTTGTTCCACATCAAAAATTATGCGGTCTCCGCCCTTTCCAACAATACGTTTAATATAATCAACACCAGACATATTATCTTTTGAACTTAACGCAAGATTTTCTGCAAAAGCCGCTCGCGTTGCCCCAAGACCTGTACGAATTAACGCTTGTTGTGGTGCTTTAAACACAATTACATCGCCACGTTGTGGTTTTTCGCCTGCAATAATGGTGTTTTGGAAAATCGGATCTTTCACACCATAAGCATATTTATTCACAATTAAAAAATCGCCAACACGTAAGGTGGATTCCATTGAGCCAGAGGGAATTTGAAACGGTTCAAACAAAAAAGAACGAACCAAAAATACCACTGCAAGCACAGGAAAAAGTGAAGATAAAAATTCTGAAGCCTCAGAAATCGGTTCAATTTTGGCTTTTTCTTCCTGACTTAAAGTTTTGCCAGAACGTTGTTCTGCACGAGCCACTTGACGATGACGTTTTGGCAGCACCACAAAACGATGATAACACCATAATACGCCAGAAAGTGCGGTCAAAATTAGTAACAAAATACTAAAAGTATTTGGCAGCTGAAAATAATCTAATACTTTCCACACACCAAAACCCACAGCTAATAAAATCACAAAAAATAAATTTGACATAATTTTCCTTATTTATCTTTTCCTACGTGTAAAATTGCTAAAAACGCCTCTTGTGGCACTTCTACATTACCCAAAGATTTCATACGTTTTTTACCCTCTTTCTGTTTCTGCAAGAGTTTTTTCTTACGACTCACGTCACCACCATAACATTTTGCCAATACGTTTTTACGTAATTGTTTTACGGTTGAACGCGCAATAATGTGGTTTCCAATAGCTGCTTGAATGGCAATATCAAATTGCTGACGAGGAATTAACTCACGCATTTTTTCAACCAATTCACGACCACGATATTGTGAATTATCTTTATGAACGATTAAAGCCAACGCATCCACTCGTTCGCTGTTAATCATAATATCCACGCGAACCATATCTGCCGCTTGGAAACGTTTGAAACCGTAATCTAACGAAGCATAACCACGCGATGTTGATTTTAAACGGTCAAAAAAGTCTAGAACAACTTCACCCATTGGAATTTCATAAGTCAGTGCAATCTGATTACCGTGATATACCATATTGGTTTGCACGCCACGTTTTTCAACGCAAAGGGTAATAACATTACCTAAATATTCTTGCGGCACCAGCATATTACATTCTGCGATTGGCTCGCGAATTTCAGCAATATTATTAAGTGGAGGCAATTTTGCAGGACTATCCACATAAACAACCTCGCCATTCGTTAATTGCACTTCGTAAATTACCGTTGGCGCAGTCGTGATAAGATCTAAATCATACTCACGCTCTAGACGCTCTTGAATGATTTCCATGTGTAAAAGGCCAAGGAAACCACAACGGAAACCAAAGCCAAGTGCGGTCGAAGTTTCTGGTTCATAGAAAAGTGATGCATCGTTTAAACTTAATTTGCCAAGTGCATCACGAAATGCTTCATAATCATCAGAACTTACAGGGAAAAGCCCAGCATAAACCTGTGGTTTTACTTTTTTAAAACCTGGCAACACTTCAGTTGCAGAATTATGTTGATGGGTTAAGGTATCCCCAACTGGCGCGCCTAAAATATCTTTAATCGCACAAACAACCCAACCCACTTCGCCACATTCTAAAACAGTCGTATCTTCTTGTTTTGGCGTAAAAATCCCTAAACGATCTACGTTGTAAGTTTGCCCTGTGGACATCACTTTAATTTTATCGCCTTTACGTAATACCCCGTTTTTAATACGCACTAAAGATACCACGCCCAAATAGTTATCGAACCAAGAATCAATAATCAATGCTTGTAATGGTGCATTAGGATCGCCTTCTGGTGCGGGAATTTTTGCCACGATTTCTTCTAATACATCTTCGATACCCACACCCGTTTTAGCTGAGCATTGAACCGCTTCCATCGCATCAATTCCCACGATATCTTCAATTTCTTCCGCTACACGTTCAGGATCTGCGGCAGGCAAGTCGATTTTATTCAAAATCGGCACTACTTCTAAATCCATTTCGATTGCGGTATAACAGTTTGCCAGAGTTTGGGCTTCAACTCCTTGTCCTGCATCCACAACTAACAACGCCCCTTCACAAGCAGCAAGAGAGCGAGACACTTCATAAGAAAAGTCCACGTGTCCTGGTGTATCGATGAAGTTTAATTGATAAGTTTCGCCATCTTTGGCTTTATAATTTAAAGTCACACTTTGTGCTTTGATGGTAATTCCACGTTCACGCTCAAGATCCATTGAATCTAGCACTTGCGCTTCCATTTCACGATCCGAAAGGCCACCACAAGTTTGAATCAAACGGTCAGAAAGCGTTGATTTACCGTGGTCAATATGGGCAATAATAGAAAAGTTGCGAATATTCTTCATAAAAGATAGTTTTTCTCAAAAAATCAATAAATTTAACTGGCGGATTCTACCTGAAAAGCGCGGAAATCGCTAGAGATGAAAAGGAAAAGTGCGGTCAAATTTTTTAACCTTTTAGATAAAACAAAACCCCGAATAACTTCGGGGTTTCTTTTTTTCATTCAAACTGAAATTATAGGCTTTCAGTGAAAGTACGAGTGATAACGTCGCGTTGTTGTTCTGGCGTTAAAGAGTTGAAACGTACTGCGTAACCAGAAACACGGATAGTTAATTGTGGATATTTATCTGGGTTATTTACCGCATCTTCTAAAGTTTCACGACGTAATACGTTCACGTTTAAATGTTGGCCACCTTCAACTTTTACAGTTGGTGCTACGTTTACTGGTAATTCACGGTATTCGATTTGACCTAATTCGCTCACTGCAACAACTTGGTCTTCAGCAAATTCGCCTTTTGCACACAAGCAACGAGCTTCATTTTTTTCGCTGTCTAATAACCAGAATGAATTAAGCAAATTGTCATTTGCCGCTTGAGTAATTTGAATACCTTTAATCATAATAGCCTCCTAATTGGCACGAAAATAATAAAACTGTACAAATTTTATCAAATCATTTTAATATTTCAAATTATTTTAGATTTATTTGATAAAGAGCAGGTTATTTTTTTAATTAATTTTTATAAATTTGATCTAAATTAAAATTTATTAATTTTTAAATAAAATTTATATCAATAATTTAACATTAATTTAACTTTTTATTGAATGAATGTTTTTGTTTATAATGAATAAAAACTTATTAATAGGATAGAATAATGAAAAACTGGACAGACGTTATCGGAAAAGAAAAAGAACAACCTTACTTTCAACACGCACTACAACAGGTTCATCTTGCAAGAGCAAGCGGAAAAACAATTTATCCACCACAAGAAGAGGTATTTAACGCATTCAAATATACTGCTTTTGAAGATGTAAAAGTAGTAATTTTAGGTCAAGATCCTTATCACGGAGCAAATCAAGCGCACGGCTTGGCTTTTTCTGTAAAACCTGAAGTAGCAATTCCCCCTTCCCTATTAAATATGTATAAAGAACTCACACAAGATATTTCGGGATTCCAAATGCCATCACATGGTTATTTAGTCAAATGGGCAGAACAAGGGGTATTGCTACTTAACACAGTGCTTACCGTGGAACGAGGTATGGCACATTCACACGCCAATTTAGGTTGGGAAAGGTTTACAGATAAAGTTATTGCGGTGCTTAATGAACATCGTGAAAAACTGGTATTTTTACTTTGGGGCAGTCACGCACAAAAAAAAGGACAAATTATTGACCGCACTCGTCACCTTGTTTTAACGGCTCCGCACCCTTCCCCACTTTCAGCCCATCGAGGTTTCTTTGGCTGTCATCATTTTTCCAAAACAAATTCATATTTGAAAAGCAATGGAATGAAACCAATTGATTGGCAAATCTAAACCATATATCTCTAAAAAATAACCGCACTTTAATCTCTCAAAGTGCAGTTGAATATTTCAGCATTTTAATTAGCCGTGATAACGCCCTACGCCTAATTCATCTTCTTTACGCGTGCGATTCATCACTTCTTGTGGCGATTGTGCAATACGTAATCCCATTTCATCTTCAGTACGCACCACTTCGCCACGTAACGAATTAGTATAAACATCAGTAATTTTTACATCCACAAACTTACCGATCATTTCTGGAGAACCTTGGAAATTAACAATACGATTTGTTTCAGTGCGTCCTGTTAATTCCATAATATCCTTCTTCGATGGCCCTTCAACTAACACGCGCTGCTCTGTGCCAAGCATACGACGACTAAATTGTGCGGCTTGTTGATTAATACGCTCTTGTAGCACATAAAGACGCTGTTTCTTTTCATCTTCCGTCACATCATCTGGCATATCTGCAGCAGGCGTACCTGGTCGGGCAGAATACACAAAACTGAAGCTCATATCAAAGTTTACTTGTGCAATCAAATTCATAGTTTGCTCAAAATCTTCCGCAGTTTCCCCTGGGAAACCAACAATAAAGTCAGAGCTGATTTGAATATCTGGACGCACTGCACGAAGTTTACGAATAATAGATTTATATTCTAATGCGGTATGACCACGTTTCATCATCGTTAATACACGGTCAGATCCTGCTTGCACTGGAAGATGCAAGAAACTCACTAATTCAGGCGTGTCACGATACACATCAATGATATCATTTGTAAATTCTATTGGATGACTGGTTGTGAAACGTAAACGATCAATACCATCAATTGATGCAACAAGACGAAGCAGTTCCGCAAAGCTACAAATTTGACCATCGTGCGTTGGCCCACGATAAGCATTCACGTTTTGACCAAGTAGATTAACCTCACGCACGCCTTGTTCCGCAAGTTGCGCAATTTCAAATAACACATCATCTACAGGACGACTAACTTCTTCCCCACGAGTATAAGGCACAACACAGAAAGTACAGTATTTATTACAACCTTCCATAATGGAAACAAATGCAGTTGGGCCTTCTGCGCGAGGTTCAGGTAAGCGGTCAAATTTCTCAATTTCAGGGAAACTCACATCAACCACAGAACTTTTACCGCCACGAATTTGATTAATCATTTCAGGCAAGCGATGCAAAGTTTGTGGGCCAAAAATAATATCCACATAAGGCGCACGATGGCGAATATGTTCCCCTTCTTGAGAAGCCACACAGCCGCCCACGCCAATCACTAAATTTGGATTATTTTTCTTTAATTCTTTCCAACGTCCAAGTTGATGAAACACTTTTTCTTGTGCTTTTTCACGAATAGAACAGGTATTCAATAATAATACGTCTGCTTCTTCAGGTGCTTCCGTGAGTTCTAATCCGTGAGTGCTTAATAAAAGATCTGCCATTTTAGATGAATCATATTCATTCATCTGACAGCCCCAAGTTTTAATATGTAATTTTTGAGTCATTTTCTACAATATCGTCAGGTGTTATAAATAATTAGTCGAATAAAGCGGTCGGCTATTTTACAGACTTACGATAATTCTGGCTAGTGAATATTCGGTGAAAGACACTAAACAGGATATTTTGATAAGCTAGAAAGGCTTGTAAATCATTAAAAAATAAGATATTCATAAATATACTCAAGATATAATGCAGTATGAGGTAAATATTAGTTCATAAAATTAAAGGAAATACTAGCTTATCGCGATTACAACGATGTGTATATTCAAGGTAAACCAAAAGGATTAAATAGAGCTCACTTTTTAGGAAAGCGCAAGCATATATTTATAATCAACTACTTTGTCTACTACACCGTCAAAATAGCAGTTAAATTAAAAAAAGATCAGCCTATAACCAGCCTAAACTCATTAATAATTTCCACCATGCCATACCGATAGTTAGATGGATAATTAAACTACCAAAAGCAATGATCGCGCCAGTAATCCACCAAGATTTTATATCATTATAACCTGCACCGAATGCAATTGGACCTGGTCCGCCTCCGTAGTGAGTTACTGAACCACCATAAGAATTAGCAAAGACTAAGCCTAGAGCAAGCAATTCAGTAGGAGCACCTGTTACATGTCCGACCGTTGCAAATACGGGTACCATTGCAGCTACATATGCACCGCCTGATGCAAATAAATAACGTACAGAGACACTTAAGGTAAGAATCACTATTAACGCCATCATACCATGTCCCTCAAACTGAAGTATGGTACTTAGGGTTTTTGCTAACCATTTGAAGAAGCCAGCTTTTTCAAGCAAGCCAGACATACCGATGATACCACCATACCATACTAGGGTATTCCATGCACCTTTGCTTTTTAGGATATCGTCCCAGGTGACGATACTTAATACAATACAAAGCACCATTACAATGATTGCAACAATGGTAGCATTGATATGAAGTGAATTAGAGAAAATCCAGCCGAATAATGCAATTACGAATAACACGCTGAGTGCTTTTTCACGAAAAGACATTGGACCTAATTCTTCTAAGCCTTTTTTCGCAATGGCTTTATTATCCACTTTTTTCAATTCTGGTGGAGATACCCAATAACAAATTAATGGAATTAAGAATAAGCAGAGTAAGCCGGGTACGGATGCAGCTAAGAACCATTTGATCCAAGTGGTTTCAAAACCAAGAATTGGTGCCATTAATGAAAGAGCTAAGGCATTAGGCGCCATTGCGGTTAAGAAAATATAAGAGGTAGTTTTAACCACCATATATACGTTCATCATCAAATAACGCCCTGCTTTTTTCGGGCTTTTTTCTGGATCTGAACCAAGAGCAACCACTACGCTATTAATGATTGGAAAGATAATCCCACCTGAACGTGCGGTGTTAGAGGGCGTTGCTGGCGAGAGTAAAAGATCTAAGAACATGGTAACATAGCCTAAGCGTAGGGTTGTGCTACCCATTGCGCCGATCATATGATAGGCGATACGTTTACCTAGACCTGTGATTACAAATGCTGAACTCAAAGTGAATGCGGTAAAAATAAGCCATGTTGTGCCAGATTTATAACCATCCAACATATTGCCGACTTTAACCAATTCTTTAGCCCCTTCAGTATTACCGATGATAACACCAGAAACCGCAATTGCAGCCAATAAGATAACGGGCTCGCCATAAGGTTTAAGCACAAGCCCAACGATAGTGGCGATATAAACACCAAGTAATCGCCAAGCAATCAAAGAAAGCCCATCAGGAGCAGGTAGTAAGAAAGTGATCAATGGGATAGCCATTAAAATCACCAGTTTTGTATTTTTGGATAATGCCATATTAATTACCTCTAAATGATAAAAAGAAAATTGTTAGTGCTAATAAATCAGCACTACCGCCCGAACTTAAATTACGTTCAATGCAGGCGGTATCAAATTTCATTAATGCTTGTGTCAGTGCTACTTTATCTGTCACAAGATGTTGATCTGTAAGCAGATCCCGTGCTGTTTGCTGTATGAAATGCAATCCTGCTAAACCACCTCGATGAACCACGTTAGTGTCGGAGTTAATTGCCATTAAATTCAACAACAAAATCAGTAAACGATGTTCCCATTCTAACTGATGGTACTCATCAAATTGTGGCAACAACGTTTGAATGAGATTAAAACCATTTTCTGCTTCGCCACGGACACCTGTTAAGCCATATTTTTGGAATAAACGCACTCCAGCCGTACTAGGCAAGTGTTCAGGATAATTTTTGAGTTCATCCGTTAAACCTTGAGTAAATTGTGCAACAAGTGAGCAGATTAATTTAACATCAAAATCTACCGCACTTTGAGCCAAACTTTTTTGTGCCAATAATCGTCCAATTGCCGTACACACTAAACCAAAAGAAAAAATAGCACCTTTGTGGGTGTTTACGCCATCAGTAACTTTAAACATTGCTTTTTCCGCCAATAAACCTAAAGGACGAATTTCAGCGAGAATTTGATTTTCAGACAAATGTGCGGTCATCATGCCTTTGAGAACAAACTGCGTAAAAAAAGGTTTTAAACTAATCGCACTTTGCTCAAAAGTATGCAGGTTCATATCTTTGTGCGAACCGTTATTGATGGCATCCACTAAACCAGGT
Organism: Haemophilus sp. HN_Hi10; assembly: GCF_049821985.1. NCBI lineage: Bacteria > Pseudomonadati > Pseudomonadota > Gammaproteobacteria > Pasteurellales > Pasteurellaceae > Haemophilus > Haemophilus sp. HN_Hi10. The sequence continues at coordinate 926,756 of NZ_CP187495.1, read as the reverse complement.
TTTGGCGATAAGCGAGCCTCTTGTATTAATGCCAGATAAACTTGTTCACCAATATGTTCTGCGAAATCATGATTTTGTGCAAGAGATTGAATTTTATCTACAATCTCATCAATCTCGTGCTTGTGGGTTCTCGCACAGATTTTTGCATTTTCTCCGCACACTAAACAAGTTCTTGGAGAAAGATCAAAATCTGTACGACTCAGTAGATTGCCTTTAGCATTAAACACATCTAAATCCCACAAACGAGCAAGAGGAATGCTTTCTTCCAATTCAATCATCAGCACTTTTAGCGTACGAGCATCTATCGGTAATACAAAATAGGCTTCATGCCCCGTTTCTAACGGACGGATTATTTCTTTTACTGCTGTAATGTTTAACTGAGTAAAAAGTGCGGTCAGATTTTCTAGAGCTTTTCTAAAAACATAATCCAACAAAGCATTTTTTTTTACTCCACCCACAGCAGTTAAAGTGATGCAAAGTAAGGTTTGTCCATATTGTGTTATAAGCTGTTGTTGTAAAATTGCACGTTCCTCTCGAGCATTAAGTAATGCTTCAAGTGAAATTTCTGAACCCTCTGTAGAGAATGTCGTAAAAAAATGCTGCAAAATTTGACCGCTCTTTTGTATAAAAATAAATTTTCTTAACGCTTTCCATTTATAGGGTGTTGGCGAAAGCTGAAAGAGCTAATTGAGTCCCTTTCAACTCTTTGGGTTCCTTTCCTGATAATCATGGGAAGACAAGAGTTAATTTTGGCTATTGAAAGTAGATCGCTTGTAATGCTGATTCTAGTCTTTAACTTGATACACCGTATCAATCACCGAACCATCACGATAACGAACAACAGCCACAGGTTTATTAGTAAACTCAATTTCTTTTGGTTTACCTGTAATGCTGTAAGCGCGCTCACAAAGCTGTTCAATGGTAAACAAAGGAATATCTGCTTTATTTAAAGCGTCTATCAAATCTGGACGTTTAGGATTTACTGCTACACCATGATCGGTAACGAGAATATCGACGTTTTCACCAGGTGTTACACAGGTAATCACGTTTTCCACCACGGTTGGAATACGACCACGAACTAATGGTGCCACAATGATTGCTATTTGTGCAGAAGCTGCGGTATCGCAATGACCACCAGATGCACCGCGAATCACACCGTCAGAGCCAGTCAATACATTCACGTTAAATTTAGTATCGATTTCTAGAGCAGAAAGAATAACCATATCTAAACGTTCAACCGATGCCCCTTTGGAACTATAGTTCGCATATTGGTTAGCGGAAACTTCAATATGATTTGGGTTGCGAGCAAGTGATTCAGCCGCAACAGAGTCAAAACTTTGAACATCTAATAATTTTTTAATAAGACCAGCCTCATGTAATGCCACCATACTTGCGGTAATACCGCCAAGTGCGAAATCGGCAGTGATATTTTCACGACGCATTTTTTCTTCTAGGAAGCGTGTAACAGCTAATGCTGCCCCCCCAGAACCAGTTTGTAATGAGAAGCCATCTTTAAAATAACCACTGGCAAAAATTACTTCTGCACATTTACGCGCGATGAGTAATTCGCGTGGATTGGTAGTCATTCGGGTTGCGCCACCGCCAATTTTTTTCGGGTCACCGACTGTTTCAACTTGCACGATTAAATCTACTTGATCTTGAGCAATGCTGATTGGGTGGTGCGGGTATTCAGCAAATTCCTCTGTGAGCAACACAACTTTGTCAGCGTATTCAGCATCGACACGCGCATAGCCTAGAGAGCCGCATTTACTTTTTCCAGTAAATCCATTGGAATTACCGAATGTGTCACAGCAAGGTACGCCTAAAAAAGCAACGTCAATTTTTAATTCGCCAGATTTTACTAAGTGAACACGTCCGCCATGAGAATGAATATTTACAGGTTCATTCAATAAACCGCGAGAGATTTGCTCTGCAAGTTCACCGCGTAAACCAGAAGAATAGATTTTGGTGACCACGCCATTTTTGATATGTTCGACAATCGGGAAGTGGCTATCAATTAAAGATGAAGATGCAAGGGTCAGATTTTTGAAACCCATTTCGGCAATTTTATTCATCACCATATTCACCACAAAATCTCCGCCCCGAAAAGCATGATGAAATGAAACAGTCATACCATCTTTTAAGCCAGAGCGTTTAATCGCTTCTTCTAGAGAGGTACAAAGTTTGCGATCTTTCGCTGTACGAGAAAGGGATTCAGATTTAGGCACCGCTTGATAGACTGAGCGATCAGCGTGATATTTTTCAATACGTTGTTCTCTTGTTGTCATCTTTTTATCTCCCTTTACTCTTCACGAATACCTGATTTCGCACGTTCTAATACAAGTTTTGCGCGATCAATAATCGGTGCGTCAATCATTTTACCGTTTAACGAAACAACACCAGCCCCTTGTCGTTCAGCTTCTGCTGCCGCTTCAATAATGCGTTTTGCCTGCTCCACGTCTTTTTGTGTCGGTGCAAATAAGTTGTGTAACAATTCAATTTGGCGTGGGTTGATTAAGGATTTACCGTCAAAACCAAGCTGTTTAATTAACGCAGCCTCTTTTAAGAAGCCTTCTTCATTGTTCGCGTTAGAATATACGGTATCAAAGGCCTGAATGCCAGCCGCACGTGCCGCTTGTAAAATAGAACAACGAGCAAAAAGCAGTTCAATCCCCTCTGGTGAACGCTCGGTTTTTAAGTTACGTACGTAATCCTCAGCACCCAATGCGATACCAATTAAACGTTTAGAAGCGAAAGCTATTTGGTTGGCTTGAGTGATACCTAATGGTGATTCGATGGCTGCTAGCATTTTAGTCGAACCTGCTTCTCGACCGCAAGCTTTCTCAATCTCAGTAATGACGTGATCCATATCCAACACATCTTGCGCGTTTTCAGTTTTTGGCATACGTACCACATCCACACCCGCACGCACTACCGCATTCAAATCCAATAAACCAAATTCAGAATCTAGCGGATTAACACGAACTACGGTCTCAATTTCTTTATAAAGCGGATGTTGAAGTGCGTGAGCGACTAATAAACGAGCAGAATCTTTTTCTTTGAGAGCAACCGCATCTTCTAAGTCAAACATAATGGAATCTGGTTTATAAATAAAGCTATTACTTAACATGGCGGCATTTGAGCCTGGCACAAATAACATACTTCTTCTTAATTTCATAACACAGCCTCCCAGTTAATCATTTCATCAGTTGCACGCATTGCAGCAGCTTTTACTCGAGCTTGTAACACGCAATCTAACGCCCCTTTGTCTTCTACAATGACTTGTGCTGCTGTAATGCCAAGTTTTGCTAATACTTCACGAACTGTCGCTTCAATTTGTTCACCAAATTGTTTTGCTACTGAGCTATTGATTTCAATATCGAGTGAATCAAAAGGTTGAACCCGTACTTGAACATCACTGGATTCCAGTGTCCCTGCAACGGCTACTTTTGTTATTTTCATAGATTTTCCTTCCGTATATTGATGAATAAAAATGTATTTAAAAACGACCGCACTTTTGTAAATAATTTAACGTAGTCATAGGCACAAACTCTGCGAGTTGAGCCCAATTTTTTTCAGCCAAATGCTTTCGTACTGTAGAAGCAGAAATAATCTGGTTGCTTGCTGTTTTTCTAGGTATCTCGATAACATTTATTTTTGCTGCATTCATTTCGGCATCCCTTAACCAATAATGCATTTGGCGATTATATTCGGCAGTGACGGGACAATTTAGCTCAGTACCAACAAAGCGATGTGTTATGCCCAAAGCCTGAGCAATATGTAAACGGAATAACTTCAGATCAACCTCAAAATAACTTTCATCTGTAATTAATTGATCTTTTAGGAAATAATTTGGAAATGTTGCACGAGAAATAATATAGTCAGAGCCAGAATGAAGAGTGATATTGGGTAAATCGAAAATACCTTGTTTAACCATTTCAAATCGTTCAGCGTAAGAAAATTGCGATGCGTCTTCACCAACAATAAATAAATGCAGATGATCACATTGTTGTAATGCTTGCTCAATTAAATAACGATGACCTAAGGTAAATGGATTCGCGTTCATTACAATCGAGCCAATTCGATTACCATCCACACGCATTTTCTCCCATAATGAGCATTGTTTTTGTAAACGCATAGCACTATTTTCTAACAATACTACATAAGGATTGGCATCAGAGATGATATAAAAACCGCAAGATTTGAACAACGTTGCATATTCGGGTTTTGTATAAATAAAAAGGTGTGGGCGTTTTAGCGTGTAAGCTAAATCAACCAATTCAGTAATTAATTGCAGGGCAACACCGCTACCACGCAAAGACTCATCAATCGCAACACATTTTATGATATTGCCTGCTAAACCTCCACAGACAACGATTTGTTCGTTATCATTATAGCCAACAACAAAATACTCGATTTGTTCATCTAATTTAAGCGCATTTTGATGTAAAAATGTCTGAATGAGAGAAAGTTTTTTTTGTTCAGTAGAAATTCGCTCAAATTGCATCGACTCTCCAAAAAAGAAGAAAACATAACATCACTACCAAGTTAGTAGTATAGAGTTATTATAAGCGATGAGCAAATTACGATACAAGATAAGCTCATATTTTCCCCAACTTTATAATCTAATATTATCTTCACACTGCATTATACATTGAATAATTTATAGATATTTTCTTTTTTTCAAAAACTTACATGGTACTCGATCATATAAGTTAAAAATACTATTTTCTTGATATCCTTTTCCTTAAAATTGCGGAAATGATGATAGGCTTAATAGTTGATTAATGAATAGGCAATATTGGCGGTTACTCTGAGTTGTAAAAATAAACCGCACTTTTGTAAGAAGCAAAAAGTGCGGTTTAATTCCGCGTAGTTTTAAATTATTTCACTAATCCGCCACTGGCTTGTAAATCAGCATGATAAGAAGATCGAACAAATGGTCCACAAGCTGCATGTTCAAAGCCCATTTCATTAGCTTTATCACGAAATATATCAAACTCGGTAGGCGGAACATAACGCGCAACGGGCAAATGGTGACGGCTAGGTTGGAGATATTGCCCTAATGTCAGCATCGTTACACCATTATCTCGTAAATCTTGCATTACTTGCAAAATTTCCTCGTTAGTTTCTCCTAATCCCACCATTAAACCAGATTTGGTTGGGATATTTGGGAACATTTCTTTGAATTCACGCAATAATTTAAGTGACCACTCGTAATCCGCACCAGGACGAATTTCTTTATATAAGCGCGGTACATTTTCTAAATTGTGATTAAAGACATCTGGCGGATTATCTTTTAATTTTTCTAAAGCCTGTGTAACGCGACCACGAAAATCTGGCACTAAAATTTCAATCTTGATGTTAGGGTTAAGCTCGCGCACAGCTTTTACACATTCAGAAAAATGACCTGCACCACGATCAGGTAAGTCATCACGATCCACCGATGTGATTACCACATATTTAAGTTTCATATCTTGAATCGTTTCTGCCAATTTTTGTGGTTCTTCAGGATCGGGCGGTAATGGTTTACCGTGAGCCACATCACAGAATGGACAACGGCGCGTACAAATTGCACCTAAAATCATAAAAGTTGCAGTTCCATGATTAAAACATTCGTGTAAATTTGGACAAGATGCTTCCTCACAAACAGAATGTAGCCCGTGACGGCGCATTCCATTTTTAATGCTTTCAATTTTAGCTGAACTTGCTGGAAGTTTAATTTTCATCCATTCTGGTTTTTTTAATAGCTCTTGATTAGGATCGATATTTTTTACGGGAATAATTGAGGTTTTTGCCGCATCGCGATATTTTACACCGCGTTCCATTTTGAAAGGAGTAGACATAGTATTTTCCTAAATAAAAATGCCCAAGTTGGGCATTTACTTTTTATAAAATGTTATAAAGTTGTTACATTATAGCCTAAAAGTTCGGCGAAGTGTTTAATTAATTTTGCTGAAACCTTATCGCAATTAGCCTCATCTTGATTAACAAAATCCGCTAATTGACACATTTCAAGACCAGCATAGCCACATGGGTTAATATAATGAAATGGATTCAGATCCATATTAATATTCAATGCTAGCCCGTGAAAAGAGCAACCACGACGAATACGTAGTCCAAGAGAACAAATCTTTTTTCCATCCACATACACACCTGGTGCATCAGGTTTTGGATAGCTTTCAATACCATATTCAGCTAAGGTTTTTACCACCGTTTGTTCAAGTGCGGTAACTAATTGACGTACATTTAAATTCTCATGACGCTTAATATCAATGAGCACATACATCACTTGCTGACCGGGTGCATGATAGGTTATTTGCCCACCACGATCGGACTGCACTACAGGTATTTCACTACGTTGTAAAAGATGCTCTGGTTTACCTGCTTGCCCTTGGGTAAATACAGGAGGATGCTGCACCAACCAAATTTCGTCTTGCGTTTCCTCGGTTCGACTATCTGTAAAATTCTGCATTTTATGCCAAATTTCTTGATAATCTTGCAATCCTAACTGACGAACGATAAGGGAATTATTCATACTAGATAACCATTTTCACGCCTTCAACTTTAGCCAGTTCTTTATAAAGTGTTTCTACCTGCTCAAAGTTTTCAGCAATAATGTCGATTGATACCGAATTATAAGTGCCTTTACTACTGCGTTTTTCCTTAGGAATATAATCGCCTTTAATATATTTTTGAACCACTTGTATAAGATCTTGTGCTAACCCTTCTCGATTAATCCCAGCAACTTTAAAGGTCATTTTTGCTGGAAATTCCATTAATTCTTTAAGTTTTGCGTAATCGTTTTCCGTTGTCATATTATTTCTCAGTAATAAAAATTATGCGTGGATGGCAAACTACCCACATAGTACGTAATCTCTTAATTAAAAAAGTGCGGTAATTTCTCAGATATTTTATGCAAACAAGCCTTTTACAGTGAGCACCAGCCAATCCCAAGCTTTTCCGAAAATACCGGCTTCGCCAACTTCATCCATTACTTGTAAGTTTACCGCTGCAATATCCTTGCCTTCTAATTGATAAACGACTTTCCCTACAATTTGTCCTTTTGCTAAAGGTGCTTGTAAGTTTTTACCTTCTAACTCATAGCGCACTTTAAGCTCATTTTGTTTACCTTTCGGAATAGTGATAAAGCGGTCTTGTAGCGTTCCCAATTTCACGCTACCTTTATCACCATAATAAACAGGTTGCTCTGAAATGACTTTACCTGCTTCTAAAGTTTTAAAGGTTTCAAAATTAGCAAAACCCCATTGTAAAAGTTTTTTACTTTCTACTTCACGACCTTTATAAGTTGGAACCCCCATTACCACTGAAATCAAACGCATATTGTTTGGTGTCGTCGCAGAAGCAACTAAGTTATATCCTGCTTGACTGGTGTGACCCGTTTTCATCCCATCAACATTGATAGTTTTATCCCACAGTAAGCCATTACGGTTAGGTTGTTTAATCTTGTTAAATGTGAAATCTTTTTCTGAGTAAATTTTATATTCTTCAGGTAAATCACGAATAATATGCGCACCAATAATTGCCATATCACGCGCGGAAGAATATTGATTTGGATCGTCCAAACCATGTGGCGTAGTGAAATTCGTATTTTTCAAACCAAATTTTTGAACATATTTATTCATTGTTTCTACAAAGTTCGGTACATTGCCAGAAATATGTTCGGCTAAAGCCACTGTTGCATCATTTCCAGAAACAACAATCACGCCTCGATTCAAATCTGCTACAGATACTTGTGTATTTAAATCTAAAAACATTTTTGATGAGTCAGGGAAATTACGTCCCCACGCACTCTCGCCAATAGTCACCATATCAGTATTATGGATTTTGCCTTGTTTTAATGCGACACCAACTACATAACTTGTCATCATTTTAGTCAGTGATGCAGGATATTGACGTTGATCTGGATTAAGTGCGGTCAAAATTGCGCCTGAATTATAATCCATCAGTACATACGTTTGAGCCGTAATTTGTGGAGGCATTACAGCAAACTGAATATCTTCAGCAGATACGGAAAAAGTGCTAAATGCCACAAATCCAGATAAAAATGCGATTTTTGTTGTTCTTTTCAACATAAGATCTTCCTACAATTAATTTTTATACGTATAAACAATTAATGGCTTATTATTTGCCATTTTTTGTAATTTAGTTCTCACTTGTGCCATTTTTGTTTTGTCATCAAAAGGCCCAATATGAATTTCATATTTATTTCCCGAGCGATTTACTTCAGCCTGAATATTCGCTAACGCAAGTTGCGTAATTAACTTATTTGCTTGGCTACGAGAGGTTAGTTCAAGCATTTTCAAACGGTAAAATTCAGTTCCTTTTTTTTCATTTGTAGCCTGAAGCGACTTATCGGAAAACGTGTTAGATTTTAATACTAAACGATCGGCAGCTTCCTGAGTTTTTGCTTGTTTAGCCAGTGTTTTTGTGGCTGCACCTGATAAATTTCCATTTTTAGCAACGTGCAACGCCTCAATCCTTACCTGTCCAGTGCCGTGGGAAATTAAGCCAATTTCTTTTGCTGCAGCGTGCGAAAGATCAATTAAACGTTTATCACTGAAAGGTCCACGATCATTAATACGAACGATAACTTTACGATTATTATTCAGATTTGTGACCAAAGCATAAGAATTCATTGGTAATGTTTTATGTGCTGCAGTAAATTGTGTAGCACGATAAATATCACCATTTGCCGTCTTGCGACCATTAAACTTAGAATGGTAGTAACTCGCCACTCCTTCTTTTATATAAAATTTGGCATCATCTCCACTTTTAGTCGTATAGGTTTTCCCTTTCACCGAATAAGTAATTGGTGTTGGCATTTTAGTAGTAATAGACAGATTATCACCTCGAATGCCATACATTTTTTGTGTATTCGCTTGCACTGGAAGATTAATGCCTACCATAAACAGCGAAAGTGCGGTCAAATTTAACCAAGTTTTTAATTTCATAAGTATTGACGCTTTTCATTTAGTCTCTCTTTAAGAAAGAAAAAAATGAAATTAGTTCCTTTTCATAAATTGACTTTTGTGCGTATGAATAGACATCAGTAAACCAAAGCTCGCCATAATAGCAACATAAGATGTACCACCATAGCTAAATAAAGGTAATGGCACACCCACAACAGGCAAAATACCGCTCACCATTCCAATATTAACAAATACATAGACAAAGAAAATTAATGTCGTTGCACCAGCAAGAATACGCCCAAAAGAAGTTTGAGCATTTACAGCAATCATTAAACCACGCACAATAATAAATAAGTAAATCGCTATTAAAATCAAGAAACCAATCATTCCATGCTCTTCACCCATTACCGCAAAAATAAAATCTGTATGAGGTTCGGGCAAAAATTCTAATTGTGATTGAGTCCCCTGCATCCAGCCTTTTCCGTTTAATCCACCAGAACCAATCGCAATTTTTGATTGCAAAATATGATAGCCTGCACCGAGAGGATCTTTTTCTGGATCTAATAATGTAAGTACACGAGTACGTTGATAATCGTGCATTAGATATAACCACATGATCGGAATAAACCCAGCCAGACCAATCACTGCAGCTAAAATAAGCCACCAGCTCATTCCAGCTAAAAATACTACAAATAAACCTGACGCACTTACCAAAATTGATGTGCCTAAATCAGGTTGTATAGCTACAAGTAAAGTCGGAATCATAATCATTGCAATCGCAATAAATGTTTCACTTAATTTAGGTGGAAGTGGTCGATTACCTAAATACACAGCGACCATTAATGGCACCGCAAGCTTTACAATTTCAGAGGGTTGAAAACGAATAAATCCCAGATCAAGCCAACGCTGCGCACCTTTACTTGTCGTGCCAATAGCATCTACTAAGATCAACAACACAAAACCAATTAAATAAAGATAAGGTGCGATGCGTTGGTAAAATCTTGGTGGAAATTGAGCCATTAACAGCATAACAATAAATCCAAGTAAAACCTGAATAATTCGGTTATTAAACATCATTTCACTGGCACCTGATGCACTATATAACACCAGCATACCATAAGCCGTTATTGCAAGAAGTCCGATAAACAGCCAAAAATCAATATGCAAACGTTGCCAAACACGCAACCAAAAAGGGATTTTATCTTCCATTTATTTGTTCGCTCTCTTGTGACAAATCTTTTTTTTGCTGAATAGGTACATTATATTTTTCAACTTGTGGTAAACGCTGATTTAAATAGTAATCCATCACTTTACGCGCTAACGGTGCGGCATTACTTGAACCACCACCTGCATTTTCTAAAATCACTGTCACAACCAATCTAGGGTTTTCATAAGGCGCATATGCGGTAAACCATGCGTGATCATGTAATTCTTTTTTCAATCCCACCGCATTATATTTTTCATTTTCTTTTAAACTAAACACTTGAGCAGTACCAGATTTTCCTGCAACACGATAATTGGCATCTGCAAAGGCTTTTCGCCCAGTTCCATTTGCAGCATTAACAACATTGTACATACCGCGTTTCGCTGCCTCCCAAGCCGTCACTTTAGGTGTACTAATATCAGGATAAATTAACGGATCTTCATAAGGCTCTAGAACTGCCCCCTCAATTGCTTTCATCAAATGCGGTGTATTTACTTTGCCATTATTGACCAATATCGTCGTCGCTTTTGCTACTTGTAGTGGTGTTGCCGTCCAATAACCTTGACCAATCCCAACCGAAATCGTATCGCCTTGTACCCAAGGGCGTTTATAGCGTTTTTGTTTCCATTCTCGAGTTGGCATATTGGCAGCCGTTTCTTCTTGAATTTCAATCCCCGTTGGCATACCAAAACCAAAATCCTTCATCCAATTAGAAAGACGATCAATACCCATATTATAAGCCACTTGATAAAAATAAGTATCAGAGGATTCAGTAATCGCTTTATTCAAATCCGTATCTCCGTGGCCTGTTTTTTTCCAATCACGAAAACGTTTTGTGGAGTTAGGTAATACCCAATATCCCGGATCAAAAATCGTTGTGTTTGGTGTAATCACATTTTCAGTTTGTGCGGCTACTGCAATAAAAGGTTTGACTGTTGAAGCGGGCGGATACGCACCTTGTGTCGCACGACTATAAAGCGGACGAGCAGGATCATTTAATAAACGTTTATAATCTTCGGAGGAAATACCATCAACAAATAAATTATTATCATAACTTGGTGTAGATACCATCGCTAATACACTACTATCTTTCGGATCAAGCACAACTACAGCACCTTTTAGTCCCGATAAAAGTTCAGTAATATAACGCTGTAATGCCAAATCAATAGTTAAATGAATACTTTTTCCCGCCACAGCAGGTCGGCTACGCAAAGTACGGATTACTTTGCCGCGATTATTAATTTCTACTTCTTCAAAACCCGTGGTACCTTGCAGTATATCCTCGTAATAACGTTCAATACCCAATTTTCCAATATCGTTCCCCGCATAATTCGCAAATTTATCCTCTCGTTTCAAACGTTCTACATCTTTATCATTCATTTTACCTACATATCCCAAAATATGCGCCATTGTTTCGCCATATAAATAATGGCGTTTGAAATAAGGACGTACCTCTAAACTCGGGTATTGGTAGCCATTTACCGCAAAGCGTGAAATTTGTTCTTCTGTTAAATTCGGCTTTAATAAAATCGGTGTATAACGCGTTCCGCGGCGACGTTCTTTTTTAAAATGTTCAATATCATTATCCGTCAATCCCACAATGTAGCGTAATTCATCTAAAGTGCGGTCTAAATTTTCAGTTTTTTCCGGCACAATGTATAAACCAAAAAAAGTAAGATTTTCGGCTAATAATTTACCGTAACGATCATAGATTAAGCCACGCGTTGGCGGTAAAGGTAATAATTTAATTCGGTTACCATTAGAACGCGTTCGGTAAGTATCGAAATTAACAATCTGTAGCTGATAAATATTGGTGAATAAAACACCTGTTAGTAGCAAAATCCCCAAAAAAGCCACTAAAGTTCGGCGTGCAAAAAGGTTACGCTCCGCTTTTTTATCGCGGAACGGCTCATGAGTTGGCGTATTGAAAAATTTTTTTAAATTCATCTGGCTAAAAATAAGGATGTATTATTCTCGATGATAAGGATGATTAGTAGTGAGCGACCACGCGCGATACAAACTTTCAGCCACTACAACACGAACAAGTGGGTGAGGTAATGTCAATGGCGAAAGCGACCAACTTTGCTCTGCAGCGGCTTTACATTCTGGCGAAAGCCCCTCAGGCCCACCAATCAACAAACAAACATCGCGACCATCATTTTTCCACGCTTCTAATTGCTCGGCTAACTGCGGTGTCGTCCAAGGTTTACCAGGAATATCTAACGTCACGACTTTGCCTTTTCCACAGGCAGCTAACATCGCCTTACCTTCTTGCTCTAAAATACGTTTAATATCAGCATTTTTTCCACGCTTACCTGCTGGGATTTCAATCAGTTCAAAAGGCATATCTTTTGGGAAACGGCGTTGATATTCCTCAAAACCCGTTGTAACCCAAGAAGGCATTTTTGTTCCAACAGCAATTAACGTGATTTTCACAAGTCATCCTTATCTAAAAAGTGCGGTTATTTTTCACCGCACTTTACTAATATTTACGCCCAAAGTTTCTCTAATTGATACATTTCACGGGCGTCACGTTGCATAATATGTACGATAGCTTGACCAAGATCCACCACAATCCAATCTGCAGTATTTTTACCTTCTTCGCCAAAGGTTTCAAAACCTGCTTTTTTACATTCTGTGATTAAATTATCTGCCATTGCAGAAACTTGGCGGCTCGATGTACCCGTGCAAATAATCATATTATCCGTAATCGATGATTTTCCACGTACATCAAAATGTACAATATCTGTTCCCTTTAACCCTTCTAAGGTTTCCATCAAAAATTCAACTAACGCCATTTTGTTCTCACTTCGCAATAAAAGTGCGGAATTCTATCATTGAATACCCTCTTGCGCAAAATCCACACAAAAAATAAGCGCGAAATTAACCGCGCTTTTGTTTGTATAAATTGAACTTATTTTGGCTATGCCGCCCACAATAACACAGCTAATAACTGCGGCGACATTATTCGCAAGAACATCACTAACGGATACACAGTGGCATAAGAAAGTGCTGCAGCACCGTTATCTTCTTTAATTTCATTAGCAAATGCTAAAGCGGGAGGATCCGTCATTGAACCTGCAAGTAAACCACAGATTGTAAGGTAATTCAGTTTGCCATATAGACGAGCCAAAATACCGGTAATCATTAATGGAATAAAGGTGATAAAAATACCGTATCCCATCCATTCAAGACCAGAGCCATTCAACAAGGTATCAAAGAAACTTCCGCCTGATTTTAAACCGACCACAGCCAAGAAAAGAACAATCCCAATTTCGCGTAACGCCAAGTTAGCACTAGGCGGCATAAACCAGTAAAGTTTACCAATCGTGCCAATTCTCGCTAAGATCAACGCAACCACCAATGGCCCGCCAGCAAGCCCTAATTTTAACGCAACAGGGAAACCTGGAATATAGAATGGAATCGAACCAACGAGTACTCCTAAACCAATGCCGATAAACACAGGTAACATTTGCACTTGAAGCAATTTTTGTTGTGCATTACCAATGACTGAAATAGCCTGATTTAGTACATCACTGCGTCCGACCATATGTAGCACATCGCCAAATTGCAGTGTGGTATTTCCCGTTGGAACTAACTCAATCCCTGCACGATTTAAACGTGAAATCACAACCCCATATTTTTGATGAATGCCTAAGGCACGGATCTTTTTGCCTAATACTTTTTCATTCGTTACCACCACACGCTCAGAACGAATTTCGCCACTATAGGCAACGGTTGGTGCATCAACTTCGTGTCCGATAATTAAACGCATTTTAGCAAGCGAATTATCATCGCCCACTAATTGTAAAATATCGTTGATACGAATTTCAGTACTTGCCTTTGGAACAATTTCCATATCATCGCGTTTTAAACGTGAACATACGACTTCTTCATCACTAAATCCAGGAATTTGAATTAACGTCAGACCATCTAAATTTTGGTTCGTCACTTTTAAAGAAATATTATGTAAACTTTCTTTATCTTGACTGCTCTCCGCATTAAAACGTGCCGCTTCATCGTCCACTTTGACTTTAAAAAATAAGCGGATTAACCACATTGCAAGCAAAATACCGCAAATACCGAATGGATAAGCCATTGCATAAGACATCCCCATAGTTACAGTGGTTTGCGGCACACCTAATTCTGCTAAAATTTGTTGTCCAGCCCCCAACGCAGGCGTATTAGTAACAGCACCAGAATAAATACCTAAGGCAATATCAAGTGGAACATCCGCAATTTTACGTACAAGAACCACGGCAATTGAACCCAGCACAATAATCAAAATGGCAAAGGCATTTAGCTTTAAACCAGATTTTCGTAAAGAAGAAAAAAAGCCCGGCCCAACCTGAATACCAATAGTATAAACAAATAAAATTAAACCAAATTCTTGCACAAAATGCAGCGTATGCGCATCCAGTTTCAAGCCATATTGATTAGTGAAATGGGCAACAATAATGCCGCCAAACAGCACGCCACCAATGCCAAGCCCAACCCCGCGGATCTTCCAATGCCCGATCCATAAGCCGATTACGGCGACGAGGGCAAGAAGGCTAATAGTGATCGCAATATCACTCATATTGACCCCTTAGAAATGAAATTTAACTCCTTTGGATTATATCCAAGTTACTTTTTGAAAACCTTAACCAAACTCAAAAAATGCTACATTCGTCACATTTTTTCTTGCGAAATTGAGCATAGACTCTACAATACCGAAAATTTTGACCCTTTTACAAAAAGTGCGGTTATTTTTCACCGCACTTTTAGCTCGGATGGAATATTTATGGATTACAGCCAAGAAGCCATTACTTCTCTTATTTGGATTTTACAAACGCTAGCCATCACCTCAGTCGTCTTTAGTTTTGGCATTTTTCTTTTGGTGCGTTTTACTCAATGGGGAAGACAATTTTGGATGTTTGCAGGTGGTTATCTTTCGCCTAAACGTAGTATAAAACCTATCTTATTCTTTCTTCTCATTGTTGCAATGACGCTACTTAGCGTACGTATCAGCCTTGTACATTCTGAGTGGTACAAAAATATGTACACATCATTGCAAGAATTTAATGAACATGTATTTTGGCAACAAATGGGCTTATTCTGTGGCATTGCCGCAAGTTCTGTTTCAGCAGCATTAGTAAGCTATTATTTAGAGCAACGTTTCGTCATCAACTGGATTGAATGGCTTAACGAACAGCTTGTTGATAAATGGATGGCACATCGTGCCTATTACAAAACACAATATTTATCAGAAAATCTTGATAACCCCGATCAACGTATTCAACAAGATGTGCAATCTTATGTAAAAACCACGCTTTCTTTAAGCACTGGTGTCATTGATGCGGTAACCTCTATGATCTCTTATACGATTTTATTATGGGGATTAGCCGGTCCAATGATGGTACTTGGCGTGGAAATTCCGCATATGATGGTATTTTTAGTGTTTGGTTATGTCATCTTCACAACCCTCATCGCATTTTGGCTCGGTCGTCCATTAATATCCTTGAATTTTATTAATGAACTCCTAAACGCAAACTATCGTTATTCTTTAATTCGCATAAAAGAATATGCCGAAAGCATTGCTTTTTATGCGGGCGAAAAAGTCGAAAAAAATCAGCTTTATCAGCAGTTCAATGCTGTCATTCATAATATGTGGATTATTGTATTTAGAACACTAAAATTTTCAGGATTTAACTTAGTCGTAAGCCAAATTTCCGTGGTTTTTCCATTGTTAATTCAAGTTGGACGTTACTTTGAAAAACAAATAAAACTTGGCGATCTAATGCAAACCTTACAAGTATTTGGTCAGTTACACGCAAATCTTTCCTTCTTCCGCAATACTTATGATAATTTTGCAAGCTATAAAGCAACGCTCGATCGTTTAACTGGGTTCAGTTATGCCATTGAAAAAGTAAATAATAAATCACAAACACAGATCCACAGTCATCCAACAGATGTGATTTTCAAAAATTTAAGTATTCAAAATCCATTAGGTCATACACTAATTAAACATCTAAACATTACCTTACCGCAAGGAACAAGTTTACTTATTCAAGGAAAATCTGGGGCAGGAAAAACCACGCTTTTACGCACCATTGCGGGGCTTTGGAGCTACGCAGAGGGGGAAATAAATTGCCCTACGCACAGTCAGCTTTTCTTGTCACAAAAGCCGTATGTGCCACAAGGAAATTTAATGTTAGCATTAGCTTATCCAAATAACGCTGACAATATTTCACATACGCAAGCGATAGAAATATTAAATAAAGTGCAACTAGGGCATTTAACTGAACAATTAGAAAAAGAACAAGACTGGACGCGTATTCTTTCTCTTGGCGAACAACAACGTTTGGCGTTTGCACGATTAATTCTACACAAACCAGCGGTGGCATTTTTAGATGAAGCCACAGCAAGTATGGATGAAGGTTTAGAATTTGCGATGTATCAATTGTTACAACAAGAACTACCACAAACGACGATCATCAGTGTGGGACACCGTTCAACCCTAAAAACCTTACATCAACAACAATTAATTCTACAAGACAAAGGGCAATGGCAACTGCGATAAAAAACGCTAAAAAACACTGTAATCGCAACGCTTTTTTTGATACATTTAGCGCAATTTTTTGTATGTTTGACAAAGTCATTTTCTACTTTTTTGTCAAACAAAACTAACTTTCATTTTAAACGGTATAATTATGTTATTTAAAAAAATTCGTGGGTTGTTTTCAAACGATCTTTCTATTGATTTAGGTACAGCTAATACTTTAATTTATGTCAAAAGACAGGGTATTGTACTTGATGAACCCTCTGTTGTTGCGATTCGTCAAGATCGCGTAGGCACATTAAAAAGCATTGCAGCTGTGGGTAAAGAAGCCAAATTAATGTTAGGTCGTACTCCAAAAAGTATTGTCGCAATTCGTCCGATGAAAGATGGCGTTATTGCAGACTTTTTTGTGACAGAAAAAATGTTGCAATACTTTATCAAACAAGTTCATAGCGGTAATTTTATGCGCCCAAGCCCACGCGTATTAGTATGTGTGCCAGCTGGTGCAACACAAGTAGAACGTCGTGCAATTAAAGAATCAGCAATTGGAGCGGGTGCGCGCGAAGTATATTTAATTGAAGAACCAATGGCAGCGGCAATTGGGGCTAAATTACCCGTTTCTACCGCCGTTGGCTCAATGGTAATTGACATCGGTGGTGGTACGACAGAAGTGGCTGTAATTTCCTTAAATGGGATTGTATATTCATCTTCCGTGCGTATCGGTGGTGACCGTTTTGATGAAGCAATTATTTCTTATGTTCGCCGCACTTTTGGCTCGGTTATCGGGGAACCTACCGCCGAACGCATCAAACAAGAAATTGGTTCTGCTTATATTCAAGAAGATGACGAAATTAAAGAAATGGAAGTACACGGACATAATTTAGCCGAAGGTGCGCCACGTTCATTTACTTTAACATCACGTGATGTCCTAGAAGCCATTCAACAACCATTAAATGGTATTGTAGCAGCGGTTCGAACGGCACTTGAAGAATGCCAACCAGAACACGCAGCAGACATTTTCGAACGTGGTATGGTCTTAACTGGCGGTGGTGCTTTATTACGTAATATTGATATTTTACTTTCTAAAGAATCTGGTGTCCCTGTTATCATCGCAGAAGATCCATTAACCTGTGTTGCTCGTGGTGGTGGCGAAGCATTAGAAATGATCGATATGCACGGCGGCGATATTTTTAGTGATGAAATTTAATTAGAATATGAACAAAAAGTGCGGTTAAAAATAACCGCACTTTTCCTTTCATTTTTTTCATTCAACAAGAGAACGTTTAATGAAACCCATTTTTAGCAAAGCCCCTCCCCTAGGCATTCGTTTACTTATCGCTATCTTTGCATCTATTGCCCTAATTTTAGCTGATGGACGTAATAACTCAATAACGAAAGCACGTAGTGCAATGGAAACGGCAATAGGCGGTTTATATTATCTTGCAAATAGTCCTCGAAGCATCTTAGATGGTGTTTCAGAAAATCTTGTTGATACCAATAAATTACAAATTGAAAACAAAGTACTACGCCAACAGCTTTTGGAAAAAAATGCAGATTTACTTTTACTTGATCAACTCAAAGTCGAAAATCAGCGATTACGCCTTTTATTAAATTCTCCGTTAAGAACTGATGAATACAAAAAAATTGCCGAAGTTCTTACTGCAGAAACAGATATTTATCGCCAACAAATTGTGATTAATCAAGGCGAAAAAGACGGTGCTTATGTAGGTCAGCCTGTCATTGATGAAAAAGGCGTCATTGGACAAATTATTTCCGTGGGCGAAAATACTAGCCGAGTACTGCTACTCACAGACGTAACACACTCAATTCCAGTGCAAGTTCTACGCAATGATGTTCGTGTCATTGCAAGTGGGACTGGGCATACCGATGAACTAAGCCTCGATAACGTGCCTCGTTCCGTTGATATAGAAAAAGGCGATCTTCTCGTAACTTCTGGGCTTGGTGGACGTTTTCTTGAAGGCTATCCCGTAGCCGTTGTACAAAGCGTTTCGCGTGATAGCTCTAATTACTTTGCGATAGTTAAAGCTAAACCTTTAGCTTTATTAGAACGTTTACGTTACGTACTTTTACTTTGGCCAAGTAACCTAGATATATCAAAAGTAAAATCAATATCGCCAGAAGAAGTTCGCAATCTGGTGCAAAAACGTTTAGAAAGCCAAGCTAATGAAGCAAATTATAGAGTGAAAAAAACACCCTTAACAGAAGAAGACTTTCCAGAAAATAAAGAAAAAACCATTATTGAACCAGATATTCCAACAGATTTCCTTCAAAATGAAGAAGATCTTCCCATAGAACAGCAAGAAGAAAGGATAGAAGACTAATGCAAACACGATTTATTTTACAATGGTTCACTATTTTAAGCTTCTTTGTTATTGCCTTTGTATTAGAACTTGCACCTTGGCCAGTTGGTTTCCAAATGCTAAAGCCTGCGTGGCTTGTACTTGTATTACTTTATTGGATATTAGCAATTCCCAATAAAGTTAGTATAGGCTGGTCATTTTTACTCGGATTAACTTGGGATTTAGTATTAGGCTCTACATTAGGCGTTCACGCTCTCGTACTTTCTACGAGTATGTATATCATTGCCAAAAACTATTTAATTCTGCGAAATTTATCACTTTGGTTCCAAAGTTTATTGGTTGTACTTTTCGTCTTCATTATAAGATTACTTATTTTCTTAGTTGAATTTTCACTCCATACTGCTTTTTTTCATTGGCAAGCCATCTTGGGCGCATTCGCTTCTGGTTTACTATGGCCGTGGGTATTTTTATTAATGCGAAAAATACGCAGAAAAGTTAAATTACATTAAAAAAGAGAGATAAATATCTCTCTTTTTTATGACGTACGAGTATCTCAAACAACTAATTCAACTGCTTGTTCGCATCCATTAAAGAATCACATTCCCAACCCATATACTCTCCCGAAAATTGTTCAGCCAATTTTTCAAAACGTTCTACTTGCTCAAAAATTTCGCTATTTTCTAATGAAATTTCTTGCTCTAATTTTACCAAGAAATAAGGTTCGTCATCTTCATTAAACTGAATCGCTTGTGCAGAATATTGTAATGTTGTGAAAGAATAATCCCCTAAACTCAGTTCATCCATAAAAGGGAACATTTTCTGCTCTTCATCAAAATGAAAACTATGCTCTACTAAATAGGTATCACTTAAATTACGACCTTTACTTTTTAATAAATCAAGTAACTCCTCCGTTGCATTTAACTTAATCTCTAATGGAGAAGCAAGCAAAAAGTCAAAATAAGTATCCCAAATTAAATCCTTTTGAACATTAATATCTTTAACAAAATCAATTTGTTGTAAAGTTTCTACAATAAGATTTTCGTGCTTACAATAAAAATGTATTTTTATTTGAGAATTACAAATAAAATGCCCCGCAAAAAATACATTTGGAAGTGCGGTGAGTTGTGTCAAAATTTTAAATACACGGTTAATTAACTTATCGTATTCAACTTCTGAGGGTAAACCCGTTTCATCATCAGCCTGATAATCAATAGTAAACTGCACTATTTTATCGAGACCTTTACCGTGATATTTTTCAACATCTTCAATATTTGCGGTAAACACGGCAGGCATACCGTTCACGGTAGAACGATAATTCTGCCAATTTGCCATATCCATTTCGCTTTCCTATTTAAATTCAGCCCAAATCGGTGCGTGATCAGAAGGTTTTTCCATTGCTCGAATATCTAATGCAATACCCACATCGACACAGCGTTCAGCCAATTTTTGACTTACTAAAATATGATCAATTCGTAAACCTCGATTATCATCAAAACCTTTAGAACGGTAATCAAACCACGAGAATTTATCATTTGCTGTTGGGTTCAGCTTACGGAAACTGTCTTCTAATCCGTAATCGTACAAACGTTGATACCACGCTCGTTCTTCTGGTAAGAAAGAACATTTACCTGTGCGTAACCAACGTTTACGATTTTCATCGCCGATACCAATATCTAAATCACTTGGGCTAATATTCATATCGCCCATAATTAAAATCGGATTAGATTTATCGTGTTCTTTTTCTAAATACTGTTGAAGATCCGCATAAAATTTCTCTTTAACTGGAAATTTAGTCTCGTGCGCACGACTTTCCCCTTGAGGGAAATAGCCATTAATGACAGTCAATAAGCCAAATTCAGTTTCCAAATCAGCCATAATAATACGTTTTTGTGCATCTTCATTGTCTGTTGGAAAACCGCGACGAACCGCTTTAGGTTCTTGTTTAGTCAATAATGCCACGCCATAATGACCTTTCTGTCCGTGATGAAATACGTGATAACCTAAGTTTTCTGTAATTTCATAAGGAAAAGCCTCATCAGCAACTTTAATTTCCTGCAAGCCGATAACATCTGGCTGATATTTTTCAATAATGGCTTCAAGTTGATGTGGTCTAGCACGTAAACCATTTATATTAAAAGAGATAAATTTCATTTTTGTTCCTAATAAAGAGTGAAATTGGCTTTATTATACAGAGATTTCTATTTTGATAAAAACGGCTTTGTCAGATAAACCTGAATTTGCTCAAATACTGTAGGCTTAAGCCAAAATTGACCTTGAATAGGAAAACAAGTGACCGAAATAAAATCATTCAAATAATCAAATTCCAATTGAACCGAATGCAAATAAGTGCGGTCAATTTTTTCAGTATTTTTACCATAAAGCCCATCGCCTAAAATCGGGCTACCTAAACTTTTCATGGCAACACGTAATTGATGTGTTTTACCCGTTTGAGGTTTTAAAATAAATAAACGTAAATTAGGTTCACAATTTACACTTTCAAAACGCGTAATCGCTGGATTTTCTTTAGTTTGACAAAGTTTCCATGCACCGTCTCGGGCTTTCTTCATATCCCCGACGATCAATCCTTGTTTCTTTTTAGGCTTTTGGTTACTTAATGCCAAATACGTTTTATGAATTTTATGTTCAGAAAAAAGTCGAGAAAATTCAGCCGCACTTTCAGCATTCAGTGCCAAAATTAATAGCCCCGACGTCACTTTATCTAAGCGATGAACCAACCATACTTGAGGCACATTCAATTGTTTTGCAACAAGTTCTGTTAAGCCTTGTTCTTCTTGATCTTTATGAACGCTAATACCCTCAGACTTGTTGATAATAATAAAATCACTATGTTGATAAACAACCTCGATTTTCATCAGACTTGCTCCTTTTTGTAAATTTTATTTTTACCTAGAACAATATCTTTCACCGAGCTAAGTAATTCCTGTTGAATATGTGAAAGCTTTGGTTTTTCGTTTAATTGAAATGCTAATGGGCGACAAAGCTCCATTGCTTTCACGCCTAATCTAGCAGTAAGCAATCCCACACCGATTCCTTGAGCGATACGCGCAGAAAGTTTTGCTGTCACATCTTGAGAAAGCCAATCCATTCCAATATCTTGTGCCACTTCGGCTGCCCCAGCAAAAGCGATATTGACCAATACCATTCTTAACAATCGAATACGTGAAAAATACCCTAATTCAATCCCATAAATTTCAGCAATTTTATTCATTAATCGAAGATTGCGCCACGCGATAAAAAACATATCCACTACAGCAAGCGGACTAATCGCAACAATCACAGCCGATTCAGCGGCCATTTTACTAATCAATTTTTTAGCTTGTGCATCAAAAGAAGACAAAATATTACGACTGAATAAATAAGTAATTTCTTGCGCGGAATAAGCTTCATTTAATTGGTGTTGCCATTGAATTACCGCTGGAGAATCATTTTCTAAACCTAGAGATTTTGCGACCTCTAAACAAAGCACTTTACTTTTTTCTACGTTCTGAACAGAAAAAACATCGCTATTTTCTACCGCACTTTCTAACCAAATCTGCTGACTTTGTTGTTGCAATTGCTCACGTTTTTTTAAATAAACTAAACGTCTCCACTCACCGATAATCTCTTTAATCCCCAATAAAATGACAATTAAACTGACTAAAGCAAAAGCAAGATAAATCCATTGATGTTGTTGATAGCTATCCCAAATCCACTGCACGGATTGTGCAACCGTCGCTGAGCCAAATAAAAGTGCGGTAAATTTTAATACCGTTTTTCCAAAACTGGATTTTGGTTTCAATGCCTGTTCAAGCTGAGCATCAAGTAACTCTCCGTCTAATGCTTCATCTAACTTTGTTTCCACATTATGAAACTCTTGCTTAGGCTGATATTGTTCTTCCTCTACATTAACTGAATGTTCAAAAATTTGTTTTTCCATTGCCTATTCCAAAAAATAACCCCACTAAATAGTGGGGTCATAAAGTCAAAATTCAATCATTATTCATCACTTGAAAAGATAGAAAGTAATCTTAATAAACTCAAGAATAAATTGTAGATTGAAACATAGATGTTCACGGTTGCTCGAATGTAA
The DNA here is from genome assembly GCF_049821985.1 of Haemophilus sp. HN_Hi10. Taxonomy (NCBI): domain Bacteria; kingdom Pseudomonadati; phylum Pseudomonadota; class Gammaproteobacteria; order Pasteurellales; family Pasteurellaceae; genus Haemophilus; species Haemophilus sp. HN_Hi10. The sequence goes on along the minus strand of NZ_CP187495.1, from coordinate 903,667 downwards.
TTTGTTTCTCCACCGTGAATAATATTACTGGTTTCATACAAAATGGTCATTGTTGAGAACACTACAAATAATGCACTAATTGCGACCGATAAAGCAGGAATTTGGAAGAAGAAACTCGCCACCATACCAAGCAATAACACAATAAATAATGCGAACATTGCGCTTGATAAGAATGACATATCTTTTTTCGTAGTCAATACATAAGCGGAACACGCAAAAAACACGATAGCAGTTCCTGCGAATGCAAGCATAATCAAATCTTCCATTCCACGTGCCACATACATATTTAAAATTGGCCCGATGGTGTATCCCATAAATCCAGTGAAAGCAAAGGCCGCCAAAATACCAGCAGGGCGATCAGCTAATTTATTGGTTAAGAAAAGTAAGCCATAAAAACCCACTAGTAACACAATAATATTTGGATAAGGCAAGTTTAAGCTCATTGAAATAAACGCAACAACCGCTGAAAATGCCATGGTTAATCCCAATAAAAAATACGTGTTACGCAACACTTTATGTGTGCTGAGTAACGATTCTTTTTGAGCATCCACAATAAGACGTGATTGCATAAAAGCTCCTTGTAAAATAAATAAAAAGTCTTCTGTAAAGTAAGGGCTAGGGATAAAAAAGTCAATGGTATTAATGGAATTAATTTCATCAAAATGAATAAATTATCATCATCTAAAGTTAAATCATCAAATTTCTATTTACATCAATAAAATATTCATTATACTACGCCCATCAATCACGGAGGAATGGTCGAGTGGTTGAAGGCACCGGTCTTGAAAACCGGCGAGGGTTTACGCCCTCCTAGGGTTCGAATCCCTATTCCTCCGCCATCAGAATTAAAAAAATCCTTAAGTCGCAAAGCTTAGGGATTTTTACTTTGTATTACATTATTTAGTTAATCCATTCACGAGTGAAATAACAGTCTGAATATCGCTATCAGACAATTTTCCTTCTTTCACAAATTTTACTTTCCCCGTTTTGTCTAACACAATAATTGCACTATCTTTAGGATTTAATCCCCAAGCATTTTTCACCGCACTTTTATCATCTAGCACAACTTGGCTATGTGGATTTTCTTGTTTGCCTTTTTGCGCACTATTTTTTACAAATATACCTGTACCAACAATCGCATCATCCGCATTAATAATGGTCGTTGTTTGGTATTTTGCAGGATTAAAATGAGATGCTTTTATCGCATCAATCATTGGCTGATTTTTCTCTTTTGCTGCCGTTCTACCCGCTAAATGATGAACAACACGCACTTTACCCGCTAATTCCGCAGAACCCCAAGGTTGAAATGTTATATCTTTTCCAGAAAGTACAATTTCACCATACTCACTCACTTTGACCGATGGTAAAGATTGCTCTAATTGCAAATTGTGTGCCCAAGTTGAACTACTAAACATCACACCACAAACTAAGGCAAGAATTTGTTTTTTCATACATTTTCCTCAAAATTGATCAAAAACTTTCACACTTTGGCGAAAGACATCTTTTTTGCTATACTTGCGTGCCTATTATATGTAATCAAAAAGGAAAACCCAATGGATCAAATGCCTAATTGCCCAAAATGTCAAAGTGAATACGTTTACCACGATTCAATTAATTTTGCTTGCCCTGATTGCGGTAATGAATGGGATAATAATGAAATTCAAGAATCAGATGACGATCAATTAATTGTAAAAGACAGCAATGGGAATTTGCTTGCAGATGGCGATGATGTACTTTTGATTAAAGATTTAAAATTAAAAGGTTCATCAGAAGTATTGAAAAAAGGTACAAAATTCAAAAACATCCGCTTAGTAAATGGCGATCATAATGTCGATTGCGGCAAAATTATGTTGAAATCTGAGTTTTTGAAAAAAGCTTAATCGAAAAAAATGCGCTCTAAATAGACCGCACTTTGCACTTTAAAGACATAAATTTATTTAATAATATCAATCACTTCTCTGACTAATCGTCCAATTTCATCCCAATTTTTGGATTGAATCAATTTTTTCTCCACAAACCAAGAGCCTCCACAAGCAACAATATTAGGAATAGCGAGATAATCCCTTATGTTATGAAGCCCTATACCACCAGTCGGCATTATCTGTAATTGAGCATAAGGACCGAGCAATGCTTTAATCATTTTCACTCCGCCTGAAGCCTCTGCAGGGAAAAATTTTACCGCTGAAATTCCCATTTCTAATGCAGTTTCAATTGCCATAGGATTATTCACCCCTGGTGTTATTGGAAAATTCAAATCTTGACATAATTTCACAATTTTTGGATTTAACCCAGGAGTAACAACAAAATCTGCTCCGCTACTTTTAGCTAAAACTACTTGTTCCGCAGTTAAAACTGTGCCCGCAGCAATCAAAAAATCGGGTCGATAAGTACGCAGTAAATGAATTGCATCTGCCGCAGCTTCAGAACGAAAAGTAATCTCTGCCACAGGTAAACCATTTTTAGCCAACGTATCTGCTAGCGGCAAAATATCTTCTGCATTATCCAACGCAATTACAGGCACAATTTTGAGTTCACGAAGTTTTTCAATAATTTGTTGAGTTGTGTATGACATAATTTTCCCTATTTAAAATAATTTTTTGCATTGTTGAAACAAATATCTTCAATCATTTTACCCAGTAATGAAATGTCATTTGGAGCTTCACCTTTTTCAACCCATCCGCCAATCATTTCACATAAAATACGGCGGAAATACTCATGGCGAGTGTAAGATAAAAAACTACGTGAATCAGTTAGCATTCCAACAAATTGACTGAGTAACCCTAATTGAGAAAGCTGTTGTAACTGACGTTCCATTCCGTCTTTTTGATCATTAAACCACCATCCAGAACCAAACTGTATTTTGCCTGCAATACCATCGCCTTGAAAGTTTCCGATCATACTAGCGATCATTTCATTATCTCGAGGATTTAAGCAATACAAAATAGTTTTAGGAAGTTGATTTTCCCTATCCATTGCATCTAACAAACGAGAGAGGGGCTCAGCATAACTTCGATCACCAATGGAATCAAAGCCACTATCCGCACCAAGTAAAGCAAACATTCGACTATTATTGTTACGTATTGCACCAATATGCATCTGCATTACCCAATTACGTTTACAATATTCTGAAGCTAACCAGACTAAAACTGCAGTACTAAATTGAGCAACTTCTTCTTCCAAGAGCGGTTGATTTTGCAAACGTTTTTGTAAAATACTATTCAATACTGATTCATCTGGAATAGCTGAAAAACGGACAATTTCCATACCATGATCAGCAGATTTACAACCTTGAGCATCAAAATATTCGAGACGTTTTAACAACGCTTTTTGTAAATCTGCAAACGTATAAATATCTACATCTGCAATTTCACTTAACTGTACAAGGTAATCATTAAATTGCGGTAATTCAATTTTAAATACTTTATCAGGTCGCCAACTTGGTACAACATCAATATCAAAACTTTCATCATTCTTGATTGCTTGATGATATTGCAAAGAATCAATGGGATCATCTGTTGTCCCCACTAATTTCACGTTCATTTTCTGCATAATGCCTCGCGAAGAAAATTCAGGTTGTTGCAACATTTCATTACATTGATGCCAAATTTTTTCCGCATTTTGCGGATTGAATAACATATTGGTTATACCAAAAGGACGGCGTAATTCTAAATGTGTCCAGTGATAAATTGGATTACCAATACAAAGGGGGACTGTTTTCGCCCAAGCCAAATATTTTTGATAATTAGTAGCCTTCCCTGTAATCAATTCTTCTGGTATTCCAGCTGTACGCAAAGCTCGCCATTTGTAATGATCACCCTCTAGCCAAATTTCAGATAAATCATTAAATTGACGATTTTCCGCCACTTCTCTTGGATTTAAATGACAGTGATAATCAAAAATAGGTTTATTTTTGGCATAATCATGATAGAGAATTTTTGCTGTATCTGTTGAAAGAAGAAAATCTTCATCCATAAATTGTTTCATTTAATCCCCCTATACTCCACTATACGCAGAAAAACCGCCATCAACAGGTAAAACTACGCCATTGACAAAAGCAGAATAATGCTCATCTATTAAGAAAAGTAATGCGCCGAGCAATTCTTCTGGCTCACCAAAACGCCCCATTGGTGTATTAGTTAGAATTTTATTTGCTCTATCTGTTGGTTTTCCTTCAGTATCAAATAATAAAGTGCGGTTTTGATTACTAACTAAAAACCCTGGTGCGATAGCATTACAACGAATACCAACTTTTGAGAAATATACAGCAAGCCATTGAGTAAAATTACTGATTGCAGCTTTTGCACCAGAGTAAGCAGGTATCTTTGTAAGTGGTGTAACGGCATTCATACTAGAAATATTAATAATATTTGCCCCTTGTTTACCAAGCATATCTTTTGCAAAAACTTGAGTTGGTAATAATGAACCTAAATAATTGAGATTAAATACAAATTCTATACCAGATTTATCTAAATCAAAGAATGTTCTCGTCGTTTCATTTAAATCAAATTGATGGAACTCATTATCTGTTGTCGCTTTTGGATTATTCCCACCAGCACCATTAATTAAAATATCACAAGTGCCAAAATCAATAGCTATTTGATCACGCACTTCTTTAATATTTTCAAGTTCTAACACATTAGTTTTATAAGCTTTTGCTTTTCCACCTGATTGGTTAATTTCTTTTGCTGCTTTGTCTGCTGCCTCGAAATTCAAATCTAACAGGGCAATATTAGCTTTAGTATGTGCTAACTGCTTGGCTAGAAATGAACATAACACTCCACCAGCCCCCGTGATTACAATTAGCTTATTTTCTAAGTTATGGTTTGCTGCAATATTCATAGTAAACTCCATTAATTAAATTCAGATTGAAGATGAGAAGTTGCGACTTTATCTATAATCGCACCTTTATGCTGAATGACGATGCCAGCAATACGATTGCCTTGCTGACAACAAGTATCGAGAGATTTATTTCGTAAATAACCGTTCAGAAATCCAGCATTAAAAGAATCACCAGCAGAGGTTGTATCTACCACATTTAAAATAGGTTCAGTCATCACTTGCCCATATTGAGATAAATACCTATCTGAAAAAATAGCACCATTCTTACCGCACTTCACAATCACTTTTGGTATACCAATTTTATGTAATCGTTCTAAAGTATCCCTAGATGTTTTATCTTTCCATAATGCTTGTTCATCATCAAAAGTTACCAACGCTATATTGACACTAGGCAAAAGCTGCAAATAACAATCTTGTGCTTCTTCTAATGAATCCCAAAGTTTTGGGCGATAATTACTATCAAAAACAATTTCTGTGCCTTTTTTAGCTAAAGAAGATAATTGATCAATTAAAAAAGTGCGGTCATTTTTCGGTAAGATTGCTAATGAAATACCACTTAAATAAATCACATCAACTTGCTGAAGTTCTGCAATAACCTTAGCAAAATCTGGATGTTGAACCATATAATGTGCTGCAGATTGATTACGCCAATAAAGGAACGTTCGTTCGCCTTGAGCATCTAATTGGATTAGATAAAGACCTGGTTGATGCTGTTCATCCTGTAAAACCCAATTTGTTTGGATGCCATCAGCTTGCCAATATTTAAGCATTTGTTTACTTAAATTATCAGTTCCTAATGCTGAGACATAATGAACTTGAATCTCTTTTGATGAACTTACTCGACTAAGATAAGTTGCAGAATTTAAGGTATCACCACCATAACTTTGCCACATTTCCGCAAAGGGTTTCCCATTGAGTTCAATCATACACTCGCCGATAAATGCTATTTTTTTCATATTCGCCCCAAAGTAAAGGGTATGCGAAAGCGCCTACCCTTCTCAATGCAAATTATTTGGTTGCTAAACTATCAATACGTTCAATATATTCCTTAAGTAAAGGATTTGATTTAGCAGCATCATGCATATCCTTTGTTGCATCAATAAACGGTTTTTTATCAACTTCAACAAAAGTTACACCCAATTTATCTTTTGCTTCTTGAGTTGTTTCAGCAATCATTTTTTGCCATAAATCTTTATGATACATCATAGAATCATCAGCAGCTTTCTTGAGAGCTTGTTGTTGCTCTGGTGTTAATTTGTCCCAAGATTTTTGACCTATTACTAACACATCAGGAATCATTGTGTGTTCATCACGACTAAAGTATTTCGCTACTTCACCATGACGTGCTAATGTTAAAGCTGTTTCATTATTTTCAGCTCCATCCACTACTTTTTGTTGCAATGCTGTATAGAGTTCGCCATAAGCTAATGGTGTTGGATTTGCGCCCATCAATTTGATCATTTCAACTGCGGTTGGGCTTGGTTGAACACGAATTTTCATACCTTTTAAATCTTCAGGAGATTGGATTGGTTTAGCAGAATAGAAACTACGTGCGCCACCATCATAATAAGTTAAACCAACGAACCCCTTTCCTTTTGATGAATCAAGGATTTTTTGCCCTACCGCAGGATCAAGTAAAACACGATAGTAATGGTTCACATCATGAAAAAGATACGGGATATTATATGCGCCATAAGAAGGCTCAAATGCTTCCAATTCACTCGCATTTGATTTTGCCATATCAAGTGAACCGGCTTGTAATAGTTCCATTGATTCACGCTGGCTGCCTAATTGGCTATTTGGATAAATGCGGATCACCACTTCTCCATTAGTTAATTTTTTTACTTCATCTGCCATATATTGCATTGAAATATGAACAGGATGAGTTTTGTCATTGTTATGACTTAATTTTAATACGGTTTTAGCTGAAGCTGAGAAAGCAACGCCAGCAGATAATGCTAGTGTTAAAGCACAAGAAAGCATATGTTTTTTAATTTGCATAACGCATCTCCATAATAAGTAAATTAAAGACTAATCCTCTAACAGCTCGGATGTTATAAAGATAATAGACCAACAAATTTAATGTGGTCAATCCAATTATTTTAAATTGGTGATCCAGATCACATTTTTAAATAAAAAAACTTGTCAAAAATAAAAAAAACACACAAAATTGGTTCACCAACTTAAGTTAATAACATAAGGAACCTATGATGAATAAATTTATATCTATTATGAATTGGGCATTATCAACGATTTGCATAGCTTTAAGTTCATTTCTAGTGTGTTGCGTAGTTTGGCAGGTGTTATCTCGTTATTTATTAAATACACCTAGCACTTATACAGATGAAATAGCTAGATTTCTCTTTATTTGGGTGGGCTTAATGGGCGCAGCTTATGCTCTTGGCCAAAAGAAACACCTAGCGATTGATCTTCTAGTCAGTAAATTCGAACACTCACCCAGCCTTCAACATCGATTACAACTTGTAATTAATTTAATCAGCGTAGCTTTTGCAACAATGATTATGTGCTATGGGGGAGGCAACTTGGTAATAGACACTGTAAACAATGGGCAAATATCACCTGTCTTAGGTATCCAAATGGGATTAGTTTACCTCGCAATTCCTTTAAGTGGTTGCTTTATGCTGATTTACCTTTTAAGAGATATTATAGATAACTTTCATCATTTGAATCTTAAATCATCACCGCTTTCAGATAATCAAGGAGAATAAAATGGAATGGTCCAATATTATTGTGCTTAGCTCAAGTTTCTTTGTCCTACTTTTTATTGGTGTACCAATTTCATTTTCAATTGGAATTGCCTCACTGCTTACTATTATGCTTTCTATTCCTTTTGATGCTGCTATTACTGTTATTTCGCAAAAAATGGCATCTGGATTAGATAGCTTTTCACTACTCGCCATTCCTTTTTTCATCTTAGCGGGCAATATTATGAATCGTGGCGGTATTGCTATGCGGTTAATTGAATTTGCTAAAGTCATCGGTGGTCACTTACCTGGATCTCTAGCACACGTGAACGTACTCGCAAATATGATGTTTGGTTCAATCTCAGGTTCAGCTGTAGCATCAGGAGCAGCAATGGGTGGGATTATGTCACCTTTACAAAAGAAAGAAGGATATGATCCTGCTTTTTCCGCTGCAGTAAATATTGCCTCTTGCCCAACTGGACTACTTATTCCGCCAAGTAATACCTTTATCGTTTATTCATTAATTTCTGGAGGAACATCTATTGGTGCATTATTCCTTGCAGGTTACATTCCAGGAATTTTGATGGGCTTATCAATCATGATTGTTGTTGCCATCATTGCGAAAAAAAGAAAATACCCAATATCACCAAAACCAACTCGCTCAGAAGCGATGAAAAAGACGCTTGATGCATTACCAAGCCTTGGTTTAATTATCGTTATAATGGGAGGTATCATTGGTGGCATCTTCACTGCAACAGAAGCTTCTGCGTTCGCTGTAGTCTACACATTAATTCTTGCTGTCGTGTTCTATCGCGAAGTGACCATCAAAGAATTACCAAAGATCATTTTAGATTCGGTTGTTACAACTGCAATCGTGCTACTATTAATCGGTACATCAATGGGAATGTCATGGGCAATGGCAAATGCAGATATTCCTTACACTATTAGTGATGCATTATTAAACTTCTCAGATAACCCAATTATCATACTTCTAATCATCAACATCATTTTATTAGTTGTGGGTGTATTTATGGATATGACACCAGCATTGCTTATCTTCACACCAATTTTCTTACCTATTGTGACTGAATTAGGCATGGATCCTGTTCACTTCGGTATATTAATGGCTTTCAACCTTTCTATCGGTATCTGTACACCACCTGTTGGTAGCGCATTATTTATCGGATGTTCTGTTGGCGGAGTGAAAATTAATCAAGTTATTAAACCACTACTACCACTCTATGCAGTTTTAATCTTAACACTCTTATTAGTAGCTTACATTCCATCATTAAGCTTAGCGTTACCACAAATATTATTAGGTTATTAATTCACGCATTAGGAAAATAATATGAAAACGATTAAAAATTGGCAATTTGTAGAAAATCATAATCATCGCATTGATATTGCCTGCGATCACAGTTACCAAATGCATATTTTCGTGTTAGAAAATGATTTATTACGCGTGGCATTTACAAAGAATAAGGAATTTAAAGTCCCTCATACTTGGGCTATTACACCAAATCAATCAGATGTAGATTGGCAAGGTCGTGATAAATGGTCGTTAAAAGGGTTTTCCTGCCCTGATTATGAAGTAAAGCAAACAGAAAAAACGCTTGAAATCTCAACCGCACTTTTAAAAGTAACAATTCATCAACCACTCTATCTAGAATGGGAATATAAACACGGTGATAAATGGAAACCATTATTTAAAGACCGAAAAACTGGTGCCTATTTGATGGGTATTTCAAATACTACCATTTCTCATTATTTACAACGAGATATTCAAGAACATTATTATGGACTCGGTGAAAAAACAGGAAATCTAAATCGCCATGGACGCCGCTTTGAAATGCGTAATATTGATGCAATGGGCTATAATGCTGAACATACAGATCCTCTTTATAAACACATTCCATTCTATATTACGCATGCTCCTGAAGTAAGTTATGGATTATATTACGATAACCTTTCACCTTGTTGGTTTACCTTAGGTAGTGAAATTGACAATTATCATTCTTACTATCGTAACTATAAAGCTGAGGATGGAGATCTAGATTACTACGTTATTCTCGGTCCCAAAATACTTGATGTAACAAAAAAATATTGTCGCCTTACGGGAGGTACTATTTTTGGTCCAAAATGGAGCTTAGGTTATAGTGGTTCAACTATGTATTATACCGATGCGCCTGATGCTCAAGAGCAACTAAAAAAATTTGTCAATTTATGTAATGAACATGATATTCCTTGTGATTCATTCCAACTCTCTTCAGGTTATACCTCTATAAATGGAAAGCGTTATGTTTTCAACTGGAATTATGACAAAATTCCAACCCCTAAAGAAATGACAAAATATTTTCATAATGCGGGGATGAAGTTAGCTGCAAACATTAAACCATGTTTATTACTAGATCACTCACGTTATCAAGAAGTGGAAAAACTTGGATTATTCATTAAGGATTCTGAATCAGATAATCCTGAAAAATCTATGTTCTGGGATGACGAAGGTTCTCATTTAGACTTTACCAATATAGCCACGGTGAATTGGTGGAAAAAGAATATAAAACAACAATTACTCGATTACAGCATTGATGCTACTTGGAATGATAATAATGAATTTGAAGTGTGGGACAACTACGCAAAATGCCATTATTTCGGTGAAGGTATGCCAATAAAATTATTGCGCCCACTACAACCATTATTAATGATGAAAGCGTCCTATGAGGCTCAATTAGAGTACGCACCAAATAAACGTCCTTATTTAATTTCACGTTCTGGCTCACCTGGAATGAACCGTTATGTACAAACTTGGTCTGGAGATAATCGTACCAGTTGGAATACATTACGTTACAATATCAAAATGGGATTAGGTATGAGCCTTTCTGCACTCTATAACGTTGGGCATGATGTAGGTGGTTTTTCTGGAAATAAACCGGATCCTGAATTATTTGTACGTTGGGTACAAAATGGTGTAATGCATCCACGTTTCACTATTCATTCTTGGAATGATGATAAAACTGTTAATGAACCTTGGATGTATCCACAAATAATCAATATTATTCGTGATGCTATCCAATTACGTTATATATTAATGCCTTATTTATATAACACATTATGGAAAGCTCATCATGATCATGAACCAATACTACGACCAACATTCCTTGATCACGAACATGATAAAAATACTTTTGAAGAAAATGATGACTATCTTTTAGGTGAAGATTTACTCGTTGCTTCTGTTGTGGAACCTAATCAACGAAAACGTGAAGTCTATCTACCACAAAATTTCGTCGGTTGGTATGACTTTTACACACACAAATGGTTTAATGGCGGCGAAAGAATCATAGCTGATGCACCATTAGAAAAAATTCCTTTATTTTTAAAAGCTGGAAGCATTATTCCAATGGCAAAAAAAGGTCATAAAAATACGTTATCTGATAATTATAGACAATTATTAATTATGCCTTTTATTAATCAAGGAGAGAGGAATATTACTATATTTGATGATGACGGTGAAAGTTTCGATTATTTAAAAGGTAAATTTTTAAAATTTAATATTTATCTAAAATGCACTAGTCAAACAATTGAACTTGTTTTAGAAAAATCGGGTGATTATTTACCAAAATATAATGAAATTAGTTTCTACCTTCCTAATAAAGAAAATAGAAAATTAATTATTAATGGAAAAACGGTCACTCAAGGCTATAAATTGAGTTTATTAGATTAAAATTAGGAAAAATTTATGAACATTGATGACTTGCGATCCTATAAAAAAATAGGAAATGAGTTAAAACAACAGCTAAATAATCATCAATATAAAATAGGCGACAAACTACCAGCAGAAAGAGACTTGGCTGATTATTTTGATGTAAGTCGTACAGTCATTCGAGAAGCCATCATTATGCTTGAATTAGAAAACCTTGTTGAAGTACGTAAAGGTTCTGGAGTGTATGTGATTGCATTGCCACAACGCGCTGCAAGTAATGATGAATTTTTAGATAAGGTTGATGTAGGCCCTTTTGAACTTTTACAAGCTCGCCAATTATTAGAAAGTAGTATGGCTGAATTTGCTGCATTACAAGTGACAAGAGCAGATATTACTAAATTAAAAGACATTCTAGCAAGAGAGCGAAATACACTTGAACAAGGTGATGAAGATTATGTGGCAGATGAAGATTTTCATCGTACGATAGCAGAAATAACCCAAAATGAAGTTATCTTGCAAATGCAAAAAGCACTGTGGGATCTTCGTACTAATAGTCAAATGTGGAAAGGTTTACATCTTCATATTCCAAATCAGAGCTATCGTCACCTTTGGTTACAAGATCATGAGAATATTATTACAGCCCTACAGAGAAAAGATCCTGTAATGGCAAAAAAAGCAATGTGGCAACATTTAGAAAATGTTAAGCAAAAACTTTTTGAATTATCTGATGTAGATGATCCTAATTTTGATGGTTATCTATTTAATATGAGCCCAATTGTTGTTGATCGTTAGAAAACTATAGGAGTTAAAAATGGAACAAGCATGGCGTTGGTATGGACCAAAAGATCCTGTTTCTTTATCTGATATTCGTCAAGCAGGCGCAACTGGTATAGTCACTGCACTTCACCATATTCCTAACGGTGAAATATGGAGTATTGAAGAAATTAAAAAACGCAAAACTGAAATAGAAAATGCTGGTTTAAGCTGGTCAGTAGTGGAAAGTGTACCAGTTCATGAAGAGATTAAAACTCAGACTGGAAATTATCAAAAATGGATTAATAACTACAAACAAACTCTTCGTAATCTTGCTCAATGTGGAATTGACACTGTTTGCTACAATTTTATGCCAGTTTTAGACTGGACTCGAACCGATCTTGCTTATGAATTACCAGATGGTTCTAAAGCATTGCGCTTTGATCATATCGCTTTTGCCGCATTTGAACTTCATATTTTAAAACGTCCTGATGCAGAAAAAACCTATAATCAAGAAGAACAAGTTGCAGCAAGAACCTATTATGACAATATGTCAGAGCAAGATATAGCGCAATTAACGTGTAATATTATTGCGGGCTTACCCGGTGCAGAAGAAGGTTACACTCTTGATGAATTTCAAACTCAATTAGATCGCTATAAAGATATTTCATCCGAAAAATTCCGTACGCATTTGGCTTATTTTTTAAATGAGATCGTACCTGTTGCCCAAGAAATAGGAATCAAAATGGCGATTCATCCAGACGATCCTCCACGCCCAATCTTAGGCTTACCACGCATAGTTTCAACTATTGAAGATATGCAGTGGTTTGTAGAAACTCAACCATTACCAGCAAATGGTTTTACAATGTGTACGGGTTCTTATGGCGTACGTTCCGATAATGATCTCGTAAAAATGACTGAACAATTCGCTGATCGTATTTACTTCGCTCATTTACGTTCTACTCAACGTGAAGGTAATCCACTAACCTTCCATGAGGCAGCTCATCTAGAGGGAGACGTAGATATATTTAATGTAGTAAAAGCTTTATTAAATGAAGAATATCGTCGATTAAATCTAGGAGAAACTCGTTTAATCCCAATGCGCCCAGATCATGGACATCAAATGTTGGATGACTTACGTAAAAAAACCAATCCTGGCTACTCTGCCATTGGTCGGTTAAAAGGTCTAGCTGAATTTCGCGGTTTAGAGATGGCACTAAAAAAAGTGTATTTCAATAAGTAAAAGAAAAAGTGCGGTCATAAAAAACATTATTTTTATCGACCGCACTTCTAATTTATTTCATCAATCTTCTCATTCGAATATTGATCATTTCGACCACAACAGAGAATCCCATTGCAAAATAGATATAACCTTTCGGGATGTGAATATCCAAACTTTCTGCAATTAAACTAATTCCCACTAAAACCAAGAAGGCTAAAGCTAGAATTTTCAAGGTTGGATGCGTATCTACGAAATCGCCGATTGGTTTTGCTGAAAACATCATCACGCCAACGGCAATCATAATCGCCAAAATCATCACAGGAAGGTGGCTTGCCATACCCACCGCTGTAATGACAGAATCTAAAGAAAATACAATATCTAGCACAGCAATTTGAATTAATACGCCAAGATAACTCACTTTGTTTTTGCTTTCAGATTCATGGTGTTCTTGATGATTTATCGCCTCTTTAATTTCGCCAGAACTTTTTATAATCAGGAATAAACCACCGATTAATAAAATCAAATCACGCCCAGAAATTTCTTGATTAAACACAGTAAATAACGGTGCAGTAAGTTTCATTATCCACGCTAGTGACATTAAAAGTAAAATTCTTGTTAGCATTGCCAAAGCAAGCCCAAGAATACGACCAGACTGGCGTTGGCGTTCAGGTAAACGTCCAACTAGGATGTTAATAAAAATAATATTGTCGACTCCTAAAACGATCTCTAAAGCCGCAAGTGTCGCAAGTGATATCCACGCTTCAGGATCCGCAATCCATTCAAACATAATTTTTCCTATAATTGAGTTAAATAAATCCGAAAATACAGATCATAATGGCTTTATGACGAAAAGCAATCGTTATTTATATTTGAGAAATGATTGATTAGTCGTTTTTAAGCGTTTCAAAAATCCTTTCAGCAAGTTTAGGGGAAATGCCCGGTACAGAGGCTATTTCATCTAAGGTCGCCTTTTTCACACCTTGTAAACCACCAAGATATTTCAGTAAAGCCTGACGACGTTTAGCTCCCACACCTTCAATGGTTTCTAAACCACTTTGTGTAAAGGCTTTTTGACGTTTTTTACGGTGTCCGCTTATTGCGTGATTATGGCTTTCATCACGGATATGTTGAATCAAATGCAATGCCAAACTATCATCAGGCAAATGAATTTCGCGGTCTTGTTTGCTGATAATCAGTACTTCCTGCCCTGCTCGACGATCCACACCTTTTGCCACGCCAATTAAGTGCGGTCTATTTTTATCCCATTTTACTTGAAGATGTTGGAACACGTTCAATGCTCGATTTAACTGCCCTTTTCCACCATCAATAAAAATAATATCGGGAATTTTATCTTCTTCTAAATCACGCTCATAACGTTTCTGCAACGCTTGTTCCATCGCAGCATAATCATCTCCGCCAGTAATGCCTTCAATATTAAAACGGCGATAATCAGATTTCAGTGGACCTTCTTTATTAAAAACAACACAAGATGCGACTGTTTGATTTCCCATTGTATGGCTTATATCAAAACATTCCATACGCTTAATTTCAGGAAGATTTAACAGCTCACACAACGCTTGATAACGCTCTGACATTCGTGAAGATTGTTTAAGTTGTACATTTAAAGCCGCTTTAGCATTAACTTGTGCGAGCTGTAAGTATTTACTTTTATCGCCTTTTACGCTTTCTTGAATCGTCACTTTTCTGCCAGCTTGCTCCGTAAGAAGTTGCTCAAGCTCTGATTTTTCAGCTAATTGACGATCCACAATAATGCTATTCGGGATACTTCGTCCTTGATGACCTTGTAAATAAAATTGCCCCACAAAAGTTTCGGTAAGTTCCGATAAATCCGTATTGGCGGGGACTTTTGGGAAATAACTGCGATTGCCTAGCACTTTTCCTTGACGAATAAACATCACCTGTACACAGGCTAACCCGTGTTGGTAAGCGATAGACATAATATCCATATCATCTAAACGTTCATTGGATACAAATTGTTTTTCAATAACCGAACGCACCGCCTGAATTTGATCGCGATAACGAGCAGCCTGTTCAAAATCTAAATTTCTGCTTGCCTGCTCCATTTTACCGATTAAATAATCTAACACCTGTTGATCTTTGCCTTGTAAAAATAAGCGAGCTAATTCAACTTGCTGATTATATTCTTCATCGGAAACATATCCCTGTACACAAGGCGCGGAACAACGCCCAATTTGATACTGCAAACAAGGACGAGAACGGTTGGAATAAACGGAATTTTCACATTGGCGAACAGGGAAAAGTTTTTGCAAAAGCGATAAAGTTTCACGCACAGCCCCTGCGTGAGGATAAGGCCCGAAATATTCGCCTGCAAATTTTTTAGAACCACGATAAGAAGTAATTCTTGGGTGGCGTTCTTTGGTTAATAAAATAAATGGATAGGATTTATCATCACGCAATAATACGTTATAGCGAGGCTGATAAAGCTTGATAAAATTATGCTCTAGCAGTAAAGCTTCCGTTTCAGATGAAGTTAGCGTGGTGTCAATATGATGAATTGACGCCACCAACGCCTCTGTTTTTTTACTGCTCAGATTTTTACGAAAATAGCTTGAAAGACGTTTTTTTAAATCCTTTGCTTTCCCAACATAAATAACCTGATCTTTATCATCATACATACGATAAACACCAGGTTCGTGAGAGACATCAGCGAGGAATTTTTTGGGATTGAACATAGAATATTTTACCAATAACAAAAGACATCTTGCCTTCCCTGCTTTCGGGGGAAGGAGCCTAAAGAGCAAAAGGGGGCTTGCGATGTTAAATTTATCCCCCCTCAGCCTTCGGCAGCTCCCCCCGCAAGCAGGGGGAGCCAAGTATTTAATCCTTCGCCAAAATCAACCGCACTTTTTCCAAATCTTCGGCGGTATCCACCCCCACTGCAGGCACTTCTTTCGCAAGTTCTACGTGTATTCGTTCGCCATTATATAACACACGAAGCTGCTCAAGTTTTTCTAGATTTTCAAGTTGAGTCGGTGCCCATTGCACATATTGTTTTATGAAACCCGCACGATATGCGTAAATGCCAATATGACGCAAATACGCATCAGCAAGCTGTACTTTCTGAATATCCTGTAAATTCATAAACTGATCACGATCGTAAGGAATAACCGAACGGGAAAAATACAGCACATAGCCATCTTTATCTGTTAATACTTTCACTGCATTTGGATTAAATAATTCCTCAGCATCGTGAATTTTTACCGTAAGGCTTGCCATATTGACATTAAATTTTGCTAAATTATCTGCCACTTGTCGCACGATAACGGGAGGAATCAAAGGCTCATCGCCTTGGATATTGACAATGATTTCATTATCGGGAACCGCTAATTTTTCTACAACTTCCGCTAAACGCTCTGTACCAGAATTATGATTAGCCGAAGTCATACAGACTTCAGCACCAAAACTTTTGGCAACATCAGCCACATTTTCATTATCGGTGGCAATAATCACTCGGCTCGCCCCAGACTGCAGAGCTTTCTCAAATACATGTTGAATCATTGGCTTACCCGCAATATCTGCAAGAGGCTTTCCAGGTAAACGACTTGATGCAAAACGAGCGGGGATAATCACGGTAAATGACATAATTTATTCCTTATTCTTTAATATTTCAGCTTTATCGGCAAGTAATCAAAACAACTGGGGATTAATCCTTTCAGCTATTTCTATATTGCGCCACAAGTTTGTCTATTTTGCTCCAAAAGTGCGGTAAATTTTCACGTTGTTTTTCAGCCTCAATAATTTCTGCATCGACAGGGACATACCACCAATTATCTTTAGCAAAAGATTGGCATTTTACGGCATCTTTTTCCGTCATAAAGAGCGGTTGATTTTCAGAAAGTTTTTCTAATTGAGACGCTTCAAAATGTTGATGATCTTGAAATGCTTGAGTTTGCTTTAACTGAATCCCTAACTTTTCTAACATACTAAAAAAACGCTGTGGATTGCCAATCCCTGCGATGGCAACACCAGATTGAAATTCATTTAATTGGCGTTTTTCATTGGTTTTTAAATTAATCGCGAAATGAGGCACAAGACGCATAACTGCATCTGAATACTGATTTTTTCCACCATTAGTGATCACAAAATCGACAGATTTTAATCGACTTGGTAATTCTCGCAATG
Organism: Haemophilus sp. HN_Hi10; assembly: GCF_049821985.1. Taxonomy (NCBI): domain Bacteria; kingdom Pseudomonadati; phylum Pseudomonadota; class Gammaproteobacteria; order Pasteurellales; family Pasteurellaceae; genus Haemophilus; species Haemophilus sp. HN_Hi10. The sequence goes on along the minus strand of NZ_CP187495.1, from coordinate 886,281 downwards.
GACCTGCTGGCAATACAAAACCATTTCCCAACGCGCGCTCAGCGTCCATTACGACAATTTCCAAATCACGCTGTAATTGATAATGTTGTAAACCATCATCAGAAACAATAATATCGCACTCTGCTTGGCTTAAGAGTAATTCAATCGCTTGCTGGCGATTTGGGGAAATCACTACTGGCACATTGGTGCGTTTAGCAATCAATACAGGTTCATCACCACCTTCAATCGGATGCGTATTTTCAGTAACGCATAACGGATACGTTTTAGATTTACTGCCGTAACCACGAGAAATCACACCTACGCGAAAACCTCGTTTTTTTAATTCTTCCACAAGCCAAACAACCACAGGCGTTTTGCCATTTCCACCCACAGACAAATTTCCCACAATTATCACTGGTTTTGGTGCGCGATAAGAGGATTTGAGACCCAAAGAGAATAAGGCGCGACGAAGTTGGCTAATCAACCAAAACAATAAAGAAAAAGGCGATAAGAGCCAAATAAGTTTGGAGTTGGAATACCAGAAGGGCATAGAAAATCCTTTCTAATAAGTGCGGATAAAATAACGCGAGTTTTTCAACTCGCGTTTTCGATAATCAATAAATTAGCCAGTAAACTGCATACTATGCAACTGTTTATAGGCACCATTTTGTTCAAGCAATGCTTTATGGTTGCCACGCTCACGAATTTCTCCATGATCAATCACAAGAATTTCATCCGCATTTTCAATAGTAGATAATCTATGGGCAATCACAACAACCGTGCGATCTTTCTTTAATTCCTCTAATGCAGATTGGATTGCTCGTTCTGATTCCGTATCTAGTGCAGATGTAGCTTCATCTAAAATTAATACTGGCGAATTACGCAATAAAGCACGAGCAATCGCTAAACGCTGACGTTGCCCACCTGATAGGCTAGCGCCATTTTCGCCAATTACCGTATCAAAACCTTGCGGTAATTTTTCGATAAACTCTAAAGCATAAGCCGCTTTTGCTGCAGCGATAATTTCTTCGCGAGAATACTTATCTTGTGCTGCATAAGCAATATTATTCGCAATAGTATCGTTAAATAAATGGACTTGTTGAGAAACCACAGCGCAGTTTTCACGTAAATTAGATAAACGATAATCTTGGATATTTACGCCATCAAGTAAAATCTCGCCTTGCTCAATATCGTAAAAACGTGTCACTAAATTAGCAATGGTTGATTTGCCCGATCCAGAACGCCCAACCAAAGCAACGGTTTTTCCAGCTGGAACGCTAAAAGAAATATTATTTAATGCAAGTTCATCTTTTCCTTGATATGCAAAACTCACATTTTTAAATTCTAACTCGCCTTTCGCAGGTTCTGCTTTATAAGCCCCGTTATCTTTTTCTGGCTCTAAATCTAAAATGGCAAATAGCGTTTGACATGCTGCCATTCCACTTTGAAATTGTGCATTCACCGCAGTTAATGATTTTAACGGACGCATCATAGCTAACATTGAAGAAAATACCACTGTAAATGAGCCTGCACTCAAATTATCTTCTGCAATCAATGGAGTGGTAGCTAAATAGAGCACCGTAGCTAATGCGAGAGATGCAATAACTTGCACCACAGGATCAGAAATGGAATTTGCTGTCACCATTTTCATGCTTTTTCGACGCATATCATTACTAACATGATTAAAATGCACTTCTTCCACATGTTGCCCTCCGAAAGAAAGCACAACTTTATGACCTTTTAACATCTGTTCTGTAGCAGACGTAAGTTCACCCATTGAATCTTGTAAGTTCTTACTTAATCTACGAAAAATTTTTGATACCAAACGAATTAAAACAGCAATGATTGGACCTATAATAAAAAGCACAATTGTTAATTCCCAACTGGTATAAAACATCACTGCGAATAGCGAAATAATATATGCTCCTTCTCGCACAATTGTAATCAAAGATCCTGAAGAAGAACTTGCAATCATTTGGGAATCATAAGTAATCCGAGAAAGTAAACGCCCTGTTGAATTTTGATCAAAGAAACTCACTGGCATAAACATTAAATGTTTAAACAAGCGGCGACGCATTGTCATGACAACTTTGCCTGATACCCACGCCAAGCAATAATTAGAAATAAAGTTGGTAATGCCGCGTAAAATAATCATCCCAACGACGACAAAAGCCATCATTTTCAAAAATGAATGGTTTGCCTTACCAAAACCATCGTCCAACAACGGTTTTAACAAATAAATCAAGCCTGAGTCAGCTAATGCATTAAAAACTAACGCGACGCCAGAAACAATAAGCCCCGCTTTAAAAGGTTTAATCATTGGCCACAAACGCTTAAACGTTTGTAAGGTTGAAAAATCATTTTCTTGTAATTTTTGCTCTTGCATAATCGCTATCTAATAGTAAAAATTGCACGCATTGTACCTTTTATTCCTTTGATAATCCAATTACACGCACATACCAAGGGGAAAATTCTGTGCGAGCTTGCTGGATTTCTAATCGGTCTTGAAAAAAATTTACCCGCACTTGCCCCGAAATAGCGGTATTTTCTACCGCACTTTTATAGCGTTGAAGCCTTTCCGTAACCGAATAATGGGGGAATTTCCACGGATTCCAACGTCCACTAGAAATAATCGCCACATCTGGTCGAACCTGAGAAAGCAAGTATTCACTTGTCGATGTTTTACTCCCGTGATGCCCCACTTGTAACACATCAATTTTTCCTAAAGTGCGGGCAAAAATTTGTTCATTTTTTGCTTCAGCATCGCCAGTCAGTAAAACGCTATGCTTTCCATCATCGACTAAAATCACACAAGAATGGGGATTATCAGCTCGTGTCACAACGTTGTGAGGAGAAAGTATTTGAAAATGTAGCCCTTGCCAATGCCAATCACGTCCAGCTGTACAAAAAGTGCGGTAATTTTCCCCATAGTTTTTTCGTGAAGGGGTAATCAATTCCACATTGGGATACGCCTTTAAAATTGTCGAAGCACCACCTGCATGATCGTTATCGTCGTGGCTTAAAATCAATTTTTCCAAAACAATCCCTTCTCTTTGCAAATAAGGCAAAATTTCCAACTCAGCCATACTTCCACCTCGCCAAGAAGAACCCGTATCATAAAGAATCCCTTTGCCATTTTTCACAATCAGCGTTGCCAAGCCCTGCCCCACATCTAAAGTATCTACCTGCCAAGTTGGTTTGTTCAATTGTTTAAACAACAAAATCATAAAACACATAAGAATAATGCCGAAAGAACATAGCAAAACGTTGATTCGTTCATTTTTTAGCAAAGGTTTACTGAGATTTAATGTAAAAAATCTTGGTCGTTTAATTTTCCAAGTTGATGGTGAAGCCTCTTGTTTTCGATAAATACACCAAATAATTAACATAAAAATTCCTGCACAAAGTGCGGTTAAAAATAATGCTAAATTAAATGAAACCGTGAGCCAATTTCCTTGAAAAACAGAAATTAACCCAGTAATTCCTTCGGCTAGCTTATTTGCTAGTTGCCAAGAAAAAACCGCGCCGTTGGTAAAAACAGCAAATAAAATTAATGGCACAAGGAAAAAACTATAAATTGGAACAGCCATAAGATTGGCTAAAAATCCACTTAGCGATAAGCCATTAAATAGAAAAAGTTGCAAAGGCGTAAAAAAAAGCAATAACCCAAATTGCAAATGAAATAAATTCAAAATCCACCGCACTTTTGGGGAAAAGGGACGATTTTTCCATTGAAAAAGTGAAAAAGGCACATAACGATACCAGAGGATCAAACAACCAACTGCACCACAAGAAAGCCAAAAACTGACCGAAAGTGGCATTAATGGATCGCAGAAAAGCAAGAATCCGACAACCAACGTAAAAAGCTGAAAAGGCGAATAATATCTCCTCATTATTTGAACGAAGAAAACGAAAACAAGTGCTGAAATGGCACGAAAAGTTGGCACGCTAAAACCAGCCAAATAGGCATAAATTAAAGCAAATAAAACACCAAAAACTAAAGGAAAATAAGGATGCATAAAACGGGTTGGGAAAAATACTTGCACAACACGAGCCAAGTAAAATCCAATTCCCATAGCCAACCCAATATGTAAGCCAGAAATAGCAATAAGATGCGCGGTATTCGTTTGTTGGTAAATTGACCAAGTGTTTTTATCTAACCAAGCCCGTTCGCCAAAAGCTAACGCGATCAATAAACCTTGTAGAGATAATCCTTCCGTTTGCTTTCTCACTTGTTGCAATTTTTCTGCACGCAATGATGAAACATCAGCAATTTTCGCCGCACTTTTTACGGTTCCAACAGCCGTAATTCCTTTTGAAAGATACCATTGTTGCCGATCAAACCCACCAAAATTTAATCGCGCAGAAAGGGGACGTAAAGAAATTTCAGCTTGCCAAATTTCCGATAGTTGAGGCACCTCTTTTGCTTTCCAATTTAAAAAAATTCGTTGCTCTTGTAAGTTATCCGTCAATGTTGCTGTGGCGATAAGTGTTTGATAATCCTGTTGATGCAAAATTTCTTGAATCTCAAAAGCCACCATTTGCTTTTGAGCGGTAATACGTTGAGCTTGTTGTAATAAACTCAAAGCCGAATGATGAAAATAGCCAAGAGAAGCAACAAAAAAAGCAAGGCTAACTAAGAAATTTTTACGCCAAAAAATAAAAAGAAAAATCAAAACAAGCGCAATAACGAGAGCAACTTGCCAAGGCAATAGCAATGACTGCGGTAGAAATAACAACGTTAAATCCGCAACAATTAGCAAGACAGCTAAAGTTATTAAGTTTAATTTCATTTTTGTAAAAGATTAATTCCAATCTCTCTAAGACTAGGCTAGTTTTATTTAAATATGCAAACGGTTGCTTCAAATTTTACGATCCATATTGTAAAAATAAATTTTTCAGGAAAATTTACTTGCTAAAACAAACAACTTCTGATATTTATACCGCCCGCAAAAATTGGGTTCCTAAAATAGCAGTCAGGAACAAACTAAAATAACAAGACAGGAAGTCGTGAAATCCACGCTTAAATTCTGTATGTATTAGGAGTGAGAGATGTCAAGAGCATCATTGAACTTGCTAGATTTAGCAGGCGTTAAGCCTTATCAAATGAAAAAAGATGAAGAATATATGAATGAAGAGCAAATTCTTCATTTCAGAAAAATTCTTAATGCTTGGCACGAGCAAATCGTGGAAGAAGCTTCTCGCACCGTTGCACATATGCAGGATGAAGTAACCAATTTCCCCGATCCCGCAGACCGAGCAACTCAGGAAGAGGAATTTAGTCTAGAATTGCGTAATCGTGATCGCGAACGCAAACTAATGAAAAAAATCGAAGCAACCTTGAAAAAACTTGATACCGATGATTTCGGTTACTGCGATTGTTGCGGCGAGGAAATCGGTATCCGCCGTTTAGAAGCGCGCCCAACAGCAGATCTTTGCATTGATTGCAAAACGTTAGCTGAAATCCGCGAAAAACAAGTCGCTGGTTAATTCGTTCTATTGAAAAATACCAAAGTGCGGTTAAAATTAGCCGCACTTTTTTGCATTTAAAAATGCGGAAAAATCCCCTTGCCTTTTTCTTTACAGAAAAAGAGCTAAGCCATTTATTTCCAACTAAAAAAACGGAGTAAATTATTCTTACTTATATCAAAAATTTGTTTGGCAAGAAGACAAAAAAATCAAAAGAGGTTGCCAAAACAAGTGCTTATTCTAAACGAGTTGGGCGTCCCAATAGCCCAATGCCAAAAGCGCAGACAAAAAAATCAGAACAAACGTGCCGCTACGATAAAAATGTGATTAAAGCGGCTCAATTTGATATTTCCCCGCGAGATTTTAGCCGTAATGCACTCACTGTTGTGGAAAAACTGCAACGTCAAGATTTCGAGGCTTATATCGTCGGTGGATGTATCCGCGATTTATTACTTGGTAAAAAACCAAAAGATTTTGATGTTGCAACAAACGCACGTCCTGAACAAATCCAAAATATTTTTCAACGTCAATGCCGTTTAGTGGGTCGCCGTTTCCGCTTAGCACATATTATGTTTGGTCGAGATATTATTGAAGTTGCCACTTTCCGAGCCAATCACAGCGATGCTCGCAATGAAAATCAAGCAAAGCAAAGTAATGAAGGAATGTTACTACGCGATAATGTTTACGGTACGATCGAACAAGATGCAGCACGCCGTGATTTTACGGTCAATGCACTGTATTACAATCCACAAGATAATACGTTACGAGATTATTTCGAGGGCATTAAGGATCTCAAAGCGGGCAAGCTACGCTTAATTGGCGATCCTGTTACACGTTATCAAGAAGATCCTGTGCGGATGTTGCGCTCTATTCGCTTTATGGCAAAACTTGATATGTTCCTTGAAAAACCAAGCGAACAACCAATTCGTGAACTTGCGCCTTTATTAAAAAATATTCCGACTGCTCGCTTATTTGATGAGAGCTTAAAATTATTACAAGCAGGACAAGGGGTAAAAACCTATCGTTTATTACGTCAATATGGTTTATTTGAACAACTTTTCCCTGCATTAAGTCCATATTTTACAGAGAAAGAAGATAGTTTTGCAGAACGTATGATCGTTACCGCCCTTACTTCGACAGATGAACGTGTTGCGGATAAACTTCGTATTAATCCTGCATTCTTATTTGCGGCATTTTTCTGGTATCCATTACGCGAAAAAGTGGAAATCTTGAAAAATGAAGGCGGTTTAAATAATCATGATGCTTATGCGTTGGCGGGCAATGAAGTTTTAGATTTATTCTGCCGTACTTTGGCTGCACCACGTCGTCATACTGCGGTCATTCGTGATATTTGGTTCTTACAACTGCAATTATTAAAACGTACTGGCTCAGCACCAATGCGTACCATGGAACATCCAAAATTCCGTGCTGGCTTTGATTTACTGGCTATGCGAGCAGAAATTGAAGGTGGCGAAACGATTGAATTAGCCAAATGGTGGCACGAATATCAATTTAGTAATGGCGAACAGCGTGAACAGTTGATACAGGAGCAACAACGCTTACATCCCAAACCAAAGAAAAAATACTACCGTCCACGCCGTCGTAAAACAACGCGTTCAGCAGAGTAAGGGGGATATATGATTACTGTATATATTGCGTTAGGCAGCAATTTAAATACGCCAGTAGAACAATTACATTCTGCGCTTAAAGCGATAAGTCAGTTACCAAAAACAGATTTAGTAACAACTAGCTCTTTTTATAAAAGCAAACCGCTCGGCCCACAAGATCAACCCGATTATATGAATGCTGTTGCAAAAATTAAAACCGAGCTTAGCCCACTTGCACTATTAGATGAATTGCAACGCATTGAAAATGAGCAAGGTCGAGTGCGTTTACGTCGCTGGGGCGAACGCACATTAGATTTAGATATTTTGCTTTACGGCAATGAAATTATTCAAAACGAACGCTTAACGATTCCCCATTATGATATGCATAACCGTGAGTTTGTCATTGTGCCGTTGTTTGAAATCGCATCGGATTTAGTTTTACCAAATAGTCAAATCATAACAGAGCTGGTCAAGCAATTTGCTGACCACAAAATGATAAAATTAAATCCCTAGAAATTTCACCGCACTTTTATGAACCTCAAAAGTGCGGTAGAATCTGCCCACATTTTTCTTCATTAATGACCCGTTATGGAAAGCTTAACTCAATATATCCCTGATGAATTTTCTATGCTTCGCTTCGGCAAAAAATTCGCCGAAATTCTTTTAAAATTGCATACAGAAAAAGCAATTATGGTTTATCTTAACGGTGATCTTGGCGCAGGAAAAACAACGCTGACACGCGGAATGCTACAAGGTATCGGTCATCAAGGTAATGTAAAAAGCCCAACTTATACGCTGGTTGAAGAATACAATATTTCAGGAAAAATGATTTATCATTTTGATTTGTATCGGTTAGCAGATCCTGAAGAACTCGAATTTATGGGTATTAGAGATTATTTTAATACTAATAGCATTTGCTTAATTGAATGGTCTGAAAAAGGTCAAGGCATATTGCCAGAAGCTGATATTTTAGTGAATATTGATTATTACGATGATGCACGAAATATTGAATTAATCGCACAAACAAATTTGGGTAAAAATATTATAAGCGCATTTTCTAATTAACTTATTTATGAAAACTAAAATCTTATTTTTTCTTTTTTTCTCCACATTTAGCTTCTCTATTTTGGCAGCACCTATTACGATTGCGATTGACCCAGGTCACGGAGGAAAAGATCCTGGTGCAATCAGCCGAAATTTAGGTATTTATGAAAAAAATGTTACCCTTTCAATTGCAAAAGAATTAAAAGCCTTATTGGATAAAGATCCACATTTTCGTGGAGTATTAACGCGTAAAAGTGATTATTATATTTCCGTGCCTGAACGTTCAGAAATCGCACGTAAATTTAAAGCGAATTATCTTATTTCTATCCATGCTGATTCATCTGAATCGTCTGATCGTCGTGGGGCTTCTGTTTGGGTATTGTCAAACCGTCGAGCCAATGATGAAATGGGTCAATGGCTAGAAGACGATGAAAAACGCTCAGAATTACTTGGTGGTGCAGGAAAAGTACTTTCACACAATAATGACAAATATCTTGATCAGACTGTACTTGATCTGCAATTTGGACATAGCCAACGTACTGGCTATGCGTTAGGCGAACATATTTTGCGCCATTTTGCTAAAGTAACAATATTAAGTCGCAGTACGCCACAACATGCAAGTCTAGGTGTTCTACGTTCGCCAGATATTCCTTCTGTGTTGGTAGAAACGGGATTTCTTTCCAATTCAGAAGAAGAAAAAAAACTTAACTCTCAAGCCTATCGCCGCCGCATTGCTTATATGATTTATGAAGGCTTAGTTGCATTCCGTAGCGGTAAAACCAATGCCTTAGTGAAAGACAATTTAGTTCAAAACATCAAACAAAACGATATAAAAAAATCAGGGAAAAATAACCGCACTTCAGAACAAAATATAAATGAAGATAATATTAAAGACAGTGGCATTCGCCATATTGTAAAAAAAGGAGAAAGTTTAGGTAGCTTATCAAATAAATATCACGTAAAAGTCTCTGATATTATTAAATTAAATCAATTAAAAAGAAAAACACTTTGGCTAAATGAAAGTATTAAAATTCCTGATAATGGCGATATAAAAAATAAACCATTAATAATTAATGAAAATAGTTCTCACAAAAAACAAAATAGATCAGTAAATAATACCAATAAAGATTTAAAAAAAGAGAAGAATACACAAAACAACAATCAAAAAAATATAATTCCGCTCTATCATAAAGTAACAAAAAACCAAACACTCTATGCTATTTCGAGGGAATATAACATTCCAGTAAATATACTATTGAGCCTAAATCCACATTTAAAAAATGGCAAAGTTATTACAGGACAAAAAATTAAATTAAGAGAAAAGTAAATGCCAATTAAAATTCTTTCCCCACAACTTGCTAACCAAATTGCTGCTGGAGAAGTGGTAGAACGCCCTGCATCTGTGGTAAAAGAATTAGTGGAAAATAGCCTTGATGCAGGCGCAAATAAAATTCAAATCGACATCGAAAATGGCGGGGCAAATTTAATCCGTATTCGTGACAATGGCTGTGGCATTCCAAAAGAAGAATTAAGTCTTGCTTTGGCACGACATGCCACGAGTAAAATTACCGATCTTGACGATCTGGAAGCCATTTTAAGTTTAGGTTTTCGTGGCGAGGCCTTAGCAAGTATCAGCTCTGTATCACGCCTAACCCTAACTTCTCGCACCGAAGCGCAAACTGAAGCTTGGCAAGTTTATGCACAAGGTCGTGATATGGAAACAACAATCAAACCCACATCACATCCTGTTGGCACAACAGTTGAAGTCGCCAATCTTTTTTTCAACACACCAGCCCGCCGAAAATTTTTGCGCACGGATAAAACAGAATTTGCTCATATTGATGAAGTCATTCGCCGTATTGCCTTAACAAAATTCAACACGGCATTTACATTAACGCATAATGGGAAAATTATCCGCCAATACCGCCCCGCCTCCGATCTCAATCAGCAACTTAAACGTGTCGCTGCTATTTGTGGGGATGATTTTGTCAAAAATGCCTTACGAATTGATTGGAAACACGATGATTTACATTTATCGGGCTGGGTAGCCACACCAAATTTTAGCCGAACTCAAAATGATTTAAGTTATTGCTATATCAATGGGCGAATGGTGCGTGATAAAGTGATCAACCACGCTATTAGACAAGCCTACGCTCAATATTTGCCAAGCGATGCTTATCCTGCTTTTGTATTGTTTATTGATTTAAACCCACACGATGTAGATGTCAATGTTCATCCAACCAAACATGAAGTACGCTTTCATCAACAACGCCTTATTCACGATTTCATTTACGAAGGCATCAGCAATGCACTAAACAATCAAGAACAACTTAATTGGCATACAGACCAAAGTGCGGTAGAAAATCACGAAGAAAATACAGTGCGTGAACCACAACCAAATTACAGTATTCGTCCTAATCGTGCAGCTGCGGGGCAAAATAGCTTTGCGCCACAATATTATGAAAACCCCCAACAAAATCCACCGCACTTTTTTTATGGTCGCGGCTTATCAAGCCATGTCACAGCAGATTATCGTGATTATCGCGAAAATTATAAAAAAGAAACGCCAAGTAAAACAGAACAGCAGTTGTATGGGGAATTGTTACGCACATTACCGCCTACAGAACAAAAGGATATATCGAATACAGCACAACAAAATATTTCAGATACAGCTAAAATCATCTCAACTGAAATAATTGAATACTCATCACATCTACGCGCCCTTTCACTTATTGAAAATCGCGTGCTGTTATTACAACAAAATCAAGATTTCTTTTTGCTTTCATTGGAAAAATTACAACGCTTACAATGGCAATTGGCTTTACAACAAATACACATCGAACAACAGCCTTTATTGATTCCAATCGTGTTTCGCTTAACCGAATCACACTTCCAAAAATGGCAACAATATTCAGATGACTTCAAAAAAATTGGCTTTGAATTTATCGAAAATCAAGCCCAATTACGCTTAACCTTAAATCGCGTACCAAGTATATTACGCACGCAAAATCTACAAAAATGCGTGATGACAATGCTAACAAAAAATGAAAATTCATCCCCATTTTTAACCTCTCTTTGCGCACAGTTAGAATGCAAAACCTTTAACGCTTTAGCGGATGCACTCAATTTATTAAGCGAGACAGAACGTTTACTAACCCAAGTAAATCGCACGGCATTCACCCAATTACTCAAACCTGTTAATTGGCAGCCTTTATTAGACGAAATTTAAATTTTTTATGAAACCAACTGCAATTTTTTTAATGGGGCCAACTGCCTCAGGTAAAACAGATTTAGCCATTCAATTACGAAACTCACTTCCAGTCGAAGTGATTAGTGTGGATTCAGCACTCATTTATAAAGGAATGGATATAGGCACAGCGAAACCATCAAAAGAAGAACTTGACCTTGCACCTCATCGATTAATCGATATTTTAGATCCCTCAGAAAGCTATTCCGCAATGAATTTCCGTGATGATGCACTACGCGAAATGGCAGAAATTACCACGCAAGGCAAAATTCCGTTACTGGTGGGCGGTACGATGTTGTATTACAAAGCCTTAATCGAAGGGCTTTCTCCCTTGCCATCTGCTGATGAAAATATTCGCGCCGAGCTTGAACAAAAAGCAGCTCAACAAGGTTGGGCAGCATTGCATACAGAACTCGCCAAAATCGATCCCATTTCTGCCGCCCGAATTAATCCAAGTGATTCTCAACGAATCAATCGTGCTTTAGAAGTTTTTTACATCACAGGAAAATCACTCACAGAGCTTACAGAAGAAAAAGGCGAAGCCTTGCCTTATGATTTTGTGCAATTTGCAATTGCGCCGCAAGATCGTCATATTTTGCACGAACGCATCGAACAACGCTTTCATAAAATGATTGAACTGGGCTTTCAAGCAGAAGTGGAGAAACTTTATGCGCGTGGCGATTTAAATATTAATCTACCGTCGATTCGCTGCGTAGGCTATCGTCAAATGTGGGAATATTTGCAAGGCGATTACGATCACGAAGAAATGATTTTCCGTGGTATTTGTGCAACTCGCCAGCTAGCTAAACGCCAGCTCACTTGGCTGCGCGGTTGGAAAACACCAATACAATGGCTGGATAGTTTGCAACCTCAACAAGCGAAAGAAACCGTATTACGTCACTTAGATTCTTATCAAAAAGGTTAGAAAAATGACCGCACTTTCTGCCCTCGTTGAACAAAAATTACAATCTCTTGGCACAATTCTGTACCAATCTTTTCCAGAACTTTCCCCAGAAAAAATTCACGACGCCATTCAACAAAATTCAAACCACCCTGAACTGCCTATTTACCAATTAAGCTATGCTATGGCAATGTCTGACTTTGTGGAAAAAGTCTTGCAAAAATACCCGCACTTAGTGAAACAATGGTGGGAAAAATCTCCCTGTTTTGCAGATTGCTCTTCCTATACTGAACGTTTGAATAGAGAGTTAGCCAATGTACATGACGAAACCGCACTCTATCAAACATTACGCCAATTCCGTAATATTGAAATGGCAAAATTAAGTTTTTGTCAAAGTTTGAATCTTGCCACTGTAGAAGAAATTTTTGTTCAGCTTTCACAACTTGCAGAGAGTTTAATTATCGCTGCCCACGATTGGCTTTATCATCAAGCCTGTGCGGAGATGGGTACGCCAATGGATGAACAAGGCAATCCGCAACAACTTTATATTCTAGGAATGGGGAAACTAGGTGGCTTTGAACTAAATTTTTCCTCGGATATTGATTTAATTTTCACTTATCCATCACAAGGGGAAACGTCCATTGAGAATACCAATGCTCGACGTTCTGTGGATAATGGAAAATTTTTTACGCGTTTAGGACAGCGTCTTATTTCTGCCTTAGATGAATTTACCTCTGATGGTTTTGTGTATCGAACCGATATGCGCTTACGCCCATTTGGTGACAGCGGTGTGCTTGTTCTCAGCTTTGCGGCAATGGAACAATATTATCAAGATCAAGGTCGAGATTGGGAACGCTATGCGATGATTAAAGGGCGAGTATTGGGCGCACAAACAAAGGATCCCAAGGTTTCAAAATTGAAAAAAATGTTACGCCCCTTTGTGTATCGTCGCTATATTGACTTTAGTGTGATTCAATCTTTACGTGAAATGAAAGGCAAAATTGAGCGAGAAATACGCCGTCGTGGTTTAAAAGACAATATTAAACTAGGTGCAGGTGGTATTCGCGAAGTCGAATTTATCGTGCAAGTTTTTCAACTCATTCGAGGCGGGCGAGAAATCAATTTGCAACAACATTCACTATTAAAGATATTGCCTGAAATTACCAAACTAGGATTAATTACCGAACAACAATTCTACGATTTACGTGAAAGTTATATTTTTTTACGTCGCGTAGAAAACATTCTACAAGCTATTAACGATCAACAAACTCAAACACTACCAGCCGATGAAATAGATCAAATTCGTTTAGTAGAAGCCTGTAAAAAATTTACTTGTTTAAATGAAAATAATCAAACCATTGAAAAATATTATCCAATAAAAAATTGGGACAATTTTTACCGCACTCTGCAACAAAAACAAGAAAAAGTGCGCGCGGTATTTAATCAATTAATTGGTAATGAACAAGATGAACCGTCGCCAACGGATAGCCAATGGCAAGATTTTTTAGAGACTGATTTTGAGGATATTGAACAAACATTATTAGAGAGTGGTGTATCAAAAAATAATATTGATGAAATTTTAGAACAACTTGTTCAATTCAAAAATAACCTAAATCACAGAATTATAGGTACACGTGGGCGTGATGTATTAAGTCATTTAATGCCAACGGTATTTACTCTTATTTTTGCTCAAGAAAATTACCGCACTTTGCTTCCCCGCATTCTAAATATTATTGAGAAAATTTCGAGCAGAACGACTTATTTAGAATTATTGTTGGAAAATCCTCACGCACTTCAGCAAGTTATTGAACTTTGTGCGCAGTCTCAACTTATTTCAGAGCAGCTGGCCCATCATCCTATCTTATTAGATGAATTGCTTAATACAGAAGCACTACGCCATCCGTTGCCATTTACCCAATATCCTGCAGAGTTACACCAATATTTGCTTCGTTTACCACCTGATGATGAAGAACAGATTATTGATGCTTTACGTCAATTTAAACAAGCAACCGTATTAAAAGTAGCAGCGGCAGATATTTTAGGTGCATTGCCAGTAATGAAAGTAAGCGATCATTTAACCTATCTTGCTGAAGCCATTATTGAAGTGGTTGTGAATCTAGCTTGGAAACAAGTGTCTTCTAGATTTGGCGTGCCTGAACATTTACAAAATGATGAAAAAGGATTTTTAGTTATTGGTTATGGAAAACTGGGTGGTATTGAACTCGGTTATAAATCCGATTTAGACCTCGTATTTTTGTACGATGCTGTAGAAAGCCAAACAACAGGTAGAAAAAAAGTGATTGATAGCAATCAATTTTACCTGCGTTTGGCACAAAAGATTGTAAGTATTTTCAGCATAAATACTTCCGCTGGCGTACTTTATGAGGCAGATATGCGCCTACGCCCTTCTGGCGATGCTGGCTTAATTGGATGCTCTCTTTCTGCATTTACCCATTATCAATTAAATGAAGCTTGGACATGGGAAAAACAAGCTCTTGTGCGTGCTCGTCCAGTATTTGGCGAATCATCTCTTAAAACGAAATTTGAACATATCCGCCAACAAGTACTTTCTACATTACGAGACATTGAGCAATTAAAGCGAGATGTTGTGGAGATGCGGGAAAAAATGTTTGCCCATTTGTCTCATTCAAAAAATGGGGAATTTAACCTTAAAACAGATCGCGGTGGTATCACTGATATTGAATTTATCGCTCAATATTTAATGCTTGCCAATACCCCACAAAACCCACAACTGACAAAATGGTCAGACAATGTTCGCATTTTTGATGATATGGCTGAGGCTCAAATTATTAGCTACGCAGAATGCAACATGCTAAAACAATGTTATGTCGATTTACGCAATACCATTCATCATTTGAATTTGATAGGTAAATCCCCTGTCGTAGATGAAACTGAATTTGTCAAAGAACGGTCATTTATTCAAGCATTTTGGGATAAGCTATTTAGTTCATAAAATAGCAATTAAATCCCATTTTAATGAACTAAATCTAGCATTTCCTGTGCATTGGCTAAGGCTAATTCTGTAATTTCACTTCCGCCCAAGAGTCTTGCCAAGGCTGGTACACGTTCAGCTTGTGAAAGTGCGGTCATTTGTGTTTCAGTTTTATTATCCACAGTAAATTTTTCTACATTGAACTGATGATGGCCATGACAAGCAACCTGTGGCAAGTGCGTTACGCATAATACTTGGCAGCGTTCACTTAATTGACGTAAAAGTTTTCCGACAACACTTGCTGTTTTTCCACTAATACCCACGTCCACTTCATCGAAAATTAAGGTTGGAATAGCCGATTGATCAGAAGTTAAAACTTGAATCGCTAAAGAAATACGAGAAAGTTCTCCACCAGAAGCAATTTTAGCTAATGGCTGCGGTTGTTGTCCTAAATTACTACGCAAAGTGAAAATCACATTATCCGCACCATTTGCACTCACTTTATCTAAATCCGTATTCAACTCTACATAAAATTCAGCGTTTTCCATTGTAAGTTGTTTTATCGACTGCGTGACATTTTGCGCTAAGCGATTTGCTGATTTCTGACGACTTGCTGTTAATGCTGTAACCGTTGATTTCATTTGTTCAAATGCCAGTTTTTCTTGCTCAATCAGCATTTCTTCACTTTCAGAAAAATCTAAAAGTGCGGTTAATTCCGCTTTCAATTTTTTATGATGTTCCACAAGATCTTCAGGTTTAACTTGATGTTTACGAGCAAGTTGTAAAGCCTGACTAATTCTCTGTTCGATTTCCTGTAAAAGTTGAGGATCTTGCTCGATATTACTCGATAAATTTCGCACTTCACTGGTTGCTTCTTGCACTTGAATCAACGCATCATTCAACATATTTTGCACTTCAGCATATTGCGGATCAAGTTCAGCTAATTCATCAATATATTGTGTCGCACGATAAAGCAAGTTATCGATATTTACCGTGTCATTTTCACTTAAAATTTGCAGCACCGATTGGGAAAGTTGAGTTAGCTGTTCACTGCTAGATAAACGACGTTGTTCATCTTCTAATTCCAAATATTCATTTGGTCGAAGATTAAATTCATCCAGTTCATCCACTTGATACTGTAAAAGTTGTCTACGAGCTTCATTTTCTGCCACTTTCTGTTGAAAGGTTTTTACTTGATTTTGCAGATTTTTCCACAAATGATAATCTGCACACATTTTTGTAAGCAGTTCTGAATGCGCGGCAAAATTATCAACTAACTGAAGCTGGTAGTCATTTTTTAGCAATAATTGAGAAGCGTGCTGCCCATTAATATGAACAAGATATTGAGCAATTTCTTTTAATTGGGAAGCGGATACTGGTGTACTATTAATAAAAGCTTTAGAACGTCCGTCGGCATTAATCACACGACGTAAAATACATTCTGTTGGATTATCTGTATCTTGTAATTCTTGCTCACTCAGCCAGTGATAAGCAGGATTTTTCGATTCTAGTTGGAAAGTTGCACAAATTTCTGCACGTTCTTGTCCTTCGCGTACCATTGAGGTTTCTACTCTTTGTCCGAAACATAAACCTAAAGCATCAATGGCGATAGATTTACCAGCCCCAGTTTCCCCAGTAATAACAGACATTCCTTTCGCCAATTCGATATCAAGCTGGCGAACAATCGCAAAATTATTGATAGTAAGTTGAGTAAGCATAATAAAACCCTTTAACTGTATATTTAATATGATATAACTGATTTAATTTACAGTAAATGATTTTTTTACAGTATTTTATCTAATTCATTTCAATCGAAAATTTTTACCATAATCAAAATGATTTTAACCACCCTAATTTGGCACTTAACACATTGTAATAATTATAATTTTTCAGATGAAGCAATCGGAGTTTATGCTCGCTTTTTTGAATATGTACCACATCATCTGGAGTAAAAGGCAAGGTAATTTGACTATCACACCCCACTTCCAATTGAGAGGTATTATGTTCAGCAAAACGAATCGATATTTTGCTATCGCCATCAATAACAAGAGGACGAGAAGTTAATGTATGTGGAAACATAGGCACTAGCGCAATCGCATTAAGATTAGGTGTCAAAATCGGGCCACCAGCGGAAAGAGAATAAGCCGTAGAGCCTGTTGGAGTAGAAACAATTAATCCATCAGAACGTTGTGAAAATGCAAACTTATCATTGATATACACATGAAAATCGATCATATGTGCAATTTTTGCAGGGTGAATAACCACCTCATTCACTGCATTACCTGTCGATACAATTTCACCTGCACGCTCAATTTTTGCTTCTAATAAAAAACGTTCTTCCACGAAGAATTCACCTCGTTCTAAACAAGCTTCAAGTTGAGCATAGGCATTTTTCGGGTCAATATCTGTTAAAAATCCCAAATTACCACGGTTGATACCAATCAATGGAATATCATATTTTGCTAATACGCGAGCACGGCCCAACATATTGCCATCACCACCAATCACAATAACCAACTGTGCTTGGCAACCAATTTCATCAAGTGTTGCAAGATTTTCTGCAGGAAGCCCCAGTTTTTCAGCAACATCTTTTTCCATCATTACTTGATAACCGCGTTCCGTTAACCAGTGAAACAAATTTTTGTGCATTTGTAGGTTAATATCATTTCTAGGTTTTCCTACAAGCCCAATGGTTTTAAAGGAACGATATAAATTATTCATAAAATAAACCGCACTTGAATTTAACATTTTCGTCATTATATAGTTTTTTGTTAGACTATAGCTAACGACTATGGCGAATTTTGTATTTACGGAGAAAAAAATGTCAGAACAAGAACAAAAAATTGAAACCCCAGAAGTAGAAAAGCAAGAAGACTCTGTTGTGGAAGAAACACAACAAACAGAGTCTTCTCAAGAACTTGATCCTTTAGAAGAAGCAATTGCCCGAGTGCAAGAACTTGAAGAGCTGCTAAAAACTCAAATAGAAGAAGCGGCAAACAAAGAACAGGATATTTTACTTCGCTCTCGTGCTGAAATTGAAAATCTTCGTCGTCGTACTGAACAAGACGTAGAAAAAGCACATAAATTCGCAGTGGAAAAATTCTCAAAAGACATTTTGAATACTATCGATAACCTAGAGCGTGCGCTTGCCACTCCAGCAAATAAAGAAGATGAAAGCGTAAAAGCCTTATTTGACGGCGTAGAACTGACCTTAAAAGAATTAGTTTCAACCGTTAGTCGTTTTGGTGTGGAAGCTGTAGGTGTTGTCGGAGAAGCATTTAATCCTGACTTACATCAAGCCATTTCAATGCAACCTGCTGAAGGATTTGAAACCAATCAAATTAGCATCGTATTGCAAAAAGGCTACACCTTAAATGGTCGAGTCATTCGCCCAGCGATGGTTATGGTGGCTGCTTAATTTATACTTTGTCTAAAGAGCGGTCGGTTTTTCGGCCGTTTTTTCTTTTTCCTGAATAACAACATAAACTTTTCGGATAATTTCCCTAAAATCCTCGCTCGTTGTAGCCCAATCTAGAAGATCAACGCGCCACGGTAAATCTGATTCAGAAAAAGCTTCCTTTAATCTATCACGCGCTAAAAAATCTAAAGGTTCCTCAGAAATAATCGCAAGATCAAGATCGGAATATTTTTTTGCTTTTCCCTTTACACGAGAACCAAAAGCCCACACGGTATAATCAGGTACTAATTGTTGTAAAATAGTTTTCACAATCGCCAATTCTTCAGCTTTTATATCAAGCTGTACAAAACTAGTCATATTGATTTCTCTGACGTAATTGCTCCAATAGGAAACGACTTTCTATTAAAAAATCATCAATTTGTGCATAAACAGCCATGGCTTTTTCCTGATCATAAGTATGTGATGTAATATTACGCATATCACGATAAGCAACCCATTTTGACATATCTTCAATCAAACCAAATCTCAATGCTTCTCGCAAAATATCCTTAAATCCATAAACCCCAATGTCATCGGTATTAATTGCATCTTGTTGAAGTTGGCGTTTCATCATTTTTAAACTTAACTCATAAACAAATTCAAATTTCTGAATTGCACCTGCAATTAAGGTATCTTGTACAATAGAGGGTTGCATATCAAACCAATTTCTGTCTGAAATTTGTACTACGGTTTGCTCTAACGAATAAAATGCAGCGTCTAATACATTTAAGTTTAGCTTATCAGTCATCACTTTTACCTCTGTTAAATATTTATCTATTTTACCATAGACTATTTTTTCTCAAAACCTATAACCCCAAAAGTAAACATTGTGATATTGATCACAAAACCAAAAAACATTTGAGAAAAGATCTCAACAACTTGATTTGATATTTTTCTAATAAAATCAATCTTTAACAAAATTATCTTACGATAAAAGGTCTAAAAACACTACATATTGTGTGTTGATTATCTTTTTAGATCTATATATAGTGCATCTCGCATTTCAAAAACACTATATATTGGAGCTATATCATGAGTAACTTTGGGGTCATCAAGCGCGATGGTTCTCGTGCGGAATTTGAGATTCAACGTATCATCAATGCCATTAAAAAAGCCGCAAGTGCGGTCAATATTTCCGATGAATTTTATTGCCACCAAATTGGGCAAGAAGTAGGGAATGAAATTTTCACCCATCATCAAGGCGAGATTGATATTAATCAGATTCAAAAAATCGTTGAAGATAAATTGATGGCAAGCCGTTACCCCGAGGTTGCTCGTGCCTATATCGAATATCGTCATGATCGTGATTTGGCGCGAGAAAAACGCAGTCAGCTGACAAAAGAAATTGAAGGCTTGATTGAACAAAGCAACGTAGAATTACTTAACGAAAACGCCAATAAAGATGCGAAAGTAATTCCAACGCAACGTGATTTGCTAGCAGGAATTGTGGCAAAACATTATGCCAAACACCATATTCTTCCACGCGATGTGGTGGAGGCTCACGAAAAAGGTGAAATTCATTATCACGATTTAGACTACGCGCCGTTCTTCCCAATGTT
The DNA here is from genome assembly GCF_049821985.1 of Haemophilus sp. HN_Hi10. Taxonomy (NCBI): domain Bacteria; kingdom Pseudomonadati; phylum Pseudomonadota; class Gammaproteobacteria; order Pasteurellales; family Pasteurellaceae; genus Haemophilus; species Haemophilus sp. HN_Hi10. Next base: position 866,065 of record NZ_CP187495.1, on the reverse strand, counting down.
TAACTGTATGTTAGTGAATTTAGAAGGAATGCTTTCTCGTGGTTTCAAAATGGGCAATGCGGAAATCGAACCCCCTAAATCCATTGGCACCGCAACGGCAGTGACAGCTCAAATTATCGCCCAAGTTGCCAGCCATATTTACGGCGGCACAACCATTAATCGTATTGATGAAGTACTTTCCCCTTATGTACAAATCAGTTACGAAAAACACCTCAAACATGCCCAAGAATGGAATGTGCCTGATGTTGAAGGTTACGCAAAAGCATTAATTGAAAAAGAATGTTTCGATGCCTTCCAATCTTTAGAATATGAAGTTAATACACTACATACTTCGAATGGGCAAACCCCCTTTGTTACCTTTGGTTTTGGTTTAGGTACAAGCTGGCAATCCCGATTAATTCAGCAAGCTATTTTGAAAAATCGGATTCGTGGACTCGGAAAAAATCATAAAACGCCAGTCTTTCCAAAACTGGTTTTCACTATTAAAAAAGGCTTGAACCAAACTCAAGGCGATCCGAATTACGATATCAAACAGCTCGCATTGGAATGTGCATCAAAACGAATGTATCCAGATATTCTCAATTACGATCAGGTTGTCAAAGTCACAGGCTCTTTTAAAGCCCCTATGGGATGCCGTAGCTTTTTAGGTGCATACGAAGAAGACGGACATGAAATTCACGATGGGCGTAATAATCTTGGTGTGGTAAGTTTGAATTTACCGCATATCGCGTTGGAGTCTAAAAACGAAGAAGATTTCTACCGCACTTTAGATGAACGTTTGGCTATTGCGAAAAAAGCATTAATGACGCGTATTGTCCGCCTTGAGAATACCAAAGCTCGCGTTGCCCCCATTCTTTATATGGAAGGCGCATGCGGAGTGCGATTAAAAGCGGATGAAAATGTGGCACAAATTTTCAAAAATGGACGCGCCTCTATTTCCCTTGGCTATATCGGTATTCACGAAACCATTAATGCGCTGTATAACAAAGGGCATATTTTTGATGATGAACAATTACGCGAAAAAGGCATTGCGATTGTTCGCCACCTTAGTGAGGCAGTTAAACGCTGGCAAAAAGAAACAGGCTATGCATTCAGCCTTTACTCCACGCCAAGCGAAAACTTATGCGACCGTTTCTGCCGTCTAGACACCAAAAAATTTGGCGTGATTAAAGGCGTAACAGATAAGGGCTACTACACGAATAGTTACCACTTAGATGTAGAAAAGAAAGTAAATCCTTACGATAAACTAGATTTCGAAATGACATATCCCCCACTCGCCAGCGGCGGTTTTATTTGCTACGGCGAATATCCAAATATTCAACACAACTTAAAAGCATTGGAAGATGTGTGGGATTATAGCTACGATCGCGTGCCTTACTACGGCACAAACACACCGATTGACGAATGTTATGAATGTGGTTTCACCGGCGAGTTTGAATGTACCAGTAAGGGTTTTGTTTGCCCTAAATGTGGCAATCACGATAGTACAAAAGTGTCTGTCACTCGCCGCGTATGTGGCTATCTAGGCAGCCCTGATGCCCGCCCATTTAATGCAGGAAAACAAGAAGAAGTGAAACGGAGAGTGAAACATTTATAAAAGTGCGGCTAAATTTAGCTGATAATTTAGTACATTTCTTGAAAATAATAGGGCGTGCAATACGCCCTTTATTACTCCTATTAGGTTTTCAATATTTTTATCAATAATAAATCTCTATCTACCTCAATCCCTTTGGAACAGAGCTATGTCTTTCGACCTAATAAAGATAATAATATTAGTATTAACTATCAGTTTTTTGGTGAAAAATTATCTGATTTCATTTCTACAATTTGGTTTTCTGCCTAGAGCAGAACCAGATATACAAGATGGGCAATACTCTCTCTTATTCAACTCCCATTTTATCCTATGTTGAATTATCTCTTAATGTTACTATTTCATGACGAAGATCGCCTTTTTCTTCAAAAAGGCAAAAATAATGCTATTAATCAACCATGCCAGTAATGTCGCCACTAATAAATCAATTGGATAATGCATGCCTAATCGAACACGGCTAATCAACATCAATAAACCCCACACCGCAATACCTGCTACCAGTAATTTTGCTTTAAAAGAACGGTTACCCAATAATTGGGTAAAGCCAACAGCAAGCATTAGCCAAGTTGCCGCAAAAATCGTATGCCCCGAGGGGAAAGAATACCCCGTTTCATTTTCATAATGATGAACTAACCAAGCTGGTGTAATAGCATCCATCGAATAAAAACTCTTAGCCATTTCTGCACGCAAAGTGCGGTCATTTTTATAAAAATTTTCAGGCGTTGAGTGAGTTTGCTCAGCTAGATAAACCGTGAACGGACGAGGTTCTTCAAATAATGCTTTTGCCCCTGTTTTTGCGGCTTGAGTTGCAATAACTGAAATCCCCATCACAATTACGGCTAATATCCATTGTTTTGGATTTTTAAATAAAAACGCGAATAAAAGCGTAAATAACACACAAGTGATCAACGCATAAGGTACGCTACCCGTTTCAGTGAGCAAATAAAGCCAATAATCAGCTTGAGTTAATTGGCTATTACCATGCCACTGATAGGAAATACCCCAAATAAAAAATGGTACAAGACAAAGTAATAACGTATATAATGACAGCCTTTTAAACATGCTCGCCCCTTGATAATAAAAAATAACGCGCGCATTCTAACAAAAATGACTACGAATAAGGATCACTTTATGGCAAAAATTCAGCTAGTTGCGCAAGCCAATTTACCCACTGAATATGGTATTTTCAGAATGGTGGGATTTGAATTTCCAGATACCAAAAAAGAACATGTCGCCTTAGTAATGGGCGATATTTCTAATGCTGACGAACCTGTGTTAGCACGCATCCATTCTGAGTGTTTAACTGGCGATGCGCTTCACAGCTTAAAATGCGATTGTGGGTTCCAACTGGCGACAGCGTTGAAACAAATTCAAGAAGAAGGTCGCGGTGTCTTAATTTATCATCGTGAAGAAGGCCGCGGAATTGGTTTGATTAATAAAATCCGTGCTTATTCTTTACAAGATAAAGGAATGGATACCATTGAAGCCAATCTTGCTTTAGGTTTCAAAGCGGATGAACGCAACTTCGAAGTCTGTGCCGATATGTTCGAACTACTCGGTGTAAAAAAAGTTCGCTTAATGACCAACAACCCAGAAAAAATGGAAACGATGAAAAAAGCGGGTATCAACGTGGTTGAGCGAGTTCCACTTAATGTTGGCGAAAACCGCTACAATACAAAATATCTTGATACTAAAGCGAAAAAAATGGGGCATTACATTGTGCATAACAATGATGAACAACATTTAATGACCTGCCCGCATTGCCAAGAAGAGATTATTTAATAAAATAATACATGTAAAAAAAGCCATGCTGTTGTATTGAACAGTATGGCTTTTTTATTTAAACTTTATGCCATGGAATAATCAAAAGATTTTTTAGCATATTGCTAAAAACGAGAAACCCCGTCTCGTATTCCAAAGATCGGAGCTTATCAGGAGTAAGTAAAATGAAAAAAATTGCCTTTTTCATTTTCTTGATTATCTGTTGTTTAGTTAGCTGTTCAGGCACAGTTATCTAAGATAATCGCAAGGGGACGATGTAGGAGTTGTCCCCAATGCCTCCAATCTTAAAGAATTCTTTCCTTGATTGCAAGCGCGATTACTGATTTTTAACCTTTCTCCACAAATCTTTACTGTAAATGACACCGACAGAATTTACTTGCGCGCCCATTATACTTGGTGCGAGATAAACTGGCGTACTATATTGAAAAATAGGTAACACTAAATGTTCTTGCTGAATCATCTCTTTCAATTTTACGTAATTTTCTAACCGCACTTTTTCTGATGTCGTCGTCATTGCATTTTCAAATAAACGATCAAATTCCGCATTTTTATAGCCATTTTTGTTATCTGGGCTTTTTGAATAGAATAAATTTAGAAAGGCTGCAGGATCATTAAAATCAGCACACCAGCCAGAACGAATTAATTGAAAATCGCCTTTTGTGCGAGCTGTTTGCAATTCTTGCCAGCTCGTCCCTTGATTTTCAACTCGTAATAAATCAGATTGTGATAATTGATGATTTAATCGCATTGCAATGGTTTGATTCAGAGATGAATCATCATAACGAATACGTAATTTCAATGGACGAGTTTCATTAATTTGATTTTGGGAAAGAAGCTGCTCTGCAACAACTGGCTCCCAAACAGATTCTTGCTCTCCGAGCATCGATTTTGGCAAAAAAGTATTGTTAGGATGAAGATGAGCAATATCTGCAACCAAATTCTTGGTAGAAATCATCGAAACAATGGCTTTTCTTACCGCACTTTTTTGTAACACAGGATCGGAAAGATTAAACTCATAGAAGTAAGTACAAAGTTGCGGATAATCTTGGATATTCTGATCGACTTTTTTCGGATTCATTACAACATCAAAATCAGACAAATCTGCATCTGCTATAATTTTTTGATACTTCACTTGTTGAAATATCACTTTTTCTTTTGCCCAGTAATAAGGATTGGTAGTTAAAATATGCTGATTTTCAGACTGACTTTGTAATTGATATGCACCATTGCTGATAAATGTTTCAGTCGATTTAGCATAGCGAGGCAAAAGGCTGACGTGTGCCAGCATAGAAGGCAAATATGGCGATGCTTTATCTAATTCAATGCGTAAAGTACGGTCATTTTCGGCAAACAATCCTAGGGATTCAACAGATAACGCTTTTTCCAATACTGCCTTCGCATTCTTCACATTCATAAAAGCCAAATAATTTTTAATTGGGCTTTCAGATTGAGAAAGTGTTTGCCAAGATTGTACAAAATCTGATGCAGTGATAGGCTCGCCATTTGACCATTTGGCATTTTCACGCAAAGTAAAGATCCAAGTTTTATTGTCTTCGGTTTGCCAATTTTCTGCTACAGCTGGAACAAGATTACCTTGCGCATCATAAGCTGTTAAGCCTTCAAAAAGATCCCGTAATAATTGAGTTTGTTCTTCGCTTTGTGCTTGCCAAGGTTGCAAAGTCAAATCGCCATAAACACCACGTTTTAATTCAACTCGGTTAGATTCTAATTGAGTATTTTTTGGTGTCTCAACTTGTGGCGAAATAGGCTTGGGACTATCCACTTTATCACAAGCCACCACCGTAAAAATAATAGAAAAAATAACCGCACTTCGCTGGCACAAAGCGAGAAAATTATTCATTTTCGGTTTTAATCCAAAATAAGAAGAACCAAAACTTAATACAAATCAACGCAACAATAACACTACGCCCTATTACACTTGGCGTAAAATAAAAACCAATTAGTAGCATTGTGGTAACAAAAGTCAAAATACAAATTTTGGTATTTTTCTTTAATGATCGATTTTCATGAAAGGACTTGAGATGTTTTTGATAAATACTTGTGCCTAAAAACCATTGTTCTAAGCGTTTTGAACCTTTTGTGAAGAAAAATAAAGTAAGTAATAAAAAAGGCGTGGTAGGCAAAAGAGGAAGAAAAATGCCAATGATGCCAAGTGCAAGAGAAAGAAAACCTAAAATAATGTAAATAATTTTCATAATGTTCCTAATAAAAAAGAAAATGCAAACTATTATTACTGATTTTTTAGATTTTTCAACCTTGATATTATAAAATTCGCCGCCACATAAAAAAGAACAGTTTTCAAAAAAGGAACATTTATGTCTATGTCAAATCCATTACTTAACATTCAAAGCTTACCGCCATTTTCACAAATCAAGCCAGAACACATTCAACCAGCTGTTGAAAAATTAATTCAAGATTGTCGCGATACGATAGAACAAGTATTAAAACAACCGCACTTTACTTGGGAAAATTTCATTTTGCCTTTAACGGAAACCAATGATCGCTTAAATCGTGCGTGGTCACCCGTTTCTCATCTCAATTCAGTAAAAAATAGTGCTGAATTACGTGAAGCCTATCAAGAGTGTTTACCTTTACTTTCTGAATACAGCACTTGGGTTGGCCAGCATAAAGGGCTCTATAATGCCTATTTGGCGTTAAAAAATAGTGCTGAATTTGCCGATTATTCTATTGCGCAAAAGAAAGCCATTGAAAATTCACTGCGTGATTTTGAACTTTCAGGCATTGGACTTTCCGAAGAGAAACAACAACGTTATGGCGAAATTGTAGCGCGCTTATCGGAATTAAATTCACAATTTAGCAATAACGTATTAGATGCCACAATGGGTTGGGAAAAACTCATTGAAAACGAAGCGGAACTTGCTGGCTTACCAGAATCTGCTCTGCAAGCAGCACAACAATCTGCCGAAAGTAAAGGATTGAAAGGTTATCGTTTTACGTTAGAAATCCCAAGTTATTTGCCAGTAATGACTTACTGTGAAAATCGTGCATTGCGTGAAGAAATGTACCGCGCTTATGCGACACGAGCCTCAGAACAAGGCCCTAACGCTGGCAAATGGGATAACAGTAAAGTTATGGAAGAAATTCTGACGTTACGCGTAGAACTGGCGAAATTACTTGGCTTTAATACTTACACAGAACTTTCACTTGCCACCAAAATGGCAGAAAACCCACAACAAGTGCTTGATTTCTTAGATCATCTTGCCGAACGAGCCAAACCACAAGGCGAAAAAGAACTGCAAGAATTGAAAGATTACTGCGAAAAAGAATTTGGTGTCACTGAACTTGCACCTTGGGATATTGGTTTTTACAGCGAAAAACAAAAACAACATTTGTACGCCATTAACGATGAAGAACTTCGCCCTTACTTTCCTGAAAATCGCGTGATTTCGGGATTGTTTGAATTAATTAAACGAATTTTTAATATTCGTGCAGTTGAACGTAAAGGCGTGGATACTTGGCATAAAGATGTGCGTTTCTTTGATTTAATCGATGAAAACGAGCAAGTCAGTGGTAGTTTCTATCTTGATTTATATGCGCGTGAACACAAACGTGGTGGTGCGTGGATGGATGACTATATCGGACGTAAGCGTAAACTGGATGGCAGCATTGAAACGCCTGTGGCTTATTTAACTTGCAACTTCAATGCACCGATAGGAAATAAGCCAGCGTTATTTACGCACAATGAAGTGACGACCCTATTCCACGAATTTGGTCACGGAATCCATCATATGCTCACGCAAATTGATGTATCCGATGTGGCGGGTATTAACGGTGTGCCTTGGGATGCAGTGGAATTACCAAGTCAATTTATGGAAAACTGGTGCTGGGAAGAAGAGGCTTTGGCGTTTATTTCAGGACATTACGAAACAGGCGAGCCATTGCCAAAAGAAAAACTTACGCAATTATTAAAAGCGAAAAATTTCCAAGCTGCGATGTTTATCTTACGTCAGCTTGAATTTGGTATTTTTGATTTCCGTTTACATCACACCTTTGATGCGGAAAAAACCAATCAAATTTTGGATACACTTAAATCAGTGAAATCACAAGTTGCCGTCATAAAAGGTGTAGATTGGGCAAGAGCGCCACACAGCTTCAGCCATATTTTTGCTGGAGGTTATGCCGCAGGTTATTACAGCTATTTATGGGCTGAAGTATTATCAGCGGACGCTTATTCACGCTTTGAAGAAGAAGGTATTTTCAACCCAATCACAGGCAAATCATTCTTAGATGAAATTCTCACGCGTGGTGGCTCAGAAGAACCAATGGAGCTATTCAAACGCTTCCGTGGTCGTGAACCACAATTAGATGCGTTGTTAAGACATAAAGGAATTATGAACTAATACGTCAAACTATAGGGCATGTACAACATGCCCTTTCTCAAATATTTTTCTCTACATAAAAACATAGTAAATTTTAACCGCACTTTATCTAGACAAAACCTGCAAACGAGACATTATTTTTACAAATATCCGCAAGACAAACTCATAGAAATTCACGCAGAATAGACTAATTTCCTGTATAATTTTTCACATATCAATCCAACTCATTACACAAAATATTCTGAGGATTTTATGGCAGCTGCAATTCAACAACGTGCCGAACTTCAACGCCGTATTTGGCAAATTGCTAATGATGTTCGAGGCTCGGTCGATGGCTGGGATTTCAAACAATATGTGCTTGGCACACTTTTCTATCGTTTTATTAGTGAAAACTTTACCAATTATATTGAAGCGGATGATGAAAGCGTGAATTACGCTAAATTGCCTGATGAAATCATTACACCAGACATTAAAACAGATGCCATTAAAACGAAAGGGTATTTTATTTATCCAAGTCAGCTATTCAAAAACGTAGTGGCGACTGCGAACACCAATCCAAACCTTAATACTGAACTTAAACAAATTTTTAGCGATATTGAAAACTCCGCTACTGGCTATCCTTCCGAACAGGACATCAAAGGCTTATTTGCTGATTTTGATACCACCAGCAACCGTCTGGGCAATACCGTTACCGATAAAAAACAGCCGTCTCGCTGCCGTATTAAAAGGCGTTGCCGAGTTAGATTTTGGTGACTTTGAAGATAATCATATTGATTTATTCGGTGATGCTTACGAGTTTTTAATTTCCAACTATGCTGCTAATGCTGGTAAATCAGGTGGCGAGTTCTTTACACCACAATGCGTTTCCAAGCTAATTGCTCGACTGGCTTTATATGGACAAGACAAGGTCAATAAAATTTACGATCCTGCTGCTGGTTCGGGTTCTTTATTGTTGCAAGCGAAAAAACAATTTGATGAACATATCATTGAAGAAGGATTCTTCGGGCAGGAAATTAATCACACCACTTATAACCTTGCCCGTATGAATATGTTTTTGCATAACATCAACTACGACAAGTTGGATATCGCCCTTGGCAACACCTTAATGAATCCGCAATTTGGCGATGATAAACCTTTCGATGCTATCGTTTCCAACCCACCTTACTCCGTGAAATGGATTGGCTCGGATGACCCAACACTGATTAACGATGAACGCTTCGCCCCTGCTGGCGTACTTGCACCAAAATCCAAAGCGGATTTTGCCTTTATTTTACACGCATTAAGCTATCTTTCAGGCAAAGGCAGGGCGGCGATTGTCTCCTTCCCTGGCATTTTTTATCGCGGCGGTGCGGAACAAAAAATTCGTCAATATTTGGTGGATAATAACTATGTGGAAACCGTGATTGCGCTTGCTCCAAATTTATTTTTTGGCACCAGTATCGCAGTGAATATTCTAGTGCTTTCCAAACATAAACCTAATACCCAAACCCAATTTATTGATGCCAGCGGTTTATTTAAATCTGCCACCAATAATAACCTTTTGGAAGAAGAACATATTGAGCAAATCCTAAAACTCTTTGCCGATAAAGAAGATGTACCGCATTTAGCAAAATTAGTTCCCATTGAAGAAATCGCCAAAAATGAATACAACCTTGCAGTGAGTTCGTATGTGGAACAAAAAGATACTCGTGAAGTGATCAATATTGATGAACTCAATGCTCAAATTCGTAAAACTGTTGCCAATATCGACCGCTTGCGTGCCGAGATTGACAAGATTGTGGCAGAGATTGAGGGGTAACAATGGAAATTGTGCTTTATACCACCAGTGAAGGTAATGCTCAGTTTAGATTACAGAAATTTGATGATCAGATTTGGCTATCTCAAATTGAAATGGCTGAGCTATATCAGACCACTAAACAAAATATCAGTAAACATATTAAAGCTATCTTTTCTGAAGGCGAACTTGATGAAAATTCAACCGTCAACTATAAGTTGACAGTTCAAACTGAAGGAAATCGAAACGTTTCTCGCCAATTAGCTTATTATTCGTTACCACTGATTATTGCTGTAGGATACCGAGTTCGATCATCTCGTGGCACACAATTCCGTCAATGGGCAACTGAGCGATTGCAAGAAAATATGGTAAAGGTGTGTTGCAAAGTGCTGGGAAAATCAGTCGGGAACAAGCTGAACAAAAAGCCATTTCAGAATATAGAGCTTATGAGCTAAAAACACTTTCCCCCATTGAACAGGAATATCTAGCTACATTAAAAGCATTAGAAAAAATAAGTCACAGTAGGGCGGATAGCAGTCCGCCGAAAGAATATCAATATTATAACAGCGGATGAAATCCGCCCTACGAGAAACACAATGAAAAATAACCGCACTTTTTTAGAAAAATTATTAGATGGGGCTGAAGTTGAGTGGAAAACACTCGACGAAATATCTTCTATTTATGGTGGGCTAACAGGAAAAAGCAAAGCTGACTTTGAAAATGGAAATGCCCTTTATGTACCTTACAAAAATATCTTCAATAACATTGAAGTTGATTTTAATAATCTTGACACCGTAAATGTGTCTGATGATGAAAAGCAATATACCATAAAATATGGAGATGTCTTATTTACTGGTTCTTCAGAAACTGCTGAAGAAGCGGGGATGTCTTCTGCTGTTACAACAAAAACAGAACAAAAAATCTATCTAAATAGTTTTTCGTTTGGATTAAGATTTAATGATGATATAGAGTTATTGCCTGAATTTTCTAAATTTCTATTTAGAACACTCTCTATTCGCAAAGAGATTGTGAAATCAGCTAGTGGAGTAACCAGATTCAATATTTCTAAAGCAAGATTTAAGAAAATCAAAATCCCCATTCCCCCACTCTCCGTCCAAATCGAAATCGTAAAAATTTTGGATGCATTGACAGCGCTTACCAGCGAGCTTACACTACGCCGGAAGCAGTATGAATACTATCGGGAAAAATTGTTAAGTGAAGAAGAGCTTGAAAAGGTTGGGTTTGAGTGGAAATGTTTAGGGGAAACTTGTAAAAAAGTATCATCTGGAGGGACGCCTTTATCTACGAAGGATGAATACTATAATGGAGACATTCCTTGGTTAAGGACTCAAGAAGTTCAATTTAATGAAATATGGGATACAGAGGTAGCAATAACTCAAGAAGGATTAGATAATTCATCAGCTAAATGGATTCCTGAAAATTGTGTAATAGTTGCTATCTCTGGAGCAACTGCAGGTCGCTCAGCGATTAACAAAATACCTTTAACAACTAATCAACACTGCTGTAATTTACAAATAGCTCCTGAATATGCAAATTATCGATACGTTTTTCATTGGGTCTGTAAAGAGTATGAAAAACTAAAATCCTTAGGACAAGGTGCCCGTGCTGATTTAAATTCAGGAATTATCAAAAACTATCCCATAGCACTACCTCCACTCAGAGAACAACAACGCATCGTTTCAATCCTAGATAAATTTGAAACCCTCACCAACTCCATCACCGAAGGCTTACCTTTAGCGATTGAACAAAGCCAAAAGCGGTATGAGTATTACAGAGAATTGTTATTGAATTTCTCGTAACCCGTAGGGTGGGCTTCAGCCCACCAATTAATCATAGCAAATGGTGGGCTAAAGCCCACCCTACAAATTTAAGAAAAAATAATGAACGACTTAATCATCTACAACACAGACGATGGTAAATCTCACGTTGCTTTATTAGTTGTTGAAAATGAGGCTTGGCTAACCCAAAATCAGCTTGCGGAACTTTTTGACACCTCTATACCAAATATAACCACTTATATAAAAAACATATTACAAAACAAATAGTTAGATTAGTTTTCAGTTATTAATGATTACTTAATAACTGCCCAAGATGGTAAGCAATATCAAGTAAAACATTAATAAAACGGTGGGATAAAGCCTACCCTACAAAAACTAAAAAAGTAAAAGAATTAAGGAACCCTTATGACCCAATACAAAACCATCGCTGAATCCAACCACTTTATCGTTTTAGATCAGTACAAAAAGTTTGTGGAAGAGCCTAATGCTGGTTACCAAACGGAAGGGATCCTTGAGCGTGAGTTTATTCGTGATTTACTGGCACAAGGATATGAGTATTTACAAGGGCTTAATAATCACGGGGAACTGATTAAAAATTTGCGTATTCAATTACAGCGATTAAATAATGTGGTTTTCTCTGATGCGGAATGGCATCGTTTTTTAGAGGAATATTTGGATAAACCCAGTGATAATCTGATCGAGAAAACCCGCAAAATTCACGATGATTATATTTATGATTTTGTGTTCGATAATGGACGCATTCAGAATATCTATTTGCTAGATAAGAAAAATCTTGCCAATAATTCTCTGCAAGTCATCAATCAATTTGAGCAAACTGGTAGCTATGACAATCGTTATGATGTGACAATTTTGGTTAATGGTTTACCCCTTGTGCATATTGAACTGAAAAAACGTGGTGTGGCAATTCGTGAAGCCTTTAATCAAATTCATCGCTACAGCAAAGAAAGTTTCAATAAAGAAAATTCTCTCTTTAAATATATTCAGATTTTTGTCATTTCTAATGGCACGGATACTCGCTATTTTGCCAACACGACCAAGCGCGATAAGAATAGCTATGACTTCACAATGAATTGGGCAACCGCAAAAAATACTCTGATTAAAGATTTAAAGGATTTTACCGCGACTTTCTTGCAAAAGAATACTTTGCTCAATGTGTTGGTAAATTACTGCGTATTTGATGTGAGTGATACGTTGTTAATTATGCGTCCGTATCAAATTGCCGCCACTGAGCGGATTTTATGGAAAATCAAAAGTTCATATCACGCCAAAAATTGGAGCAATAAAGAAAGTGGTGGCTATATTTGGCATACCACAGGTTCAGGTAAAACGCTTACCAGTTTTAAAGCCTCTCGCCTTGCGACTGAACTTGATTTTATTGATAAAGTCTTTTTTGTGGTCGATCGTAAAGATTTAGATTACCAAACGATGAAAGAATATCAGCGTTTTTCGCCTGATAGCGTGAATGGATCGGAAAGTACCGCAGGGCTTAAACGCAATATTGAAAAAGATGATAACAAAATTATCGTAACCACTATTCAGAAATTGAATAATTTAATAAAAAGTGAAGAAAACCTGTCTATTTATCAAAAACAGGTGGTCTTTATTTTCGATGAAGCACATCGCTCCCAATTTGGCGAAGCACAAAAAAATCTAAAACGTAAATTCAAAAAATTCTATCAATTTGGTTTTACAGGCACGCCAATTTTCCCTGAAAATGCCTTAGGTGCGGAAACGACAGCCAGTGTATTCGGTACGGAATTGCATTCTTATGTGATTACCGATGCTATTCGTGATGACAAAGTACTGAAATTCAAGGTCGATTACAACGATGTCCGCCCACAATTTAAAGCCTTAGAAACAGAAAAAGATCCTGAAAAATTGACCGCTACTTGAGCAGAAACAAGCCTTTTTACACCCTGAGCGTATTAAAGAAATCTCGCAATATTTGCTTAACAATTTTAAACAGAAAACCCACCGCTTGAACGCTACAGGTAAAGGCTTTAATGCAATGTTTGCGGTAAGCAGTGTGGAAGTGGCAAAACGTTATTACGAAACTTTACAAAATCTACAGACTGAACAAGAAAAACCGTTAAGAATTGCCACCATTTTCTCTTTTGCGGCAAATGAAGAACAAGATGCGATTGGCGATATTCCAGATGAGACCTTTGAACCCACTGCTCTAAACAGCACAGCAAAAGAATTTTTAACGAAAGCCATTGATGATTACAATCACTACTTTGGCACGAATTATGGCGTAGATAGTCAATCATTCCAAAATTACTATCGCGATCTTGCCAAACGTGTGAAAAATCAGGAAGTGGATTTACTGATTGTGGTCGGAATGTTCTTAACAGGCTTTGATGCCCCTACGTTGAATACGCTTTTCGTGGACAAAAACTTGCGTTATCACGGATTAATGCAGGCTTTTTCTCGCACCAACCGCATTTATGACACAACTAAAACCTTTGGGAATATCGTCACTTTCCGCAATTTGGAACAAAATACCATTGATGCAATCACACTATTTGGCGATAAAAACACGAAAAATGTCGTACTAGAGAAAAGCTATGACAGCTATTTTAACGGTGATGACAATCAACGTGGTTATTTGGAGGTTGTTCAAGAGCTGCAAAATCGCTTTCCTAATCCAACAGAAATCGAAACAGAGCAAGATAAAAAAGAGTTTGTAAAATTATTTGGCGAATATTTACGTATTGAAAATATTTTGCAAAATTACGATGAATTTGCAGCCTTACAAGCGGTCGATTTAAATGATCCGATTGCAATGGAAAAATTCAAGCAAGTACATTATGTGAATGATGAACAAATTGCAGAAATGCTTGAAGTACCCACTTTACCAGTAAGAACAGAGCAAGATTATCGTTCAACTTATAATGATATTCGCGATTGGTTACGCCAAAGAAAAGAGGGGAATGATAAGGATAATTCGCCGATAAATTGGGACGATGTCGTGTTTGAAGTGGATTTATTAAAATCTCAAGAAATCAATTTGGATTACATTCTTGCGTTAATTTTCGAACATCATAAGAAAAACCAAGACAAAGAGGTGTTAATTGATGAAATCCGCCGCACAGTTCGTTCAAGTTTGGGTAACCGTGCGAAAGAAAGCTTGATTGTCGATTTTATCAACCAAACAAATTTAGATGGTATTCCCGATAAAGCAAGCTTGATTGATGCCTTTTTCCTTTTTGCCCAGAACGAGCAACAAAAAGAAGCAGAAGCCCTAATTCAAGAAGAAAATTTGAATGTCGATGCAGCAAAACGCTATATCAGCACTTCATTAAAACGCGAATATGCCAGTGAAAACGGCACGGCACTTAATGAAGTATTACCAAAAATGAGTCCACTTAATCCACAATATCTCACCAAAAAGCAGACGATTTTCCAAAAAATTGCTGCATTTGTAGAGAAATTTAAAGGGGTTGGGGGAAAGATTTAAATTTAATATATCAACAATTAGACACCTTACTAAGGCATAAAGGCATTATAAATTATGAATTAATAATACAAAACATAATGATCAATATTTGACTAGTCGTGATAATAAAAACAGCTCCAATTTATATTTGGAGCTGTTTTTATATCGATAAACTTATTTTTTACGTGCTAAAATTCGATTTGCACACTCTGCAGCAGCTGTTAAGCCACCTGCCATCATAATAATATCTTTAATCACTAAACGACCAACTCCAGATAAATAAGGGAAACCATAGGCTGGCGTTGGTAAATCTCCACCTAGATTAGGCACCCAAGCCTCGGGCGTTGTGATTAAAAATGACAGTGTGACTATTGACATGCCAAATGTCAGTAGACCTCCTGCCAAACCTGCCGTTGCATTCCAAATACCAGCTAAAGTAAGAATACCAACAGTAACAATAATTGCTCCAATAATGTAAGAAGCCGTATAGGTGCCATTTTCTTTATGCCATTCGATGTTTTTTGCAACCATCTTTCCTTCAGGATTTTTGTGTAGTGTATATTCCATCACTAACTCCCCTTTATCATTCGGCACTAAATTTGGCCCCTTTTCATACATATAGCTAAAAAATGGGCTATTTGATACAAAGTGAGCAATTCCATCTGCTTCATATTGACAAACTTTCAAGCCACCGATCCATGCCATTACAATAAAAATAGCAATACGAATAAAATTAATAAATTGACGCTGCATTGGTGCAACAATTCTCGCGACAAATTCAACAAATGCATTAAATACTGGCATATAAATTTCCACATAAAAGTAAATAAAATTGAGAGCCTAATTCTACTCGCTTTAATATTAAAAAGCAAAATCAATTCCCTTTAATAAAAAGTAAATAACAGCGAAATTTGAGAAGTTTTACTAATTAAAATAAAAATTGATTTTTCCCATTTTAAGCCTCTTTATTATCTTTAAATCACATTTAAATAATCTTTATACAGCTACTTTATGATATTAACATTCACAAAATTTAAGCAAATCCTCCACATCTTCCAACCAAAGATTCCCAATTTCATCAATCAATTCAGCGCAATTAAAAATATCAGAATTTTTAGCCGCACTTTCTAAAGTATCCGCTAATTGACGTAAATGATTTAACCCCACCGATGCAGCAGCCCCCTTAATTTTATGGGCGGTATCTTCTGTTTCTTTCATATTATCTTTTGATAATTGAACAAGATAATTTGGCATCATTTGTTTGAATAAAGATAAATTTTCTAAAATTTGGGGTTTTCCAAGCGTTTCTATCAGCACTAAATCAAACTGTTCTGAAAGCTCATTATCATCATTTATTTCTATAATAGATTCACTTTCATCAGCAAAAAATTGCTGCAGACAATGGTATAAATCCTTAATTGAAATGGGTTTGCGTAATACGCCATCCATGCCCATTTCTAAATATTCTTGCTCACTTTGCATGACATTGGCGGTAAAAGCAATCATTGGCGGTAAAAAATCATAAATACCGTTTTCATAGTTCTCTCGCAAATATTGGGCGATTTCAAAACCACTCATATCTGGTAATTTAATATCTAGCAATAAAATGTCGTAAACATTTTTCTCAAATAAAGTGATCGCCTGCTTACCATTTGTCGCAACATCAACATGATGCCCAAGTTTTTCTAAAATAGTTTTCGCAACCATAATATTGAGATCAACATCTTCCACTAAAAGAATGTTCAAGGATGGAATATTTTTCTTAACAGATTCTTTTTCAGAAATTTCCTGAGCATGGAGAGTAAGATGGAAAGTAGCACCTTTTCCTCGCTCGCTTTCAACCGTTAAATCCCCTTCCATTAACTGAGCGAGATTTTTAGAAATAGCCAGCCCAATACCGCTACCCGCACTTTGCTGACGGCTTTCTTTCACTTGATAATACATTTCAAAAATATGTTTTTGTTCCTCAGGCGAAATTCCCATTCCTGTATCTTTCACAATAAAATGGTAACAATCCTGATTTCTCATGATTTTAAGAATAATATTTCCCTGATCCGTAAACTTCACCGCATTACTAATTAAGTTCCACAAAATTTGGCTCAAGCGAACACGATCAAGATTCAGCCAATTGGGTAGATTTTGTTCAAGCTCTAAAGAAAAAATAAGATTTTTTTGTTTAGCAAGGAAACTGGCGAAATTATAAATATCGTTTAATAAGGCTGGGAAATCTGTTGGCTGGCGATTTAATTCAATTCGGCTCGCATCGATTTTTTCCAAATCAATAATATCGCTAAAAATATAGCCTAAACTAACCGCACTTATGTTGATAGTTTTTAAATAATTACGCTGATGATCGTCTAATTCATCATCAAGTAAAATCTGGCTAAGCCCCACAATCCCATTCAATGGCGTGCGCAATTCATGGCTTATTGTGGCAAGTAAGGTACTTTTATCACGGCTATTTTTTTCTAACTTTTCCAATGCTTGAGATAATTTATTCTGAGCGGCAATCCGCTCGGCGACCTCATTTTCCAAACGATTAACCGAGCTAGAAAGATCAAGACGAGAATGTTCAAGCTTTTCGACCAATAAAGTGAAAAAATAAATAACAAAAGGCGCTGTGAGTAAGCCAAAAGTTACTGAACGAAAAATATCTACCCAAGAAATCTGATGAACAATAAATAGACTAAATAAAATCTGAGTACAAAGGGCTAAAACCGCAAGAATCATCACGCCTAAAAGAGAAAAACGAAGACGTCCAAGACGAATAACCCAATCCACATAACTCTGAGCAAAATATTTGAAATTTTTCATCAAATCTCCTAAAACATTATTATCGTTATAAAAAAAGCCTGTGTATATAGGCTTTATTATATCCATAAAGTAAAAGAGATTGTTATTACTATGTGTGCGTAAGAAATGAAAAACTTAGTCTTTATTAATTATCTGTTTGACTAAAATTTGTAATTCAGGAATAACTTGTTCCTCAAACCAAGGATTCTTTGTGATCCAAAGCTGATTGCGAGGGGAAGGATGCACAAGAGGCATAAAGTGCGGTAAGAATTGACGATAATTTTTCACTGTATCAGCTACGTTATCTTTGTTTTCAAGCAAATAATTCTTCTGAGCATATTGTCCGATAAGAAGAGTTAGCTGAATATTAGGTAGATGCTCTAAAATCATTGGATGCCATTTTTCTGCGAAACCTTGACGAGGTGGTAAGTCACCAGATTTTCCTTTTCCAGGATAATAGAAATCCATAGGAAGAACCGCAAACATCCCAGAATTATAAAAATAATCGTAATCCACACCTAGCCAATCACGTAGACGATCACCACTTTTATCATTCCAATACAAACGAGATTGCTCAGCTTTTAACCCCGGAGCTTGACCTACAATATTAATTCGAGCTGTTTTAGGCGCTGAAAATAAAGGGAAAATACCACGAGCTGTAAAATCCTTATTTTGAGGATCAGCGATAATACTTGAAGTTATTTTGTCTAAATTTTTAAGCATAATGAAGGAGATTAGAAATGAATATATAAAGTCTATTTAAAAAATATGAAAAATCAAAATAATAAATAGATACATTTATTAAAACTATATTGTGTGCAATACAGAAACTAAAAACTTAGTCTCTGAATAAAGATTATTATTTTTACTTTCCCCTTTATGAAGATGGATATACTAAATTAAAGAGGCAAAAACCCCAGCCTTTCGACCGGGGTTCTTCTTTTTTTATGTGATTTAGATTTGTATTTGATAACCCGGCGGTGCCCTACTCTCACATGGGGAAACCCCACACTACCATCGGCATTACAGCGTTTCACTTCTGAGTTCGGTATGGTCTCAGGTGGTTCCACCGCACTATCGCCGCCGGGATAATTCTTTGATAACTTCTCTCTTTGTTTCTTCTCTTTTACGACTTCACTTTTTTCGTCTCTCTTCTTATCGGCAACAAGCTGAATAGTTAGTTTAGTTTAGTTAATTTCTCTTCTCTTTCGCTCTTTTCCCAAAAACACTTGAGCGTTGTATAGTTAAGCCTCTCGGGCAATTAGTATCTGTTAGCTCAATGACTCACATCACTTACACACCAGACCTATCTACGTCTTCGTCTTAAACAACCCTTACTGTCTTAAAGACAGGGAGAACTCATCTCTTGGCAAGTTTCGTGCTTAGATGCTTTCAGCACTTATCTCTTCCGCACTTAGCTACCCGGCAATGCGTCTGGCGACACAACCGGAACACCAGTGGTGCGTCCACTCCGGTCCTCTCGTACTAGGAGCAGCCCCAACCAATTCTCCTACGCCCACGGCAGATAGGGACCGAACTGTCTCACGACGTTCTAAACCCAGCTCGCGTACCACTTTAAATGGCGAACAGCCATACCCTTGGGACCTACTTCAGCCCCAGGATGTGATGAGCCGACATCGAGGTGCCAAACACCGCCGTCGATATGAACTCTTGGGCGGTATCAGCCTGTTATCCCCGGAGTACCTTTTATCCGTTGAGCGATGGCCCTTCCATTCAGAACCACCGGATCACTATGACCTACTTTCGTACCTGCTCGACTTGTCTGTCTCGCAGTTAAGCTTGCTTATACCATTGCACTAACCTCACGATGTCCGACCGTGATTAGCAAACCTTCGTGCTCCTCCGTTACGCTTTGGGAGGAGACCGCCCCAGTCAAACTACCCACCAGACACTGTCCGAGACCACGTTCCGCAATCTTCGTTAGAACATCAAACGTTAAAGGGTGGTATTTCAAGGATGACTCCATAATCACTGGCGTGACTACTTCTAAGTCTCCCACCTATCCTACACATCAAAATTCAATGTTCAGTGTCAAGCTATAGTAAAGGTTCACGGGGTCTTTCCGTCTAGCCGCGGGTACACCGCATCTTCACGGCGATTTCAATTTCACTGAGTCTCGGGTGGAGACAGCCTGGCCATCATTATGCCATTCGTGCAGGTCGGAACTTACCCGACAAGGAATTTCGCTACCTTAGGACCGTTATAGTTACGGCCGCCGTTTACTGGGGCTTCGATCAGGTGCTTCTCTTTCGATTACACCATCAATTAACCTTCCAGCACCGGGCAGGCATCACACCCTATACCTCCACTTTCGTGTTTGCAGAGTGCTGTGTTTTTAATAAACAGTTGCAGCCAGCTGGTATCTTCGACCGGTTCAACCTTCGAGAGTAAATCTCTACAATCTACGCCGGCGCACCTTCTCCCGAAGTTACGGTGCTATTTTGCCTAGTTCCTTCACCCGAGTTCTCTCAAGCGCCTGAGTATTCTCTACCTGACCACCTGTGTCGGTTTTCAGTACGGTTTAGTAAAGCCTGTCGCTTAGTGGCTTTTCCTGGAAGTGTGGTATCAGTTACTTCAGCTCCTTAGAGCCTCGTCATCATCTCTCAGTGTTTAATAGAAGTCCGGATTTGCCTAAACTTCCCACCTACCAACTTAAACGCACATATCCAACAGTGCGATAACCTAACCTACTCCGTCCCCACATCGCAGCTTTACCAAGTACAGGAATATTAACCTGTTTCCCATCGACTACGCTTTTCAGCCTCGCCTTAGGGGCCGACTCACCCTGCCCCGATTAACGTTGGACAGGAACCCTTGGTCTTCCGGCGAACGGGTTTTTCACCCGTTTTATCGTTACTTATGTCAGCATTCGCACTTCTGATACGTCCAGCTAACCTCTCGATTAACCTTCATCCGCTTACAGAACGCTCCCCTACCCAACAGACTTTCGTCTGATGCCGCAGCTTCGGTGCTATATTTCAGCCCCGTTACATCTTCCGCGCAGGCCGACTCGACTAGTGAGCTATTACGCTTTCTTTAAATGATGGCTGCTTCTAAGCCAACATCCTAGCTGTCTAAGCCTTCCCACTTCGTTTCCCACTTAATATAGACTTGGGGACCTTAGCTGGCGGTCTGGGTTGTTTCCCTCTCCACGACGGACGTTAGCACCCGCCGTGTGTCTCCTGAGTATCACTCTTTGGTATTCGTAGTTTGCATCGGGTTGGTAATCCGGGATGGACCCCTAGCCGAAACAGTGCTCTACCCCCAAAGGTGTCACCTCAAGGCTCTACCTAAATAGATTTCGGGGAGAACCAGCTATCTCCCGGTTTGATTGGCCTTTCACCCCCAGCCACAAGTCATCCGCTAATTTTTCAACATTAGTCGGTTCGGTCCTCCAGTTAGTGTTACCCAACCTTCAACCTGCCCATGGCTAGATCACCGGGTTTCGGGTCTATACCTTGCAACTCTTCGCCCAGTTAAGACTCGGTTTCCCTTCGGCTCCCCTATTCGGTTAACCTCGCTACAAAATATAAGTCGCTGACCCATTATACAAAAGGTACGCAGTCACCCTTTCAGGCTCCCACTGCTTGTACGTACAAGGTTTCAGGTTCTATTTCACTCCCCTCACCGGGGTTCTTTTCGCCTTTCCTTCACAGTACTGGTTCACTATCGGTCAATCAGGAGTATTTAGCCTTGGAGGATGGTCCCCCTTCTTCAAACAGGATATCACGTGTCCCGCCCTACTTCTCGTTAGCTTAGTACCACAATATGGTTTTTAGATACGGGATTATCACCCTCTTTGATTGTGTTTCCCAACACATTCTCCTAACTATACTGCTATCACTTACTGGCTCTTTCGCTTTCGCTCGCCGCTACTGACGAAATCTCGGTTGATTTCTTTTCCTCGGGGTACTTAGATGTTTCAGTTCTCCCGGTTTGCCTCAACAAGCTATGAATTCACTTGTTAATAGTAGATTCTTCATCTACTGGGTTTCCCCATTCGGATATCTTGGATTAAACGCCTCTTATCGACTCATCCAAGCTTTTCGCAGATTAGCACGTCCTTCTTCGCCTCTGATTGCCAAGGCATCCACCTTGTACGCTTAGTCACTTAACTATACAACCTCAAATGTTTTCAATCACTTTAAGTTTTCACTTCAAAGTGCGGTCAATTTGATGCGTATCTTCATTCAACTAAACACTTGATTGCTTTTGTTCAATCAAGATTTTATGCAAAACAGGTTTTGTTTTTAGAGTTTCCTTTTCAGTTCTCTCTTTCACTTTCCTATCTTGCCCACTCAGACTTTCTCTCGAAAATCTCTTGTTTTCAGCTTGTTTCCAATTTTTTAAAGAACAACAAGATAATCTAACAAAGTTATCTTTAATTGGCGTCCCCACGGGGATTCTGAACCCCGGTTACCGCCGTGAAAGGGCGATGTCCTAGGCCTCTAGACGATGGGGACATCAATTAAAGATACTCTATCTTCTTTTTATCTTTTAACGTTTATTTTTCAACGTTGCTTTCGCTTCGTTTTTAATCTTGTCTACAACTATCAGCCAATCTGTGTGAGCACTCGCTGTCTCTCGTCTTTGGTAAGGAGGTGATCCAACCGCAGGTTCCCCTACGGTTACCTTGTTACGACTTCACCCCAGTCATGAATCATACCGTGGTAAACGCCCTCCTAAAGGTTAAGCTATCTACTTCTGGTACAACCCACTCCCATGGTGTGACGGGCGGTGTGTACAAGGCCCGGGAACGTATTCACCGCGACATTCTGATTCGCGATTACTAGCGATTCCGACTTCATGGAGTCGAGTTGCAGACTCCAATCCGGACTTAGACGTACTTTATGAGATTCGCTCCACCTCGCAGCTTCGCTTCCCTCTGTATACGCCATTGTAGCACGTGTGTAGCCCTACTCGTAAGGGCCATGATGACTTGACGTCATCCCCACCTTCCTCCAGTTTATCACTGGCAGTCTCCTTTGAGTTCCCGACCGTATCGCTGGCAACAAAGGATAAGGGTTGCGCTCGTTGCGGGACTTAACCCAACATTTCACAACACGAGCTGACGACAGCCATGCAGCACCTGTCTCAACGTTCCCGAAGGCACTCCAATATCTCTATCGGATTCGTTGGATGTCAAGAGTAGGTAAGGTTCTTCGCGTTGCATCGAATTAAACCACATGCTCCACCGCTTGTGCGGGCCCCCGTCAATTCATTTGAGTTTTAACCTTGCGGCCGTACTCCCCAGGCGGTCGATTTATCACGTTAGCTACGGGCGCCAGAGTTAAACCCCAACCCCCAAATCGACAGCGTTTACAGCGTGGACTACCAGGGTATCTAATCCTGTTTGCTCCCCACGCTTTCGCACATGAGCGTCAGTACATTCCCAAGGGGCTGCCTTCGCCTTCGGTATTCCTCCACATCTCTACGCATTTCACCGCTACACGTGGAATTCTACCCCTCCCTAAAGTACTCTAGTTACCCAGTCTGAAATGCTATTCCCAGGTTAAGCCCGGGGCTTTCACACCTCACTTAAATAACCGCCTGCGTGCCCTTTACGCCCAGTTATTCCGATTAACGCTCGCACCCTCCGTATTACCGCGGCTGCTGGCACGGAGTTAGCCGGTGCTTCTTCTGTATTTAACGTCAATTTGATGTACTATTAACACATCAACCTTCCTCAATACCGAAAGAACTTTACAACCCGAAGGCCTTCTTCATTCACGCGGCATGGCTGCGTCAGGGTTCCCCCATTGCGCAATATTCCCCACTGCTGCCTCCCGTAGGAGTCTGGACCGTGTCTCAGTTCCAGTGTGGCTGGTCATCCTCTCAGACCAGCTAGAGATCGCAGGCTTGGTAGGCCTTTACCCCACCAACTACCTAATCCCACTTGGGCTCATCCTATGGCATGCGGCCTTACAGTCCCGCACTTTCATCTTCCGATTCTACGCGGTATTAGCGACAGTTTCCCGTCGTTATCCCCCTCCATAAGCCAGATTCCCAAGCATTACTCACCCGTCCGCCACTCGTCAGCAAGAAAGCAAGCTTCCTCCTGCTACCGTTCGACTTGCATGTGTTAAGCCTGCCGCCAGCGTTCAATCTGAGCCATGATCAAACTCTTCAATTCAAGTTCAATCGCTCAATATACTGCTTAGCTATAAATAAACACTACTTAAAAAAGTAATTATGAATTTTCAGTTAAGCACCTATTAAGACTTCAAAATTAAAAAATATTTTTAAAACAAGTCAATCAACAAGTGCCCACACAGATTGTCTGATATATTGTTAAAGAGCAAAAAAGAACGACGCACTTGGAAACTTAAAAAACTTCACAACAGTGCGTCGTTGTGTGCGGTGCATTATAGGGATTTTCAAATCCCTTGCAAGTACTTTTTGTAAAAATATTTAAAAAAATGATCTTTTGATTAAAGTGCAAGCGATTAGAGCAAAATATAGATATTTTGAGCTATTTTTTTAAGCACTTTAAAATTCTAGGAAGATCTACGATAGAATCTAATACATAATCCGCTATTCTTTCACTTTCCCCCGTGACTGGTTTACCTGTACGAACTAATACGTTCATTTTCACTTTCGCGCCAATTCCCGCTTTTAAATCTTCAACTTTATCTCCAACCATAATAGATTGCGTAGGATCAATCTTTAATTCTTTGATCGCTTGCAATAGCATTCCCGATTTAGGCTTCCGACAATCACAATCTTCTTTATATTCGCCCTTTCCCTCAGGATGATGTGGACAATAGTAAATACCATCCAAATCCACATCTTGTTCAGCTAACGACCAATCCATCCATTCTGTCAGCTGTAAAAACTGATCTTCAGAAAAATAACCACGTGCAATGCCCGACTGGTTGGTCACTAATACCAACATATATCCCAGTTTCTTTAATTCTCGCAATGCATCAATCGCACCCTCAATAAATTTAAAGTTATCAATTTCGTGTACATAACTATAATCAATATTTAACGTGCCATCGCGATCTAAAAAAATAGCCTTATTCATTCTCTTACCTTTTATATATATTAAATTAAGGAAAATTATCTATTTAATCCAAAGGATTAGCAAATATAAGTCATAACTAATCTGTCTAAAAAAGATAATCTGACATATTGACATAGCAATCTAGACATCTAGAATACCAAAACAGATTTAAAAACAATAAATAAAAAGGGCTTATATGATTAAGCTAAATAATATTACGAAAATTTTTGAGCTACCGAACAAAAAATTGACTGCGCTTGATAATGTTTCGTTGAATATCGAAAAAGGTCAAATCTGTGGCGTAATTGGTGCATCTGGTGCAGGAAAAAGCACATTAATTCGCTGTGTGAATTTATTAGAAAAACCGACAAGCGGTTCCGTTATTGTTGATGGCGTAGAATTAACAGGACTTTCTGATCGAGAATTAGTACTTGCTCGTCGTCACATTGGAATGATTTTTCAGCATTTCAATTTACTAAACTCTCGCACTGTCTTTGAAAACGTGGCATTACCCTTAGAATTAGAAGGTAAGTCAAAAGCAAAAATCCAAGAAAAAATTACCGCACTTTTAGATCTTGTTGGTTTAAGTGAAAAACGTGATGCTTACCCAAGCAATCTTTCGGGTGGGCAAAAACAACGTGTAGCTATTGCTCGCGCCTTAGCCAGCGATCCTAAAGTCTTATTATGTGATGAAGCCACTAGCGCATTAGATCCTGCAACGACACAATCTATTCTTAAATTATTAAAAGAAATTAACCGCACTTTAGGTATTACGATTTTATTGATTACTCACGAAATGGAAGTTGTTAAACAGATTTGTGATCAAGTTGCTGTCATTGATCAAGGTCGCCTCGTTGAACAAGGTACTGTCGGTGAAATTTTTGCAAACCCTAAAACAGAATTAGCACAAGAGTTTATTCGCTCTACTTTCCATATCAGTCTACCTGATGAATATTTGGAAAATCTTACTGATACGCCGAAACATAGCAAAGCGTATCCAATTATCAAATTTGAGTTTACGGGTCGCTCAGTCGATGCGCCGTTACTTTCTCAGGCATCAAAAAAATTTGGCGTGGAGCTCAGTATTTTAACCTCGCAAATTGATTATGCTGGGGGCGTGAAATTTGGTTATACCATTGCTGAAGTAGCAGGCGATGAAGATGCTATTACACAAACCAAAGTTTATTTAATGGAAAACAACGTGCGCGTGGAGGTGCTTGGTTATGTTCAATGATTTCTTGGCAACATTCAGCCAGCAATTAACACCTCAAATGTGGGGTGTTGTCGCAACCGCAACTTATGAAACTATTTATATCAGCTTTGCATCAACCCTACTTGCCGTACTAGTTGGTGTGCCTGTGGGTGTATGGACTTTCTTAACTGGAAAAAATGAAATCTTACAAAATAACCGCACCCATTTTGTATTAAACACGATTATTAATATTGGGCGTTCCATACCATTTATTATTTTGCTCTTAATCTTATTACCTGTAACACGTTTCATCGTGGGAACCGTATTAGGTACAACAGCAGCAATTATTCCATTAAGTATTTGTGCAATGCCATTCGTGGCTCGCTTAACTGCTAATGCATTGATGGAAATTCCAAATGGTTTAACCGAAGCTGCTCAAGCAATGGGAGCAACTAAATGGCAAATTATACGTAAATTCTATTTGCCAGAAGCACTACCGACACTCATTAATGGTATCACGCTTACGCTAGTCACTTTAGTTGGTTACTCTGCAATGGCGGGAACGCAAGGCGGCGGTGGCTTAGGTAGCCTCGCTATCAACTACGGCGTATATCGCAATATGCCTTATGTCACTTGGGTGGCAACCATTATTATTGTGCTATTCGTTATGATTAGCCAAAAACTCGGCGATACACTGGCTAAAAAAGTGGATCATCGTTAATAAAATACAACCCTTAACTTAAACAGGAAGGAAATCCTATGAAATTAAAACAACTTTTTGCAATCACTGCAATCGCATCAGCTCTCGTTTTAACAGGCTGTAAAGAAGACAAAAAACCTGAAGCTGCAGCAGCACCGCTTAAAATCAAAGTAGGCGTGATGTCTGGCCCTGAGCACCAAGTTGCAGAAATTGCAGCAAAAGTCGCTAAAGAAAAATATGGTTTAGACGTTCAATTCGTTGAATTCAATGACTACGCATTACCAAATGAAGCTGTATCTAAAGGCGATTTAGATGCAAACGCAATGCAACATAAACCTTATTTAGATGAAGATGCAAAAGCGAAAAATTTAAATAACTTAGTCATCGTGGGTAATACTTTCGTTTATCCATTAGCGGGTTATTCTAAAAAAATCAAAAATGTGAATGAATTACAAGACGGTGCTAAAGTTGTTGTTCCTAACGATCCAACAAACCGTGGTCGTGCATTAATTCTTCTTGAAAAACAAGGTTTAATCAAATTAAAAGATGCAAATAACCTTCTTTCAACTGTACTAGATATTGTTGAAAATCCGAAAAAATTAAACATCACTGAAGTAGATACTTCTGTTGCGGCACGTGCATTAGACGATGTTGATTTAGCTGTAGTAAACAACACTTATGCGGGTCAAGTGGGCTTAAATGCACAAGATAACGGTGTATTTGTAGAAGATAAAGATTCTCCATATGTGAACATTATCGTTTCTCGTACCGATAACAAAGACAGCAAAGCTGTTCAAGATTTCGTAAAATCTTACCAAACAGAAGAAGTTTACCAAGAAGCTCAAAAACACTTTAAAGATGGTGTTGTAAAAGGTTGGTAATTTCTACCGCACTTTAATTCATTACTAAATCCCTTGCTCTGCAAGGGATTTTCTTATCTAAGCTCTGAATGTTTTAAAGAATATTGATAGCTAAAACTAATTAGATAATACAGAAATATGAAATTTCTTTAATTGATTAAAAAAAGCAAGATACTTTTACGCTTGGAAATGTTTAATTGTAGAAAAGACAATAATTCAGAGAGAGAATATTTAGATTACTTTTAGATAAATTTCAAGTAAATCAAAAATTAAGAGTAATAGCTTCTTTTATCGATAAATTAATAAGAAAATCAAAGATATTTTTACCGCACTTTACCATTACATAACACCAATTTTGTTTTCTGAGCTTTCAGATAATTAGCAATTCCTTCGGGAACATCATCCGTAAACAAATATTCCACATCACTTAATTCGCCCAATCGAACAATTGCTTGGCGCGTAAATTTAGAGCGATCGGTCACTAATAAGGTCTGACGTGAACTTTCAATAATCGCTCGCTTTACTTGTACTTCATGGTAATCATAATCCAATAATGAACCATCAGCATCGATCGCGCTAATCCCTAAAATCCCGAAATCTAGGCGAAATTGAGAAATAAAATTCACCGTAGCTTCTCCAATAATTCCACCATCCATTCGCAATGATCCACCCGCCATGACAATATCAAAACTTTCATTTTGGCGTAAAAGATGGGCGGCATTCAAATTGTTAGTCACAATTCTGAGTTTTTCGTGGCCAAGCAATGCATTGGCGACAGCCTCTGGCGTGGTACCAATATCAATAAACAACGATGCGCCGTTAGGAATCAACTTTGCGACTTCCTGCGCAATATTATTTTTTTGTAATGAAAAGAATTGTTTACGATCCACGTAATCAGAATTTTCTGCAGAAGATGGCGATGCCGCACCGCCGTGATGGCGACGAATTAAATCTAACTCCGCCAAAATATTCAAATCACGGCGAATCGTTTGAGGGCTAACATCTAAGGCAGTAACCAGTTCTTCTGTACTTAAATAGCCAGATTGCTCCACCAGTTTAATAATTTTTTGATGGCGTAACGATTGTTTCATAGCAAATCCTTTAATCCAAATAAAACAGACTTACTCTAGCGAATTTTTACGTAATTTGCTATCAATAAATCCCCAAATCAAGCCGATAATCAAGCCTGAAATATGCGCTGCATTTCCCATTTCAACACCAAATAAGGGGCTAATAAAACCTAATACGATCCCCACCAATAACATTGTGAAAAAACCTTCTGGCAGATCAAATAAATGATGATTCAATTTATCGCATATAAATACATAACCCAACACAGCATATACAACACCAGAAAGCCCAAAGAAAGCGGGACCAGACACATAATTTTGCACATATCCTGTTATGACAGATGCTACAACATACAACATCAATAATTTGACTGAACCAAAAGTGCGCTCAATCATTCCACCAAAAATAAAAAACCAAGACAGATTAAACAAAATATGCAAATTAGATAAATGTACCAATGTATGTGAAATATAACGCCACGCTTCGCTATCTTGCTCTTCGTAAGCGGGGTAATGCATCAAATACATAATATCGTCTTCAAAACCCAGCTGTTGAGCAATATAAATAAGCGCACAAAGTGCGGTGAGAATTAGCGTGATTTTTCCTTGTTGAGCTAAAAAGTTTTTCATTCGTGATCTCGTGTTTCTACGGAAATTTAAAAATCTGACTTCGCATTAAAAGTCATTGTTTCCCCTGTAATGGGGTGGGTAATCGTCAATTCTTCTGCGTGCAAGCATAATCTTGGCGACATAGCTTTAGCCTGAGGATGTGAATAAAATTTATCGCCTAAAATTGGATGCCCTAAAGCCAACATATGTAATCGTAATTGATGAGATCTGCCTGTCACGGGCGTCAGTTTCACGCGAGTACTGTTATTGGGCAAACGTGCTAAAACTTCGAATTTTGTGACCGCTCTTTTCCCTAAAACGAAATCCAAACGTTGGCGAGGACGATTTTCCCAATCACAAATCATTGGCAAATTTACCTCGCCATAATCTTTCTCCAAATGCCCCCAAACAATCGCTTGATAATGTTTTTTCGGTTCACGTTCGCGAAATTGACGCTTTAATTCACGATCAGCAGCCTTACTTAAAGCAAACACAATAATACCGCTCGTTGCCATATCCAAACGATGAGCTGGCTCGCAAAAGCCGAATTTTTCTTTCACTCGGCTCATTGCACTATCGTAATATTGTGGTTGATTGCCCGGCACAGAAAGCAAACCGCTAGGTTTGTTCACCACGCACAAATGATTATCTTGATAAATAATATCTAAATAAGGTTCAAGGGGCGGATTGTATTCAATCAATGCCATTTTTATTCCTTGTTCGTCACAATGATACGCAAGCAATCCAAACGCCAATTTGCTTTAGAAAGCTCATCCAGTGATTGTGTTCGTTGTTGTTCCAAAATATCAATTTCGCTTTGGCGAATATTTTTATTCACTGCTCGCAAAGCCTGCAAACGGTTAATTTCTGTGCTTAATTGTTGATCTGCCTGATTTTTAGCTTCGGTAATAATCGGTTCAGCTAAAGATTTTACGAGTTGATCGCCTCGTGTAATCAAGGCTTCAATATTACTCCGTGCCATTTTTACCATTTGATTAGCAATATTTTTACCAAGTGGTTTCAATTTGCTATGCAATGTTTCAAAGGCAACCTGCTCTCCAATGTTATTTCCTTTGTTATCAAGCAACAGACGAATAGGCGTTGGCGGCAAGAAACGATTGAGCTGTAACCCTTTTGGCGATTGGCTTTCCACCACGTAAATCAATTCAATTAATAAGGTTCCAGCGGGCAGTTGTTTATTTACAAGCAATGCCATTGCGGCTTTGCCAATATCTCCCGAAGCAACAAGATCAATACCTTGACGAATCATAGGATGATCCCAAGTCAAAAATTCCATTTCTTCGCGAGCAAGGGCAAGTTCTCGATCAAAGGTAACCGTCACACCTTCTTCTTTTAAACCAGGGAAATCTGGCACAAGCATTGTCCCTGTTGGGCTAATTACAATACTATTTGCGCCAAGATCTTCTTGCTCTACGCCAATAATATCAAATAATTTTAAAGCAAAATTCACAAGCTCAGGCGAATTATCTTCATCAGCAATTTGATCCGCTAACGCTTGTGCTTGCTTTCCACCATTAGAATTTAGTTCTAACAAGCGATCTCGCCCTTTTTCTAACTTAATCTTGAGTTTTTCCCGCGCGGTTTTAGTTTGTTTTAATAATTCAGAAAATTCATTCTCTGAAAGTGCGGTAGAATTTGACCGCACTTTTTCCAATTTATCTGCAAACTGCACAAATAATGTCATTCCCATTGGACAGGTTTGTTCAAAAGCATTCAGCCCCTCATTGTACCAACGCGCTAAACGAATTTGAGGCGAATCTTTCGCACAAGGCACATAAATTTGCACATCACGTTTTTGTCCAATACGATCTAATCTCCCAATACATTGTTCCAATAAATCAGGATTTGTCGGTAAATCAAATAACACTAAATTTGCCGCAAATTGGAAATTACGTCCTTCCGAGCCAATACTCGAGCTCAGTAAAACCTGTGCGCCGTTTTCTAAATCCGCAAAATAAGCGGCAGCCCTATCCCGTTCGATAATCGACATTTTTTCGTGGAACACCGCTGCTCGAATCGCCTCACGTTCACGTAAAATTTGTTCTAACTGAATCGCCGTTGCCGCCGTCTGACAAATCACAAAAATTTTTTCATCACGATGTAGTTTAAGGAAATCAATCAGCCAATCAATTTTATCATTCTCTTCAGAGAGAGTAATTTGATGGTAAACACGGTGCGGAAAACCTTTCACGCCTTGACGTGTATTGCGAAATAACATTCGCCCCGTACCGTGACGATCAATTAAGGCTTGAATCAATTCCTGACGAGCATGATGCTGTTCTTCATCATTATTTGATGCAATCGCTTTAAAAAGTGGCTCAACATCTTGTTCAAGCAACAAATCAGAAATATGATTTTTTTCTACCGCACTTAATGCCTTATTTGCCAGCAAAGATTCAATAGCATTAACCACAGGTTGGTAGCGTTCCTGCTCTTTCACAAAAGTTTGATAATCAAAGAAACGTTCTGGATCCAGTAAACGCAAACGAGCAAAATGACTTTCTTGCCCAAGTTGCTCTGGAGTTGCAGTGAGTAACAAGACAGAGGGAATGATGCGAGCAAGCTGTTCAACTAATAAATAAGCTGCACTTGGTGCGCTTTCCGACCACACCAGATGATGCGCCTCATCCACAATTAAACAGTCAAATTGAGCATCAAGTGCCTGTTCTACTCGGTTTGGATGCGTTTCTAACCAATTTAGAGAACAAATAATTAAGCTTTCAGTCGTGAATGGATTAACAGCATCAAGATCAAAATCATTGCAACGTTCTTCATCAAAAAGTGAAAAATGCAAATTAAAACGACGAAGCATTTCCACCAGCCATTGATGTTGCAACGTTTCTGGCACAATAATAAGAACACGTTGCACTTTCTCAGCAAAAAGTTGATTCTGCAAAATCATTCCTGCTTCAATGGTTTTCCCTAAACCAACCTCATCAGCCAATAACACGCGAGGATTAACTCGATTACCGACTTCAGCTGCAATATGAAGCTGATGAGGAATTAAACCCGCACGCGTTCCGCGTAAACCACGCAATGGCGATTTAAATTGTGCTTGCTGATGACAAAGCGTGCGATAACGCAATGCAAAATGACTGCTGCGATCAATTTGCGCTGAAAACAAACGATCTTTCGCTTGGCTAAAAGAAATAATCGGTGAAATATCACGTTCTTGCACAATGACATCTTCATCTTGTGGGGTTTTAACTAAATAAAACAACAAACCGTTCATATTTTGAACGTCTAAAATCTCGCCTTGCCAGCCAGCTTGATGGGATAATGTTTCGCCTTTGCTAAACACAATTCGACTTAAAGGTGCTTGTGCAGCAGCATATATCCTCGTTTCATCTGCTGCGGGGAAATAAATAGTAACAGTTCGTTGATCTAATGCGGTAATAATACCTAATCCTAAAGCGTTTTCACTTTCACTCAACCAACGCTGACCAATAGCAAAGGGCATAATAATTCTCTTTCTGATTTACATTGATAAAATTTTGTGGCGTATTGTAGCTTGCATACTCTTGAAAAGAAACTCACAAAAAATTGACCGCACTTTTATGAAGATATACGTCACCCCCAATATAATTTATTCTTGGATTTTCAACATACTCAAGCGTAAACTAGAATCTCGACTAAATCCACCGTGTAGGGAAAAGAGATGAATTATCGTGATGAATTAATTTTACAATGGGTAAATCAACAAGGAAAAGCCAGCGTAATAGAACTTGCACAGCATTGTGATATTTCGGTGGAAACCATTCGTCGCGATTTGAACAAATTAGCGAACAAAGGCTTATTGCACCGAACACATGGAGGAGCAGTGAGTAATAAAACCAAAGATTTAGGTTCATTTTTCCAAACTCGAAAACATATTAATGCAACAGCTAAACGACATATTGCCCAAAAAGCCTTGGATTTGCTATATGAAAATGCCGTTATAGGTTTAGATGCAAGCTCAACAAGTTGGTATTTTGCTTATTTAATGCCCGATATTCCTTGTACAGTAGTAACCAACTCAATGTTTAACATTAATGCCCTAGTTAATAAATCCAATGTTAAAACTATTGTCACTGGCGGAGTTTATTCAGCAAAATATGAAGCATTTTACGGTCCCTTATCTGAGTATTTATTACAACGATTACATATTAATTTTTCCGTGTTTTCTTGTTCAGGAATTGATCAAAACGGTAATATCTGGGAATCAAATGAGCTGAATGCCTCTTTGAAACGAAAAATGATAGAGGCTTCAGAACGTGCTTATTTGTTAATTGATTCTTCTAAGTTTGAAAAGAAAAGTTTGATTCAACTTACCGATTTAAGCAAAATTAATACGATTTTTTCTGATCAACCACTTCCAGATAACTTACAAAAATATTGTGAGCTACACGATATAATGACCGTTTTATAAAAAAATATGACCATTTTGACCTAAAATTATTAAAAATTTAAAATATCGGTCATATATATTTCCTTAAATATGGTCAATTTTTGTGATCTGCTTCTCAGTTTTGCAACAAAATTTCATTTCTTACTATTTTCCTCATCATTTTTCTTTCACACTCTAATTCAATGAAAGCACAATTTGTTCCGCAGTGATTTCATCATTCTTACTTAAGCACAAACAAAGGAGTGTAACTATGGCTCTTGCTACTCAATTAAATCGCATAAAAATCGGTATTCGTCCAACTATTGATGGTCGTCGAATGGGAGTTCGAGAATCTCTTGAAACCCAAACAATACGTATGGCTCAATCTGTTGCTCAATTATTACAAACACATATTCGTCATACAGATGGTACTTTCGTTGAATGTGTAGTTGCAGATAGCACTATCGGTGGTGTAGCTGAAGCAGCCGTCTGTGCGGATAAATTTAAACGCGAAAACGTTGGATTAACCATTACCGTTACCCCTTGTTGGTGTTATGGATCAGAAACCATTGATATGGATCCTCACATGCCTAAAGCAATTTGGGGATTTAACGGCACGGAACGCCCAGGTGCGGTTTACTTAGCTGCCGCCCTTGCTGGTCATTCTCAATTAGGCCTCCCAGCCTTTTCCATTTACGGTACAGAAGTTCAAGAAGCTGATGACACAAACATTCCTGAAGATGTAAAAGAAAAATTATTGCGTTTTGCTCGTGCTGGGCTTGCTGTTGCAAGTATTCGAGGAAAATCCTATTTATCTATTGGGTCAGTTTCCATGGGAATTGCAGGCTCTATTGTAAATCAAGCTTTCTTCCAAGAATATTTAGGTATGCGTAATGAATATGTGGATATGATGGAAATTAAACGCCGTTTAGACCGCAAAATTTATGATCAAGAAGAAGTTGATTTAGCCTTGAGTTGGGTTAAACAATATTGCAAAGAAGGGGTTGATGTAAATAGCCTAGAGAATCAACGCAATGCAGAAGAGCGTGCAGAACTTTGGGAAAATGTTGTGAAAATGACCATTATCACTCGTGATTTGATGGTAGGAAATCCAAAATTAGCAACATTAAATTATGCAGAAGAAGCCTTAGGCCATAATGCCATTGCAGCAGGTTTTCAAGGGCAGCGTCATTGGACTGATCATTTGCCAAACGGAGATTTTATGGAGGCAATGCTCAATTCAACTTATGACTGGAATGGCGTGCGTCCACCTTATATTCTTGCCACGGAAAATGATAGTTTAAATGCAATAGGAATGTTATTTGGGCATCAATTAACTGGCAAAGCTCAAATTTTCGCAGATGTGCGTACTTATTGGAGTCAAGATTCGGTTGAGCGTGTTACTGGATGGCGACCTGAAAGTGGATTCATTCATTTAATCAATTCAGGTTCAGCTGCACTTGATGGAACAGGAGAGCATCAAGATGCTCAAGGCAATCCAACCTTAAAACCGGCATGGGATGTCACCGAAGAAGAAGCAAAACGTTGCTTAGAAAATACGCGTTGGTGTCCTGCTGTTCACGAATATTTTCGTGGGGGCGGTTTATCTTCTCAATTCCTAACCAAAGGTGGCATACCGTTTACAATGCACCGCATTAACCTTATTAAAGGTCTAGGTCCCGTTCTACAAATTGCTGAAGGATGGTCAATCGACCTACCTCAAGATGTACATAATAAATTAAATCAACGTACTAATGAAACTTGGCCAACAACATGGTTTGTTCCTCGTTTAACTGGAAAAGGTGCATTTACTGATGTGTATTCAGTCATGGCAAATTGGGGAGCAAACCACTGTGTAGCTACTCACGGACATATGGGGGCTGATCTAATCACTCTTGCTTCGATGTTACGTATTCCAGTCTGTATGCATAATGTATCAGAGAAAAATATTTTCCGCCCTAGTGCTTGGAATGGATTTGGTCAAGACAAGGAAGGGCAAGATTATCGAGCTTGCCAAAACTTTGGTCCGCTTTATAAATAACCCCTAATTTGTTTTTATAAAAAAGTGCGGTCAAAAACATAATGATTTTTGACTGCGCTGAGGAGAGTTTTTATGGCTATCGCATTGATTTTTGACTGTGGCGCAACAAATTTACGCACCATTGCGATAAATGAAAAAGGACAAATTCTTGCCTCCCATCATCTTGCTAATAATACAAAACAAGGAATGGAATCATCTGATTATCATATTTGGGATATTGAAGAAATCTGGCAAAAATTAACCTCTTGTGCAACTCAAACCTTCAATCAATTAATGCAACAAGGTATTGATTTAAAAGATATTGTAGGAATATCTGTTACCACATTCGGCGTGGATGGTGCACCTTTTGATGAAAATGATCAACAGCTTTATCCGATTATTTCATGGAAGTGTCCACGAACCATACCAGTAATGGAAAATCTATCTAATCAATTAGATATCAAATCCCTTTATCAACGTAACGGCATTGGTCAATACAGTTTTAATACTTTATTTAAATTACATTGGTTAAAAACACATAAGCCAGATATTTTCCAAAAAATGACTAAATTCGTGTTTATTTCATCAATGCTCACTCAACGCTTAACTGGTCAATTCACAACAGATCACACAATGGCGGGAACATCAATGATGACAAACCTTACTAACGGTAATTGGGATCCATCGATTTTAGCCTCGCTGGGTTTAAGTAATAACCATTTCCCTCCTATGCGTTATGCAGGTGAAAAAGTTGGAAAATTACGTACACCATTAGCCCAGAAATGGGGGTTAAATCCTGTACCTGTCATTTCTTGTGGACATGATACCCAATTTGCTGTGTTTGGGTCTGGTGCTGGGCTGAATCAGCCTGTGTTAAGTTCTGGCACTTGGGAAATCTTAATGGCTAGAACCCAGCACGCAGAACCTAGATTTGAGTTTGTTTCTCAAGGCTTAACCACTGAATTTGATGCACAATCCAATTGCTTTAACCCAGCGGTGCAATGGGTGGGTTCTGGCGTCATAGAATGGTTAGGTAAATTATTATTTTCCGATGTTTATGGCAGCGATCACTATTACACCACAATGATCAAAGAGGGAGAACAGGCTTTTCATGCAGGAAAAAGTGCGGTCAATTTTGAAGGTATTTTTAGCCAACTAGGACAAGGTAATATCAGTGGACTTTCCATGTTTGCTACTCGTGGAGAAATTTATGTCAGCGCATTACAACATATGGCAAATCAACTCAAAAACGGTTTATCCGTGCTACAGCAAGTCAGTCAGTTCCAAGCTAAAAGCTTAATTTGTGTTGGGGGTGGCTCAAAAAATGTATTGTGGAATCAAATCCGTGCAAACACCTTAAATTTACCGATTGATGTTGTGGACATTGCTGAAAGTACTGTACTCGGTGCCGGAATGTTTACCTTTGCAGGCGTAGGCATTTACGAAAATGTAAACGTAGCACAGCAAGAGATGCAACCAACAAGAAAAAGAATTTACCCAAATTAGAAGGAACAACAAAATGCTAAAAGGTATTCACCCAGCTCTTTCCCCTGAATTACTGAAAACCCTCGCCGAAATGGGACATGGCGATGAAATAGTTCTAGCTGACGCTCATTTTCCTGCACATTCACTACATAAAAATGTAATACGTGCAGATGGTATATCTATAGATATTTTACTTGAAGCAATAACTCCCTTATTTGAATTTGATGCTTATGTTGATGCCCCTCTGTTGATGATGAAAGCAGTTGAGGGAGATTCTTTAGATCCGAATGTTGAAACTCGTTACTTAAATGCGATTAAAAGTGCGGTCGGTTTCACACCAAATTTAACCTGTCTAGAACGCTTCGATTTTTATACACGCGCTAAACAGGCTTATGCTGTTGTTGTCAGTGGTGAGATCGCAAAATATGGCAACATTATCATTAAAAAAGGGGTTACTCCCATTTTATAAACAATAGAGGTATTACAAAATGAACAGAACAGAATTATCACAAAAAATCATTGATACTTGTCTTGAAATGACAAAATTAGGTTTAAATCAAGGCACGGCGGGAAACGTTAGTGTTCGTTATAAAGATGGAATGCTGATTACCCCGACAGGTATGCCATATCACTTAATGAAGCCAGAAAACATTGTTTATGTTGATGGAAATGGTAAACACGAAGAAAATAAATTACCATCAAGCGAATGGCAATTTCACTTGAGTGTTTATCATACTCGCCCTGAAGCAAATGCCGTTGTCCACAATCATTCCATTCACTGTGCAGGCTTATCCATTCTCGAAAAACCTATTCCTGCAATTCATTATATGGTAGCCGTAGGCGGCACAGATCATATTCCTTGTGTACCTTACGCAACATTTGGTACTCACGAATTAGCTAGTTATGTCGCAACAGGAATCAAAGAAAGTAAAGCCATTTTACTAGCACACCATGGTTTAATCACTTGCGGAGAAAACCTAGATAAAGCTTTATGGCTTGCACAAGAAGTAGAAGTATTAGCATCTTGGTATTTGAAATTACTCTCTACAGGATTAGAAATTCCACTGCTCAGCAAAGAGCAAATGCAGGTAGTGTTAGGTAAATTCCACACCTATGGATTACGTATTGAAGAATCCTAAACCTTGTTATACCCCATCACTTACATGAGGAAAACATTATGAACGCCAAAGTTTTAGAAAAGAAATTCATCGTCCCCTTTGTGCTTATTACTAGCTTATTTGCTCTTTGGGGATTTGCCAACGACATTACCAATCCGATGGTCGCAGTATTTCAAACAGTAATGGAAATTCCAGCCTCAGAAGCGGCATTGGTACAATTAGCTTTTTATGGAGGATACGGCACAATGGCTATTCCTGCGGCATTATTTGCAAGTCGCTATAGCTACAAAGCGGGGATTCTTCTGGGGCTTGCTCTTTATGCAATAGGTGCATTTTTATTTTGGCCAGCTGCACAATATGAAATATTTAATTTCTTTTTAGTCTCCCTTTATATTTTAACCTTTGGGCTCGCTTTTTTGGAAACCACTGCCAATCCTTATATTCTCGCAATGGGCGATCCTCAAACAGCTACTCGACGTTTAAATTTCGCACAATCATTTAATCCACTTGGTTCAATTACAGGTATGTTTGTTGCTTCCCAGTTAGTCCTAACTAATCTTGAATCTGACAAACGTGATGCTGCAGGTAATTTGATTTTCCACACCCTGTCTGAAGCAGAAAAAATGAGTATTCGCACCCATGATTTAGCTGAAATTCGCGATCCTTACATAGCACTCGGTTTTGTCGTGGTTGCAGTGTTTATTATCATTGGATTGAAAAAAATGCCAGCCGTAAAAATAGAAGAGTCCGGACAAATCAGCTTTAAAACAGCAGTAAGTCGACTGGCTCAAAAAGCCAAATATCGTGAAGGCGTGATCGCACAAGCCTTTTACGTAGGTGTTCAAATCATGTGTTGGACATTTATCGTACAATACGCTGAACGTTTAGGTTTTACTAAAGCTGAAGGGCAAAACTTTAACATCATTGCTATGGCTATTTTTATTAGCAGTCGCTTTATTAGCACGGCATTAATGAAATATTTAAAAGCAGAATTTATGCTGATGCTCTTTGCTATTGGTGGTTTTTTAAGTATTCTCGGAGTTATCTTTATTGACGGTGTATGGGGTCTATACTGCCTAATTTTGACCTCAGGTTTTATGTCTTTAATGTTCCCTACCATTTATGGTATTGCCCTCTATGGCTTAAAAGAGGAATCGACATTAGGAGCTGCAGGTTTAGTAATGGCTATTGTAGGCGGCGCATTAATGCCACCACTACAAGGAATGATTATTGACCAAGGCGAAGTTATGGGACTTCCAGCAGTAAATTTCTCCTTTATCCTACCATTAATCTGTTTTGTAGTAATTGCCGTTTACGGCTTCAGAGCTTGGAAAATACTTAAATAACCAAAATATTGTTTTTATCTGCATCATCAAGAGTGTATTTAAGCTTCTTCACTCAAATGATGCAGATCACGAACATAAAATCTAACAAACTAAAAGACTTATATTTGAAAAAACTAGACAGAGTCTAGTTAAACAAATAACAAATGGCACGCCCTAAAGGATTCGAACCTTTGACCCACGCCTTAGAAGGGCGTTGCTCTATCCAGCTGAGCTAAGGGCGCATTCAAAGGATTTCTTTTGTAAAAATTTCAAGAAAATATGAAAGAAGTGGTCGGCGAGATAGGATTTGAACCTACGACCCACTGGTCCCAAACCAGTTGCGCTACCAAGCTGCGCTACTCGCCGACAAGTGCGGTCAATTATAAGTTTGTTTTTATTTCAGTCAATGAAATTTTTGATTTTTCAACTTGATTGTTCAAAATTATTCCACTTTAGGAAAAATCCCCCTTTTTCATTGTAAAAAAATCATTGTTCGTTAAAATAGCAAACGCTTTCTTTTTCATCACATAATCATATTAAGGATAGCTCAATGACCGCAAAAATCATCTCTGGTACTGAACTTTCAAAACAAATTAAAGCTCGTTTGGCAGATAAAATAACCCATTATATTGAACAAGGAAAACGCGCTCCGGGACTTGCTGTAATCCTCGTTGGTGCTGATCCTGCTTCGCAAATTTATGTGGGCAATAAACGTAAAAGTTGTGAAGAAATCAGTATTCTCTCTAAATCTTATGACCTCCCTGAAACAACTACGCAAAATGAATTATTAGCGATTATTGACGAACTTAACGCAGATAAAAATATTGACGGTATTTTGGTGCAACTCCCCTTACCAAAACAAATTAATGCGGAAGCCATTATTGAACGTATCGATCCTAAAAAAGATGTAGATGGCTTTCATCCTTATAATGTTGGGCGGTTATGCCAACGTATTCCAACTTTACGAGCTTGTACACCTTATGGTGTGATGAAACTATTAGAAACAACGGGCATTGATTTACACGGCAAGCACGCAGTAATTGTAGGCGCATCTAATATTGTCGGTCGTCCAATGTCTTTAGAATTATTACTAGCAGGTGCAACCGTCACAGTAACACATAGATTCACTAAAGATTTAGAAAACCACGTTCGCCAAGCAGATATACTTGTCGTCGCGGTAGGTAAACCAAATTTAATTTCTGGCGATTGGATCAAAGAAAGTGCGGTAGTAATTGATGTTGGAATTAACCGTGTAGATGGAAAATTAGTAGGCGATGTAGAATTTGACAAAGCAGCCGAAAAAGCGGCGTATATTACGCCAGTACCTGGTGGTGTTGGGCCAATGACTGTTGCAATGTTGATGAGCAATACGCTTTATGCTTATGAACACAATAAATAGCTTTTGTATAGAACTGTTATAAAAAATGGGTTAAAGCTTTCATTTGCTTTAACCCATTTATTTAAATGGCTTTATTGTACTTCTCACGTTTAAATTTATAATCTTCAATCATCATTTAAACTTAAAAGTAAACAATCCTATATTATTTAAGCCAGAACATATAAGCTACAGTGGCAATCACGACAACACAGACTAAATTCAGTAAGAAACCAACTTTAACCATTTCACTTTGTTTTACTTGACCAGAGCCAAATACAATCGCATTTGGTGGTGTCGCCACTGGTAGCATAAAGGCACAAGATGCACCAATACCAATAATTAATGCTAAACCAATTTCTGGCATACCCAATGATTGAGCGATAGAAATAAAGATAGGTACAAGTAACGCCGCACTCGCTGTATTAGAAGTAAATTCAGTTAAGAAAATAATAAACGCCGCAACTAATAAACCAATAAGATAGAAATGTTGCCCATCAATCATAAAGACAATGCTATCCGCTAAAATTTTACTTGCACCAGAATCCTTCAACACCGCACTTAATGTTAATCCACCACCGAAAAGCATTAATACGCCCCAATCGGTATTTGATTGAATTTGTTTCCAACTTGCAACGCCTGTTGAACAAATAACAATTGCCGCCAATAGGGCTACGATACTATCAAAACTTGCAATATTTTTTTGTAAGCCTAGCAATCCTGAAATAAACGGATTAATTTTACCGCTAAATATCCACGTTAAAGCAATGACTGAAAAAATAATAAACGTCAATATACGCATAGGATTCATTTCAATATTTTCAAAGGTCTGTTCAAAATTGAGATGAAGTTTTGGTTTGAAAATAATGTAAAGAATCCCAATCATCAACGGCAACAAAATAATCATTATTGGTAAGCCATACCATAACCAATCAGAAAAAGTTAAATTTAAATTACTTGCTACAATTGCATTTGGTGGACTTCCTACAAGGGTTCCCATACCACCAATTGATGCACTATAAGCGATCCCTAATAGCACAAACACATAAGTATTATGATCTTTTTCACGATCAAGCTGGCTTAAAATACCCATTGCAAGCGGTAGCATCATTGCAGCAGTTGCAGTGTTACTCATCCACATAGAGAGAAAAGCTGTAATCAAAAAGAGATAAATAACTGCGATAAATAAATTACCGCGTGCTAGTGCCATAATCTTATTGGCAATCAATTTATCAAGTTTTTGAATATGCAATGCTGTCGCCAAGGAAAAGCCACCAAAAAATAAAAATATTGTCGGATCAGCAAAACCAACTAAAGCTTGTTTAGTGCTAACTAATCCCAATGCCACAGCCAAAAGTGGAACTAATAACGCAGTAATAGTAACGTGCAATGCCTCACTTAACCAAAGTACTGCGATAAAAGCTAATAATGCCAAACCAGAATTAGCTTTTGGTTCAAAAGGTAATACA
The DNA here is from genome assembly GCF_049821985.1 of Haemophilus sp. HN_Hi10. Lineage (NCBI taxonomy): Bacteria > Pseudomonadati > Pseudomonadota > Gammaproteobacteria > Pasteurellales > Pasteurellaceae > Haemophilus > Haemophilus sp. HN_Hi10. The sequence goes on along the minus strand of NZ_CP187495.1, from coordinate 823,868 downwards.
TTTAATAACACAAAAAACAGCACAATATCTAAAATAAAAATAATGCCGTTTTTATGACTTTTTAAAGATGCCATCTCACCCATAAAGTTCCTCCGTTAGGGCTATCACTTAAATAGGGTTCAATGTTAAATGAATGTTATAAAGATGCAACGAGCAATATTCAGAAATGTGATCGAGAACAACAAATTTTAATAAAAAACACGGTGTACTATTATCTTTATTCCAAAAATTGGACTATTCGCTCAAACAGAATTAAGTATATTTATTAATCATTTTATTTCCCTAAATATTCAAATTCATGCTATCATCAATACCAATAAAATATTGGTTCATATCAAAGGCAGGTTTTGCTGCTTTATCTTGACTTACAATTCGAGCTGGCACACCCGCTGCGGTGGCATATTCAGGAACAGGGTTAAGCACAACAGAGTTTGCGCCAATTTTAGCGTATTTGCCCACTTCAATATTACCAAGAATTTTTGCTCCAGCCCCAATCATAACACCCTTGCGTACTTTTGGATGACGATCGCCCGATTCTTTTCCTGTACCACCAAGCGTTACGCCTTGCAAAATTGAGACGTCATTTTCAATTACAGATGTTTCCCCTACAACAATGCCCGTTGCGTGATCGAACATAATACCGTGACCAATTTTCGCTGCAGGATGAATATCGGCATCGAAAGCCACTGAAATTTGATTTTGTAAATAAAGGGCAAGGGATTTACGATTTTGATTCCATAAATAGTGGGTAATTCGATAGCTTTGAATTGCGTGGAAACCTTTTAAATAAAGTAATGGAGTGGACCACAATTCTACAGCGGGATCTCGGTGGCGGACAGCTTGAATATCACAAGCAGCACAATCAATGATCGACGGATTGGCTTGATAGGCTTCTTCAATAATTTCACGGAGAGAAATAGCTGGCATAATAGGATTGGCTAATTTGTTCGCCAATAAATAACTTAGCGCACCGCCCAGATTTTGATGCTTTAAAATTGTAGAGTGAAAAAAACTCGCAAGCATAGGTTCGTTTTCGGCAAGTTCTTTGGCTTCTTGGCGAATATGTTGCCACACATCTAATGTCATAATTTCTCCTTTTATTCGCCTTTACATTCTCGCCCCAAAAGGCTGATTGCTACATCTTTTGCACTTTTACCACAAAACAGCATTTGATAAATTTGTTCTGTAATCGGCATTTCCACACCTTGTCTTTGTGCAAGCACATAGGCTTCTTTTGTATTATAAAAACCTTCCACGACTTGCCCAATATTTTCCATAGCCATTTTGGCATCTAATCCTTCACCTAGCATTAATCCAAAACGTCGATTGCGCGATTGATTATCGGTGCAAGTTAGCACTAAATCGCCCAATCCAGACATTCCCATAAATGTATTGGTATTTGCACCGAGCGAGATACCTAAGCGGGTAATTTCTGCAATACCTCGAGTAATCAGTGCTGTACGAGCATTTACACCAAGTCCCATTCCATCTGAAATACCTGCGCCAATTGCGATCACATTTTTAATTGCACCACCAAGTTGAACGCCAATCATATCCGAATTTATATAGACTCGAAAATGTTTACTACAATGAATACGAGACTGAAATTCCCGCGCGAATTGCTCGTTATTGGCAGCAAGCGTAATAGCTGATGGTAGACCTTGCGCTAATTCTTTTGCAAAAGTTGGTCCAGAAAGTACAGCTAGTGGATATTGCGTTCCGAGTTGTTCTTCAACTACGGTTTGTAGTAAACGCCCTGTGTTACGTTCCAGACCTTTTGTTGCCCAAATTAATCGGTGATGGGCTTTTAAGTGCGGTTTGATTTTTATAAGAATTTCACCGAAAGCATGGCTTGGCATCACGATTAAAATATCTTGAGAATATTCCATTGCTTGTGCAAGATTACTTTCTAAATGAAGATCCTCAGGAAAGATGACATCCGGCAAAAAACGATAATTTTGTCGTTCTGTCTGCATTTGTGCGATATGGGTGGGATTGTGCCCCCATAAGTAAGTGGGAGAACCATTGCGAGAAAAGGTAATTGCCAGTGCAGTTCCATAAGATCCCGCACCTAGCACAGTGATTGGTGTTTGCGAAGTTATCATATCCACAATTTATCCAGTAAAAGATGGAATAAGTATAGATATATTTGCACTCCCTATCAACTACAGGAAAATATTACTTATTCATTGGACGAAATTTAAACGGCACAATGGATATGCCATTTTTTCCATTTTGTAGTTGATAAAATTGAGGGTAGTTAAAATTATGTTGAACGATATTGTAAGGATTTTTATCGCCTTCCTGTTTGGCATTTTGATAAAGTTGATTAATCTCCCGCACTTTTTCATCTTTTTCTCCATCACAATGGCGATAGATTTCGAGATGATTAGATTCATCTAAAATGTAAACATTGAAGCTGTGATCGGAATTATCTTCAAAAAAGAATTGTAGAAATCCTTCACTTGCGAAGGCATCCATTTCTGGTGGATAGCGACGACTTTCTTGGTTTGTCTCGCCATCTTCAATTGGCGTTTGTAAAACTTCGTCAAAATCTACCGCACTTTCAGCTTCATTACAGACCGATTCATTTCCGATTTCTTGTAAGCTGATCCCGCGATCTTCAAAAAATAATTGCCAGTTTTTACCCGCTACGCGTAAACGTGACGTTTGGCAAGGTTGTTGAATATCGCCTACTTGGATGCTAACGCATCGATTGACTAATCCCATCACTAATTGACGTAAATCTTGGCGATAACGTTCACTATAACAATAGACTTGGATGGAATCTGGGCGATTAACGCCACGATAAATTTTGTTAGAAAGCACTTTTAGTGCAAGCAAAATGGCATTTTGCCCTTCAAAATGGAGCGTTCGGATTTCGTTCCACACGTTACGATAAGTAAAATCGATACTGCCCACAAGGCTTTGCTCGAGGGATCCAAAACTAAATAAATCTCGCGATGAAATACCGGTTAATACTTCTTCTATTTTGGATGTTGGATCGGTGGTGAGATTTATGGCAATAAACAAGCTACGAATTTCACATTGATTCAATAAATCGCTATTTTTAGGTTGTTTGGCGATGGTGCTTGGAAAAGACTGACGTAAGTTAGTGACAAAGCGTTGTAATGTGCTTAAAGTCACATTCTTGCTAAAAATTGACAATTTGGTTTTTTCTGTGAGTAAATGATTGAAATAAGCCCAAGAAACTAATTTATTCAGGCTTTCTCCGTATTCGATCACCCGTTCTTTGGAGAACATAATATGGTGTATTGGTTGATTGATAAGGTACCAACCATCTTTAAAATGTTTATTGCCACGAACTTCCACAAAAGTCAGGTGTGCTTCTGATAAATTGTGAGATATCTGTGTGTTGAGTAAGGACACTTTGCCGGGAAGTTCTTCAAAAGCAGTATAAAGTTTACGAGAAAGAATGTTGATATCTTGTGGCACGACGCTCGAGTGAATGTGATGCTTTCGAGCAAATTCCACTAAATTACGATAACTCAACATTAAAAATTTCATTATGTTATCGTGGTTTTCTTTTACTGCCTTAATTTTCCAAAATGGACGCTTATTGAGATGTTTTACCGTTTCTGCAGACCATCCCCATTCTTGCGCAAGTATTTCCATATAACGAATACGCCAATTATTGGCTTGGTAACGCGCAAAATCTTCCGTTGCTTTCACATAGAAACAACGGTGCACAAAATCCAAACGTTTAAATTCAGAAAGTGCGGTTAAATATTGGGTTACTTTTGCAAGAATGGCAATGTAAGGATCAAAATGGTGATCAGGATTGGTATTGCCTGAAAGTAAATCTTGCTTAAAAGTGCGGGCAATTAAGCAAGTGTTTGGGTATTCCTTGGAATAGGCTTCCAACAACAAAATTTTGAGCACAGATTTATAAGGTGAATCAATCCCTTTATAAAGATGCCATAAACTGGCACCGAAATATTCGTTTGCAGAAAATTGTCCTAAACCGCCGAAATCCACCCAATCATTTGGATCAATTTCCCCTTCTGTAATTAAACGCGCCACCTCTTTTTCATAGTCTTTTTCATTTTCCACCCATAAATGCAACCAAAGTAGAGGTTTACCAGCCAAACGTACGGCGGAGCGATAGAACTCATCAAGCAATAACATATATTGCGCAGAGCCGCTATTTTCAATAGTTAGTGGATCAGCATAATGTTCATTGCGGAAACGTTGTTGATCCATCAAATAAAAATTAATTTCCACATTAAATTGCATTGCCCATTCACTAATCCGCTTGGCTTTTTGAGTAAGAAGTGTATATTCATCTGGACTCAAGCCATCACGGACACAAATCCAAGTATCAAGATCTGAAGAGGACGTTTGACTTATTGAGCCAAAGCTACCCATTACATAAACGCCTAGAATTGGTGGTAAAACTTCGTGAAAATTTACCGCACTTTTGAGTGTTGATGGCTTATGATCGGCATAGTGAATACTGTATTCATTGGTGAGCCATTTTTTTTGATAATCAGAAGCAAGGAAATTCGCAATGCCAGAGGGGGCGTGAATAACATAGCCGGGAAGTTGCGGATGGTTTAGGTGTAGAAGTAAAGGCGCAATCGCTAAAACGTGTTGGAATGCATCGCCTGAACCTTGTAATGCACGCTCAAAACGGCGTTGATCCAAGGCGCTAACCCATTGTTTTGCTTGTGCTAGATTACATTCCACGTGGTGTCCCTACCAGAACAACAAAAATTGGCGAACAATTTACCACTTAGGGAGTATAAATGCAAAAAAATGTGACATAAATCACAATTTTTTTAAAATATATTATAAGTTTTACCTATCAACAATCAAAATGACTTTTTTACCTAAGAGTGGTAGAATAATGCCTAATTTTATTGCGTAAATAACTTAATTCTACCGATATAAAAATCTATATTTTCTATTATTAGTGGATAGCTTGATATTTTTCTTATCAACGCAAAAGTATTATAAAATACCTTACTCAATATCACTTATTAAGGAATTGATATGGCAAAAGAGCAATCTAACAACCTCACTGAACAACTCACAGATACGCAAAAAACAGCAGTTGAACAAACTGAAACAATGCAATCTGTTCCGCAAACTATTGTGAAAAAAACAGGTACAGCATTAAGTTTATTCGCAATACTTGTTGCGCTAAGTATTGGTGGAGCTGGATACTATTTTGGTCAGCAGCAAATGGCTAAAATTCAACAGAAATTAACCGCACTTGAAAATCAAACGGGAGCAGATCTTTCCTCAAATAATACCAACAACAATAAACGACTTACACAATTAGAACAGGGTTTAAAAACTGCACAAGAAAATATAGCGCAACTGGAACAATTGATTGTAAGCAAAACAGGGGAAATAGCATCCTTACAAACTCAAATGAAACAAATAAATCAGCTTACCATCGCACAGCAACCTAGCGATTGGTTATTTTCCGAAGCTGATTTTTTACTAAATAATGCCCTGCGTAAACTTGTTTTAGATAACGATGTTGATACAGCGGTTTCTTTATTAAAATTAGCTGATGAAGCCCTCGTCAAGGTTAATAATTCACAGGCAAATGAAATTCGTAGTGCAATCAATCAAGATTTAAAACAACTCCTTTCACTTTCAAGTGTGGATCAAAATGCGGTAATGCAAAAACTGTCACAGCTTGCAAACACAGTCGATGAATTACAAGCTTTGAATGTAAATTTTGATGAAACATCTAAAAATAATGATAAATTATCGAACAACATTACTGACTGGCAACAAAATATTGAAAAAAGTGCAACCTCTTTCCTAAATCATTTTATTCGTATTTCGCCAAAACAAAATTCAAATAAAAAAGAATTACTTGCACCAAATCAAGATATTTATCTTCGTGAGAACATTCGTCTACGTTTACAGCTTGCAATTATGGCAGTTCCTCGTCAGCAAAATGAACTTTATAAGCAATCTTTAGAAGCTGTTTCTTCTTGGGTTCGTAGCTATTTTGATACAAACTCTGAAGTAACACAAAATTTCTTAAAATTAGTAGATGGATTCTCTGATACTTCTATTTATGTAGATGTACCAGAGCAATTAAAAAGTTTAACATTACTTGACAAATATCTTAATCGTACAGCTTTAGATATACAAAAAGTGGAAATTGAAGCAGACAAAGCGATTGATACAATGCCTAAAGTAGAAGCTGTTAAACCAACACAACCTGAATCACAACAATAAGGATAAGTCTATGTTTAGAGTGCTTTTTTTAATGCTGACATTGCTTGTAGGACTTGTAGCTGGGCCTTATATTTCTGGTCAGCAAGGTTATGTGCGCATTGAGACAGCAAATCGTATTATAGAAATGTCCATCACTACCTTAGTGATTTTTTTCATTATTTCTTTAGCGATAATTTATGCTTTTGAATGGGGCATCACTCGTTTCTTTCGTTTAAGTCGTAGCTCTTATCAATGGTTTTCTAATCGAAAACGTGTAAAAGCACAAAAACAAACCCTTGAAGGCCTGGTAAAAATGAATGAAGGGGATTATGCTAAAGCAGAAAAATTAATTGGCAAAAATGCTAAACATTCTGCTGAACCTGTACTAAACCTAATCAAAGCAGCCGAAGCCGCTCAACAACGTGGCGACGAATTTAGTGCAAATCGCTATTTAATTGAAGCAACAGAATTAGCAGGTTCTGATAATTTGCTCGTGGAAATTGCCCGTACTCGCATTTTATTGCAACAAAATAAATTACCTGCAGCGCGCAGTTCTGTAGATAGCTTATTAGAAATGGCTCGTCGTAATAAAGAAGTATTAAAACTCGCGGTAGATATTTATCTTCGTTCTAAAGCCTATCAAGCTCTAGATAAAATTTTGGATAATGTTGAGAATAGCGGTTTATTCAATGATGAAGAACTCAAAGATCTTCGCTCTAAAACCGAAAATGGTTTACTCGACGAGAAAATGAACGAAGAAGGAATTGATGGCTTGCTAACTTGGTGGAGTCAGCAACCTCGTCATCGCCGTAGCAATATTGAACTTAAAATTAGCCTTATTCAACGTTTAATTGACTGTAATGATCATGAATCAGCTACTGAATTGACATTTGAAATACTGAAAAAACTCAGTAACAATACAGCAATCAGTTTACCTCTTTGTACTCAAATTACACGTTTACAACCAGAAGATAACAGCAAGCTTCTCAAGCTAATAGAAAAACGTGCAAAACGTGCGGATGAAAAACAAAAATGCTGTATCAATCGTGCTTTGGGTTATTTATATGTTCGTAACAATGAATTTGTTAAAGCAGCAGATGTATTCAAAAACGTGATGGCTTGCCCTGAACAGTTAGAGCCAAATGATTTGATGATGGCATCCTATGTATTTGAACAAGCAGGCGATAAAGCGTTAGCTGAGCAAGTTCGCCAAGAGAGTTTGAAATCAGTGATGGCAATTCAAGATGTTGTGCCAGAAAGTGCGGAAGAAAAAACAGAAGAAAATTCAACCGCACTTTTAGAAAGCAAATCTGAGTAACTCAACTTAAAAGACAAAACGCACTTCAATTGAAGTGCGTTTTTTGTTGTTTTGAATCTAAAACTATATATTTTTCAGTTTATTAGAATATAACACCAAACAGAGTGCGATCACCATAATCAAAATTGCTCCTGCAAATAAGATGGTATCCACCGAGCTTTCATGATTAACAATGATTAAACGCAACATCGCAGTGATCCCAGCATAAATAAAATAGCGTAAAGGGAAGTGATATCCGCTTTTAAAATACTGCACAATCAAACCAATAAACCCGAAATATAAGAAAAACATTACTGCTTGTTCAGCAACATCATAAGGTACAACAGACGAAGTGTTAAGCACCATCATAGATAAAGTATAAGTTATTTTTACAAGGGCAATAATAAGCACAATCGCTAGCGCAATCAACGCTGCACAAAGCACAATTTTCAATACATCAGTAATGATTCGTGGCAATTTTTCTAATTCTGGGACTCTTCCATTTTTATTCCTTACAACAAAATTAAGACTCGTACTCTAATGTAAAATTATAAAACTGGTCAAAATTATTTAAAAATAATGTTCAAAAAACTATTACTTATAATATTAAACAAAATTAATTATTAGAAATTATTATATTCCTACGCATTTAAATGCGATCACATAATAAAGTTTATGAATAAATGTCACATTTACGCCACACGAAGAGAATGATTTCTCACAAGAAAATTTTTACAATGTAGTAAATTATTGAAAATGATAGGCTTTTTAATGGCAGGGGCGGAGAGGCTCGAACTCCCAACACCCGGTTTTGGAGACCGGTGCTCTACCAATTGAACTACGCCCCTATTGGTATAGATAAATTATGATATAAATAATTGGCGGAATGGACGGGACTCGAACCCGCGACCCCCTGCGTGACAGGCAGGTATTCTAACCAGCTGAACTACCACTCCGCTAAAAATGACAATTGGCAGTGCCTTACTCTCACATGGGGAAACCCCACACTACCATCAGCGTTACAACATTTCACTTCTGAGTTCGGTATGGTATCAGGTGGACCTATTGCACTATCTCTGCCAAAGATTCTTTATTTTTTTAATTTACTCAATGAATAAACTAAAAAAATAAAACCCGGCGGTGCCCTACTCTCACATGGGGAAACCCCACACTACCATCGGCATTACAGCGTTTCACTTCTGAGTTCGGTATGGTCTCAGGTGGTTCCACCGCACTATCGCCGCCGGGATAATTCTTTGATAACTTCTCTCTTTGTTTCTTCTCTTTTACGACTTCACTTTTTTCGTCTCTCTTCTTATCGGCAACAAGCTGAATAGTTAGTTTAGTTTAGTTAATTTCTCTTCTCTTTCGCTCTTTTCCCAAAAACACTTGAGCGTTGTATAGTTAAGCCTCTCGGGCAATTAGTATCTGTTAGCTCAATGACTCACATCACTTACACACCAGACCTATCTACGTCTTCGTCTTAAACAACCCTTACTGTCTTAAAGACAGGGAGAACTCATCTCTTGGCAAGTTTCGTGCTTAGATGCTTTCAGCACTTATCTCTTCCGCACTTAGCTACCCGGCAATGCGTCTGGCGACACAACCGGAACACCAGTGGTGCGTCCACTCCGGTCCTCTCGTACTAGGAGCAGCCCCAACCAATTCTCCTACGCCCACGGCAGATAGGGACCGAACTGTCTCACGACGTTCTAAACCCAGCTCGCGTACCACTTTAAATGGCGAACAGCCATACCCTTGGGACCTACTTCAGCCCCAGGATGTGATGAGCCGACATCGAGGTGCCAAACACCGCCGTCGATATGAACTCTTGGGCGGTATCAGCCTGTTATCCCCGGAGTACCTTTTATCCGTTGAGCGATGGCCCTTCCATTCAGAACCACCGGATCACTATGACCTACTTTCGTACCTGCTCGACTTGTCTGTCTCGCAGTTAAGCTTGCTTATACCATTGCACTAACCTCACGATGTCCGACCGTGATTAGCAAACCTTCGTGCTCCTCCGTTACGCTTTGGGAGGAGACCGCCCCAGTCAAACTACCCACCAGACACTGTCCGAGACCACGTTCCGCAATCTTCGTTAGAACATCAAACGTTAAAGGGTGGTATTTCAAGGATGACTCCATAATCACTGGCGTGACTACTTCTAAGTCTCCCACCTATCCTACACATCAAAATTCAATGTTCAGTGTCAAGCTATAGTAAAGGTTCACGGGGTCTTTCCGTCTAGCCGCGGGTACACCGCATCTTCACGGCGATTTCAATTTCACTGAGTCTCGGGTGGAGACAGCCTGGCCATCATTATGCCATTCGTGCAGGTCGGAACTTACCCGACAAGGAATTTCGCTACCTTAGGACCGTTATAGTTACGGCCGCCGTTTACTGGGGCTTCGATCAGGTGCTTCTCTTTCGATTACACCATCAATTAACCTTCCAGCACCGGGCAGGCATCACACCCTATACCTCCACTTTCGTGTTTGCAGAGTGCTGTGTTTTTAATAAACAGTTGCAGCCAGCTGGTATCTTCGACCGGTTCAACCTTCGAGAGTAAATCTCTACAATCTACGCCGGCGCACCTTCTCCCGAAGTTACGGTGCTATTTTGCCTAGTTCCTTCACCCGAGTTCTCTCAAGCGCCTGAGTATTCTCTACCTGACCACCTGTGTCGGTTTTCAGTACGGTTTAGTAAAGCCTGTCGCTTAGTGGCTTTTCCTGGAAGTGTGGTATCAGTTACTTCAGCTCCTTAGAGCCTCGTCATCATCTCTCAGTGTTTAATAGAAGTCCGGATTTGCCTAAACTTCCCACCTACCAACTTAAACGCACATATCCAACAGTGCGATAACCTAACCTACTCCGTCCCCACATCGCAGCTTTACCAAGTACAGGAATATTAACCTGTTTCCCATCGACTACGCTTTTCAGCCTCGCCTTAGGGGCCGACTCACCCTGCCCCGATTAACGTTGGACAGGAACCCTTGGTCTTCCGGCGAACGGGTTTTTCACCCGTTTTATCGTTACTTATGTCAGCATTCGCACTTCTGATACGTCCAGCTAACCTCTCGATTAACCTTCATCCGCTTACAGAACGCTCCCCTACCCAACAGACTTTCGTCTGATGCCGCAGCTTCGGTGCTATATTTCAGCCCCGTTACATCTTCCGCGCAGGCCGACTCGACTAGTGAGCTATTACGCTTTCTTTAAATGATGGCTGCTTCTAAGCCAACATCCTAGCTGTCTAAGCCTTCCCACTTCGTTTCCCACTTAATATAGACTTGGGGACCTTAGCTGGCGGTCTGGGTTGTTTCCCTCTCCACGACGGACGTTAGCACCCGCCGTGTGTCTCCTGAGTATCACTCTTTGGTATTCGTAGTTTGCATCGGGTTGGTAATCCGGGATGGACCCCTAGCCGAAACAGTGCTCTACCCCCAAAGGTGTCACCTCAAGGCTCTACCTAAATAGATTTCGGGGAGAACCAGCTATCTCCCGGTTTGATTGGCCTTTCACCCCCAGCCACAAGTCATCCGCTAATTTTTCAACATTAGTCGGTTCGGTCCTCCAGTTAGTGTTACCCAACCTTCAACCTGCCCATGGCTAGATCACCGGGTTTCGGGTCTATACCTTGCAACTCTTCGCCCAGTTAAGACTCGGTTTCCCTTCGGCTCCCCTATTCGGTTAACCTCGCTACAAAATATAAGTCGCTGACCCATTATACAAAAGGTACGCAGTCACCCTTTCAGGCTCCCACTGCTTGTACGTACAAGGTTTCAGGTTCTATTTCACTCCCCTCACCGGGGTTCTTTTCGCCTTTCCTTCACAGTACTGGTTCACTATCGGTCAATCAGGAGTATTTAGCCTTGGAGGATGGTCCCCCTTCTTCAAACAGGATATCACGTGTCCCGCCCTACTTCTCGTTAGCTTAGTACCACAATATGGTTTTTAGATACGGGATTATCACCCTCTTTGATTGTGTTTCCCAACACATTCTCCTAACTATACTGCTATCACTTACTGGCTCTTTCGCTTTCGCTCGCCGCTACTGACGAAATCTCGGTTGATTTCTTTTCCTCGGGGTACTTAGATGTTTCAGTTCTCCCGGTTTGCCTCAACAAGCTATGAATTCACTTGTTAATAGTAGATTCTTCATCTACTGGGTTTCCCCATTCGGATATCTTGGATTAAACGCCTCTTATCGACTCATCCAAGCTTTTCGCAGATTAGCACGTCCTTCTTCGCCTCTGATTGCCAAGGCATCCACCTTGTACGCTTAGTCACTTAACTATACAACCTCAAATGTTTTCAATCACTTTAAGTTTTCACTTCAAAGTGCGGTCAATTTGATGCGTATCTTCATTCAACTAAACACTTGATTGCTTTTGTTCAATCAAGATTTTATGCAAAACAGGTTTTGTTTTTAGAGTTTCCTTTTCAGTTCTCTCTTTCACTTTCCTATCTTGCCTACTCAGACTTTCTCTCGAAAATCTCTTGTTTTCAGCTTGTTTCCAATTTTTTAAAGAACAGTTGATAAAACTTTTCAGTTATCATCGTTAAATAAACTAAAAAAAATTAAAATTAAAATTAAAATTAAATTTAAAATTAAACTTAAAACTAAGAATAAAATAACCTAATATTTAAAATAGTTTAATCACTACCTTAATACATTATTAATTTATCTTTTTCTAATTTACTTAACGATGATAAGTGGTGGAGATAAGCGGGATCGAACCGCTGACCTCCTGCGTGCAAGGCAGGCGCTCTCCCAGCTGAGCTATATCCCCATTTCATCATAATTTAATAACTAATTATTTACCTTTTAGTTATTATTTATTTACACTACACCTTTCGCTTCACTCACTCTCAGAGTGGTGGGTCTGAGTGGACTTGAACCACCGACCTCACCCTTATCAGGGGTGCGCTCTAACCACCTGAGCTACAGACCCAAGGGTAATGTTTTCTCCTGCTCATTTGTCTACAATTATCAGCCAATCTGTGTGAGCACTCGCTGTCTCTCGTCTTTGGTAAGGAGGTGATCCAACCGCAGGTTCCCCTACGGTTACCTTGTTACGACTTCACCCCAGTCATGAATCATACCGTGGTAAACGCCCTCCTAAAGGTTAAGCTATCTACTTCTGGTACAACCCACTCCCATGGTGTGACGGGCGGTGTGTACAAGGCCCGGGAACGTATTCACCGCGACATTCTGATTCGCGATTACTAGCGATTCCGACTTCATGGAGTCGAGTTGCAGACTCCAATCCGGACTTAGACGTACTTTATGAGATTCGCTCCACCTCGCAGCTTCGCTTCCCTCTGTATACGCCATTGTAGCACGTGTGTAGCCCTACTCGTAAGGGCCATGATGACTTGACGTCATCCCCACCTTCCTCCAGTTTATCACTGGCAGTCTCCTTTGAGTTCCCGACCGTATCGCTGGCAACAAAGGATAAGGGTTGCGCTCGTTGCGGGACTTAACCCAACATTTCACAACACGAGCTGACGACAGCCATGCAGCACCTGTCTCAACGTTCCCGAAGGCACTCCAATATCTCTATCGGATTCGTTGGATGTCAAGAGTAGGTAAGGTTCTTCGCGTTGCATCGAATTAAACCACATGCTCCACCGCTTGTGCGGGCCCCCGTCAATTCATTTGAGTTTTAACCTTGCGGCCGTACTCCCCAGGCGGTCGATTTATCACGTTAGCTACGGGCGCCAGAGTTAAACCCCAACCCCCAAATCGACAGCGTTTACAGCGTGGACTACCAGGGTATCTAATCCTGTTTGCTCCCCACGCTTTCGCACATGAGCGTCAGTACATTCCCAAGGGGCTGCCTTCGCCTTCGGTATTCCTCCACATCTCTACGCATTTCACCGCTACACGTGGAATTCTACCCCTCCCTAAAGTACTCTAGTTACCCAGTCTGAAATGCTATTCCCAGGTTAAGCCCGGGGCTTTCACACCTCACTTAAATAACCGCCTGCGTGCCCTTTACGCCCAGTTATTCCGATTAACGCTCGCACCCTCCGTATTACCGCGGCTGCTGGCACGGAGTTAGCCGGTGCTTCTTCTGTATTTAACGTCAATTTGATGTACTATTAACACATCAACCTTCCTCAATACCGAAAGAACTTTACAACCCGAAGGCCTTCTTCATTCACGCGGCATGGCTGCGTCAGGGTTCCCCCATTGCGCAATATTCCCCACTGCTGCCTCCCGTAGGAGTCTGGACCGTGTCTCAGTTCCAGTGTGGCTGGTCATCCTCTCAGACCAGCTAGAGATCGCAGGCTTGGTAGGCCTTTACCCCACCAACTACCTAATCCCACTTGGGCTCATCCTATGGCATGCGGCCTTACAGTCCCGCACTTTCATCTTCCGATTCTACGCGGTATTAGCGACAGTTTCCCGTCGTTATCCCCCTCCATAAGCCAGATTCCCAAGCATTACTCACCCGTCCGCCACTCGTCAGCAAGAAAGCAAGCTTCCTCCTGCTACCGTTCGACTTGCATGTGTTAAGCCTGCCGCCAGCGTTCAATCTGAGCCATGATCAAACTCTTCAATTCAAGTTCAATCGCTCAATATACTGCTTAGCTATAAATAAACACTACTTAAAAAAGTAATTATGAATTTTCAGTTAAGCACCTATTAAGACTTCAAAATTAAAAAATATTTTTAAAACAAGTCAATCAACAAGTGCCCACACAGATTGTCTGATATATTGTTAAAGAGCAAAAAAGAACGACGCACTTGGAAACTTAAAAAACTTCACAACAGTGCGTCGTTGTGTGCGGTGCATTATAGGGATTTTAAAAACCCTTGCAAGTACTTTTTGTAAAAATATTTAAAAAAATGATCTTTTGATGGAAATATAAACATTTCATTAAAAGTGCGGTTAGAATAGTCAAACTTTTATTGCTATTATTTCTTACGCAATGAAACTTCTCCACCATTAAACATCTGAATTTTATTACCACATAACACTTTTAAATAACCACGTTCATCTATGCCTTGTTCAATGCCTGAAATAACACCTTGTTCAGTCAGCACATTTACTTCATTATTTGAAAACGCATTATATGATTGCCATGCTTGCTGAAATTCCGCATTAATACCATTTTGCTCAAAGGTATTTAACCGTTTGTATAAATGTTGAATAAGTTTTGGTAACAAAATTTGGCGATCTGCATCAGGATCAATTTCAGATACTTCCGCATAAGGCTGACTAATTTCCGTTTGTTTTGGCAACAACACATTAATACCTACGCCAATCACTAAATTGAGCATACCATTTTTATGGTTAGCGATTTCAACCAAAATTCCGCCCAACTTTCTTCCATTAAACAAAATATCATTTGGCCATTTCACTTGCACCTTTAGCACTTCAGCAATCGCCAAACCAATAATTAAACTTAATCCCTCAATTGATTTTTTAGGATCAAATGTCCAATAAAAGCTAAACATAATTTGCCCGGCAAAAGGCGATAGCCATTGACGACCACGCCGACCACGCCCCACCGTTTGATATTCAGCCACGCAAAGATCCCCTTTTTTTAAGGAAGATATATTTTGTAGTATCCATTCATTTGTAGAGGAAATTATCGGCTGATAATAGATACCATAAGGAAAAAGTGCGGTTGAAATTTGCTGAGGATTTAATAAAGGAAGCATTGGCACTAAGCGATAATCTTGCCCATCAACAAGAATATCCAAACCGATTTCACGTAATTGTTGAATATCTGCCTCCAGATTTTTAGAAAACTTTTCCAATTCAGACCGCACTTTTGGCTGACAATCCGCTAAATATGTCAATAACGTAAAATTCATCATTCATTCCTTATGGCAAATAGTATGAAAATCATAGCATAAATCCTAAAATTTCGTTTTCAAAATAAAGTGAAATCTGTATAATCTCGTCGCAATATTTTTTAACTTCAACTTAGCGAGAATATTGCAATGTCATTACGCATTAAACAAGAAGCCCTTACTTTTGACGATGTTCTACTCGTCCCAGCACATTCAACAGTACTTCCAAATACAGCCAATCTTTCAACCAAACTCACTAAAGAAATTACTTTGAATATTCCTATGCTTTCAGCGGCAATGGATACCGTAACTGAAACCAAACTTGCAATCTCTTTAGCGCAAGAAGGTGGCATTGGCTTTATCCACAAAAATATGACCATTGAACGCCAAGCGGATCGTGTTCGTAAAGTGAAAAAATTCGAAAGTGGTATCGTTTCTGAACCTGTCACTGTTTCGCCAGATTTAACCCTTGCTGAATTAGCGGAATTAGTAAATAAAAACGGCTTCGCAGGCTACCCTGTTGTAGATGGCGAAAATAACTTAATCGGTATCATCACTGGGCGTGACACTCGTTTCGTAAAAGATTTACATCAAACCGTTTCGCAAGTAATGACAAAAAAAGACCGCTTAGTAACGGTAAAAGAAGGGGCAACTCGCGAAGAAATCTTAGCATTAATGCACCAACATCGTGTTGAAAAAGTATTGATGGTCAATGACAGCTTTAAACTGAAAGGAATGATTACCGTTAAAGACTTCCAAAAAGCAGAACAAAAACCAAATGCGTGTAAAGATGAATTTGGTCGTTTACGTGTTGGTGCTGCGGTTGGCGCAGGTGCTGGCAATGAAGAACGTATTGATGCATTAGTGAAAGCAGGCGTAGATGTACTGTTAATTGATTCTTCTCACGGTCACTCAGAAGGCGTATTACAACGCGTTCGTGAAACTCGAGCGAAATATCCAAACTTACCTATCGTTGCGGGTAACGTAGCAACGGCTGAAGGTGCAATCGCATTAGCAGATGCAGGAGCTAGTGCAGTGAAAGTAGGTATTGGTCCTGGTTCAATTTGCACCACACGTATCGTAACCGGTGTAGGCGTGCCACAAATCACAGCTATCGCAGATGCTGCTGCGGCATTAAAAGATCGTGGTATTCCAGTTATTGCTGACGGTGGTATCCGTTTCTCTGGTGATATTGCAAAAGCCATCGCTGCAGGCGCAAGCTGTGTAATGGTTGGCTCAATGCTTGCTGGTACTGAAGAAGCACCGGGCGAAATCGAACTTTACCAAGGTCGTGCATTTAAATCTTACCGTGGTATGGGTTCATTAGGTGCGATGGCGAAAGGCTCATCAGATCGTTATTTCCAATCGGATAACGCGGCAGATAAACTCGTACCAGAAGGTATCGAAGGCCGTATTCCATATAAAGGTTACTTAAAAGAAATCATCCACCAACAAATGGGTGGCTTACGTTCTTGCATGGGCTTAACGGGCTGTGCAACTATTGATGAACTACGCACCAAAGCGGAATTTGTTCGCATTAGTGGTGCAGGCATTAAAGAAAGCCACGTTCACGATGTTGCTATTACTAAAGAAGCACCGAACTATCGTATGGGGTAATCTTTAAGGTGGGCTTTAGCCTGCCTTTTGCTGTTTAAAGTGCGGTTGGTTTTTGCAAAGTTTTAGAGGAAATTAACCGTCCACACTATCAATAATAAGAGCATTATAAATGACAAACATCCACAATCACAAAATCCTGATCCTCGACTTCGGTTCACAATATACTCAACTGATTGCACGTCGTGTGCGTGAAATCGGTGTGTACTGCGAACTTTGGGCGTGGGATGTAACAGAAGAACAAATCCGTGAATTTAATCCAACGGGAATCATTCTTTCAGGCAGCCCTGAAAGCACAACTGAAGAAAACAGCCCGCGTGCGCCTGAATATGTGTTTAACGCAGGCGTGCCGGTGCTCGGCGTTTGCTATGGAATGCAAACGATGGCAATGCAACTTGGCGGTTTAACCGAAACGTCTGACCACCGAGAGTTCGGCTATGCTTCCGTTTCACTTGAAAATTCAACCGCACTTTTTGCAAATCTTAACGATAATTTGACCGCTTCTGAGCCAAAATTAGACGTTTGGATGAGCCATGGCGATAAAGTAACGCGTTTACCAGAAAACTTCAAAGTGACAGGCACGACTCCAACCTGCCCAATTGCGGCAATGTCTGATGAAAGCCGTCATTTCTACGGTGTGCAGTTCCACCCTGAAGTAACGCATACTAAAAAAGGCTTGGAATTATTAACCAACTTCGTAGTAAACATCTGTGGTTGCGAAACCAAATGGACAGCTGAAAACATTATCGAAGATGCCGTTGCTCGTATTAAAGAGCAAGTAGGCGATGATGAAGTGATTTTAGGCTTATCTGGTGGTGTGGACTCTTCTGTTGTTGCATTACTTTTACACCGTGCTATCGGCAAAAAATTACACTGCGTATTTGTGGATAATGGTTTGCTTCGCTTACACGAAGGCGACCAAGTAATGGAAATGTTTGGCGATAAATTCGGTTTAAACATCACTCGTGTTGATGCAGAAAGCCGCTTCCTAGGCGAACTTGCAGGGGTATCAGATCCTGAAGCGAAACGTAAAATTATCGGTAAAGTTTTCGTTGATGTGTTCGATGATGAATCGAAAAAACTCACTAATGTGAAATGGTTGGCACAAGGTACGATTTATCCTGATGTCATCGAATCTGCAGCAAGCAAAACAGGCAAAGCACATGTGATTAAATCACACCACAATGTAGGTGGCTTGCCAGACTATATGAAACTTGGCTTAGTGGAACCATTACGTGAATTGTTTAAAGATGAAGTACGTAAAATCGGTCTAGCATTAGGCTTACCAGCTGAAATGATCAACCGCCACCCATTCCCTGGTCCAGGTTTAGGCGTGCGTGTATTAGGCGAAGTGAAAAAAGAATACTGCGATTTATTACGCCGTGCCGATGCAATCTTTATCGAAGAATTACGCAACAGCGGTTGGTATGAAAAAACCAGCCAAGCCTTCAGCGTATTCTTACCAGTGAAATCTGTAGGTGTAATGGGCGATGGGCGTAAATACGATTGGGTTATCTCACTACGTGCGGTAGAAACCATCGATTTTATGACCGCACATTGGGCACATTTGCCTTATGATTTATTAGGCAAAGTGTCTAACCGTATCATCAACGAAGTGAATGGTATTTCCCGCGTCGTGTACGACATCAGCGGAAAACCACCAGCAACGATCGAATGGGAATAAATTCGCTTTTTAAATCTTGAACAAGACTAAAGGCACGTTTTCTTCACGTGCCTTTATTTATTAATTTTACCGAAAATCAGCATTTTGAATGTAATTTATTGTTAAAGAAAAAATTAGAAAGGAAAAATGTTCAGAAAAAGCTCAAAAAATGGTCGTATTTTAAATACATTAGGTGTAAACTGAAAAGCCTTTTAACTTCTTTATTAAGAGACTAAATTATGCTATTACAAACAAACTAATTTAAGATATTCCTATTTATCTTGTCTAATCTTTTCTTTCATTTATCCCTCCATCGTAACAGCTGCTCCAACAGTTCAAGATACCTCAGACAAATCTCAAGATTCTAATGGCTATTATTACTTCAACTGGGTACCAAATGAAAATTATGATCATAAAGCCGTATCGCGAACAATAAACAACAAAGAAAACTTTTATGGTGATAAAGCTTATGTAAATAGGGCTGGTGGCGGTATGGCAATCGGTATCAATTCACAAGTAACGCCAGAATATAATCCAATACTAGTAAATTCTACAGATCTAAAAACTAATTACACCGCTGAATTATCAATGGCGTTAGGTTATGCTGCCAAAGCGTTGAATTCTGACTCAATCGCAATCGGACAATTTACAGAAGTTTTAGGGCAAGATAGCGTTGCTATGGGATTTGGCGCTTATATTGGTAAACAAAAACAAACTACAGGCGAAAAACCAACATCTATTTACGAAAGTGACTTTAAATTAGAAAGCAACAAGACATATGCTGAACTTATCAAACCTGAAGCCAGCAATCGATTTAATTATTCAACAGTAATTGGTAGTAATGCAAAAGGCTTTGGTTATCATACCACCGCATATGGGGCAGGGGCTGAAGCATACGGCACACACAGTTTATCATTAGGTATAGCAAGCAGAGCAAAAGGGCATTTTTCATCTGCATTAGGTTCTCGAGCTTCAGCAAATAAAGAAGGTTCATTAGCATTAGGGCGAGATAGTGAAGCAGATAAAATGGATGGTGTAGCATTAGGCAGCTATGCCAAAACTGATGTTAATGAGGGCGTTGTAGGATATAACTCAATGGGTAATAAAACAGCGAATGATTTATTGGAAACCGATGAAGCTAAAAAGGCTTATCAAAATTTTACAGTGACAAGAGAAACCGTAGAAACTGCCGAAAAAGCAATGCTTTCAATACGTTCAGCCTATTATGAAATTGAAGATAAACGGGTTGAAAATGAAAAAGCACAACTTAGAGCTGTCGATAAATTCAATACAGTTAATAATTCGTTGAAAAAAACTAGCATTTCTGAAGAAGAAAAAACAGAACTGACTTCTCAAAAAAATGAAATTATCAATACATATAAACAACTTCGTAATGAACGTAAGGAATTAGATAAACAATCACAAAATTTAGCCAATACTTATACTGAAGAATCTAATTCTTGGGAAAAGGCTAGAAATGACTTAATGAAAGCACGAGAAACCATTGGCAAAGAGGCAGGGTCTTGGATTTCAACCGCTTCAGCAGTTTCTGTAGGGAATGCAGAAAAAGGCATTACTCGCCAGTTAAACAACCTTGCTGCAGGGACAAAAGACACCGATGCAGTAAACGTGGCTCAATTAAAAGCAATAGAAGCTAAAGTAGCATCAGGAGGAGTGGAGAGTGCTCGTCAATTTGAAAAAGTCGATAATCAGTTCCGTCAATTAGATAAACGCTTGAATAAAATGACAGCCGAATATCGTAGTGGTATTGCAGGCAGTAATGCAATGGCAGGAGTGCCAACCGTACAAGCTGCAGGCGAGTCAATTTTTGGTTTGGGAGTGGGTTCATTTAAAGGGGAAAGTGCAGTGGCTGCAGGCTACTCTACTGCCTTGAAAAAAGGGAAAGTAGTGGTGAAATTCAATGCTTCCATCAATTCTCGAGGCGATATTGGTACATCAGGTGGCGTGGGCTGGAAGTGGTAATCACGAACAAATAACGGCACACATTTCTTGTGTGCTAATTAATTGTGAGAGGTTTATTCAATACTTGCACTGCAATAGAAACAATTCTCTTTGCAGTGCAATTTTTTTCGCAAATTTTATGAAGAATTAATTTATTTTGGTTGTTTGTTTTAAGAATAAATAACCAAGTATTGCCGAAACCGTTGATCCAAGTAGAATACCTAAACGAGAAAGGGTATTGACACTTTCTCCCGCATTAGCATCAAAAGCAAGGCTTGCTAAGAACATTGACATCGTAAAACCGATTCCACATAAAACCGCAACGGCAAAAATTTGTTTAAAATTAATTCCATCTGGTAATTTAGCTAATCCCAATTTAACAGAAATATAACTAAATCCGAAAACACCGATAGGTTTACCAATAATTAAACCGCTTGCTATAGCCAATAATAATGGCGATGAAATCATATTCACATCTATTCCTGCAAAACTCACACCAGCATTGGCAAATGCAAAGAGCGGTAAAATAACGAAAGATGACCAAGAGGCTAAAATATGCTCGAAATCATCTAATGGGCGTTCTCCTTTTTTACCTTTCAATGGAATGCTAAAACCAATAATAACGCCAGCTAAAGTAGCATGCACACCAGATTTTAATACAGAAGCCCATAAAATTGCACCTACAACCATATAAGCGCAAAGTGCGGAAACTTTGAAACGATTTAGTAATATCAGCGCAATAATTGCCACGGCAGAAAAAATTAGTGCTTGTACACTCAATCCGTGCGAGAAAAATAATGCAATAACAACTATCGCACCGAGGTCATCAATAATAGCAAGGGCAAGTAAAAATATTTTCAGAGGAAGTGGCACTTGTTTACTCAATAACGCCATAATTCCTAGCACAAAAGCAATGTCTGTTGCCATTGGAATTGCCCAGCCATTAGCTAAACTTGGATCTTGTTTAGCGATAAACCAATAAACTACAGCCGGTATAACCATTCCGCCAATAGCTGCAATAGCAGGGAAAATAGCTTGTTGATAGGTAGAAAGTGCGCCTTCAAATAATTCTTTTTTGACTTCCATTCCCACTAATACAAAAAATACTGCCATAAAACCATCGTTAATCCAGTGAATTAAGGTTTTATTAATTGAAAAACTACCAATTTGTAAACTTACAGGCAAATTTAAAAAATCATTATATTGGTTGCTTAACGGCGAATTAGCCAGCAACATCGCAACAACAGCTGAAAAAAGCAATAATATACCACCAGCAGATTCTAATTTAAAAAAACGTTGGATCAGTTTTATCACATAAACCCCTTTAAAAATAAATAGCAAAAAATTCACAAAGGAAGCCATCCTAGCATATTTTCGAAGTTAAAGGAAAAAGTGCGGTAGATTTTGTCGGGATTTTTAGCGAATTGTCGATAAAATGCCATATACTGTGACAAAATTCACATTTTTAATTTTACGCAATAGGGATTTTATCTACTTTGTAGTAGAATGCAGTCCTTTTATTTTTAGAATTAAAAAACTATGTTTTCACGTAAAGATATTATTATTTTAGGAATGATGATCTTCGCCTTATTTTTAGGTGCGGGTAATATCATTTTTCCGCCTATGGAGGGACTTTCCGCAGGACAACATTGGGAGAGTGCTTCCTTAGGCTTTGTTTTAACTGGCGTTTTAATGCCATTTATTACGCTTGTTGTGGTCGCGATTTTAGGTCGTGGCGAAGAACTTACTAAAGATTTACCAAAATGGGCTGGCACAGGTTTCCTTGTTATACTTTATTTAACCATTGGCTCTACCTTTGCAATGCCCCGCATCACTAATGTTGCTTATGAAATGGCGTGGTTACCTTTAGGCTTAGCAGAAGATAATGCGAATGTTCGTTTTGTATTCTCACTAATTTTTAACTTAATCGCTATGGGCTTTATGATTAGCCCAAATACGATCATTTCAAGCGTGGGGAAATTTATGACACCCGCTTTATTAGTGTTACTTATTGCTGTGGCAATTACCGTATTTATTTCGCCTTTATCTGAAATTCAAGCACCAAGTAATGCTTATGAAAATAGCCATTCTTTATTAATCGGTTTAACTAGCGGCTATCAAACCATGGACGTACTCGCAGCCATCGCTTTCGGTGGAATTGTCGCCCGAGCATTATCAGCGAAAAATGTGACAAAAACCAAAGATATTGTGAAATACACCATTTCAGCAGGATTTGTTTCTGTCATTTTACTCGCCGGTTTATATTTTTCTCTTTTCTATCTAGGTGCAACCAGTGCTGCAGTTGCAGAAGGGACAACGAATGGTGGACAAATTTTTTCTCGCTATGTAAATGTATTATTTGGACAGGCTGGCATTTGGATTATGGCAGGTATTATTGTGTTAGCGAGCTTAACAACACTTGTTGGTGTAACTAGCGCATCTGCTGATTATTTTGCAAAATTTTCCTCTCGCTTTTCCTATCCATTTTGGATCGCCCTTTTTACCACGATAACAATCACAGTTTCACAATATGGATTGACTGATTTACTTCGCATTACGATCCCTGCTTTGTTATTAATTTATCCGGTAGCCATTGTGCTTGTTTTATTGCAATTCTTACGCAAAAACCTTCCATCAATAAAATTTACATACAATAGCACATTAATCGTAACTGTTTGTTTTAGTTTATGTGACAGCTTAAATAACGTTAAAATGTTACCAGAAAGCATCAATTCATTATTGAAACACTTCCCTCTTTCATCTGAAGGAATGGCTTGGTTGGTTCCGACTTTAGCAATGTTAGTTGCAAGCATTTTTATTGGAAAAGCACTGCGTAAAACCCATTCTTAATATCACAAAGTGTTTTATTTATCTTTCAACACTCTCAAGGGTTGCATATCACTATTGCCTACAATCACTCGACTCGAATCAGAACGTAGGCAAGTGCCACCATAATGTCCTCCAACAGTAAAAGTACAAACTTGCAAATATTGATCTTCCACTTGTGGTAAACACCAAAGTTGTTGATAAATGTTTTCTTGTTTGCCAAATTTACCCTCTGTGACACCTAAAGTGGCATTATTTTCGCCAATAAGTTTAACATTATCTCCCCGACGACCTGCAATTGGTTTTTGCGCATAGCCATTTTGAATTAAATTTGGCGTGAGATGAAAACTTGCCTCTAACAAATAACGATGATTAGGGAATAAAGACCAAAGCACAGGCAAAAATCGCCTTATTACTTGGAATTGCCGTCCAAAGTGGTTCATAAACCAACACTTCTGGACGAAGTAGTACATCAATTAACCGCACTTTATCTTCAGGATAACCTGTGCGAATAGGCGGAGCCACTTCCATTCCTGTTGTATCTTCACGAAGCTGTTCCAACATTGTTTCCCACGCCCAAGTTTTCCAAACAGTTTGAACTTGATTATTTTCATCATCAATTAATTGACCTCGATTATCCCAATGCAATCCTCCTGTGCCGTGAATAATTTTAGCTTGAAAACCTGCTTGCACTAATGCTTGTTGCATAAACATCGCGTGATAATCTTCTTCATCATCGTGATCTTGTAAAATATGAACTAATTTTGAAGCTTGGCTATGTTGCCAACAATCCGCTAACGCATTACGCAAGCCATCGGACGGATTTTCCCCCAATACGCCACCAGCTTGTTTTGCCCAACGATTCATAATATCGCCTGCTTCAGCATGGCAAGAGGCTGAATCTGTATTATATTCATAAACTTTCAAACCTCGTTCACTCATACAAAAATCTAAACGACCAATAATCGTTTGATAACGGCGATTTTGCCAAGAAAGTCGTAAACGAGGCATCATTTACTACTTGGCGTAAAAAACGTAAAGAAAAGATCTCGTACGCCATACCAACATCGGCAAATACAACACCGTGATTGAGATATAAATAACGACGCGCAAATTCCACACACTGCCATTTATAGCCCATATATTCTCGCCCTAGATAACTCCGAAATGCCGCATCATTCGGGAACTCTTTATCATCTGCAGTATTGTAATCTGAAGAATAAATTGCCACTCCACCAGGCGCATATCCAAGTAAGCTACCAAAAGGATCGTGGGTAATAATATTGGCTGAACGTTCTGACATAGTATCTTCCGAGTAAAAAATAAATGTAAATAGTATAGATCCTTTATTTTTATTACGGAAATGAATAAAAAATTTACTGCGATTTTTATACTTAAAATATTTTTAACGACAATTATAATCTCCTTTTTACTCCTTGATAAAAGCACTACAGTTAGTAAAATTTAAATATATCTAATAAAAAAGGGCGTATATCACGCCCTTAATCACTTAGTTTCAAGATTATTTCCTTAATGCTTTTTTCAATTCAGCCAGTTCTTTTTGCATTGCTGATACTTCTTGTCTCAATTGCAAAACTTCCGCAGAATTGACCGCACTTTGTGTTGAAACTGCAGGTTTTGATTTGTTACCGAATTTCCAAGAAACACCTGCTCCAAAGGTTTTTTCCGAACCAGAAAAACTCCCTGCTACATTAAGCAACACATTTTCAGCGAGCTTAAACACCGCACCCATTGCCATAGCCTGCGCATTTTTATAACTTCCAACACCCAAAGACAACGCAAATTTATCATCTTCGCCTAATTGTGCAGGTTTTAATGAAGCCAACGCCGCCGCACTTGCACCAACGCGATTAATACGTAAATCTGTTCGATTTAAACAGGTATCAACTTGTGTAAATTGATTATTCACTTGACCAATTTTAGCTTCTACTGCATTTAATTGACGGACATTTACTGCATCATAATCTTCTGTGCCATCGGCGACATTGACGATTTTCCGTTTCAATGTATCAGAACCCACTGATACGGTATTTTCTTCATTCGCCACAGACTCTGCACCTAAAGCAACAGAACCATAAGCATTTGCCCGAGTTTCATAACCTAATGCCAAACTTTCTTCTGCCAAAGCCCTACTGTGACTGCCAAAAGTAGCACTGCAGTAGCCCGTTGATTGGCTGCTGTCGCCTACTGCTAGACTTTCAATAGCTGTGGCTGTAGAAAACGCCCCAAATGAACTGGCAAAAAGATTGTGTGAAGAAGATTTAAATCCTAATGCCATCGCACCGTAAGTTTGACCATATTTATCAATTAAATTCTTCTCACTATCGTGAGCCATGTCAATTTTTTTCATAGTTCCACTTACATTAACATCAATATTTTTGCCGATTTTATTGTTATTTTTACCTTTTTCTAATTTTTCCACCAAGCTATGTACACCAAAAGCTATCGAATAGTCTCCATCTTTACTTGTAGATAAAGAACCAATTGCAATAGACCTATACGCGAAAGCTTCAGCATAATGACCAACTGCAACACCTCCCTTTTCTGAATTAGAATTTATACCAATAGCAGTACTAAATTTTCCTTTTTGACCATCTGATCCAGATTTAGCCCCATAGCCTATAGCTAAAGAACCTATGCTTTTTACGTGAGTATCTCCACCGATAGCAACTGCTCCAATGGATGGTTTAGCTCCACTTTCTGTAGAATTAGTTACTTTACTACCATCTCCAATGGCAACATTATATCCACCATCGCCCGGCACCGTACCATAAGTAGCGATCCATTTTAGATCTTGTGAAAAAGACTGAACAGAATAAAAAGATGTGGAAATAAGTAGAGTGATTAAAGAAAGGCGGGTTAGACTATTTTGCTTTTGCTTGCTTAATGATTGCCATAATATTGTTCCTTTTGTCAAATAAATAATAATTAAGGGTTTGAAACTTTAACAAAAAATAAAAAAGAAAAATAGGTGTTTATTTGCACATTGAAAAAGTTCATTGGTTTTACTGATAAATAAACCTCCCCCATCTTGCATTATCCCCCTTACAGTGTCAAACTCTCCGCACTTTTTAAAACTGTAAAAAATAATGACAAAAAAACGTAAAAACTTAATCAACCAAGATCCTCATTACAAACGAGAATTGGAAAAATACGGCAATCCAATCCCGAGCCGTGAATTTATTTTAAGCGTTATTCGAGGCAATAATGCACCGATGAATCGGGATGAAATTTTGACCGCACTTTCCATTCGAAATGAAGATCAAATAGAGGCGATGCGTCGCCGATTACGCGCGATGGAAAATGATGGGCAATTAGTGTTCACCAAACGTAAACGCTATGCCTTACCAGAAAAATTAGATTTATTTAAAGGCACGGTAATTGGTCATCGCGAGGGTTTTGGTTTTTTACAGGTCGATGGCAAAAAGGATGATTTATTCATTCCAAACCATCAAATGCAAAGAGTCATGCATGGAGATTTTGTCTTAGCGCAACCTGCTGGATTAGATCGTCGTGGTCGCCGTGAAGTGCGAATTGTGCGCGTATTAGAAAGCCGTAAAAAACAAATTGTGGGTCGCTTTTTCTTAGAAAACGGTTTCAGCTATGTGGTGCCTGATGACAGCAGAATTGGTCGTGATATTCTCGTGCCAAATGAACATCGTAATGGCGCACGAATGGGGCAAGTTGTGGTTGTCGAATTGCAAGAACGCTCTGCTAGTTTTAACCAGCCAATTGGCGTAATTACTGAAATCCTAGGCGATAATATGGCGAAAGGAATGGAAGTGGAAATCGCCTTGCGTAACCACGATATTCCCCATAAGTTTCCAAGTGCGGTGGAAAAATACGTAAAAAAATTCACTGAAGAAGTCCCAGAAGAAGCCAAAAAAGGTCGTGTGGATTTACGTCATTTACCGCTTGTTACCATTGATGGCGAAGATGCGCGGGATTTTGATGATGCTGTTTATTGTGAAAAACATGGCAAAGGCTGGAAACTTTGGGTAGCGATTGCGGATGTCAGTTATTACGTACGTTTACGTTCCGCTTTGGATGTAGAAGCGCATAATCGTGGTAACTCGGTCTATTTTCCAAACCGAGTTGTACCCATGCTACCTGAAATTTTATCAAACGGTTTATGCTCTCTTAACCCTCAAGTGGATCGTTTGTGTATGGTGTGTGAGATGCAAATTTCAGCCAAAGGTAAGCTCACAGATTATCGCTTTTATGAAGCGGTGATGAATTCTCACGCCCGCCTCACTTATACCAAAGTAGCCAAAATGCTTGAAGGCGATGAAGAATTACGCACTCGTTATCAAGGACTTATTCCACATTTAGAAGAATTGCATCATCTCTATAAAGCATTACTCAATGCCCGAAAACAACGTGGTGCGATCGATTTTGAAACCATTGAAACTAAGTTTATTTTTAATGCAATGGGGAGAATTGAGCGTATTGAACCCGTTGTTCGTAACGATGCCCACAAAATCATTGAGGAATGTATGATTCTTGCGAATATCGCAGCAGCCAATTTTATGGAAAAACATAAAGAGCCAGCGTTATATCGTATTCATTCCATCCCGAGCGAAGAAAAATTAACATCTTTCCGCACTTTCTTAAGTGAGTTTGGTTTAACTTTAGAAGGCGGATTAAAACCAACCACAAAAGACTATGCGGCTCTCTTAGAAAAAGTTAAAGAACGACCAGATCACGAACTTATTCAAACAATGTTGCTCCGCTCTTTAAGCCAAGCTGTCTATCATGCTGACAATATTGGACACTTTGGTTTGGCTTTGGAAGAGTATGCACACTTTACTTCGCCAATTCGCCGTTATCCAGACTTAACACTTCATCGAGGCATCAAATATTTACTCGCTAAAGAACAAGGCGCAAAACGTAAAACAACGGATACTGGCGGTTATCATTACTCTTTTGATGAAATGGATTTACTTGGCAATCATTGTTCAATGACGGAACGCCGTGCTGACGACGCCACTCGTGAAGTGGCAGATTGGCTAAAATGTGAATATATGCAAGATCATATTGGCGAAGAATTTAGCGGTGTTATTTCATCTGTGACGGGATTTGGTTTATTTATACGCTTAGATGATTTATTCATCGATGGTTTAGTCCATATTTCGACTTTAGAAAACGATTATTACCAATTCGATGCAACAAAACAGCGTTTAATTGGCGAAAATAGCGGAATGCAATATCGCTTAGGCGATAAAGTTCGCATCAAAGTTGAAGCGGTACATTTAGAAAATAAAATGGTCGATTTCTCGCTGATGGGGAGTGAACGTAAGCCTCGTCGTGCTGGAAAAACCGCGAAAGAAAAAGCCAAGAAAGTCTTTAAAGAACTACCGTCTAAAACATCCCAGAAACGAAAAAGTGCGGTAAAAAAGAAAGAAGTTTCTAAGAAAACATCTAGAAAACGAAAATAATTCACTTCCTATTTTAAGAATGAATTAAAAATTCAAATAAAAAAAGAGAAATTTATGTCAGAACAAATCTACGGCATTCATGCTGTTAATAGTATTTTAACCCATTCGCCAGAGCGTCTAATTGAAGTTTTCGTACTTAAAGGACGTGAAGATAAACGCCTACAGCCACTCTTAAACGAACTTTATTCCCTAGGAATTGGTGTGCAATTCGTTAATCGACAAACTCTTGATAAAAAAGCCGATGGCGAAGTTCATCAAGGTGTCATTGCTCGGGTACAAGCAGCAAAAGAACTTAATGAAAATGATCTTGATGAAATTCTTGCGAATAAACAAAACCCGCTTTTATTAGTTTTAGATGGCGTGACTGACCCACACAACTTGGGAGCATGTTTGCGAACAGCTGATGCAGCGGGCGTAGTGGCAGTGATCGTACCGAAAGATAAATCGGCACAATTAACGTCTATCTCGCGTAAAGTTGCTTGTGGCGCAGCAGAAACCGTGCCGTTAATTCGTGTAACCAATCTTTCTCGCACACTACGCGATTTACAGCAAAACCATAATATTTGGGTGGTTGGCACTGCTGGCGAAGCAACTGAAACCATTTATCAAAGCAAACTGACAGGGCCACTAGCACTTGTAATGGGAGCTGAAGGCGAGGGAATGCGTCGTTTAACACGTGAACATTGCGATCAACTGATTAGCATTCCAATGGCTGGTTCAGTTTCATCATTAAATGTATCTGTCGCAACAGGGGTATGTTTATTTGAAATTGTACGTCAGCGTTTAGGTTCATAAAAAAGTGCGGTAAATTTTACCGCACTTTTGTAATGCTTATTGTCTCGCTTGAACTTCTGAATTGACATAATCAATAGTAACAACCTTACTCGGTAATAACGCACCAGATAGAATTTGTTGTGCCAAGCTATTTTCAATTTCTTGTTGAATAGCACGTTTTAACGGGCGCGCACCGTAAATTGGGTCGTAACCCACTTCGCCAATGAAATCTAATAAAGCGTCGGTAAACACCAATTCATAACCACGAGTTTCCATACGTTTTGCTAAGCGTTCTAATTGAATGCTGGCAATCGCACGAATGTTCTCTTTACCAAGTGGATGGAATACCACTGTTTCGTCAATACGGTTGATGAATTCTGGACGGAAATGTTGGCCTACTACAGACATCACTAAGGCCTTCATTTCGCTATAGCTTTCCTCTTTGTTACCTTGGATTAAATCAGAACCTAAGTTAGAGGTCATAATCACAACCGTGTTACGAAAATCTACGGTTCTGCCTTGTCCGTCAGTTAAACGACCATCATCTAGCACTTGCAACAAGATGTTGAACACATCCGTATGGGCTTTTTCAACTTCATCTAATAAGATCACTGAATATGGACGACGACGCACTGCTTCAGTTAAATAACCGCCTTCTTCATAACCAACATAACCCGGAGGCGCGCCAACTAAACGAGAGACACTGTGTTTTTCCATAAACTCTGACATATCAATACGTACCATGGCATCTTCACTATCAAAGAGGAATTTAGCCAGAGTTTTACAAAGTTCTGTTTTACCTACACCTGTTGGCCCTAGGAACAAGAAAGAACCAATTGGGCGATTAGGATCAGAAAGCCCTGCACGACTACGACGAATTGCATTTGCGACAGCATCAACTGCTTCTTCTTGACCAATCACACGTTTATGTAATTCATCTTCCATACGTAAAAGTTTTTCTTTCTCGCCTTCCATCATTTTGGATACAGGAATACCCGCAGCTTTAGAAAGCACTTCAGCGATTTCTTCATCTGTGACGCGATAGCGTAAAAGCGTCATTTCTTTTCCTTCGCTGGTTTCAGCTTGCTCAAGTTGCTTTTCAAGAGCAGGAATGCGACCATATTGCAACTCAGACATTTTCGCTAAATCCCCCGCACGACGAGCTTGTTCCAGTTCAGTTTTTGCAGTATCTAACTCTTGTTTAATATGTTGAGAGCCAGAAAGCGTTGCTTTTTCAGATTTCCATACTTCTTCAAGTTCGGCATATTCACGTTCTTTTTCAGCCAATTCTTTCTCTAACATTTCTAAACGTTTGCGACTTGCTTCGTCTTCTTCTTTTTGTAGTGCCTGTTGTTCCAATTTTAATTGGATAATACGACGTTCAAGACGATCAAGCGGTTCAGGTTTAGAATCTATTTCCATACGAATACTAGATGCAGCTTCATCGATCAAGTCGATGGCTTTATCTGGCAATTGACGATCAGAAATATAACGATGTGAAAGTGTTGCTGCTGCGACAATCGCAGGGTCAGTAATATCCACGTGATGATGAATTTCATAACGTTCTTTCAAACCACGTAAGATCGCAATGGTATCTTCCACACTTGGTTCGTCCACAAAGACTTTTTGGAAACGACGTTCAAGTGCGGCATCTTTTTCGATATATTGACGATATTCATCTAGAGTGGTTGCACCCACGCAATGTAATTCGCCTCGTGCCAAACTTGGTTTCAATAAGTTACCTGCGTCCATCGCACCATCGGTTTTACCTGCGCCGACCATAGTATGAATTTCATCAATAAAGAGGATAACGCGACCTTCTTCTTTAGAAAGTTCATTGAGCACCGATTTTAAACGTTCTTCAAATTCTCCACGATATTTTGCACCAGCAATCAATGCGCCCATATCTAATGAAAGCACACGTTTATTTTTCAAACCCTCTGGCACTTCGCCATTTACGATACGTTGTGCCAAGCCTTCGACAATCGCTGTTTTCCCCACACCTGGTTCACCAATTAACACTGGGTTGTTTTTGGTACGACGTTGTAATACTTGAATGGCTCGACGAATTTCTTCATCACGCCCAATCACAGGATCAAGTTTGCCACTTTCTGCACGAGCGGTTAAATCAATCGTATATTTTTCTAATGCTTGTCTGCTTTCTTCTGCATTTTGATCGTTCACGTTTTGCCCCCCTCGAATATGTTGAATGGCTTGCGAAATTTGTTCTTTTTTTGCACCGCACTTTTTCAAAATATCGCTGATCGTTCCTCGTTCTTCTAAAGCTGCAAGCAAAAACAATTCGCTCGAAATAAATTTATCTTGGTTTTGCTGTGCGAATTTATCACATAGATTAAGTAAATTAATGAGCTGACGTGAAAGTTGCACATCTCCGCCATTGCCAATAACCTGTGGTAATTTATTTAGTTCCGTCTTCAATTCATTACGCAATAACGCCACATTTACACCACTTGCTGTCAAAATTGGCGCAATAGAGCCGCCCTGTTGATTTAAAAGTGCGGTCAATAAATGCACGGGTTCAATAAATTGATTATCTTTTCCGATAGCAAGTGATTGTGCTTCGCTTAACGCTTCTTGGAATTTTGTCGTAAATTTTTCAATGTTCATACGCTTTCCTTAATTGAGTTTCGTCTTTCGCCATTCGCATAAACTAAGTAAGCTCGGTTGGATAAATTTCAAGAGAAAAATTGAAATATTTTTGATTTTATCTATCAATAAAAATTTGATGATAGGTTTTAACCTACCAAAATATCGAATAGTGGGGCATCCCAATGCTCAGTGGGAAGATTTTCTACTTGCTGACATTGATGCGCTAAACCAACTGGAATAAAAGGCTTATTTTGCCAATTCTGCAACGTGCGATCATAAAATCCACCGCCCATTCCTAGGCGATTTCCTTGTTTATCAAAGGCGACCAACGGCGTAAATAAAATATCCAGTTCATTTAATGGCAAAACATTTTGAACATTTAGCTTTGGCTCCCAAATACCAAACTGATTTTGTTTCATTGGTGTATCAGGTAAATAGCGTAAAAACAATAAATGATGTTTAGTAAAAGGATGTAAAACAGGCAAATACACATTTTTGTTTTGCATCCAAAGGGATTGGATTAAGGCTTTTGTTGAAATTTCGCCATCAAAAGAAAAATATAATGCAATGTTTTTGGCTTGTCGTTGCTCGATAAGATTTAACGCCTGTTGAGTAACTGATTGTTCAGCTTGTTGCTGTTGAAGTGCGGTTAAATTTGCACGTATTTTTCGGATTTCATTGCGGATTTGCTGGCGTTTTTGCGTATTCATAGAAATGAAAAGGAAGACCCCAGAGTGCCGCTGCGGGCAGTAGTCCTTGAACCCGACGGTTCAAGGAAATCAGTTGATATCGTTTTCAGGTTTCTTAGCCCAATGAACGAGTCAAAGGTTAAGCCTACACACCAACGATAGGAAACCAATTTATAAGATTTAAAGTATCGGCTCAGGGACATAGCCCACTGACGAACACTCTAGGTAATTCTTATGGGTTTATACTAGCCCAAATTCTCGGCATTGACTAGCATTTATTTGTCAAATTTAATGAATTGATTATAAAACGACAAAACGACTCTAGCTTGATCATTAATTTAACGCAGTTCTTTTGTAACGCGAATATTTTCTAATGAATGATCTAATTGTTGAATTCGAGTTCTCAATACATTTTCAATTTGAGCGGTTTTATTTTTTTCTTGGCTTAATTCAAAACTCAAATTGAGTGCCACAATAGAAAGCACACGATCAAGCTGAATAAGACCTGTCTTTTCTTTCATTTCGGAAACCAATATATCTAAATTGCGCGCAGCTTGACGCAATAATTCTTCTTGTTCAACTGGCACATTTAAACGTAAGACCTGACCCAAAACTAAAATTTCGACCAATTTTAACGACATTTGATTTCCTTAAATTAAATATTTGAGTTGCTGATATTATGCCATAGCAAAAAACGTTCGTCACAAATTTTACATTGAATCCGCCATTCGCTCATCATCATAAATTACGTTATAATGCCCACATTTTTTCAGTTTAAAACGAGATTTTTATGGCCCAAATTGCAACAAATCCGCTTGTGCTAGTGGATGGTTCTTCTTATTTATATCGTGCATTTCATGCCTTTCCTCCTTTAACTAATGCCGCAGGTGAGCCAACGGGTGCGATGTATGGCGTGTTAAATATGTTAAAAAGCCTCATCTCACAAGTTCAACCCACTCATATAGCCGTTGTTTTTGATGCAAAAGGGAAAACATTTCGTGATGAAATGTTTGAACAATATAAATCTCATCGCCCGCCAATGCCCGATGATTTACGCAAACAAATTCAACCTTTGCACGATATGATTCGCGTATTGGGCATTCCGCTTTTAGTGGTGGAAGGAGTTGAGGCAGATGATGTGATCGGCACACTCGCACTACAAGCCTCTCGTTTGGGTAAAAAAGTGCTTATTAGTACTGGCGATAAAGATATGGCACAGTTAGTTGATGACAATATTATGCTCATCAACACTATGAATAACAGCCTGTTAGATCGCGAGGGTGTGATTGAAAAATACGGTATTCCACCTGAACTCATCATTGATTATCTAGCACTCATGGGCGATAGTGCAGATAACATTCCAGGCATTGCTGGCGTTGGCGAAAAAACCGCACTGGGTTTACTACAAGGCATCGGGAGTATGGCTGAAATTTATGCCAATCTTGAAAAAGTAGCAGAATTGCCAATTCGAGGGGCTAAAAAACTAGGCGAAAAATTATTGGCTGAAAAAACTAATGCCGATCTTTCTTATACGTTGGCAACCATCAAAACGGATGTTGAACTTAACGTGACAACCGATCAATTGTTGCTTGGAGAAAGCCAAAAGGATCAACTTATTGAATATTTTGCTCGCTACGAATTTAAACGCTGGCTTAATGAAGTGATGAATGGCTCAGATTCCATTACTCAAGCTGTTGAACAGCCTGTGAAAATCAATCAGTATCAGGCGACCTCACAAGATCAAAGTGCGGTAGAAAATACGCCTAAAATTCAAATCGATCGCACAAAATATGAAACCTTACTCACTCAAGCGGATTTAACCCACTGGATTGAAAAACTCAATGCAGCAAAACTTATTGCAGTGGATACTGAAACAGATAGCCTTGATTATATGTCTGCGAATTTAGTGGGTATCTCTTTTGCTCTTGAAAATGGCGAAGCCGCTTATTTACCATTGCAATTGGATTATTTGGATGCACCAAAAACACTCGAAAAATCGACCGCACTTTCTGCAATCAAACCAATCTTAGAAAATCCTAATATTCACAAAATTGGACAAAATATTAAATTTGATGAAAGTATTTTTGCCCGTCATGGCATTGAATTACAAGGTGTTGAATTTGATACGATGTTGCTTTCTTATACGCTAAATAGTACGGGTCGTCATAATATGGACGATTTAGCCAAACGTTATTTAGGTCATGAAACTATCGCATTTGAAAGCATCGCTGGAAAAGGAAAAAATCAGCTTACGTTTAATCAAATTCCATTAGAACAAGCCACTGAATACGCAGCAGAAGATGCGGATGTGACAATGAAATTACAACAAGCACTGTGGTTGAAATTGCAACAAGAACCAACGCTTGTTGAATTGTATAAAACAATGGAATTACCATTACTTCATGTGCTTTCTCGCATGGAACGTACAGGCGTTTTGATTGATAGTAATGCCCTCTTTATGCAATCTAACGAAATTACCACAAGATTAACCGCACTTGAAGAACAAGCTTACGAATTAGCAGGTCAGCCATTTAATTTGGCTTCCACCAAACAATTACAAGAAATTTTGTTCGATAAACTTGGCCTACCTATTTTACAAAAAACGCCAAAAGGTGCGCCATCAACGAATGAAGAAGTATTGGAAGAATTAGCCTATAGCCACGAATTACCCAAAATTTTGGTCGAACATCGTGGGTTGAGCAAACTCAAATCCACTTACACGGATAAACTGCCTCAAATGGTCAATTCACAAACAGGCCGAGTGCATACCTCTTATCATCAAGCGGTCACGGCAACAGGACGTTTATCATCAAGTGATCCAAACTTACAAAATATCCCAATTCGGAATGAAGAAGGTCGTCGTATTCGACAAGCATTTATCGCACGTGAAGGTTATTCTATTGTCGCTGCTGACTATTCTCAAATTGAGCTACGCATTATGGCACATCTTTCTGGCGATCAAGGCTTAATTAACGCCTTCTCGCAAGGCAAGGATATTCATCGCTCCACCGCAGCTGAAATCTTCGGTGTATCATTAGATGAAGTCACCAGCGAGCAACGTCGCAATGCTAAAGCGATTAATTTCGGCTTAATTTATGGGATGTCCGCCTTTGGACTGTCACGCCAACTTGGTATTTCCCGTCCTGATGCACAAAAATACATGGATTTATATTTCCAACGCTATCCGAGTGTACAGCAATTTATGACCGATATCCGTGAAAAAGCGAAAGCACAAGGCTATGTGGAAACGTTATTTGGTCGCCGTTTATATTTACCTGATATCAATTCTAGCAACGCAATGCGTCGTAAAGGGGCAGAACGCGTAGCGATAAATGCACCGATGCAAGGCACAGCTGCGGATATTATTAAACGAGCGATGATTAAACTTGATGAAGTAATCTGTCACGATCCCGACATTGAAATGATTATGCAAGTACACGATGAATTAGTGTTTGAAGTGCGGTCAGAAAAAATCGAGTTTTTCCGTGAACAAATTAAACAACAAATGGAAGATGCAGCGGAATTAGTTGTTCCGTTGATCGTAGAAGTCGGTGTAGGTCAAAATTGGGATGAAGCGCATTAATTGGATAGGTAATAATGAATTTAGAAAGACTTAACGAAATTGAAAAACCATTACTCCAAATCGTTAAAAATGATGTTGTGCCAGCCTTAGGCTGTACCGAACCGATTTCTCTTGCGTTCGCATCTGCTACAACAGCGAAATATTTAGGCAAAAAACCTGAACACATTGAAGCCAAAGTATCTCCTAACTTAATGAAAAATGGATTGGGCGTTGCCGTGCCTGGAACAGGTATGGTGAGATTGCCCATAGCTGCGGCAATTGGCGCATTAGGCGGTAATCCAGATGGCGGTTTGGAAGTATTAAAACATATTACGCCAGAGCAAGTTACTGCCGCCAAAAATATGCTTGAACAAAAATTAGTGAGTGTACCAATTGCGATCCCTATGAAGTCTTCAAACAAATTACTGCACGAGAGATTTTTGAATTTTCCAATGCTGTTGAATTAGAAAAAATTCGTTTTATTCGTCAAGCTGCAGAGCTTAATCTAGCACTTTCAGATAAGGGTTTGCGAGAAAATTATGGCTTGCATATTGGTCGCACGTTGAGAAAACAAGTGGGTAGTGGTTTAATTTCTGATGATTTGCTAAGCAAAATTATGATTGAAACCACAGCCGCATCAGATGCAAGAATAGGCGGCGCAACCTTGCTAGCGATGAGCAATTCTGGTTCAGGCAATCAAGGTATTGCGGCAACGATGCCTGTTGTTGTCGTTGCAGATTATCTCAAAGTAAGTGAAGAAAAACGAATCCGCGCACTTTTCTTATCCCACTTAATGGCGATTTATATTCATAGTAAATTGCCAAAACTCTCCGCTCTTTGTGCTGTAACTACGGCATCAATGGGAAGTTGTGCTGGTATTGCTTATTTACTCACAGGCAAATTTGAAACAGCTAGTATGGGTATCTGTAGCATGATTGGCGATATTAGTGGCATCATTTGTGGTGGTGCAGCCAATAGCTGTGCAATGAAAGTCTCCACCAACGTTGCTTCGGGCTATGAATCAGTACTTATGGCAATGGATGAAACCCATGTTACTGGCAACGAAGGGATTGTCGAACATGATCTTGATCGAACCATTGATAATCTCTGTGCTATTGCATCAAAAAGTATGCAACATATCGACAGACAGGTTATTGAAATTATGGTGAGTAAACCTTGTCCTTAATGAAAATAAAGTGCGGTGAAAAATAAAGAAATTTCAATTTCATTAGCATTTATCGTAAACAAAAGGGTTGAGTATAAATTTATACTCAACCCTTTATCTTCATTAAGAAACAATATTATTTATCGCTTTCTTTTTCGTGTGGATTGCCTTTCACACCAATATGAGAAATTTCCCCATTAGCATCAATTAAATAGGCTTGGCCAAAACCTCTTACAAAACGGCCTGTTCCAAATGTAAGTTCAACTAAATCAAAATCAGTAAATTCACGAATCGTTTTAATTCCGCCTACATCATTCATCGTTTCCGCTAATTTATCTAAGACTTGTTCAACAATTGGATCTTTGCGAGGAATAAAACGTGCACTTGCTTTATAACGTAAGCGAGTACGCACAATAATTGATTTTGCTTTGTTTTCATCTTCTAAAAACATCACTTCCACTTGATTTGGATTGCGTTTTAAATTGTCATAATGCTCTGCAATGGCACTGATATAAATATAATATTTTCCATCAAGCGAAATAATTGGTGCATAAGACGCCATCGGTAAGCCATCTTTATCTAAAGTGGCAAGCACACAGCTTTTAAATTCTTGACGAAATTCATCAATTTTAGCTTTGATACGATCGTAATTTGCAACTGGTTTATTTTCTACACAAAGATTGATAATCGCTTGTTTAATTGAACCTTCGTCAGCTTGTTGTGGAAATTCCACGCGTAATGTTTTGCCACCATTATATTTAAAATCTAAACCAGCAAAATCTACATTAACTAACGTCACATCTGTGATTTCCTTTTCGCCACCAAATTTTTTACAAAGGGCAGCCATATCATCTTGATGATGATCATTCATATGAGTGATAATTCGATTGAAATCCATTTTTGTTCCTTATATTAACAATTAATTTTTATTATTCTACGGGATCATATCCGATAGAAATAATGCTGAGCATTATACTCAAGTTAAAGTGATTTAACATATTTTTTACAGAATAATCCTTTGATAAATAAAAAGCCCTTATAAATAAGGGCTTAGAATAAGTAAATCAATATGAATTATTTACCATCAACACTCACACCATAAAAAGCATCATAGCCGAATGGGCTTTGTACATAACCTTTTACTCGAGGACTAAGTGGTGCAAAGCCAACGGAGTGGGCAACTGGAATCCAAGGTGCTTGATTATGGACAATAACTTGAGCTTGTTTATAAAGTTCCGCACGTTCTTCCTTATTGGTTAATCCAATAGCTTTATTAAGTAAAGCATCAAATTCTGAATTATTGAAACGTGCCATATTAGAATTACCTATATTTGGGCTACCTAATAATGGGGATAAGAAATTATCAGGATCACCATTATCGCCAGACCAACCAAAGATACCCGCAGTTAATTCTCCCTCTTTTGCTCGTTTTCTATAATCAGCCCATTCATAAGTCACTGGGTTAGTTTTTACACCAATTTTCGCCCAATCCGCCATAATTAATTCAGCCATACGTTTTGGATTTGGATTAGAAGCACGAATAACAGGTTGAATCCAGAAATCAGTTTCAAAACCATTTGGATAACCCGCTTCAGCTAAAAGTTGTTTTGCTTTTTCTGGATCGTACGGATAATCTTGGATTTCATCATTATAACTCCAAATTGTTGGAGGAAGTGGGTTTTTAGCTGATGTTCCTGCGCCTTGATAAACCGCTTCAATAATCGCTTTTTTATCCACTGCGTAATTCAACGCTTGGCGCACTTTGACATTATCAAACGGTGCTTTTTCGGTATTAAATGCGATATATGCCACATTCAAACCTTTTTGTTCCAAAAGTTGTACTTTTGGATCTGTTTTCATTTTGGCTAAATCCGCTACATTTGGGAATAAAATTAAATCACAAGTACCTGCCTGTAATTTTGCATAACGTGTTGTTGCATCAGGCACAATACTAATAACTAAACGATCTAAAGGTGTTCTACCTTTCCAATAATTTTCATTCGCAACATATTGTATCGCCTGATCTGTTTTATAATCCACAAAAACAAAAGGGCCTGTCCCCACTGGGCGACTATCAAGCGTTTCTGGTTTACCTGCTTTCAGCATTGCATCAGCATATTCTGCGGAATAAATAGAAATAAAATCCATACCTAAACTTGCCAAGAAAGTCGCATCTTTTTTGTTTAAGGTAATACGAATTGTATTGTCATCTAGTTTTTCCACAGATTTTAACAATTCAGGGAATTTCATTGCTTTGAAATATGGATAAGTCCCCTTAGATACATTGTGATATGGATGATTTGGATCTAACTGACGTTGGAATGAAAATACAACATCATCTGCATTAAAATCACGTGTCGGGGTAAATTCTTTTGTTGTATGGAATTTAACCCCTTTTCTCAAATGAAAAGTATAACTTAAGCTATCATCGCTAATTTCCCAGCTTTCAGCTAAAGCTGGTTCAATATCCGTTGAGCCTTTTTTAAATTCAACTAAGCGGTTATACACTTGTTGTGAGCTTGCATTATAAGAAGTACCTTCAATTATTAACGCAGGGCTAAATCCCAATGGAGCTTTCGCTGTACAATAAACGAAAGTATTATTTGACGAGGATTTTGCTTCAGTTTGAGCGGTAGATTTATTTGCCGAACTAGATTGATCACAAGCAGCCAAAACAAGAGTTGCAGCGGCGAGAGTTAATGTTGCTTTTAGTTTCATAAGCATACCTCAATGTTAGGCAGGGAATGCCCCACCATTTATGGTTAAACGATGGAGCTATCTCCACCAACAAGAAATATCAATAAGATATAAGCAAATTTCCCTTTTTTTAAATAAAAAAATTCTATGGATTATAACAAATTAATCTAAGGCATTTTTCGTAAATGATCGCCATCATTTTTATGTAATTTCATAAGCGACCAAACTAAGGCGATTGCAAAAAGTGATGAAGTTAAAAAAGTATAGCTGAATGCCTGTTGTAAGCCATCATTTGCGCTAAAGAAATGTCGATAAAGATTTAAGATTATTGATGACACAGCAATACCAAATCCAATCCCAACTTGCTGTACAATACTTAATACGGTAGAGCCTGTGCCAGACTGTTGTTTTGAAAGATCACCGACTGCTAATGTATTGATTGAAGTAAAAATGATCGACATACAAGCCCCATACCACATAAGATTACAAATGATCCAAGTCAGAGAACTTTGTTTATCTAACCAAGCCATTGAAATCACAGAGCCAGCCATCAAAAGTGCGGATGAAATTAGCGTTGTTTTATAGCCCCAA
This sequence comes from Haemophilus sp. HN_Hi10, assembly GCF_049821985.1. Classification (NCBI taxonomy): domain Bacteria; kingdom Pseudomonadati; phylum Pseudomonadota; class Gammaproteobacteria; order Pasteurellales; family Pasteurellaceae; genus Haemophilus; species Haemophilus sp. HN_Hi10. Next base: position 782,937 of record NZ_CP187495.1, on the reverse strand, counting down.
CGATTTAAAATTCGTCCAATTAATATTTTCAACATCACAGAAATTAACGCAATCGGTGCTAAGAGCCAGCCTGACATTTCCGCACTATAACCGAAAGATAATTGAAACATTAAAGGCAATAAAAAGGGCACACCAGATGCAGATAATCGGATAAAAATATTGGCAATAATGCCTAATCTGAATGTACGAGTGCGGAAAAGGGATAAAGGTAAAATAGCATCTTCATTATTTTTGGCATAACCACAATAAGCCACGAGTAATAAAATACCAACAACTAATATGCTATAAGTTACACTTGAATTATGCTGACTTTCGCCGAGTAAATCCAAACCAAGCGTAATGCCAACTAGCCCTGATGCAAAGAGTAAAAAACCTGTCCAATCTAATTTCTCTGCCTCGCCTTTGATATTGTTCATCACGCTACCCGATGCCAAAATCCCTAGCACACCAATTGGAATATTGATTAAAAAAATCCAGTGCCAACTGGCGTGAATGACTAACCATCCACCTAAAATAGGTCCTAGAATTGGCCCGATCAAACCTGCAGTTGCCATTAAATTCCAAGCATTCACTAATTGTTGTTTAGGTACCGCTTGAATAATAGCTAAACGTGCAACGGGCATCATAAATGCTCCGCCTAGCCCCTGAATCACTCTGGCTAAAATTAAACTTTCTAAATTAGGCGCAGCAGCACAAGCGATAGATCCTAAAATAAACGTAAAAACTGCACCACGAAAAACGCTCAATGTTCCAAATTTTGCTGCAGCCCAAGCGGTAAGAGGAATAAATAATGCAACAGCTAAAGAATAAGCAATAATCGCCATTTGCATTTCAAAGGCGGGTTTATGTAAATCGGAAGATATCGCGGGTAAAGCTGTATTTAGAATGGTCGCATCGAGGCTTTGCATAAAAAGTGCCATTGCTGCTACCCAAGCTAAACCACGATAGGCATTGGATTCAGTCATCGTGCTCCGTGAAAATGGTGCAACCAATTTTCAATAAAATCGGCAATTTGCGGAATGCAGTTAATATCCAACAAAGTGCGATCAATTTCAAGGGGATAATTCGTCGCAACCGCCACTACATATTCGTCAATTTCGGGTAAAGGTTTTGTCATTTCTTGACGGTGAAGCAAAATCTTTGAAATTGGCTCTTGTTTAAAGCCTTCCACCAACACTAAATCTGTTAAAGTGCGGTCAAATTGTTGTGCTAAATAATCCAATGAAACAGGTTTTGGTGTTTCCGTCATGATCGCCCAATGTTCATCATTCGCTAAAATGACTTGAGAAGAACCCGCCTCTTTCATACGCCAACTATCTTTTCCTTCTTTATCAACTTGCATATTGTGATGGCTATGTTTAATCACTGAAACGCGAATGTGACGAACGATAAGTTCTGGGATAAGTTTTTCTAACAACGTTGTTTTACCACTACCGCTATAACCGGTAATTCCAAGTAAAGGAATCTGATTGTTCATAAAAATAACCTTAAACATAACCGCACTTTAGATACGGAAAACCCCGAAAGATCGGGGTTAATAAATTCAGAATGTTTTGCCACATAATTGGCAAAAATAAGTCCGCCTATAGCAAGAAGCGCAACAATGCCAAGCCCTATAGTAAGCCACATATTATTTCCCCTCCACTAATTGACGAAATTTACGCCCCATCACAAGACAAGCATAAACAATAATGCACAAAAAACTAATATTTAATCCTTTTAGGAAAAGCGGTTGCTCGCCATAAAGTATAACAGGCATTGCTAGAATAGCAACTTTTGCCACATCATCACTGAGTTTTGACCAAACCTCTAAAGAGCTTTTTTCAATGGGCAATTTAAATAAATTCAGCATAGTTTCTCCGATGAATAAAAGAGAAATTTTGCTGGAATAGAAAGAGAATTACTCAACTAGCTTTATAGTTTGCGATCTAGATCGCAGAAATAATAAAAAGCGAATAAAAAACTTAAGATAATATGCGCAATAAAACAGGCTGAAATTCTGTTTGTTGTCCTAATTTTCTACTGTAAGATTTTACAAAAATAAAAGAAAGTGCGGTTAATCCAAAGATTAAAATGGCACGCAGGATTTCATTATCGCTGATACAATCGGACAACATCGTCGCAATCAGTAAAGTTAGAAGCGGTACAACATACATCAATAATGCCGACAACAACATCGACTTTTCTTCTAATCCAATTTCAACAATTTGACCTTCGCGTAATGGCATTAATGTTTCCACATGAAAAATATGCTCGCCACGTTTACCGTTTAATTCGGAGAGACTTGATGTTCCACAACTGTTTTTAGCCGCACATTGTCCACAGGCACTTTGGGATTGGCATTTCACTTTGGCAATGCCATTTTCATAGCTAATAACAACCGCGCTTTCTCTTAGCATTGTGATGCTCCCATATAAATATCAAAGCGATGATTTTTCGTTTCACGGTTAAAGTGCGGTTGTTTTCCACAAAGAAATTCCGCATAGTCAGGACGCTTCACGACCACACGTTTTTTAGCTAATTGTAATGCAGGTAAAAGTAATTCATCGGCATCTAAATCAGCCCCGACTAAATGCTGGAATACACGCATTTCTTTTTTTACTAGTGCAGATTTTTGTTTATGCGGATACATTGGATCGAGGTAAACCACATCAGCATAATCGATATTAGGATCAAGTTCATTAATATGCTGAACATTCAGCAAGCACAAATTTTGTTGCAACATCTCGCCGATTTCTTCATCTTGATAAGCACGATTTAAACCATCTTGTAGAAGTAAAAAAACAATAGGATGACGTTCTACTAAACGGACTTGGCAACCAATTGCGGCTAGCACAAAGGCATCACGTCCTAGACCTGCTGTGGCATCAATAACCGTTGGCAATTCCGAACCTTTAACGCCTACCGCTTTCGCTACAGCTTCACCACGACCACCACCGAATTTACGACGATGAGCCATTGTGCCTCCTACAAAATCAACATAAACCGCCCCGAGTTTAGGTTCGTCTAGTTTACGAAGTTCTAAACGTTCATCGGTTTGAACAAGTGCAAGTGGGCTTTGTTCATCATGAATAATGTTGTGTTCAGCACAAAGTGCGGTCAATTCTGCTAATGTTTTTTCTGAAGATTCAGAAATTAGTTGAATACCTACTTGCGAATGAGCCATACGCCGCTTTCCATGTGGTCAGTATAAGGGAATTGGTCAAATAACGCTGCTTTTTCAATGCGGTGCGTTTTTGATAGTTCAATAAGATTATCGCACAGCGTATGTGGATTACAGGAAATATACAAAATGCGATCGTAATTTTGTACGAGTTTCACTGTATCAGGATCAAGCCCTACGCGAGGTGGATCGACAAAAATGGTATTACATTCATAAGATTTTAAATCAATCCCTTTCAATCGATTAAAGGCTCGAACCTCATTCATAGCCTGCGTAAATTCTTCTGCTGACATACGAATAATTTGTAAATTATCGACTTTATTTTCAGCGATATTAAACTGTGCGGCGGCTACAGAAGGTTTGGCGATTTCTGTTGCTAATACCTTACGGAAATTTTGTGCAAGTGCGATAGAAAAATTACCATTGCCACAGTAAAGTTCTAATAAATCACCTTCGCTATTTTGGGTACAATCAATTGCCCATTCAAGCATTTTGCAGTTTACTGTTGCGTTTGGCTGGGTAAAACTATTCTCGACTTGGCGATAGACATAATTTCTGCCATTCACAGGTAAAACTTCATCCACATAATCTTGCTCAAAACAAATTTTTTGTTTACTTGCACGCCCGATTATTTGCACATCAAAACCTTGCTTTTCGAGTAAATCTTTCAGATTTTTAGCCGCACTTTCCCATTCTTCAGTGAGTGTTTTATGATAAAGCAAGCTCACAATAATCTTATTACTCAAGGTGCTAAGATAATCAATTTGGAATAATTTTTTGTGTAGCACTTCTTGTTGTTTTAACAAAGGTAATAAGGTTTGCATCATTCGATTAATCAGTGTGCTAGCGATTGGAAATTCATCTACGCGATAACGCTGCAAGGTCGCTTGATCAAACATAATATGGTAAAAATCATCTTGCTCGTGCCAAATACGAAACTCCGCACGCATACGATAATGACTTGTTGGAGAGTCAAAAACTTGAATATCAGGTGCATTGAAAGGACGCAAAAGTGCGGTTAATTTTTCAAGTTTTTTTTGCAGCAGTTCGTTGTATTGAGAAATCGGTAATTGCATAGAAATTAGTATTCATAGGATGTATGAAGACGGATCTTTCATACAAAGATAGGAGAATAAAGTTATCGGCCGTGAATTACGCAATATTTCACAAGCTATTCAAAAACAAAAGGCAGACTTCCGCCTGCCTCATTTAATGTATCTTATTCGCCGGAATAATCATCTCCGCTAGAAGCAGCTTCACTCACATCACCAGATAAGGTGTAAACACGTTTTTTAGTGTTAATACGAGAGCGATATTTATTCCAAGTTTTTTCAAAGAAAGTCTCTGCTGCACGCTCGCCACGGCAAAAAGCGACGAAATCTTTTTCTTCTTTAGTCGCTGGCTCACGTTCCCCTAAATCCAATGCTTTGAACGCTTGACCATATTGCTCAAGCACCTGTGATTCTTTGATTGTGTAATCACCGTGACGGGAAAAACCACGTGGGTAGTTTTTGTCATCAAAAAAACGACGCGTTACGCTAAAACTTGCAGCCATAATATTCTCTCTTCTTTCATTGATATTTATAAAATAGGGCAGGCATTAAACCAATTTTTCGTTATTTTTGCAATAAACCTTTTACGGTTTGCACATAATCTTTCACGAAATCATCATAATTTAACCCTTCAGGGTTTACGCGGAATTTACCATTGACATAAAAATCAGGTACGCCATGCACTTTAAATCGTTCTGCGGCATTTACTTGTTTATTAACTAAACCATTTACTGCAAAACTATTAATGCCACCATCAAATTGCTCGGCGGTTACACCATTCGATAAGAAAATAGCTCGAATATCATCCATTGATTTCAAGGCATCTTTTTGAGCCGCTTCAAATAATGGTGCCTTTACTTTACCTTCTGCGCCTAATGCCATTGCTAACGCCCAAGCGCGCGTTAAGTTTTCAGATTGACGACCTAAGAAATTTACATGATATTGTTTAAATTTCACATCTTTTGGTAAAGCATCTTTGACTTGTTGTGGAATTTTGTATTCCATTTCAAAGGCGTAACAATGCGGGCAGTAGAATGAGAAAAACTCAATCACTTCTTTTTGTTGTGAAGCTTGTTGGCTCACTTGAACATATTGTTTGCCTTCTTGTAAATCTGCGGCAAAACTATTTACAGACATAAGCGTGCTAACACCTAAACCTAACGCAAGTAATACTTTTTTCATTTGCTTTCCTTCTTATTTAATGATACCGCGAGCACAGAGCAATGCGGTTTTAAAATCTTCTTCGTAATCTTTTTTGAGACCAGGAATTGGCTCATGTTTATCTGTACCATCCATTTTTAACTGATAAATAATCACTTCATCAGTTAATTCATGTAATGGCTTTTGGAAACCTGATTCATTGGCAATTTTTTGCAAAATTTCCATTAAGCTCAGATCTGGGTCTTTAGACCAATAAGGCTGTAAAAGTTCCAAAATTTCATTTAAACGCTTACATTTCATTGCTATTTCCTTTTTAATCGTAAAAAATAGGCAAATGATACTTGAAATAATGATAGATTAAAATATGACAATCACAATAAGCGCGGTAATTTTGGCAGGTGGCAAAGCACGCAGAATGGGCGGGCAAGATAAAGGATTACAGATTTTAGGTAAACAATCTTTAATTCAACATGTTATTAATCGCTTGCAGCCACAAGTTCATGATATTTCAATTAACGCTAACCGAAGTCAAACAGAATATGCAAAATTTGGCTTTCCTGTTTTTTCCGATGAACTACCCGATTTTCAAGGGCCATTGAGCGGCATGCTAACAGCCCTAGAAAAGACAAAAAGTGACTTCATCCTTTTTACACCTTGTGATACGCCTTTTTTCCCTACGAATCTTTTAGATAAACTCCAAAGTGCGGTTAAAAATGACCGCACTTTCATTGCTTATGCTTGCGATGAGGAACGTGAACATCCCGTTTTTTGTTTAATGTCCGTTCAACTAAAAGAACAATTACGACACTATTTAGCATCGGGTGAACGACGCCTTTTACAGTTTATGAAAGAAAATGACGGGATTTCAGTAAAATTTACGAAAGAAGAAGGCAACTTCGAGAATTTTAATACGCTGGATGATTTAAAAAAAGTAATCTAATCGATAACTAGCAAAAGTGCGGTTTGTTTTTATTATTTACGGGCACCAAATATCGCAATCAACTCTTTCACTTTTACGCGTTTTTCTGAATTCTGACTAATAGAACGTTGAACTTTTACCCGTTTAAATTTTGCACCGTTATAAATTTCACGGGTAAATTTAGTATCGTGATTAGAGATCAATATCGAAATTTGTTTTTCTTTTTGTATAGATTTCGCTAAATCTGCCAAAGCATGTTGTTGCGCTAGACCAAACTCATTGCCCGCATAACCAGTAAAATTAGTATCCTGTTGTAGCGGAGCATAAGGCGGATCGCAATAAATCACCGAATCTTTATCTGCCAGTTCAAAAGTTTTTTGAAAATCACAACATAAAAACACCGCACTTTGCGCTTTATGAGCGAAATAACGTAATTCATCTTCTGGAAAATAATGAGTTTTGTAAGCCCCAAAAGGCACATTAAATTCATTTTTGCTGTTATAACGGCATAATCCGTTAAAACCAAAACGGTTCAAATATAAAAAAATAATCGAACGTTCGAAAGGCTCCGTAGAGGCATTGAATTGACGACGTTTAGCATAGTAATAATCGGGTGTATTGGCATCATCAGCAAAAAAAATCGGTTTACAAGCTTCAATATAACCATCTACATTTTCTTTAATAATATTGAATAGATTGATTAAATCTGGGTTGATATCTGCCAAAATATAGCGTTCAAAATTAGAATTAAGAAATACTGCTCCAGCACCCACAAATGGCTCAATTAAGCAGTTTTTTTTGTTTGGAAAGGCTTTATTTATATCGTCCGTTAAGCGAAATTTTCCCCCCGCCCATTTTAAAAATGGACGGTGTTTTAACTTAGGTTTTAAAGATTGTTTTTTCGGACGTAACATCTTAATCCGTTTGAGTACAACGACGAATTGCATTTAACACGAGGGTATGATCGGTATCATTCGCCACATAAGCTTGACCTAGAGATTTGAGTAGCACCAGACGCAATTTACCCGCTAGAACTTTTTTATCACGCATCATATGCGGTAAATAGTCCTCCGGCTGCATCGTATCCGGTGATACGGTGGGCAAATTGGCACGAGCAAGTAATTTTTCAAGGCGAGACACATCTGCAATAGAAATATCTCCAAGTTCTTCCGAAAGTGCCGCTGCCATCATCATTCCCGTTGAAACAGCTTCTCCATGAAGCCAGTTTCCATAACCTAGATGAGTTTCAATGGCATGCCCAAAAGTATGTCCAAGATTGAGCAATGCACGATCGCCTTTTTCTGTTTCATCTCTCGCGACCACATTTGCTTTAATTTGGCAACAACGAGAAATACAATGTTGAAGTGCCTCAGGATGCAAAGCGACAAGTTCATCAATATGTTGTTCTAGCCATTCAAAAAATTCGTAATCTAAAATGGAGCCATATTTGATAACTTCGGCAAGCCCCGCGTTTACTTCACGTTTAGGAAGGGTATTAAGCGTGAGCGTATCAATAATAACCATTGATGGCTGATAGAACGCGCCAATCATATTTTTGCCTAATTCATGATTAACCGCCGTTTTACCGCCCACTGAAGAATCCACTTGTGAAAGCAATGTGGTTGGAATTTGAATTAAACGGACGCCGCGCTGATAACTTGCCGCAGCAAATCCAGCAACATCGCCAATTACGCCGCCTCCCAATGCAATAATCGTGGTATCTCGTCCATGATTATTTTTCAAAAGAGCGGTGAAAATTAAGTTTAAAGATTCAAGTGTTTTGTATTTTTCGCCATCTGGCAATAAAACATGATCGACCACGCAACCACGTTTTTCTAACGCATAGATAACTGTATCAAGATAAAACTGTGCAACCGTGGGATTCGTTACAATCATCACGCGATCCCCAGGTTTAATCGGGTAACTACGTTCATCTTGCAATAAGCCACTACCAATTAAAATAGGATAGCGACGCTCTTGCAATTCCACATTGACGCACAACATAATTTATCCTTAGGTGTGTTTAAAGCGAACCATTTAGTCCAGTCATATTATCAATTAAATCAACAATTTGATTTACCATTACTTTGGCATTTTGTTCATCGGTTGGCAACGTGATGTCCGCAATTTCTTCATAAAACGGGTTGCGAGTCTTTGCTAAATCTTCCAATACTTGACGAGGATTCTCTGCATCTTGAAGCAATGGACGTTTTTTATCACGTTGAGTACGTTGGAATTGTTTTTCCACCGTCGTTTCTAAATAAATCACAATACCGCGTGCTGATAAATAATTACGGCTTTCCTTAGAAAGCACTGCGCCACCACCAGTTGAAAGAACGATACCTTGCATTTGTGTGAGTTCGTTAATAATGCGTTCTTCACGTTTGCGGAAGCCGTCTTCGCCTTCCAAATCAAAAATCCAGCTAATATCCGCGCCCGTACGTTCTTCAATCACTGCATCGGAATCAATAAAATCCATATTAAGCTGTTGTGCTAATTGACGACCGATAGTGCTTTTACCCGCCCCCATTGGCCCTACTAAAAAAATATTACGTTTTTCCGCCATTGTTCTTTATCTAATAAAAGTGAAATAAAATGCGATCATTTCTAATGAAAATAAACTGCGTAAAAATGCAGAAGATAGAAAGATCTCCCAAAAAATGGGCTAGATTATCGCAATAAATTACCCTATTTTTCAACCTTTATAGGGAATTTATTTTCTACGAGAAATCATCTAAATATGGAATAGTTAAAATTCTCAATCATCTATGAAGTCTTCAAGCCTCAGACTAATAACAAAAATAGCGCATTAAGTACGCGCTATTTTTAGCCTATTTTTCAATTTTATTTTTTAGGTAACGCATCAGTTGAAGCATTAAACTTCACATTTGATGAAGTATAAGCCTCAAAGTGCGGGTGTTTTTTCATAAATTTTATGAAACTTTCTGCATCAGGTAAGTAGGTATCAACGCCCTCATATTTTGGATCATTAAATAATTTACCAAAGGTTTTGTAACCGTCTTTACCGCCTGCAACATAAGCATTTGTTCCGACAAGATAACGTTTGTTATCATCAATCGGTTCCCATTGTTGGGTTTGTTTATTCAAGACTTCAACACTCACTAAACGTTTACCTTCCGCATTTGGTGTTTCATTCGCTTCATAGCGAATACCCGCACCATAAGGGAATGCGCCTGTAGAGCCATCAACTAAAGCAAATTGCATCGCATCTTCAAGCACTTGTTTCACTAACGAACCTTCCATTTTGTAGGTATATAAGGTATTTCCGAAAGGCAAGAAAGTATAAGCATCATTAAAAGTCACATTGCCTGGTAAAATATCTGCACGCACACCACCTGCATTTTGAATGGTTAAATCCACTGTTTTGAGTTCGTTATACATTGTTTCTGCAATAAAGCGTGTCGCAATAGAACCTTCAGGATTAGAGCCTGCTTTATTTGGGATACGGTTTGCTGAACCACCTGGCATTGCAGAACCAGTGATGACGCCCACAATTTCTTGTGCTAAGTGATCTTTTTCACTTTTATATTTAGCAATAAGCTTATCGGTTTTTGCATCGTGATCATCAAGTGAAATACTTTTCATTGATTTTAAAGTATCAAGTGCTTTTTTACGTTCATCGCCAGCTAATTCAGCCCATTTACCTTCCGAATTTTTCACTTGAAGTTTATGAGAACTCATTAACACGTGAGGAATTTTACGAGTAATAGACGCAATACCTTGAGGACTGAATTTAACACCTAAATCACCCACAACAGCAGAATAAGCCCAGCCTTCCATTACAAATACCGGTTCGCCATTTGGATTTTTAAATTCAAGGGGATATTCATAGATTACTGGCAATTTTAAACCACGTAATTCATCATTTCCGTATAAATAATGTGAATCGCCAGTAACGATCACATCAATATCATTCACTTTTTGAGCAATTTCGATATTTTTTTCACTTCCAGCGTGTGAAAGTAAAATGATTTTATTAATGCCTTGTTGTTTTAAAGCATTTGCCATAATTTGTGCGGTAGCAATTTCATCATAGAACTTCACATCCTTACCAGGAGAAGAGGAATTCACGGTTTTATTCACGGTATCTAAACCAATAATGGCAATTTTTTCTCCATCCACCGTGAAAATATCGTAAGGTTTCCATTTGTTATACAAAATTGAACTTTTATCAGGAATCACATTAGCTGAAAGCACAGGGATTTTTAATGGCTCAAGCAGTTTTAATAACCCTTCATTACCCGCGTCAAATTCATGATTACCCAAAGTAAAATAATGGAAATTACCTGCATTCATCACTGCAGCATCTGCAGAACCGCCAAACAGCGTAAAGTAAAGTGTACCAGTAATGGCATCGCCTGCATGCAGTACTAATGGATTTTTGTATTTTTTACGCAATTCGTTAAGTTTTGCATTGACAGCAGAAAAACCACCAATATCCACTTTGGTTTGCTGACCATTTAAATTAATCCGTGTTTCGTGTGGTTCTAAATAAGAATGGTGATCATTAATGTGCAAAATACTTAATTCCACAGCTTTGTGAGCTTGTGGTGCTTCTTTGGCAAGAGCTGCACTAGTGAAAAGCATCGCGAATGCACTGAGTGCAAAGGTGGCTGATTTTTTGGATAAAAGCATAAAAACTCCTGTTGATAAGGGATTAATTTAAACCTTCTAGCATTGCTTGAAAGGTTTTGTAACGAATTGCATCATTATTGTGCTGTAAATTTTCTCGAGGTTGATCTAGATACGAAAAATCATCAACTTCCACACCTTTAAATTGGAGATTGAACATCATATTTGCTAAAGCAAGGCGAGGCTTAATTTCAGAAGAAGGAGTAATCAAACTTACACGATTTTCAGTAATCGGAAAAATAGTTTGATTAGGAAAATCTTGACGCATTTGTTCAATCATTTTTTGAAATATATCTTTGGCATTCAAAGACAATAATATAATTTGATCTGCTTTCGCTCCCCGCTCCATTAAAGCCTGAACAAATTGCTCCGAATTATCTGTTTGACGAATATAAATTTTTGCCTGCTCATTTGCTAAAAAAGATACCAATAAGTTTTTCTTCATTTCCTGAATTAAATTAGCATCGCCAGTATTTATCGGCTCAAAATATAAGTAATCAAGAAATTTAGGAGTGAGATTTTTATCTGTTTTAAAAATGCGAGTGAGGATTTTTTCGCTTATTTGGATCTGATTATCAAGAAATTGGGGAGGTAAAGAAAAAAGTGCGGTAAGTTTTTTTTGTAAATTTGTAATTTGTTGTTTGTCTTGTTTAGCTAAAGCTATTGAAAATTGTTGCTTCAAAGCCTCAGCAGATTCAGTAGATATTGATTGATGAGAAGATGGACTAGCTATTACACCTTGTTGAACACCAATAAATGATGCCAATCCAATTAACACAGAATGAAAACCAATTTTCATAATAAACCTCATTTAACTGATATTTTATTAATGTAAAATACCGCTATACGCGTAAATTTAACCTAAAACAGCTGAGCGCCTCGTATTATATCGCAAAACAAAATAAATTGTGAATGATAATTAAGAGGAATATAACCTACTTTTATGCACACAAAACTTGCAATTTTGCTTGAAAAGTATAAAATTCGCAGGCTTTTTGTCTATATATACAGAGAAAAAAGTAAGCTATATTCTTAAATAACTTTCGAATTTGAGAATATTCTTTTAGTAATTAAACATTTAGAGGAAGGTTATGGTAACCATTCGTTTATCTCGTGGCGGAGCTAAAAAACGCCCATTTTATCAAATCGTAGTAGCTGACAGCCGTTCACCTCGTGACGGTCGCTTCATTGAGCGTGTAGGTTTCTTCAACCCAATCGCACAGGGTAACGCAGAACGTCTTCGCATTAATCTTGAGCGTGTAAATCACTGGGTTGCTCAAGGTGCTTCACTTTCTGATCGTGTTGCAACTTTGGTAAAAGAAGCTCAAAAAGCAGCATAATTTTGCTTTTTGATTTAGTTCTTAAGCTAAGATAGGTGAAAAATATGGGACAACAACATATTGAAGTTGTGGGCAAATTAGGCTCAACCTACGGTATTCGTGGGTGGTTACGTATTTATTCATCAACAGAACAAGCGGAAAGCATTTTTAATTATCAACCTTGGTTTTTAAAAATTAAAGGCGAATGGCAACCCATCGAATTAGAAAACTGGCGTTATCATAATCACGAAATCATCGTTAAATTAAAAGGCGTTGATGATCGTGAAGCCGCACAAATTTTAGCGAATATTGAAATTGGTGTGGATTTATCTGTATTCCCAAAACTGGAAGAGGGCGATTATTACTGGCACGATTTAATCGGTTGTTCAGTCATAAACTTAGAAGGTTATACAATGGGAACGGTAACAGAGATGATGGAAACCGGTTCTAATGATGTGTTAGTGGTTAAAGCCAATACCAAAGATGCTTTTGGAAAACAAGAGCGGTTAATTCCGTTCTTGTATGAACAAGTAGTTAAAAGAGTCGATCTCACCACGAAAACAATTGAAGTGGATTGGGACGCTGGTTTCTAATCTCAAGTATGCACAAACGTAATGTAGTAGGCTTTTTATGTGGATAGGGGTGATTTCATTATTCCCCGAAATGTTTAAAGCGATTACGGAATTTGGGGTTACAGGCAGAGCCGTAAAACATAATCTTCTGCAAGTAGAATGTTGGAATCCTAGAGATTTTACATTCGACAAGCATAAAACCGTGGATGACCGTCCTTATGGTGGTGGTCCGGGAATGCTGATGATGGTGCAACCTTTACGGGATGCGATTCATGCTGCGAAAGCAGCGGCAGGAGAAAGCGCAAAGGTGATTTACCTTTCGCCACAAGGACGTAAACTCGATCAAGGCGGCGTAACCGAGCTTGCTCAAAATCAGAAATTGATTTTGGTATGTGGACGTTACGAAGGTATTGATGAGCGATTGATTCAAACTGAAATCGATGAAGAATGGTCAATTGGCGATTACGTTCTAACCGGTGGGGAATTGCCGGCAATGACATTAATTGATGCTGTTGCACGTTTTATTCCCGGTGTATTAGGCAAGCAAGCCTCCGCAGAAGAAGATTCTTTTGCAGATGGTTTATTAGATTGCCCACATTACACTAGACCAGAAGTGTTAGAAGGATTAACTGTACCGTCCGTGCTGATGTCGGGACATCACGAAGAAATTCGGAAATGGCGATTAAAACAATCGCTACAAAGAACGTGGCTCCGACGCCCTGAGCTCTTAGAAAGCCTAGCTCTGACTGACGAACAACGTAAACTGTTAAAAAAGGTGCAAGCCGAGCATAGCAGTTAGTTTCAGTTACATCTAGGATCAATAAAGGATCAAACAATGTCTAACATTATCAAACAACTTGAACAAGAACAATTAAAACAAAATGTACCTAGCTTCCGCCCAGGTGATACTTTAGAAGTTAAAGTATGGGTAGTTGAAGGTAGCAAACGTCGTTTGCAAGCATTCGAAGGCGTGGTTATTGCAATTCGTAACCGTGGCTTGCACTCAGCATTTACTTTGCGTAAAGTATCTAACGGCGTAGGCGTTGAGCGTGTATTCCAAACTCACTCTCCAGCTGTAGACTCTATCGCAGTTAAACGTAAAGGTGCGGTACGTAAAGCTAAACTTTACTACTTACGTGAACGTTCAGGTAAATCAGCTCGTATTAAAGAGCGTTTGGGTGCATAATTCATTATATTTAATGATAATCTAAAAAACCTTGGGATGTCCCAAGGTTTTTTAGTATCCTAACGTTCTGTCTTCTAAAGGTATCACCTATATATCATGAACTCCATTAATATTCCGTATACTATCATCTTATAAATTCAAAAATAATTAGCAAATATTCCAAATACTCATAAATATGTAATTATTATACTCCCTCAATCCTTATTTTTCGTGCTTAAATCATAAAAATCGATCTTTCAATTGACATCAATATCTAGGACATTACTCTAAAAAATATATCAAAGTAACTAAATTATTAGTTCACTTTACGATTAAAACAATAGTAAGAAGCAATTTCAATAAATTAGATATTCCTCGTATAAAACAGTATAATTCCATCAATAGATCATAAACCAACAGGAGTATTTTATGAAATTATATGGTTTAATTGGTGCGTGCTCATTTGTTCCACATGTGGCATTAGAGTGGGTAAAAATACGTGAAAATGCGGATTATGAATTTGAAGCTGTCACGCGTGAGTTAATTAAATCACCTGAATTTTTATCATTGAATCCACGCGGGGCAGTACCCGTATTAGTTGATGGCGATTTAGTTCTATCGCAAAATCAAGCAATTTTGCACTATTTAGATGAACTTTATCCGAATTCAAAATTATTCGGTAGCAAAACGGTACGTGATAAAGCCAAAGCCGCTCGCTGGTTAGCATTTTTTAATGCGGATATTCATAAATCTTTTGTGCCTCTATTCCGTTTACCAAACTATGCGAAAGATAACGAAACACTCTCACACACTATTCGCCAGCTATCAGTAGAGCAAATTTTAGATCAACTTGCAGTCGCAAATGAACATTTAGAAAGCCATATCTATTTTGGCGAATCGATTTCAGTTGCCGATGCGTATCTTTACATTATGCTAAATTGGTGTCGAGCAGTAGGCATAGATTTCAGCCACTTAACTCAACTTTCAGCTTTTATACAACGCATTGAGGCTGATCAAGCTATCGAAAATGTGAGAAAAATTGAAGAACTAAAAGTATAAACAATAATGCCCCGTATCTTTGATCTTCCATAAGAAGTTAGACTTATTTAATTCAAGGACTGAGTTCTATCATTCACATAGCTCAGTCCTTTTAGTATCCCCTGAATGAGCTCATGGCGTAATAATGAATATACTTATGGAGCGTTTTTTCATTTCTTCAAACGTCTCAAATAGTTCACCGTAATACATCATCCAAAGATGCCTTTCATCTTTTTTAGAATGACATTCTTTGCTTCCAGCTCCAAAATCCAATATTTCAAACGTTCATCTTCAGTGGTTCGGTTTGGATGGCAATTTTAAGGTATTTAGGTTCCATGCTTAAGAAACCTCCATGTTTGGGTATTAAGCCATTTATGCTTTTTTCAAAGACTTGTAACCATCGGATAATAACAAGCTGATCAGCAATACCAAAGTATAAACAGGAAGTTTCTACAAAAAATTGCCCATTTTTAACCGTTTGTATCACGTTAAGTTTAAATTTAAGTGAGTAATTTCGCTTCTTACCCAGCACAGCTAACCCATTGATTCTACTATGATTAAACTGGTTAATCTAATCTCGCAATGTTCTGCTGTCAAGTTGAAAATGTTTACGGATGAGTGAATGATTTTTACCATTTTGAATATAAAATTCGATGACTTGTTGTTTGAAAAGAGTGTTGTATTTGGCTATAAAAAATCTGCATCTTAGTTAGTTGCTGATTTAGTCTAATTTTTTGGGTGCAGATCAAATATGGGTCATTTTACCATTTATATGGTATTTTTATCTGTAAACTCACTATTTTTCTAGAAATTCATTTTTAAATACATCTTTTACAACTAAATCCATTGTTCATAGATTATGACATTTATCTTTTTTATCCGTCATCTTACAATTAATTTATATAAGTAAAAATATCTTGTTTTTTATCATCGTTAAATTTAGAATAGATATAAATAATTATCATTAAGATTTAAGGGGGTATATGAATATTATAATTAATAAACGTATCTTTTTATTAGTCACCTTTGTAGGTATTCAACTCAATGTAACCGCAAAGCAAAATTCTTCTAATTCTAATAGAGAGGAGTTATTACCTATCATTGTGAACACTGACGAGGATAGTAATAAACTACCTGGTCGTTCAGTATTAAAACAGAAAAATATCGAACAACAACAAGCTGACAATGCAGCGAATTTAATTAATATTTTGCCAGGTGTGAATATGGCAGGTGGGTTTCGCCCTGGCGGACAAACATTAAATATTAATGGAATGGGTGACGCTGAAGATGTTAGAGTTCAGTTAGATGGAGCGACAAAAAGTTTTGAAAAATACCAACAGGGTTCTATTTTTATTGAACCCGAATTGTTAAGAAAAGTAACTGTGGATAAAGGAAATTATTCTCCTCAATATGGTAATGGTGGTTTTGCTGGAACTGTAAAATTTGAAACTAGGGATGCTAGGGATTTCTTGAAAGAAAACCAGAAAATAGGTGGTTTGTTAAAGTATGGAAATAATAGCAATAATAACCAAAAAACTTATAGCACTGCACTAGTTTTACAAAATGAACAAAAAAATATTGATTTATTATTATTTGGTTCTGTAAGAAATGCTGGCGATTATAAAAGACCAGACAATAGCAAAATTCTTTTTTCAAAAAATAATCAAAAAACTGGATTAATAAAAGTAAATTGGCAAATTACTCCTGAACATTTATTAACTTTATCCAGTGTTTATGGCATTCATAAAGGGTGGGAACCTTGGGCAGCAAAAAGAGATGTGACATCAAGACCAACAGAAACAGAAATAAAACGCTATGGGATTGATGTTGCGTGGAAACGTAAACTTGTTTATCGAGATCAAAAAGATGAAAGTTATTCATTGAAATATCGCTATTTACCTGAAAATAATAAGTGGATTAATTTATCTGTTCAGCTGAGTTATAGTAAAACAGAACAGAATGATACTCGCCATGAGAAAGTCACTTCTTCATTCCTAGGTACATTAGGAAATAAAAGTTGGATAACTTATTCAGATCTTACTTTTGATATAAGTAACACAAGTACTCTAAATATTGGGCGTGCTGAGCATGAACTACTATTTGGTTTGCAATGGTTAAAAAACACAAGAAATACTTTAATGTATCACAAGGGGAAGATGAATGATAAAACCTATAATTATGGCTATTTCCAACCCTATTATATGCCATCTGGACGTCAATATACACAGGCGTTTTATTTACAAGATCAAATAAAATGGAAAAATATAATTTTTAGCACAGGAGCGCGTTATGACCATATCAATAATATAGGACAGAAAAATTTAGCACCACAATATAATGATATATCTGCAGGGCATAATTATTCTCAGAAAAATTATAATGGCTGGTCTTATTATTTAGGTCTTAAGTATGATGTAAACCATTATTTAAGTTTATTTACAAATTTTAGTAGAACTTGGCGTGCACCTGTTATTGATGAACAATATGAGACACAATATAGTAAAGCTTCTGTACCTGCGACTTCTTTGAATTTAGAAAAAGAAATGATTAGTCAGACCAGAGGAGGAGGGATTGTTACGCTTAATAATTTATTTCAAGAGGATGATACCTTTCAATTTAGAGCTACTTATTTTTACCACCGTGGTAAAAATGAAATATTTAAAACCAGAGGAGTTAATTGTGTAGGCAATGCTTTAGATGTTGATAATAAGATTTGTCCTAAAATTATTAGTAATTACCGTAATTTACCTGGTTATGTTATTCAAGGAGCGGAATTAGAAGCTTATTATCAATCCACTTATTTATTTGGTGAGCTAACATATTCTTATGTAAAAGGAAAACGTGACACCTCACCAAGAAACCCATGGGGTAAAACCTCAACATGGATTGCAGAAATTCCCCCTAGAAAGGCAACTGCTACTTTAGGTTTCAATGTTCCAAAATATTATCTCACAGTAGGTTGGCGTGCTGAGTTTGTAAGAAGACAAGATCGATCGCCATCGTCTGGAGACCCCAAAGCATCATATTATTTGTCATTACCAGCTTCAAGAGGATACAGCCTACATAACCTATTCCTTTCTTGGACTCCTGAAAAAATTAAAGGTATGAATATTAAGATTACGGTGGATAATTTATTTAACCGAGCATATAACCCTTATCTAGGCGAATTGGCTTCTGGAACAGGTAGGAATATCAAATTTAGCCTATCTCAGAAATTTTAGAATAAATAGCCCGATTGAATCTAATCGGGCTTTATCATAACTATAATTAGGCAAAACCTAACTATAATGTCCATTATACAAGATTAATCATAAATATACTTTTTTGAAAAAAATTTACAGAAAATTTATCTTAATATAAGAGATATATTAAGATAAATACATCATTAAAGAATGTAGAGATAATAGGTATAATCCCCTATACTAATTTTAGTATTCTTTGAAGAGCAAATTTAAATAATAAATCCAAAATAAATACAATATCTGAAATTATAGATAAGTATTAAAATTATATTTTATCTTTACCCTATTACTATTCATAATAGAAACTAAACTCACCTAAAAATTTAAATATAATTTAATGTCTAGTCTAACAACAAAGCCAACGCATATTTCTTCTTGTTTTCCTTTCTTTCCGATTAATATCATTAGTTTTCACAAATATTACTATTCAAAACGATACCCTCTCTCCTTACTAATTTTTCTACCATAAGAATATCATTAGAATAAACTATTAAGAATAAAGTTAAAGTAACAGTATTATGTAACAAGTTATCAATAATTCGATATAACTTTTCATATAAAAGCAATGTACCTTCATAACATAATTACAATGTATCCTGTTATAAATTTATAGCAATGTCCTAAATAGTAAAGAGTACGAACAAAATACATATAGGTTATTAATTACTTTAAAAGTATTAGAATATATTTATAGATTTAGGAATAATTACATTTATCTATTAAAGTATGGTTAATCTAGAGAAATTTTTTACAGCAATACAACAACCTTACAAAGAATTCAAATATTCTGATTTTTAGGAAAAAACAAAAAACCCAGTTTTTCAACTGGGGTTCTATATTTATTCTTTATCTAATCTGTTTAATTTTAATTCTGTTTTTACTTAATTTAATTTTATCTGTCTTAGATAAATTTAAATTTAGATTTTTTATTTGATAACCCGGCGGTGCCCTACTCTCACATGGGGAAACCCCACACTACCATCGGCATTACAGCGTTTCACTTCTGAGTTCGGTATGGTCTCAGGTGGTTCCACCGCACTATCGCCGCCGGGATAATTCTTTGATAACTTCTCTCTTTGTTTCTTCTCTTTTACGACTTCACTTTTTTCGTCTCTCTTCTTATCGGCAACAAGCTGAATAGTTAGTTTAGTTTAGTTAATTTCTCTTCTCTTTCGCTCTTTTCCCAAAAACACTTGAGCGTTGTATAGTTAAGCCTCTCGGGCAATTAGTATCTGTTAGCTCAATGACTCACATCACTTACACACCAGACCTATCTACGTCTTCGTCTTAAACAACCCTTACTGTCTTAAAGACAGGGAGAACTCATCTCTTGGCAAGTTTCGTGCTTAGATGCTTTCAGCACTTATCTCTTCCGCACTTAGCTACCCGGCAATGCGTCTGGCGACACAACCGGAACACCAGTGGTGCGTCCACTCCGGTCCTCTCGTACTAGGAGCAGCCCCAACCAATTCTCCTACGCCCACGGCAGATAGGGACCGAACTGTCTCACGACGTTCTAAACCCAGCTCGCGTACCACTTTAAATGGCGAACAGCCATACCCTTGGGACCTACTTCAGCCCCAGGATGTGATGAGCCGACATCGAGGTGCCAAACACCGCCGTCGATATGAACTCTTGGGCGGTATCAGCCTGTTATCCCCGGAGTACCTTTTATCCGTTGAGCGATGGCCCTTCCATTCAGAACCACCGGATCACTATGACCTACTTTCGTACCTGCTCGACTTGTCTGTCTCGCAGTTAAGCTTGCTTATACCATTGCACTAACCTCACGATGTCCGACCGTGATTAGCAAACCTTCGTGCTCCTCCGTTACGCTTTGGGAGGAGACCGCCCCAGTCAAACTACCCACCAGACACTGTCCGAGACCACGTTCCGCAATCTTCGTTAGAACATCAAACGTTAAAGGGTGGTATTTCAAGGATGACTCCATAATCACTGGCGTGACTACTTCTAAGTCTCCCACCTATCCTACACATCAAAATTCAATGTTCAGTGTCAAGCTATAGTAAAGGTTCACGGGGTCTTTCCGTCTAGCCGCGGGTACACCGCATCTTCACGGCGATTTCAATTTCACTGAGTCTCGGGTGGAGACAGCCTGGCCATCATTATGCCATTCGTGCAGGTCGGAACTTACCCGACAAGGAATTTCGCTACCTTAGGACCGTTATAGTTACGGCCGCCGTTTACTGGGGCTTCGATCAGGTGCTTCTCTTTCGATTACACCATCAATTAACCTTCCAGCACCGGGCAGGCATCACACCCTATACCTCCACTTTCGTGTTTGCAGAGTGCTGTGTTTTTAATAAACAGTTGCAGCCAGCTGGTATCTTCGACCGGTTCAACCTTCGAGAGTAAATCTCTACAATCTACGCCGGCGCACCTTCTCCCGAAGTTACGGTGCTATTTTGCCTAGTTCCTTCACCCGAGTTCTCTCAAGCGCCTGAGTATTCTCTACCTGACCACCTGTGTCGGTTTTCAGTACGGTTTAGTAAAGCCTGTCGCTTAGTGGCTTTTCCTGGAAGTGTGGTATCAGTTACTTCAGCTCCTTAGAGCCTCGTCATCATCTCTCAGTGTTTAATAGAAGTCCGGATTTGCCTAAACTTCCCACCTACCAACTTAAACGCACATATCCAACAGTGCGATAACCTAACCTACTCCGTCCCCACATCGCAGCTTTACCAAGTACAGGAATATTAACCTGTTTCCCATCGACTACGCTTTTCAGCCTCGCCTTAGGGGCCGACTCACCCTGCCCCGATTAACGTTGGACAGGAACCCTTGGTCTTCCGGCGAACGGGTTTTTCACCCGTTTTATCGTTACTTATGTCAGCATTCGCACTTCTGATACGTCCAGCTAACCTCTCGATTAACCTTCATCCGCTTACAGAACGCTCCCCTACCCAACAGACTTTCGTCTGATGCCGCAGCTTCGGTGCTATATTTCAGCCCCGTTACATCTTCCGCGCAGGCCGACTCGACTAGTGAGCTATTACGCTTTCTTTAAATGATGGCTGCTTCTAAGCCAACATCCTAGCTGTCTAAGCCTTCCCACTTCGTTTCCCACTTAATATAGACTTGGGGACCTTAGCTGGCGGTCTGGGTTGTTTCCCTCTCCACGACGGACGTTAGCACCCGCCGTGTGTCTCCTGAGTATCACTCTTTGGTATTCGTAGTTTGCATCGGGTTGGTAATCCGGGATGGACCCCTAGCCGAAACAGTGCTCTACCCCCAAAGGTGTCACCTCAAGGCTCTACCTAAATAGATTTCGGGGAGAACCAGCTATCTCCCGGTTTGATTGGCCTTTCACCCCCAGCCACAAGTCATCCGCTAATTTTTCAACATTAGTCGGTTCGGTCCTCCAGTTAGTGTTACCCAACCTTCAACCTGCCCATGGCTAGATCACCGGGTTTCGGGTCTATACCTTGCAACTCTTCGCCCAGTTAAGACTCGGTTTCCCTTCGGCTCCCCTATTCGGTTAACCTCGCTACAAAATATAAGTCGCTGACCCATTATACAAAAGGTACGCAGTCACCCTTTCAGGCTCCCACTGCTTGTACGTACAAGGTTTCAGGTTCTATTTCACTCCCCTCACCGGGGTTCTTTTCGCCTTTCCTTCACAGTACTGGTTCACTATCGGTCAATCAGGAGTATTTAGCCTTGGAGGATGGTCCCCCTTCTTCAAACAGGATATCACGTGTCCCGCCCTACTTCTCGTTAGCTTAGTACCACAATATGGTTTTTAGATACGGGATTATCACCCTCTTTGATTGTGTTTCCCAACACATTCTCCTAACTATACTGCTATCACTTACTGGCTCTTTCGCTTTCGCTCGCCGCTACTGACGAAATCTCGGTTGATTTCTTTTCCTCGGGGTACTTAGATGTTTCAGTTCTCCCGGTTTGCCTCAACAAGCTATGAATTCACTTGTTAATAGTAGATTCTTCATCTACTGGGTTTCCCCATTCGGATATCTTGGATTAAACGCCTCTTATCGACTCATCCAAGCTTTTCGCAGATTAGCACGTCCTTCTTCGCCTCTGATTGCCAAGGCATCCACCTTGTACGCTTAGTCACTTAACTATACAACCTCAAATGTTTTCAATCACTTTAAGTTTTCACTTCAAAGTGCGGTCAATTTGATGCGTATCTTCATTCAACTAAACACTTGATTGCTTTTGTTCAATCAAGATTTTATGCAAAACAGGTTTTGTTTTTAGAGTTTCCTTTTCAGTTCTCTCTTTCACTTTCCTATCTTGCCCACTCAGACTTTCTCTCGAAAATCTCTTGTTTTCAGCTTGTTTCCAATTTTTTAAAGAACAGTTGATAAAACTTTTCAGTTATCATCGTTAAATAAACTAAAAAAAATTAAAATTAAAATTAAAATTAAAATTAAACTTAAAACTAAGAATAAAATAACCTAATATTTAAAATAGTTTAATCACTACCTTAATACATTATTAATTTATCTTTTTCTAATTTACTTAACGATGATAAGTGGTGGAGATAAGCGGGATCGAACCGCTGACCTCCTGCGTGCAAGGCAGGCGCTCTCCCAGCTGAGCTATATCCCCATTTCATCATAATTTAATAACTAATTATTTACCTTTTAGTTATTATTTATTTACACTACACCTTTCGCTTCACTCACTCTCAGAGTGGTGGGTCTGAGTGGACTTGAACCACCGACCTCACCCTTATCAGGGGTGCGCTCTAACCACCTGAGCTACAGACCCAAGGGTAATGTTTTCTCCTGCTCATTTGTCTACAATTATCAGCCAATCTGTGTGAGCACTCGCTGTCTCTCGTCTTTGGTAAGGAGGTGATCCAACCGCAGGTTCCCCTACGGTTACCTTGTTACGACTTCACCCCAGTCATGAATCATACCGTGGTAAACGCCCTCCTAAAGGTTAAGCTATCTACTTCTGGTACAACCCACTCCCATGGTGTGACGGGCGGTGTGTACAAGGCCCGGGAACGTATTCACCGCGACATTCTGATTCGCGATTACTAGCGATTCCGACTTCATGGAGTCGAGTTGCAGACTCCAATCCGGACTTAGACGTACTTTATGAGATTCGCTCCACCTCGCAGCTTCGCTTCCCTCTGTATACGCCATTGTAGCACGTGTGTAGCCCTACTCGTAAGGGCCATGATGACTTGACGTCATCCCCACCTTCCTCCAGTTTATCACTGGCAGTCTCCTTTGAGTTCCCGACCGTATCGCTGGCAACAAAGGATAAGGGTTGCGCTCGTTGCGGGACTTAACCCAACATTTCACAACACGAGCTGACGACAGCCATGCAGCACCTGTCTCAACGTTCCCGAAGGCACTCCAATATCTCTATCGGATTCGTTGGATGTCAAGAGTAGGTAAGGTTCTTCGCGTTGCATCGAATTAAACCACATGCTCCACCGCTTGTGCGGGCCCCCGTCAATTCATTTGAGTTTTAACCTTGCGGCCGTACTCCCCAGGCGGTCGATTTATCACGTTAGCTACGGGCGCCAGAGTTAAACCCCAACCCCCAAATCGACAGCGTTTACAGCGTGGACTACCAGGGTATCTAATCCTGTTTGCTCCCCACGCTTTCGCACATGAGCGTCAGTACATTCCCAAGGGGCTGCCTTCGCCTTCGGTATTCCTCCACATCTCTACGCATTTCACCGCTACACGTGGAATTCTACCCCTCCCTAAAGTACTCTAGTTACCCAGTCTGAAATGCTATTCCCAGGTTAAGCCCGGGGCTTTCACACCTCACTTAAATAACCGCCTGCGTGCCCTTTACGCCCAGTTATTCCGATTAACGCTCGCACCCTCCGTATTACCGCGGCTGCTGGCACGGAGTTAGCCGGTGCTTCTTCTGTATTTAACGTCAATTTGATGTACTATTAACACATCAACCTTCCTCAATACCGAAAGAACTTTACAACCCGAAGGCCTTCTTCATTCACGCGGCATGGCTGCGTCAGGGTTCCCCCATTGCGCAATATTCCCCACTGCTGCCTCCCGTAGGAGTCTGGACCGTGTCTCAGTTCCAGTGTGGCTGGTCATCCTCTCAGACCAGCTAGAGATCGCAGGCTTGGTAGGCCTTTACCCCACCAACTACCTAATCCCACTTGGGCTCATCCTATGGCATGCGGCCTTACAGTCCCGCACTTTCATCTTCCGATTCTACGCGGTATTAGCGACAGTTTCCCGTCGTTATCCCCCTCCATAAGCCAGATTCCCAAGCATTACTCACCCGTCCGCCACTCGTCAGCAAGAAAGCAAGCTTCCTCCTGCTACCGTTCGACTTGCATGTGTTAAGCCTGCCGCCAGCGTTCAATCTGAGCCATGATCAAACTCTTCAATTCAAGTTCAATCGCTCAATATACTGCTTAGCTATAAATAAACACTACTTAAAAAAGTAATTATGAATTTTCAGTTAAGCACCTATTAAGACTTCAAAATTAAAAAATATTTTTAAAACAAGTCAATCAACAAGTGCCCACACAGATTGTCTGATATATTGTTAAAGAGCAAAATAAAGTGGTCGGCGAGATAGGATTTGAACCTACGACCCACTGGTCCCAAACCAGTTGCGCTACCAAGCTGCGCTACTCGCCGTCAGATCTTATATAGATAAGATGGGGTGGCTAATGGGATTCGAACCCACGACAACTGGAATCACAATCCAGGGCTCTACCAACTGAGCTATAGCCACCATTAGGAGCTGTTATTGCACTGACCTGGCGCGCTCGACAAGATTCGAACTTGCGACCTTTGGCTCCGGAGGCCAACGCTCTATCCAACTGAGCTACGAACGCGTTACTGCGTCGTTGCGGAGGCGTATATTAATGATTTAATAAAATCTTGTCTAGCACTTTTTGAAAAAAAATGTTTGAGCGATAGTTTTTTATTCAGTTTGTTTAAAATTCACTATTTTTTCGACTATTTTTACAACTTAGCAAATCATTATATATGTTGAATCATCCAACAATTATGAATTTGTTTATTACGTTCAAAATCTAGAGGCAATGTTTTATGCGAAATTTCTACCGCACTTAAACCTAATTCTTCCAACGCAACTAAATTCATTTTGAATCCACGTTTATTATTCGAGAAAACAATTGTGCCATTATTCGACAAAACTCGTTTTAGGTTGCTCATCAATTTCACATGATCTCGTTGAACATCCCAACTCTCTTCCATACGTTTAGAATTCGAAAACGTCGGTGGATCCACAAATATCAAATCAAATTGACGATCACATTTTTCTAACCATTGAAGGCAATCTGCTTGAATTAATTTATGTTGTTTACCTTCAATATCATTCAAAATAAGATTTTGCTCCGCCCAATTAAGATAAGTATTAGACATATCAACGGTCGTTGTCGATTTAGCACCACCAAGTGCCGCATGAACAGTTGCAGAACCAGTATAAGCAAATAAGTTCAAGAAATCTTTACCTTTTGCCAACGCTCCAATCATTTTTCTTGTTAAACGGTGATCTAAAAATAAGCCCGTGTCTAAATAATCTGTCAAATTTACCCAAAGCTGCGCGCCATATTCATTCACATAAAAGTATTCGCCTTTATTGGCTAATTTCTCATATTGGTTAGTACCTTTTTGTTTCTGACGAACTTTGAGGATCAACTTATTCGTTTCTACACCTGTAACGTGCAAAGTTGCAGTAACCGCATCTAACAAACGCTGACGCGCTTTATTTTCATCAATATTTTTCGGTGCTGCATATTCTTGCACAACAATGTAATCTGCATAACGATCAACGGCTAAATTATATTCTGGCAAATCGGCATCATATAAACGATAAGCGTCTAATCCTTGTTGCTTTGCCCATTTACTAATTTTCTTAATATTTTTTTGTAATCGATTAGCAAAATCAGTTGCCACCTCCGAAGTGCGGTTAAATTCTAGTTCATTTTCAGCGGTAATTTCGTCAGATTTTCGTTCTGAAACTTGATAATTCTTCTGCACACAATCTAATGGGCCATTTTTGGCTTTAAACTGTCGGCTGGCACGCATTCTCAAACAATCAAGTAATGTGGATTCGCTACTAAAAACAGAAACATTCCAACCACAAAATTCTTTTTTAAGTCTTTGCCCAAATACAGAATAGAGCGCGATCAATGCTGGGGTTGTGCCTAAGCGTTCCCCATAAGGTGGATTACAGATAACCGTACCGACTTCATTTAAACGAGGATTTTTCAACGCTGCAACATCACCTTGCTGCCATTTAATTAAATGTGAAACACCTGCATTTTGTGCATTTTTCTGCGCCTTTTTTAATACGCGGTGATCGAGGTCAAATCCATAAAAGTGCGGTTGAATTTCACGTTGTTTTTCTTCTGCTAATTCAATAGCTTCATTTTTTACTTTTTCCCAAGCCGATTGATTATGCGCTTTCCAAAAATCAAATCCCCAATGTAAACGATAAAGTTGCGGTGCAATTTTGGCTTCCATTTGTGCCGCCTCAATTAAAAGCGTACCTGAACCACACATTGGATCCACTAATGGAGAACCCACTTGCCAACCTGAACGCATAACAATTGCCGCAGCTAGAGTTTCACGTAAAGGCGCTTGACCTGCATCTTCACGATAGCCTCGCAAATGTAATGCTTCTCCACTTAAATCTAAAGAAATCACTAAATTTTCACGGTTTAAATAAGCATGGATACGCACGTCCGGCTGAATTTTATCTACATCGGGACGAGTTTTACCTTGACGTTCAAAGTAATCGACAATTCCATCTTTAACACGCATCGCACCAAATTGAGTATGACGAATTTCTTGGTTGGTTCCATTAAAATCGACAAAGAATGTAACTCGTTCATCAAATAGCCCTAACCAATTAAAGCCTGAAACAGCCGCATAAAGATCCAAATCACTGTAAATTTTGGTTTCAATCAAAGGAAATAAAATGCGTGAAGCAAGGCGTGACCAAAGCAAAGTGCGGTATAAAGTTTCGTCATCAGCTTGATAATGAATGCCACCTTGAACCACTTTTGCCTCTTGCGCACCAAGTTCAGTGAGTTCAACTTTTAATAATTCTTCAAAGCCACGAGAAGTCGTTGCAAATAATTGTTTCATTTAGGTACCGATTTTGAAAATTTTGAGGGATTATAGCATAGAAAAAGATGATCTAATTGAGATCATCATAGCGAGTTAAACTGTAAAAAGAAAAGCCCCGATTTTCTAAATCAGGGCTTCAAAATTTGTTGGTTGCGGGGGCCGGATTTGAACCGACGGCCTTCGGGTTATGAGCCCGACGAGCTACCAAGCTGCTCCACCCCGCGTCTGATGAGGCGTACTATACTCGCTTAAAATTTAATTGCAAGAATTAAACAAAACTTTATCAATTGTTTGTTAATAAAATGTTCAATGTGTAGTTTTATTAAGCAATTTCACTAAATAACACTGGTTGTTTTCTGTAAATTTTGATAGCGTATGCGACCTTATTTCTGCTTACTTTAGGATTGAAAATGTCGGTGTGTAAACCATTTTGGTTCAAAACTTTTTCTATCTCAATTATTACCGCACTTTTGGTGTCTTGTACCTCTAACATAAAAAACATTCAGATTCCCACCACCTTAAATGGTAGTGATCCTCAACAATTCGGTGCAAAATATACCAATCGAACTTATCAGCAAGCAGCGCTTGTGCCTGTATCCAACATAGAAAACCAAAGTGCGGTAATAAATCAAGGCGATTTTTTAACACAGCTTTCCAATATAAAAAATTATTCGAGTAAACTTTCCGCCAATTTTTACGACAATTATGAAAAGATTACAAATTGGGTTCTTTCTGGGGCAAATATTAATGAACTCACTCAATTTAATATCCATCCGCAAATTATGCGTGGATTTGATGGGTATCAAAATGTACTGATGACAGGCTATTATTCGCCTATACTTTATGCTCGTCATACCCCACAAGGTCAATTTAAAAATCCAATTTATCGTATGCCTGTGAAAAAACGTCTAAGTCGAGTGCAAATTTACGCGGGAGCATTAGTGGGGAAAGGACTAGAGTTAGCATATAGCGATTCCATGTTGGAAAACTTTTTACTTGGGGTACAAGGCAGTGGTTATGTAGATTTTGGCGATGGCAATCTTAACTATTTTGCTTACGCAGGACAAAATGGTTTCCCTTACACGGCTATCGGGCGTTTATTAGTGGAAGATGGCGAAATTCCAAAAGAAAAAATGTCTATTCAAGCAATTCGAGAGTGGGGCAATCGTAATCCATCGCGTGTACAAAGCTTGTTAGAGCGCAATGAAGCTTATGTCTTCTTTAAAAATGATCCAAGTGGCAAAGTGAAAGGCTCTGCGGGCGTTCCTCTTGTAGCAATGGCTTCAGTGGCATCAGATCGCAATGTTATCCCATCTGGCTCTGTACTTTTAGTCGAAGTACCAGATATTGATAATAATGGAAACTGGCTTGGCACACACAAATTACACTTAATGGTTGCACTTGATGTAGGCGGTGCAGTGAAAGGTCATCACTTTGACTTATATCGTGGTATCGGTGCTAGAGCAGGACATATTGCAGGGCTTTCAAAACACTACGGTAGAGTATGGGTATTACAATAATGTCTAGAATAGATAATTACGAACAACGTTTCGGCGGTATTGGACGACTTTATACACCCGATGGCTTAGCGCACTTACGCCAAGCCCATATTTGCATAATTGGCATTGGCGGCGTAGGTTCTTGGGTTGTTGAAGCCTTAGCACGATCTGGCATTGGCAAACTCACATTAATTGATATGGATGATATTTGCGTCACGAATATCAATCGCCAACTTCCTGCGATGAGCGGCACAATCGGCAAATTAAAAACTGAAGTGATGTCAGAGCGAGTAAAATTAATTAACCCAGAATGTACCGTCAATATTATTGATGATTTTATCTCGCCAGAAAATCAAGCAGATTACCTCAATCGAGGCTATGACTACGTAATTGATGCTATTGACAATGTGAAAACTAAAGCGTCGCTGATTGCTTATTGTAAACGTCACAAAATTAATGTGATTACTATTGGTGGTGCTGGTGGTCAAACTGATCCAACCCAAATTCAAATTGCCGATCTGAGTAAAACCATTCAAGATCCGCTCCTTGCTAAAGTGCGGTCAGTTTTACGCAAGGATTACAATTTTAGCCAAAATCCAAAACGCAAATTTAGTATCGATGCGGTATTTTCAACACAACCTTTAATATTTCCACAAATGACTGAAGGTTGTGCAATTTCAGCCACAATGAATTGCGCAAACGGGTTTGGTGCAGCCACAATGATAACTGCAACTTTTGGTTTTTTTGCTGTTTCTCGTGTAATAGATAAATTACTCAAGAAGAAATCTTAATCCTTTGAAAATGCACATTAACTATGAATGTGCATTTTTTATCGAATGAAATCCATTTACTTTAAAAATGAAAAATTTTCCCCCTTTTTTACTATAAAATCATTGCAATTTACAGAAAAGAGCGTAGGCTTTTGCCCTTTACTAATGATTATCAACAAGTAAGGAAACAGAAATATGAAAAAACTTTTAAAAATTAGTGCCATTTCTACCGCACTTTTAAGCGCACCAATGATGGCAAATGCTGATGTATTGGCATCAGTAAAACCTTTGGGCTTTATTGTTTCGTCTATTGCAGAGGGTGTAACTGGCACACAAATTCTTGTGCCTGCTGGAGCATCTCCGCATGACTACAATTTGAAATTATCTGATATTCAAAAAGTAAAATCTGCAGATTTAGTAGTATGGGTTGGTGAAGATGTTGATTCATTTTTAGACAAGCCAATTAGTCAAATTGAACGCAAAAAAGTGATTACCATTGCCGATCTTGCGGATGTTAAACCTTTATTAATTCAAGCTCACCACGAGCATTTCCATGAAGATGGCGATCATGATCATGACCATAAGCACGAACACAAACATGATCATAAACACGACCATGATCATAAGCACGAACACGACCATGATCATAAGCACGAACACGATCACGACCATAAACACGATCACGACCATAAACACGATCACGAACATCATGATCACGATCATCACGAGGGTTTAACAACAAACTGGCACGTTTGGTATTCTCCCGCTATCAGCAAAATTGTTGCACAAAAAGTAGCGGATAAATTAACTGCACAATTCCCAGACAAAAAAGATTTGATTGCAAAAAACCTTTCAGATTTTAACCGCACTTTGGCAGAACAAAGTGAAAAAATCACAGCACAACTGGCGAATGTAAAAGACAAAGGTTTCTACGTTTTCCACGATGCTTATGGTTATTTCAACGATGCTTATGGTTTAAAACAAACAGGTTACTTTACCATCAATCCATTAGTTGCTCCGGGTGCAAAAACTTTAGCACACATTAAAGAAGAAATTGATGAACATAAAGTAAATTGCTTATTCGCAGAGCCTCAATTTACACCAAAAGTGATCGAGTCTTTAGCGAAAAATACTAAAGTCAATGTAGGACAACTCGATCCAATTGGCGATAAAGTCACTTTAGGCAAAAATTCTTATGCAACATTCTTGCAATCTACCGCAGATAGTTACATGGAATGTTTAGCTAAATAAACCTTTCTAAAAACAATGACCGCACATAATAAAAGTGCGGTCATTTTCTTTTCTAAATTTGATATTTAGTTTTATCTCCAATATCAAAATGCAAAGGCATTCGCCATTTTTGTATCGCTAAAACTAAAAGTAATACGCCAGAAATAATAGAAAAAATTCGTAGTGCGATAAAATTATTTAATACCCACGAAAACCACAAGCAAGCCACAAATATCGGCTGTAAATTTAGCAAAGGTACGCGGAAACAAAAATATTCTTTAAAACACAAACCACCTAAAGTAAGTAACGCACCACCAAGAGCCAAAGCAGGATAATGATTAATATAAAAAAGTAATCCTATCCAAGTAGCAAATTGAAAAAGCAATCGGAAGGATTTGAGATAAATGTGTAACGAAGATGCACAGCAAGTTGCCGCAATTAATATAAATGTGAGTGATAAATCTGGATACCAACTCATGGCAAGAAGAGCCAACGCCGCTATCACAAAGCCAGTGCGATAAATAATGACAGTCAGATTATCTAAAAAATCCATCGGTGATTTAATATGTGGATCAGCCATTGTATAAATGTTCCTTTTTATGAATTACAAATTAAAGTCAGATAAATAAAAAGTGCGGTTCATTTAAAAACATTTTCTAAATTAATCGCACTTTTATTATTTCAGTTTTAGTTTATCAAGAATTTTTTGATGAATGCCACCAAAACTGCCGTTAGACATCACTAAAATATGATCCGTAGGTTGAGCCTCTGCAACAATCATATCCACTAATCGATCCAAATTTGCGTGCCAATAAGCAGGTTGTACACATTGGTTTGCAATATCTGCCACTTCCCAAGGAAGTTGTTCAGGTTGAAGCATAAACACGGCATCAGCTCGACCAAGCGCAGGCGCAATTTCATCTTTATGAACCCCCATTTTCATTGTGTTAGAACGAGGCTCAAGCACGGCAAGAATTCGCACGCCGCCACCTACTTTATCTCGCAAAGCAGTTAGCGTAGCAAGAATAGCTTCTGGATGATGCGCAAAATCATCATAAACTATAATGCCATTAACTTCGCCTTTCACTTCTAAACGACGTTTAGCATTCACAAAAGATCCCAATGCTTTACACGCATCTTCAATAGCCACACCCGCATGATGAGCAGCCGCTATTGCCATTAACGCATTATGCATATTATGTTGTCCGACTACATTCCATTTTACTTCTGCCACTTTTTCTCCATGATGGAAGACCGCAAAATGTGAAGCATCATTTGTGATACGTTCAGCAAACCATTCGTTATCCTTGCCTAAAAATTGTTGTTGCGACCAACATCCCAATGCCAAAGTTTCTTTTGCACTTTGTTCACTCGCCGAACTTAATACCAAGCCACTTGCCGGAATGGTTAGAATCATATGATGAAATTGGCGTTGAATCGCTTTGAGATCGTCAAAAATATCAGCGTGATCAAAACTAATGTTATTTACGATAAGTGTACGTGGATTGTAATGGACAAATTTCGAACGTTTATCAAAGAAAGCCGTATCATATTCATCAGCTTCAATAACAAAATAAGGACTTTCGCCTAAACGGGCGGAAATACCGAAATTACCCGCAATACCACCGATTAAAAAACCAGGTTTTAAACCATTTTGTTCCAGAATCCAAGTTAGCATGCCTGTTATCGTTGTTTTTCCATGCGTACCAGAAACCGCCAATACCCAACGATCTCGCAATAAATGATCATGTAACCATTGAGGGCCAGATGTATATTTCAAATTATTTTCCAACACATATTCTACGCAAGGATTACCGCGTTTCATCGCATTACCAACAATTACCATGTTAGGCGCAGGTTGTAATTGTGCAACATCATAATTTGGAATAATCTCAATACCTTGCTCTTCTAAAAAAGTGCTCATTGGAGGGTAAACATTAGTATCGGAACCCGTTACGTGATAGCCCATTTGTTTAGCAATCATCGCCACACCGCCCATAAATGTGCCACAAATACCTAAGATATGAATATGTTTCATTGTGCTTCTCTGTTGATTAAGGAAAACGAAAAATATGATAAAACAACTTCTATGAACTTTCAAAAGAAAAGACTGTCGTAAGGACCCACATAAGCTATAATTATAACCCTTAAAGGTGAGTACAACCTAGCTGATAAAACATAATGAAGGAATTTACAATGAAATTTAATAAATCTTTTCTTTTCGCAACTATCATCGCAAGTTCTATTACCTTAACCGCTTGTAACGATAAAGAGCAAAAACAAGCTGAAAAACCCGCAGTAGAAACAACTCAACCTGCTGTAGAAAAAGCTCAACCCACAACAGAAGCTGCACAACCAGCAACCACCCAATCAGAACAACAGGTACAAATAAAAATAGATGAATTAGTTGCTCAAGCTAATGAAGAATTTCAAAAAGTTGCAAACATAAAAGTTACTAATGTTTCTGTTACTGATGATTTAAAATCCTTTTCTATCACTTATGAAATTACAAATTTAAGCGATAAAGCAATTTCAGAAGCACAATGGCTAACTATTTATAAAGAAAATAACCAACCGTTCTATATAGCAAATCTTCCCGCATTACAATTTGGAAAAACAATTGCACCGAAAGCAAATGAAACCGTTACCTTATCAACCAATGAAGAAGCAGTACTTTCTCAAATTCGTCCTCACTTACAACAAGGAAAAAGTATTCAAGTCGATATTATTGGGACTTCAATTCATTTTGCTGACGGTTCCCAAATTGGTTTAGTTTCAGAACAAAAATAATCCTATAAAAAACGCCTGTGTAAAACAGGCATTTTTTTATCCGCACTTTTAGGCAATTCGCTCAAATCCAGCTTTTAAATCTACAATCAATTCATCTACATCTTCAAAGCCGATATGCACACGAATTAATGAACCCGTAAGGTTACGTTTAATATTTGGACGAATATGTGCAATTTCTTCTGGTTGATTACAAAGAATTAGAGACTCAAATCCTCCCCATGAATAAGCCATAGTGAAAAGCTCAAAATGATCCATAAATTTTGATACTTGCTCTGAGGTTAATCGCTGGGTTAATTCAAAAGAAAATAAACCACTGCTTCCACTAAAATCACGTAAAAAGAATTCATGGCCAGGGCAACTTGGTAAGGATGGATGATACACCGTTTTTACTTCTGGTTGCTCACTCAACCATTTTGCTACTTTAATACTGCTTTCCTGATGTTGTTTTAATCGTACACCCAATGTACGAATACCACGAGCAGTCGTATAAGCAGAATCCGCATCCACCATTTGCCCCATTAAATAGGAATGTTCTCTAAGTTGATCCCAAGTTCGCGCATTCGCAACGGCAGTACCAATCATAATATCTGAATGCCCCACTAAATATTTCGTCCCCGCTTGAATAGAAATATCAATGTCATGCTCTAACGCTTTAAATAGAACACCTGCCGACCAAGTATTATCAATCATAATCACAATATTAGGATTCACCGTTCTTGCAGCTTTCACAATAGTCGGAATATCGGGAATTTCCATTGTGATAGAACTCGGTGCTTCTAAAAAAAGTACTTTTGTATTCGGTTGAATAAGCGTTGCAATATCAGCACCAATAAGTGGATCGTAATAAGTTGTATCGATCTGCATTTTTTTCAGCACAATATTACAGAAATCCTGAGTTGGCTCATAAGTGGCTCCGCTCATCAATACATGATCACCAGTTTTAACAAAAGAAAGAATAGAATTAGTGACTGCAGCTGCCCCACAAGGATAAAGATAACAACCAGCTCCCCCCTCCATTTCGCACATTAAATCTTGTAACGCAAAATGTGTTAGCGTCCCACGACGGCCATAAAATAACTCGCCTTTAGCACGATTTTTTGTTGCATATTTTTTATCTTCAATACTGTCAAATACTAATGAAGAAGCTCGCTGTAATACAGGATTTACCGCGCCCTGAGAAAAACGCTTCTGACGACCTGAATGAATAAATGTTGTTGAAAGATGATATTTTGCTCGCATATATTTCCTTACTTTAAATTAAATTAATTTCTTCAATAGACAAAACCGACTATAAAAGTGCGGTCATTTTCATTAGAATCTTACTGCTGTTTTTTTAGCAAAATTTTAACTTCACTTTATAGAGGAATAATGACTATGGTATTAGTAACCCGTCAAGCACCAGATTTTACTTCATCTGCTGTATTAGGCAATGGCGAAATCGTTGATAACTTCAACTTTAAAAAACACATTGCTGGAAAAGCTGCAGTAATCTTTTTCTATCCGTTAGACTTTACCTTTGTTTGCCCTTCTGAGTTAATCGCATTTGACCACCGTTATGAAGAGTTCAAAAAACGTGACGTAGAAGTAGTTGGTGTTTCTATCGACTCTCAATTCACTCACAATGCATGGCGTAACACTCCAACTGAAAATGGTGGTATCGGTCAAGTTAAATATGCATTAGCAGCAGACGTAAAACATGAAATTGCTCAAGCATACGGTATTGAACATCCAGAAGCTGGCGTTGCACTGCGTGCTTCATTCTTAATCGACAAAAATGGCGTAGTTCGTCACCAAGTAGTAAACGATCTTCCATTAGGTCGTAACATTGATGAAATGTTACGTATGGTTGATGCATTACAATTCCATGAAGAACACGGTGATGTATGCCCAGCACAATGGGAAAAAGGTAAAGAAGGGATGAAAGATAACCCAGAAGGCGTTGCAAAATACTTAAAACAAAACACAGATAAACTTTAATCCATAATTATTTACAAGAAAGCCACATAATGTGGCTTTTTTTATATTCTTAGATACTTTAGAATAGATGCATCCCTAACCCCAAGAGCGGTTCATTTCTATGAAATTTAATATTCCTATTTTCCTAACGGTGTTTCGCGTAATTCTGATTCCGTTTTTCGTGATTGCATTTTATTTACCTATCGAATCTTCCCCTTTTATTACTACATTCATATTCTTTATTGCTGGCGTTACTGATTGGCTTGATGGCTATTTGGCTCGTAAATGGAAACAAACTACAAGATTTGGGGCTTTTTTAGATCCTGTTGCTGATAAAGTAATGGTTGTTGCAGCCTTAGTGCTAATCGTTGAATATAAACACTCTCTTTGGATTACGATTCCTGCTATTATTATGATTTCTCGCGAAATTATAATTTCCGCATTACGTGAATGGATGGCTGAACTTGGAGAACGTAATAAAGTTGCAGTATCTTGGTGGGGAAAATGGAAAACCACAGCACAAATGTTAGCACTAGGTGGATTATTATGGCGTTATAACAACTATATGGAAATAGCAGCAATTATCTTACTTTATATCGCCGCTATTTTAACTATATGGTCAATGATCCAATATTTACAAACAGCAAAAGGAAGCTTGCTAGATAATATTCAATTATAAATTTAAATAAAACACAGTTATTTTTTATGATAACCATCTATATTTGAGTTATTTTTAAGCAAATAAAATATTTTTTATTTTTTTCGTTTGACAGTAATATATAAATCCGTAAAATACGCCCCGTTGTCACGCAGCAATGCTGATTAGTGATAAATGCGGGAATAGCTCAGTTGGTAGAGCACGACCTTGCCAAGGTCGGGGTCGCGAGTTCGAGCCTCGTTTCCCGCTCCAATTTGCCCGAGTGGTGGAATCGGTAGACACAAGGGATTTAAAATCCCTCGCCTTTCGAGGCGTGCCAGTTCAAGTCTGGCTTCGGGCACCATTTAAATACCAATCTAAAGGTTTTAAAATTCACTTTAAAATCATCGAATTGGGTCGTTAGCTCAGTCGGTAGAGCAGCGGACTTTTAATCCGTTGGTCGAAGGTTCGAATCCTTCACGACCCACCACTTGAAAATAAAGCAAGTACCGAAAGGTATTTTTTTATTGTCTAAATTCTTGAAACTCATTATAAAAAATCCCCGACTCAAAGAATCAGGGATTTTTACAATCAAATGTGTTTATTAATTAACGCTCATTCCAACGTTTAATAGACTCACGAATCACTTCTTTCGCTTCTTCTACATCGCCCCAATACGTTACTTTCGTTGAGCCAGGTTTCTTAAGTGCTTTATAGTTATTGAAATGGAACTCAATTTGTTTAATTAAATTCGCAGGTAAATCTGCTAATGAATTGTAGGCATTGCCTGTATCACGATCATCTGCTGGAACACAAACGATTTTGTCATCCACTTCGCCATCATCAACAAATTTCATGACACCAATTACTTTAGCTTCAAGGAATACACCCGTTGCTAATGGTTGGCGAGTGATTAATAACACATCTAACTCATCGCCATCTTCATCTAAAGTTTGTGGAATAAAACCATAGTTAGTTGGTTTTGCGAAAATTGCTGGCTCAACACGATCTAACTGGAATGCCGCAACTTTACGATTCCATTCGATTTTATGGCAGCTACCTTCGGGAATTTCGTTTACTACATTGATAATGCCAGCATCTACATCGCCTGGCGTTAAAATTTGATTAAAATCAGCCATTTTGTTTCCTTCATTTTATCAAGTTAAAAAACGCAATAAGTATAGCAGTTTTTCTGCTGACTCGCAGTCTCATTTGTAGAGAAAATCAGCAAATAGATTATTTTATAACTATTCATAATTTTGACCGCACTTTCCCCTAAATAAAACTTACGCAAACGTTTACTTCTTATTTTTATGATGTAGAATAGCGCACCTTATTACTTCCAATTTTTTACTTAACTTCAAGGAACACTATGCCAACTTTAGAAAAAACATTTGAACTCAAACAACGTGGTTCAACTGTTCGTCAAGAAATTATCGCGGGTTTAACCACGTTCTTAGCAATGGTTTATTCTGTCATCGTAGTACCCAATATGCTCGGTGCAGCAGGTTTTCCTGCGGAATCTGTCTTTATTGCGACCTGTTTAGTTGCAGGGTTAGGCTCTATCTTAATTGGCTTATGGGCAAATGCACCAATGGCAATTGGTTGTGCAATTTCTCTTACTGCTTTTACAGCATTTAGCTTAGTAATCGGTCAAAAGGTCGCCATTCCTGTTGCCCTAGGCGCAGTATTCTTAATGGGGGTTGTGTTTACCTTAATTTCTGCCACAGGTATCCGTGCATGGATTTTGCGTAATTTACCAGCCAGTATCGCTCACGGAGCAGGCATTGGTATCGGACTTTTTTTACTTTTAATTGCGGCAAACGGCGTTGGTTTAGTTGTCAGCAACCAAGCTGGCTTGCCAGTAAAATTAGGCGATTTTACTTCATTCCCAGTAATGATGTCCTTAATTGGTTTAGCGTTAATTATTGGTCTTGAAAAAATGAAAATTAAAGGCGGTATTTTATGGGTCATTATCGCTATTACTATCGTCGGTTTAATTTTTGATCCAAATGTAAAATTTGGCGGAGAAATTTTCAAAATGCCAACTTTTGGCGAAAACTCTCTTTTCTTACAATTAGACTTTATAGGCGCACTACAACCTGCAATCTTGCCGGTGGTATTTGCTCTCGTGATGACCGCCGTATTTGATGCGACTGGTACAATTCGTGCAGTGGCAGGTCAAGCCGACTTGCTTGATAAGGATGGCCAAATTATCAATGGCGGTAAAGCCCTAACTTCAGACTCAATCAGTAGCTTATTCTCAGGTTTATTCGGTACAGCACCAGCTGCCGTTTATATTGAGTCAGCAGCAGGAACAGCAGCAGGCGGTAAAACTGGTATTACTGCAATCGTTGTTGGTGTGTTATTCTTATTAATGCTTTTCTTCCAACCATTAGCTTTCTTAGTGCCTGGATACGCCACAGCCCCAGCATTAATGTACGTTGGTTTATTAATGTTAAGCAATGTAAGCAAATTAGATTTCGATGATTTCGTTGGCGCGATGAGCGGATTAATCTGCGCAGTGTTTATCGTACTTACCGCCAATATCGTAACAGGCATTATGTTAGGTTTTGCGGCATTAGTGATTGGAAGAATCGTGAGTGGCGATATTAAACGCTTAAATGCAGGCACTGTGATTATTGCAATCGTACTCGTTGCATTCTATGCAGCCGGTTGGGCGATTTAATAACAGAAATAAGAAAGGGGAAAAGCCTTCCCCTTAATTGTAATCTCAAAAGTGCGGTGAAATTTCACCGCACTTTTTTATACTTGGATTACTCTTTCTTCAATAAGAAAATACCGTGATCAGATAAATTTACATAGGCTTGTTTTAAATCAGCATTAAAATCCTCTGGTTTACAATTTACCAGTAAATCTTTGCCCGCCCAGTTTGCAACCACTTCCCAATGGTTGCCCATATAGACCGCACTTTTAATCTCGCAACGTTGTGCATCGCTGCCCTCTGCAGCAAGATAAATTGCTTCTGGGCGAATACCTACTAAGCATTCGCCATCGGGTAAATTAAACTGTGCAGCGTCTTTTAAAGGTACATGATAGCCATTAATATCCACCACGCCATTTTCTAATTTTCCATGGAAAATACTGGATTCTCCCATAAAGTTTGCTAAGAACAAAGAATTTGGTCGTAAATAAAGCTCTTTCGCTGGTGCTTTTTGCATAATTTTACCTTTATGCATAACGATAACTTCATCAGATACCGCAAAGGCCTCTGTTTGGTCGTGAGTCACATAAAGCGAGGTAATGCCTAAACGTTGTTGCAATTCACGGATTTTTTCACGCATTGAACGACGTAAGTTTGCATCTAAATTACTTAATGGTTCATCAAACAATAGGACTTTTGGTTTTAATACTAAAGCACGAGCCAATGCGACACGTTGTTGTTGCCCACCCGAAATTTGATCAACAAAACGATCTTCAAAGCCTGCTAAATCCACTAATTCTAAAGCCTCTTTTACACGTTTAGCACGTTCTTCTTTGCTAATGCCCTGCATTTTTAAGCCGTAGCCGACGTTATCGCCAATGCTCATATGTGGGAAAAGTGCGTAAGATTGGAAGACAATACAAATATCTCGATTTTGAATAGAGGATTTTGTTACGTCTTCGCCATCAATAAAAATTTGACCTGAAGTTGGATTTTCTAACCCTGCCACTAAACGTAATACGGTGGTTTTACCACAGCCTGATGGCCCTAACAATGTTACCATCGTGCCACGTTTGATCGTTAAATCTAAATTATCAATGACGACCGCTTTACCAAATGCTTTTGTGATATTTTTTAATACTAAGAAATCATTATTACTCATAATTTTTACCTACAACTTAACGAGTTAATTCATTTTTTTCGCTTTAGAACGAGAGATACGCGTATCGCCTACAATCCAGTCGAAGAACAAAATAATTGTCATCATCACCACAATTAAGATAGAGCCGTATGCAATTGCAATGCCGTATTCTCCGTCTTCCACACGATTTAAAATATATGCGGTAGCAACGCGAGTGTCTGCTGTCACTAAGAATATAATTGCACTTACTGTCGTCATTGCACGAACGAAACTAGTCACAAGCGCGGAAAGCAACGCTGGTTTTAATAATGGCAAGACGATAAAGCACAATGTTTTCCACGAACTCCCTTTTAAAGAAAGCGATGCTTCATCAAGGGATTTATCAAGTTGTCCTAGCCCTGCAATCGCTGCTCGCATACCAATTGGTAAGTCACGCATTACCATTGAAATAATCACAATAATGCCCGTACCCGTAATATAAAGCGGTGCATTGTTGAACGCTAAAATATAAGATACCCCTGCCACAGTTCCCGGTACAGCAAAGCAAAGCATGGTTAAGAACTCAAGGGATTTTTTACCTTGGAAATCTTTACGCACCACAATATAGGCAATTAATAATCCAAAGAATGCGGTTAATGGCGCAGCAATACCTGCATAAATTAAGGTATTGATTAGTGACGGCCACGCCCCATCGCTCAATCCTTGCCCGAATAACATGGCATAGTTTTTCAAGGTTAAAGTGTAATCTACGCCCCAGTTTACAGTGAAGCTTCCATAGAAAATGCTACCGTAAAGTGCCATATTAAAGATTACCCAGAAGCCAAGCATACCGATGATAGTATATTTCAAGCCGTTTGGCAGTTCTTGCACATCACCACGATAAGATTTCCCCGAAACAGTGACATAAGAGCGGTTACCAATCCAAATGTATTGAATGATAAAAATCGCCAACGAGAAAATTAACAACATCGAACCTAAAGTACTGGCTGAAGCATAATCAAGTTGTGAACCCGCAATATAGAAATAAATTTGTGTGGCAATCACATCGAAACTTCCACCTAAAACTAAAGGATTACTAAAGTCCGCTAATGATTGAATAAACACAATTAAGAAAAAATTTGCTAATGCTGGACGCAGTAACGGAAAAATAATCTGATAGAACGTTTGATAACGATTAGCACGCAGCGTATAAGAGGCTTCTTCAATTGAAGGGTGAACTGATTTCAATGCACCGTCTAAAATCATAAAAGAAATCGGGGTAAATGCGAGAATTTGCGCAATCGCAATCCCATTAAAACCATAAAGCCAGTTATGACTAGAAAAACCAAAATATTCACTTAAAAATTCTGTTACATAACCAGAACGTCCGAGCATTAAAGTTACCCCTAACCCCACTACAAATGGGGGCGTAACAATTGGCAAAATAGAGAAAATTTTTCCGATAAATGCCGTTCTACGCGCGATACGTGTGGTATAAAGTGCAAAGGCTAAACCAAATACAGTAGAAACGATGCCCACAAAGCCCGATAAGAAAAGCGAATTGGTAATTACACGAACAATATAGCTCTGCGTTAAAATACGCATCACTTGCTGTGGCGAAAAGGTATCGCCGTCATAAAACATTGAAACGAAAATTGCCAATGTTGGATAAACAATAAAGAAGAAAATCAACAAAATAATGCAAAGTAAAGAAGCAATAATAAACTTATCCCCTTGCATTACTTTCAGTTTTGCCAATGAAAGTGTCGCCAATGCGGTATATCCCACAAGCAACACAATCACAGAATAGCCCATACTAATTTTGTACAGCGTCGCACTGATAAACATAAACAGTACAGAAAGTGCGGTCAAAAATAGCTCTGTTTTTGCTTGGGTTTGCCGTGGCAATCTCAATAACGGCAAAGCACCATACACAATAACAGGCAGAAACCAAGCCCAAGTTAAATTGAAAGAAACCCAGCCCATTGCCTCTAAATATTCATCTGAAGTACTTTCAAACAAACCGTAATCAAGTGCATTAGAGGGCAGAAGCGCAAACGCCAACAAGGATAAAATAATCCAAAAATAAGCGGAATGCATTATGGAAAGTTTTTTTGCGTTCATACAACCTCGCAGTAAAGAAAACATGACTTTCACCTAGGGTAAGTATACCCTAGGATAATTACAGCAACTCCCCTATCGGGGAGTAAAAAGCTGTTCCCCAAAGGGGAACTACTATTACGATAATTAGCCGTGGGTATACTTACCCACGGCTATGATTATCACGAAAACTATTTCGCTAATTTAACTTCTTGTACCCATTTTTCAATTAAGGCTTTGCGTTGTTCTGTTGCACCGTATTTTTCAAAGTCATAATTGATTAATTTAAGTTTATTTGGATCAAATGCAGTTGGCGATTGTTCTGCAGTCGTGTTAGTTAAGATTTGTAACGAATCTCCTTGTTTCCAAGCTAATTCTTGACCTTCTTTTGATAAAGCCCAATCGACGAATAATTTTGCATTATCAATATTACGCGCACCTTTTAAGATACTCACACCGCCTAATTCATAGCCCGTTCCTTCACACGGCACAACTAATTCTAACGGCGCACCATTGCGTTTTTCTAAAGCATAATCGTGTAAGAAACCTACCCCAATTGTCGCTTCGCCACGCGCAGAGTTACGTGATGGCGTGATACCCGATTTGGTATATTGAGAAACGTTAGGATGCAAGGCTTTTAGGAAATCGAATGCCTCTTTTTCGCCCCATAATTGGACGAAAGTTGCCAATGCGGTATAAGCAGTACCCGCACTTTGAGGGTCTGCAATTTGAACTTCGCCTTTTAAGCGTGGATCTGTTAGGTCTTTCCAGCATTTTGGCACTTCTTTAATGCCTAATTTTGCCAAACGTTCAGTATTCACACCGAAACCTAAGATCCCCATATAAATAGAGGAAACATAGTGACCTTTGGTTTTCGCAGGATCACGGAAACGTTCAACGATTTCATCAATGTGTTTAGATTTATAAGGCTCAATTAAGCCTAATTCTGTAGCTTGAGCTTGAGGGTCAAAAGTACCGCCGAACCAAACATCCGCTTGAGGGTTATTTTTTTCAGCTTCAACTTTGGCAAAAGTACTGCCTGAACCATTACGAATAAAGGATGTTTTCACATCATATTTTTCGCCGAACGCTTTCGTGGTGGTTTCGCACAAAATATTGGTGGCACTACAGTAAACAACTAAACGACCTTTAGCGTTAG
Source organism: Haemophilus sp. HN_Hi10 (assembly GCF_049821985.1). Lineage (NCBI taxonomy): Bacteria > Pseudomonadati > Pseudomonadota > Gammaproteobacteria > Pasteurellales > Pasteurellaceae > Haemophilus > Haemophilus sp. HN_Hi10. The sequence continues at coordinate 739,635 of NZ_CP187495.1, read as the reverse complement.
CAGAACCAGAAATAGCCAATCCTGCTGCTAAAAGTGCGGTAGAAACAGAAAGAGAAATTTTGTTGAATTTCATAATACATACTCCTTATTGGATAGGATGCTCGAATCCTACTTGAAAAATAGAAATAATACCGTGATGAAGCTCACACTTTTTGAAATTTGGATAAAAAAATAAACGTGAAATTCACCGCACTTTTCTTTATAATTGCACGAGTTTTCCTTACATCGAAACACGATTATGTCAAATCCCTCTTGTATCATTATCGCCATCACAGGTGCATCTGCATCAGGCAAAAGTTCTATCGCTTCCACCGTTCACAAAGAACTCTGTAATGAATTAGGTTGCCAAGAAATTGGTATCATTACTGAAGACAGTTACTATAAAGATCAAAGCCATTTAGAAATGACTGAGCGCGTAAAAACGAATTACGATCATCCAAGCTCTATGGATCGCGATTTACTTATCCAACATTTAAAAAATCTAAAAAATGGCAGTGCCGTAGATGTGCCTGTTTATAGCTATGTAGAACATACTCGCACCAACGAAACAACGCATTTCACACCAAAACGAATCGTAATTTTAGAAGGGATTTTATTGCTCACAGACGAAAGAGTACGCCAATTAGCCGATATTTCTGTATTCGTAGATACTCCACTTGATATTTGTTTTATTCGCCGTTTACAACGCGATATGGAAGAACGTGGTCGCTCTCTACAATCGGTGATTGATCAATATCGTGCGACCGTGCGTCCAATGTTCTTACAATTTATTGAGCCATCTAAACAATATGCGGATATTGTTATTCCTCGCGGCGGAAAAAACCGTATTGCAATCAATATGTTAAAAGCTCAAATTCTTCATTTATTGAATCAAAAATAGGAAATCTTATGCGTCTTTGCGATACTGATATTGAACGCTATCTCGATGATGGCATTATTTCTTTAACTCCTCGTCCAAATAATGACAAAATCAACGGTGCGACGATTGATGTTCGCTTGGGTAATTCTTTCCGTGTATTTCGTGAACATTCTGCGCCTTTTATTGATTTAAGCGGCCCGAAAGAAGAAGTATCTGCACAGCTTGAATCGGTAATGAGCGATGAAATTATTATCCCAGAGGGGGAAGCATTTTTCTTGCATCCTGGTACTTTAGCGTTAGCAACCACACTTGAATCTGTGAAATTACCCGCCAATATTATCGGTTGGTTAGATGGTCGCTCTTCTTTAGCGCGTTTAGGTTTAATGGTACACGTAACCGCACACCGCATTGACCCAGGTTGGGAAGGAAAAATCGTGCTGGAATTTTATAATTCAGGGAAATTACCATTAGCACTACGCCCAAATATGGTCATTGGTGCGTTAAGTTTTGAAGTATTAAGTGGCGAAGCAAAACGACCATACAGTAGCCGCAAAGATGCAAAATATAAAAATCAACAAAGTGCGGTAGCCAGTCGAATTGACGAAGACAAGGAATAATCAATGAAAAAGTTCGTGCTTGTCGTAGGGATCGTCGCTTTGGCGATCTTTTCTTTTTTATATATTCAACTTTACCGAGTGCAAAGTGCCATTAGTGAACAACTGGCACAACAAAACATTGCCGTTCAATCCGTCAATTTATCATTATTTTCTCCCGCACTTTCCCTTGAAAATATAAAAACTACGCAATTTTCAGCTCAAAAAATTGAAGCTAAACTTAATTTCTTGCCTCTTTTGTATGGTAATACCGCACTTCATTCACTGAATATTCAACAGCTCAAATTAACTCAAAACACACAAAATCCTGTCAATGTATCCATAGAGGTTTCACCTTTTTCGTTAAAACAGCTTTTATCAAAAAAAGTAATATTGAATGGCGAAAACCATATTCGCATTGAATTTAATAAGCCTATTTATGGAAAAACAAAAACTTTCCATTTTTCTTTCCACAAAGCAAATTTAGACTTCTCAACATCAGAATCAGCCCTACTTCAATTTGTAGATGCAAACCTAAATAATCAGCCTATCGGTTATATTGAAACCCACACAGCCCACCAACAAATAGTGACCTATATAAAACCACAATGCGATAACGATTGTTTAGCTGTATTGAAATATCAACAAATTGGCAACCAAAGTGCGGTCAATTTTTCAGGCAAAACTTTCCCCGTTAAACGCTTATTCGCACTATTAAATTTGCCAGAAGTGTTAAGTGGACACGCTGATTTTGATCTTGATTTCAGCTTTTCATCTTCCTCGCTTATTCAAGGCAAATTAAATTTTTTAGCGCAAAATGGCGAAATTCTTGGTGTAAATCTATTGGATATGGTAGCGCAATATTTCCCGATTAATTACAACAATGATTTGTTAAAAAACAAAGAGTTAAACACTCGCTTTGAACAATTTCACTTACAATTATTTCTCCAACAAAATCAACTTATTGCTGAAAAAATTGAATTAAAAACACCCGCACTTTTGGGGCAAGGAAAAGGCATTATTGATTTAAATCGAATGGAATGCAATGTGGATATTAATTTAAATTCTACGGATCAACGCTATCAAAATTTAACCCTGCCAATCAATTTTTTTGGTAACTGCAGTTCACCACAATATAAAATTAATTTTACGAAGAAATTCCGCCATCAATTAATTGATGCGATTAAAGAAAAGTTACGTTAATGTCGTTATATTTAAAAGCTGAAAAAATTCAATCGTGGCGCGTGTTTATTATGGCTTGCGCAGGATTTATTTTTAATACTACAGAATTTGTACCCGTTGCAATGTTAAGCGATATTGCACAAAGTTTTAATATGCAAACCGCCGATACTGGTTTAATGATGACAGTTTATGCTTGGACGGTGCTAATTATGTCTCTGCCTGCAATGCTTGCCACCGGCAATATGGAACGTAAAAGCCTGCTAATCAAACTTTTCATTATATTTATCGTTGGGCATATTTTATCGGTCATTGCTTGGAATTTCTGGATATTACTTCTCGCTCGAATGTGTATTGCATTAGCCCATTCAGTGTTTTGGTCAATTACCGCTTCACTTGTGATGCGCATCGCACCTAAACACAAGAAAACTCAAGCATTAGGAATGCTCGCTATTGGCACCGCACTTGCCACCATCTTAGGATTACCGATTGGACGAATTGTCGGACAGCTCGTCGGTTGGCGTGTCACTTTTGGCATTATTGCAGTACTGGCATTATCCATTATGTTTTTAATTATTCGACTATTGCCAAATTTACCCAGTAAAAATGCTGGCTCTATTGCAAGTTTACCCTTGCTTGCGAAACGCCCATTATTACTTTGGCTTTATGTGACAACGGCGATCGTCATTTCAGCACACTTTACCGCTTATACTTATATCGAACCCTTTATGATTGATATTGGGCATTTAGATCCAAATTTTGCCACTGTGGTTTTATTAGTTTTTGGATTCTCTGGTATTGCCGCAAGCCTATTATTTAACAGATTCTACCGATTTGCGCCGACAAAATTTATTATTGTTTCGATGAGCTTATTGATGTTCTCACTATTGCTACTACTCTTCTCTACCGAAACAATGATAGCAATGTTCTGTCTTGTGTTTATTTGGGGTATCGGTATTTCTTGTATCGGACTCTCCCTACAAATGCACGTACTAAAACTTGCACCAGATGCAACCGATATTGCTACGGCTATTTACTCGGGCATTTTCAATGCAGGAATTGGCGCAGGCGCATTATTTGGAAACCTTGCGACAACCTATTTAGGATTAAACGAAATCGGTTATACGGGCGCAGCATTAGGCTTAATCGGCTTCATCATTTTTATTACAACGCACTTAAAATATCGCCATACATTTCTTCTGCAAAACAAATAAAAAAATAACCGCACTTTAATGCTCAAAAGAGTTTTAAAAGTGCGGTTAAATCTTGCTAAGTTTTATCTATCTCGAATTTAACGTTTCGCTTTCTTAATAAACTTCATCAAACGTTTACGTTTACGCAATTGGTTCGGAGTAAGTTTATTTTTACGCCCCGCAAAGGGGTTCGCCCCTTCTTGGAAAAGAAGACGAATGGGTGAGCCAATAATTTTTAAGCTCTTACGATAATAATTAGATAAATAACGTTTATAAGAATCGGGTAATTTATCCATTTGGTTACCGTGAACCACAATAATCGGCGGATTATAACCACCTGGATGGGCATATTTTAATTTAATGCGACGACCGCCAATCATCGGGGGTTGATGCTCGTCCGTTGCCATTTGCAAAATACGAGTTAAAAGCGAGGTTGTCATTTTTTGAGTGGCACAAGCATAGGCTTCTTTAATCGAATCAAAAAGATTACCTACACCACTGCCGTGCAACGCAGAAATAAAATGCACGCGAGCAAAATCAATAAAATCTAAACGACGATCAAGCTCAGATTTCACACGATCTTTCACATCTTGATCCAAACCATCCCATTTATTCACGACGATCACTAAAGAACGACCTGCATTTAAAATAAAGCCGAGCAAAGATAAATCCTGATCAGAAATGTTCTCTCTCGCGTCAATAGTCAATAACACAACATTAGCATCTTGGATCGCTTGTAAGGTTTTAATCACAGAGAATTTTTCCACTGCCAAATGCACCTTACCGCGTTTACGCACACCAGCCGTATCAATCAAGGTATATTGCTGCCCATCACGCTCCATTGGAATATAAATACTGTCACGTGTCGTGCCCGGCATATCGTAAACCACTACACGATCTTCGCCTAAAATACGATTGGTTAAAGTGGATTTACCCACATTTGGACGACCAACAATGGCTATTTTGATATTTTTATCTTGTTCTTCTTCAAGTTCTTCGTCTAACGCCTCATCAATCAATGCCGTATCTTCTTCTGAATCAAAATCGAATTCCTGTTCCCATTCGTCTTGTTCTTCCTCAGAAGTGCGGTCATTTTCATCGGCGTTTTCCATTTGTTCCGCAAACGGTGCAAGCACTTGTTCCATTAATTGAGTAACACCACGACCTTGCGAAGCAGCGATTTGCTCAATTTCCCCTAAACCTAACTGATAAAATTCAGCACAATGGGAATCCGCATCAATACCATCGGTTTTATTTGCCACCACCACAGTAATTTTGTTTTGACGTTGGCGTAAGTAATTCGCAATACCAATATCAGCTGCCGTTAAACCAGCTCGCGCGTCCACAAGGAAAAGAACAATATCGGCTTCATCAATAGCAAGCAAAGATTGCTCCGCCATTTTTTCTTCTACGCCCTCTTCCGTTCCATCAATACCGCCAGTATCAATAACAATAAAATCATAGCCAGCAATATGTGCGTGACCATATTTTCTATCACGAGTTAAACCTGGAAAATCAGCGACTAACGCATCTCGTGTACGAGTAAGGCGATTAAATAATGTGGATTTTCCCACATTCGGGCGACCAACAAGGGCGACGACTGGAGTTGCCATAAAAAATCTCTTATTTTGTCAAAAATGGCGGCTATTATATCGGAAGTTAAAGGATTGGTAAAAAATGATTTCATAAAGAAAAGAAAAAGCCACAGGATACAATCCTATGGCTTTCTAAACACTGTTTATTTATCTATAACTTAACGTTATAATAATCTCGCTTTCAAGAATACAACTTGAAAGCGAGTGTTGCGCTTTTTCGCAACGTTTGAAGAGGATAAGAAAATGATTAAACTCATTATCCTTGTTGTCGTTTTATTATTAGTGAGCCAGCACGCTTACTAATAAGACAACATACTAGGGAGTATGCAGCTCCCTAGTTCTTCAAATCTTAAAAGTTTACTTTATTTTTGTCAAGGATGAAGCAAATTTCAGATACAAAAAAAGCACCATTAGGTGCTATCTTTATTTATCTTAATTGGCGGAATGGACGGGACTCGAACCCGCGACCCCCTGCGTGACAGGCAGGTATTCTAACCAGCTGAACTACCACTCCGAGATAAGATATTAATTTTAAATTGGCGGAATGGACGGGACTCGAACCCGCGACCCCCTGCGTGACAGGCAGGTATTCTAACCAGCTGAACTACCACTCCGCTAAGTGGTGTGCATCTTAATGATGAACACAAATCTCGTCAATCTTTTTTTATTAAATTTTACTTACCTGCTTAAATTCCAAACGATTAATGAACATTGTCATTGCCAAATCGTTTATCCCAAAGACAATTATTTCCACTTTTTTTATTAATCATCTTTAATAATTCTAAATGCGCTTGTAGCTCATCATCAGTAGGTTGAAGTAATTTTAAATTGTGTGCAAAATCTACCGCACTTTTTATTTCTTCTGCCACTGTTTCTTGCACAACATGGATAACTTCAGACTCAATCGATTCTTCTTCATCGAATAAATTTGTTTGCCCCCCCGTCATCATCAAATAAACATCCGCCAAGATCTCGGCATCCAGTAACGCACCGTGCAAAGTACGTTTGCTATTATCAATACCTAAACGATCACAAAGTGCGTCCAAATTATTACGTTTTCCAGGATACATTTGACGCGCCATTTGTAGCGTATCTGTCACCAAACAAATATCGTCAGTTTTCACATTGAGGTCAAGTTTACGAAATTCATAATCCATAAATCCAACATCAAAGGGCGCATTATGAATAAGCAATTCCGCACCATTAATATAATCCAAAAAATCTTGGGCAATTTCTTTGAATTCAGGTTTATCCGCTAACATTTCATCGGTTATGCCATGAACTTTAATCGCATCAGGATCAACAGAGCGATCTGGCTTAATGTAAATATGGAAATTATTACCTGTGTAACGACGATTTATTAATTCAACTGCACCAATTTCAATAATGCAGTGTCCTTCATAATGCGCGCCAAGCTGATTCATACCTGTAGTTTCCGTATCTAACACAATTTGGCGATTGGGATTAATCATTTGTTCAACCTATCTCTTTCCATTAAAATACTTGCCATTCTACACAACAACCTTTTTGTTATGCAAAAACAGATTGAAATTTTTACTGATGGCTCTTGTTTAGGTAATCCAGGTGCGGGCGGAATTGGTGCCGTATTGCGTTATAAACAACATGAAAAAACACTCTCCAAAGGCTATTTCAAAACTACCAATAATCGAATGGAATTACGCGCTGTCATTGAAGCATTAAATGCATTAAAAGAACCTTGCTTGATCACGCTTTATAGTGATAGCCAATATATGAAAAATGGCATCACAAAATGGATCTTTAATTGGAAAAAAAATAATTGGAAAGCAAGTTCTGGAAAGCCTGTAAAAAACCAAGATTTGTGGAAAGCCTTAGATGAATCCATCCAACGTCATAAAATTAATTGGCAATGGGTGAAAGGACACGCAGGGCATAGAGAAAATGAAATTTGCGATGAATTAGCAAAAAAAGGGGCAGAAAATCCCACGGAGGAAGATATGGGGTACATAGAAGAATAATACAACTGATATAACGTCATATTTTTCGATACCTAAAATATTTATAGGTAATACTTAAACCTAAAACAGAATAAAAAACAATCAAATTCATTTGAAAAGTGTGATCTCGATCAAATTTCAAGAAAATTAAAATTTTGGAGTATTGACATCAAAATTTTTTTTTGCAAAGATGCAGCTCGTCTATTTTGGCGATTGGACAATTCTATTGGAGAAAAGTTCAATCATAGATAGTAAACAACCATAAGGAATACAAATTATGAAAAAAACACTTGCAGCATTAATCGTTGGTGCATTCGCAGCTTCAGCAGCAAACGCAGTTGTTGTTTATAACAACGAAGGGACTAAAGTAGAATTAGGCGGTCGTTTAAGCGTTATTGCGGAACAAAGCACTAACACTGAAGATGATCAAAAAAATCAACACGGTACATTACGTAATCAGGGTTCACGTTTCCATATTAAAGCAACGCATAACCTTGGTGACGGCTTCTATGCACAAGGTTATTTAGAAACTCGTTTTGTTTCAGATTACACTAAAAAGAAGTCAGATCACTTCGCTGATATTGCAACCAAATATGCTTATGTTACTTTAGGAAATAACACACTCGGTGAAGTAAAACTTGGTCGCGCAAAAACTATTGCTGATGAAATTACAACCGCAGAAGATAAAGAATATGGTCTTCTCAACTCTAAAAAATATATCCCTACTAATGGTAACACCGTTGGCTATACTTTTAATGGTATTGATGGTTTAGTATTAGGCGCTAATTATTTATTAGCACAAGAACGTGATGTAAAGACAGTTCCAGCCGTTGGGACGAAAGCTGGTGAAGTAACTGTAGGTGAAGTCAGTAACGGCATTCAAGTTGGTGCAAAATATGATGCTAACAACATTATTGTAGGTATTGCTTACGGTCATACAAATTATAAAGAAGGGACTAAAACAGCAGCAAACGCAAAGAAAAAAGAAGAAGTAAATGGTGCTTTAGCTAGTTTAGGTTACCGTTTTAGTGATTTAGGCTTATTAGTCTCTCTAGATAGCGGCTATGCAAAAACTAAAAAAGATAAACACGAAAAAAGCTATTTCGTATCTCCAGGTTTCCAATATGAATTAATGGAAGATACTAATCTCTATGGTAACTTCAAATATGAACGCACTTCTGTAGATCAAGGTAAGAAAGAACGTGAACATGCTGTGTTATTCGGTATAGATCATAAACTTCACAAACAAGTATTAACTTACATTGAAGGTGCTTACGCTAGAACTAGAACAACTGAGGCTAAGGATACAGAAGTAAAAACTGAAAAAGAAAAATCAGTGGGTGTAGGTTTACGCGTTTACTTCTAATTATTTGTTAGAAGGAAGGCATACTTAAAAAAGCGAATCGAAAGATTCGCTTTTTTGTTTGTTCTAAAATCGAATAAAACAATCTAAAGTCTTTTTTAAAATAGTTAAAACAGTAGATATTAAAAAGTACACTGCGTTGAGTTTATCGTTATTAATTTTGATGTTTCTCTTTTAAGCAAAATTTTTGTGAGGGTAATCATTGAACCGTTACTATAAGGATTTAATATTAGGAACATCAAATAAGATAAAGAATGACTTATATAAAATAAATACCTTGTGGAAGTTGAAAGAATATTTCATCGAATAAAAACGGCACAAACAATTAGCTTGCACCGTTTTCAAAAGATAGGAAATCATATTGTTCTAATCTTGCTATAAGCTAATGCTATAACAAAAAATGCGGCTTGCAGAAGAATGATACAAGCACCAGTTGAGGCATCAAAATGATAGCTCAATATTACGCCAATTAGACTTGATGTAATGGAACTGACAATAGCAATCCATAGCATTTTATCAAAAGATTTAGTAAGCGTAAGTGCGGTAATTCCTGGCGCAATTAACATTGCCACCACTAAAATAACACCGACCACTTGCATCGTGCTTACAATGGTTAAAGCAAGTAGAATTAATAAACCATAATGTAAAATTTTAGGAGAAAGCCCTGCAACACGGGCGTGGCTTGGATCAAAACAATAAAGCAAAAAGTCTTTACGTTTAAAGACAATCAGACAAAAAATTATCGCAGAAATGACCGCACTTTGAATAAGCTCTTGATAACTTACACCCAATACATTACCAAACAAAATATGGGTTAAATGCTGTTCTGTTTGAATTTTGGTAAACATAACCAAACCAATGGCAAACATTCCAGAAAATACAATGCCCATTGCAGTATCTTCTTTTATGCGACTATTTTCTTTTAAATATCCCACACCAAGGGAGCAAAAAATACCTGAGCAAAATGCACCAATGGCTAAAGGAATTCCTGCCAAATAAGCGAGTACAATACCAGGTAATACAGCGTGAGAAATGGCATCGCCCATTAATGACCAACCTTTCAAGACTAAATAGCAAGAAAGTAATGCACAGATAATAGAAACAATCAATGCAGTCAATAAGGCATTTTGCATAAACTCAAATTGTAGCGGTTCTAAAAGCCAATCAAACATTTTCTACCGCCTTTTTATTACGTGTGAGTAAGCCATATTTTGGTGAAAATAAGAAAGCGACTAAAAACAATAATGTTTGCAATGTCACAATCACACCGCCAGTGGCACCGTCTAAATAATAGCTAATATAGACCCCAACAAAATTTGTCACTGCGCCTAAAATAATAGCGATGATTGACAAAGTTTTGAATTTATCAGTGAGTAAATATGCCGTTGCGCCAGGGGTAATAACCATCGCAATCACTAAAATAGCACCCACAGTTTGCAATGCAGCTACCACACAAGCACTTAATAAAGTAAAAAATAAAACCTTATAAAATAATGGCGAAAGCCCTACTGTTCTTGCCTGTGTTTCATCAAAAAAGATCAGTAATAAGTCTTTCCAGAACAATAAAAGCAATACTAAACAAACACCGATAATAATTGCGACTTGGTAAATATCTTCATCAGCAATGCCTAAAATATTACCTAAAATGATATTGTGCACATTTACTGCGGTTGGATTTAAAGAAATGAGCAATAGACCTAATGCAAAGAAAGTACTGAAAATAAACCCGATAATGGCATCTTCTTTCAGTTTAGAAATGGATTTAATCCAAAGAATAGAAAGTGCGGCAAAAATACCTGCAAAAAATGCACCAAGTGCATAAGGCAACGCAAAAGCATAGGCAATTGCAACACCAGGCACAACGGAATGAGAAAGCGCATCGCCAATCAAAGACCAGCCTTTAAGCATTAAATATGAAGACAAAAAAGCACAAATGCCACCCACTGCGGTACTCAAAATCATCGCCTTGAGCATATAATCATAGGAAAAAGGTTCGAGCAATAAATCTAACATTACCTAATCCCTCTTATTTTTAACCGCACTTTTATAAGGGCAATCTTCAAAATGGCAATCCTGTGTTGTTGGCGCAGGTGGATCTTGCTTAGTTTCGCCATAGAATACAACGGCTTTTTCATCATCTGTTAAGACGGTAACAGAACGTTTATCTTCATCATTATGTAAATTTTCGCCCAATAATTTAATATGACGTAACACCCCACCAAATACAATTTCCAAATTATGTTGGTTAAAGGTATCTTCTGTTTTTCCTGCGGCGATGACCGTGCGATTAATCATTACCACTTGATCACAAAAATCAGGAACAGAACCTAAGTTATGAGTTGAGACAAGAATCAGATGACCTTCTTCTCGAAGCTGTTGAAGAAGATCAACTATGGCATTTTCAGTTTTCACATCAACGCCAGTGAAAGGTTCATCCAATAAAATAATTGGACTTTGTTGTGCTAAAGCGCGGGCTAAAAACACGCGTTTTTTCTGCCCGCCAGATAACTCGCCAATTTGACGATGCGCAAGATGCTCAATATTTACTCGCTGCATCGCCTCTTGAACTTTTTGTTTATCAATCGCTTTGGGGATACGAAGAAAATTCATATACCCATAACGCCCCATCATCACGACATCATACACTGACACTGGAAATTGCCAGTCCACTTCTTCTGATTGTGGTACATAAGCAACCAAATTACGTTTCAGTGCTTGGGAAATTGGCAAATCACAAAGTTTAATTTCACCTTGTTGTGGCTTCACAAGCCCCATTATGCTTTTAAATAATGTGGACTTGCCACTGCCATTCACACCCACTAATGCACAAATAGTTCCACTATTGAGTGAGAACGTCATATTGTGAATTGCAGTATGACCATTGTTGTAACGAACAGTTACATCATTAACCCAAATTGATGTCGAGAAAGAGTCCATTATTTTCCGAATCCTTTAACAATGGTTGATACAGTAACGTTAAGCAAATCAATATAAGTTGGCACAGGGCCGTTTTTCGCAGAAAGTGAATCAACATACAACACACCGCCGTATTTTGCGCCACTTTCTTTGGCTACTTGTTGTGCAGGTTTGGCTGAAATTGTACTTTCACTAAACACAACAGGAATATTGTTTTTACGAACTAAATCAATCACTTTACGCACTTGTTGTGGTGTGCCTTGTTGTTCAGCATTGATTGGCCATAAATAACCTTCTTTTAAATTGTAATCTTTCGCCAAATAACTGAAAGCACCCTCACTTGTTACAAGCCAGCGTTGCTCTTCAGGAATTTGTGCTAATTTTGCACGAAGCGGTTCATCAAGTTGTTTAATTTTTTGAGCATAGTCAGCGGCATTTTTTTCATACACAGCTGCATTTTGTGGATCGTATTTCACTAACGCATTCTTAATATTTTCAATATAAATTAAAGCATTAGATGGCGACATCCAAGCGTGTGGATTAGGCGCATCTTTATACGGGCCTTCATAAATAGATAATGGTTGAATACCTTCTGTTACTACCACAGCAGGTTTATCTTTAACATTTTGGAAGAAACGCTCAAACCAACGTTCCAAATTTAAGCCGTTCCATAAAATTAAATCGGCAGATTGTGCTTTTACAATGTCTTTTGGCGTTGGTTCATATTCGTGAATTTCAGCACCTGGTTTGGTAATAGATTCCACTGTTGCTGCATTGCCTGCCACATTTTGCGCAATATCTTGAATCACGGTAAAAGTGGTGACGACTTTAAATTTTGCGTTAGCTTGCATTGCAAATAAACCAAGTGCAAGTGCGGTCATAATTTTGAATGAATTTCGCATAAGATGTCCTTATTTAAAAAAGATAGATTGAATGCCTGAATAATTGTTCAACAGCACAACAATTATTCATCGGAAATAATAGTACTACTTTTTATGTTGTTTTGGAATGGAAATGATTATCAAAATGATAAATTTATTTATAATTATTCCATACAAAATGTATTGCTTTTATGAAAAAAGCATAAAACAAAAAATTTTCTTAATCATACAAGCAATAAAGGTATTTTCTGTCATTAGAATGACTTTTTATCAAATTAAGTCTAGAATATTGAAATTATTATAGATTTACCTTTTGAGAATAAAATATGAAAAACGCGAGATAAAACAAACTGTTATCTCGCGTTTTTTATGTTTATGAACATTATTTTGATAATTGCTGAATTAGCGTATTAAATCCCACTTCATCATAGCCATCTTCATATTGAGCTTCTCCAGCTACATCACGAATTGTTCTTCCATTTAATGCTGTGCAGCCGAATTTTTCTAATTTGCTTTTAGTAAAGCTAGAACGATACGCAGAGGAAGTGTTATTTAAACTAATTACGCCAATAGTTGCATTTTTGCATAGGTGTTTATTAATGAAAACGAGATTATAACCAGACTCTTGAATGTAGCCCGTTTTATTCACTGCCGCATCAAAGATTTCATCACGCACTAACTTATTAGTATTTTTAATATAAAGTTTGTGTTTCCCTGCTTGGATATAAGTTGCATTAAGATTAGATAAACGTTTAATGTCCGATTTATTTAATGAATATTTAGCGAGTTTAACCAAATCCATCGGGCTGGAAATATTATAGCTAGATAACCCTGAACTATCGTGAAAACGAGTAGAATACATGCCAAGTTGATGGGCTTTTTCGTTCATTTTATTAATAAATTGGCGACGACTTATTCCCGCTGCACGAGAAAGCGCGTGGGCAGCATAGTTATCAGAATGGACAAGCATTGCTTTCAATAATTCGTTACAAGAGATAGGAATATTTTTAGGTAATTTTGTTCCTGTACCTTTAATTCGATCCGTATCCTCTTTTGTGATTGCGATTCGACAATTAGGATTTTTATTATTCTCTAAAAATACATTAGCCGTCATTAATTTTGTTACAGAGGCAATAGGCTGAATACTATCAGGCGCATGGCTTTCCAACACTCGATTATGGGTAAAATCATACACAACATAAGACTGTGCCAGCGCAAAAGAAGGACACAAAGATAAAATAAATAAAGCTTTTTTAAACATTATTGGTCACCTTAAAAAATAGGCTGATATTTTACCGCACTTTTTCCGCTGTAATTGAAAATATTTGCGATCTAGATCGCAAAAAAGTGCGGTAAGATTTTCCATCGTTTTTCAATTCCGCTAGATTATGCGGCGACAAATCTGTACAATCGCCGTTCATTTTTTAATTGCGAATTTTTCGTTGTGAGTTTTTGATAAAAACACCTGCACAATGCTATCGCCACAATGTGTAATAACGAGGCTAAAATGTCAGAATTATTGTCAGTGCAATCAGATGCACCCGCTAAAAAAATTAATCTAATGGATTTAACGCGCCAACAAATGCGCGAATTTTTTAAAGAACTCGGCGAAAAACCATTTCGAGCAGATCAGTTAGTTAAATGGATTTATCATTTTGGCGAAGATAACTTCGACAATATGACAAACATTAATAAAAAATTACGTGAAAAACTTAAGGCGGTTGCAGAAATTAAAGCCCCAGAAGTTGCCGTTGAACAGCGTTCAGCCGATGGCACGATAAAATGGGCAATGCAAGTGGGCGAGCAGCAAGTTGAAACTGTGTATATTCCCGAAGCAGATCGCGCGACGCTTTGTGTATCTTCCCAAGTTGGCTGTGCCTTAGCTTGTACATTTTGTTCAACAGCACAACAAGGATTTAATCGCAATTTAACGGTTTCAGAAATTATCGGTCAAGTATGGCGAGCCTCTAAAATTATTGGTAACTTTGGCGTAACTGGCGTTAGACCCATTACAAATGTGGTAATGATGGGAATGGGCGAACCCTTATTAAATGTCGCAAACGTTGTTCCTGCAATGGAAATTATGTTAGATGACTTTGCTTACGGTTTATCAAAACGTCGTGTCACTTTATCAACTTCTGGGGTTGTGCCAGCACTAGATAATTTGAGCAAAATGATCGATGTGGCACTGGCAATTTCATTACATGCACCAAATGATGAATTACGTGATGAAATTGTGCCAATCAACAAAAAATATAATATCAAAACCTTGATTGACTCAGTAAATCGTTATTTAAATGTATCAAATGCAAACCACGGCAAAGTGACGATTGAGTATGTGATGCTCGATCATGTAAATGATGGCATTGAACACGCTCATCAACTTGCAGAAGTATTAAAAAATACACCTTGTAAAATTAATTTAATTCCGTGGAATCCGTTCCCAGAGGCACCTTATGCAAAAAGCTCGAATACGCGTATCGACCGCTTCCAAAAAACATTAATGGAATATGGCTTTACCGTGATTATCCGTAAAACCCGTGGCGATGATATTGATGCGGCTTGCGGACAGCTAGCTGGAGATGTGATCGATCGTACTAAACGTACGGCAATGAAACGCCAATTTGGACAAAATATTGGGGTAACAGAAGTTAATTAATATTCTAGGCATGTGAATTAATCAAGTTCACATGCCCTATGTTTTCATACAAATTAAAGCATATTAAATATTTCGACTGCCCCTGTTAAAAGGAGAAAAATGCAAACAATAAGTAAACAACTAAGTGCGGTTATTTTCCCTTTCATTTTTTCTGCCTGCGTTTCACAATCTGCGTCTAGCTTAGATCATCAAGCTGCCGCCAAAGCGCGAGTGGAACTCGCTTTGAGCTATCTTCAGCAAAATAATCCTCAACTGGCTAAAATCAATTTAGACAAAGCACTTCAACACGATAAAAATTACTATCTCGTACATTCAGCACTTGCACATTATTATCAACAACAAGGGCAAATAGAAAATGCCTTTCGTGAGTATGAAATAGCCGTAAAACTTAATCATAAACAAGGCGATGTACATAATAATTTTGGTACGTTTCTATGTAGTCAAAAGAAATTTGAGCAAGCCCAGCAACAATTTGAATTAGCCCTTAATTCGCCGAATTATTATCATCAAGCAGATACATTTGAAAATATCGCGCTTTGTGCTTATTCCGCGAAAAAAATGGATATTTATCAGCAAACATTAGAAAAATTACGTCAAATCGATGGAAAACGTGCGGAAAAATTCAATAGCCTAAAATAAAGCATTGCCAAATCAAGTATTGGACTTTAAAATTTAGCCCTTATTTACCGCCTAATTATTTGATTAAATTTATGAATCCAACTACTGAGCAAGTGCTTTCTCCTGGTGAGATTTTTCGTCAAACACGCGAAGCCTTAAATCTTTCTCTTGAAGATGTCGCTAAAGAAATCACGCTACGCCCTTCTATATTAGAGCAACTTGAAAATAATGAATTTATTCAAAAATCAACGCCTTCTATATTTGTCAAAGGTTATGTTCGCAGCTATGCAAAATTCTTACGTTTGCCAGATTCTGTGTGGGAAAATATTGTTTTTGCTGAAACCGAAAAAAATGATTTAGGGAAAAATGCACGTTCAACCCGTGCCGTTAATCAATATTCTTCTCACAATCGTTGGATCGGGCGTTTAACCGCAATAGTATTCGTGATTGTAATTGGTATGACTGGGCTTTGGTGGTGGCAAAGTTATCAACAAAATACTCAAGAACGCGATGATTTAGTGCAAAGCTATGTTGCCTCTACCGAAAACAATCAGCCTGCCACCGCTCTTGTGACAACAGAAGAAAGTAATAAATCTGCACCAGAAACAGCAGCACCAGTCTCACAACCAGTAGAAATAACAAATAATGTGTTACCAGAAATAGCACAAGAAAATAGCGTTTCACTACTCAAAAACGATGAAAAATCAGTTTCAGACATTCAAAGTGCGGTCGAAAATCCAAGTATTTCTCCAACGTTACCTATAGCAAAAGGCGATTTAATGATTGAAATTTTGACAAATAGCAGTTGGATTAGTGTAAAAGATAACGCCCGTCACGTATTAGCACAAAAAGAATATAAACAAGGCGAAATATTAACCTTTAATGGCAATGAATTTTCATTAATTGTAGGCGCACCAAGCAATGTGCGCATCACTTACAAAGGCGAGAATTATCCTCTTAAAGTGGATGGTCGCGTAGCAAAATTCAAACTTTCACAACCTTAGGAAAAATAATGTCAGCTTTTCAGCCAACTATTAAGCGTCGTGAATCGACAAAAATTTATGTGGGAAATGTACCAATTGGTGGGGATGCACCGATTGCCGTGCAATCAATGACAAATACTCGCACTACTGATGTGGAAGCGACAGTTGCTCAAATTAAATCATTAGAACGTGTTGGTGCAGATATTGTTCGTGTATCTGTTCCAACAATGGATGCTGCAGAAGCATTTAAACAAATTAAACAACAAGTGAATGTCCCGCTCGTAGCAGATATTCATTTCGACTATCGTATTGCGTTAAAAGTCGCAGAATATGGCGTGGATTGTTTACGTATTAATCCTGGCAATATTGGTCGTGAAGATCGCATCCGTGCCGTTGTTGATTGTGCTCGTGACAAAAATATTCCGATTCGTATTGGCGTAAACGCTGGCTCTTTGGAAAAAGATCTGCAAGAAAAATACGGCGAACCAACACCAGAAGCATTATTAGAGTCCGCATTACGTCATGTAGAAATTTTAGATCGCCTAAATTTCAACCAATTTAAAGTGAGCGTAAAAGCCTCCGATGTATTCTTAGCGGTCGAATCTTATCGTTTACTGGCTAAAGCAATTAAACAACCTTTACATTTAGGCATTACAGAAGCAGGTGGCGCACGCGCTGGTGCAGTAAAATCTGCGGTGGGTTTAGGAATGTTATTAGCTGAGGGCATTGGCGATACGCTGCGCGTTTCTTTGGCGGCAGATCCTATAGAGGAAATCAAAGTCGGTTTTGATATTTTGAAATCTTTAAGAATTCGCTCTCGTGGCATTAATTTTATTGCTTGCCCAACTTGTTCTCGCCAAGAATTTGATGTGATCGGCACAGTAAATGCACTAGAACAACGCCTTGAAGATATTATTACACCAATGGATGTATCGATTATCGGCTGTGTAGTGAATGGTCCTGGCGAGGCACTCGTCTCCGATCTCGGCGTAACGGGTGGTAACAAAAAAAGCGGTTATTATCTTGACGGCGAACGTCAAAAAGAGCGTTTTGATAACGAAGATATAGTGAACCAATTAGAAGCAAAAATTCGTGCGAAAATCGCACGACAAGATCCAAAAAACAGAATTATTTAAGGAAAGCTCGTGGCAAAAACAATTCAAGCAATTCGTGGTATGAACGATTGCGCCCCAACAGAATCTCCATTATGGCAATGGATTGAAGCACAAGTACGCAATGTATTAAATAGTTATGGCTATTCGGAAGTGCGTATGCCAATTGTAGAAAGCACGCCATTATTTGCGCGCGCAATCGGCGAAGTAACTGATGTTGTCTCAAAAGAAATGTACACATTTTGGGATAACAATGAACAATTAACCTTACGCCCTGAAGGCACAGCAGGTTGTGTGCGAGCAGCCATTGAACACGGTTGGATCTATAATAATGAACAACGCTTATGGTATATCGGGCCAATGTTCCGTCATGAACGTCCACAAAAAGGGCGTTACCGTCAATTCCATCAAGCAGGTGTTGAGGTATTCGGTATTGCAAATCCAGAAATCGATGCAGAATTAATCATGCTTACCTATCGTTTATGGAAAGCATTAGGTATCGATCAATATGTTACACTTCAACTTAACTCTATTGGTTCTTTAGAAGCACGAGCAAATTATCGTTCTGCGTTGGTTGGATTCTTAGAAAACCATCAAGATTTAATGAGCGATGAAGAAAAAGATCGCTTGGTAAAAAATCCATTGCGTATTTTGGATACCAAAAATCCAGAATTACAAAAAGTATTGGATAACGCGCCAAAATTACTTGATTATCTAGATGATGAAAGCCGTGAGCATTTTGAACAATTATGTTCATTATTAGATGCTGTTGATATTCAATATGAAATTAATCCTAAACTCGTGCGTGGTTTAGATTATTACAACAAAACTGTATTTGAGTGGGTAACCTCTGCTCTTGGTGCACAAGGTACCGTGTGTGGCGGCGGTCGTTATGACGGTTTAGTGGAACAACTTGGCGGACACGCAACGCCAAGCATCGGATTTGCGATGGGATTAGAGCGTTTAGTCTTGTTGGTACAAGAAGTTAATCCAAATGTTCCTGTTAAAAGTGCGGTGGATATTTATGTTGTTTATCAAGGCGAAGGCACAACATTAGCCGCTTTTGAATTAGCGGAAAAAGTACGCTCAGAATTACCGCACTTAAATACTATGTTGCACTGCTCTGGTGGCAATTTTAAAAAACAATTTAAACGTGCAGATAAATCTGGTGCAACATTAGCATTAGTTATCGGCGAAAGCGAAGTCCAAAATAAACAAGTCGTTGTTAAACACTTACAAGGTGGTGCAGATCAGCAAACCTTAGATTTAGTGAATATAATCGACTATATTCAAACTCAATTTTAATTTAAAAGGGGAAAAATATGGCTTATTCCATTGAAGAAGAACAAGAGATTAACCAGTTGAAAGAGTGGTGGAAAGAGAATGGCAAAACAATTATTGTCGCCTTTATCTTAGGTGTGGGCGGTATGTTTGGATGGCGTTATTGGCAAGCCCACCAAGCAGAACAAATCGCTCAAGCCTCCGCACAATATGATGCTTTAATTAATTCTGTGCAACAAGACGAACAGGCTAAAAAAGCAAATATAGAACAATTTGTGCAAGCTAACAGCAAAACGGCATACGCTGTCTTTGCTTTGTTAGATGAAGCGAAAAAAGCCACTGAAAAACAAGATTTTTCAGCAGCAGAAGCAAATTTAAACCAAGCATTAACCCAATCTCAAGATGAAGTATTAACATCTATTGTTGCATTACGTCTAAGTGCGGTGCAATTTCAATTGGGTCAATTAGATAATGCTTTAAGCACATTAAACCAAGTGAAAGGCGAAAGTTTTAATGCTCGCAAAGCGATTTTAACTGGCGATATCCAAATTGCAAAAGGAGATAAAGTTGCGGCGAAAAACAGCTTTGAGCAAGCACAACAAAGTGGTAGCCAATTAGAACAACAAATGGCAAAAATGAAATTAAACAACCTTTAAAAAATAATACCCGCATCAAAGTGCGGGTATTTTTTCAATCAAATTTCTGATTATTCAAATTCATCTAACCATTTTAATAAAATAGCCTCAAGAATTGATTCATTTGATTTATTCGGATCATCGTCAAAATCTTCAAGTTCACAAATCCATTTATGTAAATCAGTAAAACGAACGGTTTTTGGATCTAAATCTGGATTACGATCGTAAAGTTCTTCTGCAATTAATTGGGCGTCTGTCCATTTCATTAGTGAGCAGCCTCATTTGCGTGATTAAGGTTATATTTTGGAATTTCTACCACAAGATCTTCATTTCCCACGACACATTGACAAGATAAACGGCTATCCATTTCTAATCCCCAAGCCTTATCTAGCATATCTTCTTCTTGATCACTCGTTTCATTTAAAGAATCAAACCCTTCACGAACAATCACGTGGCAAGTTGTACAAGCACAAGAACCATCACAAGCATGATGAATTTCTACTCCCGCATTGTGAGCAACTTCTAATAAGTTATCTCCTGTTGCAGCATCAACGACCATACCTTCAGGACAAAAATCTTCATTAGGTAAAAAAATCACTTTTGGCATAATACTTTCCTCAAAATTATTTAATATCTGACCGCAGTTTTACGGTTTTTCAATATCTGACAAATTTTTGCCTGTCAAAGCTTTATTAATCGATGCATTCATTCGACGTGCTGCAAATTCTTGGGTAGCAGTATCCAAGGCTTTAATTCCTTGTGCAATTGCATCGCGATCTGAACCTTGTTTTACATCCATTAATTGTTTTAACACAGTTTCAATATGATGAAATTCATCTGTGCTAAGCAATTCAGCCCCATCTGCTTGTAACGCAACAATTACGCTTTCAATAACACGATCTGCTTCCACACGCTGCTCGGCTAATTCACGTGCTTGCAAATCTTCTTGCGCATTATCAAAAGAGGATTTAATCATTGCGGTTACTTCTTCATCAGTTAAGCCATAAGATGGTTTAATTTGTATTGAAGACTGTACTTTTGTCGATTTTTCCATCGCTGTAACGCTTAATAAACCATCTGCATCCACTTGATAAGTCACTCTAATATGGGCTGCACCCGCTGCCATTGGCGGAATACCTCGTAGAGTAAAGCGTCCTAAAGAACGACAATCATCCACTAGCTCTCGTTCGCCTTGTAGCACATGAACAGTCATTGCCGTTTGTCCATCTTTGAAAGTAGTAAACTCTTGCGCACGAGCTACAGGAATTGTTGTATTACGTGGAATAATTTTTTCCACTAATCCGCCCATCGTCTCAATGCCTAAAGAAAGTGGTACAACATCAAGCAATAACATATCAGAATCAGTTTTATTCCCGACTAAAATATCTGCTTGAATTGCAGCACCAAGTGCCACAACTTTATCAGGATCGATTGAGGTTAATGGTGTTTTACCAAAAAACTCGCCAACTTGTTCTCTTACATAAGGCACACGAGTTGAACCGCCAACCATTACCACCGCTTGCACTTCTTCGGATTCCACATTGGCATCTTTCAATGCCCGACGACAAGTTAGCAATGAACGTTTTACAAGCGGATAAATTAATTCATTGAATTGTTCCCGCGAAATTTCTACTGAAAAATCTTGCCAAGAAATAACCGCACTTTTTTCATTAGTCAAAGTAATTTTAGCTTGGTTAGCAAGGGTTATTAACTCACGCTGTTGATTTGCTGTTTGTGGTTTTAGCTTAGTTTGTTCTATTACCCAATCTGCAATTAAATGATCAAAATCATCTCCACCTAATGCAGTGTCTCCCCCCGTTGCTAAAACTTCAAAGATACCTTTTGATAAGCGTAAAATTGAAATATCAAATGTGCCACCGCCTAAATCATAAACCGCAATAATGCCTTCCTGCCCACTATCTAATCCATAAGCGAGTGCAGCTGCAGTAGGTTCATTCAATAAACGTAATACATTTAGCCCTACTAAACGCGCAGCATCTTTAGTGCTTTGACGTTGAGCATCATCAAAATAAGCAGGAACTGTAATCACAACACCAGAAAGTTCTCCGCCAAGGCGTTGTTCGGCAATATGATTTAAACGCGACAAAATATCTGAAGACACTTCAATTGGACTTTTCTGCCCTTGTGCTGTAACAATTAAAGGTAATCCATTTTCACTTGCTACAAATTCATAAGGCAAACTAGGATAACGAGATTGCACATCTGCAAGACTTCGACCAATTAAGCGTTTGACTGAAATCACTGTATTTTGGGGATCAAGTGATGCTTGTTCAAAAGCTTCCAAACCAACTTTCTTTTCTGCAACGCCATAATGAACAACTGATGGTACAAGACTACGATCTTGTTCATCATTAAGAATCACGGATTTTCCACTACGCACAGATGCTACTAAAGAATTAGTTGTTCCCAAATCAATTCCTACCGCCAAACGATGTTGGTGTGGAGCCGCTGTTTGTCCGGGTTCTGCAATTTGTAATAATGCCATATACTTTTTTCTACTAGTTATGCGGCGGAATACGCCAAATCAAATTTATTTTTTTCTGCAAAGCTTGCTTGGTAATGGGTTTCAATATTGACTTCCTGTTTTTGGCGTTCATCAATTGCTATTTTTCTGTCTTGGTTTAAATCAGGCGTGAATACAAAAATTTGATTACCATCTAATTGTTTTACATCATCTTGCCAATTTTGCCAAAATAGTCCTTGATAAAAGGCCTCTAAATCGCCATTCAATGCCCAAGCTAAAAATTCTGTGTAAGTAAAATTTAAATTATGCCAAGTAAGATCTTTTGACGAATAGTAATAAATTTTGCCAATATTATCGCCTAACGAACCACCATTTAACGCAAAATAACCACCAATCACATCATCTGCAACTAATAAATATTTTGGTTTTTCGCCTGACTCACTAAAAGATTTACTGAAATTCCAATCCATCAAGCCACGCGGTAATTTAAAACTTCCAGAACCTAAAATACGTAACCAACCATAATGAATTAAAATTCCACCTGTTTCATAGATTACTGCGCCCATTGGCGAGGATGTTGGCATTTGCATAGTAAAAAGCTCACGCTCCGCACTAGATTGATCTTTTTTAATTACTTCACAATGATTGCGAGCGTTATCAATCCATTGGGAAATGGTTATCCAAGCAGAATGTTCTGGACTAGTGAGCTGTTCAAGAGTTTGCATAGTGTTATTTATTCACATCTCGTAGGGGCAAATTACATTTGCCCCTACATTTAATCTAATTCAAAAATTCGTTCTTCCACACGCTCAATTTCTCCAGAAAGTTTACGGGTAAAACGTAATTTATCACAGTATTGAGATGCTCTCGCCCATTGTTCAGATTTCAAACTCTCAAAAAGTGCGGTCAATAATAATTGAGTTTCTTGTTTAATTTCTTTCGCAAAAGCATTTAATGCTCTTTCATCTTGCTGGCTTTCAACTTCTTCTAATTGTTCTCGCCACTGTAACTGTTGCATTAAAAACGCCACATCTTGCGTGCTTTTTTGTTCAAGATCTAACTGCTCGCCAGTATTAAGAGCAATGATCGCTTCAGCTCGCAAAATTGGGTCTTTTAACGTTTTTAAGGCATCATTCACTTCGGTTGATTTTTGCATCGCAACACGTTGTTCTAAAGCACTACTTGAGACAAAATTATCTGGATGTAGAGCCTTTTGTAATTTTAAATAATGTGCATTTAGCACTTTTTCATCCAGCTGAAAATCAACGGGTAAATCAAAAATTTGAAAAGGATTTAACATCAGATTATTACCTTAAACGTGGAAACTTTCGCCACAACCACAAGATTCTTTTACATTTGGATTATTATATTTAAAGCCTTCATTTAGGCCTTCTTTTACATAATCCAGTTCAATGCCATTGAGATAAACGAGACTTTTTGGATCGACAATAATATTAACACCGTGCTGCTCAAAAACTTGATCTTCTGAATTTAAAACATCTACAAACTCAAGTACATAAGCTAAGCCAGAACAACCTGATGTTTTCACACCTAAACGTAATCCAATACCTTTACCACGATTATCCAAAAAGGCTTTCACTCGCTGAGCTGCTTTTTCTGTTAATGTAATACCCATCTATCCCCCAAACACCGCTAAAAGTGCGGTCAAAATTGACCGCACTTTTTCACATGATTAGCCTTGTTTTGCTTTATAATCAGCAATTGCTGCTTTAATTGCATCTTCTGCTAAAATAGAGCAATGCACTTTCACTGGCGGTAATTCTAATTCTTCAGCAATTTGGCTATTTTTAATAGCCCCTGCTTCTTCTAAAGATTTGCCTTTTACCCACTCAGTAATTAATGAACTAGATGCAATCGCAGAACCACAACCATAAGTTTTGAATTTTGCATCTTCAATAATGCCATTATCATCTACTTTGATTTGTAGTTGCATAACATCACCACAAGCTGGCGCACCGACCATTCCAGTACCAACATTGCTATCTTTTTTGTCCAATGATCCCACATTACGTGGATTTTCATAATGATCAATTACTTTTTCGCTATAAGCCATTTTAACTTTCCTTTTTTCAATTCTAGTGAATGCCATTGTCAGATAATGGCAACTAAATATTAGTGAGCAGACCACTCAATGGTATTTAAATCAATACCTTCTTTAAACATATCCCATAATGGCGATAATGCACGAAGTTTTTCTACCGCACCTTTCATTAAATTAATTGTGTAATCAATTTCTTCTTCAGTAGTATAACGACCTAATGTGAAACGAATTGAACTGTGTGCCAATTCATCATTTAAGCCAAGTGCGCGCAATACATAAGATGGCTCTAAGCTAGCAGATGTACAAGCAGAACCAGAAGATACAGCAATATCGCGCAACGCCATCATTAAGGATTCGCCCTCAACATAGTTAAAGCTAATATTTAAATTGCTATCTAAACGATGTTCCATTGAACCATTTACATAAGTTTCTTCAATATCTTTTAAGCCATTATATAAACGATCACGAAGAGCTTTTAAACGTGGCATTTCGGTTACCATTTCTTCTTTTGCAATGCGATAAGCCTCTCCCATTCCTACGATTTGATGAACAGGTAATGTACCTGAACGCATACCACGTTCATGACCACCACCATGAATAATCGCCTCTAAACGTACACGAGGTTTACGACGAACATACAATGCACCAATACCTTTTGGCCCGTAAAGTTTATGGCTAGACATCGACATTAAATCAACAGCTAATTCTTCCAAATTAATTTCAACTTTACCAACACTTTGCGTTGCATCCACATGGAAAATTGTTTTATTTGCACGACAAAGCTCACCAATAGCTTTAATATCTTGTAACACACCAATTTCATTATTAGCGTGCATAATTGAAGCTAGAATTGTATCTGGACGAAGCGCAGCTTTGAATTTTTCTAAATCAATTAAACCATCAGCTTCTGGAGACAAATAAGTGACTTCAAAACCTTCTCTTTCTAATTGACGGCAAGTATCTAACACTGCTTTATGTTCAGTTTTACAGGTAATAATGTGTTTACCTTTAGTTTGATAGAAATGTGCCGCACCTTTAATTGCGAGGTTGTCAGATTCTGTTGCGCCAGAAGTAAAGACAATTTCACGAGAATCTGCGCCAATGAGATCAGCGATTTGATTACGTGCAATATCAACAGCTTCTTCTGCTTGCCAACCAAATTTATGTGAGCGAGAGGCTGGATTGCCAAATGTGCCATCGATGGTTAGAAACGCCATCATTTTTTTCGCAACACGTTCATCGACTGGACAGGTCGCTGCGTAGTCTAAATAAATAGGTAATTTCATTTTCACTCCTAAATTATGCTAAATATAACCGCACTTTTTTTATTTGAAAAATATCCGGCTTATCCTTTTTATTGATTAACTAACAAATTATTAAAATCACGATGAGATTGACGCTTTACATTACGCTTATTTACCAGCTCAGCTAAGGTAATCTCGTTTAAAAAACTTTCAATACGTAAACTTAAATCTTCCCAAAGTTCGTGAGTTAAACATTCCACACCATTTTTACAATTTTCGCGCCCCAAACATTTCGTTACGTGAATATTTTCATTTACTGCTGCAATAATCATTCCTACAGAAATTTGTTCACTTGGTAGCCCTAACTGATAACCCCCTCCGGGTCCGCGAACACTTTTAACTAAACCGTCTTTACGTAATTTAGCAAAAAGTTGCTCTAAATAAGATAAGGAAATATGTTGGCGTTCAGAAATATCCGCAAGGCTTACAGGCCCGCCATCTGCATTTAAAGCAATATCCAAAACGGCTGTAACTGCATAACGACCTTTTGAAGTAAGTTTCATAAAGAATCCCTAAAAATTAATGGTGCAATACTTACATATCTGACTAATTGAGTCAATTATCCTCATTTGTTAAATCAATTCGTTTTTCAACCGCACTTAGCATGCCATTTAAAATATTTAATTCGTTTTTCTCTAATTTCGCACGATAGTATAAACGCTTTAATTTACGCATAACTCCTTGATTTTGAATAAATCCAAGAGATTGATATATACGTTCTGTGTGGTCAAAAAAATAAGCTAACTGATCTGCTGTTGGATAGTTTTTCTCTATTAAAGAAAGTGAATTTTTCTTATTATTTTGAACTAAGAAAGCCATACGCAATTCATAACTTACCAACTGCACAGCCATTGCTAAATTTAAAGAAGAATAATCAGGATTAGCTGGAATATTCAAATGATAATGGCATTTCAACAATTCTTCATTAGTTAATCCAATACGTTCACGTCCAAACACAATAGCTATCTTGCCTTTATCTGCGATCACTTTATCTGCACATTCTCTCGGTTCAATTAAGGTATTTTGCAAATGACGTAAACGCGCACTTGTTCCAATAACTAACGAACAATTTTTTACTGCATCATCAAAACTATTTACAATCATTGCATTTTTGACTACATCTTCTGCCCCTGCAGAAAGTGCATAAGATTGCTCGTCAATAGATTTTGGCGATACAAGACAAAATTGATTCAATCCCATCGTTTTCATTGCTCTAGCCGCAGAACCAATATTACCGCTATGAGAAGTTTCAATTAAAACAATACGAATATTTTCCAACATAATGATGCCCGACTAAAATTTAGGGATATTCTACCACAATAACCGCTAAAAATAGTCAAGAATTTAAGCAAATTAAAGAAATTTAAAATATTAGAGATGAATAATAAAAATAAGAATGGTGGGTTGTGAGAGGCTCGAACTCTCGACCGACGAATTAAGAGTCCGCTGCTCTACCAACTGAGCTAACAACCCAACTGGACAACTAAATCAGAGAGTGGTGGGTCGTGAAGGATTCGAACCTTCGACCAACGGATTAAAAGTCCGCTGCTCTACCGACTGAGCTAACGACCCACTGTGTTGATGAGTTAATGATAACGCATTTATTTTAGAATCAAAAGAATAAATTCATTCTTTCAAGCTAATTGGTTAAATTACAAACGATGAAAACAAAACAGGATCCAATAAAAAATGGATCCTGTTTTTCAAGTATTAGAAATACCAAGAATTAGTACGCTAACACTGCACGACGGTTTTTAGAATATGCAGCTTCATCGTGACCTAATACTGCAGGTTTTTCTTCACCGTAAGATACTGTGCCTAATTTACCAGCATCAACACCTTTACCTGCTAAATAACCTTTAACTGCATCTGCACGACGTTGTCCTAATGCGATGTTGTATTCTGGTGTACCACGTTCATCAGTATTACCTTCTACTAATACTTTAGCAGCTGGCGTTGCATTTAAATATGCTGCGTGCGCATCTAAGATTTGAACGTATTCACCGGTGATGTCGTATTTATCAAAACCAAAATATACGGTGTTGTAACGTTGTTGAAGATCAGCAACAGAGTATCCGCCAAAAGTTTGAGCAGCACCATTGCCTGCAGCATCGTTGTTAGAGGAACTACAAGCCGCTAATGCAGCTACAGAACCTGCAACTAATAATGATTTAACAAATTTGTTCATTAGATTTCTCCTAAATGAGTTTTTTATTTAGTTAAGTATGGAGACCAAGCTGGAAATTTTACTTGGCCATCACTTCCTGGAAGGCTCGCCTTAAAGCGACCATCTGCAGAAACCAATTGTAGCACCTTTCCTAAGCCCTGTGTAGAACTATAAATAATCATAATTCCATTTGGAGAAAGGCTTGGGCTTTCGCCTAGAAAAGATGTACTAAGTACCTCTGAAACGCCCGTTGTGAGATCTTGTTTAACTACATTATTGTTACCATTAATCATCACAAGTGTTTTTCCATCTGCACTAATTTGTGCGCTACCGCGACCACCCACTGCGGTTACGCTACCACCGTTTGCATCCATTCGATAAACCTGTGGCGAGCCACTTCTATCGGATGTAAATAAAATTGAATTTCCGTCTGGTGACCACGCTGGTTCAGTATTATTACCTGCACCACTCGTTAATTGCATAGGTGTACCACCATTTGCGCCCATAACGTAAATATTCAGAACGCCATCACGAGAAGAAGCAAAAGCTAAACGAGAACCATCTGGCGAAAAGGCTGGCGCGCCATTATGCCCTTGAAAAGATGCCACTACTTTACGCGTACCAGAATTCAAATCCTGTACAACAAGTTGTGATTTTTTATTTTCAAACGATACATAAGCCAAACGCTGGCCGTCTGGAGACCAAGCTGGAGACATAATTGGTTGAGCACTACGATTGACGATAAATTGATTATAGCCATCATAATCTGCTACACGAACTTCATAAGGTTGCGAACCGCCATTTTTTTGCACAACATAAGCGATACGAGTTCTAAAGGCACCACGGATCGCAGTTAATTTTTCAAAGACTTCATCACTCACAGTATGCGCACCATAGCGTAACCATTTATTTGTCACTGTATAGCTATTTTGCATTAATACAGCCCCTGGCGTACCTGATGCACCAACCGTATCAATTAATTGATAAGTAATACTATAACCATTACCCGATGGAACCACTTGTCCAATTACAATTGCATCAATTCCAATATTCGACCAAGCTTCAGGATTTACTTCAGCTGCTGAAGTTGGGTGTTGAGGCATTTGAGACACTGCAATAGGATTAAACTTACCACTGTTACGTAAATCATCTGCAACAATTTTACTAATATCTTCTGGTGCAGAACCAACAAATGGTACGACAGCGATAGGGCGCGCACCATCAACCCCTTCATCAATGACAATGCGTACTTCATCACCAGCGAATACATTATGAGTAATAGCAAGTATAATCGCGAATACGCTCACTAAATGTTTTAATAATTTCATTTTGTTACCTTTAAAATTTAACAATAAATTTTTATAAAGAATTATCGAATATCAAAGTCAATAATTGGCGATTTATATTTTTCATAAATTTCATCTGATGGCGCAGCTGGAACTTTTTTCGTTCTAGCCACCGCACTTAATGCAGCTGAACAAATATCATCAGGACCTGAAATTTTTTGATAGCCCAAGATCGTGCCATCTCGACCTAATTGAATTTTAATACGACAAACCTTTCCTGCAAAACTTGGATCTTTTAAGAAACGACGTTGAATCTCTTTCTTAATTACGCCTGCGTATTGATCCCCAACCTTACCACCATCGCCAGAGCCAAGTGCAGCACCGCTACCTTGAGTTCCACCTTTATTAGTGTTTCCCCCTTTAGATGCACTGCCGCCACCAACATCCCCGCCGTTAAAGAAATCATCTAGGCTTGCTTGATCTGCTTTACGTTTTGCTTCCGCAGCAGCTTTTGCTTTTGCCTCAGCTGCTGCTTTCGCTTTTGCCTCCGCTTCAGCCTTTGCTTTTGCCTCAGCAGCGGCTTTCGCTTTAGCTTCTGCATCTGCTTTTGCTTTAGCCTCAGCTGCCGCTTTCGCTTTTGCCTCAGCTTCAGCCTTTGCTTTAGCTTCAGCAGCGGCTTTTGCCTTGGCTTCGGCTTCTAGTTTCGCCTTAGCTTCCGCCTCTTGTTTTGCTTTTTGAGCAGCAATTTCTGCTGCTTTCGCTTTAGCCTCTTCTTCAGCTTGTTTTGCCGCAGCAGCTAAACGTTTAGCCTCTGCATCTGCTTTTAATTTTGCAGCTTCAGCAGCTTGTTTAGCCTTAGCCTCTTCAGCTTGCTTCTGTTTTTCCAACGCTTCTTGACGAGCTTGCTCTTGTTGTTTTTTTATTTCTTGCTGACGTTGCTGTTCTTGCTGACGTTGCTGTTCTTGCTGACGTTTTAACTCTTCTTGTCGTTGAACTTCTTGTTGATGCTTAATCTCTTCTTGATTAGGCTCAGGTGGTTTTTCTTCCACAACAGGTTCTGGGCTTTTTTGTTTATCCGCTTGCCCTTTTTTTTGTTGTTGAATACGCCCCCATTCCTGAGCAGCCGTACCCGTATCAACAATCACTGCTCCTATTGCATCTCCTTCACCTTCTCCACCACCCATAATTTCAACGGTGTGATAAAGTGAACTTAAAATCAATAAGCCAAACAAGATGAAGTGCAAAAGGATAGAAATAGCAAAAGCATTGATTCCTTTCTTTTGTCGATTATTTTGCACGTGTTACCTACTTAGCTAAATGGGATTTGTCATTAAACCTACAGATTTAATGCCTGCAAGATGAAGTAAATTCAATGCCTTAATCACTTCTTCATAAGGTACTTCTTTAGCTCCGCCTACTAAAAATAGTGTATTATTATCCTTATCAAATTCCTGTCTAGATAATTGAGTAACCATTTCTTCTGCTAAACCTTCTTGACGTTCTCCACCAATAGAAATCGCATATTTCCCAATACCTGCAACTTCAAGAATTACAGGCACTTTATCTTCATTAGAAACCTCTTGGCTTTGCACAGAATCAGGCAATTCAACTTGAACGCTTTGACTAATAATAGGGGCGGTTGCCATAAAAATTAACACTAAAACTAAAAGCACATCTAAAAAAGGCACAATATTAATTTCAGATTTAATTGCTTTACGCTGACGACGAGCCATATATTCCTCTAAAATTTTAACTTATTTTTACCGCACTTTTTCTTTAAAGTGCGGTCAATTTTCCCTATTTTTAGTGAGGGGCTTTACCAAAGGCTTGACGGTGTAAAATCGTCGTAAATTCATCAATAAAGTTAACGTAATCTTGCTCAATTGCGTTCACTCGTAAGCTTAAACGGTTATAAGCCATTACTGCAGGAATTGCGGCAAACAAACCAATTGCAGTGGCAATCAAGGCCTCGGCGATACCTGGTGCTACCATCTGTAATGTTGCTTGTTTTGCACCACTTAATGCCATAAAAGCGTGCATAATTCCCCAAACAGTACCAAATAAACCAATATAAGGGCTAACAGATGCCACTGTGGCTAAGAATGGAACTCGATTTTCCAAGCTTTCAATCTCACGGTTCATCGCAAGATTCATCGCGCGCGTTGTGCCTTTAATAATCGCTTCAGGAGCGTCTGGATTTACTTGTTTTAAACGTGAAAATTCTTTAAATCCCACGCAAAAAATTTGTTCGCTTCCCGTTAATCCATCGCGACGATTAGATAGCCCTTCATAAAGTTTATTTAAATCTTCTCCTGACCAAAAACGATCTTCAAAGGTATGTGCTTCTTTTAAGGCATTCGTTAAAATACGGCTACGTTGAATGATAATTGCCCAAGATATGATTGAGAAAGAAATCAAAATCACAATTACCAGTTGCACAACAATACTTGCTTTTAGAAAAAGATCTAAAAAATTCAATTCTGCAGTCATTGCATACTCCGAAAAGTTATTTTAAGTGATTAAATGCAGCTTTAACTTCTTTGGGAAGCGCCACAGGTTTCATCTTGCCTAGATCAACACAGGCTACTTTAACAGTAGCCTTTGATAACATCAGGGTGTTGCGCATCAGTCTCTGTTCAAAAAGGATCGTAGCTCCCTTTACCTCTGAAACTTCTGTTTCCACCATAAGTAAATCATCCAATTTTGCTGCCACGCAATAATCAATGGCGAGCGATTTGACAACAAATGCGAGTTGTTGTTCCTCTAGTAAGGTTTGTTGCGTAAAATTTAATATACGCAAATATTCTGTTCTTGCTCGTTCAAAAAAATGCAAATAGCGAGCGTGATACACTACGCCACCTGCATCAGTGTCTTCATAATACACACGAACAGGAAAAGAAAAGCAATTTCCCAGCATATTCTTACCCGATTGATTGCAATAAACCGTGTATTCTAGAACCAGTTTTTGGGATAAGCAAGCTATCTATGAAAAAACTCAATAAGATTTTATTCATTTTAAAACATCCAAAATTTTTACCGCACTTTTAGCCTGACTAGCAAAAGATAAGGTAATGGCAAATCATTTTTAACCTTTTAAATTGAGCAAAAACCATTCAAAGCATAACCGTTCTTTAAAAATAGCCTCTATGTAATCTTAAACCAGCAGTATTTTTATTCTTGATATTTAGCGTTTCTATGCGACAATCTTCGCGGTTATTTACTTTAAAAATATGTTTTACTAAATGGATTACGAAAATCAAATTGCCAATATTTTCTCACTAAATGGCGAATTAAGCCAAAATATCAAAGGTTTTCGTCCTCGAACTGAACAACTTGAAATGGCATATGCTGTTAGTAAAGCAATCCAAAATAAATCTTCCCTTGTCATTGAAGCTGGAACAGGCACAGGAAAAACCTTTGCATATCTCGCGCCTGCTTTAGTTTTTGGTAAAAAAACCATTATTTCTACAGGATCTAAAAATCTTCAAGATCAACTTTTTAATCGAGATCTGCCTGCTATTAAAAAAGCCCTTAATTTCACGGGAAAAATTGCGTTGCTAAAAGGTCGAGCAAACTATCTTTGTTTAGAGCGTTTAGATCAAGTTATTGCTCAAGGTGTGCTTGGCGATAAGTCTGTTTTAGCTGAATTAAGTAAAGTACGTAAATGGAATAACAGTACTAAAACAGGCGATTTCACAGAATGTATTGAGCTTGCAGAAGATAGTCCTATTATTCCACAACTGACGAGTACGGCGGAAAGCTGTTTAGGAACAGATTGTCCTAATTATTCAGAATGTTATGTAGCAAGTGCGCGTAAAAAAGCATTAAATGCTGATTTGGTTGTGGTTAATCATCACTTATTTTTTGCTGATATGGCTGTGAAAGAAAGTGGTTTTGGCGAACTTATTCCAAATGCAGAAGTAATTATTTTTGACGAAGCTCACCAGTTACCCGATATTGCCAGTCAATATTTTGGTCAATCTTTAACATCACGCCAGCTTTTTGATTTATGCAAAGATATTAATATTGTCTATCGCACAGAACTCAAAGATATGCAACAGCTTAGCACAACATCTGATACCTTACTGAAGGTTGTACAAGATTTTCGTTTATTATTGGGTAATGGAAGCAATGTTCGTGGAAATTGGCGTGAGCTTTACAGGCAAAGTGCGGTGAAAAAAGCCTTTGAATTATTACAAGAGAAAATAGATTTTTTATCTGAAGTGATTAAATTATCGCTTGGTCGTTCCCAAACTTTAGATAGTATTTTTGAGCGTGTTGAATCCATTAAAATTCAGCTTAAGCGTTTATCTGAAACAAATATTGTGGGTTATTGTTATTGGTATGAAGGAAATGGTCGCCAGTTTGGTTTACATATTACGCCATTGACAGTGGCCGATAAATTTGGTGCTCAGCTTGAAGCGAAAGAAGCCGCTTGGATATTCACATCTGCGACATTAGAAGTGGGGGGAACTTTTAATCATTTCTGCCAACGTTTAGGTATTGAAAACGCGACACAAAAAATTTTATATAGTCCCTTTAATTATCTTGAACAATCTTTGCTTTGTGTACCTCGATATTTGCCAAATACCAATCAAGTGAATACATTAAGCTCACTAGGCGAAATGTTATTACCCGTGATTGAAGCAAATAAGGGGCGTTGCTTTGTTCTTTGCACTTCTTATTCAATGATGCGTGGTTTAGCAGAATACTTCCGTGAAAAAAGTAACCTTTCGATTTTATTACAAGGCGAAACCTCAAAAGGCAAATTACTCGAGCAATTTATAAAAGAATCCCATAGCGTTTTGGTGGCAACCTCTAGCTTTTGGGAAGGTGTAGATGTGCGTGGCGATGCACTTTCTTTAGTCATCATTGATAAGCTTCCCTTTACTGCGCCAGATGAACCTTTGTTGAAAGCCCGTATTGAGGATTGTCGTTTGCAAGGTGGCGATCCATTCAATGACATTCAAATTCCTGAAGCCGTGATTACCTTGAAACAAGGCGTTGGACGTTTAATTCGTGATGTTACAGATCGTGGCGTTGTGATTATTTGTGATAATCGATTAGTAATGCGTAATTATGGCAAAACTTTTTTGAAAAGTTTACCTAACTCAAGTCGTACCCGTGATCTCAACAAAGTGATACAATTCTTACAAAATAAATAAACGAGAATAAATAATGCAAAATTTAACTTTATTGGCGTTGGACACTTCTACTGAAGCCTGTTCAGTCGCCTTATTTCATCGTGGCGAAAAAACACATATTAATGAACTTGCACAACGCACTCATACTAAACGAATTTTGCCTATGATTGATGAAATTTTGGCAAATTCGGGGTTAGGTTTAAATCAAGTTGATGCGCTTGCCTTTGGGCGTGGGCCAGG
The DNA here is from genome assembly GCF_049821985.1 of Haemophilus sp. HN_Hi10. Lineage (NCBI taxonomy): Bacteria > Pseudomonadati > Pseudomonadota > Gammaproteobacteria > Pasteurellales > Pasteurellaceae > Haemophilus > Haemophilus sp. HN_Hi10. The sequence continues at coordinate 705,104 of NZ_CP187495.1, read as the reverse complement.
TAGTTTTACTGGCGTTCGTGTTGGTGCTGGGATTGCACAAGGTTTAGCGTTTGGGGCGGATTTACCTGTGATTCCAGTTTCAAATTTAACCGCAATGGCTCAAGCTGCATTTGAATTACATCAAGCAGAAAATGTTGTTGCCGCGATTGATGCAAGAATGAATGAAGTTTATTTTTCTCAATTAGTGAGAGAAAAAGTGCGGTCAGATTTCGCAGAGTTTTTTCAATGGCGAGAAATCATTAGCGAACAAGTTTGTTCCCCAGAAAAAGCGATTAGTCAGCTTCAAAATGATAACGCATTTAGAGTTGGGACAGGTTGGGCTGCTTATTCTCAATTTACTGAAAAAAATCTAACTGGCTCAGATATAGAATTACCTAATGCCTTATATATGTTAGAACTTGCACGAGTAGAATTTTTGCAAAAACACACAATTTCAGCTTTAGAGATTGAACCGATTTATTTGCGAAACGAGGTTACTTGGAAAAAATTACCAGGACGTGAATAAGTTTAAATAACTGGAGGATAGAAAATGAAAGGAAAAATAACCTTATTTTTTACCGCACTTTGTTTCGGATTAACGGGCTGTATTGCACCACCAAAAGGGTTAGAAAAAGAGCGATTCTCTATTAATTCCTATCGCGAGATTTCTCCTCAGGATTTAACCTGCCATTGTAAAACGGTTCGACTTGGAGGAAAAATTGTCAATGCTACCGTTTTAGCAAATCAAACAAAAATTGAAGTGTTAAGTTTACCCGTATCATCAATTTCAGGTAAACCATTTGTTGAATTTCAATCCGATGGTCGCTTTATCGTCTATTTCAACGGTTTTGTGGAGCCTGAAAATTTAAAAGAACGCTATATTACGGTGGGCGGGCAATTAACAGGAACGGAGAAAGGCAAGATCGAACAAGCTGATTATACTTATCCTGTTGTTCAAGCTGATAAATATCGTATTTGGACACTCAGCACCACTTATAATTATCCAACAGATGATTGGGATGAAGATGATGATTGGGGATTTTTTAGATGGAGACATCGCCCTTGGTATGTTCAGCCTGAAATTCGCTATTATTTGAATTAAATGATAAAATCTTAAGATTTTCCAACAAATTAGGATAAAAAATGGAAAAAATTTGGTTTCAAAATTATCCAGAAGGTTCTGAAAAATTTCTGGATACCTCAAAATATGAATCTATTTTGGATATGTTCGACAAAGCAGTGCGCGAACATCCAGATCGCCCCGCTTACATTAATATGGGGCAAGTACTTACTTTCCGTAAATTAGAAGAACGCAGTCGTGCATTTGCCGCATATTTGCAAAATGAATTTAAACTTCAGCGTGGCGATCGCGTGGCATTAATGATGCCAAATTTATTGCAATATCCTATCGCACTTTTTGGTATTTTACGAGCTGGCTTAATTGCAGTAAATATGAATCCTCTTTACACACCGAGAGAATTAGAACATCAGTTGCAAGATAGTGGTGCGGTAGCGATTGTCGTGGTATCAAATTTTGCTTCTACCTTGGAAAAAGTCGTTTTCAATACCAATGTCAAACACGTTATTCTTACCCGAATGGGCGATCAACTTTCTTTTGGTAAACGTACTTTAGTCAATTTTGTTGTGAAATATGTGAAAAAACTCGTGCCGAAATATAAATTACCGCACGCAGTGACGTTCCGAGAAGTATTGAGTATTGGTAAATATCGCCAATATGTTCGTCCAGAAATATCGCGTGAGGATTTAGCCTTTTTACAATACACTGGCGGTACAACTGGCGTGGCGAAAGGTGCAATGCTAACGCACGGAAATATTATAACCAATGTCTTCCAAGCAAAATGGATTGCAGAGCCATTTATTGGCGATCATTCTCGCACTCGTTCAGCTATTTTAGCCTTGCCTCTTTACCACGTATTTGCCTTAACGGTAAACTGCTTATTATTTTTAGAGTTAGGTGTAACGGCGATCTTAATCACCAATCCGAGAGATATTGAAGGATTTGTGAAAGAGTTGAAAAAATATCGTTTTGAAGCAATCACTGGTGTGAATACCTTATTTAATGCGTTGTTAAATAATGAAAATTTCAAAGAAGTTGATTTTTCAGCTTTAAAACTTTCTGTAGGTGGCGGTATGGCTATTCAACAATCAGTGGCAACACGTTGGCATGAATTGACGGGCTGTAACATCATTGAAGGTTATGGAATGACGGAGTGTTCGCCATTAATCGCCGCTTGTCCGATTAATGTTGTGAAACATAATGGCACTATTGGTGTGCCAGTGCCAAATACGGATATAAAAATCATTAAAGATGATGGCTCTGATGCAAAAATTGGCGAAGCTGGCGAATTATGGGTGAAAGGCGATCAAGTAATGCAAGGTTATTGGCAACGACCTGAAGCAACCAGTGAAGTGTTAAAAGACGGTTGGATGGCAACTGGCGATATTGTCATTATGGATGAATCATATAGCTTACGCATTGTAGATCGTAAAAAAGATATAATTTTGGTTTCTGGCTTTAATGTCTATCCAAATGAAATTGAGGATGTCGTTATGCTGAATTACAAAGTGTCTGAGGCTGTGGCAATTGGTGTTCCTCACGCAGTTTCTGGCGAAACGATAAAAATCTTTGTCGTGAAAAAAGACGATAGCTTAACTCGTGATGAACTTCGCAACCATTGTCGTCAATATCTCACAGGCTATAAAGTGCCAAAAGAAATTGAGTTTCGAGACGAACTGCCAAAAACTAATGTTGGCAAGATTTTACGTCGGGTTTTACGCGATGAAGAGATCGCAAAACGTTCAAAACATTAATGTCAAAATGGGATAGCAATATCCCATTTTTGTTCTTTTCAAATAAAAAATCACTATGATAAAAGAATGTCAAAATCCACCGCACTTTAGGGTCATTGCGGATAATGCTACGCTATTAGAAGTTTGTAATTTAGCCCAACAGAAAAGTGCGGTCGCCTTAGATACAGAATTTATGCGTGTTTCCACTTATTTTCCTAAGTTGGGATTAATCCAACTTTATGATGGCGAGCGCGTCTCTTTAATTGATCCTTTAGCGATTACGGATTTTTCGCCTTTTGTCGCATTGTTATCCAACCCTAAGGTATTAAAAATCTTACATTCTTGTAGTGAAGATTTATTGGTTTTCTTACAAGAATTTGATCAGCTTCCACGCCCAATGATTGATACGCAAATTATGGCACGCTTTATTGGACTGGGCGCATCAGCAGGCTTGGCAAAATTAGCACAACAATACTTAAATGTAGAAATCGATAAAGGTGCAACTCGCACCAATTGGATCAAACGTCCTCTTTCTGATATTCAACTTCAATATGCCACAGGCGATGTTTGGTATTTGTTGCCGCTTTATCATATTCTTGAAAAAGAGTTAGCAAAAACACCTTGGGAACAAGCAGTAAGAGATGATTGCGAACTGGCTCTTGCTAAAACGCATAAATTACAAGAGCGAGATTCAGAAAAAGCGTATTTAGATATTCCAAATGCTTGGAAATTAAATCCATTAGAATTGTCTCGTTTAAGAATTTTGGCGAAGTGGCGACAAAACGTGGCAATAGAGCGTGATTTAGCACTTTCTTATATTGTGAAATCAGATAATCTTTGGAAAGTGGCAAAGAATAATCCACGTAATACATCTGAAATGTTGGAAATGGGATTAACTGAAAATGAAGTACGCGTGCGTGGTAAAAAGATTTTACAATTACTTGCTCAAGCAAGACGTGTTTCGCCTAATGATTACCCAAAACCTATTGAACGTATTTCTGAAGATCCTCGTTATAAAAAAACAATTCGATTGTTACAAGAAAAAGTGAATAGCTTAACACCAGCAGGTTTATCCCCTGAAATTGTTGCGAGTAAACGCACTTTGGATGAATTAATTAAATGGGTTTGGAAATATGATTGTTCTCAAGACAAACGACCAGAGTTGCTGATTGGATGGCGAAAACCTATTGGTGAGAAGTTAGTTGATGAACTTAGGTAAATATAAAAAAGCGTTGGGCAAATAGCTCAACGCTTTTAGTTTTTACTCGTAGAGTTTTTTCACTTGTTCAGGTGTCATCACTCGTTGGTATTTACTAAATTCTTTTGCCATATAGTAAGCACCAAAATTTGTTAAGTGATCTTGATCCCCATACAAGTATTTTCCTTCTGCCATAACACTATCTTTTGGTAAATACTGTTGAGCATCTACCCAATAAACATTAGGAATATCTTTGATTAAATCGTGAATGATTTTGTTACTCGCATCAATATCGCCCATTCTACGAATTGGTTCCAAATATTTTTCAAGTCCATATTTTCCCAGTAAATATCCACGAATAGGCGATCTGCTAATAGAACTGTTATTTGCAAAGATATAAACCGATTTTGATTTAGCAAGTAATTTTATTGTTTCCCTAAATCTTATTTTGAAGTTAGGAATAATAGCTGATTCTGCGTTAAATCTTGGAACAGGTTGTCCTCCCATTCTTAAATCATAAAATCCAGAAATAAAAATAGCTTTATATTTAGGTGAATTAATCTCATCAAGTAACCCTTGACACTCAGATGTTATTCTATTGCTTTTATCCACTAAAACAAAACAATCCTTCCCATCAGTTATGCTTAAAATAGTTGACTTCCATCCTTCTTGCTTACCAAGATATTTTAAAAAATAAGTAAGATGACCAGCATGAGAATCTCCGATTGTTAAAACTGTAGTTGGGAAGTTATTCTCTAAATTAACAGATAAAACATCTTGTTCAATATGTTCTTTTTCTTTTCTAATCTGTTTTCTTTCATAAGTGTTATAACCAATAATAAAAAGAGATGGAATTAGATAAAGATAGATAAATGCCTGTTTAAAGTTTAATTTTGATTTTCTTATAGGTTGCTCAATTAAATAATAACTTGTGATAGAAAAAATAATAGTTAATATAACAACAATTAAAACTGTAATGCCTTGAATCTGCTTGCTTCCAGTAATGTAATAAGCAAACGCAATAAAAATCCAATGATATAAATAAAGTGAATAAGAAATTTTTCCAATAAATACTATCACTTTATTGGATAAACATAATTTAATAATGTTATTTTGTGATGTGGTATGAATAATTAATGCTGTAAAAATACAAGGGAGAATTAAAGTAACGCCCGGAATAAATGCAATATTATTATTCATTAAAAATAAGCAGGAAAATAATAGTAATGTACTTAAGATAGCCAGAATATTATTTACTTGCTTACTCAATTGAACCTTGTTTGAAAGATTATGATAAATTGCTAACAAAGATCCTACAAGTAATTCTGGAAATCTTAGGTTAGAGAGATAATAAATATTAGGCTGATGCAATACTTCTTTGTAAAAATTGGCTGGAATAAAAGAGGTGGCAAGTAAAATAAAAAACAAAATTAGCGTTATAATAAATAATGCTTTAATTTCTCTAAATTTTTTATAAGCTAAAATTAGGATAAGTGGAAAAATAAGATAGTATTGCTCTTCTACGGCTAATGACCAAATATGTAATACAGGGTTTTCATTTGCGCTTAAATCAAAATAACCTTGTGTTAAACCTAAATAGAAATTAGATAGGAAAGCAGTAGCTAATTCAATGGTTTTTCTTAATTGATTAAAATCATTATAAATGAAAATAACAGACGCAATGAGAGACACTAATGCCATCACTGTAATAAAAGCAGGCTAAATTCGTTTAATACGTCGAGTATAAAATTGTTTAAACGAAAAAGAATTCTGTTGAATTTCTGTGATAATAATACCCGTAATCAGAAAACCAGAAATAACAAAGAAAATATCCACCCCAAGAAAACCACCAGATAACCAGTTTTCATTAAGATGATAAATAATGACTGAAATAACAGCAATTGCACGTAGCCCATCAATTTCTGGACGATATTTAATAGATGACATAATATTCCTTTTATAAAATATAAACCGCACCTTGATTTATGCGTCAAAAGTGCGGTTATTTTTTTATATATTTTTATACATTGAATCGGAAGTGCATTACATCGCCATCTTGTACGATGTAATCTTTGCCTTCTAAACGCCATTTACCTGCTTCTTTTGCACCGTTTTCACCGTTGAATTGGATAAAGTCTTCATAAGCGATAACTTCTGCTCGGATAAAGCCTTTTTCAAAGTCGGTGTGGATTACGGCTGCTGCTTTTGGTGCGGTTGCACCGACTGAAACTGTCCAAGCTCGTACTTCTTTTACGCCAGCAGTGAAATAAGTTTGAAGATTTAAAAGTGCGTAACCTGCACGAATTACTCGATTCAATCCCGGTTCTTCAATGCCTAAATCTTGTAAAAACTCGACTTTTTCTTCATCATCAAGTTCTGCAATTTCAGATTCAATCGCTGCACATACTGGAACAACTACCGCCCCTTCTTTTGCAGCAATTTCACGAACGCGATCTAAGTATGGATTATTTTCAAAGCCATCTTCATTTACGTTTGCGATATACATTGTTGGTTTTAACGTTAAGAAGTTGTAACTCTTGATTGCTTGCAATTCTTCTTTATCTAACCCAACAGAACGAATCATTCCTGCATTTTCCAGCACAGGGAGGATTTTTTCCATAACTGAAAGTTCAAATTTAGCCTCTTTGTCGCCACCTTTGGCACGTTTTTGTAAACGTTGGATCGCACGTTCACAGCTATCTAAGTCTGCTAAAGCTAATTCAGTGTTGATAGTTTCAATATCATCAAGTGGGTCAATTTTGCCTGCAACGTGTACAATATCGTCGTTTTCAAAGCAACGCACTACGTGACCAATTGCGTCTGTTTCACGGATGTTTGCTAAGAATTTATTACCCAAGCCCTCGCCTTTGCTAGCACCTGCAACTAAGCCTGCGATGTCCACAAATTCCATCGTGGTGGGTAATACGCGTTCAGGTTTAACGATTTCTGCCAATGCATCTAAACGCGGATCTGGCATTGGTACGACACCCGTATTTGGTTCGATAGTACAGAATGGATAGTTTGCGGCTTCAATACCAGCTTTAGTGAGTGCGTTAAAAAGAGTAGATTTGCCCACATTTGGCAATCCCACAATACCACATTTGAATCCCATAATTTTTCCTTATTTTGAGTAAAACGGTTGTAAAACTAACCGCACTTTTAAATTTTAAAACTGTTTAAACGGTTGGTCGCTTTGACCATTCCATCTTTGAAAATCATTTCCACACAATCAGTGGCTTCATCTAGTACTTTTTCAAGTGCATTGCGATCTGCTGGCGATGGTTTATTTAAGACGTAACCTGCCACTAAATCACGATGGCCTGGATGCCCAATGCCAATGCGTAAACGGTAGAAATTATTGTTATTGCCTAGTTGTGCCACAATATCTTTTAAGCCGTTATGCCCACCATGTCCACCGCCTTGTTTGAGTTTTGCGATGCCAGCAGGTAAATCTAGTTCATCGTGAATAACCAAAATTTCTTCAGGTTTAATACGGTAAAAATTTGCCAATGCCCCAACCGCTTTACCGCTTAAATTCATAAAAGTTGTTGGCACTAAAAGGCGTACTTCTTTTCCATTCACTAAAGTGCGGGCAGTTTTTCCGAAGAATTTACTTTCTGGATTTAGTGAAACGTTAAAACGACGTGCCAAGCGTTCAATAAGCCATTCGCCTGCATTGTGGCGTGTATCTGTATATTTATCGCCAGGGTTGCCTAAACCAACAATAAGTTTTATTTCTGACATTTTTATTTGATGATGTAAAAAATAGTGGCGTATTGTAGCGAAAAAGCCTTAAATTCTCAATCTATAAGGCGGAAACAAAGAGGTAATTTATTGCTCGTGATTTATCATTAAAAGTCACCGCACTTTTCCGTTATAATGGTTAAAATTTTTTAACAAAGAAATAAAAATGAATCAGATTAACATTGAAATCGCTTATGCTTTTCCCGAACGTTATTATTTGAAATCTTTTCAAGTTGATGAAGGAATTACCGTGCAAACGGCGATTACGCAATCAGGGATTTTAAGCCAATTTCCAGAGATTGATTTGAGCACAAATAAAATTGGGATTTTCAGTCGTCCAATAAAATTGACTGATGTATTAAAAGAGGGCGATCGTATTGAAATTTATCGTCCATTACTTGCAGATCCGAAAGAAATTCGCCGTAAGCGTGCAGCAGAGCAAGCTGCAGCCAAAGACAAAGAAAAAGGAGCTTAAAAATGACCGCACTTTCATCTGTTGATTTTTGTTTACCTGAACATATCACGCCAGAAATTTTTCTACGTGATTATTGGCAGAAAAAGCCATTAGTGATTCGTAACGGCTTGCCTGAAATTATTGGGCAGTTTGAGCCACAAGATATTATTGAGCTCGCGCAAAATGAAGATGTGACAGCTCGTTTAGTGAAGACATTTTCTGATGATGATTGGAAAGTTTTTTTTAGCCCTTTAAGCGAAAAGGATTTCCAACAATTGCCAGAAAAATGGTCGGTGTTGGTTCAAAATTTGGAGCAATGGTCGCCTGAATTAGGACAACTTTGGAACAAATTTGGCTTTATTCCTCAATGGCAACGTGACGATATTATGGTGTCTTACGCGCCGAAAGGTGGTTCTGTTGGTAAGCATTATGATGAATATGATGTATTTTTAGTGCAAGGCTATGGTCATCGTCGTTGGCAAGTGGGTAAATGGTGTGATGCAAGCACTGAATTTAAACCCAATCAATCGATCCGAATTTTTGATGATATGGGCGAATTAGTCATTGATGAAGTGATGAATCCAGGGGATATTCTCTATATTCCAGCCCGTATGGCGCATTATGGCGTAGCTGAAGATGATTGTTTAACCTTTTCTTTTGGCTTGCGTTATCCAAATTTAAGCAATTTGATTGATGGCATAAGCAAAGGTTTTTGTCATCAAGATCCTGATTTGAATTTAAGCGAGTTTGATTTACCGCTACGTTTAAGCCAGTCTGTACAAGCTACAGGTAAACTTGCAGATGAAAATATTCAAGCAATGAAACAGCTTTTATTAGATAAATTGGCTAATTCAAAAGCTTTTGATACGTTATTTAAACAAGCTGTAGCAAGTGCGGTAAGTTCTCGTCGTTATGAGTTATTAGTTTCGGATGAAATGTGCGATCCAGATGAAGTGCGGTCAATTTTAGAAGAAGATGGCGCGTTCCTTTCTCAAGACAACAATTGTAAATTGCTTTACACCGAAAATCCGCTGCGAATTTATGCGAATGGCGAATGGTTAGATGAGCTTAATGTGATTGAGAGCGAAGTGTTGAAACGCTTATCTGACGGCGAAAGTTTAGATTGGGCATTTTTATCAAGTTTAGTGAATAAAACCGAAGATCCTAAAACCTCAATGGATTTACTGTTAGATTCAATTTGTAACTGGGTTGATGATGGTTGGGTGTTAATTGAATAATATGTCAGACAATATTTATTCTGTCTCTCAACTGAATTCTGCCGTGCGTCAGATGTTGGAGGGGCATTTTTCCCAAATTTGGCTAACGGGGGAAATTTCCAATTTTACCCAACCTGTGTCTGGGCATTGGTATTTAACGCTGAAAGATGAAAATGCACAGGTGCGTTGTGCAATGTTTCGCATGAAGAATTTGCGTGTAGCTTTTCGTCCACAAAATGGAATGCAAGTGCTTGTGCGTGCCAATGTGAGTTTATATGAGCCTCGCGGCGATTATCAACTTATTATTGATTCGATGCACCCAGCTGGCGAGGGATTATTGCAACAGCAATTTGAAGCATTAAAAATGAAGTTGGCTGCGGAGGGATTGTTTGCTCAAAATCTTAAGAAAAATTTACCGCACTTTAGTAAGGCGGTGGGGATTATTACGTCTTCTACAGGTGCGGCATTGCAAGATATTTTGCATATTTTGGCACGCCGTGATCCAAGTTTAAAAGTTGTTATTTATCCCACTGCGGTTCAAGGCAAAGAGGCGACCGCAGAAATTGTGCAAATGATTGAACTTGCCAATCTGCGACAAGAAGTGGATGTATTAATTGTTGGGCGTGGTGGCGGTTCATTAGAAGATCTTTGGTGTTTTAATGAAGAAGACGTGGCGCGAGCAATTTTTCGTTCAACCTTACCCATTATCAGTGCTGTGGGACACGAAACAGATGTGACGATTGCCGATTTTGTTGCAGATCTTCGTGCGCCGACCCCTTCTGCTGCGGCTGAGTTAGTTAGTCGTAATCAAGATGAATTATTGCAACAACTTCGCCATCAACAGCAACGTTTAGATATGGCATTTGATCGTTTATTTACGCGAAAAAGCCAGCGTTTGAAACAGCTTGCCTTACGATTGCACAATCAACATCCACAGAATCAGCTACGCGCTCAACAAGCGAAAAATGAACAGCTTACACATCGCTTGCAACTTGCAATATTGCGTCAGTTTGAAAATACACAACAAAAATTCACCGCACTTTCTGTTCGTTTAAAACAAAATCCATTGCCATATCAAGTGCAACGTCATCAACAGCATTTAGAACAACTTCAAGTGCGGTTAAATTTTTGCGTAAATCGGCAAGTGACGGAGCGTCAAAATAAATTGGCAACATTATGCGGAAAATTGGATGGTTTAAGCCCATTGAAAGTCTTGGCAAGAGGTTATTCCATTGCGGAAAACCCACAAGGTAAAGCCATTGTTAGTGTGAAAGATGTCAATCAAGGGGATTTCATTACAACTCAAGTGGCTGATGGAAAAATTGTGAGTAAGGTCTTGTAGAATGTCTGTTTTGTAAAAATGGAGTAAAACATTATCTTACGAAAAAAGAATGCCGTGATTATTGAATAAATTATCACGGTATTTTATTTTGTGACTCACTTCAAACTTTCAACAAAAAGTGGAAACCTTCTATTTTTTTTGTAGTCTTTTAAGCGTATGATTTTGCGTTCAGTTTTGGAGAAAACAGATGTCAGAAATTCAACATTTTAGCCAACAAGATATAGAAATATTGGGCGAACAAACTTTATATGAAGGTTTTTTCACACTTAAACAAATCCAATTTAAACATAAACTTTTTGCTGGGGGACAAAGTGGTGTCGTAACCCGAGAATTACTGATTAAAGGTGCCGCCTCAGCGGTTATCGCTTATGATCCAAAAGAAGATTCTGTGATTTTAGTCGAACAAGTTCGTATTGGCGCGGCTTATCATCCTGAATCTCATCGTTCGCCTTGGTTACTTGAACTCATTGCAGGCATGGTGGAAAAAGGCGAAAAGCCAGAAGACGTTGCTTTGCGTGAGAGTGAAGAAGAAGCAGGGATTCAAGTCAAAAATTTAACACATTGTTTAAGTGTGTGGGATAGCCCAGGTGGCATAGTGGAGCGGATTCATTTATTTGCAGGCGAAGTGGATAGCGCACAAGCAAAAGGCATTCACGGTTTGGCTGAAGAAAATGAAGACATTAAAGTGCACGTAGTAAAACGTGAACAGGCGTATCAATGGATGTGCGAGGGGAAAATTGATAATGGCATTGCAGTGATTGGATTGCAGTGGCTTCAATTAAATTATGCTCAGTTACAACAAAGTTGGAAACGTAGTTAGGGGGCATTAATGAAAAATACGTTTGTTTATCAGGCGGAAAAGCCTGTTATTAAGTTATTACAAATTACGGATCCCCATTTATTTAAAGATGAAAGCGCAGAATTATTGGGGGTAAATACACAAGCAAGTTTTGCTCAAGTATTGAAGGAAATTCAGCAAGAAAATAACCAATTTGATGTGATTCTTGCTACAGGCGATCTTGTGCAGGATAGTAGTGATGAAGGTTACACTCGTTTTGTAGAAATGATGAAGCCTTTCAATAAACCCGTATTTTGGATTCCAGGAAATCACGATTTTCAGCCTAAAATGGCAGAATTTTTAAATCAACCACCAATGAACGCGGCAAAACATCTTCTATTGGGCGAACATTGGCAAGCTGTATTGTTGGATAGCCAAGTTTATGGTGTACCGCACGGACAACTAAGCCAGCATCAACTCGATTTATTAAAAGAAACCTTAGAAAAAAATCCTGAACGCTATACGTTGGTTGTATTACACCATCATTTATTACCAACTAATTCCGCATGGCTTGATCAACATAACCTTCGTAATTCTCACGAATTGGCAGAAGTGCTTTCGCCTTTTACTAATGTGAAAGCTATTTTGTATGGGCATATTCATCAAGAAGTAAATAGTGAATGGAATGGTTATCAAGTGATGGCAACGCCAGCGACTTGTATTCAATTTAAACCTGATTGCCAGTATTTTTCTCTTGATACCTTACAGCCTGGTTGGCGTGAAATTGAGCTACATTCAGATGGTTCAATTCGTACCCAAGTGAAACGTATTCAGCAAGCGGAATTTTTGCCGAATATGCAAGAAGAGGGATATTAAATTTTGTGGACGTTTTAAAAATCGTTTTCATAGTGCGTATTTTTAAAACGTCCACTATTCTAATTCAATAAAAGTGCGGTCAAATTTTTAATTGTTTTTAACGATTCGCCAGTTCAAAAATCATCGCTTCTGCTTGGCAACTAAAAGTGAAAGAGGCATTTAATTGAACACCGTTTTCAACTGCCACGATTTCGCTTTTAATTTCGCAAGGATCGCTTTCTGTATCGCGCGCTTTCTTTGTTAATCGTTCAAGTGCTGCATTGGCATCAGCTTCAGTGCTATAAAATTGATGAACTTCTACGCTACAGTCAGAGCCATCAATAATCGTGCCTACATCAACACAGCTACAAGTTAAGGATTCTTCTGCTTTGCATTTTACGGTCATTTTCTTTTCCTTATAAGAATGTTTTTGCGTATTTTATCATTTTTCTTTTTTTCCATAAATGACAAAAATTGAACAAAACAATCTATTAAATGTAAAAAGTTCCCGCTAACTGGTCGGAACTCTAATAAAAATAAGGAAATAAATTTGCACTCAGTAGCATCGAGTTTTAGAATTGACCAAAACTTTATTAATAACAAAGGTTCCCAAATGAAAAAATTTAATCAATCTCTATTAGCAACTGCAATGTTGTTGGCTGCAGGTGGCGCAAATGCGGCAGCTTTCCAATTGGCGGAAGTTTCTACTTCTGGGCTTGGTCGTGCCTATGCAGGTGAAGCGGCGATTGCAGATAATGCTTCTGTCGTGGCAACTAACCCAGCTTTGATGAGTTTATTTAAAACGGCACAGTTTTCCACAGGTGGCGTTTATATTGATTCTAGAATTAACATGAATGGTGATGTAGATGTAGATGCTTCTATAACAGGTCTTTCAGTGAGAACAAAAAAGAACGGCTCAGCTTCAGCGCGTAATGTTATTCCTGGTGCTTTTGTGCCAAATCTTTATTTCGTTGCGCCAGTGAATGATAAATTCGCGCTGGGTGCAGGAATGAATGTCAATTTTGGGCTAAAAAGTAAATATGACGATAGTTATGATGCTGGTATATTTGGTGGAAAAACTGACTTGAGTGCTATTAACTTAAATTTAAGTGGTGCTTATCGAGTAACAGAAGGCTTGAGCCTAGGTTTAGGGGTAAATGCGGTTTATGCTAAAGCCCAAGTTGAACGGAATGCTGGTCTTATTGTGGATAGTATTGAGGTTGCACGAAATGGACAAGCATTCACAGTACTGGGAGAACCACTCAAAACAATTGGTCAGTATTTGACCTCTAAAGACAAATCTGTTGTGTCATTACAAGATAGAGCAGCTTGGGGGTTTGGCTGGAATGCAGGTGTAATGTATCAATTTAATGAAGCTAACCGAATTGGTTTAGCCTATCATTCTAAAGTGGACATTGATTTTACTGACCGCACTGCCACTAGTTTAGGAGCTGGGGTTATCAAGGCAGGTAAAAAAGGTGATTTAACCCTTACATTGCCAGATTACTTAGAACTTTCTGGTTTCCATCAATTAACTGACAAATTTGCTGTGCATTATAGTTATAAATATACCCATTGGAGTCGTTTAACAAAATTATACGCTAGCTTCGAAGATGGTAAAAAAGCGTTTGATAAAGAATTGCAATACAGTAATAACTCTCGTATTGCATTAGGGGCAAGTTATAATCTTGATGAAAAATTGACCTTACGTGCGGGTATTGCTTACGATCAAGCTGCATCTCGTCATCACCGTAGTGCTGCAATTCCAGATACCGATCGCACTTGGTATAGTTTAGGTGCAACCTATAAATTCACGCCGAATTTATCTGTTGATCTTGGCTATGCTTACTTAAAAGGCAAAAAAGTTCACTTTAAAGAAGTAGAAACAATAAGTAAAGCTCCACTCACATTGAATACAACTGCAAATTATACTTCTCAAGCACACGCAAATCTTTACGGCTTAAACTTAAATTATAGTTTCTAATCCGTTAAAAAATTTAGCATAATAAAGCACACTTCCACACAAAGTGTGCTTTTCTTTTATAAAAACAAGGCGAAAAATGACCGCACTTTATTACACTTATTACCCCTCGCCAGTGGGACGGCTTTTGATTTTATCTGACGGCGAAAGCATTACGCATATTGATTTTGAAAAAGAGCAATATGCGCCTAATCCAAAATGGCACAAGCAAGATGAATTGCCTGTTTTTCAAAAAGTGCGGTTAGCTTTTGAACGATATTTTAATGGGGAAGTTGAGCGTTTTTCAGACATTCCTTTAAAACCAGAAGGCACCGCGTTTCAACAAGCCATTTGGCAAGCCTTGCGAGAAATTGCTTATGGCGAGCTTTCAAGTTATGGCGAGCTGGCGTTACGGATTAATAATCCTAAAGCTGTTCGTGCCGTGGGAGGCGCGGTAGGGAGTAATCCGATTAGTATTATTATTCCTTGTCACCGCATTTTAGGCAAAGATCGTACTTTAACTGGTTTTGGCGGTGGCTTAGAGGCAAAACGTTTTTTATTACAGTTAGAGAAAATTCCCTATATTGATAAAGGCACTGAAAACACGAAGCCTCGCTTTTTTAAGAAATATCACGAATGATTCCACAAACCCTTGAACAATTACTTTCCCAAGCGCAATCCATTGCTGGCTTAACTTTTGGGGAGTTAGCTGATGAACTGCATATTCCTGTTCCGATTGATTTAAAACGTGATAAAGGTTGGGTGGGGATGTTATTAGAGCGTGCTTTGGGCGCAACGGCAGGGAGTAAAGCTGAACAGGATTTTTCTCATTTAGGTGTTGAACTTAAAACGTTACCGATTAATGCGGAGGGTTACCCTCTTGAAACCACCTTTGTGAGCCTTGCCCCGTTGGTACAAAATTCAGGGATTAAATGGGAAAATTCCCACGTTCGCCATAAACTTTCTTGTGTCCTTTGGATGCCTATTGAAGGCAGTCGCCATATTCCATTACGTGAACGCCATATCGGCGCACCAATTTTATGGAAGCCAACTGCTGAACAAGAACGTCAATTAAAACAAGATTGGGAAGAATTGATGGATTTAATTGTACTTGGCAAATTGGAGCAAATTACCGCTCGAATTGGGGAAGTTATGCAACTTCGCCCGAAGGGTGCAAATAGTCGTGCTGTGACAAAAGGCATAGGAAAAAATGGCGAAATTATAGATACCTTGCCTTTAGGTTTTTATCTAAGAAAAGAATTCACCGCTCAAATTCTGAACGCATTTTTAGAAACAAAGCCGCTTTAACTTGATTTTAAAACACGAAAAAAACCGACCGCACTTTTTAGCTCGTTGCCATAAAAAATTAAGGGGATTCGATTTCGTTCCCAAGGTGGTACGCTTAATTCTTGCCAGATTTTTTTTATATCTTCTCTTGGGCGTTTCGGATGATGTTTCACTTTGCCCGAATAGCCAAAACGAATAGAAATAGGCAAGTCCGTTTTTTCCAGCGTAACAGAGTAATCCTGCCAGTAGAAAATCAGATTGTGTTCATTTTCTTGAACAGTGAGATTGCCTAAATTATCAGGTAAATTTAGCGTATTTTGTTCTAATTTTAGGCAGTATTTGGTTAGATCAGAAAACGGCTTAGT
Organism: Haemophilus sp. HN_Hi10; assembly: GCF_049821985.1. Taxonomy (NCBI): domain Bacteria; kingdom Pseudomonadati; phylum Pseudomonadota; class Gammaproteobacteria; order Pasteurellales; family Pasteurellaceae; genus Haemophilus; species Haemophilus sp. HN_Hi10. Next base: position 689,114 of record NZ_CP187495.1, on the reverse strand, counting down.
TAAATATAAACTATCTTGATAACGTCGAATGACTTTATTTACAAGCTGAAATTGAGGATTTGCCTCCTCTTTTGCAAAAACGACATCATTAATAAGCTGTGTAAGCTGGCGTTTACTTGGCATTTCAAGTTGGTTTTCGGCAAGCCACATACGCAAAAGTGCGGTTTGTTTTGCGAGAGAATATTGGCGGAACTGGCACAGTTTAAATTGGTTTTTTATTTGACAATGTTTTGCAAAGGTTTCGCTCAATAAATCATTGATTAATTGTTGCTGTTCAAAACAATGTTGTGCTGAACGTTGCACGGCTAAATCAAAATGAGCCCAGCGTTCACGTAATTCTGGCAAAATTTCATTGCGTAAGAAATTACGATCGTATTGATTATCTTCATTACTTTCGTCTGTAATCCAGTTGAGTTTTTCTTTTTGCACGTAATTTTCTAACTGGGTGCGAGTAAAGCCTAACAAAGGGCGTAAAATTGGCATGCCGAATAATACACTTTGTTGTTGCATTGCGCCCAAGCCTTGTAGCCCACTGCCACGTTTTAGGGCTAAGAAAAAGGTTTCTGTTTGATCGTTTAGATGATGTGCCGTGACCAGCATTTCTTGTGTTTGAAGATGTTTTTTTATGGCTTGATAGCGTGCTTCCCGTGCGCCAGCCTCAATGCCATTAGTTTTATCTACTTGTACTCGCTCGATAATCAACGGAATTTGCAATTGATCGCATAAGTCTTGGCAATGTTTAGCCCAACTGTCTGCATTGGGGCTTAAGCCGTGATGAATGTGGATTGCTCGTACTGATAAAGGCGGTAAGTGCGGTTGTTTTTGACAAAGTTTTGCAAATAAAGAAAGAAGTACAGTGGAATCTAAACCACCACTCAAGGCAATAAGAAATGCTTGAGCGGTGGTTTGTTTGAGTTGTTTTTCAATGTCTGAAAGTAAGTCCATTAGGCAACTTTTTCAGCTTTATAATTGCTGCTTGGATTGAGAATTTCAAAACGTGCGGCAATGGTTTGTAATTCGTAAGAACCTAGTTCAAAGGTGGTTTTCATTACGCCTGCTACTTCATTATTCATTGCTTCAAAAGCTTCAACATCAGATTTTCCATTGAGTAAATTTGCTAAGAATGTACCCGCAATTAAATCGCCCACGCCCACTGGTTCAAAGTTGAATTGATAAAGCGGACGGCTTAAATGCCAAACCCCCTCTGGGGTTGCCATAATAATTTCAAATGTATCAGGATCGTTGATTTTACCCGCACTACCTAAATGTTTAACAAGAACTTTCTTCACGCCTTTTGCAATCAACGCATTCACTGCTTTTAATACATCGTCAAAGGTATTAATTGGAAATTCGGTTAGCTGACGCAATTCGTGTAAGTTTGGCGTCATAATATCCGCCACTGGAATGGCTTTTTCAATAAGTGCTTCGCGAACACCATTGGCAACCACGCAGATTTTTTTCGGATGTGGCATAACTGGGTCACATAAATAAAGTGCATTTGGATTACGCAGTTTGATTTGTTCTAAGGCAAAAAGAATTTGATCGACTTGTTCCGCAGAACCTAAGTAACCAGATAACAAGGCATCACATTCTTGTAGTTTTTCAATATTATCAAGTCCAGTTACAATTTCTCGGATTTGTTCTTGTGGAATTACCATGCCTGTCCATTTTCCGTATTGGGTGTGATTAGAAAATTGAACGGTATTTAATGCCCACACATCGACGCCTAACAACTGCATTGGAAAAGTCGCGGATTTGTTACCTGCAAAACCATAGACTACGTGGGATTGGATCGAAAGTACGTTTTTCATTATATTTTCTCCTTTGTTGTATATTTAGATCAAAAAAGAGCGGTAAAAATCACCGCTCTTTTAGAATGTTAGTTAGCAATAACCGTAAGACATTAAACGTTCATAGCGTCTATTTAATAATTCTTCTTTGCTTAGTTCATTGAGTTCAGCTAAATCTTCTTTTAAACGAAGTTTTAAGTTTTCAGCTATTTTCGCATAATTGCGATGTGCGCCACCCAAAGGTTCTTGCACAATGCTGTCGATAAGATTTAATTCTTTTAAACGGCTTGCGGTTAATCCCATTACTTCTGCTGCCGTAGATGCCTTTTCCGCACTTTTCCAAAGAATAGAAGCGCAGCCTTCAGGCGAGATAACAGAATAAGTGGAATACTGTAACATATTCACTTTATCGCCCACGCCAATAGCTAACGCACCGCCCGAACCGCCTTCGCCGATAACGGTACAAATAACAGGAACGGTAAGTTGTGCCATTTCGCGTAAGTTGCGAGCGATAGCTTCCGCTTGACCACGTTCTTCTGCGCCAATACCTGGATAAGCCCCTGGTGTGTCAATAAATGTGATAATTGGCAATTTAAAACGTTCAGCCATTTCCATTAAACGTAACGCTTTACGATAGCCTTCAGGTGCGGGCATACCAAAATTGCGTTGTACTTTTTCTTTTACAGAACGACCTTTTTGATGACCGATAACCATCACTGGACGACCATCTAAACGCGCCAAGCCACCAACAATGGCTTTATCATCAGCAAAAGCACGATCCCCTGCAAGTTCTTCAAATTCAGTAAAAATATGTTCAATATAATCTAATGTATAAGGGCGGTTTGGATGACGCGCCATACGTGAAACTTGCCAAGCATCGAGGTTGGCAAAGGTTTTTTTAGTGAGTTCGTTACTTTTCTTTTGTAAGCGTTTGATTTCATCAGTTAAATCAACTTTATCATCTGATGCTGCTCGTAATGCTTCAATTTTTGCTTCTAATTCAGCAATCGGCAATTCAAAATCTAAATATTCTTGGTTCATTTTGTTATCCTAAAAAGACCGTAAAAATTGACCGCACTTTATCAAGAATTAAACTGTGGCGCAAATGGTTTTCACTGGTTGGGCAAGCTTATAATCGCTCTCTTTTAAAGAGCGATAAGACAAATAAAAACGCGGAACAAATCACAACAGAAGGCCCAGCAGCAGTATCATAAAAGGCTGATAATATTAATCCACCTATAATCGATAACATACTCATAATAATCGCCCAGCCCACCATAGATTCTGGCGTTCTCGCAAAGCGACGAGCGGTTGCCGCAGGGATTATTAATAAGGATGTGATAATTAATGCACCGACAAATTTCATACTCAAGGCAATAGTCAATGCGGTTAATATCATTAAAATAAAACGCATTTTTTTGATATTAATGCCTTCAACTTGCGCGAGTTCTGGCGATACGGTGGTGGAAAGTAAGGATTGCCAAAAATAAATTAATGTTGAAAGCACAATTATCACGCCAATGCCGATATAAATTAAATCCGTATAATTAATCGCGAGTAAATCCCCAAATAAATAATTCATTAAATCTACCCGTACATTCCGTAATAATCCTACTGTCACAACGCCAAGAGATAAACAGCTATGAGCGATAATACCGAGCAAGGTATCAATGGAAAATTGCGTATTGCTTTCTAACCACACCATTGCGATAGCAAGAATTAAGGTAAGCACCACAATCGCAATGTAAGGATTGACTTGTAAGAAAATACCTAACGCCACGCCGAGCAAGGCAGAATGAGAAAGAGTGTCACCAAAATAAGCCATTTTCCGCCACACCACAAATACGCCAAGTGGCGCGGTAATAAGCGAAAGCACAATGCCTGTTAAAAGGGCAGGAAATAAAATTTCAAACATTATTTATCCTTATTTTGACAATGCACTGCTGATGAATTACAACCGCACACATCGCCGTGCAAGGTGTGATGATGATTGTGATGATGGGTATAAAATCCAACATTTTGTGCGAGCTGATTTCCCCATAAACGCATAAATGTTGGATCATTTGAGAGAACATCGGGCGTACCTGCACAACAAATATGTTGGTTAATACACAATACTTCTTTACTGTCTGCCATCACAATGTGTAAATCGTGTGATACCATCAATACGGCACAATTTAATTTTTGTTGGGTTTGATGAATTAGCTGATAAAGCTCAGCTTGACCAGTAATGTCTACGCCTTGAGTGGGTTCGTCTAGCACAAGTAAATTCGGTTTATTTAAAATTGCACGTGTCAATAATACGCGTTGCATTTCGCCACCAGAAAGTTTTTGCATATTGCTTTTGCGTAAATGTGAAATCGAAAGTTGCTCAAGTGCGGTGGATATTTCTTGGGTTTTAATACCTTTTTTTAGCGAAAGAAATCGCTCAACCGTAATAGGCAAACTATGATCCAAATGGATTTTTTGTGGTACATAACCAATGCGAACATTTTTACTATAAATGACTTCGCCAGAAGTGGGCATTTGTAGTTTTAATAAGGTTTTTAACAACGTAGATTTGCCACCACCATTTGGCCCCACAATGGTAATAATAGAATTGGGATAGATATTTAAATTAATATCTTGCAGAGCGGTTTTTTGTGCGAAAACCACATTGATATTTTTTAATTGAATGAGCGGTTGTGGGTTTTGCTCGCGATGGATACCTGTGATGTTCATTAAATCATCTCTTATCAAAAGTGGTGGGGGAAAATAACGCATTTTGGCAGATTTCTCAAGATTTTCTATCCAATGTCGAATATTTAAGCATTTGAATAATGCTTTTTCCATAGGAATGAATTTTCTTTATAATCTGTAGTCTGAATGCTGAAAACTTTTTTATTTTAGGGATGCCAGTGCAACACGTAAAATTAGCTCGAGATAGACGAAAAAAACGCGCATATATAAAAGTAGGCGTGTTTTTTGTTGCTATTCTGCTTATTTTGACAGGCATTTTACTTACAATAAAAGACAAATCTGAAGAAAATCCCATATTTTCCACCTCTGACAGTGGGGAATATCACGAGTTAAATACATCGCCAAATAAAAATTCCACCGCACTTCAACCTGATGAAGATGCCACCTCTTATGATGATGAACTGCAAGCAAAAGATGATGAAGTTGATGAAGTAAAACTATCTTCAGATGATCTCGGTACTTTACCTCAACACGCACAAGATGCACTCAATGGTTTATTAGACGCAGCCGATCAAGCCATAAGAATTACTGATCAATTTAGCTATACGGTAACCGAAGGGGATACTTTAAAAGATGTTTTAGTTTTATCCGGTTTAGATGATTCATCAGTACAACCGTTGATTGCGCTTGATCCCGAATTAGCCCACTTAAAAGCAGGTCAGCAATTTTACTGGATTTTAAATAAAAATGATAACTTGGAATATTTAAATTGGCTGGTTTCTGAAAAAGAAGAACGTATTTATGAACGTCTCGAAGATGGGAAATTTAAACGCCAAGTTATTGAAAAGAAAAGTATTTGGCGAAAAGAAGTATTAAAAGGCGAGATTCAAAATTCTTTAAATAGTAGTTTAAGAGAACAAGGTCTTAATACGCGTCAAATTAGCCAACTTAGTAACACCTTACAATGGCAAGTGAGTTTGAGAAAACTAAAAAAAGGCACTCAATTTGCCATTTTAGTTTCTCGTGAATATTTAGGCGATAAACTTACAGGTCAAGGTAATGTTGAGGCGTTACGTATTTCATCTGGTGGTAAAAATTATTATGCAGTGCAAGCGGCAAATGGTCGTTATTATAATCAGCAAGGAGAAACTTTAGGCAAAGGTTTTGCTCGTTATCCATTGCAGCGACAAGCACGCGTTTCCTCCCCTTTTAATCCAAATCGTCGCCATCCAGTAACAGGACGTGTTCGTCCCCATAAAGGCGTGGATTTCTCTGTTTCTCAAGGCACACCAGTTATTGCACCAGCAGATGGTACAGTTGAAAAGGTCGCTTATCAGGCTGGCGGTGCTGGGCGTTATGTTATGTTGCGTCACGGGCGTGAATATCAAACTGTTTATATGCACTTGAGCAAATCCTTAGTAAAAGCAGGGCAAACCGTTAAAAAAGGCGAACGTATTGCACTTTCTGGTAACACGGGCATTTCTACGGGGCCGCATTTACATTATGAATTTCATATTAACGGTCGAGCTGTTAATCCTCTTACCGTAAAATTACCGGGTACTAGCAGCGGTATGAGTTCAACTGAACGTAAACAATTCCTTGTTCGTGTTCGTGAAGCTGAAAGAATGTTAAAACCTTAGCTATATAAAGTGCGGTCAAAAATGGTCGCATTTTTACCTTATGTAAAATAATATTTACACTTTGTTGTAAAGAAATTATCATAGCCATATCTTAATTATCTCCATTCCCTGAATATGACGATTTCTAAATTTGATCCTCAAAATCCTTTCGATTGTTTTATTGTGCAAAGTGAAGCGATGAAAAGTGCGGTAGAAAACGCGAAACGTTTTGCTATGTTTGATGTGCCTTTGTTAATTCAAGGCGAAACGGGGACAGGAAAGGATTTGTTAGCGAAAGCCTGCCATTATCAGAGTTTACGTCGTGATAAGAAATTTATCGCAGTAAATTGTGCGGGGTTGCCGGATGAAGATGCCGAAAGTGAAATGTTTGGTCGAAAAGTTGGCGACAGCGAAACCATTGGTTTTTTTGAATACGCAAATGAGGGTACAGTTTTACTCGATGGTATTGCTGAACTTTCATTGAGTTTACAGGCTAAATTATTGCGTTTTTTAACGGATGGATCTTTTCGTCGAGTAGGCGAAGAAAAGGAGCATTATGCAAATGTACGCGTAATTTGCACATCACAAATTCCACTTCATTTGCTTGTTGAGCAAGGTAAAGTTCGTGCTGATTTATTTCATCGCTTAAATGTTCTTACTCTTAATGTGCCGCCATTACGCGAACGCATGGCTGATATTGAGCCACTGGCACAAGGTTTTTTACAGGAAATCAGCGAAGAATTAAAAATTGCAAAACCAACTTTCGATAAAGATTTTCTTCTTTATTTGCAGAAATATGATTGGAAAGGGAATGTTCGTGAACTTTATAACACTCTTTATCGTGCCTGCTCTCTGGTACAAGATAATCATTTGACTATCGAAAGTTTAAATCTTGCTCCGCCACAAAGTGCGGTAATTTCTTTGGATAAATTTGGAAATAAAACCTTAGATGAAATCATCGGTTCTTATGAGGCACAAGTTCTAAAATTATTTTATGCAGAATATCCAAGCACGAGAAAATTGGCTCAACGTTTAGGCGTTTCCCATACTGCGATTGCGAATAAATTGAAACAATATGGAATTGGAAAATAATTTTCCGATTTGAAATGGAAAAAGTGCGGTTGAAATTTCCTGAGAATTTTCAACCGCACTTAATAAATATTGATTACCCATTAATGGTATTGTGATTACTCTGCTTGAGTTTCCACGCTTTCAACTGCTTCTGTTGGAGCGGTATGATGGTTATTATTGTGATGCGAAACTGAACGAGCAGGCACAACCGTTGAAATTGCGTGTTTATATACCATTTGGTTCACTGTGTTTTTTAATAAAATCACGAATTGATCGAATGATTCAATTTGACCTTGAAGTTTAATTCCGTTTACAAGGTAAATTGATACAGGAATGCGTTCACGACGAAGCGCATTTAAATAAGGATCTTGTAAAGATTGTCCTTTTGCCATTTTGCTATCCTTTGTTGTCGTTATTATGAAATTTGTTGATAGAAACGAGTTGTCTCCGTGTGCAAGTGTAGCAATAAACAGAAATATTGTCTATTTGCTTTCCCGCAACTTTTGCAAAATTGCTTTCATTTGATGATCTAGTGGCGCATTAAAGCGTAGCGTTTCGCCATTTTTAGGGTGTTCAAATCGAATTGAAAAAGCGTGTAAAAATAAACGGTTTAATCCTAATTCATTCATTTGTTTATCAAAATCTTTATCGCCGTATTTATCATCTAATGCAATAGGATGCCCAGCATATTGTGTATGCACGCGAATTTGATGTGTTCGCCCTGTGACTGGCGATGCTTTTACAAGTGTAGCGTTTGTATAGCGTTCTTCAATACTAAAGCGAGTTTCAGATGGTTTGCCTTGCTCGCTGACACGCACAATACGTTCGCCGCTGGATAATTCATTTTTCAAAAGAGGGGCTTGAATAACTTTTATATGGGATTGCCATTGTCCACGTACTAACGCTAAATAATCTTTTTGAACGGTTTTTACGCGAAGTTGTTCGTGCAAATTGCGTAATGCTGAACGTTTTTTCGCAATTAATAAAATGCCTGATGTATCGCGATCCAAACGATGAACCAGCTCTAAAAAGCGAGCTTCTGGGCGTAATGCTCGTAAGGCTTCAATCACACCAAAATTTAAACCACTGCCACCGTGTACCGCAATTCCTGAAGGTTTATTTAACATAATCAAACAATCATCTTCAAACAAAATTTGGTTTTCAAGTGCGGCGACTTTATTGAGATTTTTTGAAATTGACGCATCATTTTTTTCTGCGACACGAACGGGTGGAATGCGTACAACATCGCCTGTTTGCAGTTTATATTCTGGTTTAATTCTGCCTTTGTTTACTCGCACTTCGCCTTTACGCACAATGCGATAAATTAAACTTTTAGGTACGCCTTTGAGTTTTGCTAATAAATAATTATCAATTCGTTGTCCACTTTCATCTTCACTAATTGTCAGCATTTTTACGGATGAATTAATGATGTTTTCATTTTGTTTTGTCATTTTGTTCCCTTTTGAAAATCGCTGCAAATCATATCACAAAGGTACTATGAACGTAATATGGAACGTAATATGAACGTAACGCTAGAACGTAAATTCGCCTTGCCAATTAATCGTTTTCTATGGATAATAGAACGTCTTTTTGCTCCTAAGAATTTGCGTAAAAAGGATAAGTTTTGTTGGTAAAAACTCAATGCAGCACTCGGCATAAGACATTGATAATCAACATTTTTCTTAAAATAAATTAGCCGCTTGCAACGCGTGCGGAATATCGCGTTGTTTTATCAAGCAAACATTTGTGCTTAATAACCTTATCAATGCACCCAGCAACATACAGTCGTGAGATTGACTGGCGCGAGAAACACGAGGTCGATAACGAAGCAAAGTGCGGTTTATTTTGAGGTTTTTTAAATATTTAATAAGAGAATTGACAATGAAAAGAATGTTAATCAATGCGACTCAAAAAGAAGAGTTGCGTGTTGCGCTTGTCGATGGACAACGCCTTTTTGACTTGGACATTGAAAGTCCAGGACACGAACAAAAAAAAGCGAATATCTACAAAGGAAAAATTACTCGCGTTGAGCCGAGTTTAGAAGCGGCTTTTGTAGATTATGGTGCAGAACGTCACGGTTTTTTACCTTTAAAAGAAATTGCCCGTGAATATTTTCCCGATGATTATGTTTTCCAAGGTCGTCCGAATATACGCGATATTTTGGTTGAAGGACAGGAAGTTATCGTTCAAGTTAATAAAGAAGAACGTGGTAATAAAGGGGCTGCATTAACCACTTTTGTTTCTCTTGCTGGCAGTTATTTGGTACTTATGCCGAATAATCCACGGGCAGGGGGAATTTCTCGCCGTATTGAAGGCGATGAACGTACTGAACTAAAAGAAGCATTAAGTTCATTAGATGTGCCTGACGGTGTAGGCTTAATCGTCCGTACTGCTGGTGTGGGAAAATCGCCAGAAGAATTACAATGGGATTTAAAAGTATTATTACATCATTGGGAAGCGATCAAACAAGCTTCACAAAGCCGTCCAGCTCCATTCTTAATTCATCAAGAAAGCGATGTGATTGTACGTGCTATTCGTGATTATTTACGTCGTGATATTGGCGAGATCCTTATTGATAGCCCAAAAATTTTTGAGAAAGCGAAAGAACATATCAAACTTGTGCGTCCTGATTTCATCAATCGCGTGAAACTTTATCAAGGCGAAGTGCCACTTTTCAGTCACTATCAAATTGAATCTCAAATTGAATCCGCATTCCAACGTGAAGTGCGTTTACCTTCTGGTGGTTCAATTGTTATTGATGTCACCGAAGCATTAACCGCCATTGATATTAACTCCGCACGTTCTACTCGTGGTGGCGATATTGAAGAAACGGCATTAAATACCAACCTTGAAGCGGCAGATGAAATCGCGCGTCAATTACGTTTACGTGACTTAGGTGGTTTAGTTGTTATCGATTTCATTGATATGACACCAATCCGCCATCAACGTGAAGTAGAAAATCGTATTCGTGATGCGGTTCGTCCAGATCGCGCCCGTATTCAAATTAGCCGAATTTCTCGTTTTGGTTTGTTAGAAATGTCACGTCAGCGTTTAAGCCCATCATTGGGCGAATCTTCGCACCATATTTGCCCTCGTTGTCAAGGAACAGGCAAAGTGCGTGATAATGAATCTCTTTCTTTATCTATTTTGCGTTTGCTGGAAGAAGAAGCATTAAAAGAAAACACTAAGCAAGTGCATACCATTGTGCCAGTACAAATTGCCTCTTATCTTCTTAATGAAAAACGCAAAGCAATCAGCAATATTGAAAAGCGTCATAATGTCGATATTATTGTTGCACCAAATGAAGCAATGGAAACACCGCACTTTAGCGTTTTCCGCTTACGCGATGGCGAAGAAGTAAATGAATTAAGCTATAACTTAGCGAAAATTCACTGTGAGAAAGATGAAAATACTGAAGAATCACTGGTTTCTCGTAATATAGAAACAACAGCTGTTATTGAACAGCCTGCGGTTGAAAGTGCAGCAGTTGCGCTTTCTATTTCAGAAGCTGCGCCAACGCCAGTTGAGCGTAAATCAAATGAACCCTCTTTGTTAGCCAAAATTATTGCGAAGATTAAAGGTTTATTTACTGCTAAATCTGAAGAAAACAAACCAAAAAATAACCGCACTTCACGCAATTCTAATCGTAATCAACGCCGTTCGCAGGATCGTCGCACTTCTCGTCGTCCACGTTCTGAAAATAACGAGGCGGAAAGAACTGAAGAACAGGTTCGCAATGTCCGTGAGCGAAATCAACGCCGTCCACGCCGTAACTTAGTGGAAGAAAGTATCGCTGAAAGTGCGGTAAATTCTACACCTGTTTTTGAGACTAAAGAAGAAAGAACTGAGCCTGTAACTCAACGTCGCCAACGTCGTGATTTACGTAAACGCGTGCGCGTTGAAGATAATGAAACAGTTGTTGAAAATAATTTGAACACGACTGAAAAAATGCCAGAAGTGGATGTAGTTCAAAATGATGAAAAACCCGTTCATCAGAACCAACGTTCTGAACATCAAGAGCGTCAGCGTCGTACTCCACGTCATTTGCGTACAGCGAATAATCAGCGTCGTCGCCGTAATCAAGAGCCAAAATCGCCAATGCCATTGTTTGCTGCGGTGGCTTCACCTGAATTGGCAAGTGGCAAGGCTTGGATTGATTATTCAACGGTAAATCTGCCAAAAGAAAATCATTTCTTATCTGTCGATGAATTGCTTGAGCAAGAGAAAACTAAAAAAGGGTTTATCACGCCAGCAATGGGAATTGTCGTTGAAGAAAAATCCCTTGATGTAAAACCTGCATTAGATTTTATTACTCAACCAGCTAATGAATCGGTACAGAAAAAGGTGCAAGAATCTTTAGAGCGTTTAAATTCATATAAACCTCAAGAAGTTGTTGAATCTATCGAGCCAGCAATTAATGTAAATGAACCTGAAACGGTCGAGAACGTATCAAAATTTGTCCGCACTTATGAATTTAATGGACGTTTAGGTACTATTTCTTCGGTGATTCATACTAAAGCTGAGATGACTTTGGCGAAAGCGAGTGATGAAATGCCAGAGGCTTTCCCAATTAGAGCTTGGCAGGATTCTCGTTATTATTTCTATGGAAAAGGTGCGGCGGGACATCATTGTGCAATTAGCCACGTTTATTCTGAACCTACTCGTGCAAAAGCAGAATAATCAAAAATAAAAATAGAAAGAATTGGCGTAACCAAAATTACGTCAATTCTTTTTATTTTATAAGCTGTAGTAAAAATAATCATTTAGAATAAATATGATTATTTCTACTTGACGGTTTTTATTAGAGAACGTATTATTCACGCGCATTAAATCACGGAGGAATGGTCGAGTGGTTGAAGGCACCGGTCTTGAAAACCGGCGAGGGTTTACGCCCTCCTAGGGTTCGAATCCCTATTCCTCCGCCATCGATTTTTACGAGCTAACTAATTCGGAAGAATTAGTTTTTTATTTCTCATCATCTATTTTCCGTATTTTCACGGTTTTCTAATTCTTCTTTAAATACCAAATATTCTTCTAAAAGATCGATTGCATCTTGGCATTTCTGTAAGCGTTTTTTATAACTTTCCGCAAGTTGCGTATAACGTATTTTTTCATCATTATTTTTTTCAGCTTGTGCTAAATCTTTATGTTGTCGATAAAGATTATTCAACTGCTCTCGTGCCTCGTAATATTTTTCTAGGCGTTCTCTTGGCGGTAATTTATGAATGTTATGTTGAGATTTTTTTTGCGGCTGCGGAGTGGGGTTCGTATTAATGATAAAAGGCTTATTTTTATGCGTGAGTGCTTCTGATAGCGCAGTACATTGGGCAAGTAAGCGTTTGGTAATGAAGATGTAATGATCAGGATTTTCTGATTGTAGGGATTTTATTTTATCAAGGATTTGATTAATTTCCTTTAGATAAAAGGCAACAGTTTGTCCGTTTTCACTAAATAAAGTGCGGTCAAATTTGGCGAAGATTTTTTCTTCTTGCGGCAAGTTGCTCTGATAAAGTTGTTGAACTTTTTGATCTAAGCGTTGGATAAGTTGTTGAACAGTCATAAAGAATCCCCCAAGTGGGGGATTATAATCGTTAAAGATACATTGCTGCAATCCAGCCGAATACCAATAATGGAATATTATAGTGAATAAAGGTAGGTACAACAGAATCCCAAATGTGATCGTGTTTGCCATCCATATTCAAGCCAGATGTTGGGCCTAATGTTGAGTCTGATGCGGGCGAACCTGCATCTCCTAAAGCCGCTGCTACGCCTACAATAGAAATTGTCGCTAATGGAGAAAAACCAAAAGATAAACAGAGAGGTACGTAAATTGATGTAATAATCGGTACTGTAGAGAATGATGAGCCAATACCCATTGTAATTAATAAACCAACAACAAGCATTAATAATGCGGCAACACCTTTACTTTGCACAACACCAGAACTTAGGCTTTGTACTAAATCTGTTACGCCAGTGGTAGCATTAATCACATTTGCAAAACCTGAAGCTGCAATCATTACAAAGCCAATCATTGCCATTAAGCGCAAGCCTTGTTGAAAAATATCGTTGCTTTCTTTTAGTTTGAAAATGCCACATAGTGCGAAAATAATTAAGCCAATTAAACCGCCAATGATAGTTGAGCTTGTGACTAATTGTGTCGCGAAGGTCGCAACAATTGCGATTAAACTTACAGTAATTTGTTTTGGTTTAATATTAGCAATGTGAGCTTCAATATCTTTGGTTGTCGGTTCTTCAACATTGATATTGTATTCACGTGGTTTACGGTAGGTAATAAATACGGCTGTGAGTAAGCCTAAAATCATTCCAATAACAGGTAACAACATTGCTAAAGAAACTTGCGCTATATTTGTTTGTAAACCTAAGGTCGCACCTACTTGATTAATGTTTTTAACTAAAATACTTTCGATAAAGATTTTTCCAAAGCCCACTGGTAATAACATATAGGTAGCAGTTAAACCAAATGTAAGTACGCAAGCTACTGCACGGCGATCAATTTTTAAACGGTTAAAGATTGAAAGCAGCGGTGGTACAACGATTGGAATAAAGGCAATGTGCACTGGAAGTAAGTTTTGAGAAGATATGGCAAACAATGCCAACACCGCAAAAATGAAATATTTGAACCAAGTTAAATTGCCAGCAGTTGGTGTTTTATTCATTTTTGTGATGATTTTATAAGCGATTAAATCGGTAATACCTGATTTAGAAATAGCAATAGCGAACGCACCAAGCATTGCATAGTTCATTGCGACTTCAGCACCGCCACCTAAGCCGCCTGTAAAGGTTTCGATGGTTTTAGTTAAACCTAAATCACCGATAAATCCTGCGGTAAGTGCAGCAATCACCAGTGCGATAATAACGTTGATGCGTAGCAAACTAAGTGCCAGCAAAACGATGATCGAGATAACAACGGGGTTTGATAACATTGTGTTTTTCCTTGTAAATTAAATGATAAATACTTTACTTTAAAATTTTTATTGAATAAATAATAACGCTAAATTAATGCCTCCTATATCATAAATAAAACAAAACCCCTCGAAAGTAGCCTTCCGAGGGGTAAGATTTTTATTATCCAGTCAGCTCGGAAGAAATCTTCCAAGCACACCAAAAACCTGAAAGATTATTCAGTTGAATGGTGATGATGGTGACGACGGATAATGTTCATTTTTTATCTCCAAATAAGAATTGCTTTTAAACTACTGGAAAAATCAAACGATTGCAACCACTTTTTTAGTTTTTTTAAAGTGCGGTCTGATTTTCTGCTGTGTTTTCTGTTTCATCTATTTGAGAAATATGGGGAAAGCCACCTAAATCTTTTAAATGATTGACCATATAACAGAATAATTCCGCCGTGCGTTCGGTATCATATAGCGCTGAATGGGCTTGTTTCCCATCAAAGGGGATTTTAGCAGCAAGACAGGCTTTAACAAGAACAGTTTGACCAAACATTAAGCCTGCTAAACTTGCCGTGTCAAACATGCCAAAAGGGTGGAAGGGATTACGCTTTACGCCGGTACGTTCAGCAGCAGCCATCACAAAACTTTGGTCAAAAGCAGCATTGTGCGCCACAATGATAGAACGTTGGCAATCCGTATCTTTTTGTCCTCGACGCACCATTTGAAATAACCCCGTGATTGCATCAAGTTCAGATACTGCACCACGTAATGGATTGTGAATATCAATGCCATTAAATTTCAAGGACTCAGGATTAATATTTGCTCCTTCAAAAGGCTCGATATGAAAATGGCATTTCTGATCAGGATGCAAATAACCGTTTTCATCCATTTTTAATGTGATGGCGGCTAGTTCGAGTAACGCATCTTTTTTTGCATCAAAACCTGCAGTTTCAACATCAATAATGACGGGGAAATAGCCACGAAAGCGATTTTTTAATTGGTTGTGATAAGGGATTTCTTGAGAATCGGACATAATCTATCTCTTAAAAATAAAATAACGTAGGAATCCCTACGTTATTAAAAATACAATAAAAATTGACCGCACTTTAGTTGCCTAAACCAGATTTAGTACTTTTGTTTTCGATAAATTCAATTTTATAACCATCTGGATCTTCAACAAAAGCAATGACGGTTGAGCCACCTTTAACTGGCCCTGCTTCGCGAGTAACGTTACCACCGCTTGCACGAACAGCTTCACAAGTCGCATAAATATCATCTACGCCGATAGCGATATGTCCATATGCTGTGCCGTGTTCATATTTATCTACACCCCAGTTGTATGTTAATTCAATTTCTGCCGCACTTTCGCCATCTTCGTAACCTAAAAAAGCCAGTGTATATTTGTATTCAGGGTTTTCACTGGTGCGTAATAAACGCATACCTAAAACATCTTGATAAAATTTGATTGAACGATCTAAATCACCCACGCGTAACATAGTGTGTAAAATTTGCATCGGTTTGTCCTTTTTTAGTTGAGTTAAACAGATTATGTCATAAGTAAAATAAAAAATCAGAATTATCTATTTTGTCCAATCTTGCCACTGAAGATCTGTAACACGCTGAAATTCTTTTACATTATGTGTAATAAGAACAGCATTTAAACTCAATGCGTGACAAGCAATCCATAGATCATTATTTCCGATAGGTCTCCCTTGTTTTTTGAGTGTATTTGCCCATTTGCCATAATGTAAACAGATTTGTTCATTGGGATATAGTACATTTACTCGTTCAGTAAGTAATTCTATTGCTCGTATTGATTGCTCATAATTTTGACTACTAAAGGCGCCTTTAATAAGTTCAGCATAAGTAATAAAGCTGATAACTAAGCGATCATTAGGCAATAATTGTGATACTCGTTCGGCAACAATTTTGGGGCGATTTTTCATTAAATAAATAATGATATTGGTGTCTAACATATAAATCATAAATTTTCTCGCTCCTGAGGCGGTAAATCATCACGCGCTTCAAGTGCTTGAATAAAGGTCTCATCAAATCCTTCAAATAACGCAAGAAAATCATCTGTTTTTTTAGAAACTGGGCGTAATACCACATCCCCATTTTCCTTTCGGAAAATTTCTACGGTATCGACATCAAAACGAAAGTCCATCGGGATCCGAACAGCTTGGCTGTTACCACTTTGAAACACTTTAGCAAGCATATTTACCCTCCTGTATATACTATGTATTTAATAAGTATATACTAATCATTTCAATTGCTGTATGCAAGTAAGAAGATTAAATCGCTGTTGTTTTATTTAACCGCAATCATCGAGCCAAAATTAAAGCATTGGAACCAAAGCTCTACTTGTGAAAATCCTACGTTTTTTAACCGCACTTTGTGTGTCTCAATAGAGTCTGTACGCATCACATTTTCAAGTGCAGTGCGTTTCTGGCTCACTTCAAGTTCGCTATAACCATTGGCACGTTTGAATTGGTGGTGCAAGTCAATAAGCAAATTATTAACATTGGTATCTTCAAAACGGAATTTTTCAGAAAGTACTAATACGCCATTTGGATTTAAGCCTTTATAGATTTTGGTAAGCAATGCGATACGATCTTCAGGCGGTAAAAATTGCAAGGTAAAGTTGAGAATGACCATTGAGGCATTTTTAATCTCAATGTAGCGAATATCATTACAGAGAATTTCTACTGGTATCTCACTATGATATGCCGCAATATGTTGGCGACAACGTTCAACCATCGGTTGAGAATTATCGATACCAATAATTTTTACGTTTGGTTGATGAATATTTCGACGTGCAGAAAGTGTGGCGGCACCTCGCGAGCAACCAAGATCATAAACATTACTATCAGCCGTGACGAAACGTTCCGCCAGCATACCGATTGCAGTAATAATGTTGGAATAGCCCGGCACGGAGCGTTGAATCATATCTGGAAAGACTTCAGCAACGTTTTCGTCAAAGATGAAATCCCCCAATTTAGCAATGGGGGTAGAAAATAGAGTATCTTTTACCATAATGTGTTAAAGGCAGAGAGAAAGGGGCATTATTTTAGAAGAAATTTAATAAATTATGATTTAGGAAATAAATGCGCCATGGCACTTTCTTCTTGTTTAATACGCACGCCTAGGATAAGCAAATAAATGGGTAATCCAATCAATGCGGTATATTTTGCTTGGCAGAAAAGCGATAAACCAATTAACTCGGGAATAATGTTTAAGAAATAATTCGGGTGACGTACATATTTAAACAAGAAAGAGCGGTTAATGTGATGTTCCGGTAAAATGTAAAGTTTTACTGTCCAAATCTCTTTTAGCTCATAAATCACATAAAATAGCATTGCAATAGCAAAAATTAAAATCGCTAACCCTATTTGTGAAGTGCTATTAAATGACAAGTTTTGGTTATTAGCCTCAATGATCGCCGCAAAATAAAATACAACATGGGCAATGGACAACAGTGTGGAATTGCGTTTACCATACTGTATTGCACCCTTTGCAATGAGTGCTTTTTCATGACGAATTGAAATAGACAGACTGTAAAAACGGATCGCTAAAATACAGGCAAAAGTAATATTGATAAATAGCATGTGGTTATCCTTAACGTAATTTAATCTCAACAAGCCACACAATATAACAAAAAATCTGATGATATGGCACAAAAAAGCCTTTATTTTGAACATTTATTACTTTTCTTTGCTTTTTTGATTGATTTGTCAGCATAAATAACCTTTTTATCTCTCTTGGTTTTCCGCTATAATTGTGGCAGATTTTTGAGCATAATTAAAAGAGTACAAAGGATTTTGAAATGATGCGTACACATTATTGCGGAGCATTAAACCGTAACAATATCGGACAAGACGTAACATTAAACGGTTGGGTTCATCGCCGTCGTGATTTAGGTGGTTTAATTTTTATTGATATGCGTGATCGTGATGGCGTTGTGCAAGTTTGTTTTGATCCGAAATATCAAGAAGCATTGACAGCGGCTGCGGGTTTACGTAACGAATTTTGTATCCAAATTAAGGGTGAAGTGATCGCGCGTCCTGAAAACCAAATCAATAAAAATATGGCGACAGGCGAAGTGGAAGTGTTAGCGAAAGAATTGCGTGTTTACAATGCTTCTGATGTGTTACCTCTCGACTTTAACCAAAACAATACGGAAGAACAACGTTTAAAATATCGTTATTTAGATTTACGTCGCCCTGAAATGGCACAACGTTTGAAAACCCGTGCGAAAATTACCAGCTTTGTGCGTCGTTTTATGGATGACAATGGTTTCCTTGATATTGAAACCCCAATGCTTACCAAAGCAACGCCAGAAGGTGCGCGTGACTATTTAGTGCCAAGCCGTGTACATAAAGGCAAATTCTATGCGTTGCCACAATCACCACAGCTTTTCAAACAGCTTTTAATGATGTCTGGTTTTGACCGTTATTATCAAATCGTAAAATGTTTCCGTGATGAAGATTTACGTGCAGATCGTCAGCCTGAATTTACTCAAATCGATGTGGAAACCTCTTTCTTAACTGCGCCAGAAGTACGTGAAATTATGGAACGTATGGTACACGGCTTATGGCTTGATACCATTGGTGTAGATTTAGGTAAGTTCCCAGTGATGACTTGGCAAGAAGCAATGCGTCGTTTTGGTTCTGATAAGCCAGATTTGCGTAACCCATTAGAAATGGTTGATGTAGCTGATATCGTCAAAGATGTTGAATTTAAAGTATTTAATGAGCCTGCAAACAATCCAAACGGCCGTGTGGCAGTCATTCGTGTACCAAATGGTACAGAAATCACTCGTAAACAAATTGATGAATATACACAATTTGTTGGAATTTACGGTGCAAAAGGTTTGGCTTGGGCGAAAGTAAATGATATCAATGCTGGCCTTGAAGGCGTACAAAGCCCGATTGCGAAATTCTTAAATGAAGAGGTATGGAAAGCATTAGCAGAACGTATGAAAGCACAAACTGGCGATATTTTATTTTTCGGTGCAGACAAATGGCAAACTACGACGGATGCAATGGGTGCATTGCGTTTGAAATTAGGTCGCGATTTAGGTTTAACTCGTTTAGACGAATGGCAACCACTTTGGGTGATTGATTTCCCAATGTTTGAACGTGATGATGAAGGCAATCTTGCCGCAATGCACCATCCATTTACGTCGCCAAAAGATTTTAGCCCAGAGCAATTAGAAGCCGATCCAACAAGTGCGGTAGCAAATGCTTACGATATGGTGATCAATGGCTATGAAGTAGGCGGTGGTTCAGTACGTATTTTCGATCCGAAAATGCAACAAACCGTATTCCGTATTCTTGGCATTGACGAAGAACAACAACGCGAAAAATTCGGTTTCTTATTAGATGCGTTAAAATTTGGCACACCGCCACATGCAGGTTTAGCATTTGGTTTAGACCGTTTAACTATGCTTTTAACAGGCACGGAAAACATTCGTGATGTAATTGCTTTCCCGAAAACTACGGCTGCAGCTTGTTTAATGACAGAAGCGCCTAGTTTTGCGAATCCGCAAGCGTTGGAAGAGTTGGCAATTTCTGTCGTTAAAGCAGAATAAGTTTGAAATATTAGGAATGAAGTGCGGTCAGATTTGACCGCATTTTTAATGATGCAATACAAAAATAATCAATCTGTTCTCGTTGTAATTTACGCTAAAGATACAAATCTAGTTTTAATGCTCCAACGCCAAGATGATCCTGATTTTTGGCAGTCTGTTACTGGCACCATTGAAAGTGGTGAAACACCAAAAAACACAGCAATTCGTGAGCTATGGGAAGAAGTGCGGTTAGAAATTTCGGAAAATTCCACCGCACTTTTCGATTGCAAAGAGAGCATAGAATTTGAAATTTTTCCACATTTCCGATATAAATACGCACCGAATGTGACGCATTGCCGTGAACATTGGTTTTTATTGGCAATGGAGCAAGAATTCGAACCAGTATTAAGTGAACATTTGGCATATCAATGGGTTTCCCCTGAACAAGCAATCCAAATGACAAAATCTTCCAATAATGCGGAAGCAATTAGAAAATATATTCTTAAAGATAAATAGAAGGAAAACAACATGGCAGGCCATAGTAAGTGGGCTAATATTAAACACCGCAAAGCAGCACAAGATGCACAACGCGGTAAAATTTTTACTAAATTAATTCGTGAACTTGTTACCGCAGCTAAAATTGGTGGTGGTGATGTGAGTGCTAACCCGCGTTTACGCACAGCAGTAGATAAAGCACTTAGCAACAATATGACGCGCGATACTATCAACCGCGCTATTGATCGTGGTGTAGGCGGTGGCGATGACACCAATATGGAAACCAAAATCTATGAAGGTTATGGCCCAGGTGGTACAGCGGTTATGGTTGAATGTTTAAGTGATAATGCAAACCGCACCATTTCACAGGTTCGCCCAAGTTTTACTAAATGTGGTGGTAACTTAGGAACAGAAGGCTCTGTTGGTTATTTATTTAGCAAAAAAGGTTTAATCTTAATCGCAGAAGCGGACGAAGATGCCTTAACTGAAGCGGCTATCGAAGCAGGTGCTGATGATATTCAACCACAAGATGATGGTTCATTTGAAATCTATACTGCTTGGGAAGATTTAGGTTCAGTGCGTGATGGCATTGAAGCAGCTGGCTTTAAAGTACAAGAAGCTGAAGTAACGATGATTCCATCAACAACCGTTGATCTTGATATTGAAACCGCACCAAAATTACTTCGTTTAATTGATATGTTGGAAGATTGTGATGACGTACAAAACGTATATCACAACGGTGAAATCAGTGACGAAGTGGCATCTCAACTTTAATGATGCAATAAATGGGTAATTTAATTACCCATTTTTTATAGAAATTATGAGCATTATTTTAGGTATTGACCCCGGCTCTCGCGTAACGGGTTATGGTGTGATTCGTCAAACAGGAAGACATTTGGAATATCTCGGCAGTGGTGCAATTCGCACTCAAGTTGAAGATTTACCCACCCGATTGAAACGGATTTATGCTGGAGTGGCTGAAATTATCACGCAATTTCAACCTGATATGTTTGCGGTTGAACAAGTGTTTATGGCGAAGAATGCGGATTCAGCTTTAAAACTAGGGCAGGCTCGAGGTACGGCGATTGTGGCGGCAGTAAATCATGATTTACCTGTTTTTGAATATGCCGCACGTTTAGTAAAACAAACGGTTGTGGGCATTGGTTCCGCTGATAAAGTGCAAGTGCAAGAAATGATAACTCGTATTTTGAAGTTGTCAGATAAACCTCAAGCCGATGCTGCGGATGCCTTGGCTATCGCGATTACACACGCGCATTCTATTCAACATTCTTTACATATTGCCAATTCTGTGAAAGTGACAGAAACGCAAGAAAAAATGACCGCACTTTTAAAGACCAGATATAGCCGAGGACGCTTTAGATTAAAAATTTAACTGGATGTTCGTCCAGTTTTATTTTATTCTATGCGTTAAATTTTTTATCATTCGGAAGAATTATGATCGGTCGCTTACAAGGCATTCTTTTAGAAAAACAACCTCCAGAAATTTTACTTAATGTGCAAGGCGTAGGCTATGAATTGCTTTTGCCTATGACGAGTTTCTATGATTTACCAGAAATTGGTCAAGAAACGACTTTATTCACCCATTTTGTTGTTCGGGAAGATGCTCACTTACTCTTTGGATTTGCCCAAAAAACAGACCGCACTTTATTTCGTGAATTAATTAAAACAAATGGGGTGGGGCCTAAATTAGCCTTAGCGATTTTATCCGCCATGTCGGTCGAACAATTTGCCTATGCGATAGAGAGAGAAGAACTTTCTAAACTCACTAAAATCCCAGGGGTTGGCAAAAAAACTGCTGAACGTTTGTTAGTTGAACTTAAAGGTAAATTTAAAGGTGTAAAACAAAGTGATTTCTTTGTAGAAAGTACTCATATTCCGTCAGTTCCATCTATTGAACCGCATACAGAAAATTCATCTGATGAAGCTATTTCAGCCTTGATTGCTTTAGGTTATAAACCTTCAGAAGCAGAAAAAATGGTGAAACGAGTTGCTAAGCCAGAATTAACCAGTGAACAAGTTATCCGCGAAGCGTTAAAAGCCGCACTGTAGGAAAGATATGATTGAAGCAGATAGAATTATTAGTGGGCAAGCTAAGGTTGATGAAGATGTTATTGACCGCGCTATTCGCCCTAAACTATTAGCAGATTATGTTGGGCAGCCGCAAGTACGCGAGCAAATGGATATTTTCATCAAGGCTGCCAAACTCCGTCAAGATGCCTTAGATCATTTGTTGATTTTTGGCCCTCCCGGTTTGGGAAAAACAACCCTTGCTAATATTGTGGCAAATGAAATGGGCGTGAATATTCGTACGACATCGGGGCCAGTATTAGAAAAAGCGGGCGATTTGGCTGCAATGCTAACTAATCTTGAACCGCACGATGTATTATTTATTGATGAAATCCATCGACTTTCCCCTGCGATTGAAGAAGTCCTTTATCCAGCAATGGAAGACTATCAATTAGATATTATGATTGGCGAAGGGCCAGCTGCTCGTTCTATTAAATTAGATTTGCCACCTTTTACTTTGGTTGGTGCGACCACTAGAGCGGGTTCTTTGACTTCGCCATTGCGTGATCGTTTTGGTATTGTGCAACGTTTGGAGTTTTATTCTGTAGAAGATTTAACCTCTATCGTGGCACGAAGTGCTGGCTGTTTAAATCTTGAATTAGAACAGCAGGCCGCTTTCGAGGTAGCTCGTCGTTCACGAGGCACACCTCGAATTGCAAACCGTTTATTACGACGCGTGCGTGATTATGCAGATGTACGCAATGGGGGAGTAATTTCGGTAGATGTGGCAAAACAAGCGCTTTCAATGTTGGATGTAGACGATGCTGGATTTGATTATTTAGATAGAAAATTGTTGTCTGCAGTTATTGAGCGTTTTGATGGTGGACCTGTAGGGCTGGATAATCTTGCTGCTGCTATTGGCGAAGAACGTGATACCATTGAAGATGTTTTAGAGCCTTATTTGATTCAACAGGGTTTTTTACAAAGAACGCCACGTGGACGTATTGCAACATCGAAAACTTATCGCCATTTCGGTCTGCAGAAATTATCAGACTAGATAAATTTAACTACTAAAAAAGCCTTATTGTACTCAATAAGGCTTTTTTAATTACTCACTATAACTTTTCAAATTACTTAATTTTGCTAAACCCACTTCACAACTTTTTAACTGAGTCGCTAATTCCATTTGAAGAATTTGTTGTTTGCTTTGGTTTAGTTTACTTTTGATTTTATTTACTTGAATGTGGGTTCCAGGTTGTTTTTCTGCTTGGGCAATCAAATTTTCTGTTTCTTTAAATAATTGCTCACATTGTTTAGGTATTAAATTAGATTCGGCTAAAACAGAAGTTGAAAATAAGCATAAAAGTGCGGTAAAAAAAAGCGTGATTTTTTTCATTTTAGAATCCAAAATTACTTTTCGATAGAATAAATGTCGAAATTTTTCGAAAGATAGCAAAATATGCTTGAACTGTCTAATTTTTTATTCAAAATTTGTGATGTGTGTCAAATTAATTAATCAATAAGAAATCCACAATCAATCTTTAAACTATAAAAATTTACCCCGAAATTATCCTCTAGGATGAAATCTTTCATGCAATCGTTTCAATCTCTCTTTTGCCACATGAGTATAAATCTGTGTTGTGGATAAATCTTTATGTCCTAGCAACATTTGCACCACACGTAAATCCGCACCATGATTCACTAAATGCGTAGCAAAAGCATGGCGAAGAACGTGAGGGGAAAGTGTATCCGCATCAATATCCGCGAGAATGGCATAATGTTTTACACGATGCCAGAAAGTTTGACGAGTCATTTGCTGTGCGCGCTGACTTGGAAACACAACATCAGAACTCTGCCCATTTAAGAGAACAGGACGACCATAAAGTATAAATTGACGAACCCAATAGGCAGCTTCTTCCCCCATTGGTACAATACGTTCCTTGTTCCCTTTACCAATCACGCGCACCACGCCTTGTTGTACGCTCATATTTTCAATCGTAAGCGAAACTAACTCCGTTACACGAAGCCCCGTTGCATAGAGCAACTCTAACATTGCTTTATCTCGTAACTCCAAAGGCACGTCCACATCTGGCGTATTGAGCAAATCTGACACTTGTTGCTCAGTTAAATATTTTGGCAGACAACTGGGTAATTTAGGCGAACTTAGCACCGCACTTGGATCATCCACTCGGTATTTTTCCCGATATAAATATTGGAAAAGTTTACGCATTGCACTTAACATTCGCGCGGTGCTAGTGGCTTTGTAACCTTTCTCCAAACGTTCACCCAGAAAACCTTGCAAATCTACAGCATCTAAAGTTTCCAAAGACAAGTCATTTTTATCCAACCAATCACAAAGTGCGGTTAAATCCAAACGATAAGATTGAACGGTATTTTCTGAAAGCCCTTTTTCAATCCAATATTCATTAAGAAACAAATCAATAAGCGCAAGATTTTTCATATTACTTTTCTACAAGGAAGCGATGCGTCCTATTTATGCTGAACAATCAAAAAGGCATTTAACTTGCGTGGAATCACAAAAAATGCAGCAGCCGCGATGATACTCATCAATACAAATGTCATCGCTGGCGACGTTGGATAAATCGTTCCCGCAATCGCGGTAAAAATGGCAATTAACACACCATTGGATAAACCATTATACAAACCTTGTAATTTCGCAATATGGCTTTGCGGTTGCGTAGTGATATAGCGAACAATCGCATAATGGCACACGGCATAAGTCAAACTATGCATAAGTTGCAATAAGAATATCAACCAAAAATCTTCAATATATCCCATTACAGCCCAGCGTCCAACGCACGCAATCGCAGAAATATAAAGCAGCACGCTGATAGAAATATTTTGAAATAAGCGACGAGAGAAGAAAAATAATACAATTTCTGCTAATACGCCAATGCCCCAAAGTAAGCTAGTTTGAGAAATGGAGATCCCAATACTTGTCCAATAAATCGTGCTATAAACATAATAAGCCGCATGAGAGCCTTGAATGAGTCCCACTGCAATCATTACTCGCAATGTCATTGGATTTTTCAGTAAAGCAATAAAACCAATATGATTTTGATCGCTGCCTTCAGGTATTTCATCTTTTGGGGGAATGGTCGGTTTTAAAAGCTGAATGATGGTATAGAAAGATAAAAGTGCGGTTAAAATCCACACGATATTTTGCTCGCCAACCCAGCCAATCATGCCACCAAACACCACTACGCCAAGGATAAAGGCAGCAGAGCCAATTAAACGTACTTTGCCGTAATCTAAGCCGATTTGGCGTTGCCAAGTGGATGCCAACGAATCCCCAATTGGCATTCCTGCTGAATTCACAGAGGCATATAAACCAATAGCAATAAATAACAACCAAAAATTATGTGCAACTAAACTCATTGCCGCCATAATAATGGCCGATGCTAACGCCAATAGGCGTAAGGAATTAATAATATGATTGGCTTTTTTAATCAGCGATGAAAAAAATAATCCGCCCGCAAATCGGAAAATATAAGCACTCCCGATAACTAAGCCAATCATTTCTTCGCCATATTGTTGTGATTTCAACCATGCGGGGAAGAACGGCAAAAATACGCCATAAGCGCAGTAGTAACCTAGAAAGCTCAGTGCGAGCCAATAAAAAGGACGAAGTTGCATCAGAATAAAGTTTCCATTTCTTGTGAACGAGATAAACAAGCCTGCATAGCTTGCTCTATTATTTGATTAAAATGTTGTGCGTCAAATACGGCTAACGCTGCCGCGGTGGTGCCGCCTTTTGAAGTAACATTTTCACGCAAAGTTGAAAGTGCAATTTGCGGATTTTCTGCTACCATTTTTGCTGCACCGAGCATTGATTGCTGCACTAATTCACGGGCAGTTTTTTCATCAATATTCATTTTAATTAAGGCTTTCTGCATTGCTTCTAGCATTAAAAAGAAATAAGCTGGGCTACTTCCTGAAGCGGCAGTTACTGCGTGCATTTGAGTTTCATCATCCACCCAAACCGTTCTTCCCACTGCCCCCAATAAATCTTTTGCAAAAGTGCGGTGATTTTCGCTCATATTTTTCGGTGCAAATAAACCTGCCATGCCTTCGCCCACCAATGCGGGCGTATTTGGCATAACACGCACTACTGCGTTCGCACTTGGAATTAATGCGTTCAAGCGTTCAGTTGAAATCCCCGCAGCAATGGAAATTAATAATTTATCGGAAAAATCCACCGCACTTAGTGGCGAACAAACTTCAGCCATCATTTGAGGTTTTACCGCAAGCAATACAACTTCCGCTTTGATTACGCTTTCCACATTATTTTCAGAAGTTGTCACGCCAAGATTGGCAAAAAATGCTCTTTTTTCCTCATTCGGATCATTCACAATAATTTGCTCGGCAGGATAACCTTGTTTCAACAAGCCAAGAATAATAGCCTGTGCCATATTACCGCCGCCAATAAAGGCAATCAATTTGTGTTGCATCGTTTTTCCTATTGTTATGGGCTATAATGCTACACATTTTACCCTATATTTAAGGAAGTGTTACGATGTGGTTCAAAAATTTAATGACTTATAGACTGACTAAACCGCTAGATTGGGATCTTGCACAGCTACAAACTCAACTGGAAGATTGTCAATTTCATCCTTGCGGTGCTCAAGATCAAAGTAAATTTGGATGGTCTGCTCCATTACGAGGAAGTGATTTACTCTATTTTTCTGTTGGAAAACAAATTCTATTAATCGCCAAAAAAGAAGAAAAAATCTTGCCAGCAAATGTGGTCAAACGTGAACTTGATGAACGCATTGAAAACCTTGAACAAAAAGAAAATCGCAAACTTAAAAAGGTAGAAAAACAGACATTAAAAGACGATGTTGTGATGAATTTATTACCTCGTGCATTTAGTAAAAATCAGCATACGGCACTGTGGATTGATACGGAAAATAATCTTATTCATATTGATGCCGCATCGAGTAAACGCGCAGAAGATGCACTTGCATTACTGCGTAAATCCCTAGGCTCGCTTCCTGTCGTGCCTTTAGCCTTTGCTAATGAACCCAGCACGATTTTAACCAATTGGATCCTTCAAGATAGCTTACCGCATTGGTTACTTGCATTAGAAGAAGCCGAGCTTCGCGGCAATCAGGAAGACAGCGTTATTCGTTGTAAAAAACAACCCTTAGAAAATGAAGAAATTCTCGCACTTCTGCAAGATGGCAAAAAAGTAGTAAGTAAATTAGCCTTAGAATGGGAAGATACCTTAACTTTCGTTTTTAACGAGGATTGCACCCTCAAACGTTTAAAATTTGCAGATAGTATACGTGAAAAAAATGATGATATTCTGAAAGAAGATTTTGCACAGCGTTTCGATGCAGATTTTGTACTGATGACTGGTATTTTAGCCAAACTCACCGAAAATTTATTAGATGAATTTGGTGGCGAAAAAACGAGATTATAAAATCGCGCTTTAATCATTCTGAAATGAAGTTTATTTTTACAATGTAAACCTAATATTCAGCGTATTCAAACCAGCTCTCTAAAATTAAACAGGCTGAAATACCATCGACTTTGCCTTTTTTTAATGCTTTAAAACCACCACGTTCAAAAATCTCACTACGAGCTTGCGTGGTGGTTAGTCGTTCATCTTGTAAATGGACATTAACCCCAAAACGACCTTGTAAACGATTCGCAAATTTACGAGCCAGCAAAGTCAAATTTTGTTCTGTTCCGTCCATATTTAAAGGAAGACCAACAATGACAACATCTGGCTTCCATTCTTGCAAGCATTTTTCGATCGCTTCCCAATTTGGCATACCATCTTGTGCCTTAAAAGCGGGCAAGGCTTGTGCTGTACCTGTAATACTTTGCCCTATGGCACAACCGATACTTTTAGTGCCAAAATCAAAAGCTAGAGCGGTAATTCCCATTAACTATGCCCCACTTGCGCTAAGGCAAAATTATAAGGATGAATACCAAGTAACTGATTGGCTGCCATATAACGATCTTCATAGGGCATATCAAATAAAATTTGATCCTTAGATGACGCCACCAACCACGCATTATCGCTGATTTCTTTTTCTAACTGACCAGCCCCCCAGCTTGAACATCCTAGTGCAACAAGATATTTTTCAGGTGCAAAAGTTGAACCGAGCGTTTCCACTACATCAGCGGAGGTTGTCATTGAAAGTTCCTCTGTGACTTTATAAGTATGCTGAAAGGCATTAAGCGTATTCTTATGTAAAATAAACCCTCTTTCTGTATGCACAGGCCCGCCTGCGACCACCATTTCGTTACCAAAAGTGCGGTCATTTTTCATCATAAAATTGAGTTTTGAATAAAGTTCCGCAATGCTTAAATCTGTCGGCTGATTAATGACCAAACCCATTGAACCCTGTTCATTATGCTCACACATAAATACTACCGTGCGATTAAAATAATCGTCTAAATGTGGCATTGCGATCAAAAATTTTCCTTGTAATTCCATCATTCGCCTAAATCCCCAAAACAAATTTGTAATGCAGTTATCGCTGCAAGTGATGCAGTTTCAGTACGTAAAACACGTTTTCCTAATAAAATTTCTGTAAATCCTTGCTGTTCAGTTTGTGCAATTTCTTGTGCAGATAATCCACCTTCCGAGCCAATTAATAAACGAACACCCTCAGATGGAATACTCGGTAAGGTTTTAATAGAATAGTGCGCGCGTGGATGTAAATTCAATTTCAATGCACCATCATTTTCTGCACACCAATCTTGCAATTTCATCAATGGACGAATTTCTGGCACGCTATTACGACCGCACTGTTCGCAAGCTGCAATCGCAATTTTTTGCCATTGTTGGATTTTTTTATCCATTCGCTCTGCATCAAGTTTTACGCCACAGCGTTCTGACCATAATGGAGTAATCACATTTACCCCCAATTCTACGGATTTTTGAATGGTAAATTCCATTCGTTCTCCGCGAGAAATCACTTGTCCTAAATGGATTTTTAAATTGGATTCTTTATCCGCAAGCTCACGCCCTAAAATTTCTACTTTTACGGACTTTTTATTTGACTCAATAATTTTTGCTGGATAAATATGATTAGAATCATCAAAGAGTTCAAGCTGTTCGCCTTCTGTCATTCTTAATACTCGAGCAACGTGATTTGCTGCGTCTTCTGAAAGATAACATTGAGTTTGATTTTCAAGGGATATTGGATGATAAATTCTTGGTATGCGCATAATGTTTATTTATATGAGTGAAAAAGTGCGGTCATTTTAACTGGTGTTTTTATCGGATATTCATCTTGCGACGAATAAACGCCATCATACTATGCAAGAGTAAAAACAATAAAGACAAAGCATACAAAGGCATATTTCCTAATACAGAATAAGGGGTTTTGCCTTCCGCAGGTGCAATTTTATAAGTCAAAGTTGTTTCAATAAATTGTGGTGCCTGCGCTAATACCTTACCTTGCGCATCAACAAAAACTGAAATTCCTGTATTCGTTGCACGAATAAGCGGTTTGCCTAATTCTAAAGCACGCATTCTTGCCATCTGTAAATGTTGCCAAGGCCCGATAGAATCGCCAAACCATGCATCATTAGATAACGTGAGCAAATAATCCGTATCTTGTTTCAAATTTTGTCGCACTTGCTCGCCGAAAATAATTTC
Source organism: Haemophilus sp. HN_Hi10 (assembly GCF_049821985.1). Taxonomy (NCBI): domain Bacteria; kingdom Pseudomonadati; phylum Pseudomonadota; class Gammaproteobacteria; order Pasteurellales; family Pasteurellaceae; genus Haemophilus; species Haemophilus sp. HN_Hi10. Next base: position 659,304 of record NZ_CP187495.1, on the reverse strand, counting down.
ATAACAAATTGCTGGCGAAAAAGCACGTTTTTTTGCGATTAAAGAGGGTTGAACTGCCTCCCCACTTTGAAATGCTGACATTGGTAAATTAAACACTGAATTAAGTGGTCGCAAAATACTTTCTAGCGGAACATATTCCCCGAAAGGCACAAGATGATGTTTATTATAACGATTTGGCGTATCTGGTTGATAAGGAAAATCTGGGTTTCCTGCAGTCATAATTGAATTTAATAACTTACTAGATTTCGTATCTTGGAATACAGTTCCAACCATAATTTCCGTTTTCGTTTCTTTAGCTGCACGCTCTAATCCCTCAAAAAATGGCGTAATCGCATTTTCAAGCGTTGGCAAAGCTGATTCAGGCAAAATAATTAAATCAGTTTTACCAAGATTTTCTGTGATTAATTTTTGATAAATCGCCAAAGTAGAATAGAAATAATTAGGATCCCATTTAAGATTTTGTTCAATATTACCTTGTGCAAGCGTGACTGAAATTGCCTTATCTTCAACAGATTTTACAAAGTGAATTTGCGATGAATAAGCACTTAATCCCCCCATGATAATCAATAACAAAGCATTCGCTAAAACTAATTTAAGGTTTTTCGTTTTAAACAAAGAAGAAACGAGATTAAAAATGACCGCACTTGCCCAAACAGTAAAGAACGTTAATCCTGTTACGCCAAAAATAGGGGCAATGCCATAAAATGGGCTGTCAATTTGTGTATAACCAAATTGAAGCCAAGGAAAACCAGTAAAAATCCAACCCCGTAAAAATTCTGTCAATGTCCAAATCACGGCAAAAATTACCGCACTTTGCACTTTGAAACGCTGAACCAAATAGGTAAATAGCATTGGATATAGTGCAAGATAAGCCGCAAGTAAACCGACAAGGAAATAACTTACCCCTAAAGACGCACCACCAAATTGATGAATGCTGACATTAAGCCAACTTACTCCAAAGCAGAAAAATCCCATCGCCCACAAGAAAGTGGATAAAAGTGCGGTGGATTTTTTAGGATTTTTAGCGACATAAAGTAAACCGAGTAAAGAAACATAAGCCAAAGGCCAATAATCAAATGGCGAAAAGGCAAAAACACCGAGTAAACCTGATATAATCGCAATAAGATAAGTAAAATATTTATTCATAAATTTAATTGATAATAAAACCCTATTCAGATTTTTCATCTACATTATTCATTTCTGCCAAATGTTCATCTGGCACTGTGACTCGAAGTTGAATTAATCGACGACTATCTGCAGAAGTCACTTTAAATTGAAGATTTTTCAAAATAATTTCTTCCCCACGTTTTGGTAAATAACCAAAAGTCTGCATAATCAGACCGCCAATGGTATCCACTTCTTCATCATCAAAATCCGTATTAAATTGCCCATTGAAATCATCAATATCGGTGAGCGCACGCACTGCATAGGTATGACGAGAAAGCTGACGAATATCCGCAACCTCTTCTTCATCAAATTCATCTTCAATATCGCCAACAATTTGTTCCAAAATATCTTCAATGGTAACAAGACCTGATACCGCACCAAATTCATCCACCACAATGGCCATATGAAAACGCTCTGAGCGGAAATCTTTCAACATACGATCCACTCTTTTGCTTTCTGGCACAATCACGACGGGGCGCAATAATGAAGATAAATCAAAGACTTCCGCATCTTCACGTAAAAATTTTAATAAATCTTTTGCGTGCAAAATGCCCACTATATTATCGCGATCATCCGCATCGGCAATCACAGGAAAACGAGAATGAGCGGATTCAATAATTGTGTTTAAACAAGTATTTAAATCTTGTTGATCTTCAATAAAAATAATTTGTGAACGAGGAATCATAATATCGCGAACACGAAGTTCCGCAATTTCCATCACGCCTTCAATCATTTCACGCGTATTTTGATCAATTAAATCATTTTGTTCTGAATCGCGAATCACTTCCACAAGTTCTTCACGATTTTTTAATTCGCCTTGAAAAAAGCAACCAAATAAAGATTGGAAAAAAGGTTTTTTTGTATTTTCAGATTGGTTTGAATTTTGCTGTTCGTCGTTCATATTGATTTGTGTTTGATGTCTTATTGACGGCGAAAAAGTATCATATTTTGGAAAAAATCGCAAAAATCGAAAAGACGAAAATCAATAAAAATAACCGTACATTGGGTTTAAACCTAAAGTGCGGTTAAAAATACACAATTTTTACGGAGAGGGGAAAATTCTAGACAACAAAATATTCTTATTTTGTTTATATGACGAAAAGTATCTATGTTGTGGATAACTTGTGAATAATGGATTTTTGATTGTGAATTGATCTCGTAAAAAGAGGGCAAAGATCCTTATCACATCAAACTTCAAAATAAATCGGGTTATTTGTAACCAAAAGATCTTAAATAAAAATAAACCGCACTTTTTACATACAAAAATGGAAGAAAATGCGGTAAAAAAATACAATTTTTAAAATGGCTTTATTCACAAAAGATCTTTTTACCATCTCTTTGAGTTATTCAATATTTCTGTGGATAAAATTGTGGTTGAGAAAATCTGTAATGTTGTATAACTCAAATTAACTTTTTTAATAAAATTTCAGCTTTAAATTTATTCCTTTTAATTCAACTGGTTAGAAGTAAAAGAATGAACGCATTTAGAATACACAGAATACCCAAAATTTGATGTTTAATTTTTATACAGATTATTTCACACTGGATAAATAACGTTCCCAATCAAAATATTGACCAGGATCGATCTTACGTCCTGGCGAAATATCACAATGTCCAACAATTCGATCTTTCGTAATCTTCGGGTAACTTTTCATTATTACATTGGTAAGTTCTTGCAATGAAAAATATTGAGCGTCGGTAAAAGGCTGTTCATTACTCCCCTCCAACTCAATTCCAATGGCAAAATCATTACATTTTTCTCGTCCTTGAAAACTCGATACGCCTGCGTGCCAAGCACGATCATTAAAATTGACATATTGCGTAATTCGCCCATTTCGTTCGATCAAACAATGGGCAGAAACACGCATTTGATAAATTTCTGCAAAATAAGGATGGATCTTAGGATCTAATTTCCCTTGAAAAAAATCATCCACATATCCGCCACCAAATTGTTCTGGCGGCAGACTAATATAATGAATAACTAATAAGGAAATATCCTGCGGATTTGGGCGTTTATCAAAATGCGGAGATGGAATTTGCCGACAATCGGTCAATATACCTTGTTCAATATCTTTTAGTTTTTGCATACATTTTTCCTTTTTTTGCGATCAGGATCGCAGAAAAAGTGCGGTCAATTTTACAAACAAATTTTTCCTTTTCACAATGTCGTTGCCAACAAAGGCTTAATAAAAGGAAAATGAATGAAATTAACAACACTGCAAACCTTGAAAAAAGGGTTTACATTAATCGAGCTAATGATTGTGATTGCAATTATTGCTATTTTAGCCACTATCGCAATTCCTTCTTATCAAAATTATACCAAAAAAGCTGCGGTATCCGAATTACTGCAAGCTTCTGCGCCTTATAAGGCTGATGTGGAATTATGCGTTTATAGCACAGGCAAACCTTCTACTTGCTCAGGAGGAAGCAATGGAATTGCAGCTGATATTACAACAGCAAAAGGCTATGTAGCCTCAGTGAAAACTCAATCAGGTGGTATTACAGTAAAAGGGAATGGCACATTGGCAAATATGGAATATATTTTGCAAGCTAAAGGTAATGCTACAGCAGGTGTAACTTGGACAACAACCTGCAAAGGAACGGATGCCTCTTTATTTCCAGCAAATTTTTGCGGAAGTGTCACAAAATGACGAGCTATGCTTTACTTCATACTCAGCGTGTAATTGCTCAAAATGGCGAAGTATTTACGATCTCGCCAGATTTATGGGAACGCAATCAGCAACAACAATCCTTGCTCTTACGTTATTTTGCTTTGCTACTTAAAGAAGAAAATAATCGTCTTTGGCTAGGGGTTGATTCTCTCTCCAATCTTTCAGCCTGTGAAACCATTGCGTTTATAACGGGAAAACCTGTCGAACCAATTTTGTTAGAAAGCAGCCAACTCAAAGAACTGTTACAACAACTTACTCCGCGTCAAATGCAAGTGGAAGAACAAGTTAAATTCTATCAACATCAAGAAACCCATTTTGAACAAGAAAATGATGAACCTGTTATCCGCTTACTTAATCAGATTTTTGAATCTGCCTTACAAAAAAATGCCTCTGATATTCATTTAGAAACCTTGGCTGATCAGTTTCAAGTGCGGTTTAGAATTGATGGTGTTTTACAACCACAACCCTTAATAAGCAAAATATTCGCCAATCGTATTATTTCACGCTTAAAATTACTGGCTAAATTAGATATTAGTGAAAATCGACTTCCACAAGATGGGCGGTTTCAATTTAAAACGACTTTTTCCGATATTCTTGATTTTCGCCTTTCAACCTTACCAACCCATTGGGGCGAAAAAATCGTGTTGCGAGCGCAACAAAATAAACCAGTAGAACTTAGCTTTTCTGAATTAGGTATGACAGAAAATCAGCAACAAGCATTTCAACGCGCACTTAGCCAGCCACAAGGATTAATTTTAGTCACTGGTCCAACAGGAAGTGGAAAAAGTATCTCACTTTACACCGCACTTCAGTGGCTAAATACGCCTGATAAACATATTATGACAGCGGAAGATCCCATTGAAATTGAGCTGGATGGCATTGTTCAAAGCCAAATTAATCCACAGATTGGACTAGATTTTAACCGCCTATTGCGCACTTTCTTACGCCAAGATCCCGATATTATTATGTTAGGCGAAATTCGCGATGAAGAAAGTGCAAGGATTGCATTACGTGCGGCACAAACTGGGCATTTGGTGCTTTCAACTTTACATACCAATGATGCAATTTCTGCCATTTCTCGCTTACAACAACTCGGTATTCAGCAACATGAAATTGAAAACAGTTTACTACTCGTCATTGCACAGCGTCTTGTACGAAAGCTTTGTTCAAAGTGCGGTGGAAATTTAGCAAATTCTTGTGATTGCCATCAAGGTTATCGAGGTCGAATCGGCGTGTATCAATTTCTACATTGGCAGCAGAATGGCTATCAAACGGATTTTAAAAATTTACGTGCGAGTGGTTTAGAAAAAGTTAATCAAGGAATAACAGATGAAAAAGAACTTGAACGTGTGCTAGGTAAAAACTCATGACTAAAAAACTCTTTTATTATCAAGGTAGTAACGCATTAAATCAGAAACAAAAAGGCTCAATTATTGCGGATACAAAACAACAAGCACACTTTCAATTAATAAGCCGCGGGATTACTCACATCAAATTACAACAAAACTGGCAATTTGGGGCAAAGCCCAAAAATTCAGAAATTAGCGAATTACTCAATCAATTAGCCACGTTGCTACAGTCCGCTATTCCGTTAAAAAACAGTCTGCAAATTTTGCAACAAAATTGTACTCAAATTGTACTCAATGAATGGCTTGAACGACTACTTCAATCTATTGAAGCTGGTTTAGCATTTTCACAAGCCATTGAACAACAAGGGAAATATCTCACACAACAAGAAATTCAACTGATTCAAGTGGGAGAAATGACAGGCAAACTAGCCGTAGTTTGTAAAAAAATAGCCACACATCGCAGCCAATCTTTAGCATTACAACGTAAATTACAGAAAATCATGTTGTACCCCTCAATGGTGTTAGGAATTTCTCTATTATTGACACTCGCATTACTGCTTTTTATCGTGCCTCAATTTGCTGAAATGTACAGTGGCAATAATGCTGAGTTACCAACAATAACTGCAATATTGCTCTCTATATCCAATTTTCTTAAGCAAAATATTGGCATTTTGCTATTTTTCGTTTTGAGTTTTTTTCTATTTTATTATTTCTATTTAAAACGCCAGACTTGGTTTCATCAAAAGAAAAATCAACTTATTTCTATCACGCCTATTTTTGGCACAATTCAAAAGCTTTCACGTTTAGTGAACTTTAGTCAAAGTTTACAAATTATGTTGCAGGCCGGCGTACCGCTTAATCAGGCACTAGACAGTTTTCTTCCTCGCACACAAACTTGGCAAACCAAGAAAACGCTTGTAAACGATATGGTATTAGATAAAGAAGTGCGGTCAATTTTGCAATGGGTTTCTCAAGGCTATGCGTTTTCTAATAGCGTAAGTAGCGATCTTTTCCCGATGGAAGCACAACAAATGCTACAAATTGGCGAGCAAAGCGGAAAACTCGCTTTGATGCTAGAACATATTGCGGAAAATTACCAAGAAAAACTTAATCATCAAATTGACTTACTCTCACAAATGCTAGAACCATTAATGATGGTAATCATCGGCAGTCTGATTGGGATTATTATGATGGGAATGTATTTACCTATCTTTAATATGGGATCAGTTATTCAATGATTTACTTCACAATGTTTTTATTAGGCGGCATCTTAGGGATCGCATTGTGGTTCTATCTATCTGGTTTTATTACGCATTTGCAGCAAGAGATTTATGCGACTTACGTTGAATTATTTCCACAAAACCGTTCTCCATTTCAACCGCACTTTGCCTCTATTCAACAAAAAAAGTGCGGTCATATTTTGAGGTATTTTTTTAGTATTGGGGTTGGATTTATATTTTTACAAATTGCCTTCAAAGATTCTATTTTTACTGTATGGATCGGACTCACACTTATTATTCTTTGGACAATCAGTTATCTTGATTGGCACTATCAACTTATTTCTACGACACCCTGTTTATGGTTACTTACTCTAGGATTATTTGGAGCAGACAATAACTTTTCATTGCTAACGTTATCTGAAAGCATAAAAAGTGCAGCTAGTTTTTTTATTGTTTTCTACGCAATCTATTGGATTGCAAAATGTTATTACTGCAAAGAAGCCTTTGGACGGGGAGATTATTGGCTAGCAATGGCATTAGGAAGTTTTATTCATTTAGAAACCTTACCGCACTTTTTATTATTAGCCTCAGTGCTTGGAATATGTTTTTCGCTTATTCATAAAAAGAAAAAAGAATTTATACCTTTTGCCCCTTTTATGAACTTATCGGCTATCATCATTTATTTCGTCAAATATTACGGATATTAAAAAGGGGAAAACATAATATTTTCCCCTTGTTCTTCATAGAAGTGCGGTTGCTTTTACGAACGTTTCATCACTTCAAAAAACTCTTCGTTGGTTTTCGCCATCATCAGCTTATCAATCAAGAATTCCATTGCATCCACTTCATCCATTGGATTAAGAATCTTACGAAGAATCCACATTTTTTGTAATTCATCAGATGTTGTGAGTAAGTCTTCTTTACGAGTACCAGAGCGTTTAAAGTCAATGGCTGGGAATACGCGTCTTTCTGCAATTTTACGAGAAAGGTGTAATTCCATATTACCTGTACCTTTAAATTCTTCGAAAATAACTTCATCCATTTTCGAACCTGTATCAACTAGTGCTGTGGCAATAATCGTTAAACTGCCGCCTTCTTCCACATTACGTGCAGCTCCAAAGAAACGTTTTGGACGATGCAACGCATTAGCATCCACACCACCAGACAAAATTTTACCTGAAGCTGGGGTTACCGTATTGTAAGCGCGCGCTAAACGAGTAATAGAATCAAGCAAAATGACCACATCTTTTTTATGCTCTACTGAACGTTTCGCTTTTTCGATTACCATTTCAGCCACTTGAACGTGACGAGTTGCGGGTTCATCAAAAGTAGAAGCAATGACTTCGCCTTTTACTGAACGTTGCATTTCTGTCACTTCTTCTGGGCGTTCATCAATCAATAATACGATAAGTTCCACATCGGGGTAATTATGCGTGATACTTTGCGCAATATTTTGCAACAACATTGTTTTACCCGCTTTTGGCGGAGCTACGATCAAACCACGTTGACCTTTACCAATTGGGGATGCTAAATCCAAAATACGTGCGGTTAAATCTTCTGTTGAGCCATTGCCTCGCTCCATTCTTAAACGCGAATTAGCGTGCAATGGCGTTAAGTTTTCAAATAAGATTTTGCTACGAGAAACTTCAGGTTTGTCATCATTAACTTGATCAACTTTTAAAAGTGCGAAATAACGTTCGCCTTCTTTTGGTGGGCGAATTTTACCTTCGATTTTATCACCAGTTTGAAGATTAAAACGACGGATTTGACTTGGGGAAACATAAATATCATCAGGGCCTGCAAGATAGGAACTGTCGGCAGAACGAAGGAAACCAAAACCATCTGGTAAAATTTCTAACACACCACCGCCGAAAATATCTTCGCCACTTTTGGCGTGCTGTTTTAAGATTGCAAAGACAATATCTTGTTTACGCAAACGAGCTAAATTTTCTAAGCCCATTTGCTCCTCACCGAGTTTCACAAGATCAGAAACAGGCGTATTTTTAAGTTCTGTTAAATGCATAATGAATAAATGTTGGAATTAATAAGAATTGATTATTCGAATGGTGGGCTTGCACCCTTTGAATGGCGCGTAAATTACCACTAAAACCCTACGCTGTCTAGCTTTTATTAGCATTTAATATAAAAAATTACCGCACTTTTTTTAAGAACTTATTTTGGAAGTTTAGCCGTCTAGATTGTTATTTATTTGATTTTTAATTAGAATACGGACAATTTGTAAGGTTATCAATAAGCACTTAAGGGAAATTATGGCGAATTGGGACGGAAAATATATCAGCCCTTATGCAGAACACGGCAAAAAAAGTGAGCAAGTAAAAAAAATTACAGTATCTATTCCCATTAAAGTACTGGAAATTTTGACGAATGAACGCACTCGCCGCCAATTAAAAAGTTTACGTCACGCAACTAACAGTGAATTGCTTTGTGAAGCATTCTTACACGCATTCACAGGACAACCTTTACCCACCGATGCAGATTTAATGAAAGAGCGTAATGATGAAATCCCTGAAGATGCCAAAGTGCTTATGCGTGAATTAGGTGTCGATCCAGAAAGCTGGGAATATTAACCGCACTTTTCACTTATCCGTTCAAGCCATTCAAAATTAAACATTCAGGGTTGTCATTGCCCTGACAACTGTCGTGCCAGTGCTGCAATTTTTGTACCATTTTTTGTAACTGTTCTATTTGTTGATTTAATGTCGCAATATGTTGAGCAGTTAGCACTTTCACTTCTCGGCAGCTACGCTTAGGATTATCTTGTAGTGCTAATAATTGTGCGATTTGATGTAACGAAAACCCAACATTGCGTGAGTGTCGAATAAAATGCAACCTTTCTAAATCACTTTCTCCATAATTTCGATAGCCTGACAAACTGCGAACAGCGGGTTTAATTAACCCTATTTTTTCATAATCACGGATTTGTTTTGTAGATAAACCTACTAATTTTGCGGCTTCACTAATATTCATAAAAAACTTCTTGACCTTAACCTTATGTAAAGGTTTATAGTTTAACCATCAATAAAACAACTAACAAGGAGTAAAAATGAAAACTATCACATTAAACATAAAAGGCATACATTGCGGCTGTTGCGTAAAAAGTCTTACTCAAGTTTTAACTGAATTAGATGGTGTACAATCTGCTGATGTGCAATTAGAGGGTAAAGCAAATATTACTTTTGATGAAAATCGAGTCAATATTGCACAGTTGATTGAGGTCATTGAAGATGCTGGATTTGACGCCACAGAGTAAAAAAATTTCGATTCAGATTGGTGGGATGACCTGCCAATCTTGTGCCAATCGCATTCATCAATAAAACAACTAACAAGGAGTAAAAATGAAAACTATCACATTAAACATAAAAGGCATACATTGCGGCTGTTGCGTAAAAAGTCTTACTCAAGTTTTAACTGAATTAGATGGTGTACAATCTGCTGATGTGCAATTAGAGGGTAAAGTAAATATTACTTTTGATGAAAATCGAGTCAATGTTGCACAGCTGATTGAGGTCATTGAAGATGCTGGATTTGACGCCACAGAGTAAAAAATTTCAATTCAGATTGGTGGGATGGCCTGCCAATCGCATTCATCAATAAAACAACTAACAAGGAGTAAAAATGAAAACTATCACATTAAACATAAAAGGCATACATTGCGGCTGTTGCGTAAAAAGTCTTACTCAAGTTTTAACTGAATTAGATGGTGTACAATCTGCTGATGTGCAATTAGAGGGTAAAGTAAATATTACTTTTGATGAAAATCGAGTCAATGTTGCACAGCTGATTGAGGTCATTGAAGATGCTGGATTTGACGCCACAGAGTAAAAAAATTTCGATTCAGATTGGTGGGATGACCTGCCAATCTTGTGCCAATCGCATTCATCAATAAAACAACTAACAAGGAGTAAAAATGAAAACTATCACATTAAACATAAAAGGCATACATTGCGGCTGTTGCGTAAAAAGTCTTACTCAAGTTTTAACTGAATTAGATGGTGTACAATCTGCTGATGTGCAATTAGAGGGTAAAGTAAATATTACTTTTGATGAAAATCGAGTCAATGTTGCACAGTTGATTGAGGTCATTGAAGATGCTGGATTTGACGCCACAGAGTAAAAAAATTTCAATTCAGATTGGTGGGATGACCTGCCAATCTTGTGCCAATCGCATTGAAAAAGTTTTAAATAAAAAACCATTTGTGCAACAAGCAGGCGTAAATTTTGCTGCCGAAGAAGCACAAGTTGTATTTGACGCTACGCAAGCAAGCGAAGCTCAAATTATAGAGATTATCCATAAAACAGGTTTCTCTGCCCATATCAAACAAGCCAACGAATTACCAATAGAAGAAAATACATCAATCCCTTGGCGATTAATCGTACTTTGGATAATCAATATTCCATTTCTGATTGGAATGCTTGGTATGATAGGTGGCTCCCATAACTTAATGTTACCGCCGATTTGGCAATTTGCATTAGCGAGCATTGTGCAACTTTGGTTAGCCATTCCATTTTATCGCGGAGCAATCGGTAGTATTCGTGGTGGACTTACCAATATGGATGTACTGGTCAGCACAGGAACGCTCACTATTTATCTTTATTCTGCTTTCATGTTGTTTTACCACGCCAATCATGCAATGGGACATGTGTACTTTGAAGCTTCTGTTATGGTAATTGGTTTTGTCAGTCTTGGAAAATTTCTTGAAGATCGCACTAAAAAGCACAGCCTAAATAGCTTAAGTATGCTCTTGCAACTGACACCGAAAAAAGTCACTGTTTTACGTAATGAAAAATGGATTGAAATTGCTCTTGACCAAGTCAATATCGGCGAAATCATTCGTGCGAATCAAGGCGAGCGTATTGCGGCAGATGGCGTAATTGAAAGTGGAAATGGTTGGTGTGATGAAAGCCATTTAACGGGCGAGTCTCGTCCAGAAGAAAAACAGAAAGGTGGAAAAGTATTAGCGGGGGCGATGGTAACAGAAGGTTCTATTATCTATCGAGCAAATCAGCTTGGTAGCCAAACCTTACTTGGCGATATGATGAATGCATTATCAGATGCACAAGGTTCAAAAGCACCCATTGCTCGATTTGCTGACAAAGTTGCTTCCGTGTTTGTTCCTGTCGTTTTAGTGATTTCACTTGTTACTTTCGCACTCACTTATATTCTGACGAATGATAGTGTGTCTTCACTAATTCACGCGGTATCCGTGCTTGTGATTGCTTGCCCTTGTGCCTTGGGATTAGCCACACCAGCAGCCATAATGGTTGGTTTAGGTAAAGCAGTCAATGCTGGCGTATGGTTTAAAGATGCGGCTGCAATGGAGGAAACCGCCCACGTGGATACCGTTGTACTTGATAAAACTGGCACATTAACAAAAGGAGAGCTTGAAATCTCTGCTTTATGGCAGCCACAAAGTGCGGTGTATTCTGAAGACGATTTGTATCGTTTTGCAGCAGCAGTTGAACGACAAGCTAACCACCCAATTGCAAAAGCTATTGTGCAAGCAGCAGAACAAAAAATGTTAGAAATTCCCACCGCACTTTTTTCAAAGATGGAAGTGGGTCAAGGCATTCAAGCCGAATTAGAACAAGTGGGAACAATAAAAGTCGGTAAACCTGATTATTGCGGTTTAATCTTGCCTAAAAATTTAGAGGATATTTGGCAAATTGCGAGCATTGTCGCAGTATCCATAAATGATGAACCCATCGGTGCATTTGCGCTGACGGATACTTTAAAAAACGATAGCTTGCACGCCATTCAACGCTTACAACAGCAAAATATTGATGTCGTAATTATGAGTGGCGATCAACAATCTGTCGTTGATTACATAGCAAAACAGCTCGGCATTAAGAAAGCCTTTGGTGGACTCAGTCCTAGAGATAAGGCGGAACAAATCCAAAAGCTGAAAGCTCAAGGTCATATTGTCGCAATGGTAGGCGATGGAATAAATGATGCGCCTGCTTTAGCCGCGGCAAACGTCAGTTTTGCGATGAAATCAGGTTCAGATATTGCAGAACAAACAGCCTCTGCAACGCTTATGCAACATTCGGTGAATCAACTTGTGGATGCGCTTTTTATTGCAAGAGCAACCTTGAAAAATATCAAACAAAATCTATTTTTTGCTTTGATTTACAATATTCTCGGCATACCCCTTGCAGCTTTCGGTTTTCTTAGCCCTATAATCGCTGGTGCTGCTATGGCGTTGAGCTCAATTTCCGTATTGATGAACGCCTTAAGATTGAAAAAAGTGCGGTTCTAATTTCATTTATTTTTATACGCAATCGGTGTCGTCATCGCACCGATTTTTTTGTCGCTGAAAATTACCGCACTTTTTATAAAAAAATTTTAACTTGATCACAATTTTAGAATTTGCTCTTTGAGATTCTCTATTTATTGGCATAACATAATACTCAAATTTAGTTGGAGCGGATTTTGCTCTACAAATTGACAAATTTAAGTAATTTATGCTTTGGAGCAAACTATGAAATCAACAGAAAAACTCAAATGGAACAAATTTGATGCAACGTGGATGTTAAACCTTTTCGGTACGGCGGTTGGCGCGGGCGTATTGTTCTTGCCGATTAACGCAGGGATGGGGGGATTTTGGCCGTTAGTTTTAATGGCAATTATCGTCGGGCCCATGACTTATTTTGCTCATCGTGGCTTAGCTTATTTTGTGCTTTCATCTAAAAAGCCTGGCAGCGATATTACTGAAGTAGTGGAAGAACACTTTGGTAAAACCGCTGGTAAACTTATTACCTTACTTTATTTTTTCGCAATTTTCCCTATTCTGTTAATTTACGGTAACGGTATCACGAACACCGTAGATTCTTTCATTGTAAATCAACTTGGTATGGCATCGCCAAATCGAGTTATTCTCTCTTTTGTATTAATTGCGGTATTGATTTCCGTGATGTTATTTAATGAAAAAGTGATGTTAAAAATCACAGAATGGCTTGTTTATCCGTTAGTCTTAATTTTATTTGTTCTTTCTATTTACTTAATTCCTGAATGGAATAGTGCCGTATTATATGAATTTCCAACAGCAGGTGGTTTCTTAACCACTTTATGGCTAACCATTCCCGTATTAGTATTTTCATTTAACCATTCGCCAGCGACTTCATCGTTCACTTGCTCACAATTCCGTGAATACAAAACGTTTGAGGGCGCAGAACGCCATATCAGCCATACAGAAAAAGGCGCTTCAACGATTTTATTATTCTTCGTAATGTTCTTCGTATTTAGCTGTGTATTAACACTAACACCTGAAGAATTAGTGGCAGCAAAAGAACAGAATATTAGTATCTTGTCTTTCTTAGCAAATAAATTTGATAATCCATATATCTCTTATTTTGGCCCGCTTGTTGCATTCTTAGCAATTACAAGTTCATTCTTCGGTCACTATATGGGGGCACGTGAAGGATTAGAAGGCTTATATTTGAAAATGAAAGGCGAATCTGTAAATCGTAAAAAACTCAATTATGCGACCGCACTTTTCTTCTTATTAACCTTATGGGGCGTTGCGATTATTAATCCAAGTATCTTAGGCTTAATTGAATCTCTTGGCGGCCCAATCATTGCGATGATTTTATTCATTATGCCAATGTATGCGATTCGCAAAATCCCAGCAATGAAACGCTACAGCGGACATTTCAGTAATGTATTTGTAACAATTATGGGACTAATTGCTATTTCTGCAGTTGTTTATGGATTATTATAATCGCTTTTAATTTTTAACGAATTTTGAGAAATTTATGATTAGCGTATTTGATATGTTTAAAGTGGGAATTGGGCCATCCAGTTCCCACACGGTCGGTCCGATGAAAGCGGGTAAACAATTTATAGACGACTTAATTAAACGAAATCAGTTTGAACAAACAGCTGAAATTCATGTGGATGTGTATGGTTCTCTTTCGATGACAGGGAGAGGTCACAGTACAGATATCGCCATCATTATGGGATTAGCGGGTTATTTACCACATAATGTGGACATCGATATGATTTCAGGTTTCATCGAGAAAGTGAAACAAACTGCGCTTTTACCCATTAATATTGATCAAAAAACGGTAAAATTTGATTTTGAAAATAATCTCATTTTCCACCGCACTTTTTTAAAATTGCACGAAAATGGCATGACAATTACCGCACTTGATGAAAATCGAACAGAGCTTTATCGCCAAACCTATTATTCGATCGGTGGTGGTTTTATTGTCGATGAAGCCCATTTTGGCAAAGAAGAAAAAACCACAGTTCAAGTGCCTTATCCTTACAAAAATGCCGAAGATATTTTGAAACATTGCAGTGATAACGGTTTAATGCTTTCCACTGTGATGTTGGAAAATGAAATCGCATTGAATGGCAAAGAGGCTGTCAGTGCTCATCTAGAGAATGTTTGGAAAACGATGCAGGCTTGTATTGAACACGGCATTCACACAGAGGGTATTTTACCCGGCCCATTAAAAGTACCACGTCGTGCGGCTTCACTTTATCGTATGTTGCAAGCTAATACGAATTTATCTAACGATCCAATGCGTGTGATCGACTGGGTCAATATGTTTGCGCTTGCTGTCAATGAAGAAAATGCAGCGGGTGGACGTGTAGTCACAGCTCCAACTAACGGTGCGTGTGGGATTATTCCAGCAGTATTAGCTTACTACGAAAAATTTATCTCGCCATTAACACCTGAAATCATTGAACGCTATTTATTAGCAGCAGGTATGATTGGTTCACTTTATAAAATGAACGCTTCGATTTCTGGCGCAGAAGTGGGTTGTCAAGGTGAAGTCGGTGTAGCTTGTTCAATGGCGGCTGCAGGACTTGCTGAAATTCTGGGTGGCAATCCACTACAAGTGTGCATCGCAGCTGAAATTGCAATGGAGCATAATTTAGGATTAACTTGCGACCCTGTCGGCGGTCAAGTTCAAGTACCTTGCATCGAACGCAATGCGATTGCTTCAGTTAAAGCAATCAATGCATCACGTATGGCTTTACGCCGTACCACTAATCCAAGAGTAAGCTTGGATAAAGTGATTGAAACAATGTACGAAACAGGCAAAGATATGAACGCTAAGTATCGCGAAACATCGCAAGGCGGACTGGCAGTGAAGATTGTTTGTAACTAATAAAAAGTAAAATAATTAAGGAGCTGATCTGCATGAATTAGTTGGACTACATAACCCACCTATAAGGTGCAGATCACTATTTAATCATTTAAATATCTTGAAAATTTAAATCCATTCTTTAAAACTTACCCAGTAAAACTTGCAAACCAACCTAAGTTTGCCCCAATTTGCGCCACAATATTTAATATGCCAAATAACATTATAAACCCAATCATAAAACTTCCTCCGTACACTTTATAAGTCGCATTTGGGAATTTTTGGCGACTTGCTTTGGCAAGAAGTGCAGGGACAATTGCAGCCCAAATTGTTGCCGCCAATCCAGCGTAACCAATGGCAATCACAAATCCATAAGGAAATTGCAGGCTTAGCAATAATGGTGGTAAAAAAGTAACAAGTGTTGTTTTTGTTCTGCCTAATAAGCTATCGTCAAATTTAAACAGATCGGCGATATAGTCAAATAAGCCTAAAGTTACACCTAAGAATGACGTAGAAATTGCCATATAAGCAAAGAAATTTAATACGACGGCAAGGTATTCTACTTCAATATATTTATGTAAAGCCTCTAATAATGCAGAAACATCGCCGCCTTTTTCAATGACTGGGGCAAATTCAGTGCGTGGTAAATTACCTTGCACAGCAAGCTGCCATAAAATATAAATTACGAGTGCTAATCCCGTACCAATAAAGATCGATTTCATCACACGACGACCATCACGATCGTAATATTTGACGAGACTTGGAACATTCCCGTGGAAACCAAAGGACACGAGACAAACTGGAAGTGCAGTCAATAAATAAGGTAAATATGTTTGTTCGCTTTGAGAGACCGTATTGAATAAAACTTCTGGTTTTACAGAGCTTAATAAACCAATGGTAGAAAGGAAAAAAGCGACCACCATCCCGACAATTAACACAGTTGTGAAACGGTCCACCGCTTTGGTTGAAAGCCACACGAAGGCTGCAAGGATAAGGCAGAAAATTAAAGATCCTGAAGTTCTTCCAATATCTACCGCACTTTCAGCAGAACTGAATGCTTGGCTGAGCAGATTTTGTGTAATGCCTCCGCCTGAGGTTATGTAGGCATAAGTCAAAACATATAAGACGAAAGCAACAGAAAGGCCGTTGATAATATTCCAACTTTTTCCTAATAAATCTTTAACGATGGTGTCAAAACTTGAACCTGTTGGATAATGCAGATTAGCTTCTAGGATCATTAATCCTGATGTCGTCATACAAAACCAAGTATAAATTAAAGCGAGAATCGAACCAATAAACCATACACCAGCCGTTGAAGTTGGGTTAGCCAGCATGCCTGCACCAATAGCTGTACCAGCGATGATCATCGCACCGCCTAAGAGAGAAGGGGATTTTTGTTGTGTCATAAAATGCCTCTAAAAAATAAATTTGCACTATTATAGTAGTGCAAAAGAAAAGTGCAATATATTTATATCGATAAAAAGGGGACATTCAGTCCCCTTTGTAATGTTGTCAAAGCATTCATTATTGACGGTAATCAGACAAAAATCTTGCTAATTTTGTAATGGCTTCTTCAAGTTGATTTACATAAGGAAGAGTAACAACACGGAAGTGATCTGGCGAATGCCAATTAAATCCTTTACCGTGCACAAGTAACACTTTTTCTTGGCGGAGTAAATCAAGCACCATTTTTTCATCACTGTGAATATTGAATTTTTTCACATCAATTTTCGGGAACATATACATCGCACCCATTGGTTTTACGCAAGTAATGCCGGGTATTTGAGTAATAAGATCATAGGCTTTGTTTCGTTGCTCAAGTAATCGGCCGCCCGGTAAAATAAATTCATTAATACTTTGGTAGCCACCAAGTGCGGTTTGAATTGCATGTTGCATTGGTACGTTAGCACATAAACGCATAGATGCCAGCATATCTAAACCTTCAATATAACCTTTCGCATTATGTTTTGGGCCGTTCAAAATCATCCAGCCTTGGCGGAAGCCCGCAACTCGATAAGCTTTTGATAGCCCATTCAGTGTAACGGTTAATAAATCAGGGGCAAGTGCGGAAATGTGATGATGCACCGCACCATCGTATAGAATTTTGTCGTAGATTTCGTCAGCGAAGATAATCAAATTATTTTGGCGAGCGATTTCCACAATTTCTTGTAATAATTCTTTGCTATATACAGCACCCGTTGGGTTATTCGGGTTGATGATAACAATGGCTTTAGTTTTAGCATTCACTTTCGCTTTAATATCATCAATAGCAGGGAACCAATTTGCTTCTTCATCACAAAGGTAATGAACAGCTTTACCGCCAGAAAGTGTTACCGCTGCAGTCCAAAGCGGATAATCAGGCATCGGCACAAGCACTTCATCGCCATCATTAAGTAATGCTTGCATTGCCATTGTGATAAGCTCAGATACGCCGTTACCAATATACACATCATTGACGGTCGCGCCGTGAATCCCTTTTGATTGATAATATTGCACAATCGCCTTACGAGCAGAATATAACCCTTTTGAATCACAATAGCCTTGAGCCGATGGTAAATTACGTAGCACGTCCACTAAAATTTCATCGGGTGCTTCAAAGCCGAAAGGGGCGGGGTTGCCGATATTAAGTTTTAAAATTTTATTGCCTTCTTCTTCTAAGCGTAGTGCTTCTTTATGCACTGGCCCACGAATGTCATAACATACGTGTTCTAATTTGTCGGATTTTGGGAATAATCGCATAGTGAAATCCTTTTGTTTCTAATAAATTTTTCGAGAAAAGTGCGGTTAATTTACGCTGAATTTTCAATATTGAAAAGATTTTGTAAAAAAATTTTTTGTCATTAACAATCTGCGGTAGAATACGGCTAATTTTTTGTGTATTTAAAACAAAATCTAATGAGTTATTTAGCGCAGGCAATAGGCGAGTTAAAATCGAAAATTCACGCATATTTACAGCAATCAACGAATGAACTTGTCCGTTTTCAGGTGAAACTGGACAAGGTCGATTTATTGGCTTGGCTGAAAAGTCAATCTGCGTATCCACAATTTTATTTACATTTTCGTGATGAAGAAAAAGCATTGGCTGCGCTTGGCGAAGTGCAGTCATTTTCACAATTAAATTTAGCGCAAGAGTTTATTGAAGAAAGTGGTTTCCCACTGGTAGGTGGTTTGCAATTTCAAGGTACCGCACAATTTGTATTGCCAAAAATTCTTGTTGAACAGGATGAGAAAGGTGCATTGGTATCATTTTTTGTGAAAGATGAGCAAAGTGCGAATGATACTTTAGCCCACCTAAAAACTTTTGAAAATATCACCGCACTTTCTGCTTTGCCAAAACAAATTCCTTTGCATACAGAGCCTCGAGCTAACGAAAGAACTTGGTGCGATTGGGTAAATCAGGCTTTGGTAGAAATTAAAAGTGGAGAGCTGACAAAAATTGTATTAGCCAATGAAACCACTTTTCATTTAAAGCAAGCGATTAATGCGTACGATTTTTTAGCAGAAAGCGAAAAACAAAATCAAGGTTGTTATCATTTTTTGTGGGCTGAAAATCCTTATTCGGTTTTTGTTGGTTCTACGCCAGAACGCCTATTTGCTCGTGAGTATAACTTGTTGCTAACTGAAGCTTTGGCGGGGACAGCATCGGTTTCTGAAAGTGAGGAAGAAACGCAATCTCAAGCCAATTGGTTGTTAAATGACGAGAAAAATTTAAAAGAAAATTGGTTGGTCGTAGAAGATATTTCGCAGAATTTACGTAAGCAAGTAGAAAGTTTTGATGTAAGCAATGTGGAGTTGAAACCGTTACGTAAAGTACAACATTTGATTCGTAAAATTCGTGCAAATTTGACCGCACATTATGCAGATGTAAATATATTAAAAGCGATTCATCCTACAGCTGCAGTATCTGGTTTGCCACAGCAACAAGCCAAAATGATTTTGTCAGAAATTGAAACCTTTGATCGAGGCTGGTATGCGGGAACATTGGGCGTGATGAGCGATGCATGTTCAGAGTTTTGTGTGGCGATTCGTTCCGCCTTTATTGAGGGTCATCGGATTCGTGTATTTGCTGGCGCGGGCATTGTGGCAGGCTCGCAGCCATTGGAAGAATGGAAAGAAATTGAACGTAAAGCAGCAGGGTTGATTTCCTTGTTTGCAGAAGAAAAATGATAACGGAGAAAAAAATGTCGGTAAGCGTGTTTAATCGTTGTTGGTCGAAAGTGATTTTAGAAACCTTGATGCGTCAAGGCGTTTCTCACGTTTGTATCGCGCCAGGTTCGCGTTCGACACCTTTAACTCTAGAAGCCGTACGTTTGCAAAATGCGGGTTCAGTCACTTGTCATACGCATTTTGATGAACGTGGTTTAGGTTTTTTTGCCTTGGGTATTGCTAAGGCAACTCAATCCCCTGTCGCAATTATTGTGACATCAGGCACAGCAACAGCAAACCTTTATCCTGCCATTATTGAAGCACGCCAAACGGGTGTGAATTTATTTGTTTTAACTGCGGATCGTCCACCAGAACTTTGGGAGTGCGGTGCAAATCAGGCTATTTTGCAGCAAAATATGTTTGGTCAGTATCCGGTTGCAAATGTTAATTTACCCAAACCGAACGCTGATTATTCTGCGCAGTGGTTAATTTCTCTACTTGAACAGGCAGCCTTTCAACAAAAACAACAAGGTGGCGTTGTTCATATTAATGTGCCATTTGCCGAGCCACTTTATGATGCAACTGATGAGGCTGTAGATTCTCACTCTTGGCTGCTGCCGTTGCAACGCTGGTTAATTCAAACCAAGCCTTGGATGAATGTAGAAGCGCAACAGAACGAAGTATTAATGCATGAAAACTGGGATTATTGGCGTACCAAACGTGGTGTCGTTGTGGTTGGTCAATTACCTGCAGAACAAGCGATGGGCATTAATGCTTGGGCAAGTGCTATGGGCTGGGTGTTACTGACGGATATTCAATCTGGTGTTGTTCCAACGACGCCTTATGAAGATATTTGGCTAGCAAACCAAACTGTTCGTGAAAAACTTCTGCAAGCTGATATTGTGATTCAATTTGGTGCACGCTTTATTAGTAAACGCATTAATCAATTCTTACAGGCGTTTAAAGGGGAATTTTGGTTGGTTGAACAAAGCGGTAAGGCATTAGATCCTTATCATCATTCGCTGACAAGATTCAATGCTAAAGCACATCATTGGTTGCGTGCACATCCACCTTTACGCCAAAAGCCTTGGTTGCTTG
Organism: Haemophilus sp. HN_Hi10; assembly: GCF_049821985.1. Taxonomy (NCBI): domain Bacteria; kingdom Pseudomonadati; phylum Pseudomonadota; class Gammaproteobacteria; order Pasteurellales; family Pasteurellaceae; genus Haemophilus; species Haemophilus sp. HN_Hi10. Next base: position 638,535 of record NZ_CP187495.1, on the reverse strand, counting down.
AGCCATTAGCTTTATCTAAGTTCTGTGCGACCTTTATTGAACAGCAAGTAGGCGGAAATTTAACGGAAGCCTCGCTCGCATTACGTTTACCAACACTTTTACCTTATAACGGTGTTTTATTTTTAGGTAATAGTTTACTTGTTCGTCTGGTTGATGCACTAACGCAATTACCAGAAAGTTATCCCGTTTATACTAATCGTGGCGCGAGTGGAATTGATGGTTTATTGGCTACTGCTGCGGGAATTAGTATCGGTTCAAATAAACCTGTTGTTGCGGTGATTGGCGATACCTCCACTTTATATGATTTGAATTCTGTCTCATTATTCAAAAACGTTACGCAACCAACGGTAATTTTTGTGATCAATAATAATGGTGGCGCGATTTTTGATATGTTACCTGTGGATGAACAAGTCAAAGATCAGTTCTATCGATTACCGCATAATGGCGATTTTTCTCAAATCGCGGCAATGTTCGATCTCAAATACGCTCATCCTTATACTTGGGCAGATCTTAATTCCATTGTTAAACAGGCTTATAGCCGTCGTAAGGCAACGTTAATTGAAATTAAAACGAATCCGAGTGATGGTAGTAGTTTGTATAAACGCTTAATCGAGCAAATTAGTCACGCCGTGATTGGTGCTTAAGTATTCTGTAGGCGGGCTTTGGTCCGCCATATTTTATTACTTCTATCAATAATCCCTTCAATGATAAACATCATTTTTCTTCACGGACTTCTTGGTACAAAAAACGACTGGCAAAAAGTCATTAAAAATTTACCGCACTTTAATTGTATTCCGCTAGATTTACCTTTTCATGGACAAGCCAAAGGCGTTGAAGTTACAAATTTTGAAGAAACGGCGGAGTATTTATCTCAGCAAATTAAAAGTGCGGTAAAAAATGAACCCTATTTTCTTGTTGGGTATTCTCTAGGCGGACGGATCGCTTTGTATTATGCGCTGCAAGCTCAGGTGGAACGATCTAATTTGCAAGGCGTTATTTTAGAAGGGGCGAATCTAGGTTTAAAAACCGACGAAGAAAAACAGGCTCGTTTCCAGCAAGATTTTGCTTGGTCGCAACGTTTTATACAAGAATTGCCAGAAAATGTGTTAAATGATTGGTATCAACAGCCCGTGTTTTCCCATTTGACTGCAGAAGAAAGACTGCAGTTAGTTGAAAAACGAAAATCAAATTGTGGAGAAAATATTGGCAAAATGTTGTTGGCGACAAGTCTATCCAAGCAACCTGATTTTAGTGAAAAAGTGCGGTTAAGTTCTTTGCCATTTTTTTATTTTTGTGGCGAACGAGATCATAAATTTCAAACTATTGCGAAAGAAAATCAAATTAATTTAGTGACAATTCCCTGCGCTGGACATAACTCACATTTAGAAAATTCAAAATATTTCTCTAAAAAAATAGAAAATTGCATATTAAAAATTGCTAGACCTTAGTTAAAATGCTAGGATTTACCCCTTTCTTTTTATAATAAACTTCTAGGAAAACACAATGTCTACACAACTTCGCAATAATCCGATGAAAGTGGCGTTAGCCTCGATGGTCGGTACAGCAATCGAATTTTTTGATTATTATATCTATGCGGCTGCCGCTGTATTAGTTTTTAATACGCAATTCTTCCAAAGCGATGATCCGCTTTCTAATGACTTACTTTCTCTTTCTACGCTTGCACTTGCATTTTTTGCACGTCCTATTGGTTCGGCATTATTTGGTCACTTCGGCGATAAAATCGGTCGTAAAAAAACCTTGGTCGCCTCCCTTGTTTTAATGGGTGGTTCAACGGTAGTAATTGGTTTACTTCCTAACTATGCTCAAATTGGTATTTGGGCGCCGATTTTGCTTTGCGTATGCCGTGTCGGTCAAGGTATTGGACTTGGTGGCGAATGGGGTGGTGCTGCTTTAGTTGCAACAGAAAATGCGCCAGAAGGAAAACGAGCTTGGTACGGTACTTTCCCTCAATTAGGCGCACCAATTGGTTTATTTGTCGCTAATGGAACGTTCTTCTTAGTTAGCTATTTACTTGGTCATAATGCACTTGTTGAATGGGCGTGGCGTATTCCGTTTGTCTCTTCCATTTTATTAGTTGCAGTTGGCTTATATGTTCGCTTAACTTTACACGAAAGCCACGTATTTGTGGAAGCAGAGCAAAAAGGCAAAAAATTGAATGCACCAGTGAGTGTTGTGTTTACCAAACACTTAAAACCAATGATCATTGGTACATTTATTATGGTGGCAACTTATTCTCTGTTTTACATTATGACGGCTTTTGCACAGGCATATTCTCGAACAGCGCCAAAGCTTTCTGAGGCAGGTTATGCGCTTGGCTTAGGTATCCCAGCAAATACATTTACTGGCTTGTTATTAATTAGTGCCATTGTATTTGGTATTTTTATCAGTATTTCTGGTGTTTATGCCGATAAAATCGGTCGTCGTAAATGGTTGATTTGGGTAACTATTGCTATCGGTGTGCTTGGTTTAGCAATGCCGTTATTCTTAGAAAATGGCACACCAGTTAGCGTATTTGCATTTTTAGTGATTGGTATGGCGATTATGGGAATGACATTTGGTCCAATGGCTGCGCTATTGCCAGAGTTATTTCCAACGGAAGTACGTTATTCAGGTGCCTCTCTTGCCTATAATTTGGCATCAATTATTGGTGCAACAATTGCGGCGATGATTTCTTTAAAAATTAATGCGTCATTTGGTGTAATGGGCGTAGGGATTTATTTAGCAATCAATGTATTAATGACTCTCTTGGCATTATTAGCCTCAAAAGAGACTAAAAATGTAGATTTAACAGAAATCTAATTTTAGTCGTCAATATTTCAGGTTATTTAGCCTTTAGAAATAGTTTATTTAGAACTTATATCAAGTTTAGGTTTTAATGCCAACGAGCAAATAGACTACTTTGATTAAATTGATCAGAAGATCGCAGTTTGTTAATAAAAAATCTGCACCTTACTTCGTTAGAAAATAAATCTAATTAAGGTGCAGAATAAAATAAGGTTTTATTGCTTCAAATAAATATTAATTTAACTTAACAACGCTTGTGCAGCTGCGATCACAACAGACACAGCTTTTTCTTCCGTTTGCTTTATTGTTGCTTCATTTGGAATTTCTTGTTGAGTACGGTTTACAATCACGCCTGCAACCATTCCTGCACGTAAACCCAATGCACTACACATAGTGAACAATGTTGAGGATTCCATTTCGTAGTTCATTACATTCAAATCTTGCCATTGTTTAAGTAGCCCTTGGTAATCACGATATACTTTACCGCTATAGGTATCATAACGTTCTTGACCAGGATAGAATGTATCAGATGATGCAGTTACGCCTACATAAGGCTCGATACCTTTTGCTTTCGCTGCATTATAAAGTGCGGTTGTACATTCAAAGTTTGCCACAGCGGGATATTCTAAAGGTGCGAAATGACAGCTTGCACCATCTAAGCGAACAGAAGCGGTTGTGATAAGAACATCGCCTACATTAATGTGCGGTTGAATTGCACCCGTTGTACCAATACGTAAGAAAGTACGTACACCAAGTTGAGCCAGTTCTTCCACACAAATTGATGTTGAAGGGCCACCAATACCCGTAGAACATACAACAATAGGCTGACCATTGACATAACCTAACCACGATGTAAATTCACGCGTGCTTGCAAGAAACTCTGGGTTATCAAGTTGTTTCGCAATACGCTCACTGCGCGCAGGATCGCCTGGAACAATAGCGAGTGTTGCGCCTTTAAGTTGTGCTTTAGTGAGGTTTAAGTGAAATACGTCTGACATAATAAATCTCCTTATTATCATTGAACGTGATGATTTCGCCCTTAGGAAAAATCTTATTGTAAAGAAAAGAAATAAAACATTTTTAGAAAATTTTGTTTTCTCTTTCAAACATTTTCATTATTTCCTTTTCATTTTTCTGATAACGAATAATAAGTAAAAAAAAAAGTGCGGTCAAAAAGTTAAACGTTTTCGGTTATAATTCCACGTAAATTTTTTCTAGAACAAGCGAAAAATAAAATGAATGCAAAAATTTTAGTTATAAAAGTGGGACAAGTTGAAACCCTAACCTTTTCCGATGGAAGCCAGTATGAAAGCGCGATTCGTAAAAAAGTTGTGCCATCGGTAAAAATTCATTCTCTTGGTGCGGAAGGAAACGATGTTGGTTTGAAAAAACATCATGGTGGTGTAGATAAATCTCTCTTTTTTATGTCGGCAGATTCTTTTAATAAATTAAATGCTTTATTAAATAAAGATTTTTCTTATATGGATACTGCGACATACGGAGAAAATTTTGTCGTATCAGGCTTGAATGAAGACAATGTGTGTATTGGCGATCGTTATCAAATCGGTTCAACCATTTTAGAAGTATCCCAGCCACGCAAACCTTGCGAACGTTTATCAAAAAATACAGAAAACGAAAATACACGTGATATTATTTATCAAACGGGGCTTAGTGGATGGTATGTTCGTATTATTGAAACAGGAATAATTAAGCAAAACGATGAACTAAAATTGCTCGCCCGTCCTTATCCGCAAATAACAATTCGTCATTTAAATCGCTTGTTATCCTCACCTGAAAATGAAGCTGAACTAGAAGCAGCATTAGATATTGAAGTATTAGCCGAAGCCTTTAAACGCTCAATTCGATCGCAAGTATCGAAATTCAAACAACAGAGATAAATATGTCAGAAATTTCAACCGCACTTTCTTTAGAAAATTGTCCGTGTCAATCTGGTCATCATTATGCAGATTGTTGTGGCAAATTTCATTTAAAACAAGCATTTCCCGAAACGGCAGAGCAACTTATGCGTTCACGTTATACGGCTTATGTGTTAAAAAATATACCTTATATTGTTGCAACAACTGTACCAAGCCAACAAACTTTATTAGAAACTAGTTTATTACAAGAATGGGCGGACAACACCGTGTGGCTAGGATTAGAAATTCTAAAAACGGAAAGCCTTACAAAAACTCAAAGTGCGGTGGAATTTAAGGCGATTTTTCAAGGCGAAGATTGTGAACAAGTCCATCAAGAACGGTCAATTTTTGTGAAAATTGAAGATCGTTGGTATTTTGTAGATCCAACGGTATCATTACCGACAATGAAACAACCTTGTGTCTGCGGTTCTAGTAAAAAATTTAAACATTGCTGTGGGGGATTTTTATGATTTCATTGAAACAATTTAGCCTGCTCTTTTGGAAACGTTTTTCAGAAAATAAACTTAATCAAGTAGCTGGCGCATTGACTTATAGCACAATGTTAGCAATGGTTCCTTTGGTTATGGTTATTTTTTCTATTTTCTCTGCTTTTCCTGTATTCAATGAAGTGACGGGAGAATTGAAAGAAATGATTTTCACTAATTTTGCACCATCAGCGAGTGATATGGTGGGCGAATATATCGATCAATTTGTCTTAAATTCAAAAAAAATGAGTGCTGTTGGTATTATTAGCTTGATTGCGGTAGCCTTGATGTTGATTAATAATATCGACCGAACATTAAATAGTATTTGGCACAATAGTCAATCTCGCTCTCCGCTTTCTTCTTTTGCGATTTATTGGATGATTTTGACACTTGGCCCACTTATTATTGGCGTGAGCATTGGGATTAGTTCGTATATTAAAATAATGTTTGAGCAATCGGAACATTTATCATTAGGCTTAAAATTGCTCAGTTTTGTGCCTTTTTTATTTACTTGGTTTATTTTTACGCTTATTTATACGGTTGTACCGAATAAAAAAGTGAAAATTAAGCATTCAGCTTACGGTGCATTTCTTGCCGCGATTTTTTTCACTCTTGGTAAACAAGCATTTACTTGGTATATCGTCACTTTTCCCTCTTATCAATTAATTTACGGTGCAATGGCAACTTTACCAATTATGTTATTGTGGATTCAAATAAGTTGGCTTGTGGTGCTAGTTGGTGCGCAATTAGCTTCAACCTTGGATGAAATTGGCGAGCAGATCGAGCAATAATGCTCGATCTATAAGAAAATTATCTGGCAATCGCCAATGTTTGGTATAAATAATGGCGATAATTATTGAGTAGCTGAATATCAGAAGAATCTTCTAATTTGCCATCACTCAATTTACACATTGCCATATTCGCTTTCATAAATTCATCTTCTGCTGATAATCCAGCTACATTCATCAAAACACCTCCAGCAAAAGCAAGATCTAAAAACTTTTGTTCTTGCTTAAATTGACTTGCACAATTACTTCTTACAACAAATTGTGTCACATAATCAGGCTGTGCATAATCCCCTTTCTTCGGAGGGATCGCATTATCAAATGCCACTTGGTGATCACCGAAATAACCTAGAACAAAAGGCTTTTTACGTTCATGTAAATAGTTATTTATTCCTTCAATCGCATCATTCAATGCAACAATACGTTGAGTATAGTCATTCAATGCAGAAATACTTTTAGCTCCTAAATTAGGCATTTGAAGATTAAATGTATTTTCCATGCCTAATTCGTATGGACCATGTTCACGCATAGTCAATACATAAACAAACATTGGCTGATCTACATTTTCTAACGCTGGATGCTGTTTTTCCAAAATCATTCGGGTGTATTTCATCATTTCTTCACTACTAATATCCCAAAGATTTTTACTGATAGGTGCAGGATAACCAAGATCTTGCGGCTGTAACATCAAATCAAACCCGAAATGATCATAAGCGGATTTTGCATTGTAATTACCTTTTGTAAAAGGCGACAAGGCAACACAAAAATATCCTTGAGCTTTTAGATTTTTCACTAAACCTGATTGCAAGTGCGGTACAACAGAATAAAAAACTCCACTTGCTAACGCCCCAAAATCGGTTGAAGGCACACCGGCTAAAAAAGCAAATTCTGATTTCCATGTTGCGCCAGCAAAAGTATGTACACGCAACGGCGAAGCAAATACTGTATCATTTTGGGGTTCAAACATGGAAAGTGGTGGAATAGATTGCTGACTAAAAGCAAATTGATGAGGGTTCAGCGTGGATTCCATTAATGTTACAACAATATCGGGTTTTGTTTCAGATAGGTTGTTTGCATCAGATGAAAGTGCGGTCATTTTTTCAATAAAATTTTGGCTATTGCCATCAAAATTTGGCACTTTGAAAAAAATACCGCGACAAGACATTGGTAAATTTAAAAACACATCACGACCATCATCAGGCAAAGAATCTAACCAAACTTGCACCGCACTTGGATTTTTAGAATAATGCCACATCAAGCTAAAGCTAACGATAAACAATAAAGCACCAATGCTGTTACCCAATACCCCTAAAGACTCGACATCATTAAAACCAAAAATCGCATAACCTAATAACGCCAGTAGCCCAATAACGCCAAACAATGCACCTTTATAATGAATTAAGGTTTCCCAATTTCGCCAATCTACCACAAGAAAGAAATCTGAAATTAACAAAGGTTGTTTGTAATAATGAATTTTTAAACGGTGAAATAACATCAGTACCACAAAAAGCACAGATGAAAAATTTAAAGCACGTTGCCATTGGCTGGAAACCATAAGCATGCCACCAAATAAAAAAGTAAAAAGCGTAATAGCAAAGAAATAAGTCCAACGATAATGGGAGTTTACGATAAAAATCACTGCCGCAATCGTGAATAAAGCTAAGAAAATATAAGCGATCATAAATTTTCCCTATGATATATAAACAGTTTAAAATTAGATATGACAATGCCTGCGCACTTTATCACGTAAACGTAATAGATTGAACGGGAAAAGGAAATTATTTGGATAATTTGAAAATAAAGTGGTGGGCGATACCGGTCTCGAACCAGTGACCCCCTCCTTGTAAGGGAGGTGCTCTCCCAACTGAGCTAATCGCCCGATAATATTAAGGCAAAACCCTAAATTTTCGGTTTATTTAAACACTTTTAAGTGGTGGGCGATACCGGTCTCGAACCAGTGACCCCCTCCTTGTAAGGGAGGTGCTCTCCCAACTGAGCTAATCGCCCACTAGAAAGCGTTTAAATATAAAGGGAAAGTTTGAGCGGAAAGGACACTTTAGAAAAGTGGTGGGCGATACCGGTCTCGAACCAGTGACCCCCTCCTTGTAAGGGAGGTGCTCTCCCAACTGAGCTAATCGCCCGCTTGGTCAAACTTAGTAACATTAAGAACACTTTTTAGAGAAGTGGTGGGCGATACCGGTCTCGAACCAGTGACCCCCTCCTTGTAAGGGAGGTGCTCTCCCAACTGAGCTAATCGCCCTTAATGTTGTGGGTTGGCATTATAGGGAGAATGCATTTTCAGTCAATACCTTTTTATTAAATTTTGTTTAATTGTCGTAAAAATAAGCATAAAATCCGCTTTTTTATTTAGAAGTCAAACAAGTCGTAGTAGAATAACGACTAATATTTTATTGAAGATAGGTTATAAAAATGAAACTAGATGCTCCTTTTAATTTAGATCCAAATGTAAAAGTGCGTACTCGTTTTGCTCCTAGCCCTACAGGTTATTTACATGTAGGTGGCGCACGTACCGCACTTTATTCTTGGTTATACGCAAAACATAATAACGGCGAATTTGTATTACGAATTGAAGACACTGATTTAGAGCGTTCAACACCTGAAGCCACTGCTGCCATTATTGAAGGCATGGAATGGTTAAATCTTCCGTGGGAGCATGGCCCTTATTACCAAACTAAACGCTTTGATCGTTATAACCAAGTGATCGATGAAATGATTGAACAAGGCCTAGCATATCGTTGTTATTGTACTAAAGAACACTTAGAAGAACTTCGTCATACTCAAGAACAAAATAAAGAAAAACCACGTTATGACCGTCACTGCTTACACGATCACAACCATTCACCTGATGAACCCCACGTTGTACGTTTTAAAAATCCAACTGAAGGCTCGGTGGTATTTGATGATGCCGTACGTGGCCGTATTGAAATCAGCAACAGTGAGCTTGATGATCTTATTATTCGCCGCACAGACGGTTCTCCAACTTATAACTTCTGTGTAGTTGTAGATGACTGGGACATGGGTATCACACATGTTGTGCGTGGGGAAGATCATATCAACAACACGCCTCGTCAAATTAACATTTTAAAAGCGATTGGTGCCCCAATTCCAACCTATGCACACGTTTCTATGATTAATGGCGATGATGGTCAAAAACTCTCTAAACGACATGGCGCAGTAAGCGTAATGCAATATCGTGATGATGGTTACTTACCAGAAGCTTTAATTAACTATCTTGTTCGTTTAGGCTGGGGACATGGCGACCAAGAAATTTTTAGTCGCGAAGAAATGATCAACTATTTCGAATTAGATCATGTTAGCAAATCAGCTAGCGCATTTAATACCGAAAAATTACAATGGTTGAATCAACATTATATCCGTGAATTACCGCCAGAATATGTGGCTAAACACCTTGAATGGCATTACAAAGATCAAGGCATTGATACAAGCAATGGCCCTGCATTAACTGAAATAGTCACCATGCTTGCGGAACGTTGCAAAACCTTAAAAGAAATGGCAAGGTCAAGCCGCTACTTCTTTGAAGAGTTTGAAACCTTTGATGAAGCCGCAGCGAAAAAACATTTCAAAGGCAATGCTGCTGAAGCGCTTGCAAAAGTGAAAGAAAAATTAACCGCACTTTCTAGCTGGGATTTACATTCTATTCACGAAGCCATTGAGCAAACAGCTGCTGAACTAGAAGTGGGCATGGGTAAAGTTGGCATGCCATTACGTGTCGCGGTGACAGGTTCTGGTCAATCGCCATCAATGGATGTTACCCTAGTCGGTATCGGCAGAGATCGCGTACTTGCGCGTATTCAGCGTGCTATTGATTTTATTCATGCACAAAACGCTTAATATTTAATCGGATAACAAACACATAATAAAATCGTATTGACAGCCACATAGTCAAATTTTATTATGTTGCTGTCTTTTATGGGGATATAGCTCAGTTGGGAGAGCGCTTGAATGGCATTCAAGAGGTCGTCGGTTCGATCCCGATTATCTCCACCAAATTAATAAAGCAAGGTTACTTACCTTGCTTTTTTATTATCAATAATCAATATCTTAGTGAATTTTAACAAAAATAAAAATCAAAGCGTGCTAGAATAGTGCGCTTTTTTATTACATCGCTCTAAACCATATCAAGGAATAATTATGCGTCCAAATAATCGAGAAAATAATCAACCCCGCCAAATTAAAATTACCCGTAATTACACCAAGCACGCTGAAGGTTCCGTGCTTGTTGAATTTGGAGACACCAAAGTGCTTTGTACTGCAACAGTTGAAGATGCTGTACCACGTTTCTTAAAAGGACAAGGGCAAGGCTGGGTCACGGCTGAATATGGAATGTTGCCACGTTCAACACATAGTCGTATGCAGCGTGAAGCGGCTAAAGGTAAACAAGGCGGACGCACAATGGAAATTCAACGCTTAATTGCCCGCTCTTTGCGCGCGATGGTGGATCTTAAAGCACTGGGTGAACGTGCGATTACTTTAGATTGTGATGTTATTCAAGCAGATGGCGGCACACGAACTGCATCCATTACTGGTGCAGCAGTCGCATTATGTGATGCGATCAATGGTTTAATTGAGAATGGTACGTTAAAAACTAACCCAATTAAAGGTTTAGTTTCGGCAATTTCTGTGGGGATTGTTGATGGTCAAGCTGTTTGTGATTTGGAATATGTGGAAGATTCTGCAGCGGAAACCGATATGAATGTTGTGATGATGGAAGATGGTCGAATGATTGAGGTGCAAGGCACCGCAGAAGGCGAGCCATTTAGCCATGAAGAATTATTAACATTATTAGATTTAGCGAAACAAGGCTGTAATCAAATTTTCATCGCTCAACGCAAAGCACTAGGCTTATAAACACAGTTTATAGGGATTAAAAAAATGGAACAATATAAACGCGATTTTATCGAATTTGCTTTAAGCAGAAATGTATTGAAATTCGGCGAGTTTACTTTGAAATCGGGGCGTAGAAGTCCGTATTTCTTCAATGCGGGTTTGTTCAATACGGGGGCAGATTTAGCACGTTTAGGCGAGTTTTATGCTGCGGCAATTCAGGCAAGTGCGGTAGATTTTGATGTGGTTTTTGGCCCCGCTTACAAAGGTATTCCAATTGGCACTTCAGTTTCGGTGGCACTATTTAATCGTTATGGTATTGATAAAGCCGTGTGTTTCAATCGCAAAGAAGTGAAAGATCACGGAGAAGGCGGCAATTTAATTGGTAGTCCATTGCAAGGAAAAATTTTGCTTGTGGATGACGTGATTACGGCGGGTACTGCAATTCGTGAATCTATGGAATTAATCAGTGCAAATCAGGCAGAGCTTGCGGCAGTATTAATCGCCTTAAACCGTAAAGAACGAGGAAAAGGCGAGCTTTCAGCAATTCAAGAAGTAGAACGTGATTATCAATGCCAAGTGCTATCAATCATTGATTTAGATGATTTGATGCAATTTATTGAACAAGATCCTCGATACAGTAGCCATTTGCCAGAAATGCGTGCTTATCGTGCCGAATTTGGCGTATAAAACTTGAGAAATAAATTTTTGTTATCATTATAAATAACATTATAAAAATAACCGCACTTTGACTTAACAGAGGAAAGAATGAATTTTATTGGAAAAATTATAGGCGTATTTTTAGGTTGGAAAGTTGGTGGATTTTTTGGTGCGATTGCTGGGCTAATCTTAGGTTCCATCGCAGATAAAAAATTGTATGAACTTGGCTCGGTAAGTTCTAGTTTCTTTAAAAAGAAAACAACGCGTCAAGACTTGTTTATGCAAACTACCTTTGCGGTGTTAGGCCATTTAAGCAAATCGAAAGGGCGTGTAACAGAAGAAGATATCCAATTAGCTAATCAATTAATGATTCAGCTTAAACTGGATGATGCGGGGCGTAAATTAGCGCAGGATGCGTTTCGTCGCGGTAAAGAATCTGATTTCCCAATTCGTCAAGTGATCCGTGAATTTCGCATTGGTTGTGGGCAACGTGCTGATTTATTGCGAATGTTCTTACAAGTGCAAGTTCAAGCGGCTTTTGCCGATTCAGAACTTCACGAAAATGAGAAAGAAGTGCTTTATGTGATTGCTGAAGAACTTGGTCTTTCTCGTATGCAATTTGAACAAATGATTGCAATGGAAATGGCTGCTCGAGCTTTTACTCAAGGCGGTTTCTATCAGCAATATCAACAAGGTGCATATCAAGGTGGCTACCAATATCAGCAACAAAATAGTGATGGTTACCAACATGCTTCAGGTCCAACTTTAAACGATGCCTATAAAGTATTGGGTGTGACTGAGTCCGACGAGCAACAAGCAGTAAAACGCGCTTATCGTCGTTTAATGAATGAACACCATCCAGATAAACTCGTGGCGAAAGGTTTACCGCCAGAAATGATGGAAATGGCAAAAGAAAAAACTCAACAGATTCAAGCCGCTTACGATTTAATTTGTAAAGCAAAAGGCTGGAAATAGTGCGTGTTATTCTTGCACCTATGCAAGGGGTTCTAGATCCCTTTGTACGCCAACTTCTCACCGAAGTGAATGACTACGATTTATGTATAACAGAATTTGTCCGCGTGGTTGATCAACTTCTTCCTGAAAAAGTATTTTATCGTTTATGCCCTGAATTAAAAAATCAGGGCTTTACTTCTTCAGGCACGCCTGTGCGAGTGCAGTTGCTAGGGCAGCATCCAGAATACCTTGCTGAAAATGCAATTCGTGCAATCGAGCTTGGCTCTCATGGCATTGATTTAAATTGTGGTTGCCCTTCTAAAACAGTGAATGGCAGCAATGGCGGTGCGGCATTATTGAAACAGCCTGAATTGATTTATCGTGCAACTCAAGCCTTACGCAGAGCCGTGCCAAGTGAATTCCCCGTTAGTGTAAAAGTGCGGTTAGGCTGGGATGATATTTCTCAAGCTTTTGAAATCGCTGATGCGGTTGAGCAAGGGGGAGCAACCGAAATTACAGTGCATGGACGCACAAAATCTGATGGTTATCGTGCTGATAGAATTAATTGGAAAAAAATTGGTAAAGTCCGAGAGCGTTTATCCATTCCTGTTATTGCTAACGGAGAAATTTGGCATTGGCAAGATGGTCAAGATTGCTTATCTCAAACAGGTTGTCAGGATTTAATGGTGGGACGAGGTGCATTGAATATTCCGAACTTAAGCCATGTTCTGAAATCAAATGCAGAAAAAATGCCTTGGAATGAGATTCAAAAAATCTTGCAAAAATATGCGAATGTTGAAAATGAATATGGCAGCGGTTTTTACCATGTGGCACGAATTAAACAATGGTTACGTTATTTGAATAAGGAATATGATGAGGCGAACCAAGAGTTTGATAAGATTAAGACTTGCCAAACTTCTGAAGATTTGAAATTACGTTTAAATGATAAATAAAAAACCTGCTAATCAGCAGGTTTTCTTTTTATAAATTATTTAAAAATTCACCGCACTTTTTAATTTTTTCAGTGCATTGGTTTCTAATTGACGAATACGTTCCGCAGATACATTATATTTTGCTGCTAAGTCGTGTAATGTTGCTTTGTTATCATCTAACCAACGAGCTTTGATAATATCTTGGCTGCGCGCATCCAAACTTTGTAATGCCGTGCTTAGTTGCTCAGTGGCTTGGCTTTCAAAGTTTTCATTTTCAAGCTCTGCAGCGAAATTAGAACTTTTATCTTCCAAATAAAGGGACGGAGAATAGATCTCTGTTTCTGCATCATCAGTAGGTAAATCAAAACCTACATCGGCACCGCTCATTCGAGACTCCATTTCGATCACATCTTCTTTGGAAACACCCAATTCATTTGCCACCATATCAACTTCATTTTCGTTGAACCAGCCTAAACGTTGTTTAGTTTTGCGTAGGTTGAAAAATAATTTACGTTGAGCTTTCGTGGTCGCTACTTTTACGATACGCCAGTTACGAAGCACATATTCGTGGATTTCCGCTTTAATCCAATGTACGGCGAATGACACCAAACGCACACCAACTTCAGGGTTAAAACGTTTTACCGCTTTCATTAAGCCGATATTGCCTTCTTGGATTAGGTCAGCTTGAGGCAAGCCATAGCCAGAATAGCCACGCGCAACATGGATCACGAAACGAAGATGCGACAAAATGAGTTTTTTCGCAGCATCTAAATCCTCGTGATAATACAAACGTTCTGCCAATTCCTTTTCTTCCTCTGCGGTCAGCATCGGATATTCATTTGCCGCACGAATATAACCTTCGATACTGCCTTGAGGAACTAACATCATTTGTGTTTCTTTATCCATCGTTTCCCTTCTTTATTTTGGCTTTTGCCAATCAATGTACTTAGTTATAGCACAATAAGCTATCTTATTGAACCAATTTGTTAATAAGACAGGGTTTATCAATCAAAAGTTCAATTATTCTAAATTATTCTAAATAACTCTGATTAATTAGCAAAGTGGAATGAGGGTTAAATTAAGATTTTCATCAACCACTTTAAATAGTAAATCAATGTTTGGATGTTTGCCTGGATTCGCTTTTGCATCTTCGACGTGTTCTGCAAACCATTCAGCACCTTCTTGTGCGGAAGTGCGGTTTAATTTCCCGTTAAATTTTTCAGCCAACGCATTATAAAGGCGAAGCGATCCTAATTTACCTTGTATCGCAGGAATGTTATGGATAATAGTTTCTCCATTCATCACATTTAAACCCGTTAGATGATCGATGTTGGGCAAGGTTTCTAAAATTTCTTTAAAGTTCATAGTGTTATCCTTAGTTTATAAAATTATGTGATAGTTTGCTCGCTATTTACTTCGCCAGTTGCACTGATAAATCTTACTTCAGGTTGCAAATATACACCGAATTTTTCTGCAACAGTTTGGCGAACGTGATGGGCAAGTTTGACTACGTCTTGTCCTGTTGCCCCACTTTTGTTAATTAACACTAATGCTTGTTTTTTATGAACCGCAGCCCCTCCTATTTGAAAACCTTTAAGATTACATTGATCAATCAGCCAGCCTGCCGCTAATTTCACTGAGCCATCTGCTTGTGGAAAGTGCGGTAGATTTTTGTGATGTTTTTTGATTTCCTCAAAATGTTCTGAACTGACAACGGGATTTTTAAAGAAACTCCCTGCATTACCCGTTTCATTTGGATCAGGTAATTTGCTTTGACGGATATGACAGACTTCATCAAAAATTTGTTTAGCAGTGACCGTTTTCGGATCGAACGCTACAAGCGAACCATATTTTAGAATAGGCTGCCAATCTTTTTTAAGCTTTAATCCAACCGCTGTAATCACGTAACCTTGCTGATAACGATGTTTAAAAGTACTTTCACGATAACCAAATTCGCATTGTTCTGTATCGAGTCTAAAGGTTTCATTCGTGTTTAAATTAAGTACATCCACATAATCGCACACATCTTTAAATTCAACGCCATAAGCACCGATATTTTGAATAGGCGCAGATCCTGCACAGCCAGGAATTAAAGCCAGATTTTCTAAGCCATAAATACCATTATTAATAGACCATTCCACCAATTTATGCCAATTTTCGCCGCCATTGACGTGAAGATAGTGAAAATTTGCGTTTTGTTCGTGCGTAATCCCCATTAAACGATTTAAAACCACCACGCCATTAAAATCATCCAGAAACAGAACATTACTGCCTTGACCTAAAAAAAGTACGGGTAAATTTTCTGATTTAGAATACGCCCACACTTGTTGTAACTGTTCGATGCTATGTGCTTCAATAATTTCACGTGCATTAGATTGAATGTGGAAAGTATGAAAAGGCTGTAAATTTTGCATTTTGATGTCCTAAAATAATGTATGCGGCAAAGTGATTTTTACCTGCGTACCACCTTGCTCACGGCGATGAATATGCAATTGTGCATTAAGCTGACGACAGCGTTCCGCCATAATATTTAAGCCGTAATGCCCTTCTGGTTCTTCAAGATTTGGAATGCCAACCCCATCATCTTCAACTAAAATTTCATATTCGCCTTCTGCATTAATTCTTGCACTTATTTCAATTGCTGTGCCTTGAGAATGTTTGATTGCATTGGTTGTTGCCTCACGCACAATTTGAAGTATATGCACTAACTGTTGAGGATTTAAACTTTGTGAGGGTAATTGACTTTTTACATTCATTTGCATTGAAGTTTGAGTGCGTAAAGAATTAATTACCTGTTCTAAAGCGAGTTGTAAATTCGCTTCTTGTATGGTTAAACGGAAAGTGGCTAAAAGCTCGCGTAACTGTGCGTAACCACCAGAAAGGGCTTGTTCAAAATCGGCAATAATTGCCAAACTCTTTTCTTTTGATTGTTCGTCTTCTTTCTTCAGGTTATGTTTGAGCAAAGTAAGTTGAATTTGTAAAAATGATAAGACTTGTGCTAAGGAATCGTGCAATTCTCGTGCGATAATTGAGCGTTCTTCCATTAATAAAAGCTGTTCTTTCTGGCGTAAATTTTTATGGAAATAAAGCGCACGAGCAAGCATTTGTGCTAAATTTTGCATAATGCGGGGATCTGGACAAGGTAGTCCCGCTTGCCAAGAGAGTACACCTAATTCTTCGTTATCCACAGAAAGGGGTTCGATTTGTAATGCACTATCGGTTTCTCGCTCACCCAATGTAATATCCCAATGCTCAGCTCCCATCACTTCCACTTTAACGAAGTTCAAATGCTCGCTAATAAAAATGTAATTCAAAACTTGATTTAAAATTTTATCGTTAATTGTGTTTGTATTCAGAAGTTGAGCACTTTGATAAAGTGTGCTTAAAGTGCGGTTAGTTTGGCGTAACTTTTGCGTTTTTTCGTTTACAGCTTCTTCTAAACGTGAATAAAGTTGTCCTAGTTCTGTGGACATTTGTGTAAATACACGTGCCAGCGTGCCAAGTTCGTTTTGTTTCCTTGTGTCAAGCGGAATATGATTGAATTGACGCATTTGCACTTGCATACTGGCTTTTGTCATTAAATGCAAAGGTTTCACAACTTCTCGCTGTGTGTACCAAATCACATAAGACACCATAGCTAAAATTAACAACATAGCGAAAAAAAGCACCGATACGCCTAAAATCCATTTCTGCTCGCTAAAACGTTGTAATTCAAACACAAAATGATCAACATCTGCAACATAATCTGTGAGCTGTTCACTATAATTTTTCACATCATACTGACGTGCATATTTTTCCATTATCGCCCAACGTCGCAAAATGGTTTGATAAGATAATTTCACTGCTTTAGGTGTAAAAAATTGATTTTGCGTTTCCAGTAATGCAGAAGAATGTAAGCTAACCTGATAACGACGCAAATTATTTTCTATACTTTCTGGTTGTGTCCGCATTTCGTAAAGCAAACGATAACTTTGCATTCGTAATGAACCAGAAATATTAATAGCTTTCGCATCATATTTATTACTACTTATAATCGCTAAACTCAGAGAACTAATCACGCCAGCAACAATTAAAATAATAAATAAATATTTAGCAATACGAGTTGAAACAGAACGCTTGGTATGCACAGAAAACTCCAGTGGAAATTAAAAAAGTGCGGTAGAATTTTTATTTCTTTTTAAATTTAGCCCAAACTTTATCTTCTTGACCACGCCATAAGCGTTGAATGTTATCGTGATGACGATAAATTAATAGGCAACATACCAAGGCAACAGGAAAAGTAAATTCTGGTTTAAACCACCACACATAAAAAGGCACGAGTAACGCCGTAAGTACTGCACTTAACGAAGAATAGCCACTAACAAGAAAAACAAAGATCCACGTACCAAACATTGAACCTGCAACAGCCCAAGAAATTGGTGCGATTGCTCCAAAGGCAGTTGCAACACCTTTGCCACCTTTAAATTGAAAAAAAATGGGGAAAATATGCCCTAAACAAGCACCAAGTGCAACCATCCCTAATTCAAATTGGGTTAAACCTAAATAATAACCTGCCCATACAGGAATCATCCCTTTTAACATATCAAAAATAAGCACCGCCAAGGCAGACTTACGATTTCCAATACGTAATACATTCGTCGCACCAGGATTGTGTGAACCATTTTGACGAGGATCAGGCAATCCAGTAAGGCGACAAATTAAAATCGCACTGGAAATAGAGCCTAAAAGATAGGCAAAAAGCATATAAAAAAGGGCGAAAAGGCTCATTTTGTACTCCAGCAAAAAAACTGTTCGTTATTTTACCCAAAGTTGATAGCATACGCCTACAATAATTTTAGAGGAAACCTTATGGATCGTATTTTTATTGAAGAATTGACTGTTTTTGCACAAATCGGTGTATATGATTGGGAACAGCAAATAAAGCAAAAACTTGTGTTTGATTTGGAAATGGCTTGGGATTGCAAACAAGCGGCGGAAACGGATGATGTTGCCTATTGTTTAAATTACGCTGAAGTGAGCCAAGTGATAATTGATTATGTGGAAAGTAAACCTTTCTTGTTGATTGAGCGAGTGGCTTATGAAGTGGCAGAGTTGCTTGAATCACGTTATCAACTTCAAGGATTAAAAATTAAACTGAGTAAACCAAAAGCTGTCGCACAAGCTCGAAATGTTGGCGTATTGATTATACGTGGATGTTTAAAATAATGTAGCGACAATGGCTATTAAAAAATCTGACAGGCACGCAATTTAATTGGTGTCTGTCAGATTGGCTTTATGCTTTTACCTTGTGTTCTGAATAGTTATTGTTCAGCTTCTAACTCTCCAACACTCACTTTAGTATTATTACCTTTATCGCCGAATTGTTGTTCTTCGCAACCTTTACCTGCATCACAAACTGCAACAGAAACAAGTTTTTCAACATCTAAGCTACTCACTAAATTTGTATTAATGATTTTTTCGCTTGAGTCCGTAACATTCAATTGCTCAGCAGACAAGTTGGTGGCTCGCACACCGTTAATTTTGTCATAAAGTCTAGCAAAACTACGTTCACTGAGTTTGGTAGAAGCGCCGTTAATTTTTGTTTGATTAAAGTTTTTCTCACGAGGAAGTTCAAAGAATGTGAAATTTGAATTTGATTTTACCTCAATTTCTACCCCTTTGGAGCTTAAATAAGCTGTTCCACCGTTAGGTGCTAAGGCAGTGATGTCGGCATTTTCAATGGTTGTTTTAGTATCTGCGTTATCACCGATAGTAAATGCCATATTGGCAATATTAGCATCATTATCAATTGAGCCTGGCGCACCATTAATGATCACTTCTTCCCCAGTTCTTCCTCCAGTGTTAATTGCGGTAATTTTCAAGTCATCTTTGCTGTATTTACCTGCAATTTTTGTATCGCCATCAGTTCTAAAGGTGTAACCCTGATGAGATTTCACAAAAATAGAACTTTTTTCCCCTATTAATTCCCCGATTAAAAACATCGTAGCATAAGGTGCTTTTGGAGATATATCGCTTTTCTCATCGCCCACGATTTTGATATGTGAGTTTACCATTGAGACTTTACCATTCATTCCTAAACGGTTAATTTGAGTTGCAATATCTTGTTTATCAAAGGTAATATCAATCTTGCTATTATCTAACTTAATTTTTTCTGCTAGTAAATGCACAAATCCATTTTTTAGGTTGATATTACTGTTAGAAATATTAATTTCCGTGTCTTTAATCGTTGATCGCCCCGTATTTTTGGTAGCAAACATATCAAAACGATACCAATAGGCTCTGTTCATATCTAACTCTAAATCTTCTGTATATGACTTACGGTAATATTTCCAACGGCGTCTGCCTTGATCTAACTCTGACAACTGTGTACGATGGTCTAAATCTAACACTCCGTATTCATATTTCGAACTCACACCATTTCTATTACGGGATATACCCCCATCAATGTAAAAATTCGTCTGTCCTGTGGCGGTGATGTTATCTAAATTAACATTTTTAAATCCACCCACTAAAATCACTTCATCAACCTGATCAAATACTACATTACGCATATTTACATTAAACTTCTTACGTTGTGACTCTTCTGTTTTACGATATTTGTTATCATAATATTCATCCCTAGCACTACGCCCCAATCCCATCGCTCCGTTACCAAGATTTATTTTGCTGTCAGTAATTGTAATATTTGATTTAAAATCTACATCATTCTGCAAACTCGTCACAACAAATAAACGACCTTTTGAGTGAATATCCGCATGATCAATATTAATATGACCTTGGTTAGTTAGCTTTAATAGCGAATCAGAGCCTTTAAAGGAATCTATATTGATATTGCCTGAAATATTAACCTCATTTCCTTTAAGATTCACTTTTCCATTATTAGCCAGTAATGAACTTAACGCCCCTGTTTGTATAAATGAATCCGTCCCTGCATTATCTTTATCTGCAATCTGAATATTTTCAGTGTTTGGCACGTCAATATTAACTTCTGTATTTAATGTTTTATGCTCATCACTATAGTATTTAGTACTATCTTCACGTCCAAAGTTACCGTTGATATTAACGCTTTTGCCTTTAAAGTTGATTTTAGGCGAGGTAACTTTTGATCCAGTTTGAGAAGTGATTTTTATCTTGTTTTGAAGTTCGTTATTTGAGGTAACATCAGCCCCAAAACTAACTATCTCCCCTTTAATATCACTTTCATTATTCAACTCAACATTGTCAGCAGATAACACAACCTTGCCGTTTTTACTGCTAACTTTAGTTGCTTCCAACACACCATTATTCACAACCAAGCTATCTAATGCTTCTTTACGCCCTTTTGCATTTAGCGTAATGTCCTCTGCTTTAATAATCCCTTCATTTTTAACAATACCCCGTACTGTATTATCTTCTAATGCCACACTTATACCGCTATCTGATAAGGTAAATGTAAAATTATTGCTTGAGGATAAATATACCTCGCCATTGATTGTAGAGTTTTTTTCAACGTTAATGTTCCCTTTATTGATAACTTCATCGCCATTAAGTACCACGAAATCTTTCGCCGTAATTTTCCCTTCATTGAGAACTTGACCTTCTGTTAGCTCCTTACCTTCTTTTGCTTTACGGGTAAATTTATTGCTATTGCCATTTTCACTGATTCTCTCTAAATCTTTGGTTGTTGCAAGTAAACCAGCTACATTGATTTCTGCCCCTTCGGTAATAATAACCCCATTAGGGTTTGCTAAATAAACCTTACCGTTTGCCGTCAATTTCCCTTGGATTTGGCTAGCATTTCCGCCAGTTACACGGTTATATGCCACAGAATTAGCATCAGGTTGTTTAAATTCCACTTCTTTATTTTTGCCGATGTCAAAACTCTTCCAGTTTATTTGAGCTTTATTGGTCTCTTGCTTAATCGTCATTTTATCTGCAGTTGTAGTAAAAGTGACATTCCCAGAAACGACTTTATCCTGTTGTGGCAAACCCTGTTGTGGCAAATCCGGTGTAGAGGCATATGTCGCACCAGTGTAAGTGGTCAAAATGATAAGAGAAATTACATTTAATTTATACATAGCATACCTCCTTAGAAAGTTTTAATCATAGAAAGCCAAAATTGGTGTTTATCGGCATTATCAATATTGTTATCAAGCGGTTTGGCAACACTGACATTGATGGCATAGCTGCCAGCATCTGAAAGAGAAAGTCCTGCACCAACGCTTTGTAATTTCACGTTATTTTTCACGCTTTGTGCGAGAAATTGGCTATGTTTATAAGATTTCCCAAAACCATAGTCATAGAACAATGAGCTTACTAGCACACTTTGGGAAAAGACTGGTAAATAATGTTTGAATTCTGTTTGTATCACATGCCCTTCATCCACAGAAGCCGCACCAGCTTGATGTCCACGCACGCCAGACAGACCACCAAGCAACATTTTCTGTGAGCTTTCAAGGTTTTTATCAGCAAACTGACCGTTTATACCAATATTGAAAGCAAAAGATTTTGGTAAAATTTGCTCGTGAGACAAGCGGTAGTTATATACCGTAAAATGCGATTTTGGTTGAAAATCCTCTGTCGCATAATGTTTGCTTTCATTAGTTTGATTCGCTAAATTACCGAACAAGGTAGATAATGAAAAATAAGTTGTCCCATCTTTAATAAGATTCCAAGAACCGTCAATCCCTGCAGTTAAACTATTTATTTTCCGTTTTTGTTTCGCTGTAGCCGCTTGTTGTTCATCCGTAAGGTTTTGATGATTAAAGCTCACTTTAGTACTTAAACGAAAATTTGGTGTACGGATTGTTGGGTGCAACAAATAAGCCCCTAAGGTATGGGAATGCCCTTGAGATTGTAATGATTTAAAATTACCACCTAATTTGTAGTCGAGATAGTTAGCAGTTACACCAAAACGCGTAGAATAACCATCAATTAAAGAGGAATAATCTATACGAGCATTTTTTAAATTAGCCTGATTAGAACTCAGTAAATCCAGTTTCAATTCATCGCCCCAGCCATTCAAATTACTGACTTTTGTCCCCGCAGCCAAACGGTAACGCCCTGTATATTTGTTGCCTTGGTTATCTACTGAAACATAACCAGAAAAACGTTTTGCATCGTTAATCTTAATCAGTAAATTCGCTTCGCCGACTTTTTTGCCTGCGGAGAGTTGCAAACCTGCATTTACCCCTGGAACATCATTTATTGTTAAAGCAAATTTTTCTAACTCATCTTTCAAAATAAATTCGGACGTATTTACTGTTGTATTAGAGAGACGGGATACAAATTTATTGCTTAATGCGCTGTGATTTTGCAAGCGTATTTCGCCCACATTACCTTTGAGTAACAGAATTTTTACCGTACCTTGCTCAATTTCCTGCGGTGGTAAAATCGCTTTTGCCACTAAATAATTATTATTGCGATAAAATTCGCTGATCTCATTTGCCAAATTACTTAAATCTGACAGCGATACCTCTTTTCCTACATAATTTTTCAAAATATGTGCAAGCTCGTCTGTGACTACTTCCTGATTGTTTCGATCTAAAATCTGTACTTGCGTAAGTGGAAATTTCAGTCCTTGTTTATACTGTGCAGTATAAGGCGATTTTGCCGCTTGATTAAATAATTCGCCACTAGGTTTGGCTTCTGGTTGAATTTGACGCTGTTCTAGTTCACGGTTCAATGATCCAGCATTTGGCACTAATGCCATCACTGAATTACTCAAAACAAAGCCTAAACTGACCGCACTTGCAATAACAGAATAACGAGGTCTCATTTTCATTCCTTATGTCCTATTAATTGATAAAATTACAAAAATTGAGGGAAAACAGCTTTAGGGCGTTTTTCCAAAGTAAATTTAGAAGCTATAAACTGCACTAATTTTCGCATTGCGACCTGTGCCTTCCATTAAACTAAACGCTGGTTGATATTTTCTATCAAACAAGTTTTCCAGCGCAAAATCTAAACGCAGGTTTTTCCATTCGCCTTTTAATGGCGCATAGGTAGCACGAAGATCGGTCAGTATATAACTTGGGTAGGTAACAGCGTGATCTTTAGGCACTCGATGTTGGGCAGCGTAATGGGTTATTGTCGCTCCCACCGTGAATTTGTCTTTTACTAAAGCATAATTTACCCCTACGCCGATTTTGCTTGCGGCAATGTTTGATAAAGCTTCGCCACTATCTTTATCTTTACCTTTGGTGCTGCCATAATTAGTAAACAGCGTTAAACGTTCTGTTTGGTATTGAGCTTGCAATTCAATACCGCTTAAACGGGCATTAGTTATGTTTTGATACTGGGATTTTGTTGGCAACAATGCTCCATTTGTATTTGTCTTTGCATTTGCATCATTAAATATTTTTAAGTTAATAAAATCTTTCACATCATTACGGAAATAAGTCGCTTCAATTTTGAATTTATCGCCCTGTTTAAACAGACTATCAAAATGTAGATTTGCGGTAATTTCTTTATTTTTCGCTGTTTCAGGGCGCAAATTTGGGTTTGCCACAAATCTATTGGTTTCAGTTCGCCCAGCTAGGTCTGCTCCAAAGTGAGATCCACTCACAAACCGTTCTTGCATAGATGGGGCTCGGAAAGCTTCATTATATTTAGCAGAAAAATCTAACCAATTGGTCACTTTCCAAGTTAATTTTGTGGCAGGCGATAAATGATTATCCTTATATTTTACAGTTTTACTTGAGGTATCGTAGTGGTCATAACGTACACTTGGCGAAACTAGCAATTTTTCCCCAAATAGTGGAATATGGGCGATTAAATAAACGCCTGTAGTGTTTGAATTCGCATTATAGGGGTCCGCTCGAAACTTCGCATCATTACTGTTTGTGCCGCGTTCTGTACTAATTTTATCTCGCATATAATCCACCCCATAAACAAAGGAAATGTGAGATAATTCGGAAGAATTACGTAAATTTATACCTCGGGTAGTTAATTTAGTCTGATCTTTCACACCACTGACTTTACGCTGTTCTTTCTCAATAGTTTTATTGTTATACAGTGCGATATGCGTATTTAGATAAGGATTATCTGGCGTTAAATAATAGTTAAATACCGTGCTTTGATCAGGAATTTGTTGATCAGTTAAATAACTGACACTACCTAAACGTGTTTTCACGCCAGAGTAAAACTTTGATGTTTCTGATGGTGATGGTTGTGCTTTAGGAGGAAAACTTTTGTTTGATCCGTGGAACTCTCTGATTTGATCTGTAATTTGTTCATTAGTAAGTTCGTTTTCCACCTCATTATTGCTTGGTGCTGTTTGTTTAAAACGAGTTTCGCGGTGGGATAATTCCACACGGTTCGCATCATTGATTTGCCAACCGAATTTTGTAAGCCCCCCAAACTGTTTATAGGCTGTATTATTCAGCTTGTTGCCTTTACCAATGCGTAAATTATCCGCATTATTATAGAAAGCACTAATAAGAACATCGAATTTGTCATTTGCCGCAAATACAGAAGCATCCTTTTCCGATAAATTATTAGCAGTTTGATAACCTTGGCGAATTTTAACCCCGAATTTGTCATTATTTTTCAATAAGTCTAAAGCATTTGGCGTACGCATTGCCACAACACCACCCAATGCACCGCTACCCCATAAGGAGCTACTTGGCCCTTTGATTACTTCAATTTCTTGAATAAGTGACATCGGAAGAAAATAAGAACCTCTATGTGCTAAATCAAAATTTTGTCTTACGCCATCAATGACTTGCACAACACGATTATCACTTAACCCTCGAATATTAGGTTTTTGAGCAATGCTTCTCGAACCGCCTCTAATATCAACATTGGGAATGTCTTCTAACGCTGCTGCAACACTAGTCGCTTGCTTAGAAAGAAGACTATCTTTAGATTGTTTTTCTGGCGTATAAGCAAACCTACTTGGATCTCGTGTCGCAATAACGTTGATAGAGTCTAATTCAACGGATTGCGCTAGTGCATTTGCTGTCACTAAGGTTGTTGTAATTGCAAGGGAAAGTTTAGAAAATCGCATCTGTTTTCCTTATTGTAATAATTAAAAATAGGAGAATGGCGATGATAATAATGATAATTACAATAATAATCAATTGATTTATTTATAATCATTTGCATTTAGTAGCGTAAAATTTAAACTAATTTTGGATTTCAATCTGTACCTGCAAAAATTGGACTAAATAAGCAAGAGATTAAGGTATAGATTTTTATGACTAAATATAAACTAATTTAACAACAAGTTATTGATTTTTAACTTAAAAAATAAAACTCTTACTTTCCAAAAACAACTTTCAAGTTGGCTATATTAAAACGTTTAACTTAACCATCTAACTTTTGAGATGCAGATCATTTTTTCAAAATAATCCTAATTTTTTCATTTGTTCAATAACGGGTTCGACTTGAATCTCTGCCATCAAATTTTTCCCTTTTAGTTTGGTTGCCCAAGGTAGTTCAGAAGACGGTTTGCCAAATTCTTTTTGGGCATTTTCTTCATATACAGATACCACGTTATCTAAATTATTATAAGGTGCAGTACGCAAAGGATTGTGATAGGCATACAAGCCAATAACGGGTGTACCTTGTGTTGTCGCAATATGGGCAGGGCCAGAATCTGGCGAAAGTACTAGATCAACCTTAGAAATTAAAGCGGTAAGCTGTTTTAGGTTTGTTTTTCCTGCAATATTGGTTGGCGTGAAATGGCAAAGTGCGGTAATTTTTTCAACTATTTCTAATTCACGTTTCGCTGGCGAACTGCAGAAAATCACATTGATATTATGCTGATGGGCAATATTGGCAATTTCTGCATAACGTTCAATTAGCCAATCTTTTTCTGCTTTGCTAGAGCAAGGGGAAATCAATAAATTTTTACGAGAAAAATCAATAAATTGATCGGCAAATTTATAATCATCTTGTGAGATAGCTAATTCCCATTTTGGTTCTGCTTTCGGTACGCCAATATATTCAGCGAAAGCCATAAATCCATCTAATACGTGAGGGGAAAAAGGATCTCTGATGCGACGATTTACAAATAGCCATTGCCCTTCTCGAGAACGTTTTTCTCCAAATCCAATTTTGAATTTTGCTTTAATTCCTAAAGAAAGGATTGATGCACGAAATGCTGTTTGCATATTTAATAGCGCATCAAATTGTTTATTTTTTAGTTGTTTCCATAAAGACAATACACCTTTCCATCCCGCTTTTTTATCGTAAGGAATGAGCGTGATATTAGGAATGCCCGAAAGCAAGCCCATTTCGGTTTTTCCTACAATCCAAGTCATTTCTGTTTGGGGATAATATTCTTGAATGTGCTGAACCACCGCTAAGGCATGGCAGACATCGCCTACCGCTGATAATCGGAGAATACAAAGGGATTTTGGAGCTTCGGTAAAAAGTGGCATTGACGTTCCTTTATCATTTAATTTGTGCCTATTTTAAAGTAGAATGACCCCATTTTCTATTCATAACAACGTTCTAATGCACCAATTCCAACAAGATAACCAATATTTTATCTTTAATTTTGACCGCACTTTTGACCAAGCAACCGAGTTTTTCCAAGCAGAATTTTGGCAAAAACAAGAACGAGTGATAGGGAGTGCAAAAGGTCGAGGCACCACTTATTTCTTGCAAACCGAAGATTGGTTTGGTGTAAATTGTGCGTTGCGTCATTATTATCGCGGTGGACTTTGGGGTAAACTGAACAAAGATCGTTATCGTTTTTCTGCTCTTGAAACTACCCGTAGTTTTGCTGAGTTTCATTTGTTGCAACGTTTGTATGAAGCGGGGTTACCTGTGCCTAAACCCATTGCTGCACGTATTCAAAAAGGCAAGTTAGGTATTTGCTATCAAGCGGATATTTTGACGGAAAAAATCGAAAACGCGCAGGATTTAACCGCACTTTTACAAACACAAACATTGCCAAAAGAAACTTGGAGGCAAATTGGTCGTTTGATTCGAAAACTACATGATTTACAGATTTGCCATACAGACTTGAATGCACACAATATTTTGCTTCAACAAGCTGAACAAGGGCAAAAATGTTGGTTACTGGATTTTGATAAGTGCGGCGAAAAATCTGGAGATTTTTGGAAAGTGCAGAATCTGAACCGTTTAAAACGTTCCTTCGAAAAAGAAGTTGGACGAATGAATATTCAATTTACCGAGCAAAACTGGGCTGATTTAACGTCAGCTTATCATCAATAAAAGGATTGATTATGAAACAAAAAATCGTACTTGCTACAGGCAATAAAGGAAAAGTAAAAGAAATGGCTGATGTCCTATCTGATTTTGGCTTTGAAGTGATTGCACAAACAGATTTAGGCATTGAAAGCCCAGAAGAAACTGGCTTAACTTTCGTTGAGAATGCCTTATTAAAAGCACGCTATGCCTCAGAGAAATCAGGTTTACCTGCTATTGCGGATGATTCTGGCTTAGTAGTTTCCGCACTTAATGGCGCGCCAGGTTTGTATTCTGCACGTTATGCTGGCGAAGAGGGTAATGATGCTAAAAACCGTGAGAAATTATTGGCAGAGCTTGCTCATGTTGCACAAGATCAACGCCAAGCCAAATTTGTGAGTTGTATCGTGTTTTTACAGCATCCAACAGATCCATCGCCAATTATTGCCGAAGGCGAGTGTTGTGGTGTGATTGGTTTTGAAGAAAAAGGCGAAAATGGTTTTGGTTATGACAGTTTATTCTTTAGTCCAGAACAAGGTTGCACATTTGCTGAATTAGAAACAGCTGAGAAGAAAAAAATTTCTCATCGTGCAAAGGCATTGAGCGTTTTAAAAAATAAATTATAAAGTTAATAAAAGTATTTAATCTATTAATAAAAAATAATTGACACGTTAATCAGAAGATAATTTTATGACAGACAGACAGACAGACAGACAGACAGACAGACAGACAGACAGACAGACAGACAGACAGACAGACAGACAGACAGACAGACAGACAGACAGACAGACAGACAGATAATAAATATTATATTTTCATCTGACAACTATTATGCAACTTATTTAGCTATAAGTATTTTTAGCATTATTAAAAATACACCTGAAAAAATAAATTTTTATATTCTTGATATGAAAATAAATCAGGAAAATAAGACCATAATAAATAATTTAGCAAGCTCATACTCCTGTAAAGTATTTTTCTTGCCTGTTTGTGAGGCAGATTTTCAAAATTTTCCAAAAACAATAGATTACATATCTTTAGCGACTTACGCTAGACTAAATTTAACTAAATATATAAAGAATATAGAAAAAGCTATTTATATCGATGTAGATACATTAACAAACTCTTCACTTCAAGAACTTTGGGATATAGATATAACGAATTATTATTTGGCAGCATGTCGAGATACTTTTATTGACGTAAAAAATGAAGCTTATAAAAAATCCATTGGTTTAGAAGGATATTCTTATTTTAATGCAGGTATATTATTAATTAATTTAAATAAATGGAAAGAAGAAAATATTTTCCAAAAATCAATAAACTGGATGAATAAATACAATAATGTTATGAAATACCAAGATCAAGATATTCTAAATGGTATCTGTAAAGGAAAAGTAAAATTTATTAATAATAGATTTAATTTTACACCAACAGATCGAGGTTTGATTAAAAATAAAAATTTATTACACGTAAAAATGCCAATAATTATTTCTCATTATTGTGGTCCATATAAATTTTGGCACAAAAAATGCGGTCACTTAAATTGTCATATAGGAAATTTACTTTTAAAAGAAATGGATAAAATTATTGATATACCATCATCTTGGTATGATCATTTTGAGAAAATCCCTTTTTTAATTAAAATAAAAAGGTTAAGAAAGAGAATAAAAGATAAATTAATATATGGCATCTATTAAAAATCAACTGTTTTAATAATTATTAATTTCTTCTAACTCTGGATTAGATCAATAGCTTTATTGCCTATTTTTTAACTAATCTTCTAAAGATTTTTATTTTTTATAGTAAAAAACTTGACTAAACCAGAGTAAATCTTTATAGTTTGCGAACCTTTTACGGTGAGATGTCCGAGTGGTTGAAGGAGCACGCCTGGAAAGCGTGTATGTGGGAAACTGCATCAAGGGTTCAAATCCCTTTCTCACCGCCATTAATCCCGTCAAATAATATCTATCTCGTTAAAAAATATAAATACAATCTGTATCTTTCATTAGTCTTTATTTCTATTAAAACCAATT
The DNA here is from genome assembly GCF_049821985.1 of Haemophilus sp. HN_Hi10. NCBI lineage: Bacteria > Pseudomonadati > Pseudomonadota > Gammaproteobacteria > Pasteurellales > Pasteurellaceae > Haemophilus > Haemophilus sp. HN_Hi10. Next base: position 608,957 of record NZ_CP187495.1, on the reverse strand, counting down.
TAAGAAAAAATTAATCTGACAGACATATTATTTTACAATAAGACTGCCAGATTAGATTTTATCTTTTACAGTATTTAGTTTTCAAAAGAATCTTTTAAACGTTCATTCGCTCGGCGAGATTCACTTTTATGTTGAAGTTTATTAAGCTGACGTTCTAATTTTTCTTCCACTTCATTAATTGCTTTATACATATCATCTGAAGTTGCACTGGCTAATAAATTGCCTAAAGGTGTGCCAATAGAGGCTTCGACAGTAAATCCATTAGGTACTTTGTTTAAAACAAAATGTGGGCTAATTAACTGCGTTTGCCACTTACCTAACTTCGCAAGTCTTTCCTCCAAGTGTTCACGAATTGCAGGGGTGATGTCCATTTGTTTACTGGTAATATTAAGTGTCATAGCATTTACCTCTTTGTTGCGTGATTTAAATTCTAGTTAATAACAAAATAGTGTTCTTATTTTAGATTTTCAAGTGCTTTAAAGATAAATATCAGAATAATTTTCAAAAGGATGATCTATGTCTCATTTTTAAACATTTATTATATTCGAAAAATTATTATGTGACGAAACCCTATTGAATTGAAGTGCTTGATAAATCCTGTAATTGTTTGTTGTATGCGGTAGTGAGTGTTAAAACAATGCGATTTAAACGTTCCGAAGTATAATATTGTTTATCTGATACATTTGGTGTAAAAATAATACCATCTCGGCGCATATGCAAAATAGATACGGTAATCGCACTCACATCAGGTGTCATAACTTGTTCTATTTGATATTTTATTTCTATAGACTTATCGCCAATTCGTTCTGTTTTTGTCCAATCGGTCGTTAAAATCGAACCATTTGTTGTTGATGAAATACCCTCTTCTTTCAACAAACGCTTAACTTGCTGAAGATTATATAGTTTTGCCTCTTGTTTTGGATAGACAATCAACGAGCGTTCTCCATCAAATTTTGTTATTGAATTTTGAATAATAGCAAGAGGGATTAATGGTGGACGAATATCAATATCTCCCCTTTTTTTCACTTCAATATTAGGTAACGAATAAGCATCATCAGCTTTTGGTAATTGTACACCTCCAGTAGCCAAAGGGGAAAAATGGGGAATGCTCGCCTCAGATTTTTGAAATGAATCGTTGCTTGCTTTTAAGGTTTCGGGATTAGACGAACAACCAGCTAGAATAATAGCCGTTATTAAACTCAATATTATTTTTTTCATATACTAACCTTAACTAAATTGAAAATTTGATAAATTCTGACCGCACTTTTCTGATCATTTTACTGATCTATAATACATAAAAGTGAGGGGTAATTACTTACCCTTTTATTTTTATAACAATCCTGCAATTTTTAGTGCATCTTCTACTTTTGGTTGAATTTCTTCACTAAGTGTCGTAAGTGGCAAGCGTAAATGTGGCGATTTAATTAAGCCTAATCGATAAGCTGCCCACTTCACTGGAATTGGATTGGATTCAATGAATAGGTCGTGATGTAAACGCATTAAACGAGCATTAATTTCTTCCGCTTTATCAAAATCTCCCACGAGTGCATAACGGCACATATCAGCCATATCTTTTGCTGCAATGTTATTTGTTACTGATATTACTCCCTCAGCACCTAATTTTATTGCTTCTAAGCCTGTTGCATCATCACCACTTAAAACAATAAAATTTTTACCCGCAAGCTGCTTAATTTTAACTATTCGGCTCACATCTCCCGTTGCTTCTTTAATACCTACAATATTTTCAATTTTAGCTAAACGAGCAACCGTTTCTGGCTTCATATCACTGCCTGTGCGACTAGGAACGTTATAAAGAATCTGTGGTAAATTAGTACATTCCGCAATGGCTTTAAAGTGTTGATATATTCCCTCTTGGGTTGGTTTATTATAATAAGGCACAACAGATAAACATCCTGCTACGCCACTGTCTCGTAATAATTTAGTCATTGTAATTGCTTCACTCGTCGCATTTGCGCCCGCTCCCGCAATAATAGGAATACGTCCTTTGGCAAATTCAACGGTCTTTTCAATGACTTTTACATTTTCCTCAATACTTAGCGTGGCAGATTCTCCCGTTGTACCTACAGAAACAAGCGCATTAGAACCTGCTTCAATGTGGTGTTCTACTAATTTTTCTAAACAGGAAAAATCGACTTCGCCATAATGATTCATTGGCGTAACAAGGGCAACAATACTACCCGAAAATAAAGGATTTTGTGCTGACATATAACCTCCATCGGTTTTTAATTTTATTATTTGGTTTCACTTGTTATAGTCGCTAAAATAACTTTGATTTGCAAATTTTTTTCATTAAAGGAGTTTTTTTATGAATCCATTATCTGTTGGTAATCAAGCACCTGCTTTTACCTTATTAAATCAACAGGAAAAACCTGTTTCTTTAAATGATTTTCGTGGTAAAAAAGTTTTAATTTATTTTTATCCAAAGGCACTCACGCCAGGCTGTACCACACAAGCCTGCGGATTGCGTGACAGTAAATCCGAATTAGATGCACTAGGTTTAGTTGTACTTGGCATTAGCCCTGACGCTCCGAAAAAATTAGCTCAATTTATTGAGAAAAAAGAACTTAATTTCACATTGCTTTCTGATCCTGATCATCAAGTTGCGGCACAATTTGGCGTATGGGGCGAAAAAAAATTTATGGGGAGAACTTACGACGGTATTCATCGAATTAGTTTTTTAATTAATGAAAGCGGAAATATTATGCAAGTATTTGATAAATTTAAGACAAAAGACCATCATCAAATGATCATTGATTATCTTCGCTCCTTATAATTTTTCAAAAAATAACCGCACTTTTCCACATAAAGTGCGGTAAAAATTCATAAATTTTTCAATTCAAGGTTTACGCATTATTCAGCCTTTGTTAGAATTCCTCGCCTGATTGAAATTCATTCTCAAATAACAAGGAAAAAAAATGCTACAACTTTTTGATTTTTTACAACAGTACAGTGATTATTTTATCATCGGTTTATTATTACTGATGAGCGTTATTATGCTTGCGATGGTAATTGAACGTTACCTTTTTTTAAGAAAGGTAAATGTGGCACATTATTCTACTATTCACGCATTAGAAATTGATTTAAACCGTAATATGACAGTGATTTCTACCATCGGTGCCAATGCACCTTATGTTGGATTACTTGGTACAGTTATCGGGATTTTATTAACTTTCTATCAAATCGGTCACGGCGGTGGCGACATTGATCCAAGTGAAATTATGTTGCACTTATCTTTAGCATTAAAAGCAACAGCATTAGGTATTCTAGTGGCTATTCCATCTATGGTGTTTTATAACGGTTTAGGTCGTAAAGTGGAAGTTAATCGTTTGAAATGGAAAGTATTAAACGAACAAAAAGATAAGGAATAATCAGTGAAAAAATTTGATGAAATCAACATTATCCCTTTCATTGATATTATGTTGGTATTGCTTACTGTGGTGCTTATTACTGCATCTTTTATCTCTCAAGGTAAAATTCAAGTAAATGTACCAAAAGCCAGTACAGCAGTCGCATTTAAATCTGACGAGCTCGCTAAATTATTAACAGTGACAGCGGATAAACAGCTCTATTTCAATGATAGACCTATTACGCAAGAAGCTCTTGAAGCAGAAATTGCTCAATGGAATAAAGATCAGAAAGTCACTTTAAAAATTGATGCCGAAGCCTCCTTCCAAGATTTTGTGACTATTACAGATATGCTTTCTAAAAATGAAATCAAAAATGTGGCAATTGTTTCTATGAAAGATAAGGGAAAAAGTGCGGGTAAAAATTCTCAAGAATCTACTCCCTCCCAATCTGTACCAACTACGCCGTAAGGAATAATTATGCAGCAAACAAAACGTTCGCTATTGGGTTTGCTTATTTCTTTGATCGTACACGGTATTGTTATAGGATTTATCTTGTGGAATTGGAATAAGCCAAGTGATAGCGCAAATAGTGCACAAGGCGATATATCTACAAGTATTTCTATGGAGCTTTTGCAAGGTATGGTGTTGGAAGAACCTGCTCCAGAGCCTGAAAATGTACAAAAAGAGCCTGAGCCAGAGCCAGAGCCAGAGCCAGAGCCAGAAAAACAAGAAATTGTAGAAGATCCAACAATAAAACCTGAACCGAAAAAAATCAAAGAACCCGAAAAGGAAAAGCCAAAGCCCAAAGAAAAACCGAAAGAAAAGCCAAAGAATAAACCTAAAAAAGAGGTTAAACCACAACAGAAACCAATCAATAAAGATCTACCAAAAGGCGATAAAAATATTGATTCAAGTGCTAACGTAAATGATAAAGCAAGCACAACAAGCGCTGCTAATAGCAATGCACAGGTAGCAGGAAGTGGAACGGATACGAGTGAAATAGCGGCTTACCGTTCTGCAATTCGCCGTGAAATTGAAAGTCATAAACGTTATCCAACTCGAGCGAAGATAATGCGTAAACAAGGAAAAGTGAGTGTATCTTTTAATGTGGGAGCTGATGGTTCGCTAAGTGGAGCTAGAGTTACAAAATCCTCAGGCGACGAAAGTTTAGATAAGGCGGCATTAGACGCTATTAACGTTTCTCGTTCTGTGGGAGCAAGACCAGCAGGCTTTCCTTCGAGTTTAAATGTGCAAATTAGTTTTACGCTTCAATAAAATGTAATGCAGAAGATAAGTAATAGCGATTAATCTTCCTCAAAAGTGAAGCTGTAAAATCAAGGACTAAGTCTATAATCATAGGCTTAGTCCTTTTAATTTAAAAATTAAAATAAAAAAAGAGAAGCTCTTTTTTATTCAACTTCTCTCAGATTTTTATCATTTACTTTTCAATCTATGTCATTTAGAACGGAATATCGTCATCGAATCCGTCCATTGGTGGCTCAGCCTGTGGTGTTGCTGGTTGTGATGTGGCTGATTGTGGCGCAGAACGAGATGATTGATAACTACCACCATTGTTAGTTTGACGAGCTTGGTAAGAGGATTGTGGTGCGCCCCCCATATCATTACCATAACCACCTGCGTTTTGATTACGTCCACCAAGCATTTGCATTACATCGCCTTGAATTTCTGTGGTGTAGCGATCTTGACCATTTTGATCTTGCCATTTACGTGTTTTTAAACGACCTTCCACATAAACTTGAGAACCTTTGCGCAAGTATTCGCCGCAAATCTCCGCTTGACGACGATAAAATACAATGCGGTGCCATTCTGTTACTTCACGGCGTTCGCCCGTATTACGATCGTTCCAGCTTTCACTGGTTGCTACGCTGATATTTGCAACGGCATCGCCGTTTGGCATAGTACGAATTTCAGGATCATTACCTAAATGACCTACAATAATGACTTTATTAACTCCAGCCATAAAAAACCTCATTTTTTATCTAAAAAAGTGCGGTTATTTTGCCTGAAATTTTTTAAAAGATCTATATATTTTAACTGGATATTTGCACAGATATTAAAATATGCGATAATGATCGCAAAATTTACACTTATTTCATACTTTTGAGTTATTTTATGGAAAATATTGATATTCGCGGGGCTAGAACCCATAATCTGAAAAATATTAATTTAACCATTCCACGCAATAAACTTGTGGTGATCACAGGGCTTTCAGGTTCGGGGAAATCTTCTTTAGCCTTTGATACGCTTTATGCGGAAGGGCAACGCCGTTATGTTGAATCCCTTTCCGCTTATGCCCGTCAGTTTTTATCTTTAATGGAAAAGCCTGATGTGGATTCTATTGAGGGGCTTTCCCCTGCAATTTCCATTGAACAAAAATCAACCTCACACAATCCACGTTCTACAGTGGGAACCATTACGGAAATTTACGATTATTTACGTTTATTGTTTGCTCGAGTGGGAGAACCTCGTTGTCCCGATCATAATGTTCCCTTAACGGCACAAACGATTAGTCAAATGGTGGATAAAGTATTAAGTTTGCCAGAAGACAGCAAAATGATGTTACTTGCGCCAGTGGTCAAAAATCGCAAAGGCGAACATCTCAAGATTTTAGAAAATATTGCTGCGCAAGGTTATATTCGTGCGCGTATTGATGGCGAAATTTGCGATTTATCTGATCCGCCAAAATTAGCTTTACAGAAAAAACATACAATTGAAGTGGTGGTGGATCGCTTTAAAGTGCGGTCAGATTTGGCAACACGTTTAGCCGAATCTTTTGAAACCGCATTAGAGCTTTCTGGTGGCACTGCAATTGTGGCAGAAATGGATAATCCGAAAGCGGAAGAATTAGTTTTTTCGGCAAATTTTGCTTGTCCGCATTGTGGTTATTCTGTGCCAGAATTAGAGCCTCGTTTGTTTTCCTTTAACAATCCTGCAGGTGCTTGCCCAACTTGTGATGGCTTGGGTGTGCAGCAATATTTTGATGAAGATCGTGTGGTGCAAAATCCAACGATTTCCCTTGCAGGCGGTGCAGTGAAAGGTTGGGATCGTCGTAATTTCTATTATTATCAAATGCTTACATCATTAGCGAAACATTATGATTTTGATGTTGAAGCCCCTTATGAATCTTTGCCAAAGAAAATTCAACATATCATTATGCAGGGTTCAGGCAAAGAGGAAATTGAATTCCAATATATGAATGATCGTGGCGATGTGGTTATTCGCAAGCACCCTTTTGAAGGGATTTTGAATAATATGGCTCGCCGATATAAAGAAACGGAATCAATGTCGGTGCGTGAAGAATTGGCAAAAAATATTAGCAATCGACCTTGTATAGATTGTGGCGGTTCTCGTTTGCGACCCGAAGCGCGTAATGTGTATATTGGAAAAACCAATTTGCCGATAATTGCGGAAAAAAGCATTGGCGAAACCCTTGAATTTTTTACCGCACTTTCTTTAACAGGTCAAAAAGCCCAAATTGCGGAAAAAATTCTTAAAGAAATCCGCGAGCGTTTGCAGTTTTTAGTCAATGTTGGTTTGAATTATCTTTCTCTTTCTCGTTCTGCGGAAACCCTTTCAGGTGGGGAGGCGCAACGTATTCGCCTTGCGAGTCAAATCGGTGCGGGACTTGTTGGTGTGATGTATGTATTAGATGAACCCTCTATTGGTTTGCACCAACGTGATAATGAACGCTTACTTAACACATTAATTCATCTGCGTAATCTTGGTAATACGGTAATTGTTGTGGAACACGATGAAGATGCAATTCGTGCGGCTGACCATATTATTGATATTGGGCCTGGTGCTGGCGTACACGGCGGTCAAGTTATTGCGCAAGGAAATGCCGATGAAATTATGCTCAATCCAAATTCCATTACAGGAAAATTTTTATCGGGCGCAGATAAAATCGAAATTCCGAAAAAACGCACCGCACTTGATAAGAAAAAATGGCTAAAACTTAAAGGGGCATCGGGGAATAACTTAAAAAATGTGAATTTAGAGATTCCCGTTGGTTTGTTTACTTGCGTGACTGGTGTGTCAGGTTCGGGAAAATCCACGCTTATTAATGACACCTTATTTCCCCTTGCGCAAAATGCGTTAAATCGAGCGGAAAAGACAGATTACGCACCTTATCAATCCATTGAGGGGTTAGAACATTTCGATAAAGTTATTGATATTAACCAAAGCCCGATTGGACGCACGCCACGTTCAAATCCAGCCACTTATACAGGCTTATTTACCCCGATTCGTGAGCTTTTTGCTGGCGTGCCAGAAGCCCGTGCGCGTGGTTATAATCCTGGGCGTTTTAGCTTTAACGTACGAGGTGGACGCTGTGAAGCCTGTCAGGGCGATGGTGTACTCAAAGTTGAAATGCACTTTTTACCCGATGTTTATGTTCCTTGCGACCAATGTAAAGGCAAACGCTATAATCGCGAAACCTTAGAAATTCGTTATAAAGGCAAAACAATTCATCAAGTTTTAGATATGACAGTGGAAGAAGCTCGCGAGTTTTTTGATGCGATTCCAATGATTGCAAGAAAATTACAAACCTTGATGGATGTGGGATTATCCTATATTCGATTAGGTCAATCTTCCACAACACTTTCAGGCGGCGAAGCACAACGCGTTAAGCTAGCGACCGAGCTTTCTAAACGTGATACGGGTAAAACTTTGTATATTCTAGATGAACCGACGACTGGTTTGCATTTCGCTGACATTAAGCAATTACTTGAAGTACTGCATCGATTACGCGACCAAGGAAATACTATCGTCGTCATTGAACACAATCTTGATGTGATTAAAACCGCAGACTGGATTGTCGATCTTGGCCCAGAGGGAGGCAGTGGCGGCGGACAAATTATTGCGACGGGTACACCAGAGCAAGTTGCTAAAGTAAAAAGCTCCCACACCGCTCGCTTCCTTAAACCGATTTTAGAAAAACCTTAGAAAAAATGACCGCACTTTCAGAGAAAACTCACATAAAGTGCGGTTATTTTATTAGTGATATTGTTTTAACTTTAGTTGCCTATGTAAATTATATACAATATTACCACATCGCAAGATTAGATTACCCACTAAGTATTAAGCAAAAACCTAGAAATTTTGGCTTAATTACTATATAGTTTTACTCATTTATTTTCTTTTGTGCCTTTTAGTTCGTTTTTTTAGCTGAAATCCCTTAGAAAATCACCGCACTTTTATTGTTCAATAGTCGTTTAACCACGTATTTTTTAATACGAAAAATTACTTAATTAAATAAACATTATGAAAAAAACTGTATTTCGTCTGAATTTTTTAACCGCTTGCATTTCATTAGGGATAGTATCGCAAGCGTGGGCAGGTCACACTTATTTTGGGATTGACTACCAATATTATCGTGATTTTGCCGAGAATAAAGGGAAGTTCACAGTTGGGGCTAAAAATATTGAGGTTTATAACAAACAAGGGCAATTAGTTGGCACATCAATGACAAAAGCCCCGATGATTGATTTTTCTGTGGTGTCGCGAGGTGGCTATGCAACATTAGTGGGAGAGCAATATATTGTAAGTGTTGCTCACAATGGAGGGTACACTGATGCTGATTTTGGTGCGGAAGGAGTAAATCCCGATCAACATCGTTTTACTTATCAAATAGCTAAGCGTAACAATTATAAGCCTGATCAGGGACGTAATCATTATGATGGGGATTACCATATGCCTCGTTTACATAAATTTGTAACTGAAATTGAACCGATAGGTATGACACCGCTTGTGGATGGAAAGGTATATGCTAATAAAGAGGATTATCCTGAGCGTGTGCGTATAGGCTCAGGACGTCAGTATTGGCGTACAGATAAAGATGAAGAAAAGAATTTAGATAGTTCATATTATGTCTCAGGTGCATATCATTATCTTACTGCAGGAAATACTCATACTCAGAGTGGAAATGGTAATGGTACAGTCAATTTTAGTGGTAATGTAGTTAGCCCTAATCATTATGGCCCATTACCAACGGGTGGTTCTAAAGGCGATAGTGGTTCGCCAATGTTTATTTATGATGCAAAAAAAGAAAAATGGCTTATAAATGGTGTATTACAAAGCGGAAATCCTTTTGTGGGAAGAGGTAATGGATTTCAGTTAGTGCGTGAAGAATGGTTTTACGATGAAGTTTATGCTAAGGATATTCATACCATATTTAATCCTAGAACACCTAAGGATCGCCATTATACTTTTACTGATAATAAAGATGGTTCTGCTTCTGTTACAGCACAAGATAATAAAAAGTATAGAGTACAGATAGCGAATTATAATTTGCCCAATCGTAAAAAAGAGCCAATTTATACATATGATGGGAATAATTATTATTCTCCAGCACTAAGTAATGGTAAAAATATTGCTTTTATTGATAAAGGAAATGGAACAATTACTTTAACAAGCGATATTGATCAAGGTGCAGGCGGTTTGTATTTTGAGGGAGATTTTATAGTTTCGCCTACCCATAATGAAACGTGGAAAGGGGCGGGTATATCGATCAGTGATGAAAGTACCGTAATTTGGAAAGTCAATGGCGTAGAAAATGATCGCCTTTCTAAAATCGGTAAAGGAACATTACACGTTCAGGGGAAAGGCGAAAATAAAGGTTCCATCAGTGTAGGCGATGGTACAGTCATTTTGGATCAGCAGGCAGACGAGCAAGGCAAAAAACAAGCCTTTAGTGAAATCGGATTGGTTAGCGGTAGAGGGACTGTCCAATTAAACGATGACAAGCAATTTGATACCGATAAATTTTATTTCGGCTTTCGTGGTGGTCGCTTAGATCTTAACGGACATTCATTAACCTTTAAACGTATCCAAAATACGGACGAGGGGGCGATGATTGTGAACCATAATACAACTCAAGCCGCTAATATTACTATTACAGGTTATGACACCATAAATGATGATTTAAAACAATTAACTAATAAGCGAGATATTGCATTTAACGGTTGGTTTGGCGAAACAGATGAAAATAAACACAATGGGCGATTAAACCTTATTTATCAACCCACTGCAGAAGATAGTACTTTACTACTTTCAGGCGGTACAAACTTAAACGGCGATATTACCCAAACAAAAGGCAAACTATTTTTCAGCGGTAGACCGACACCGCACGCCTACAATCATTTGAACGAACGTTGGTCAAAAATGGAAAATATACCACAAGGCGAAATTGTGTGGGATCACGATTGGATCAACCGTACATTTAAAGCTGAAAACTTTTATATTCAAGGCGGAAGTGCGGTGGTTTCTCGCAATGTTTCTTCAATTGAGGGAAATTGGACAGTCAGCAATAATGCAAATGCCACATTTGGTGTTGTGCCAAATCAGAAAAATACCATTTGTACACGTTCGGATTGGACAGGATTAACGACTTGTAAAACAGAGAATTTAACCGACACAAAAGTTATTAATTCCATACCGACAACACAAATTAATGGCTCTATTAATTTAACTGATAATGCAACGGCGAATGTTAAAGGTTTAGCAAAACTTAATGGCAATGTCACTTTAACAAATCACAGCCAATTTACATTAAGCAACAATGCCACCCAAACAGGCAATATTCAACTTTTTGATAATGCAAATGCAACGGTGGATAATGCTACTTTAATGGGTAATGTGCATTTAACGGATTCAGCTCAATTTTCTTTAAAAAACAGCCATTTTTCGCACCAAATTCAGGGCGACAAAGGCACAACAGTGATGTTGGAAAATGCGACTTGGACAATGCCTAGTGATACCACATTGCATAATTTAACGCTAAATAATAGTACTGTTACGTTAAATTCAGCTTATTCAGCTAGCTCAAATAATGCACCACGCCGTCGCCGCCGTTCATTAGAGACGGAAATGACACCAAAATCGGCAGAACATCGTTTCAACACATTGACAGTAAATGGTAAATTGAGCGGGCAAGGCACATTCCAATTTACTTCATCTTTATTTGGCTATAAAAGCGATAAATTAAAATTATCCTATGACGCTGAGGGCGATTACACATTATCTGTTCGCAACACAGGCACAGAACCCGTGACCCTTGAGCAATTAACTTTGGTTGAAAGCAAAGATAATAAACCGTTATCAGATAAGCTCAAATTTACTTTAGAAAATGACCACGTTGATGCAGGTGCATTACGTTATAAATTAGTGAAGAATAATGGCGAATTCCGCTTGCATAACCCAATAAAAGAGCAGGAATTGCGCAATGACTTAGTAAGATCAGAGCAAGCAGAACGAACATTAGAAGCAAAACAAGCTGAGCTGGTGCCAACAACACAAAGCTCTAAAGCAAAAGTGCGGTCAAGAAGAGCGGCGTTTTCTGATACCCTGCCTCCGCCTGATCAAAGCCAGTTAAACGTATTACAAGCCGGGCTTGAGGTGATTAATGCCCAACAGCAAATGGCACAAGCGGTGCAAAATCAGAAAGTAACTGCACTTAACCAAAAGAACGAGCAAGTTAAAACCTCTCAAGAAAAAGCACAAACTGCCAAAGCTGATTATCAAACCACACCAAATTTACAAACAGCGAAAGCGTTAGATAACGCAAATTTAGCCTTGGCAACTGCATTGGTGGAAAAAGAAACCGCTCAGATTGATTTTGCTAATGCAAAATTAGCTAAGTTGAATTTAACACAACAACTAGAAAAAGCCTTAGCAGTGGCTGAGCAAGCAGAAAAAGAACGTCTAGCTCAAGAAGAAGCGGAAAGACAACGCAAACAAAAAGACTTGATCAGCCGTTATTCAAATAGTGCGTTATCGGAGTTGTCTGCGACAGTAAATAGTATGCTTTCCGTTCAAGATGAATTAGATCGTCTTTTTGTAGATCAAGCACAATCTGCCGTGTGGACAAATATCGCACAGGATAAAAGACGCTATGATTCTGATGCGTTCCGTGCTTATCAGCAGAAAACGAACTTACGTCAAATTGGGGTGCAAAAAGCCTTAGCTAATGGACGAATTGGGGCAGTTTTCTCGCATAGCCGTTCAGATAATACCTTTGATGAACAGGTTAAAAATCACGCGACATTAACGATGATGTCGGGTTTTGCCCAATATCAATGGGGCGATTTACAATTTGGTGTAAACGTGGGAACGGGAATCAGTGCGAGTAAAATGGCTGAAGAACAAAGCCGAAAAATTCATCGAAAAGCGATAAATTATGGCGTGAATGCAAGTTATTCGTTCCATTTAGGGCAATTGGGTATTCAGCCTTATTTTGGAGTTAATCGCTATTTTATTGAACGTGAAAATTATCAATCTGAGGAAGTGAAAGTGCAAACACCGAGCCTTGCATTTAATCGCTATAATGCTGGAGTACGGGTCGATTATACGTTTACCCCGACGGATAATATCAGCGTTAAGCCTTATTTCTTCGTCAATTATGTTGATGTTTCAAACGCCAACGTACAAACCACGGTAAATCTCACGGTGTTGCAACAACCATTTGGACGTTATTGGCAAAAAGAAGTGGGATTAAAAGCGGAAATTTTACATTTCCAACTTTCTGCTTTTATTTCTAAATCTCAAGGTTCGCAACTCGGTAAACAGCGAAATATGGGCGTGAAATTAGGATATCGTTGGTAAAAATCAACATAATTTTATTCTAATAATGGAACTTTATTTAATTAAAAGTATCTAAGTAGCACCCTATAGGGGATTAATTAAGAGGATTTAATAATGAATTTAACTAAACTTTTACCAGCATTTGCTGCTGCCGTCGTATTATCTGCTTGTGCAAAGGATGCACCTGAAATGACAAAATCATCTGCACAAATGGCTGAAATGCAAACAATTCCAACAATCACTGATAAAACAGCTGTATATTCTTGCAATAAACAAACTGTGACTGCGGTGTATCAATTTGAAAACCAAGAACCAGTTGCTGCAATGGTAAGTGTGGGCGATGGCATTATTGCGAAAGATTTTACTCGTGATAAATCACAAAATGACTTTACAAGTTTCGTTTCTGGGGATTATGTTTGGAATGTAGATAGTGGCTTAACGTTAGATAAATTTGATTCTGTTGTGCCTGTAAATTTAATTCAAAAAGGTAAATCTAGCGATAATATCATCGTCAAAAATTGTGATGTAAACGTAAAAGCAACTAAAAAAGCAAATTCATAATTAATCCCAAATGACCAGCATAATTGCTGGTTATTTTATCTTTCCTGTAGAAAAGATTTTTTCTTGAGATCATTTTCAATTCAAACTAGACTTATCGCCTATTTTATTTAACCTAAATTTTATTATGCGTGTTTCAGACTTTAATTTTGATTTACCCGATGAATTAATTGCTCGTTATCCTAAAATTGATCGTGTTTCTTGTCGTTTATTACAGTTAAATGGCGAAAACGGGGAAATTTCTCACCGCACTTTTTCTGATGTATTAGATTTAATTGATGAAGGCGATTTGTTGATTTTTAATAATACGCACGTTATTCCTGCAAGAATGTTTGGGCGTAAAGCCAGTGGTGGCAAAATTGAAGTTTTAGTTGAGAGAATGTTAGATGAACATCGTTTCTTAGCGCATATTCGTTCATCGAAATCCCCTAAAGAAGGGACTGAATTATTTTTAGGGGAAGATAAATTAGGCGAAAATAATGGCATTAAAGCGGTAATGAAAGCGCGTCATGGTGCATTGTTTGAAGTGGAATTAAGTGATAAATCAACCGCTCTTTTAGATATATTACAAGCCATTGGACATATGCCATTGCCACCTTATATTGATCGTCCAGATGAAGAAGCCGATCAAGAATGTTATCAAACCGTTTATAGTAAAGTCCCAGGTGCTGTAGCGGCACCAACAGCGGGCTTACATTTTGATGAAAATTTACTTGAAAAACTCAAAGCAAAAGGTGTGAATTTTGAATTTGTTACATTGCATGTCGGCGCGGGAACATTCCAGCCTGTTCGTGTGGAAAATATTGAAGATCACGTAATGCACGCGGAGTACGTGGAAGTTTCCCAAGAAGTTTGCAATGCGATTATTGCAACAAAAAAAGCGGGCAAACGTGTAATTGCAGTGGGAACCACTTCTGTTCGTTCTATTGAAAGTGCGGCGCTTTCTGCAGAAGAATTTGGCAATCCAGATTTAATTGAGCCTTATTTTTCTGATACCTCTATTTTTATTTATCCAGGGAAAAAATTCCGAGTGGTGGATTGCTTAATTACTAATTTCCACTTACCTGAAAGCACATTGATTATGTTAGTTTCAGCTTTTGCTGGTTATAAAAATACAATGAATGCTTATAAAAGTGCGGTCGAGAATCACTATCGTTTTTTCAGTTATGGCGATGCGATGTTCATCACTAAAAATCCAAATGTAAAAGGATTAGAATAAGTTGTTTGACTTGTAATTAGTCAGCACTTACAATAAAGAACAACAGATGGCGGTTACCATCCCTTGTCGGCATCAACTACTAATGGCCAGTGCTACTTTTCAATAACAGGCAAAGTAGAATAATGATGACCAACTTAATCATAAATTTAGTCATATTTTTATCCTTAGTATGATTAACACACTCAGGATCTACGAAATAGCCCGACAGCGGCAACTGGCGGACTATCTTAGCAGATCCGCCTCTGCTCAAAGAGCATTAAAAATATGATAGCATAAAGCCTGTAACTTTGAACAGGCTTTTTTATTCACAAAAATCTTCGAACTGTTTATTCGTTGGAGCAAAAATGAAGTATGAATTAGATAAAACAAGCGGCAATGCCCGTCGTGGTCGTTTAGTATTTGAGCGTCCACAAGGCACGTTCAGCGTAGAAACCCCTGCATTTATGCCAGTAGGTACTTATGGCACCGTAAAAGGCATGACGCCAGAAGAAGTGCGTGCGACAGGTGCAGAAATTCTTTTGGGTAACACTTTCCATTTATGGTTACGTCCAGGGCAAGAAATTATGCGTAAACACGGCGATTTGCACAACTTTATGCAATGGCCTCGCCCGATTTTGACTGACAGTGGCGGTTTCCAAGTATTCAGTTTAGGTAAATTACGTAAAATTACTGAAGAAGGCGTGAAATTCCAAAACCCAATTAACGGCGAGCGGATCTTCCTTTCGCCTGAAAAATCCATGGAAATTCAATATGATTTGGGTTCTGACATCGTGATGATTTTCGATGAATGTACGCCTTATCCAGCGACTTTCGATTATGCGAAAAAATCTATGGAAATGTCACTTCGTTGGGCAAAACGTAGCCGTGATCGCTTTGATGAATTAGGCAATAAAAATGCGCTATTCGGTATTATTCAAGGCGGCGTATTTGAAGAATTACGCAAAGTATCACTAGAAGGCTTAGTGAATATTGGCTTTGACGGTTATGCGGTGGGCGGTTTAGCTGTCGGCGAACCAAAAGAAGATATGCACCGCATTTTAGAATATATTTGCCCACAAATTCCTGCGGATAAACCACGTTATTTAATGGGCGTGGGTAAGCCAGAAGATTTAGTGGAAGGTGTTCGCCGTGGTATTGATATGTTTGACTGCGTAATGCCAACCCGTAACGCCCGTAACGGTCATTTATTCGTGACTAATGGTATTGTTAAAATCCGTAATGCAAAATATCGTGATGATACCAGTCTGTTAGATCCTGAATGTGATTGCTACACCTGCAAAAACTACACCAAAGCTTATTTATATCATTTAGATAAGTGTGGTGAAATTTTAGGTGCACGCTTAAATACCATTCACAATTTACGCTATTATCAACGTTTAATGGCAGAAATTCGTCAAGCAATAGAAGATGATCGTTTTGATGATTTTGTAGTAGAATTTTATGCTCGTATGGGCAAACCTGTTCCGCCATTACAATTAGCAGATAAATCATAATTGATGAAAGTGCGGTAGAAAAATGAAACGTTTTTTGACCGCACTTTTTAACAAAGGAAATCTTATGCAAATTCTTGAACCCCAACAATTCGCTACATGGAATGAACCTATTGAAATGCTTTATGCCTGCCATAGCAAGGTAAAACGTTTTTGTCGTCAGTTAAGCATTTTGCCTGATTATCTAGAAAAACACGGCTATACTCAGGCTGTATTAAATGATGTTGAGCAGATTTTAAGCTATTTTAATCGTGCCGCGCCTTTACATCACGATGATGAAGAATTAGATTTTTTCCCTCAATTAGTCAAAGTGGCTCCGCAAGCACAAAGCACCATTGATGAATTGGAACAACAGCACAAAAATTTGCATAAAAATTGGAATGCGTTATCTGCGCAGTTAGAAGAGCTTATTTCTGAACAACGTCAAAATATTGATGAGCATTTAATTGAACGCTTTATTCAAGGTTATGAGCGTCATATTACGTTAGAAGAACCTTTATTTGAAATGGGGCGAGAATTTTTAGCTGATGATGTGTTGTCTGAAATGGGTAAAAATATGAGCATTCGTCGTCAAGTTCCAGAATGAAATATCAGCTCAATTTAACCGCACTTCGATGCCCAATTCCTCTTTTAAGTGCCAAAAAAGCCTTAAAAAATTTAGATAAAAATGATGAGCTAATGTTGATTTTAAACCTTGAAAGTGCGGTAGAAAATTTTTCTATTTTTGCAGAAGAAAATTCTGTTGCTTTGGTCGAGCAATATTACACTTCGGAAAAAGAATTTATTGTTATCTTGAAAAAATAAAATTAATGTACTAGATAATAACTCAAAAACTATTTGCTTATAGATGTAATCGAAGTCAGTAAATTCAAGCATTTTAAAACCAATTTCTGACTATTACGCACTTACTGTCTCTTTTAATCGTAATGTCGTTAAGAAAGAGCAGCAAATTAATAGTTTTTCAAGACCAATCTGCAATTATGACTTTCTATGATACCTTGTGTTATCGCACGATCCATTATTGCACCGATAATCTGGTGTATTTTTTGAGCGTGTTACTTCTATCTGCTATTTTTTCACAAATGCTAACTAACTCTTTTACTTTTATTTCTGATAGATGCTTATCACCAATATAAGGGAAGATATGATTTTTCAATCGTTCCCAATTCTTTTCTCGTGTTTCTGAATTTTTAGCCTTTTCTTTATAAATGCCATAAAAATAACTTTCTGCAACAGAATGAAAAGTATATTTTAAGCAGTTTTCATATTATTGTTGAATGCGTATTTTTTCTTCTTGTGGATCGATACCTTTCGTAAGTGACGCACGATATTCTTCACGTTTAGCGCGAGCATCTAATAATGGATATAGTAACATAATAAGTTGGTGTTACTAATAGTGTTACTAAAAACAGCGATTAAAGACAATTAAAGACGATTAGATATGAGGGGTGAAAGTGCTATAAACCCTTGTGAAACCTGGATAAAACAAAACCCCGCGATTAGTTTTGCGGGGCTTTGTTTAGTCAAATGGTGCTCTGGGCGAGACTTGAACTCGCACGACCTGTGGTCACTACCCCCTCAAGATAGCGTGTCTACCAATTCCACCACCAGAGCGTTAATTTTTATGCTAATCCTATTTTATTGTGGGATGTCGCTATTTTTATTGTCTTTCGCTGGAGCTGCTTGTTGTTGCTGAACTTGCTCTGCAGCTTGTGATAAATCGTCAAAAGCACCTTTTTGAATATTGCCTTTATGTGAATTCATGTTACCTAAAACAAGGGCAATAACAAAAAATGCGGTTGCTAAAATCGCACTAGTACGTGTTAAAAAGTTACCTGCACCAGCAGAGCCAAACATTGTACCTGATGCGCCACCACCAAAAGATGCACCAGCGTTCGCTCCTTTACCTTGTTGAACGAGAATAAACCCGATCAAGGCAATCGCGACAACAACATAAATAAATAAAAGAACTTGATACATTTTTTCTCTCTAATTTGCAATTTTGCAAGAAAACTGGTCGTGAATGTTATAGAAAATTCAATTTTCTCGCAAGTGCTTTGCATAAAAAAAATATTAATTGGTTTAACTTTAATCAGTTTCACCGTTTGATTTACTCGATTTTTTTACCGCACTTTTAGGTTTTGCTCTATCAGATTTAATCATTTTAATGCGACTTAATTGTCTTAATGCATTAAGATCTACAAAACGGACTAAATCAGGTAGCATTTTATTTAGGTTATACATAAATTGCTGATAAGTGGCTTGTTTTTGACTAATGTCTGTGAGTTGCGATTCCCAATGAGCCGTCATATCTGGTTGGGTGGCAATATCTGGTAATGCCTGAATTAAAATTCTTCCTGTTTCTGTACTATGAATATTTCGCCCTTTTTTCGTTAAAAAACCGCGTTTAAAAAGTAACTCAATGATGCCTGCGCGAGTAGCCTCTGTGCCCAATCCATCCGTTTCTCGCAGAATTTTTTTGAGTTCTTTATCCTGTACAAATCGTGCAATACCCGTCATTGCTGAAAGCAAGGTTGCATCTGTGAAAGGCTTTGGCGGTTGAGTTTTTTTACTAATTACCTCTCCGTGTTCACAATACAAAATTTGTCCTTTCTTTACTATTGGTAATAAGGGTTCTTGATTTTCTGTGTCGTCTTCTTTGCCTAATAATTCTTTCCACCCAGCGGTTTGTAAATTTCGCGCTTGAGCGATAAAAGTACCGCCAGCAATGTTTAATGTGATTTTGCTTTTACGATATTCTGCGTCAGGACAAAATTGCATTAAATATTGGCGAGCGATAAGACTGTAAATATTACGTTCTTCTTGTGTTAGATTTACTGGACGATTTTTGGCAGTCGGAATGATTGCGTGATGAGCCTCTACTTTTTTATCATTCCAACAACGATTTCTCTGTTCAGTTGAAATAACAGTTGGTAAGCGTTGATAAGTTTCACAATGGGTTGAAATTGCATTTAGTACATTGTGTCGTTCGGCAAAATGTTCTTCGGGTAAATAGCGACAATCAGAACGCGGATAAGTAATCAAACGATGAGTTTCATACAGGCGTTGGCACGTATCTAATACGGCCTGAGCGGACATACCGAATCGTTTTGCCGCATCAATTTGTAATGCAGAAAGGGAATAAGGCAAAGGGGCGGTTTCTTTTTCACGAACGTCTTTGTATTCGGTTACTTCCGCAGGTTGATTTGTAATACGTTTTACAACGTTTTCTGCCAAGCCTTTAGAGAGCACCCTGCCGTCATCATCTTGGTAATCTTCACAAGCTTTGCTAGGTTGCCATAAGGCACTAAAAAGTGCGGTTGATTTCTCCTGAGTTTTTTCTTCTTTAGTCTCTGGATTAACCCAAGCCTGTACTTCAAAGAAATCTTTGGGCTGGAAATGTTCAATTTCCAAATCTCGACGTACAATTAAACCTAGCACTGGGGTTTGCACTCGGCCAACAGAAAGCACGCCATCATAGCCAGTTTGTCTGCCACGAATGGTATAGGCTCTGGTCATATTAATGCCATAAAGCCAATCTGCGCGGGCTCGTGCGAGTGCAGAGGTGGCAAGAGGAATAAAGTTACGGTTGGGTTGTAATTTTTTTACTGCTTTTTCTACCGCACTTGGATTTAGGTCGCTAATCAAGCAGCGTAAAATTTTATCGCGTTTTTCGGTAGCTAAATTAGCATAGCTAAACACTTCATCTACCAGCAATTGCCCTTCTCTATCAGGGTCTCCTGCATTAACAAGTGTATCCGCTTGATGGATCAGTTTTTCCACCACAGAAAGCTGTTTTTTTACTTCTTTTCGCGGTAAAAGTTGCCATTTTTCAGGAATAATAGGGAGATGTTCTAAACGCCATTGTTTGAATTTAGGGTCATAGGCATCGGGTTCTGCTTGCTCAAGCAAATGCCCCACACACCAAGTTACCACATCATTATCGCCACATTTAATAAAACCATCTCCACGTTGATGGGGTTTGGGTAGCACATCTGCAATAGCGCGAGCTAAGCTTGGTTTTTCGGCGATAAATAAACGCATAATGGTATGAGAAGATTAGTCGATTTGACGACGACCTAGAAATGAGTGGGTAAGCGTTGTGCCGTCTACAGTTTCTAGTTCCCCACCCACAGGGATACCGTGAGCGATACGACTCACTTTGATATTGTGTTGGCGGCACATTTCAGCGATATAATTTGCCGTCGCATCGCCTTCCACCGTTGGATTTGTTGCAAGAATCACTTCGTGGAAAGATTCTTCTACTAAGCGTTTTTGCAGTAAATCTAAGCCAATTTCACGAGGTCCAATACCATCAAGTGGTGATAAGTGTCCCATTAAAACAAAATAACGTCCTGAAAATTGCCCCGTTTGCTCAATCGCTTGAATATCTGCTGGCATTTCAACGACACAAAGCAAACCTGAATTTTGACGGCGTGGATTATTGCAAATGTTGCAAGTGTCTTCTTCCGTAAAGTCTCGACATTGTGAGCAATGACCAATTTTAGACATGGCTTCTGTGAGTGCTTGAGCTAAATTCATTCCACCGCTACGATTACGTTGTAAAAGATGATAAGCCATACGTTGCGCAGATTTAGGCCCTACGCCTGGAAGACAACGTAAGTTTTCAATAAGGTGTTCTAAAAGTGGACTGCTTTGCATAATTTGAGATGAAATATAAGGCTACTTTCCGCTCCCTCTATTTACGGAGGAAGCTACCGAAGGCTTAGGGGGAACCCCCTTCCGTCGCTTTGCGACACCTTCCCCCGCAAGCAGGGGAAGACAAGTGTTCGATTAAAACGGAAACTTCATTCCTGGAGGTAATGGCATTCCAGCGGTAACCGATGCCATTTTTTCTTTTTGTAATTCTTCTGCACGACGTACCGCATCATTAAAAGCAGCTGCGATTAAATCTTCTAACATTTCCTTATCGTCTTCCATTAAAGACGGATCAATGTCAATGCGACGGCAGTTATGTGCACCATTAATTGTGATTTTCACTAAACCTGCACCAGATTCACCCGTTACTTCTAGTTGCGCGATTTCTTCCTGCATTTTTTGCATTTTTTCTTGCATTTGTTGGGCTTGTTTCATTAAGCCGCCTAAACCGCCTTTTCCAAACATAATGTTATCCTTTATTAAGTCAAAAATTGCGTGCATTCTAGCGAAAAAATAGGCTTTTGGGAACTGTGGGATTTATTTAAAATCTCAGAAAATTTCACCGCACTTTTAAGCTATAAAGTGCGGTGAAATTTAGTGGCGTTTATAATGAGGAATTACTCTGGTGTAATCCATTCGACCGTCCAACTTCCTGTACCTTCTGGAACTAATGTTTTTGTCAGATAAGGCAAAATTTCTTTCATTTGGGTTTCTAATGTCCAAGGTGGATTAATTACCACCATACCGCTTGCGGTCATTCCTCGTTGATCGCTATCAGGGCGAATAGCGAGCTCAATTTTTAGAATTTTTCTAATTCCCGTTGCTTCTAAGCCCTTAAAAATACGTTTAGTTTGTTGGCGTAATACAACGGGATACCAAATCGCATAGGTGCCAGTGGCAAAACGCTTATAGCCTTCTTCAATAGCTTTGACGACAAGATCATAATCTTCTTTTAATTCATAAGGCGGATCGATTAGCACTAAGCCACGGCGTTCTTTTGGAGGTAGCGTTGCTTTGACTTGTTGAAAGCCATTGTCACATTTTACGGTGACATTTTTGTCGTCGCTAAAATTATTGCGAAGAATTGGATAATCGCTAGGATGAAGCTCGGTCAATAGTGCACGATCTTGTGGGCGCAACAATTCCGCAGCAATTAATGGAGAACCCGCGTAATAACGTAGTTCTTTGCCACCATAATTGAGTTTTTTGATCATTTTTACATAACGTGCAACATCTTCGGGTAAGTCGGTTTGATCCCACAAGCGTCCAATACCTTCTTTATATTCCCCCGTTTTTTCTGATTCGTTTGAGGATAAACGATAACGCCCCACGCCAGAGTGCGTATCTAAGTAAAAAAAGCCTTTTTCTTTGAGTTTAAGATTTTCCAAAATAAGCATTAAGACGATATGTTTTAAGACATCGGCGTGATTGCCTGCGTGAAATGAGTGACGATAACTTAGCATAATATATTCCTTATTTGTTTAATAACGAAGGCGAGCCAATAGACTCGCCCTATTACACACTAAAGTGCGGTTATTTTTAGAAGAGTTCTTCTGGTTGTGCAGCAGGCGTTGGCGTATTGCCTTCATTGTTCAAGCGTTGCTGTAACTCTGTAGGAACGTAATAACCACGCTCTTGCATTTCCGAAAGATAGGTACGTGTCGGTTCAGTACCTACAATAAAGTATTCTTTGCGTCCACCGTTTGGAGAAAGCAAACCTGTAAAAGTATCAATGCTTTTTTCCACAATTTTTGGCGGCAGTGTCAATTTACGTTCTGGCTTATCACTTAAAGCCGTTTTCATATAAGTGATCCAAGCAGGCATTGCTGTTTTTGCACCCGCTTCTCCACGCCCAAGTACACGTTTGTTGTCATCAAATCCAACATAAGTTGTAGTGACTAAGTTTGCACCAAATCCCGCATACCAAGCCACTTTTGAACTGTTGGTGGTACCTGTTTTACCGCCTATATCGCTACGTTTAATGCTTTGTGCAATACGCCAACTTGTGCCTTTCCAGTCTAAACCTTGTTCGCCATAAATCGCCGTATTTAAGGCACTACGAATGAGAAAAGCAAGTTCGCCACTAATGACTCGTGGTGCATATTCTATTTTCGACGAAGCATTTTTTGCTGCAGCCATTAAATCAATCGCATCTTCTTTAAGTGCGGTGAAATTTGATTGTAATTCTGGCAATTCAGGCACGGTTTCAGGTTGTTGATCTAATTCTTCGCCATTGGTGCTGTCATCTGTTGGTTTTAAGGCATTCTCGCCTAAAGGAATATTGGCAAAGCCGTTGATTTTGTCTTTAGTTTCGCCATAAATCACAGGTATATCATTACATTCAATACAAGCAATTTTAGGGTTTGCGGCAAATAATTCTTTTCCTGTGTTATCTTGAATTTTTTCGATGATATAAGGTTCAATAAGGAAACCGCCATTATCAAACACCGAATAAGCTCTAGCCATTTCTAATGGCGTGAAAGAGGCTGCACCAAGAGCCAAGGCTTCGCTAGCAAAATATTGATCACGTTTAAAGCCAAAACGTTGTAAAAATTCTGCAGTGAAATCAATACCTGCCGTTTGGATCGCACGAATAGCAATCATATTTTTGGATTGACCTAATCCTACGCGTAAACGCATCGGCCCATCATAACGATCAGGCGAGTTTTTCGGTTGCCACAGTTTTTGTCCTGGTTTTTGAATAGAAATCGGGCTGTCTTGTAATACGCTTGAAAGCGTTAAGCCTTTTTCTAATGCCGCCGCGTAAATAAATGGTTTAATAGAAGAACCTACTTGAACCAAGGATTGTGTCGCACGGTTGAATTTGCTTTGTTCATAGCTAAAGCCACCAACAATGGCTTCAATCGCGCCATTATCTGAATTAAGAGAAACTAATGCTGAATTTGCTGAGGGAATTTGTCCTAATTGCCATTCCCCATTAGCACGCTGACGAATCCAAATTTGCTCGCCGACTTTCACAGGATTACTTCTGCCTGTCCAACGCATTGCATTGGTTGATAAGGTCATTTTTTCCCCAGAGGCAAGCAATATATCAGCACCGCCTTTCACGATTCCAATCACTGCAGCAGGAATAAATGGCTCTGAATCTGGCAATTTGCGTAGAAAACCGACAATGCGATCATTGTCCCAAGCGGCTTCATTTTTTTGCCATAATGGCGCACCACCGCGATAACCGTGACGCATATCATAATCAATCAAGTTATTACGCACAGCTTTTTGTGCTTCATCTTGGTCTTTTGAAAGTACAGTGGTAAATACTTTATAACCACTGGTGTAGGCATTTTCTTCTCCAAAACGGCGAACCATTTCTTGACGCACCATTTCAGTGACATAATCAGCACGAAATTCAAATTTTGCGCCGTGATAACTCGCCACAATCGGCTCTTTCAATGCAGCATCATATTCTTCTTTGCTGATGTATTTTTCATCTAACATTCGGCTTAGCACCACATTGCGACGTTCTTCTGAACGTTTTAGCGAATAAAGCGGATTCATTGTTGAAGGTGCTTTAGGTAAACCAGCAATAATCGCCATTTCAGATAAGGTCAATTCATTCAATGCTTTACCGAAATAGGTTTGTGCCGCTGCTGCAACACCATAAGAACGATAGCCTAAAAAGATTTTGTTTAAATAAAGCTCTAAGATTTCTTGTTTGTTGAGGGTATTTTCGATTTCTACCGCAAGCACCGCTTCACGAGCTTTACGAATAATAGTTTTTTCTGGGGTTAAGAAAAAGTTACGCGCTAATTGTTGAGTAATCGTACTTGCACCTTGTGATGCACCGCCATTACTCACTACGACAAATAATGCACGGGCAATGCCGATAGGGTCTAATCCGTGATGTTCGTAAAAACGACTGTCTTCCGTTGCTAAAAATGCGTCAATTAAGCGTTGCGGTACATCAGCTAATTTCACTGGAATACGGCGTTGCTCGCCCACTTCGCCAATTAATTTACCGTCAGCCGTATAAATCTGCATTGGTTGTTGTAATTCAACGGTTTTTAATGTTTCTACTGAGGGCAATTCCGATTTTAGGTAGAAATACAGCATTCCACCAGCCACTAAACCTAAAATACATAAAGTTAATAGGGTGCTTAATATTAATTTTGCGATCCGCATCGTAAAATTCTCGCTTGGTTAATGAATATTCTTGTCAAGAGACCTATGATTTAGTTGTTAAGTATAAAAGATTCAGCCTTTAAAGAATAGGAAAGAATATGCAATTCTCCCTGAAAAATTACCTCACTTTACAAATCGGCATTCATCGTAAGCAGAGTTATTTTGATTTTGTGTGGTTTGATGATCTTGAACAGCCACAAAGTTATCAAATTTTTGTTAATGATCGTGATTTTAAAAATCGTTTTTTACAACAACTAAAAACACAATATCAAGGGAAAACCTTTCCTTTACAGTTTGTGGCAAGCATTCCCGCTCACTTAACTTGGTCGAAAGTATTAATGTTGCCACAAGTGTTAAATGCGCAAGAATGTCATCAACAATGTAAATTTGTGCTTGAAAAAGAGCTGCCTATTTCTTTAGATGAATTATGGTTTGATTATCGTTCTACCCCGTTAAAGCAAGGTTTTCGATTAGACGTTACTGCAATTCGTAAAAGTACTGCTCAAACTTATTTGCAAGATTTTCAGCCATTTAAAATTAATGTATTGGATGTTGCGTCAAATGCTATTTTGCGTGCATTTCAGTATTTGTTGAATGAACAAGTGCGGTCAGAAAATAGCTTATTTTTATTTCAAGAAGATGACTATTGTTTGGCGATTTGTGAAAGATCGCAGCAATCGCAAATTTTACAATCTCACGAAAATTTGACCGCACTTTATGAACAATTTACCGAACGTTTTGAAGGGCAACTTGAACAAGTTTTTGTGTATCAAATTCCCTCAAGTCATACGCCATTACCAGAACACTGGCAGCGAGTAGAAACAGAACTCCCTTTTATTGCACTGGGCAACGCACTATGGCAAAAAGATTTATATCAACAAAAAGTAGATAACTAAATGTCGATGAATTTATTGCCTTGGCGTACTTATCAACATCAAAACCGTTTACGTCGTTTAGCTTTTTATATCGCTTTATTTATCTTGCTTGCTATTAATTTAACTTTGGCTTTTAGTAATTTAATTGAACAACAAAAACAAGATCTGCAAGCGCAGCAAACATCTTTTGAACAACTTAATCAGCAACTTTATAAAACCGCCAAGAAAATTGAACAGTTGCGTAGTGCAGTGCAGGTTGGCGAAATTTTGACATCTATTCCTAAAGAGCAAGTAAAAAAGAGTTTACAGCGGCTAAGTGAATTACCTTTTCAGCAAGGAGAACTGAATAAATTTAAACAAGATGCTCATAACTTAAGTTTGGAAGGTCTCGCACAAGATCAAAGAGAATTTGAACTGATTCATCAATTTTTAAAGAAACATTTTCCCAATGTGAAATTAAGCCAGTTTCAACCTGAACAACAGTCATTGTATTTTCTCTTTGATGTGGAACAAGTTGGAGAAGATAAGTGAAAACCTTTTTTAACGATCCTTTTACTCCTTTTGGCAAATGGCTAAGTCAGCCTGTTTATATACAGAGTTTAACCTTTTTGTTGTTATTAAGTGCGGTGATTTTTCGCCCTGTTTTAGATTATATCGAGGCTAGTGAACATTTTGCTGAAACTGAATATGAATTAGCAAAAAAAAGTTCGGAATTGCTACATCAACAGAAAATTTTAACTTCTTTACAGCAGCAATCGGAAAGTCGAAAACTTTCTCCAGAACTGGCTGCACAAATTATTCCTTTGAATAAACAAATTCAACGTTTAGCTGCGCGCAACGGATTATCTCAGCATTTACGTTGGGAAATGGGGCAACAGCCCATTTTGCATTTACAGCTTATTGGGCATTTTGAAAAAACGAAGACATTTTTAACCGCACTTTTAGCTAATACGTCACAGCTTTCAGTAAGTCGGCTGCAATTTATGAAACCCGAAGACAGCCCATTGCAAACCGAGATTATTTTTCAGCTAGAGAAGGAGACAAAATGAAGTATTGGTTTTTCCTAACTGTATTGCTTTTTATAAATTGCAGTTGGGGGCAGGATCCTTTCGATAAAACACAACGTAACCGTTCTCAGTTTGATAACGCACAAACAGTAATGGAACAGACAGAAATAATTTCCTCAGATGTACCTAATAATCTATGCGGAGCGGATGAAAATCGCCAAGCGGCTGAAATTCCCTTGAATGCTTTAAAATTGGTGGGGGTAGTGATTTCTAAAGATAAAGCCTTTGCATTATTGCAAGATCAAGGTTTGCAAGTTTACAGCATTTTAGAGGGTGTTGATGTGGCTCAAGAGGGCTATATTGTAGAAAAAATCGACCAAAACAATGTTCAATTTATGCGCAAGCTCGGAGAGCAATGTGATAGTAGTGAATGGAAAAAATTAAGTTTTTAAAGGAAGATTATGAAGAAATATTTTTTAAAGTGCGGTTATTTTTTAGTCTGTTTTTGTTTGCCATTAATCGTTTTTGCTAATCCCAAAACTGATAACGAACGTTTTTTTATTCGTTTATCGCAAGCACCTTTAGCCCAAACATTGGAACAGTTGGCTTTTCAACAAGATGTGAATTTAGTGATGGATGAAGCATTAGAAAGTAATATTTCATTGAGATTAGATAATATTGATATGCCACGTTTACTACAAATAATCGCTAAAAGTAAGAAGCTTACTTTGAATAAAGATGAGGGTATTTACTATCTGAATGGAGGGCAATCAGGCAAAGGGCAAGTTGCAGGAAATCTTACTACAAATGAACCGCACTTAATGAGTCACACGGTAAAACTCCATTTTGCTAAAGCCTCTGAATTAATGAAGTCCTTAACGACAGGAAGTGGCTCTTTGCTTTCATCAGCTGGGAGCATTACCTTTGATGATCGTAGTAATTTGCTCGTGATTCAAGATGAACCTCGTTCTGTGCAAAATATTAAAAAACTAATTGCTGAAATGGATAAACCTATTGAGCAGATCGCTATTGAAGCGCGTATTGTGACAATTACGGACGAAAGTTTGAAAGAACTTGGCGTTCGGTGGGGGATTTTTAATCCAACGGAAAATGCTGCGCGTGTAGCGGGCAGCTTATCCGGCAATAGCTTTGAAAATATTGCGGATAATCTTAATGTAAATTTTGCGACAACGACGACACCTGCTGGCTCGATAGCATTACAAGTCGCGAAAATTAATGGTCGATTGCTCGATTTAGAATTAAGCGCGTTAGAGCGTGAAAATAATGTGGAAATTATCGCAAGCCCTCGCTTACTAACCACAAATAAGAAAAGTGCAAGCATTAAACAGGGGACAGAAATTCCTTATATTGTGAGCAATACTCGTAACGATACGCAATCTGTGGAATTTCGCGAGGCGGTGCTTGGTTTGGAAGTCACACCACATATTTCTAAAGATAACAATATTTTACTTGATTTATTAGTGAGCCAAAACTCACCAGGTTCTCGTGTTTCTTATGGACAAAATGAGGTGGTTTCTATTGATAAGCAAGAAATTAATACTCAGGTTTTTGCCAAAGATGGGGAAACCATTGTGCTTGGCGGCGTGTTTCACGACACAATTACGAAAAGCGAAGATAAGGTGCCATTGCTTGGCGATATACCCGTTATTAAACGATTATTCAGCAAAGAAAGCGAACGACATCAAAAACGTGAGTTAGTGATTTTTGTCACGCCGCATATTTTAAAAGCAGGAGAAACGTTAGAGGCGTTGAAGCAAAAAAGTGCGGGGAAAAAGTTACAATGAGTTACTGCCGTTTGTTTTATCACATTGTTTTTAGGACAAAAGACAGTGTTTATGCCATTAATGAAGAAAATGAGAAAATTCTCTATGATTACATTTGGGGATTTGTTAAATCACACCATTCTATACTTCATCGAATTAATGGTATGCCAGATCATCTACATTTATTTGTTGAATTACACCAAACGATTTCAGTAGCTGAATTTGTTCGTAAATTAAAAAAATCGACACACCGTTTTTTAGATGAAAATAAACCATTATTTCCAGAATTTACGGCTTGGTCAGTAGGATATTGCGCATTAACTTATAGCGACAGTGATAAATATCAACTTATTAATTATATTAAGAATCAAAAACAGCATCACAAAGAAACCCATTTCAATGATGAAATGAAGAGCCTATTTCAACGTGAAGGAATAGATTTTAACGTAGAATGGTTTGAGAGAAATGTTTAGTTGTTTTTGGGAATGTTGTAAGCTGTGGGTAAGTATACCCACGGTTAGTGATAGTAATCGTAGTTCCCCTTTGGGGAACGCTTATATCTGCCCTCGGTTTGTAAGCCGTGGGTAAGTATACCCACAGTTAGTGATAGTAATCGTGGTTACCCTTTGGGGAACGCTTATATCTACCCTCGGTTTGTAAGCCGTGGGTAAGTATACCCACGGTTAGTGATGGTAATCGTGGTTCCCCTTTGGGGAACGCTTATATCTACCCCAACGGGGTAGCATTACAATTAGCCTAGGGTATACCTACCCTAGGTCACTGTAGCACTTGTACCTACCCTAGGTTGCAGTAATCACTAATAAGGTTCAAATGAATTTTTTAAATTTTCGCTGTATCCACTGTCGTGGCAATCTTCATATCGCAAAAAATGGGTTATGTTCAGGTTGCCAAAAACAAATTAAATCTTTTCCTTATTGCGGTCATTGTGGTGCGGAATTGCAATATTATGCGCAGCATTGTGGAAATTGTCTTAAACAAGAACCTAGTTGGGATAAGATGGTCATTATAGGGCATTATGTTGAGCCACTTTCAGTGTTAATTCATCGTTTTAAATTTCAAAATCAATTTTGGATTGACCGCACTTTAGCTCGGCTTTTATATCTTGCGGTGCGTAATGCTAAGCGAACGCATCAACTTAAATTGCCAGAAGCAATCATTCCTGTGCCTTTATATCATTTTCGTCAGTGGCGACGGGGTTATAATCAGGCTGATTTATTATCTCGGCAATTAAGTCGTTGGCTGGATATTCCTAATTTGAACAATATCGTAAAACGTGTGAAACATACGCATACTCAACGTGGTTTGAGTGCAAAAGATCGTCGTCAGAATTTAAAAAATGCCTTTTCTCTTGCTGTTTTGAAAAATGAATTTCCTTATCATCGAGTCGCGCTGGTGGATGATGTAATTACTACAGGCTCTACACTCAATGAAATCTCAAAATTGTTGCGAAAATTAGGTGTGGAGGAGATCCAAGTGTGGGGACTGGCACGGGCTTAATATAAAGCACTGGAAAAAAAAACGCGATGAGCGTATTATTTCCGATACTTTCTCTCAAGTATTTAGGACATAATTATGGAACAAGCAACCCAGCAAATCGCTATTTCTGATGCCGCACAAGCGCATTTTAGAAAACTTTTAGACACCCAAGAAGAAGGAACCAATATTCGTATTTTCGTCGTTAATCCGGGTATGCCTAATGCGGAATGTGGCGTATCTTATTGCCCACCGAATGCCGTGGAAGAAAGTGATGTTGAAATGAAATATGACACTTTTTCTGCATTTATTGATGAGGTCAGCCTGCCTTTCTTAGAAGAAGCAGAAATTGATTATGTTACCGAAGAACTTGGTGCGCAACTTACCTTAAAAGCACCAAATGCCAAAATGCGTAAGGTGGCTGATGACGCGCCATTAATTGAACGTGTTGAATATGTCATTCAAACTCAAATTAATCCACAGCTTGCAAATCACGGTGGACGCATAACCTTAATTGAAATTACTGAAGATGGTTACGCAATTTTACAATTCGGTGGTGGTTGTAATGGTTGTTCAATGGTGGACGTTACATTAAAAGATGGCGTAGAAAAACAACTTATTAGCCTATTCCCGAATGAATTAAAAGGTGCAAAAGATATAACCGAGCATCAACGTGGCGAACATTCTTATTATTAGTGAGTTATAAAAAGAAGATTTATAATAACCGCACTTTTGAAAGTGCGGTTATTTTTATGGAGAAAAAATGAAAATACTTCAACAAGATGATTTTGGTTATTGGTTGCTTACACAAGGTTCTAATCTGTATTTAGTGAATAATGAATTGCCTTTTGGTATCGCTAAAGATATTGATTTGGAAGGATTGAAAGCAATGCAAATTGGAGAATGGAAAAATCATCCCTTGTGGCTTGTTGCAGAGCAAATAAATGACGAACGAGAATATGTGAGTTTGCGTAAATTACTTTCACTGCCAGAGGATGAATTTTATATATTAAGTCGAGGAGTGGAAATTAATCATTTTCTGAAAACCCATAAATTCTGTGGAAAGTGCGGTCATAAAACACAACAAACTCAAGATGAACTTGCAGTGCAATGTACTCACTGTGGGTATCGAACTTATCCTGTGATTTGCCCATCAATTATTGTTGCGGTTCGTCGTGGTCACGAAATTCTATTGGCAAATCATAAGCGACATTATAGTCCCAACGGAGGAATATATACGACGCTTGCAGGTTTTGTCGAAGTAGGGGAAACATTTGAACAAGCGGTGAATAGAGAGGTTTTTGAAGAAACGGGGATTTCAATAAAAAATCTTCGTTATTTTGGTAGCCAGCCTTGGGCATTTCCAAACTCTCAAATGGTCGGTTTTCTTGCTGATTATGAAAGCGGAGAAATAACATTGCAGGAAAGTGAAATTTATGACGCACAATGGTTTTCTTATGATCAACCCTTGCCAGAATTACCGCCAACAGGTACTATCGCTCGTAAATTAATTCACGCAACGCTTGAACTCTGTAAAGCGGAAAATAAACGCGATTAATAAATATTCCAACTCTTATAAATTAAGGAAATAAGATGCGAAATCCGATTCATAAACGCTTAGAAAACTTAGAAAGTTGGCAACATCTTACTTTTATGGCTGCTTTATGTGAACGTATGGCACCAAATTTTAAATTGTTCTGTCAAATGAACGAGCTTAGCGTTGAAGCTAAAACGTATCAAAATATTCTCAATTTGGTGTGGGAATATTTAACAATTAAAGATGTCAAAATCAACTTTGAAAATCAGTTGGAGAAATTAGAAAGCATTATTCCCGATGTGAATGATTATGATAGTTTTGGTGTTGTGCCTGCATTAGATGCCTGTCAGGCTTTAGCTGAAATTTTACACGCTATTATTGCGGGAGAAACCTTAGAAAGGGCGGTGGAAATAAGCTTAATTTCGTTGGGAACAATAAGAGCGTTATTGGAAACAGAAACTGGACGAGATTGGTCAGAAAGTGAGCTAAAAGAAAATGAAGATATTCAAACAGAACTTGATGTGCAATGGCAAGTTTATCGTTTGCTTAAAGAATGTGAAAAACGTGATATTGAATTAATTTTAGCTTTAAAAAATGAAATTCGGACTGAGGGCATATCTAACATTGGTATAGAATTTCATCAATAACGTGAGATTTGTCACAATTTTTATAAATCATGCTTTTAATTCATCTCAAGTTAGATTATCCTTTGCACAGCTTTTGCGACGAGTTCGCAAAGATACTTTTAAAGAATCAAATTTTTATTTAACAGAAGGTACAAATTTATGAACAAAACAGATTTAATTGATGCAATTGCAAACGCTGCAGAGTTAAACAAAAAACAAGCTAAAGCAGCGTTAGAAGCGACTTTAGATGCAATTACTGCAAGCCTAAAAGAAGGTGAGCCTGTACAATTAATCGGTTTCGGTACATTTAAAGTAAATGAACGTGCTGCTCGTACTGGCCGTAACCCACAAACTGGTGCTGAAATCCAAATCGCAGCATCTAAAGTGCCAGCATTTGTATCTGGTAAAGCATTAAAAGATGCAATTAAATAATTGATAACATCAATGAAATGAAGCCCTGTCGATTACGCAGGGTTTTTTTATTGTATAGCGTGGCAAATGTAAAAACAAACTTAGTAATAGAATGAATAAGGAAGACTTATGTGTGGTATTGTCGGCGCAGTAGCGCAACGAGATGTAGCGG
This sequence comes from Haemophilus sp. HN_Hi10, assembly GCF_049821985.1. NCBI lineage: Bacteria > Pseudomonadati > Pseudomonadota > Gammaproteobacteria > Pasteurellales > Pasteurellaceae > Haemophilus > Haemophilus sp. HN_Hi10. The sequence continues at coordinate 576,017 of NZ_CP187495.1, read as the reverse complement.
AAATCTTAATTAATGGTTTACATCGTTTGGAATATCGTGGTTACGATTCAGCTGGTGTTGCAGTAATCAATAAACAAAATGAATTACAACGTATTCGTTGTTTAGGTAAAGTTAAAGCATTAGATGAAGCCGTATCAGAAAAACCATTGATTGGTGGAACGGGAATTGCACATACTCGCTGGGCAACTCACGGCGAACCATCAGAAACTAATGCGCACCCCCATGCGTCAGGTACTTTTGCTGTAGTACATAACGGTATTATTGAAAACCATGAAGAACTTCGAGAATTATTAAAATCTCGTGGCTATGTCTTTTTATCGCAAACAGATACTGAAGTGATCGCACATTTGGTTGAATGGGAAATGCGTAGCACGGATTCCCTTTTAGAGGCTGTGCAGAAATCGGTAAAACAACTCACGGGCGCATACGGGATGGTGGTAATGGATAGTCGTAATCCTGAACATTTAGTCGCAGCTCGTTCTGGTAGTCCGCTTGTGATTGGTTTAGGTATTGGCGAAAATTTCTTAGCTTCAGATCAACTTGCGCTATTAAGTGTTACTCGCCGTTTTATCTTTTTAGAAGAAGGGGATATTGCAGAAATTACACGTCGTACAGTTGATATTTATGATACTCACGGTAATAAGGCTAAACGTGAAATTCACGAGTCTAATCTTGAAAATGACGCGGCAGAGAAAGGTAAATTCCGCCATTTTATGCAGAAAGAAATTTACGAACAGCCAACCGCACTTATTAATACAATGGAAGGGCGTATCAATCACGAAAATGTGATTGTCGATTCAATCGGAAATGGTGCAAAAGACATTTTAGAAAAAGTTGAGCATATTCAAATTGTTGCTTGTGGCACATCTTATAATGCAGGTATGGTGGCGCGTTATTGGTTTGAATCTTTGGCTGGCGTGAGCTGTGATGTTGAAATTGCATCAGAGTTTCGTTATCGCAAATTTGTTACCCGTCCAAATAGCTTATTGATTACCCTTTCTCAATCTGGCGAAACAGCAGATACTTTAGCCGCACTTCGTTTAGCGAAAGAAAAGGGCTATATGGCAGCATTAACAATTTGTAATGTTGCTGGATCTTCGCTCGTACGCGAATCAGATCTTGCATTTATGACGCGTGCCGGTGTTGAAGTCGGGGTGGCATCAACAAAAGCATTTACGACACAGCTAGCTGCGTTATTAATGTTGGTGACGGCACTTGGTAAAGTTAAAGGTCATATTTCTGCAGAAAAAGAACGTGAAATTATTAAAGCAATGCAATCCTTACCTGCTGAAATTGAAAAAGCGTTAGCCTTTGATTCAGAAATTGAAGCATTAGCAGAGGATTTTGCTGAAAAACATCATTCACTTTTCTTAGGTCGTGGCGAATTTTATCCTATTGCGGTAGAGGCGTCTTTGAAATTGAAAGAGATTTCTTATATTCACGCTGAAGCCTATGCGGCGGGAGAATTGAAACACGGACCATTAGCGTTAATTGATGCCGATATGCCAGTGATTGTCGTTGCACCAAATAATGAATTATTAGAGAAAGTAAAATCGAACATTGAGGAAGTGCGAGCTCGTGGTGGTCAATTATATGTATTTGCCGATAAAGAAGCAGGATTTACGCCAAGTGAAGGAATGAAAATCATCACGATGCCAAAAGTCAATGATATTGTTGCACCAATTTTTTATACCATTCCAATGCAATTGCTTTCTTATTATGTGGCTTTAATTAAAGGTACTGACGTAGATCAACCTCGTAACTTAGCAAAATCAGTTACCGTAGAATAAAATGCGGTTGATTTTAATGTAATAAAAAATACGGTGAAATTTCACCGTATTTTTTAGTTAAATAATCTTCTTTGTTTCCGTGTTTTAATCACTTGAGCAATTAACAATAATGTAAGAATAACCACATATAGTGAAAAAATAACCACCAGCCATTGCACCATCGTTAAACCAAATAATGACCATTGGCTTTCATTACAAGAGCCAGTCGGGTTAAATATAAATGGAAACCATTGATGAAATGGTAAAGTCTCGGGAAAGTTTGGAATAAACTCACATTGTTTCCAAGGGGCTGGATTTATTTGCAAATCAAGATGACGAAACGAAATTAATAAGCCCTTAATACTGCTGAATAAGCCTAAAACCAAGGCGATTAATCTAAGGATGAAAACGCGAGGTTGAAGTAAAGCGATAATGCCCGCTACAAATAAGCCAATCATTGCTAAACGTTCATAAACACAAAGCACACAAGGTTGTAAGCCCATTCCATATTGGAAGTAAAGTGCGGTAGATTCTAAGGCTAAACTTGAAAAAGCCAATAAAAACCACACAAAACGTTTTTCAGAAAATTGTTTTAATAGCGCGAGCATTTTTTCTCCTTAAATTGGCAAAATTAAACCTAAACTTGCTAACCAAATTGTGGCAGCTGGTAAAATAAATTCAATAGCCAGTAAACCAATGATTGAAAGTACAATCGTGTAAGGCAAAGCCATATAAACCATTCTGCCATAAGAAAGGCGAATTAATGGCGAAAGTGATGAAGTCAATAAGAATAAGAAAGCAGCTTGTCCATTTGGTGTTGCAACTGACGGTAAGTTTGTACCTGTATTAATGGCAACAGAAAGCAATTCAAATTGATGCGGTGCAATAACGCCGTTAGTCAGTGCAGCTTTAGCTTCGTTAATATAAACCGTTGCAACAAATACATTATCAGAAATAGAAGAAAGCAAGCCATTAAACACATAGAATAAAGCAAGTTGTGTATTTTCTTCCGCAGAAAGAACGAAGTGAATAATTGGTGAAAAAAGTTTTTGATCAATAATTACTGCAACAACAGAAAAGAATACAACGAGCAATGCAGTAAAGGGTAAAGATTCCTGAAAGGCTTTACCAATAGTATGTTCATCCGTCACACCAGTGAAGGAAGTAGCAAAAATGATGATACTTAAACCAATTAAACCGACTGCGGCAAGATGGAATGCTAATCCAAGAATTAACCAAATTGCGATTAACGCTTGCATACCTAATTTAATTTTATCTTGTTTAGACATTTTTTCTGAATTAGTGCGGTCTAAATCTGATAAGATTTTCCACACTTCGTCTGGTAATTTCTCGCCATAACCAAATAATTTGAATTTTTCGACTAAGAAACAAGTGAGTAATCCGCAGATAAATACAGGAATAGTCACGGGTGCCATACGTAAGAAAAATTCCATAAAGTTCCATTTTGCTTGTTCTGCAATAATTAAGTTTTGTGGTTCTCCAACAACGGTCATTACACCACCAAGTGCAGTACCTACACCCGCGTGCATCATTAAACTACGTAAGAATGCACGGAATTTTTCTAAGATTTCGTGCTGTTGTTCAATAATTTTTCTATCGTCTGAAATATCAACCGCATCAATTAAATTATTGCCTGATGCAACTTTGTGATACACACCATAGAATCCCATTGCGACACTAATGATAACAGCTACAACCGTTAAAGCATCGAGAAAAGCCGATAAAAAAGCAGCACTAAAACAAAAGGCAATAGAAAGTGCAATTTTAGAACGAATTTTGACAAGTAATTTAGTAAATACATAAAGCAGTAATTGTTTCATAAAGAAAATACCTGCCACCATAAACATCAGTAGCAAGATCACTTCAAAGTTTGCCATAATTTCTGCTTTGACGTGTTTGGCATTTGTCATTCCGATAATAATAGCTTCAATTGCTAATAGACCACCTGGTTGAAGCGGATAGCATTTTAATGCCATTGCCAATGTGAAAATAAATTCTGCAACGAGTAACCAACCCGCAATAAAAGGACTGATAAAAAAGAAAACAATTGGATTTATAATAAGAAAAACCACAATGGCAAGTTTGTACCAGTCTGGACTTGCCCCAAGAAAGTTTTTCATAAAAGCCTGAGTATTTGTCATAGTGAACTCCATTATTTTTATCACCTGAACATTGTAATATATCCCCCTTTAAAGGATAATAAAAACCAAGTAATTTTTTTATAAAATTGCATTTTTTTTGATTTTTATCTGATTTTTAATTGTAATGCAAAACAATAACGATATTTTAAAAGCCCAAAGTCCAGCTGCTTTAGCAGAGGAATATATTGTAAAAAGTATTTGGCAAGATGTTTTTCCTGCGGGCAGTAATTTACCATCAGAACGTGATTTAGCCGATAAGATTGGTGTAACTCGCACTACCTTACGTGAAGTTTTACAACGTTTGGCTCGTGATGGTTGGCTAACAATTCAGCACGGCAAACCCACTAAAGTAAATAATATTTGGGATGCTGCTGGGCCGAATATTATTGAAACCCTAATTGCTTTAGATATGCAATCCGCGCCCTTAATTATTGATAATATGCTGTCTTTACGTAGTAAAATGTCGGAATCTTACATTTATGAAGCCGTAAAGAATTCTCCTCAAAAATCTGCCGCACTTTTTGCTGAATTAGGGCAATTACAAAACACAGCACAAGATTACACAGAATTTGATTACCAATTATTTCGTCAATTCACTGTTGTTGCCAACAAACCCTTTTATCGTTTAATTTTCAATAGTTTAAAAGGCGTTTATCAGCGAATAGGATTGTTATTTTTTAAAGAAAAAACACACCGTGAATTAACAAAGCAATTTTACTTAGAAATGCAACAAATTTGTCTTGAGGGAAATGCCGATGCAGTAGTGGATTGCATCCGTAAAAATAATTTACGTTCTTCGACCTATTGGAAAGCTATTCTTGAACGATTACCACAGAATTTATCAGATTAATACTGGAAGCGAATTTAAGAAAAAATATAAAACTTTTCTTATAATTACAGAATCATTTTCACTAATTTATCTGCTTTAATCCGTGCAAATTTTTTCAGAAGTTTTTGCACTGGTTCTGGGTATTGATTCAATTCTTCTAATTCAGTGTAATATTTTAATACCTTTGTATGTTGGCGAATTTGGTTTTGCTCTTTTTCCACCTGGGCTAAAAGTTGTTGTTGTGGGTCGTAAATTAATAAGCCATTTTCTGCATCCAAACGCCACGCTCGAGGGTTAAGATTATTGCCCGTAAGTAAAATATAACGATCATCTACCCACACACCTTTTAAGTGGTAGGTATTATCGCCATCACGCCACAAACGCACCACAAGCTGACCTCTTTCAATTTGAGTCTCAAATTTTTCACAGAAACGGCGAAGATTACTTTCATAAAGATAAGGTAACGCCCCTACCATTTTAAATGGTTGTTCTGGTGGAATATAAAAATCGTTTGCGACTTTATCGCCAACAATAATTTCTACTTGTTTACCATTTTCCAACAACGTTGCTATTTTATGTTGCAATGTGCGTGGGAAATTAAAGTATGGTGTACAAATCACCAATTTTTCTTGCACTTGCAAGAATAAATCTTCAATCACTTGATTTAATTCGTTGCCCGATGCGCCTAAGCCAAACAATGGCGATACGCTTAAAACATTTGGTAATTTCACCGCACTTTTTAATGAATATTTTCCATTTTGAGCAAGGTCTTTGCGATAAATGCGAATATTGCTGCGGATCTCTTTAGTTCTAGGGCGGTTGGTCACATCAAGTGGATAAACGGCACTGAAATCTAACAAGTAATCATTGATGAAATTTACCATCGAATCAGCTAATTCGGCATGAGTGATTTTTTGATAGCGGTCATAACGATATTTTTCAAGTTGATGAAGATAGACATTATTAATGCTTGCACCGCTATACAGCACCGTATCATCAAATACAAAGCCTTTAACGTGCAATACACCAAAAACTTCGCGCGTGTTAATTGGCACGCCAAAGAACATATTTGGGTCATCTGGTAACTGATAAGTTTGGCGTTGCTCGCAATACCAATCTGCATTGGTGGCAGATTTCTCCGCACCTAATAAATTGCGTTGTGCGCGATGCCAATCTATTAGAATTTTTACATCCAAGTGTGGATTTTCTTGCTTCACGCGATAAATTTCATCGAGGATTTCCTGTCCCGCTTCATCTTTTTGCCAATAAAGTGCGGTGACATAAATACGTTTTTTTGCGTTTCTGATTAATTCAATAATTTGAGTTTTAAATTCAGCCGGGCTACCCAAAAATTCAATTTGCTCAGCTTGCAAAGCAAGGAATGGCAAATTATTTAAATTTTGTTCAGCTCGTTTGGTTTTATTGATTAACATAATCCATCTCGTGATTGAAGACTAGTGTGCTAGTTTACAATATTTCACGTGCTTATTAATAGAAAAAAGGCTTTTTTTCGTTATAATGCTCACAAATTTTAGCATTTTTTGGCTAAATAATAGCCATTTTAATTCAGGAAAACCCTATGAACGACAAACGCAAACCGTCTTTTCAATCCGCAGGCAAAACCTTTCAAGAACGCTCAGAGGGGGAAAAGTATCGAGAAAAACCAAGCCAAAATCGACCGCACTTTAATGATAAATTTAATGGAAAGAGAAACGAAAAATCTCGTTTTTCTCGTGATAAACAAGAAGTGAAAGAAACTAAAATTACGCAACTTTCTTTATCTCGTGCGCCATCAAATAAAAATGTAGAAAAACCTAAGGTTCAAGTGACGATAAAAAGTACGGGTACGGTTTATAAAACAAAAGAAAAGAAAACGGGTGCACTTTCTCCTCGAGCACCTGAAAAAATTAAGAAAAACCGTGCAGAAGAAATGAAAGTTTACGGTGAAAATGCCTGTTTAGCTTTATTTGCTGAACGCGCTCAAAGTATTGTTCGATTGTGGGCAACCGTACAAATGTCACACAAAATTGGCGAAGTATTGAGTTATTTAGCTGAAAACAAAAAGGCTTATCATATTGTAGATAGCGAAGAATTAGCTCGCGTGAGCGGAACAGAACATCACGGTGGCATTTGCTTATTGGTGAAGAAACCGCGTGCTTTTACGTTGCAAGGATATTTGGATATTCCTCGTAACGAGGATTGTTTAGTGCTATTGGACAATGTGAATAATGCACAAAATATTGGTGGCGTATTGCGTACTTGTGCTTATTTTGGCGTGAAAAATATTGTTGCCGATAATGTGGAAAATCTGTATTCAGCAGCCTCAATGCGTGTAGCAGAAGGTGGCGCGGAATACATTCGTGTGCTAGAAACAGATTATATTGATTCGGCTTTGATGCAATTGCGTGAATCAGGCTATCAAATTATTCACGTATCGCACAATAAACAAGGCGAACCGTTGGATAAAGTGCGGTTAAAAAATAAAGTGGTTTTTGTGCTAAGTGAAAGTTTTACGGAAAGTTTGGCGACGCCAGAAGACACGCAAGTGCGTTTAACGCTCGCAAGCCCAATTAAATCAGGCCTAAACATTGCGGTGAATGCGGGTGTGTTGTTAGCGAAGTGGTATTTTAGATAAGTCTTCATTTTATAGCTTTTTGTTGAGCGTTTAAGTAGAATTCACGACTTCTTTTTTATAAGAAACAATGAAATTTTTTAAACAAATATAACAAAAAGGAATTAACTTATGATGTACAATCTGCCAGCCATAATTTAGCAAAACACAGCAAAAATCAACCGCACTTTAGTGCGAAAATTTCTCTTATTTTCCTTTCTCTTTTTTCTGTTTTAAGTGTGCCTGCGTGGGAGGATAATGTTACTCTCACACAAGAAGAATACAACACATTGATTAATCGAATTACCAATTAGAACAAAAATTTGGCACAAATGGTGCTGGTGGTACAGCTATTGGGAACAACGCACAAGCAGGTTATGTGGGTACTGCAGTGGGATATAATGCGAAAGCTACAGGCAATCTATCTACCGCTATAGGTGTAAATTCTGAAGCAAGTGATAGTGATGCAACTGCGATAGGTTTAGGTTCAAAAGCGACAAAAGTTGATGAAATTGATCGTCGAGGTCGTCGTGGTGCAGCCATTGCTGGTGCGATGGGGCTATTGCCGCAACCTCGACTAATGGTAAATCTTCCATCGGCACGGCGGCTACACATTATCGCGGCGAACAAGCCTTAGCTGTTGGATACTCCCACGTGACGGATAATGGTAAACACATTATCAAACTCAGCGGTGCATCTAATATGTCTGGTAAGAAAGATGTTATGCTTGGTGCTGCTTATGGTTATGAATGGTAATTAAGCGTTTTTTATCAGTGAAATAGAAATATTCTTTATAGAAGCTCAAACTCAATCTGACAGATCTTTTTAAGTTAAAATATCTGTCAGATTAATTTGAGCCTAAATTTTGATCAAAATCATTCTCCATTAAATAATATTGTCAATCATCATTTTTCCACAGTATATATTTCATTGATAAGTTCAATGATGTTCAAGAAATGAACGATAAACAATCAATATTTTCAGTCATTTTATATAACAGTGAATATTGAGGATGGTTCGCCTTTCCCAATGAAGCAATTTATGGTATTTTACGCAAAATTTTTAACTTAAATTAATAAGGAAAACACAATGGAAGCACAAAGCCCAATGTCCACGCTATTTATTTTCGTGATCTTCGGTTTAATTTTCTACTTTATGATTTATCGCCCGCAAGCTAAACGCAATAAAGAACATAAAAAATTGATGTCTGAGCTTGCAAAAGGTACTGAAGTTTTAACTGCTGGTGGTTTAATCGGCAAAATTACTAAAGTAACCGAAGGTAGCGATAGCATCGTGATTGCGTTAAACGACACGACAGAAATTACGATTAATCGTAACTACATTGTGAGCGTTCTTCCTAAAGGTTCATTAAAATCACTTTAAGAGTAACGTTAAATTATTTTCCAGAGCCACGCATTGTGGCTCTGTGCGTTAGAAAAGAAAAGGAAAACTATGTTAAACCGTTATCCATTATGGAAGAATTTGATGGTTATTTTTATTGTGGCCATCGGGATTTTATATTCTCTTCCAAATATTTATGGTGAAGATCCTGCGGTGCAAATTTCCGGTACACGCGGTCAAGAAGCGAATACTAGCGTGCTTGGACAAGTTCAAGATGTGCTTAAAACCAATAATCTTCCAACCAAATCTATCGTGCTTGAGAATGGCTCAATTCTAGCTCGTTTTACTAATACCGATGATCAACTTCTTGCTAAAGATAAAATTGCTGAACGTCTTGGCAATAATTACACCACTGCATTAAATCTTGCTCCTGCGACTCCAGCTTGGTTAAGTATGTTTGGTGCTAACCCAATGAAATGGGGATTGGATTTACGCGGTGGGGTTCGTTTTTTGATGGAAGTGGATATGAATGCAGCACTTGTAAAACGCCAAGAGCAGTTACAAGACAGTTTGCGTGGCGAACTTCGTAAAGAAAAAATTCAATATACTGCTATTAAAAATACTGAGCATTTTGGTACGTTGATAACCTTAGCTAATGTAAGCCAGCGTGCTAAAGCTGAGCGAATTATTCGCCAATTGCATCCAACATTAGACATTACTGAGCCTGATGCTGATAGTATTAATTTAGGGCTATCTACTGCAGCATTAAATGAAGCACGCGACTTAGCCATTGAGCAAAATTTAACGATTTTACGTAAACGTGTTGCTGAATTAGGGGTTGTAGAAGCAGTAATTCAACGTCAAGGTGCGGAGCGTATTGTGATTGAATTACCAGGTGTTCAAGACACTGCACGTGCAAAAGAAATTTTAGGGGCAACGGCAACACTTGAGTTTCGTATCGTAAATCAAAATGTTACAGCCGATGCTATTTCTCGTAATATGTTACCAGCTGATTCGGAAGTTAAATATGATCGCCAAGGTCATCCTGTAGCATTATTTAAACGTGCCGTATTAGGTGGGGAGCATATTATTAATTCAAGCTCTGGTTTAGATCAGCATTCAAGTACGCCGCAAGTAAGTGTAACCTTGGATAGCGAAGGTGGCGAGATTATGTCTCAGACCACTAAAAAATATTACAAAAAACCAATGGCAACGCTTTATGTTGAATATAAAGATAACGGTAAAAAAGATGAAAATGGCAAAACCATTTTAGAAAAGCATGAAGAAGTCATTAATGTTGCAACAATTCAAGGGCGTTTTGGTTCTAATTTCCAAATTACTGGTGTTGATAGTATTGCCGAAGCGCATAATCTTTCTACCTTGTTGAAATCTGGCGCATTAATTGCACCAATTCAAATTGTTGAAGAACGAACAATTGGCCCATCATTAGGTGCGCAAAATGTAGAACAAGGGATTAATGCGAGCCTTTGGGGATTAGTTGCGGTTATTGCTTTTATGTTGTTTTACTACAAAATGTTTGGTGTGATTGCAAGTTTTGCACTTGTTATTAATATCGTATTACTTATGGGATTAATGTCTATTTTACCCGGAGCGACGCTTTCAATGCCAGGTATTGCGGGTATCGTTTTAACTTTAGGTATGTCAGTAGATGCGAACGTATTAATTTTTGAACGTATTAAAGAAGAAATTCGTAATGGTCGTTCAATTCAGCAAGCGATTAATGAAGGTTATAACGGCGCATTTACTTCTATTTTTGACGCAAACTTAACCACAATCTTAACCGCAATTATTCTATACGCGGTAGGAACAGGCCCAATTCAAGGTTTTGCGATTACGCTTTCACTTGGTGTTGCGATTTCTATGTTTACCGCGATTACAGGTACTCGCGCATTAGTTAATGCCCTTTACGGCGGTAAACAACTTAAAAAATTATTAATTTAGGTGGGAAATGATGAAACTTTTTACAAAAGATAAAGGCGGACATTTTATCCGTGAAATCAATGGGATCAAGCTCCCGTTCCCATTGACTGAATTTATGAAAGTGCGTAAATTGGGTTATATATTATCCGCACTTTTAATGGTAATTTCTCTATTTTTTATTATTACCAAAGGATTTAACTGGGGCTTAGATTTTACTGGTGGAGTGGTATTTGATACCCACTTCTCGCAATCCGCTAATCTTGAACAAATCCGTAATAAACTTCACGAAAATGGAATTGAAAGCCCAGTTGTTCAAACCACAGGATCGGTTCAAGATGTAATGATTCGTTTACCTGCAAGTAATAATGATTCTACCATTGGTGAACACGTCAAAAATATGCTACAGAATGTAGATAAAGACATTCAAATTCGCAGTATTGAATTTGTTGGCCCAAACGTTGGCGAAGAATTAGCACAAGGTGCGGTATATGCAACTTTAGCGACATTAGCAATGGTGCTTATTTATGTGGGGTCACGTTTTGAATGGCGTTTAGGTTTTGGTGGTATAGCTTCTCTTGCGCACGACGTAATTATTACGCTAGGGGTATTCTCTGCATTACAAATTGAAATTGATCTCACTTTTGTCGCCGCGATTTTATCTGTGGTGGGTTACTCTATTAACGATAGTATTGTGGTATTTGACAGAGTTCGTGAAAATTTCCGAAAAATTAGACGATTAGATACGATTGATATTATTGATATTTCTTTAACGCAAACTTTATCAAGAACTATCATTACTTCGGTTACCACATTAGTTGTTGTGATCGCATTGTTCTTCTTTGGCGGTCCATCAATTCATAACTTCTCTTTGGCGTTACTTGTAGGTATTGGATTTGGTACTTATTCTTCAATTTTTGTTGCCATCGCCATTGCATACGATGTTGGTTTACGTCGTGAGCATATGATCCCACCTAAAGTAGATAAAGGAATTGATGAATTACCTTAGTTAATTTACGTTTAGAATAAATTAAAAAAATAGTTAATCGAAAATTTACGATTAACTATTTTTTATTTATATAAAAACCTCTAAGAGTACTTAAAATTCAAAAATTATTTAATCTTGAGGTAAGGCATTTATTACGGCTTTTACTAAAGTGGCTAAAGGAATGGCAAAAAATACGCCCCAAAATCCCCATAAACCGCCAAAAATTAATACTGAAATGATAATAATTAATGGATGTAAATTCACGGCTTCAGAAAATAAATAAGGCACAAGGAGATTTCCATCTAAAAGTTGGCTTACAGCAAAAGCAATAATGATGTACCAAAATGTTGGGCTGATTCCAAACTGGAATAAAGCAACCAATGCAACAGGAATAGTGACAATAACTGCGCCAATATAAGGGACGAGAACTGAAAGGCCCACCGCAAAAGCCAATAAGAGCGAATAATTTAGCCCGAAAATTAAGAAAATAATATAAGTGATTAAAGTAACAATCAGTATTTCTAATAATTTTCCGTGAATGTAATTAGAAATTTGCTGTTGCATTTCTTTCCATACTTTGAAGGCTAAGTTTCTATTTTTCGGTAAGAAACGGCTCACGCCTTGTAAAAGTTCTGATTTATCCTTCAACATAAAAAACATCATTAATGGTACTAAAAAGGCATAAATTCCTAAAGAAACCAAGTTCATGATGGAGGCTAAAGAAAGTTTTACAGCTGATTCACCAAAACCAAGGATTTTTTCTCGTACAGAATTGAAAATAGAATCAACCATTGAATAATCAATAAGTTCAGGATAATTTTCGGGTAAATTGAGTAGCCATTCATTAGATTTATTAAACATAGCGGGCAAATCACTTAATAAGGAAATAGTTTGATTCCATAACATTGGCACCAATACCAAAAAGAAAATTGCTGCTAGACCAATAAAACTACCGAAAATAAGAATTGTCGCTAACATTCTTGGGCATTTTAAATATTGATTTAAAAAATTGATTGGCATTTCTAGTAAATAGGATAGTACTAGAGCAATTAACAAAGGTGCGATTAAATCTCCAAAAAAATAAATGGAGATAAAGCCAAATAATAATATTGCTAATAGTCCCATCGCTTGCGGATCACTTAAACGGCGCGAGTACCAGCTTTTTAACATTTCTAGCATAATTTCTTTTCCTATAAGTATTTTTCGCCATTATAAGTTAAAATTTACAGTGTTTATAGCTACTAAAAGGAAATCCTATGTCTGTTATTATTTATCACAACCCACATTGCTCAAAAAGCCGTGAAACGCTAGCATTATTAGAAAATCAAGGTGTTCAGCCAATAATTGAACTGTATTTACAAAAGCAATATTCCGTTAATGAATTACAAAGCATTGCCAAAAAATTAGGCATTGATGATGTTCGTCAAATGATGCGAACGAAAGATGATTTATATAAAAGCTTAAATTTAGATAATTTAGAGCTCTCTCAAGCTGAATTATTAAAAACCATGAGTGAACATTCAGCACTTATTGAACGCCCAATTGTTATAAATGGCGATAAAGCTAAAATAGGGCGTCCACCAGAAAGTGTACTTGAGATTTTGTAATCTAAACGTTTGCGAGTATAATACTCCCGCCGTGGAAATCCTTCTGCGGCTTTTTTGAGGAAAAATTATGGCAAAGCAACAAAAAAGTGCGGTTGAAAATGAAACCGTTTATCAGCATACTCGAGGCGTGATAAAAGATAATGCAGTGATGGCATTGCTAGGCGATAAATTATTTCGTCAGCGTGTTGAGAAAAAACGTAAAGGGAAAGGCAGTTACCAACGTAAAGTGAAACACCCAGGGAAAATGTTTGAAAAGCCCGATTATAAATTTTTTGATTACAGAAACTTTATAATCGGGTTTTTCTTAGGTTAAAAATAATAAGGAGTAAAATATGTCAAAACAGCCTCAAATTCTACTTAATAATACGTGGAATGTGCGTATTAGTGATCCCGGAGAGGAGGGGGCAAAAAGCCATTTCTTTGAAAGGATTTATTTAACTCTAACGGCTTATTTTGAAGAAAATAACATACGCTATGAATTTGTGCGTAAAGTGGAGGATCAAATAAAAATTCAGCGTTCTTTTACAGAGTTAAATGAATTGTTTAAATTTTTAGGGGATTATTTTGATCCCGTATCTATTGGTCTAGTCGGTGTGAAAATTGGAAACTTAGGGATAAAATCAGAATAAAATATTGATTAATCTATAAAATTTAACACTATATTTTACGATTATTGTAAAACAAAGATCGCACTTTAATGATATAAATTATATAAAAAAGTGCGGTTATTTTTTTCTTTATTTTGATAAAAAATAGATTAATTAACAACAAATTTCTTGTACGACAAATTGCAATGAATGTCTCGAAAATTGTTGTTGTTTGCGGTGTTTTAAACGTCTTAAACGTAGATTTCGTGATAAAGAACTTTGTTGTAAATTAGCTTTCTTTTTAAGAAAAGTTTTGCGTTTTAACATTTTATTAATCCTTATTTTCTTTTATTTCTTCTAAATTTTTAACCGCACTTTCGTTGCTTGCATTATCATTTATTGTTTGATTTTCTTGGACTCGATGATAATTTACGATGCTATTCATATAGCGGCGAATATTTTCCACATATTGATAGGCTTCATAGCCTCGAGCATAGCCGTATTTGAGTTGGGAATAATAGCGTTTTTCTGCTAATAAAGGCAGATTTTTTTTCACATTGAGCCAATTATCTGGATTTCCTCCAAGATTTTGAGTTAAACGACGTGCGTCAATTAAGTGACCGAGTCCTATGTTATAGGCAACTAAGGCAAACCAAATTTTTTCTTCCTTTTCAATGCTTTCAGGAAGCTGACTAATCAACCAGTGTAAATATTCTGAACCTGCTTTAATACTTTGTTCAGGATTTGTTCTATCACTGATTTTCATATGTTGTGCGGTATTTTTGGTGAGCATCATTATGCCACGTACGCCAGTTGGCGATGTTGCGTGAGGATCCCAATGGGATTCTTGATAAGCCACTGCTGCGAGTAACCGCCAATCTAATTCTCCCTGATATTTTTCAAAAAGCGGTGAATATTGTGGCAGTGTATTTTCAATCGCGTTCATATAAGAACGCGTATCCACGTAATCAAATTGTGAAATATGTCCTAAATATTTTTCTTTTAAATTATCTAAAAGCCCCGTTTCTTCGGCATTATTCATAAAATTGAGTAAAGCCGTTTGCAGATCGTGGTAGGATTTATTGGGTAAATACCAGTGAACGTTTGCTTCATCAGTAATATCAAAGGCAATGGCTAATTCTGGTTTTATTTGTTGCATTGCAGCAATATCAATAGAATTTGCAATAACGTAAGGAATTTTGCCTTCAGCCAATTGTAGTAATAGTTCTTCTTGAGTAAGTGTTTGATTTCTTTTCCAAGTTAATTGTGGATATTGTTTTTGTAATTCTTTTAACGTTTCTTCTAATGCTAAATTATTTGAGATATAAATATCTTTCTTTACGTTACCTAAATTTTTAGGACGATTTTCATTTTTTCGATAAGCTAATTGCCATGAAGCAGAATGATATGCTGGGCCTATTTGGAAACGTTCCGCATTTTTAGGATGGTATAAAAGATGGGCGGCAGCTAAATCAATATTATGTTTATCAAGTTCATCAAATAACTGCTCTTGATTATCGAAAGTTTTCATTTCGAGTTCTACACCTAGTGAATCAGCAAATGCTTTGGCTAATTCATATTCAAAGCCTCGTTCACCATCTTTATTGGTAAAATAAGAAATCTGGTTATTTATTGTACCTACATAAAGTGATCCCCTAGCTTGAATTGCAGCATAATGATTTTCTTCAGTATGACGTAAAAATTGCCATGGGAATACCATATCAATAGCCCAAAATAATAAAGCTAGAGCAGTAATAATACGTAAAAAAAGACCTTTCAATGATTTTTCCTATATAAAAAAGTTATGGGATTGTAGCCAAAACTTTCACTATAGACAATAAAAAGCCCCTTGAGGTTCAAGAGGCTAAGCGTATGTAAAATATCAGACTATTTATTTTTAGAATGATGATCTACGATCACGGCGTGGTTTGTCGCTAAAAGTGCGGTTACTTTTTTCATTAAATTTACGATTTCCACGATTGTCACCATTTCGTTCATTACGTCCGCGTTCTCCACGGAAATCGCCCCCACGGCCTTTACGTTTACCGTTAAAATCATCACCGCCACGGGAATTATCGGATTTTACTGCACCTAAGAAAGACATTTGCATTTGTTTATTCAATACGCGTGTTTTTCCGAATTGTTGCAATAATTCTTTCGGCATACCTTGTGGCAATTCAACGGTAGTGTAATCATCATAAAGTTTAATATGACCAATATAACGGCTGTTAATATCGCCTTCGTTAGCAATCGCACCAACGATATGACGAACTTCTACACCATCTGCACGACCGACTTCGATACGATATAAATCCATTGGTCGTGGATTTCCGTAGCCTTTACGCTCGCCACGACGTTCAGCTGAACGTGGATTTTCACGGCGATCACCGCATTCATTACGTTCACGACGACGTTTTTCCATTGACGGATCAGGTGGAAGAATTAATTTTTGTTTACCTTGTAACAACATTAACATTGCAGCAGCAATATCTTCTTGATCTTGATCGGCTGTGAATAAGTCTTCTAATAAACTACGATATTGCTCTAAATCGTGATGCTCGAGTTGTTTCGTAATTTTTGCAACGAATTTTTTGCGGCGGCATTCTTGTAACACAAGATGATTTGGCAATTCTACTTCATTGATACCTTTTTTCATTAGGTGTTCAATATTACGAAGTAAACGACGCTCACGAGGTTCAACGAATAATAAAGCACGACCAGAACGACCTGCACGACCAGTACGCCCAATTCGATGTACATAAGATTCTGCATCCAGCGGAATGTCGTAGTTTACCACAAGGCTGATACGTTCAATATCAATACCACGAGCAGCCACATCGGTTGCGACAACAATATCTAAACTGCCATTACGTAAGCGATCGAGGGTTTGTTCGCGTAATTGTTGTGTCATATCGCCATTAAGTGCGGCGGAACGGAAACCATTTTTCTCAAGTAGTTCTGTAATGTCTAAAGTACCGGTTTTAGTGCGAGCAAAAATAATCGCCGCATCAAAATCTTCCACTTCTAAGAAACGAAGAAGGGCTTCATTTTTACGTACGCCGTGCACATACCAACAACTTTGCTCAATATCTGGAGCATTTTCGTTATTAACTTTGATCTTCACTTCTTTCGGATCATTCATAAAACGTTTCGTAATACGACGGATCGGTTCAGGCATTGTTGCAGAGAATAACGCAGTTTGATGATTTTCTGGTAATTCAGCCATCACGGTTTCTACATCATCAATGAACCCCATACGTAGCATTTCATCGGCTTCATCTAATACGATAAAACGAAGTTCAGAAAGATTTAATGTTCCGCGGCGAATATGGTCAAGAATACGACCTGGTGTACCCACAACCACTTGTGCGCCTTGTTTTAATGCACGAAGTTGGATATCATAACGTTGCCCGCCATATAAGGTAACAATTCGAGTGCCATGCGCATATTTAACAAATTGTTCGCAAGCATCGGCAACTTGAATAGCAAGTTCGCGAGTAGGTGCCATTACTAACATTTGTGGATGTTTTTCACTTGGATCGATTTGTGCTAATAAAGGTAGTGCAAAAGCAGCGGTTTTACCACTACCCGTTTGTGCCATACCTAGCACATCATTGCCACTGAGCAAATGTGGGATACAAGCTTGTTGAATTGGAGAAGGGGTTTCAAAACCTAAGTCAGAAACAGCTTTTAAGATGAACTCAGGTAAGCCTAAGTCATTAAAAGTAATTTTGTCAGTCATTAAAATACTCGAATATAAATAAGGAAAACTCAACGGGCTTTCGGGTTTATGTTGCTATTAAAACGTAGTCCTAGGGTAAATATACTCTAGGCTAATTTTGGTGCTGCCTCATTGGAGGAGAGCAGTTCTCCAAAGGAGAACCGCTTTGCATAACTTAGGGTATACCTACCCTAAGTACTTATTTTGCCACAGCACTTTTCTCTTCTTTTTCGTCTTCTGTTTGAACCGGTTTTAATTTCATTAGTTCAAACGCAGCAAAACGATACTCAACAAAGTTATAAACCTGATTTGCCATAGCTAGTTTAAATAAAGCAGCCGCTTCATCTACTAGCCCTACATTGAGTTTTTGTTTTGCTAGATAAAAATAGGTTTCTGTGAGAATTTCAGCATATTGTTGTGAATTTTCAGCAAATTCACTCGCACGTTGTTGTAATTCTTCTACAGAAATGTGTCCTAAGTAATATTGAACGATATGTGTACCCCAGAAGTCCTCTGATAGCCCTTTTGCTCGTTCAACAAGGTTTGTTTGGGCTTCTTGTGGTTTTAATTTTTGTTCGTTCAAATATAGCCATAAGACACGATAGGGATCTTTTGTATCGGCTTGGTAGAACTGTAAGAAATCTTGCTGAGCAAGATGGTAGCGCCCTACATAATAAAAATTTAAACCACGATTAAGGTGGGTATAGTCATAACCTGAATCTAATTCAAACACCGTATTGAAAGCATCCAATGCGCCGTCGTAATCTTCTTCAAGCAATAAATAAAGCCCTAAGTAATTGTACACAGATGCCATTTTAGGCTGTAAAGCAAGGGCTTGAGTAAAATCGTAACGAGCAAGTCCCCATAATCCAAGGGAATCATAGAGTACGCCACGTTCAAAATGTAGCGATGCACGTTCTTCATTACTCATTTTTCCAACCAGTAGTACTTGGCTTAATCGTACGATCATCACTTCTTGTTCAAAGTGAGTATTCGGATTTTGTTCAGCCAACACGACATGATTTTTAGACACAAAACCGCCCCTAGACTGAACACAGCCTACAAGGAGTAAGATCGCACATAAGCTAAATAAATAGACTATAAAATGGCGAGATAAGCGAAAACACCGCATTTGCTTTCTTTATGCCTAAAAGTTGGAAAACAACAAAACTTGGCAGCGATCGCTACCAAGTTTTGATTCGATATTCCAAGATTATTCTTGTTCTTCGGAAGACATTTCTTGGTTAATTTCAGTTTCTTGTTTTGGAGCCAAGTCTTTCATTGTTAAACGAATACGACCTTGACGATCTATTTCAACAACTTTTACGTTTACTTCTTGACCCACTTGGAGGTAATCGCTAACTTTTTCTACGCGCTCTTCTGCAATTTGAGAAATATGAACTAAACCTTCTTTATTTCCAACGATTGCGACGAATGCACCAAAATCAGCAAGACGAGTGACTTTACCTTTATAAATTGCGCCAGCTTCAACTTCTGCAACGATTTCTTCAATGCGTCCCATTACATTTTTCGCAGCATTTCCATCGACTGCGGCAATTTTCACTGTACCATCGTCATCAATATCGATAGAAGTGCCAGTTTCTTCAGTTAGTGAACGGATTGTTGCACCACCTTTACCAATCACATCTTTGATTTTTTTAGGATCAATTTTCATTGTATAGATACGTGGTGCATAGTCAGAAATATCCTCGCGTGGAGCAGGGATTGCTTGTTCCATTACTCCAAGAATGTGCATACGTGCACTTTTCGCTTGGTTTAATGCAATTTGCATAATTTCAGGTGTGATACCTTCAATTTTGATGTCCATTTGAAGCGCAGTGACACCTTCACGTGTACCTGCCACTTTAAAGTCCATATCGCCCAAATGGTCTTCATCGCCTAAAATATCTGAAAGCACCACGAATTTATCTTCTTCTTTCACTAAGCCCATTGCGATTCCTGCAACAGCAGCTTTGATTGGTACACCCGCATCCATTAATGCTAAAGACGCACCACATACCGATGCCATAGAAGAAGAACCGTTAGATTCAGTAATTTCAGATACAACACGCACAACATACGGGAATTCCGCAAGGCTAGGCATAACAGCCGCTACACCACGTTTTGCTAAACGACCGTGACCGATCTCACGACGTTTTGGAGAACCGATCATTCCTGTTTCGCCTACAGAATATGGAGGGAAATTATAATGGAATAAGAAGTGATCTTGACGTTCGCCTGTTAATTCATCAATGATTTGTGCATCACGTTCAGTACCTAACGTTGCAACAGCTAATGCTTGCGTTTCACCACGGGTGAAAATTGCAGAACCGTGAGTACGTGGTAATACACCAGTACAAATATCTAATGCACGAACGGTATCAACGGTACGACCATCAATACGTGGTTCGCCTGCAATGATACGGCCACGAACGATTTGGCTTTCAAGTGCGGTGAAAATATCCACGATTTTACCTTCGCTGATTTCTTCATCTTCAGCTGTGATTTGTGCAATCACATCTGCTTTAATCGCATCGATTTGTTCGTAACGTGCTTGTTTTTCAGTAATGCGGTATGCATCGCCTAAACGTGCTTCAGCAATCGCTTTTACTTTGTTGATTAAATCTGTGTTTGGTTGTGGCGCAACCCAATCCCAACGTGGTTTGCCCACTTCTTTTGCAAATTCTTTGATTGCTTCAACTACAACTTGTTGTTGTTGATGACCGAATACGACCGCCGCTAACATTTGTTCTTCAGTTAAAACGTCGGCTTCAGATTCAACCATTAATACGGCTTTGTCAGTACCTGCAACTACTAAGTCTAAACGGCTTTGTTTTTGTTCAGCCATTGTTGGGTTTAATACGAATTGGTTATCGATAAAACCAACGCGCGCCGCACCGATAGGACCATTGAAAGGCACACCAGATAAGGTTAATGCTGCAGAAGCACCGATCATTGCCACTAAGTCAGGGCTGATTTGTGGGTTTACAGAAACTACAGTTGCCACAACTTGGATTTCGTTGAAGAAACCTTCTGGGAATAATGGACGAATTGGACGGTCGATTAAACGTGCAATTAAAGTTTCGCCTTCAGATGGACGACCTTCACGTTTGAAGAAACCACCAGGGATTTTACCCGCCGCATAAGTACGCTCTTGGTAGTTTACGGTTAATGGGAAGAAGTCTTGACCTTCTTTTACATCTTTTTTAGCCACAACAGTAACGAATACCGTGGTATCGTCCATGCTTGCCATGACCGCAGCAGTTGCTTGACGTGCAATTGCGCCAGTTTCTAGGGTTACGGTATGCTGACCGTATTTAAATTGTTTAACAATTGGATTCACAATGTTTTCCTTAAAATTTATATTAAAAACAATGCCTTATTTTCCAGATTGCGACTAGCAAAAGAAATCTTTCGAAAAAATGACCGCACTTTGGGCGTTTAAAAATTTCTTTTGATAGCCGCACGCTAATGTAGAAAATAAAGCCTAAGCATTATACAGAGGTTTTTGTGTGATTGGTAACTTTATTTCATTTAACCGACTTGGTATCATAGGATAACTTTTATCCACTATAAGGAAAATTCTATGATTATTAGCAGCTTAACCAGCCCAAATTTTAAAGTTGGTTTACCAAAAGCGATTGCTGAAGTATGTGATTATTTGAATACGTTAGATTTGAATGCGTTAGAAAATGGTCGCCATGATATTAACGATCAAATTTATATGAACGTAATGGAACCAGAAACAGCAGAACCAAGCAGTAAAAAAGCAGAGTTACATCATGAATACTTAGATGTTCAGGTGTTAATCCGCGGTATGGAAAATATAGAAGTTGGCGCTAATTATCCTGATTTGTCTAAATATGAATCTTATAACGAAGCGGATGATTATCAACTTTGTGCAGATATTGATGATAAATTCACCGTTACAATGAAACCAAAAATGTTCGCTGTATTCTATCCTTACGAACCGCATAAACCTTGCTGTGTAGTGAATGGAAAAACAGAAAAAATAAAAAAATTAGTCGTAAAAGTACCTGTTAAATTAATTTAATTTTTATTTGCAGTATTTCAAAAACAATTAATCCCACTCAAAAGAGCGGGGTTAATTGTTTTATATGCGCCAGAAATTTAGTTTATGCAGGAACGCGTTCTGTTACGAGCATTTGTAGTTTTCGTAAAATAACATTTAATACTACGCCATAGGCTGGTACGAATAATATAATGCCGACAAATAGCTTAAACAGGTAATCTACAAAGCCGAGTTGTACCCAGTGTTCAGCCATGAACGGATCGGCACTTTGATAGAAGGCTACACTGAAGAAAACAAACGTATCCGCCATTGAGCCAAATGTCATTGAGCTAGTTGGCGCCACCCACCAAGTTTTTAACTGGCGTAAGCGGTTAAATACGATCACATCCAGTAATTGTCCTACCACGTAAGCGGCAAAGCTCGCAATAGCAATACGGAATACAAACAGATCAAAATGCGTTAATGATTCAAAACCTTGGAATTTGCTTTCAGAGAATAAAACCGATATGACGTAACTTACAATAAGTGCAGGAAACATCACCACGAAGATGATTTTTCTCGCATCTTCCGCACCGAAAATACGTACAGTTAAATCGGTAGCTAAAAAGATAAATGGGAATGTGAGCGTTCCCCAAGTGCTGTGGAAGGAAAAATCGTTTGCTGCACCAAGTGCGGTCAATTTTAGCGTGATTTCAAAAGGGATTTGAACAAAGTAATTGCTTGCGGCAATGATGAATATGTGGAAAAAGCTGAGCCAGATGATTGCACGACGTTTTTGTTGATCATTAAAGATCGGAGAGTTTAATTTCATGTTGTACCTTTTTAGTTTAAATAAATCGGGGTTAGGGAACCCGAGGTTGAATATAGGGGGCTAGATGATACGCATATTTCTAATAATTGCAAGAGTTGATTACATTTGCGTTTTATATTTTATGGTAATTGACGAATGCTTTTAGGGTCTTTATTCTACTTGCATTTTTCATCAAATTTGAAAGGAGAGAAAATGGAATTACACAATATTCGTGATGAATATACTAAACGCGTGCTTTCACAAAATGATTGCTATGAAAATCCAATTTCGCAATTTGAACAGTGGCAGAAAGAGGCAATTCATGCGCAAGTTAATGAGCCTACCGCAATGAATATTGCGACTGTTGATGAACAAGGTCGCCCAAATAGCCGAATGGTTTTGCTAAAAGAAGTCACTGAACAAGGTTTTGTCTTTTTTACCAATTATCTTAGCCGAAAAGGCAGCTGTATTGAGAGTAATCCTTATGTCGCGCTGACTTTCTTTTGGCCTGAATTGGAACGCCAAGTGCGGATTGAAGGTAAGGCGGTTAAAATTTCAGCAGAACAATCCGATAAATATTTTGCTACCCGACCTTACACCAGTCGTATAGGTGCTTGGGCAAGTGAACAAAGTGCGGTGATTTCTAATTATAAATCTTTACTAGCAAAAGCCGCATTGGTTGTTGCTAAACATCCGTTAAACGTGCCTCGACCAGATTATTGGGGCGGCTATTTAGTCGTGCCAGAAACCGTGGAATTTTGGCAAGGGCGACCAAGCCGTTTACATGATCGCATTCGTTATCGTAAAGAAAGCGATAATTGGATTAGAGAAAGACTTTCGCCTTAGTAAATTGAGCATAAAAATAACCGCACTTTAGTTGTATCCCCAAAGTGCGGTTAATTTTTTTACAAATTTTCGTGCTAAAGTTGTTTATTAATGCGTGCTAGTACTTGTCGTTGTACGATTTGCCCGTTTACGATCGTTTTCCGTTAAAAGTTTTTTACGGATACGAATCGATTCAGGTGTCACTTCCACTAATTCATCGTCATCGATAAATTCAATGGCTTGTTCAAGACTGAATTTTACAGGTGTAGTCAGCACAATCGCATCGTCTTTACCTGACGCACGCATATTGGTCAGTTTTTTACCTTGTAAGCAGTTTACAGTTAAGTCGTTTGAACGACTATGAATACCGATAATTTGCCCTTCATAAACTTCCACGTTTGCATCAATCATTAACTTACCACGTTCTTGTAAGCCAAATAATGCGTAACCCAGTGCTTTACCTGTTGCGTTTGAGATTAATACACCATTTTTACGTTGGCCAATATCTCCACCTTTGATTTCATCATAGTGGCTAAAGCTTGAGTAAAGTAAGCCTGTGCCAGAAGTCATGGTCATAAAATCGCCACGGAAACCAATTAATCCGCGGCTAGGAATGATATATTCTAAGCGAACGCGGCCTTTACCGTCAGGCAACATGTCTCGAACTTCACCTTTACGGATACCCAATGCTTCCATCACTGAACCTTGATGCTGTTCTTCCACATCGATAGTTACTTGTTCGTATGGCTCTTGTTTTTTACCGTCAATATCACGATAGATTACTTTAGGACGAGAAACGGCAAGTTCATAACCTTCACGACGCATATTTTCAATTAATACAGAAAGATGTAATTCCCCACGACCAGAAACACGGAATTCATCTGGGTTTGGGGTTTCTTCTACGCGTAATGCCACGTTGTGAACCAATTCTTTATTTAAACGTTCAAGAATTTGACGTGATGTGACATATTTTCCTTCTTGCCCTGCAAATGGAGAGGTGTTTACACAGAAGAACATGGTTACTGTTGGTTCATCAACAGTTAATGATGGCAGTGCTTCAACTGCGTTAATATCACAAATCGTATCTGAAATATTTAATTCTCCTAAACCCGTGATCGCAACAATATCGCCTGCATAAGCAACGTCTTCTTCATAACGTTGTAAACCAAGATGACCAAGTACTTGACCGATACGACCTTGACGAGTTTTTCCTTCACTATTGATGATAGTAACAGGTTGATTTGGTTTAATTGAACCACGCTTAATACGACCAATGCCGATAACGCCTACATAGTTGTTGTAGTCTAATTGTGAAATTTGCATTTGGAATGGCGCATCAAGTTCTACTTTGGGCGGTTCTACATATTTCACAATGGCTTCAAATAATGGCGTCATATCTTCCGCTAAATCTTCGTGTTCAAGACCTGCAACACCATTTAATGCTGAAGCATAGATAATTGGGAAGTCTAACTGTTCATCGCTTGCACCAAGATTGACAAATAAGTCGAATACTTGATCTACAACCCAGTCAGGACGCGCACCAGGGCGATCAACTTTATTGATGACCACGATTGGTTTTAATCCGTGAGCAAATGCTTTTTGAGTCACGAAACGCGTTTGTGGCATTGGGCCATCAAACGCATCAACAACTAATAGAACAGAATCTACCATAGAAAGCACACGTTCAACTTCGCCACCGAAGTCGGCGTGTCCTGGAGTATCCACGATGTTAATACGGTAGTCATTCCAGTTAATCGCGGTATTTTTTGCAAGAATTGTAATGCCACGTTCTTTTTCAAGATCATTTGAGTCCATAACGCGTTCATCTACATCACCACGTGCAGATTCAAAAGTACCAGATTGTTGCAGAAGTTTATCTACAAGAGTGGTTTTACCATGGTCTACGTGCGCAATAATTGCGATGTTACGGAGTTTTTTAATATCAATTTCGTTTTTCATTATCTAATGCTTCGAGTAAGGTGCAATTTTGCACGGTATATGATTTTATAAAAAAGGTGCAATTTACTGCACCTAATCCTAATATAGGTTGTTGTCTTATGTTGAAGAAAACGAGGCATTATACCTCAGGTTTATTTGCGTAGTCTCATTTTCTTTGCTTTCAAAGCTTTTTTTATATCATTAGGTAAACGTAATATATCCCAGATCAACCGAAAAACCAGATTTTGGTAAATTCTTGGTTTGGAATATATACCAATTTTTTTATATACAAACTTCGGCGGAATTAAAATATCTTGCGTGTAATTTTTCTTTTCTTCAGGAATAAAAGTAAATGGGTTATTCAGTGGTGATAAAGGAAAATAATTACATAGAGGACTTTCTGGCGAAATACAGTAAATATTTACACCATAATGTTTTTGTAAGAAATAAAGTGCATTTAAATCATATTCCATAGAATGGATATCATTTTGACTTTTATTTTGTGAAAAAGAAGGTAATAATTTAATAATATTTTCTTTTTGATGATGAAATGCGTAAGGATTCCCTTTTTCTTGATAAAAATCAATGCCTGTCAAATAAAGATCTTTATAACCCATAGCAGTTGCCACTGCACACATATAGACGCCTGATGTAATCCTCTTATTCTCATATAGTTCGTGATATTGTAAATGAGCATCAAAAGCTCGTAGTTTTTTTAAATAGTTATGACCAAGATCAATTTGTGGTAATAATTTTTCTAAACGCTGGATTATCTTTAATTCTGAATCCCCTAAATTCAGAAAAGATGACAAAATAATATCAGCATATTCATATTCATTATTTTTAATTAATTGCAGAAACGTATAGTATTGTTCAAAAATTACAGAAAAATTAAAAAATACCTTTTTTATTTTCTTACCAAGAAAATAATGATCTTCAAAATAAAATTGATTGCAACGGAAAACATCATAATCTTTAGGTAATAAACTATAGTCAATTGATTTTAAACTTGTTCCATTACCTGCAATAATGACAGACTTTGATTGATTGATTGATTGATTGATTGATTGATTGATTGATTGATTGATTGATTGATTGATTGATTGATTGATTGATTGATTGATTGATTGATTGATTGGGCATATTGTACCGTTCATTGAATAAAATACAACTTATTTTTAATAGCAGCTATTATACAGGCTTTCCGTGCTTTTTACTATAACGCCACAACAAATCTAATGAAAGTCAGATTTGATTAGACTATAATGCTTACTTAATTTTTTATATAGAAAGAGGATCTACTATGTCAGATGCCATTGCTTCCGTGTTTAAATTGATCGAAGAGAATGATATTAGGTTTGTATTGCTTCGTTTTACTGACATTAAAGGTAAAGAACATGGTGTTTCTATCCCAGTTAGCCTTGTTGATGAAGATATGTTTGAAGACGGCAAGATGTTTGATGGTTCCTCTGTAGAAGGATGGAAAACCATTAATAAAGCCGATATGTTGCTTATGCCAATGGCTGAAACCGCAGTTGTCGATCCATTCGCGCAAATTCCAACGCTTTCTATTCGTTGTAGTGTTTATGAACCAACGACAATGCAAAGCTATGATCGCGATCCGCGCTCTATTGCAATTCGTGCAGAAAATTATATGCGTTCAACTGGCATTGCGGATCAAGCTTTTTTCGGCCCAGAGCCTGAATTCTTCTTATTTGATGATGTGCGTTTTAATGTATCAATGAACAAAGCGTCTTTTTCTATTGATGATATAGAAGCTGCTTGGAACACGAATAAAAAATATGAAGAAAGTAATAATGCTTATCGTCCATTGAAAAAAGGCGGATATTGTGCCGTTGCACCAATTGATAGTGCGCACGATATTCGTTCTGAAATGTGCTTGATTTTAGAAGAAATGGGATTAGTCATCGAAGCCCATCATCATGAAGTGGCGACTGCAGGGCAGAATGAAATTGCGACTAAGTTCAATACACTGACTTTAAAAGCGGATGAAACCCAAATCTATAAATATGTGGTGCAAAATGTGGCATTGGAGCATGGCAAAACAGCATGTTTTATGCCAAAACCAATTACTGGAGATAATGGTTCGGGTATGCACTGTAATATGTCGTTAAGTAAAGACGGTAAAAACATTTTCCAAGGCGATAAATATGCAGGTCTTTCTGAAACCGCACTTTACTACATCGGCGGTATCATTAAGCACGCTAAAGCCTTAAATGCGTTCACTAATTCAAGTACTAATTCATATAAACGTTTAGTGCCGGGTTATGAAGCACCTGTATTGTTGGCTTATTCTGCAAGTAATCGTTCTGCCTCAATTCGTATCCCTGCTGTAACCAATCCAAAAGCGATTCGCATAGAAGCGCGTTTCCCAGATCCTTTAGCAAACCCATATTTAGCATTTGCTGCATTATTGATGGCTGGTCTTGATGGTGTAGTAAACAAAATCCACCCAGGCGATGCAATGGATAAAAACCTTTATGATCTTCCTCCAGAAGAATTAAAAGATATTCCAGCAGTGGCAAGCTCGTTAGAAGAAGCATTGAATTCATTAGAAAAAGACTATGAATTTTTAACACAAGGTGGCGTATTTGCTAAAGATTTTATTGATGCGTTTATCGGTATCAAACGTAAAGAAGTGGAACGTTTAAATATGGCACCACATCCAGTTGAGTTTGAGATGTATTATGCGTAATCATTGATGAAATCATTTTTAAAAGTGCGGTAGAATTTACCGCACTTTTCGTTTGAAATTGTTTATAACGAGACTCGGGTAAAAATGTCGAATACAAATAGAACAATTCTAGTCACTGGTGGAGCGGGTTTTATTGGTTCTGCGCTTGTCCGTTATCTTCTTGAAAAGACACATAATAAGATCGTAAATGTTGATAAGCTGACTTATGCAGGAAATTTATCCTCACTTAAAACTGTAGAAAACCATCCACGTTATGCTTTTGTACAAGCAGATATTTGTGATACTAAGGCGTTGTCTTATATTTTTGCACAATATCAACCTGATGCCGTTATCCATCTTGCCGCTGAAAGCCATGTTGATCGTTCTATAAACGCTTCTTCAGCGTTTATACAAACTAACATTGTAGGCACTTACAGCCTACTTGAATCGACTCTAAACTATTGGCAGCGTTTAGATAATCAAAAAAAATCCAGATTTCGATTTCTACATATTTCCACCGATGAAGTTTATGGCGATTTAAAAAGTAATAAAGGTTTATTTACTGAAACATCAGCTTATAAACCTAGTAGCCCTTATTCTGCTTCAAAGGCGGCAAGCGATCATCTTGTGCAGGCTTGGTATAGAACATATGGGTTACCGACAATCATTACACATAGTTCAAATAATTATGGCCCGTATCAGTATCCTGAAAAATTAATTCCATTGATGATTTTAAATGCGATAGAGGGAAAAACACTGCCTATTTATGGTGATGGTTTACAAATTAGAGATTGGTTATTTGTTGAAGATCATATTGATGCACTATATAACGTTTTGACGAAAGGAACTATTGGGGAAACCTATAATATTGGCGGAAATAATGAAAAGTCCAACATTGAAGTGGTGCGTTCTATTTGTTCTTTATTGGAAGAATTTTTACCTAATAAACCAAAACCTATTGATAAATATGAAGATTTAATTTGCTATGTGCAAGATAGACCAGGTCACGATCTTCGTTATGCGCTTAATACAAGTAAAATCAATGATAAGTTAGGTTGGGTGCCTAAAGAGACTTTTGAATCTGGATTAAGAAAAACGGTAATTTGGTATTTAAATCATCAAGATTGGTGTCAAAAAGTGAGTGAATAATGCCAAATAATTAACTATCAGAAATAAAGCTGGTATAGTTTCTAAATTTATTTTGTTTATATATGGGGGAATAAATATGCAAATTACACTTTCAAATACCTTAGCGAATGACGCTTGGGGAAAAAATGCGATTTTGAGCTTTGACTCTAATAAAGCTACGATTCATTTAAAAAATAATGAAAAAACTGACCGCACTTTAGTTCAACAAGTTGCTCGTAAATTACGTGGGCAGGGGATTAAAGATGTGGAATTAGTCGGTGAAGGATGGGATTTAGAATTTTGCTGGGCGTTTTATCAAGGTTTTTATACCGCAAAACAAGATTACGCGATTGAGTTTCCACATTTAGATGATGAACCGCAAGATGAATTGTTAGCACGTATTGAATGTGGCGATTTTGTGCGTGGAATTATTAATGAACCAGCACAAAGTCTAACGCCAGTTAAATTAGCGGAGCGTGCGGCTGAATTTATCTTAAACCAAGCGGACATTTATAATGAAAAAAGTGCGGTAAGTTTTAAGATTATTTCTGGAGAGGAACTTGAGCAACAAGGTTATTACGGAATTTGGACAGTAGGGAAAGGCTCTGCTAACTTGCCCGCTATGTTGCAACTTGATTTTAATCCAACACAAGATCCGAATGCGCCCGTGTTAGCTTGTTTAGTTGGCAAGGGGATTACCTTTGACAGTGGCGGCTACAGCATTAAACCAAGTGATGGAATGAGTACAATGCGAACTGATATGGGCGGGGCAGCATTATTAACAGGGGCTTTAGGTTTCGCTATCGCTCGTGGATTAAATCAACGTGTTAAATTGTATTTATGTTGTGCAGAGAATTTGATAAGCAATAATGCCTTTAAGCTAGGCGATATTATTACTTATAAAAATGGCGTGAGCACAGAAGTGCTGAATACTGATGCGGAAGGTCGTTTGGTGTTAGCTGATGGATTAATTGAAGCGGATAGTCAAAATCCAGGTTTTATTATTGATTGTGCGACTTTAACTGGCGCAGCAAAAGTGGCGGTAGGAAATGACTATCATTCTGTATTATCTATGGATGATGATCTCGTGAAGAATCTTTTCCAATCAGCACAAGAGGAAAATGAACCTTTCTGGCGTTTACCATTTGAAGATTTTCATCGTTCACAAATTAATTCATCTTTTGCCGATATTGCTAATATTGGTTCGGTTCCAGTTGGAGCTGGGGCAAGCACAGCAACGGCATTTTTATCGTATTTTGTAAAAAATTATAAACAAAATTGGTTGCATATTGATTGCTCCGCGACTTATCGTAAATCTGGTAGTGATTTATGGGCTGTTGGGGCAACAGGAATTGGTGTGCAAACTTTAGCAAATTTAATGTTATCAAGATCATTGAAGTAAGGAGATGTGATGACAGAAAGAACTTTTTCGATCATTAAACCTGATGCGGTAAAGCGTAATCTAATTGGGGCGATCTTAACTCGTTTTGAGCAAAATGGCTTTAAAATCATAGCCTCTAAAATGGTACGCTTAACTCGTGAGCAGGCTGAAGGCTTTTATGCAGAACATCAAGGCAAAGAATTTTTTGCTCCTTTGGTCGATTATATGATGTCTTCACCGATAGTGGTTTCTGTTCTTGAAAAAGAAAATGCAGTGAAAGATTACCGCACTTTGATTGGTACAACGAATCCAGAAACTGCAGCAGAAGGTACAATTCGTAAAGATTTTGCATTAAGTCAGCGTGAAAACTCAGTTCACGGATCAGATAGTATAGAAAGTGCAAATCGTGAAATTGCTTATTTCTTTACTGATTCTGAAATTTCTGAGCGTTAATTGATAGCAAAAAGCACCTAAAAGTTTTAGGTGCTTTTAAATTTTTAATGCTTACAAAATTAGACTTTCTTAAGGTTTATAGATGAACTCAATTCCTTCATCGTCTTCTTCGCTCCAATCATCATCCCAATCTTCGTCATCATCAAATTGATGCTCTGCTAGTTGTTCTTGATGATAATCCTCCCATTTGAATTTTACTTCTTCAGGTGCAACTTGCTGTATTTCAGCTTCGCGTGGATTCGCTATGATAAAGTCCATAATATCACGACAAAGTGGAGAAACATTTTTCCCTGTTGCCGCTGAAATGAAGTAATAATCTTCTTCCCAACCTAATTGTTCAGCAATTTCTCTGGCTCGCTCTTCAGCTTCTTCATCGCTCATCGTATCAATTTTATTGAATACCAACCAACGCGGTTTTTCTGATAGTTTTTCACTGTATTGGAAAAGTTCAGATTCAATAATAGCTATGTTATCTGCTGGATTAGATCCATCAATTGGAGCAATATCGACTAAATGAATAAGCACTCTACAACGTTCTAGATGTTTTAAAAAACGAATTCCTAACCCAGCACCATCTGCTGCGCCCTCAATTAATCCGGGAATATCAGCGACTACGAAACTGTGTGAGTCATCCACTTTCACAACACCGAGACTTGGTACTAAGGTAGTAAATGGATAATCTGCAACTTTTGGTTTGGCTGCTGAAACGGCACGAATAAAAGTGGATTTACCAGCATTAGGTAAACCGAGCATTCCCACATCAGC
Organism: Haemophilus sp. HN_Hi10; assembly: GCF_049821985.1. NCBI lineage: Bacteria > Pseudomonadati > Pseudomonadota > Gammaproteobacteria > Pasteurellales > Pasteurellaceae > Haemophilus > Haemophilus sp. HN_Hi10. The sequence continues at coordinate 544,456 of NZ_CP187495.1, read as the reverse complement.
AAGTAGCATTAATTCCAATAATAAATCGCGTTTTTCGCCCGGTGTTCCCATTGTTTTTTGACGCGGTGCACGGTTTACCGATGATTTGAAACGGGTATTCCCTAAGCCATGATAACCGCCTTTAGCTACCAACATTTTTTGACCATGTTGGGTTAAATCCCCCAAGGTTTCTTTGGTGTCGTTATCAATAGCACGAGTTCCCACGGGAACAGGTAAAATAATATCTTTACCGCGACGTCCTGTACAATCTGAACTCCGTCCATTCTCTCCACGCTCTGCGGCAAAGCGTTTATTAAAGCGATAATCGATTAAGGTATTGAGGTTTTCATCGGCTTGTAAATAGACATCGCCACCATCGCCACCGTCGCCACCATCAGGGCCGCCTTTCGGAATAAATTTCTCTCGACGGAAACTTACGCAACCGTTACCACCATCCCCAGCCTCAATTCGAATAAGGGATTCATCAATAAATTTCATTAAAACTTCTCCAAAATAAACCGCACTTTAATGAGTTCTATGCGGTAATAATTTATGTCCAATTGCGGATAAAATTGCCCCGCATACTACAACAAATGCGCCAATATAGCTAATATTATTCAATTCTGGGGGTGCAAAATCTGATGGGCTAAAATAATGGGCAATATGGGAAAATAGGATTGTGAAAAGAGGTACAAGAGTGATAACAACGCTGACTTTTGATACATCCCAACGATTAAGAGCTTCCGCATAAGAGCCGTATCCAATTAAGGTATTTAAACAGCAGTAAATAAAACAAATCAGAGCTAAAGGTGTGAGTTCTTGCACTTGCGAGAATTCAGCCATCGGCATAAAGACTATGGCACAACCTAAATACATCATTAGCAAGATTTGTTGTGAATTAAATTTACGTAACATTAATTTTTGCGCCATTCCATAAGCGACCCAAATAAGAGCGCCCCCTATACTTAAAATGACACCTGTTGAATACTGATTTAGTCCAGAAAATACAGCAAAACGATCATTAAAGAATAAACTTAGACCAATTAACAATAAGAAAAGCCCGATCTTTTGGTGCAACCCTAATTTTTCTTTGAAGATCAGTACACCGCAGATGAGCATTCCAAAAGAGGATAAATGAATAAAAATTTGTGCAACTGACGGTTCAATGTAATTCAGCGAGCTACTAAATAATAGAAAATTGCCGGTAAGACCAATTACTCCAATAAGCATAATCCACGCATATTGACGAACTTTCATTAATTCAGGTAATTGTTTTTTATAAGCAAGTAAAGCCAATAATGAAACTGCAGCAATAATGAAACGATACCATACGATAGTTTGCGCATTCATTACAGACAAAACTTGTTTCAAAGCAATAGGCAATGACCCCCAAGCCATTGCAGCAATAAGTGCAAAGGTAAAGCCTAGTAAAGGTTGTTGTTTCATTGCGTTCTCACTTATGTGAAATTAAGAAAAAGACAAAACGCCCCACAAAATTGTAGGGCGTTTCAATGGAATAGATTTTAAATTATTCAGTAACAATACTTACGTATTTACGGCTTTTCTCGCCTTTTACTTCAAATTTAACTTTGCCATCTGCGGTTGCAAATAAGGTGTGATCTCTTCCCATTCCTACGTTGTTACCTGCGTGGAATTTAGTACCACGTTGGCGAACAATAATACTACCTGCTAATACAGACTCGCCACCGAAACGTTTAACACCAAGGCGTTTAGCTTCAGAATCGCGACCGTTACGAGTTGAACCACCAGCTTTTTTAGTTGCCATCTACTTGATCTCCTCTGAAATTATGCTTGAATCCCAGTGATTTTCACTTCTGTGAACCACTGACGATGACCTTGTTGTTTACGGCTGTGTTTACGACGACGGAATTTAACGATTTTAACTTTCTCGCCACGACCTTGTGCAACAACTTCAGCCACTACTTTTGCACCAGCAACTACTGGTGCACCAATTTTAACATCTTCACCATTAACGACCATCAACACAGAATCGAACTCAACTGTTTCGCCAGTTGCAAGTTCAAGTTTTTCTAAACGAACAACTTGACCTTCGCTCACACGGTGTTGTTTACCGCCACTTTGGAAAACTGCGTACATAAATACTCCGCTTAATTGTGTTTCTCTGCTCTTTAGCAGTCCACACTTAAAAATTCATATAAAATAGGTGGCAAATTCTACGGAAAAATCCTACCTATGGCAAGAATTTATTTACAATAAAATAAAAAAATTCCCTTCATTTGCGGATTGATTTCAGAAAGTCTGAAAATTCGGGTAAAATGCACCGCACTTTTGACTAATAATTGATGAAAAAATGAAGAAACAAGATCTTATGAGCATAGACGCGATCCAGAAACTTGCAGATCCCGATATGCACAAAGTTAATCAAAATATTCTTGCTCAGCTTAATTCAGATGTACCGCTAATAGGACAGTTAGGTTTTTATATTGTTCAAGGTGGCGGTAAGCGGATACGCCCGTTGATCGCAGTGCTTGCAGCTCGATCTTTAGGGTTCGAAGGATCTAATTCAATTACTTGTGCTACTTTTGTTGAATTTATTCATACCGCTTCTTTATTACACGATGATGTAGTAGATGAATCTGATATGCGTCGTGGGCGTGCTACGGCGAATGCTGAATTTGGCAATGCGGCGAGTGTGTTGGTAGGCGATTTTATTTATACGCGTGCATTTCAATTAGTTGCAAAATTAGAATCATTGAAAATTTTAAGTATTATGGCGGATGCGACTAACGTTTTAGCGGAAGGCGAAGTTCAGCAGTTAATGAATGTTAATGATCCTGAAACGAGTGAAGCTAATTATATGCGTGTAATTTATAGTAAAACTGCGCGTTTGTTTGAAGTGGCTGGACAGGCTGCGGCAATTGTCGCCGGTGGAACAGAAGCTCAAGAAAAGGCTTTACAAGATTATGGGCGTTATCTTGGAACTGCATTTCAGCTTGTGGATGATGTATTGGATTATAGTGCAAATGCACAAGCTCTGGGTAAAAATGTAGGCGATGATTTAGCTGAAGGAAAACCAACCCTTCCTCTGCTACATGCTATGCGTCATGGTAATGCTCAACAGGCAGCTTTAATTCGCGAAGCGATTGAGCAAGGCGGTAAACGTGAAGATATTGATGAAGTATTAGCTATTATGGCTGAGCATAAGTCTTTAGATTATGCGATGAATCGTGCAAAAGAAGAGGCTCAAAAAGCAGTAGATACAATCGAAATTTTGCCAGAAAGTGAATACAAACAAGCCTTGATTTCATTGGCATATTTGTCTGTGGATAGAAATTATTAGTCCATAATTTAGCTTATATACTTGAACCCATTAATTTTAATTAAACTTTATGAATACAGAACTTCAACCTAAACTAGAAATAAGTGCGGTCAATTTTCAAGCTAAACCGCGAAAACAAAAAATCCGTAAGGATCCTAACGCACCTTTTATTCGTGAAAAACTTGAGTTGCCAGATGGACACAATAAGCTCCTTTTGCATTCTTGTTGTGCGCCTTGCTCTGGCGAAGTGATGGAAGCAATTATTGCATCAGGCATTGAATTTACAATTTATTTTTATAATCCAAACATTCATCCACTCAAAGAATATTTGATTCGTAAAGAAGAAAATATCCGTTTTGCAAAAAAATTTGGTATTCCATTTATTGATGCTGATTACGATCGTCAAAATTGGTTTGATCGTGCCAAAGGAATGGAGTGGGAGCCTGAAAGAGGTATTCGCTGCACAATGTGTTTTGATATGCGTTTTGAAAAAACGGCTGAATATGCACATAAACACGGTTTCCCTGTATTTACTAGTTGCTTGGGAATTTCTCGCTGGAAAGATATGAATCAAATCAATGGCTGTGGACATCGTGCGGCGGAAAAATATGATAATGTAGTTTATTGGGATTATAATTGGCGCAAGGAAGGTGGTTCACAGCGTATGATTGAGATTAGTAAGCGTGAGCGATTCTATCAACAAGAATATTGCGGTTGTGTGTATTCTTTACGTGATAGTAATAAATGGCGAGAAGATACGGGTCGTCAAAAAATTGAAATCGGAAAATTATATTATAGTGCTGATTAAAAATAGAAAAATAAAGGTGCTGTTTCACAGAATTTGCTGAACAGCACCTTTTATTTAACTATTTTATCACTTCATCTTGATCATAATGATTAATTTTTAAACGTTGAAAATAATCTTTTGTTTCTTCAACGATCACTTTTCGCAATCCAATAAGCGCGATAAGATTTGGGAAAGCCATCAAACCATTTACAATATCGGCGATAATCCAGATTAAATTTAAGTGTAAGAATGCCCCTAAACCAACCAACATAATATAAGCTAGACGATATAGTTTTACGCCACGAATACCCACAAGATAAACGAAACAACGTTCCCCGTAATAACACCAACCTAAAATAGTCGTGAATGCAAAAAATAATAAGCCGACTGTTACAATCGTTGCGCCAATTGAAGTACCTAAACCTTGCACAAAGGCATAGTTTGTGACGGTAGCACCTGCTAATTCAGGATTGTTCCACGCTCCCGTTAATACCAATACAATACCTGTCATTGTACAAACAATAATGGTATCCAAGAATGTTCCTGTCATAGAAATTAAACCTTGACGAACAGGCTCACGAGTTTGTGCCGCTGCGGCTGCAATTGGTGCGCTTCCTAAACCAGATTCATTGGAGAAAATGCCGCGCGCAACGCCTGATTGAATCGCTTTCATTACAGTAAGCCCTACGGCACCGCCTAATGCAGCTTGCGGATCAAAAGCACTATCAATAATCAATAAAATCGCATCTGGTACTTTTTCTATATTCAAAAGGATAATAACCAGTGAAGTCGTGACGTATAAAATCGCCATAAACGGCACAATTACTGATGATGCGGTTGCGATACGTTTAACTCCGCCAAGAATGATTAAGCCGACTAAAAGTGTAACAATAATTGCTGTAACTAAAATGGGAATGTTAAAAGTGTCTTGCATCGCGTGAGTTATTGCATTGACTTGTGGGAATGTACCAATCCCGAAAAAGGCAACCATTACACCAAATAATGCAAATAATTTTGCCAGCCATTTAATACCTAGTCCGCGTTCAATGTAATACATCGGGCCGCCAGCCATAAAGCCATTTTTATCACGAACACGATATTTAACTGCGAGTAAACATTCGGCATATTTTGTTGCCATTCCTAACAAAGCAACCAGCCACATCCAAAAAATAGCCCCTGGCCCACCTGCTTGTACCGCAGTTGCCACGCCCACAATATTACCCGTTCCAATTGTTGCTGCTAATGCAGTACAAAGTGCGGCAAAAGAGGAAACATCTCCTTTTCCACCTTTATCTTTTTTGAACAAATAACCTAGTGCGCGTGGTAAGTAGCGAATTTGAATAAAGCCTAAGCGTAACGTTAAATAGAGTCCTGTACCAGATAATAATATAAGTAGCGGTGCACCCCAAATAAAGCTATCAATAGCTGAAAGAATTGACTCAATTGTCATGTGATTCCTCGTCGTTTAAATCAAAAATAAACACGACAAGAAGACGAAAAGATACAATGGAAAAGAAAGTGCGGTGAAAAATAGATAATTTCCACACTTACGATAGATTGTCTTTTGCCCCTGTCCTTTTGCCTGAGCGTTTGAAAAACGATTGAAAAATTAACCGCTCTTTTGCGCCTTCGGCGTCCATTTCTAAAATGGATCTCTCCAAGGGTTCGTCCAGTAACAGTCCCTGCCATCGCACCTGAAAGATTTTACATCGTCGGTGTGGGGTCAATTCCCCACTCTCCAGCTACCTTCATCCGAACTCACTTTCCATTAGATACTGAAAAGTGTGCGAATTCTAACAAAATAGGAAATGAATTTCAAAAAGGAATTTTTATGTAGAAAAATCACTTTATTCAATATCTCCGCAAAAACGATAGCCTTCTCCATGTATAGTCATAATGATATTTGGAGTATTTGGATGATCTTCAAAATGTTTTCTGATACGTCGAATTGTGACATCTACGGTACGATCCTGAGGTTTTAACTCTCGTCCCGTCATTTTTTTCAGCAATTCTTCGCGCGTTTGCAATTTTCCTGGATTTTCACAGAAATGTAACATTGCACGGAATTCACTGCGAGGAAGTTTGAATTCTTGTCCTTCTGGTGTAATTAAACTGTGGCTATTTAGGTCTAATTTCCAACCATTAAAACGATAGAATTCTCGACCAAATGTATTTTCTTTTTCTTGATGTGGCATTGTACGATGCAATAGATTACGTGCGCGGATAGTCAGTTCTCTAGGGTTAAAAGGTTTGGTTAAATAATCGTCGGCACCAATTTCCAGACCTAAAATTTTATCCACTTCATTATCTCGACCAGTTAAAAAAATAAGAGGTAAGCTTAATTCTTCACGGAGTTCTCTTGCCAATAATAAGCCGTTTTTACCTGGTAAATTAATATCCATCACAACCAAATTAATATTATGATTTGTCAATATATGATGCATTTCAACACCATTTTCTGCTTCAAATACATCATATCCTTCCGCTTCAAAAATCCCTTTAAGCGTATTTCGAGTGACGATTTCATCTTCAACAACGAGAATTTTTGGAGTAGCCATTTTCCATCCTTATACTTATTTTGGCGTATGCTATCAAAGCTATCATTCTAGCTGTGCAAAATTATTGTAACAATAAAAAAGTGCGGTATTTTTTTTACCTGATTTTCCTTTTTGTGATCTAAATCATAGTTTTAGGTATTCAACTTTCTTTGTGATAGAATTTCGAGCATCTATATTTTTACACTCAATTCTATGAAAAAACTCTTTCTTTTTTTTACGCTGATTTTCACTGCTTTTGCGGCTAATTCAGGTTTATTCGATAAAAAACAAACCTTTTTAAAAGTAGATGATGCTTTTGCTTTTTCTGCTACTTTATCTACAGATAAAAGCCAGTTACAAGCCCATTGGGATATTGCCGATGGCTATTATTTGTATCAAGATAAAATTAGTGCTGAGTTAGTCGGTAAATCAAATTCTCTCTCTTTACATACCCAACAGGCAGCGGAATTACATCAAGATCCTTATTTTGGCGAAGTGCAAGTTTTTACTCACTCAATTGATGGAATATTTAGCGGAACATTTAATAATGCTGATGATAAGGTTGAAATTACTTATCAAGGATGTACCGAAGGTTTTTGCTATCCGCCTGAAACTAAAGTATTGCGAATTGGCGATTTAGCTCTTTCTCAAGAGCAAATTGTCGAAAAAACAGTTGAAAAAAATACCGCACTTTTATCTGAACAAGATCGTTTAGCTGATGGTTTATTCCATAGTAAATGGGCAATTTTCGGTTTCTTTTTATTGGGATTGGGACTGGCTTTTACGCCTTGCGTATTGCCAATGTTACCGTTGCTTTCTGCTATTGTTATCGGTCAGCAACAACGTCCAAATATGATGCGTGCGTTTAGTTTAGCTTTTCTTTACGTTCAAGGTATGGCACTGACTTACACTTTGTTAGGGCTTGCAGTGGCAGCCATCGGTTTGCCGTTCCAAATTGCTTTGCAACATCCTTATGTGATGATTGGGCTTTCTATTTTATTTGTTGTGCTTGCCCTTTCAATGTTTGGCTTATTTACTATTCAATTGCCAAATAGCTTACAAAATAAACTAAATACGTGGAGCCAAAAACAAACATCGGGTGCTTTTGGCGGTGCCTTTGCAATGGGAATGATTGCTGGGCTTGTGGCATCACCTTGCACATCTGCACCTCTTTCTGGCGCTTTACTTTATGTGGCACAAAGTGGCGATTTATTCACAGGTGCAGCAACCCTTTATTTACTTGCACTGGGTATGGGCGTGCCGCTAATGTTAATCACATTGTTTGGTAATAAAATTTTGCCAAAATCAGGCGAATGGATGAATACCGTAAAACAAACATTCGGCTTTGTTATGTTGGCGTTACCTGTGTTTTTACTTTCTCGTATTTTGCCTGAAGTATGGGAACCTCGCTTATGGGCTGGGTTAGCGACAGTATTTTTTATTTGGTTTGCGTTGCAGATGTCTAAGAACGGTTTTGGCTATGTTATTAAAATTATTAGTTTTGCGTTGGCTATGGTTACTGTACAACCCCTGCAAAATTGGATTTGGCAAACTCAAACTACAACACAAAGTGCGGTAGAAAATATGCCTGTTTCTCAAGTTAAATTTAAGCAAATTAAAAATACTGAAGAACTTGACCGCACTTTAGCGGAAAATCCGCATTCAATTGCTATGTTGGATTTATACGCGGATTGGTGTGTTGCTTGTAAAGAATTTGAAAAGCTGACGTTTTCAGATCCACAAGTGCAACAGCAATTTCAAAATATCTTATTGTTACAAGTGAATATGACAAAGAATAGCCCAGAAAATAAAGCATTAATGGAACGCTTTAATGTGATGGGATTGCCTACGATTTTATTTTTTGATCAGCAAAATAATGAAATTAAAGGAAGTAGAGTAACGGGCTTTATGGATGCTGATGCTTTTTCTAATTGGATTGAAAAGCTACTTTAGTTATTTTTTACTTTTGGTAAAAAGTATTTTTCAATTTTAATTATTGTTTGACTATCCGTTAAAGATTAATATGACGCCGTTTTAATTCATCTTTAAACAAAAGGAAAGCAAAATGAACAATCTTGAAAAATATCGCCCGTATTTCTTGGCATTTTTACGTATCGTTGTCGCTTATATGTTTATTTTACACGGCACGGCAAAATTTTTGGAATTTCCAATTTCTATGACTGGAGGAAATGGTGCAGTAGGCGATCCAATGCTACTAGTGGCAGGCGTAATTGAAATTGTTGGTTCCATTTTATTAATCTTAGGTTTATTTACACGCCAAGCTGCGTTTATTTTGTCAGGGGAAATGGCATATGCCTATTTCTTTATGCACGTAGCAGGAAAAGGAAATCTATTTTTCCCAATTGCAAATGGCGGCGAACTTGCATTACTTTACTCACTTCTCTTTCTATATTTTGTATTTTCTGGCGCAGGTGCTTGTGCTTTAGATAATAAGTTTTTTAAAAAGTAGTTTAGTTGTAGTTTCATAATTTTATCCTTATTTTTGCCCACATTTATGTGGGCTTTTTTATGCCTGAAATTTATCGTATTTTTACCGCACTTTAAGAAATTATATTTAATCTTTTCTATATTTAAGCAAACGTTTGCGTTATAATTCTCATCGCTTATTTTTAACTATTTAATGAAAGGAAAATACAATGGCAGATCGTCCAATTCGTCAGGCTTTACTGAGTGTGTCTGATAAAACGGGTATTGTAGAGTTTGCTCAAGGTTTAGTTAAACGCGGTGTAAAACTACTTTCAACAGGCGGAACGGCAAAACTTTTAGCACAAAATGGTTTACCTGTAATTGAAGTGTCTGATTACACAGGTTTTCCTGAAATGATGGACAGTCGAGTAAAAACCTTACATCCAAAAATACACGGCGGGATTCTTGGTCGTCGTGGTACGGACGATGCCATTATGCAACAACATAGTATTGAAGGCATTGATATGGTTGTTGTGAATTTATATCCCTTTGCAGCTACAGTTGCTAAACCAGATTGCACCTTGACTGATGCAGTAGAAAATATCGATATTGGGGGGCCAACAATGGTGCGTTCTGCGGCGAAAAACCACAAAGATGTAGCAATCGTAGTTAATAATAATGATTTTAACGCCATTCTTACAGAAATGGATAAACACCAAAACAGCCTAACTTTTGAAACTCGTTTTGACCTTGCGATTAAAGCATTTGAACATACCGCTCAATATGATTCTATGATTGCCAACTATTTCGGTCAGTTAGTAAAACCTTATCATATTGCAGAGGAAGAAGAGGCGAATGCGAAGTGCGGTCAATTTCCACGCACTTTAAATCTTAATTTCGTGCGTAAACAAACCATGCGTTATGGCGAAAATTCCCATCAAAATGCCGCCTTCTATGTTGATTTAAATGTGCAAGAAGCGAGCGTGGCTACAGCTAATCAACTGCAAGGTAAAGCCTTGTCTTACAATAATATTGCCGACACTGATGCAGCACTTGAATGCGTGAAAGAATTTGACGAGCCAGCTTGTGTTATCGTTAAACACGCTAATCCCTGTGGTGTGGCGTTAGGTAAGGATATTTTAGACGCTTATCATCGCGCTTACCAAACCGATCCAACGTCTGCATTTGGCGGAATTCTTGCTTTTAACCGTGAATTAGATGAAAAAACAGCAAATGAAATTGTGGAACGCCAATTCGTCGAAGTGATTATTGCACCGAAAGTTTCTGCTGAAGCGCAAGAAGTAATGAAACGCAAGAAAAATGTCCGTTTGCTTGAATGTGGAGGATTGACCTCACGTTCTGAACGTTTAGATTTCAAACGTGTAAATGGTGGTTTATTAGTACAAGATGCTGATTTAGGTATGGTTGGTTTGGATGATTTAAAAGTGGTGAGTAAACGTCAGCCAACTGAACAAGAATTAAAAGACTTATTATTCTGCTGGAAAGTAGCAAAATTTGTGAAATCTAATGCTATTGTTTACGCTAAAGATAATCAAACTGTTGGCATTGGTGCAGGTCAAATGAGTCGCGTATATTCTGCGAAGATTGCAGGTATTAAAGCGAAAGATGAAGGTTTAACCGTAGCCGGTTGTGTAATGGCTTCTGATGCATTCTTCCCATTCCGTGACGGTATTGATGCAGCGGCGAAAGTAGGTATTCAATGTGTTATTCATCCAGGTGGATCAATGCGCGATCAAGAAGTCATCGATGCTGCAGATGAACATAATATGGTCATGGTATTAACTGGGATGCGACATTTTAGACATTAAATATTGCAGGAGGGACCTAGGGTAACAAGTTACCCTAGGTTAGTTATAATTTTGCCCTAAAGGGCAAGAGTAATGTTCCCCAAAGGGGAACAATTATGCTTAACCGTGGGTATACTTACCCTCGGTGATTCACAAACGCAAGGATTATTATGAACATTCTTATCATCGGAAACGGCGGTCGTGAACACGCTCTGGCTTGGAAAGCTGCACAATCTCCATTAGCAGATAAAGTTTTTGTCGCACCGGGTAACGCTGGCACTGCATTGGAACACAAAGTAGAAAACGTGAATATTTCTGCGACAGATATTCCAGCCTTAGTGAAATGTGCTCAAGATAAACAAATTGGATTAACCATTGTTGGCCCTGAAGCTCCGTTAGTAATTGGTGTTGTTGATACATTTCGCAAGGCAGGATTGAAAATTTTTGGCCCAACTCAAGCAGCGGCGCAATTGGAAGGTTCCAAAGCATTTACTAAAGATTTTCTTGCTCGTCATAAAATTCCAACAGCGGAATATCAAAACTTTACCGAAGTCGAACCAGCATTGGCTTACTTGCGTGAGAAAGGCGCACCAATTGTCGTTAAAGCAGATGGTTTAGCTGCGGGTAAAGGCGTAATCGTTGCGATGACCTTGCAAGAGGCGGAAAACGCTGTGCATGATATGCTTTCTGGCAATGCCTTTGGCGAAGCGGGGAGCCAAGTAGTAATTGAAGAGTTTCTAGATGGCGAAGAAGCCAGTTTTATCGTAATGGTAGACGGTAAAAATGTTGAGCCTATGGCGACTAGCCAAGATCATAAACGTGTTGGCGAAAATGATACGGGATTAAATACAGGCGGTATGGGCGCGTATTCGCCTGCACCTGTGGTAACACCCGAAATTTATAGTCGCATTATGCGGGAAGTGATTTATCCGACGGTTAATGGCATGGCGGAAGAAGGCAATGTTTACACCGGTTTTCTGTATGCAGGATTAATGATTATGCCAAACGGTCAGCCGAAAGTGATCGAATTTAACTGCCGTTTTGGCGATCCAGAAACCCAGCCAATAATGCTACGTCTCAAATCAGACCTTGTTGAACTCTGTCTTAAAGCATGTGACGGCAAATTAGATGAAGTAACATCACAGTGGAATCCACAGGCTTCTTTAGGTATCGTATTGGCTGCAGAGGGATACCCAAAAGATTATCGCAGAGGCGATGAAATAAGCGGATTGCCTAAAAGTGCGGTCAAAAACGAGAAAGTTTTCTTAGCGGGTGTCTCAGAACAAGAAGGCAAATTAGTTACAAATGGCGGTCGTGTGCTTTGTGCTACGGCATTAGGTGAAAGCGTATTTGAGGCACAACAGAAAGCCTTAAAATTGGCTGAGCAGATTCAATGGACAGGGCGTTTTTATCGTCGAGATATTGGTTATAGGGCTGTGGAACGAGAGTTGCAAAAATAATTCATATCATTATGATGAATTAATTTCATTTAAGTAATGAAAATTTAGGAATGAAATTTTAATTAAGTTTTTATCCATAAACAGTTAAACTATCTACCATAAATTATATAACAGGAGAACACAATGTTTACAAGAAATATGACTATTGCTGATTACGATCCAGTATTGTGGCAAGCGATCCAAGATGAAAATCGTCGTCAAGAAGAGCATATCGAACTCATTGCATCTGAAAACTATGCGAGTCCACGTGTGATGGAAGCTCAAGGTTCACAATTCACTAATAAATACGCTGAAGGCTATCCAGGTAAACGTTATTACGGTGGTTGTGAGTATGCAGACATTGTGGAGCAGTTAGCCATTGATCGTGCGAAAGAATTATTTGGTGCAGATTACGTGAATGTTCAACCGCACTCTGGTTCACAAGCAAACGCTGCAGTGTATGGTGCGTTGATTAATGCAGGCGATACTATTTTAGGTATGGATTTGGCTCACGGTGGTCACTTAACTCACGGTGCAAAAGTCAGTTTCTCTGGCAAGATTTATAACTCTGTGCTTTATGGAATCACTGCGGATGGCTTAATTGATTATGAAGATGTTCGTCAAAAAGCATTAGAATGTAAACCAAAACTTATCGTTGCTGGTTTCTCGGCTTATTCACAAGTTGTGGATTGGGCGAAAATGCGTGAAATCGCAGATGAAGTTGGTGCGTATTTATTTGTGGATATGGCACACGTAGCAGGATTAATTGCAGCGGGTTTATATCCAAATCCACTTCCGCACGCACATGTTGTAACCACTACCACCCACAAAACATTAGGCGGCCCACGTGGTGGTTTAATTCTTTCATCTTGTGGCGATGAAGAAATCTACAAAAAATTACAATCATCCGTATTCCCTGCAAATCAAGGTGGTCCATTAGTTCATATTATTGCGGCAAAAGCAGTTTGCTTTAAAGAAGCATTAGAGCCTCAATATAAAGAATACCAAGCAAATGTAATCAAAAATGCGAAAGCAATGGTTGATGTATTTAAACAACGTGGTTATGACGTTGTATCAAATGGTACTGAAAACCACTTGTTCTTAGTAAGTTTCATTAAACAAGGATTAACAGGTAAAGCAGCTGATGCGGCATTAGGCAAAGCAAATATTACCGTGAATAAAAATGCTGTGCCAAACGATCCGCAAAAACCATTTGTTACTTCAGGTATCCGTGTAGGCACACCATCCGTGACTCGCCGTGGTTTCAATGAAAATGATGTTCGTGAATTAGCAGGCTGGATGTGTGATGTTTTAGATGCTTTAGGCAAAGAAAATGAAGAACAAGTGATTGCTGAAACTAAAGAAAAAGTATTAGCAATTTGTAAACGTCTTCCAGTTTATCCGAAATGATTTATTTTCTTTCGTTGATTATATGGTTAGCGGCGATTAATATCGCCGCTTATTTTTTATGGGAAATTATATGACTTATATTGTTGGCTTAACTGGTGGCATTGGTAGTGGTAAAACAACGATTGCTAATTTATTTGCTGATCTTGGCGTACCTCTAGTGGATGCGGATGTGGTTGCTAGAGAAGTCGTCGAGAAAGATTCTCCCTTATTGTCAAAAATTGTTGAACATTTTGGTACTCAAATTTTAACGGATCAAGGCGAGCTTAATCGTGCAGCTTTACGTGAAATAGTGTTTCATCATGATGAAGAAAAACAGTGGTTAAATAATCTCTTACATCCCGCTATTCGTGAACGAATGAAACAACAACTTTCTGAACAAACTGCGCCTTACACATTATTTGTCGTCCCTTTATTAATAGAAAATAAATTGACCGCACTTTGTGATCGTATTTTGGTGGTGGATGTGAGTCCACAAACTCAACTTGCTCGTTCAGCTCAACGAGATAACAATAATTTTGAACAAATTCAACGGATTATGAATTCTCAAGTTTCTCAACAAGCGCGTTTAAAATGGGCAGATGATGTGATTAACAATGATGCTGAACTGGCTCAAAACTTACCGCACTTGCAGCAAAAGGTGCTAGAATTGCACCAGTTTTATTTACAACAAGCGGAAAATAAAAATGTCTGACGAAATAATTGAAGTACCTTGTCCGATTTGCCAAAAATCGGTGCCTTGGACAAATGAAAGTACTTTTCGACCTTTTTGTAGCAAACGTTGCCAATTAATCGATCTTGGCGAATGGGCGGCTGAAGAAAAAGCGATTCCAAGTGATACTGCTGATTTTGCAATGGATCCAAATGTGAGTGACGAATGGAGCATTAAATAGAGATTAACCGATAGGAAACCCTATCGGTTAATTTTTATAAGTGCACTCCTTTTTTGAGGATTTTCCCTAAGCATGCTATGCTAAACGTAATTTTATTATTCTAAAATGTGATTTTTATGCAACAAGATTATTTAAGCCAACAACGATTCTCCGCTCTTCCTCTACATCCGATTGTGCGAGGTGCTTTGGCAAAAAAAGGCTTTGATTTTTGTACCCCAATTCAGGCTTTATCCTTGCCTATCAGTTTAAATGGACGAGATGTCGCAGGACAAGCTCAAACTGGTACAGGCAAGACAATGGCTTTTTTAACGGCTACTTTTCACCATCTTTTAACTCACCAAGATCCTAATCTTGAATATCCTCACCCAAGAGCTTTGATTTTAGTACCTACTCGAGAATTAGCGGTGCAGATTAGTAATGACGCAGAATTTCTTGCAAAAGCCTGTGAATTAAAGACCGCACTTGCCTATGGTGGCGATGGTTATGATAAACAACTACAAGCGATTGAGCGTGGCGTCGATATTTTGATTGGTACGACGGGGCGAGTCATTGATTATGTAAAACAAGGCGTAATTGGTTTAGATGAAATTCAAGTTGTCGTGCTAGATGAGGCGGATCGAATGTTCGATCTTGGATTTATCCGTGATATTCGTTATTTATTGCGTAAATGCCCCGTTCCGCAATCTCGTTTAACGATGTTATTTTCAGCGACGCTTTCTTATAAAGTGCGTGAATTAGCATTCGAGGATATGAATGACCCTGAATATATTGAAATAGAACCGGAACAAAAAACAGGTCATCGCATTAAAGAAGAACTTTTTTATCCATCTAATCAGGATAAAATGGCACTTCTCTTAACCTTAATGGAAGATGAATGGCCTGAGCGTTGTATTGTGTTTGCGAATACGAAACATCGTTGTGAAGAAATTTGGGGTTATTTGGCTGCTGATGGGCATCGTGTTGGCTTACTGACTGGCGATGTAGCACAGAAAAAACGTTTGTCCTTATTAAAACAATTTACTGATGGTAATTTAGATATTTTAGTAGCAACAGATGTGGCTGCTCGTGGCTTGCATATTTCTGATGTGACGCATGTTTTCAATTATGATTTACCCGATGATCGAGAAGATTACGTTCATCGAATTGGCCGTACTGGACGAGCAGGGGAAAGTGGCGTTTCTATTAGTTTTGCTTGCGAAGAATATGCGATGAATTTACCGGCAATTGAAGAATATATTGGCCATTCTATCCCTGTGAGCCAATATGAAACAGAAGCCTTGCTTGAACTGCCGAAACCATATCGTTTAAAACGTGCGGTACCACCGCAAGGGCATACAAGACATCGTTCTTATCACACAAAATAGTGATATAATTTTTTTAGTCTCAATAATTAATAAGGAGATCATTGTGGCCATTTTAGTGACAGGTGGTACCGGTTATATCGGTTCTCACACAGTTGTAGAATTATTAAATGCTGGCAAAGAGGTGGTGGTATTAGATAATCTTTGCAATTCATCGCCAAAATCCCTTGAACGCGTAAAACAAATTACGGGCAAAGACGCAAAGTTTTATGAAGGCGATATTTTAGATCGTACTTTGTTACAAAAAATTTTTGCAGAAAATGAGATTAGCTCTGTTATTCACTTTGCAGGGTTAAAAGCCGTAGGGGAAAGTGTTCAAAAGCCGACAGAATATTACATGAACAATGTCGCTGGCACCCTTGTATTAATTCAAGAAATGAAAAAAGCGGGTGTTTGGAACTTTGTATTTAGCTCATCTGCAACAGTTTACGGTGATCCAAAAATTATTCCAATTACAGAAGATTGCGAAGTGGGCGGTACAACCAACCCTTATGGTACCTCTAAATATATGGTTGAACAGATTTTACGCGATACAGCAAAAGCGGAACCCAAATTTAGTATGACTATCTTGCGTTATTTTAATCCAGTTGGGGCGCATGAAAGTGGCTTAATTGGTGAAGATCCAAATGGTATTCCAAATAATTTATTACCTTATATTAGCCAAGTCGCTATTGGAAAATTAGCACAGCTTTCTGTATTTGGTAGTGATTATGACACTCACGATGGAACTGGGGTGCGTGATTATATTCATGTAGTTGATTTAGCCGTTGGGCATTTAAAAGCACTTCAACGTCATGAAAATGATGCTGGTTTACATATTTATAACCTTGGTACAGGTCATGGTTATTCCGTATTAGATATGGTAAAAGCCTTTGAAAAAGCCAACGATATTACAATTGCATATAAACTTGTAGAACGCCGCGCTGGCGATATTGCCACTTGTTATTCTGATCCTAGTTTAGCTGCAAAAGAGCTTGGTTGGGTGGCAGAACGTGGTCTTGAAAAAATGATGCAAGACACGTGGAACTGGCAGAAAAATAATCCAAAAGGGTATAGAGATTAATATTCTCTAATATTTGTTTTTCTTTTTTAGGAAGAAGAATGCTAAACATTGGGGGAATGATTAAAAATCCCCTAATTTTTACACTTATCCTTTAATTGAAAGGCGAAGTTTCTAAAATACAACCAAAATTAACCGCACTTTATGTCAAATTCCCTTTCTTCCCAAATTTTTACGCGCAAAATGTTGATTTGCGTATTCACAGGTTTTAATTCTGGTTTGCCATTATTTGTGTTATTGCAAATGTTGCCTGTTTGGCTGACGGATAAGCATCTCTCAATTGAGCTTATTGGTGCGGTAACCGGTGTGATGTTGCCTTATGGATTAAAATTTTTGTGGGCACCATTATTGGATCGTTATTTCCCGAGTTTTTTAGGGCGTCGTCGTAGCTGGATGCTGCTTTCACAAGTGGCATTATTGATTTTACTTTACATAATTAGCCTGTTTGATCCGCTCACACAACTGAGCGTGGTGGCAAATATTGCGTTGCTTATCGCCTTTTTTTCAGCCACACAAGATATCGTGTTGGATGCGTATCGTCGTGAAATTTTGACTGATCATGAATTAGGTTTGGGAAACACTATTCATATTAATGCTTATCGAATTGCAGGATTAATTCCGGGTGGATTATCGCTCTATTTGGCGGCGATTTATCCTTGGGAAACCGTCTTTTTATGGACCGCACTTTGTATGTTAGTGGGCATCTTTATGACGTTATTTTTAGCCAAAGAGCCAAAAATAGACATGCAGCAATCTAATCAGCCGTTCTATCAAGCATTTTGGATTCCATTACAAGAATTTTTCCAGCGTAAGGGCGTTATTCAGGCTATCGGTTTTTTACTGTTTTTGTTTTTGTATAAGTTCGGGGATTCTTTTGCCACAACGCTACAAACCAAATTTATTTATGATATGGGCTTTAGCAAAGAGGATATAGCAATTGTTGTAAAAAGTACCGCACTTTGGTCAAGTATTTTATCTGGGCTTGCTGGTGGTATGATAATGCTAAAACTGGGTATTAACCGTGCATTGTGGCTATTTGGGCTTGTACAAATGGTAACAATTGGTGGGTTTATTTGGTTGTCTGCTTTCGGTCATTTTGATGTTATTACATCAGCCGAGTTATGGAAACTAGGTGTTGTGATTGCCGCAGAATATATTGGCGTTGGACTTGGCACCGCGGCTTTTGTGGCTTTTATGGCGCGTGAGAGTAATCCTCTTTATACTGCAACGCAACTTGCACTTTTTACAAGCCTTTCAGCTTTGCCTAGTAAAGTTTTAGGTATGCTTTCTGGTTATGTAGTGGGAGCAGTGGGGTATTATCAGTATTTTTGGTTTTGTTTATTTTTAGCGATTCCAGGCATGCTTTGTTTATTTTGGGTAGCACCTTGGAATCAACAAAATCATAAGACCAGCTCTGTATAAAAGTGCGGTAAAAATTATAAAAAATTTGACCGCACTATGCTTTATCAGTATCTTAATCACGTTTTTTATTAATGGAGATTTTTATGAAAATTATTCTTTTAGGTGCGCCGGGTGCAGGTAAAGGCACTCAAGCACAATTTATTATGAACAAATTTGGTATCCCACAAATTTCAACTGGTGATATGTTCCGTGCTGCAATCAAAGCGGGGACTGAACTTGGCAAACAAGCTAAAGCATTAATGGATGAAGGTAAATTAGTACCAGATGAATTAACCGTTGCGCTTGTAAAAGATCGTATTGCACAACCTGACTGCGCAAATGGTTTCTTGTTAGATGGTTTCCCTCGTACCATTCCACAAGCGGATGCTCTAAAAGATTCAGGTGTTAAAATTGATTTTGTTTTAGAATTTGATGTACCAGACGAAGTGATTGTTGAACGTATGAGCGGTCGCCGTGTACACCAAGCATCTGGTCGTTCTTACCACATCGTTTATAATCCACCGAAAGTGGAAGGTAAAGATGATGTAACTGGCGAAGATTTAATTATTCGTGCAGACGATAAACCAGAAACTGTGTTAGATCGTTTAGCCGTATATCATAAACAAACCAGCCCATTAATTGATTATTACCAAGCAGAAGCAAAAGCGGGCAATACTCAATATTTCCGTTTAGACGGTACACAAAAAGTGGAAGAAGTTAGCCAAGAGTTAGATAAAATTTTAGGCTAAAAATAATCAAAAAATTAACCGCACTTTAGAAAATATAATTAAGCTGCACCTTAAAGGCTAAATAAATCAGCGAATTAAAGTGCAGATTTTTTATAAACTACCTAAATTTATAATAGGCTGAAAAAAGTGCGGTATTTTTTCAGCCTATTTTTAGAAAATCACTTCTCGTCTTTGAAGCCTGACTCAACGCCACTCATATCAGGTAATTGGTGTGCAATACCTTTGTGACAGTCGATACAAGTTTTACCTTCAGTTTTCATTTTTTGGTGCATACGTGCTGCCACAGAACGTTGATCATTGAAATTCATTCGATCCACATTATGGCAATTACGACATTCTTTAGAATCGTTAGCTTTCATACGAGCCCATTCATTTTGAGCCATTTCTAAACGATGCGCATTGAATTTTTCTAAGGTATCCACTTTTCCAGTATAGTGAGCATATACTTCTTTAGCCGCTATAATTTTACGTTTCATTTTTGCACCAAATTCGTGTGGTACGTGACAATCTGGACAACTTGCCCCCACGCCAGTACGAGTTTGATAATGCACGCTATGTAAATATTCTGGATAAGCATCTTGCATATGGCAGCTTGCACAGAACTGTTCTGTGTTGGTTTTCTCTAAACCATAGTTAAAACCAACCCAAGAAAGAATACCGCCAATAGCCGATAAGATAATAATCGTACCAATTGCCATACGGCTTGGTTTTCTAAACCATTGCCAGAAACGCTTTAAGATATTTGGTTTTTTCTCAGACATATAGACCTCTTAAATTAGTTTCCGTAACCTTTCATCGGTTTGAAATCATTTGGAACAATTGGATCTACGTTTGCTTGAGAAACGTGGCATTGTAAACAGAAATAACGACGTGGCGATGAACTTGAACCTACTTTTCCATCACGATCCATAAAGTGAGTTGGGCTGATTCGAGTTGCACCGCTCAAACGAGAATTTTCTGGGCTGTGACAATTTAAACATTGATTTACATTTTTTGTCACTTGATAGTTTGCCACACTATGTGGAACCATTGGAGGTTGATTTACATAGTTCAATGCGGGTAATTCGCTTTGACGCGGTGGATTGTGAAATGCGGGTGCAATATTTTCAGCCGCTTGAGTTAAATCTTTTCCCACTGCTGGTGCATCAGATGCCATCAGTGAGCCAGCAAAAAGTGCGGTAAATAATCCCGCTAAAATTTTAGATACCTGTTTAGTCATATTAATCACTCCCCTGAATGATCGAATCTGGTCGAAAATTTAAAAACTTTTTCAGCGCAAACGTCAATACAACGTCCGCAGCTGATGCAATCTTTGGAAAGCACGAGTAGGCTTTCGTCTTTTTTTCCGTGTAAAGGCGAACGTAACACTTGGGCTTCGGGACAAACATTGTAGCAATCCATACAATTATCGCATTTAGCACGATCAATCACTTTAATACGGATTAAACTTTTTGCACCAATCACACCATAAGCAGCACCAATTGGGCAAAGATGTCCACACCAGCCATGTTCTGCAATCAATAAATCAAAAAGAAAAATAACAAGTAATAACCAACCCGTTGCACCAAAACCGAATACAAAAGCTCGACCAAGTGCAGCCACTGGATTAACCCATTCCCAAAGCAACATTCCGCTGACACTACTGCCTAGTAAAATAAGCACAAGAATGCCATAACGTAAACCGCGCGAAATTTTTGCTGTTTGGCGAATGCCTAACTTACGGCGAAGCCACGCAGCACAGTCAGTCACAACATTTAGTGGGCATACCCAACCACAAAACACTTTACTACCAAGTACTGCGTAAAATAACACAATAACTGCAGCACCAATTAAAGTGAGGGCATCTGGTAAATGTCTTGCAGCCAAGCTTTCAGCGGTAATTAGAGGATCACTTAGTGGAATAGTATCGAGTAATAAACTACCACTATAATTACCTTTTAAAATCCACACGCCAAAATAAGGGCCACTCAAAAACATCGCAAGAATGCTGAGTTGGCTTAATCGACGCCAAAACAAAAAGCGGTTTGCATACCACCAGCCCCATTTTTCTCGAGCCTCTTTCCCTGCAAATTTTGGTGCATTTGCCATTATTTGCCACTCCCTAAAATAGGCGCAAGCACGGGTTCTGCTGGTTCAGGAATTACAGCTGTTCTTTCTGGCGTGCGAGTTGGTAACGAAATCATATCTTTAGGTGCAAGAGAATGGCCAGCTTTCGCTTTTTCTTCCCAACCTAAACGATAATGTTTACCTAACATACCTTTTGCCAGATCCATTGGTAAAATTTTAATCGCTGCTTCTTCTAACACACAAGCTTGCTCGCATTTTCCACATCCAGTACAGGCATCAGAATGTACTGTTGGAATAAATAAGGCGTGCTTATCAGAACGTGGATTATGTTGTTTTTCCAATGTAATCGCTTTATCGATTAATGGACAAACCCGATAACAAACATCGCAACGTAATCCTTGATAATTTAAGCAAGTTTCGTGATCTAACAGTACTGACAGCCCCATACGCGATTCATTAATATCCGTTGCTTGACGATCTAATGCACCACTAGGACAGGCTTTTGCACAAGGAATATCAGGACACATTTCACAAGGTTTATCACGCGCAATAAAATACGGTGTTCCCGCTTCTACTGGCGATAATAAAGATGCTAAATGCAACATATCGTAAGGGCAGGCTTGAACACATTGCCCACAACGAATACAAGCGGCAGAAAACGCTTTTGCATCTTGCAAAGCAAAGGGCGGACGTAATGGCACACCTTCGCGCGCAAGACTTTGATTTTGCTGCAATCCCAACAAAATCCCAACGCCAGCTAAACCACCCGCAGTACGGGTTGCTTCTTTGAGAAATTTTCTACGTTCAGGATTGAGAGCGGGTTTCTTCATTTTCTTTTTAAATTTTAACCGCACTTTCATCTTCCTCTTTTATTGGTGAGAGAAAATAAAGTGCGGTTGATTTTTACATCGTTTTTACGCAGCCTTTTCCACTTTTACCGCACATTTTTTGAAGTCGGTTTCTTTTGAAATTGGGTCTGTCGCATCTAACGTTAAATTATTTGCAAGCTGACCTGCATCAAAGAAAGTGGTAAATACTAAGCCACGAGGTGGTTTATTACGCCCGCGAGTATCCAAGTAAGAAATCATTTCGCCTCGACGAGATGAAATCTTAATTTTATCGCCGTGACGTAAACCACGTGCTTGTGCATCTAATGGGTGCATCCATACTAAATTATTTGGAAATGCGCGATGCAATTCTGGTACACGGCGTGTCATTGTACCCGTATGCCAATGTTCAAGAACACGACCTGTTGATAACCATAAATCGTATTCATTATCTGGTGACTCAGCTGGTGGTTCATAAGGTACAGCTAGAATAATCGCTTTCTTATCAGGATAACCATAGAAAGCCACACCTTCCCCTTCTTTAACATACGGATCATAGCCTTCACGGTAACGCCACAAGGTTTCTTTACCTTCTACAACTGGCCAGCGTAAACCACGCGCTTTATGATACATATCAAATGGAGCTAAATCGTGACCGTGACCACGACCAAATTCAGCGTATTCTTCAAATAAACCTTTGTGAACGTAGTAACCAAAATATTCTGATTCATCGTTTAATTGGCCTTCAGCAAGTTCGCTCAATGGGAATTTATCTACTTGACCATTTTTGAAAAGCACTTCATATAAAGTTTTACCTCTATATTCAGGCATTTGTGCAAGTAATTCTTCTGTCCACATTTCATCAGTCGTAAAGTATTTTGCGAACTCCATTAATTGCCATAAGTCTGATTTTGCTTCGCCTGGTGCTTTGACTTGCTGACGCCAGAATTGAGTACGACGTTCTGCATTACCGTAAGCCCCCTCTTTTTCTACCCACATTGCCGTTGGAAGAATTAAGTCAGCGGAAAGTGCGGATACAGTTGGGTAAGGATCTGAAACAATCACGAAGTTGCCTTCTTTACGCCAGCCTGGCAAACGCTCTTGATTAATGTTTGGCCCTGCTTGCATATTATTGTTACACATTTGCCATAACACATTCATTTTGCCATCATTCATTGCACGGTCTTGTGCAATTGTGTGTAGCCCCACTTTTTCAGAAACCGTCCCCTTTGGTAATTTCCAAATACGTTCAGCAATTTCACGGTGTTTAGGATTAGTTACCACTAAGTCTGCCGGTAAACGATGAGGGAATGAACCTACTTCACGTGCTGTACCACAAGCAGAAGGCTGACCAGTTAATGAAAATGGCCCACAACCCGGAATTGAAATTTTTCCAGTAAGTAAATGAATATTGTAGATTAATTGGTTTACCCACACACCACGTGTATGTTGGTTAAAGCCCATTGTCCAGTAGGAAACCACTTTCTTCGTTGGATCGGCATAAAGTTTCGCTAAAGTTTCTAACTGAACTTTATCTAACCCAGACATTTTCGACACTTTTTCCACAGTATATTCTGAGACAAGTTGCTTTAATTCTTCAAAAGAAGAATCGTGCATTTTCCCAGCTGTTTTATAATTCGTGTCTTTTTCTAACGGATGCTCTGGACGCAAACCATAGCCAATATTCGTTTCTCCGCGTTTAAATTTGGTATGTTTATTAACAAAATCCCAATTAATCGCATTATTTTGAATAAGATAATTGATGATATAGTTCATAATTGCCAAATCAGTTTGCGGTGTAAATATCAAACCGTGATCGGCAAGTTCAAAACTACGATGTTCGTAAGTAGAAAGCACAGTGACACGAACATCAGGATTAGAAATACGGCGATCAGTAATGCGCGACCACAAAATTGGGTGCATTTCCGCCATATTTGAGCCCCAAAGAACAAAAGCATCTGCCTGTTCAATATCATCATAACAACCCATTGGTTCATCCATACCAAAAGTACGCATAAATGCAACCGCTGCAGACGCCATACAGTGACGTGCATTCGGGTCTACGTTGTTAGAACGGAAACCTGCTTTCCAAAGTTTGTTCTTCGCATAACCTTCCCAAATGGTTGATTGTCCAGAACTAAACATACCCACTGCATTTTGCCCGTTCTTTTTAAACGCTTCTTTGAATTTCTCAGCCATTGTTTTGAACGCAAAATCCCAAGAAACTGGCACAAAATCGCCGTTCTTATCAAATTTTCCGTTTGTCATACGTAAAAGCGGCTGCGTTAAACGATCTTTACCGTACATAATTTTCGGTAAGAAATAGCCTTTAATACAGTTTAAACCACGGTTTACTTCTGCATCAGGATCGCCTTGAGATGCCACAACACGCCCATCTTTAGTCCCAACCAGCACAGCACAACCAGTACCACAGAAACGACATACGCCTTTATCCCATTTAATTTCGGATTCAGCCGCAACCACATTTTTGACTGGGATGGTTAGCCCCGCTGCCGTTGCGGCTGCCATAGCCGCATTGGCTTTCATAAAGTCTCGACGACTTAAATTCATCGCGTTTTCCCCCACGTTAAACGTTTGATTTTAAAATTATTTATTTTGTTCATCTTGCTCGTGATACACCAACGATACATTAATCACACCGTCGATATCTTTCACACTTTCCATTTTTTCAAGCAAGAGATGCTGATCGTGCGATTGCATTACCACCACAAATTTCCCAAGTTTTTCATCAAAAGTCGGAATTTCAGTATGCTCAATCGCTAAAAGTGCGGTTTGAATTGCTGATAATTTTTTTGGATTACCTTGCACGATCAATCCAACAACGTGCCAATCTCTCGCATTTTCTAATATTAAATTTGTATTATTCATTTTGTTTTAGATCGTTCATTGTTATTGCATTCACGGGGCAGCCTTGTACACAAGCCCCACAGCCATTACAAGCATCAAAATTAACTAAAGGTTGTGCTACGCCACCCATTTGTAATTTAAAACGAATCGCATTAGCTGGACAATTATCTTGGCAAGTTCGGCATTCAATACGGTGCAATGTTAAACAAGCTACGCCAATGTCGATTTTATGTGACCAAGGTAACTGGTCACGAGGATAAAAAATAGGCTGTTTACAGGCATCTACACATTTCCCACAAAAAGTACATTCGCCATTATCAAAGCACACTTCAGGAAAACCAGCATCGCCCTTTACCAAAATATTGGTTTCACAGACAGAAAGACAGTCGCCACAGCGCGTACATTGCGCTACAAAAATAGAATTTTCCACAGACCAAGGCGGTCTAATACCCACAAAATTCTGTTTTTGATTATTTTCTAAACAGCTCAATGTTGAAAATTTACCGCGTAAAAATTGTCTGCGAGGTAAACTTTCAACGGTCATAATGTCTTTTAAATATTTCTGAATGCTTCTGTAGACGAAGAATTATGTGTTTACGATGAATAAATGAAAACAACCAAAAATAGGTAGTTTGTCAATTATTTGAACTTTATTTGTTATAGATCAAAAAATCTAAGATTTAATGAATTTTGCAAGGGATTAAAACAAAACAGCATAGCGATTTTTGCTATGCTGCTTTCAATTTAGATTATTCTGCTTTTGCTGGATATTCCCACCAAATATCAAATAATTCGCTTACTTCAATTTGTTGCAAACCATTTGTTTCTAACCATTTTTTCACAGTTTCACGATGGCTTTCATCGCATTTGCCAATTTTTTCTAGGCAAACTAAACCTTCCCAATGTAAATACCCGCTACCTTCATAAGCTAATCCATTTGGTTGAATCACTTCGTTAATAAAACGATCAACGATTTCATCTACCGTTTCAATCGCAGTACCTTCTGCAAATTGGAAATTGACAAGAAAACCCAGTTCTTGAAATTCCGCAAAATGAAGTTTTTTGCGTTGGCGTTGATTGTAAGATTTAGACATTATATTTCTCCTATTAAGGTTATATTCAAACGCGTATTCTATATTAAATTCATCAATTAGGCATCGTGTTTGCCTAAAACTGATTTATTTCTTCACAAAATATAAATCCCAAACACCGTGTCCAAGTCTGTGGCCTCTGGCTTCAAATTTAGTTAAAGGTCTAAAATCTGGTCTTGGAATATAATCGCCATTTTTCGAAGTGTTCACTAAATCGGTGTTTGCGCTTAATACCTCTAGCATTTGCTCTGCATAATTTTCCCAGTCTGTCGCCATATGGATAAAACCATTTCCAGCTAATTTTTGTACAACTTGTGTCACAAAGTGCGGTTGAACAATACGACGTTTATGATGCTTTGCTTTATGCCAAGGATCGGGGAAAAATAATTGCAAACCGCCAAGTGCACCATCTGCAATACTGTCACGTAAAATTTCCGTTGCATCATGACAGATCACGCGTAAATTCGTGACGCCTTTTTCCACTGCATAAGCAATACAAGCACCAACGCCTGGAGTATGAACTTCAATGCCAAGGTAATTTTTGTCTGGATTAGCAAAAGCCATATCCACGAGCGATTTTCCCATCCCAAAGCCAATTTCTAATACAACTGGATTATCATTGCCATAAATCTTCGCAAAATCAAAAGGTTCCGTTTGATAATCTAAACCAAGTGTTCCCCAGTTATCATTCATCATGTTTTTCTGAAATTCACTCAAACGACCAGTACGTAACACAAAGCTACGGACTTTGCGTTTATAGCGGCCATCTTCGGTAAATTCTGCGGTTTCAACGGTTTTACGTTTTTGATCAGCAAAAGTTTGTGTCATAAAAATGTTATTCGTGAAAAAAATTGGCGGCGATTATACCAATTTTTCTCGTATAATAGGGCAAATTTTTTCCCAAGGTTGATTATGAAAATTGTCCGAGTGGCACTGGCTGTGCCGCTTCCTCGTTTATTTGATTATCTCGTCCCCGATGATGTTTCATTACAAATCGGTATGCGTGTTCTTGTGCCTTTTGGTACGCAAAAACGCATCGCCATTGTGGCTAATTTTCCGACAAAATCGGACGTGCCAGAGGATAAGCTTAAAGCTATTCTTAAACTATTGGATTTAACACCACTTTTTACGCCCATTTATTGGGATTGGCTGCATTGGGCAGCAAATTATTATCAAGCGGGATTAGGCGATGTGTTATTTCAAGCCTTGCCTGTGAAATTACGTAACGGCGAAAGTGCGGTGAAAAATGACCGCACTTTTTGGCGAATTACGGATGAGGGGAAAAATGCCCTTGAACAAGGCCTGTTAAAACGCTCGAAAAAGCAAGTTAAAGCTCTACAATGCTTATCTGAAACTGATCTTGAAAAAGGCAATAATGATTTTTCCTCTGCGATTTGGTCAGCCTTAAAAGCCAAAGGGTTTATTGAGGAAATGACTCTCCAAACAAAGCCCCTAAGCTGGCAACAAAGCTTAGGCGATAACCCAATTGTCAATGCTGAAAATCGTTTAACCTTAAATAAGCAACAAGCCTTAGCGTTTAGTCAATTGCGTTTTCATTCTGGTTTCAATGTATGGCTGCTCGATGGGGTGACAGGTTCAGGCAAAACAGAAATTTATCTGCAATATATTGAAGAAATTTTAAAATCGGGTAAGCAAGTATTAGTGCTTGTACCCGAAATCGGGCTAACACCTCAAACGGTGCACCGTTTTAAAGCACGTTTTAATGTAGAAATTGATGTACTGCATTCTAATTTAACCGATACGCAACGGCTTTATGTATGGGATCGCGCCCGCTCTGGACAAAGTGCCATTGTTATTGGCACGAGATCGGCATTGTTCACGCAATTTTCTAATCTTAGTGCAATTATTTTAGACGAAGAACACGACTCATCTTACAAACAGCAAGACAGTTGGCGTTACCATGCGCGAGACTTAGCGATTGTACTGGCTCAAAAACTAAATATTGCGGTATTAATGGGCTCCGCCACGCCAAGTTTAGAAAGTATTAATAATGTACAAAACGGCAAATACCAACATTTAGTTTTATCAAAAAGAGCGGGAAATTCTACCGCACTTCGTCATTTCGTTATTGATTTGAAAAATCAAAACATACAAAACGGGCTTTCAAAACCCTTATTGGAACGAATGAAAGCCCACCTTGAAAAAGGCAATCAAGTGTTGCTTTTCTTAAATCGTCGTGGCTTTGCGCCCGTATTGCTTTGCCACGAATGTGGTTGGATCGCACAATGCCCTCATTGTGAAAAACCTTATACCTATCATCAGCATCAAAATGTATTGCGTTGTCATCATTGTGGCACGCAAAAAACTATTCCTCGTCAATGTGGCGATTGCGGCTCGACTCATTTAGTCACCACAGGTCTCGGCACGGAACAATTAGAAGAAACTTTAAAAATGCTATTCCCTAATTATTCTGTAGCGCGAATCGACCGCGATAATACTTCGCGTAAAGGAAAATTGGAAGGTTATTTAGAAGATATTCAACAAGGCAAAAGTCAAATTTTGATTGGCACACAAATGCTGGCGAAAGGACATCATTTTCCGAATGTTACCCTAGTTGCCTTAGTGAATGTAGATAGTGCATTATTTTCACTGGATTTTCGTGCAGAAGAACGTTTAGCTCAACTTTATATTCAAGTTGCTGGACGAGCTGGACGTGCCGATAAACAAGGCGAAGTGGTGCTACAAACACATTATCCCGATCATCCTTTGCTTACCACCTTATTGGCAAATGGTTATCAAGCTTTTGCCAAAGAAACCTTACAATTACGCCATTCAATGGGATTACCCCCTTTCACTTTTCAGGCGTTATTCAAAGCACAGGCTAGACATTCTGAGCTTGCAGAAAATTGCTTAAGCCAAATTGCAGATTTTTTTCAATCAAAGCAAATTGCGGGATTACAAATGCTTGGCCCAATGCCTGCACCGTTCAGCAAAAAAGCAGGGCAATATCGCTGGCAGTTATTATTGCAGCATCCGTCAAGAATGACGTTGCAAAAAGCATTGAGAGAATATCAACAAGCCGAACTTGAAAAAAACAGCCAAGTGCGGTTAATTTTGGACGTTGATCCGCAAGACTTATCATAAAAAATGCGGTGAAAATTCACCGCACTTTTATCTCTAAAATCTATTTGAAATCTTCGACATCCCCCAATAGACAGGCATATTTCGCTGTATTGGGACTGGACTCCAAGGCAATTTTTAATGCCATCGTCAAAGGAACAGATAGTAGCATTCCCACTGTTCCAAGTAACCATCCCCAAAACAATAATGAAAGGAATACTACTAAGGTTGAAAGCCCTAATCGTTGCCCCATCATTTTAGGTTCAATAATGTTACCGACAACCATATTGATCGCAATAACACCGACTGCCACGCCAAAGCCAACACCAAAACCATTTAGTAATAAGGCTTGCACAATAATCGGAATAGCCGCAATGATAGAACCAATATTCGGAATATAATTCAACAAGAAACTCAAGGTTGCCCACAAAATGGCATATTGAACCCCACAGGCTTCCAACAAAATAAATACCCCAACACCAGTCAGTAAGCTCGTGATGCTTTTAATTCCAAGATAACCAATTACGCCTTGCAAAACTCGGTCAATATGGCGTTCTTCTTTGGCTGCATCATGAGGAGTTGAACTAATTACCATTGCAAATTTATGTTTCATCGTTGGTGCTTCAGCAAGCATAAAAATCACAACCAACACTAAAACAAACACATTACTGACCACACCAGAAAAATTGAGCAATACTCGGCTCACAAAATTCATAATGATGCTTGGGTCAAAATTTTCTTGGATGGTTTCACGCGAAAGCGTGAAAGGCAGATTGAAACGTTGCGATAAAGCAGTCAAATCACTTATGCGTTGTGAAAGCAAAATTTTATATTGTGGAATAGATTGGGTAAATTCTCTTGCTGTGCTGTTAATCAACCCGACTAAGAAGAAAAATACCAAAGAAATCAAGACGAAAAGTAAAGTAATGGCTAACCAATGCGGGACGCGGCGTTGGGTCATCGCCTTAATTATCGGCGAACAAATTATCGCAATAAATAGCGATAGTAAAAATGGCACCACAATTTCTGCCGCCAATTTTACGCCAGCTAAGATAATAATTACCGCAGCAATGCCAAGCAAAGTGCGGTGTAAATTTAAATTATTTTGCACTAAATCGCATCCTCGTTTTCTTCGCCCGTGCGAATGCGGATCGCTCGCTCAACGTTATAAACAAAAATTTTGCCGTCACCGATTTTGCCTGTTTGTGCCGTTTCAATAATAGCTTCAATACATTGATCCACAAGCTCATCAGGAACCACTACTTCCAATTTCACTTTCGGCAGAAAATCCACCATATATTCCGCACCACGATAAAGTTCTGTATGACCTTTTTGGCGACCAAATCCGCGTACTTCCGTGATTGTCATACCTGAAATCCCAATATCTGAAAGACTTTCT
Organism: Haemophilus sp. HN_Hi10; assembly: GCF_049821985.1. Lineage (NCBI taxonomy): Bacteria > Pseudomonadati > Pseudomonadota > Gammaproteobacteria > Pasteurellales > Pasteurellaceae > Haemophilus > Haemophilus sp. HN_Hi10. Next base: position 513,974 of record NZ_CP187495.1, on the reverse strand, counting down.
CGCACATCGTCTAATTTAAAGGGTTTAATCATTGCTTCGATTTTTTTCATGCTATTTCTCCAGATTTTCGCGTCTTGCTGATTTAGGACGGAAACTTTCAATGATTTCAGGCTTGGTATCAATATATAAGCCGTTAATCAGTTGCAAACAATAAGGCACAGCACTGAAAATACCTTTTACAAGTACATTTCCTTCTTTATCTTTCACGCCCTCTAAGGTTTCTTTAATCGCTTTAGGCTGACCCGGAAGATTTAAAATCAGGCTTTCCTTACGAATCACACCCACTTGGCGAGATAAAATTGCAGTGGGCACAAAATGCAAACTCACTTGACGCATTTGTTCGCCAAAACCCGGCATTTCTCGATCTGCTACCGCAAGGGTGGCGTCAGGCGTGACATCGCGTTTTGCAGGCCCAGTTCCACCAGTTGTCAGCACCAAATGGCAACCTTGTTCATCTACTAGCTCTTTTAATGTTTGTTCAATAACTGGCTGCTCATCGGGGATTAATCTTGTTTCTAAATGGAAAGGATCTACTAACGCTTGTTCTAACCAAGCCTGTAATTCTGGAATACCTTGATCTTGATACACGCCTGCTGATGCGCGATCAGAAACAGACACCAGACCAATTTTTAAAAGTGCGGTCATATTTTTCCTTATTTTTATAAATGATTTTGACTTGATTGGATAAATCAAAAATGCGGTAAAAACGTACCGCACTTTTGGAGGGCTAGAAGAATAAAATTCCGCCCCAAACGATACCGACAATACAAAGAGCAATAAATACCGATGCAGAGCCTTGATCTTTCGCACGTCCTGAAAGTTCGTGGCGTTCTGTACCAATGCGATCAACGACAGCTTCCACCGCACTGTTTAAAAGTTCTAACGCCATCACAAGCAAAACAGAAGAAATCATCAAGATAATTTCCATTTTTGTTTCGCCTAAAAAGAAAGCAAGAGGAATTAAAATGCAGGCTAAAAAACATTCGTGGCGAAAAGCTGTTTCATTTTTAAACGCACTTTTTAAGCCCTGTAATGAATATTTAGTGGAGTTGATTAAATGGGTTAGCCCCGTCGTTTTATACATAAATTTTCCTATTTTTATAAACGTTTCGCCTCAATTACGTCATCTAATTTTGCTAATCGAGCCAATATTTTACTTAAACTTTCAACATTATGGAGTTCAATTTCCATATCAATGGTAGCAAGCTGTTTTTTGGTATCAGCACGGCTTGACACCCCTAATACGCTAATTTTTTCATTTGCTAGAACCGTCGTAATATCACGCAATAAGCCATTGCGATCGCCTGCCACAATACGGATATTAATATGGAAACCACTTGCGTAATTTTCTCCCCAAATAGACTCCACCACTCGCTCTGGGTGAGCAGCTTGCAAATCTAAGAACTGTTCGCAATCCGCTCGGTGAATAGAAATACCTCGCCCCATTGTGATATAACCAATAATCGCATCACCAGGAATAGGCTGGCAGCAACGTGCAATATGATGCATAAGATTGCCTACACCCTCCACAATTACGTAGCCATTGTTCTTTTCAGATTTCTGCTGGGAATTTACCGCACTTTTGTTAGCAACGTGACGCAGAATTTCCTGATCAGCTTCTTCAGCGGTCACTTTAATCAATTTACTTTGCAAGAAATTGATTAAGTTATTTAAACGAATATCGCCACTGCCAATGCCCGCATAAAGATCGTCCAAATTTTTCAAGTTATAGCGTGGTAACGCATAAGGTTCCACTTGCTTTATACTTAAATTCAAACGCGCTAATTCATTATCAAGTAATTCTTTACCCGCTGGAATATTTTTATCGCGATCTTGTTTTTTAAACCACGCTTGAATTTTGGCTCGAGATTTTGCGGTGTGAGTAAATCCTAAATTTGGGTTTAACCAGTCACGGCTCGGGTTAGGATTTTTCTGGGTAATAATATCGATTTGATCGCCCATTTGTAGCTGATAGGTAAATGGCACAATACGTCCCGCTACTTTTGCCCCGATGCAACGATGACCAATTTCACTATGAATTGCATAAGCAAAATCTAATGGTGTAGATCCCGTTGGCAAATCCACCACTTCGCCTTTTGGCGTAAACACATAGACACGATCATCAAATACTTGACTGCGTAACTCAGCCATCACTTCGCCAGAATCCGTAATATCATCTTGCCAAGCTAGCAATTTACGCAACCACGCAATTTTTTCTTCGTAGGCAGACATACTGCCTGTATTGCCCTCTTTATATTTCCAGTGTGCAGCCACACCCAACTCTGCATCATCGTGCATTTGTTGGGTTCGAATTTGTACTTCAATTGGCTTGCCGCCTTTACCCAAAACAACAGTATGAATAGATTGATAACCGTTCGGTTTCGGGTTCGCCACATAATCGTCAAATTCTTTGGGTAAGTGTTTAAATTGAGTATGAACAATCCCTAGTGCGGTGTAACAATCTTGCAATTTTTGCACGATAATTCTGACCGCTCTGACATCATATAAACCGCTAAACTCAAGATGCTTTTTCTGCATTTTTCGCCAAATGCTGTAAATATGTTTCGGACGACCATAGACTTCCACTTGCTCGATGTTTTCACGTAAATAGCCACTCAACTCGCTAACGAAATCAGCAATGTAATGTTCACGATCAAGACGACGTTCCTGTAATAATTTAGCAATAGCACGATATTGTTCTGGATGGAGATAACGGAAGCAGTAATCTTCTAACTCCCACTTCAGCTGACCAATCCCAAGACGATTAGCAAGAGGGGCGTAAATATTAGAACATTCTTTGGCGGCAAGGACTTTATCTTCTTCGGCGCAACGATGCTCTGCATCACGCAAGAAAGTAATGCGTTCAGCAAGTTTAATGATTACGCAGCGGAAATCGTCCACCATTGCCAACAACATACGGCGAACATTATCCACTTGTAACGCATTAGCTGAATGACTGGCATTGAGTTGGCGAATATTATCCATTTCCAACACGCCTTTAAGCAATTTCGTGATTTTCGCACCAAACTTTTCTTTTAGACTTTCCCAGTCTGTTAATTTATTTGCAACCACAGGAAACAACATGGCAGTAAGCAGGGTTTCCGCATCCATATTCAGTTCGTGCAAAATTTCTACCATTTCCACGCCAGACTGCAGTATCAAGGTCGCATTCTTCATTTCATCGGGATAGGTATTCATTAAATCACGTGCGTAATACCACGCATCGATCAAACTTTTTTCTGTTTGTTCTGCCAGTTTTAAGCCAGCACACCATTGTTCAATCACAAAATCCTGCGGATTTAACAAATGAGAACCACGAACAGCAACCATAACACCCCCTTGTTAATGAAAAGAAAGTCGCTTCCTGCCACTTTTATTTTGGGTTGAGATTGTACCGAATAACCGAGTTATTTTGTAGTGAATAAGGTTATTGATTCCAAATGCCCTGTGTGCGGAAACATATCTATTACTGAGCTTTTTTCAATCTTGTAGCCAAAATCACGTAAAATTTCCGCATCACGCACTAATGTTGCGGGATTACAAGACACATATAAAATTTTCTCTGCTTTCAGCTCACACAACGCATTTAACGCGAAAGCTGCGCCGCTGCGTGGAGGATCAAGCAAAATCTTATTGAACGCCTGCTTAGCCCAAGGTTGTTCAACAAAGGATTGGTTAAGATCCGCTTGGAAAAATTCAATATTCTTGATTTGGTTTCTTGCGGCATTTTGCGCCGCTTTTTGCACCATTTCAAAAACACCTTCAATTCCTACCGCACTTTTCACGCGTTTGGCGAGAGGAAGCGTAAAATTTCCCATGCCGCAAAATAAATCTAGCACACAATCCTGTTGGTTCAATTCAAGCCAATCCAAGGCTGTATTTACCATACGTTCATTTAATGCACGATTTACTTGGATAAAATCGCGAATATCAAAATGTAATTTTATGCCATCAGAAAATTGATAATAAGGTGAATCGCCATAGTTTTGTTCAATGCCTTCATCGCTTTGTAAAAACAGCATTAATTTTTCTTGTTCAGCAAATTTGAGCAATAAAGTGCGGTCAATTTCCGCAAGGTTTTTGGTGTAACGTAACAACATTGCGACGCCATTATCGGCAGCCACAAGTTCAATATGCCCAAGCTGTTTTGGTGCAGAGAATTGTTCTAAAAGTGCGGTTAATTTAGGCAGTAAATGATTGATTGCAGGCTCTGCCACTTCGCAAGATTGAACGGGTATTAAATCGTTGGTATTTTTCTGACGAAAGCCCATGTCGATTTGTTTTGTGTTTGGGTTAAACCATAAACTCAAACGCACACGACGACGATATGCCCAAGCATCACCACAAATCATAGGTTGGAATGAAATAGGTTCTGACTGTAATTTGCTTAATCGCTTAAACAATGCGGATTCTTTCGCTTTTCTCTGCATTTCAATGGGAATATGCTGTCCTTGGCAACCACCACAACGCATAAAATAAGCACATTTTGGTGCTAAACGTTCTGGGCTTTTTACTCGCCATTTTTTTACAATGGCGTGTCCATATTGTCGTTTATCTTCCAAAATACGACATTCCACTTTTTCCTGCGGAAGCGCATTTTCAATAAACCAAGTTTTACCATTAATTTTCGCCACGCCTAAACCTTGATAATCTAAATCAAGAATATCCGCCGTAATGGTTTGAACATTTTTTGTTTTTTGCTTTGGGGTATAAAGAAGAACCATCGTTTGAAGAATTGCGCCAAATTAGTTGAGTATACACATTGCAGAATAGTTATTCATTGATATTTTATTTTTGCTTTACATTTCCTAAAAACAGTCTCACAATGTTACACAAAGTAACACAAAAAGAAAGGGATATTATGCAAGCGACATTAAGACAACAAGGCGGAGCAGCCGTATTAACTGTGCCGATGGCAATTTTACAACAAATGGGATGGCAAATTGGTCATAAAATTAACTTAGAAGCGCAGGGAGAGTGCGTTGTGCTTACACCAATTAAACGTCAAGCAAGAGGACGAAAAACCGTTGCTGAACTATTGTCAAATATTGATAGCCAAGAAATTACAGCATTAAATGCTTCAGTGTCAAATTTCACGCAATCTGAACCAACAGGAAAAGAGGTATGGTAATGCGAATGCCTAAAAAAGGCGAAATTTGGTATGTCGATCCAGATCCCACTAAGGGGCAAGAATTACGTAACCCGCATTATTTTATAGTCGTTTCAGATGAATTACTTAATAAGGCTTTAGGAACAGCTATTTGTTGTCCAATATCATCTGGTGGGAATTTTGCTCGTTCACAAAATGTCACTGTAGTTATTGATGGAAATAGTACTCAATCAGGCAAAGTAACAGGTGTAATTTTATGTCATCAAGTTCGTGCATTAGATTTAAACGAGAGACAAGCAAAATTTGCCACAAAAGCAGAAGATTATTTAGTCGATGAAGTGATTATGAAATTAGTAGATTTGATTGATCCACAATAAATAGTAAAAACCCAAAGGTGGCAACAGCATTTACTGTACCACTAGTGATATTTCCATCTTTATATAAGCCAGTAATCGCTGTTTTTTTATACTCTTTTTATAGCCAATTTGCCAGTAAGTATACTTACTGGTGTTATCTCTTTACAGAGATAACACAAACATCTTGCTAAGAAATTTTCTATAATAAGGAATAAAAAATGAACAAATTTAAAATAACTGTTACTACAGCATTACTCGGTTTATCATTAATGCGCTTATCTACTTACTCTTATGAATTCACTCTTGAACAAGCAAAAAATAGAAGATGCAAGGACGAAGCACGCAATTCAGGCAGCTATTGAAATGGGTGCAGGTAATTATTCTAAAGCTATAGAATATGCTGAATCTGTAGCAAACGCACCTATTAACGACTTTAACCAACCTGTGATTGCAGGGGCTCAACTTGTCCTCGGCTATAGTTATTTAGCTAAGAAGAATAGAAAGAAAGCAATATTATGGTTTCAAAAATCTTGTAAAAATAGCAAATCTGATAGTTGCGAAATGTTAGAAGAAATTAAGAAATAGTAAAATGAATGATCTATTTATCAGTTCTGCAATTCTTATAGTTTTACTTTTAATTGCATTATTTGGATTAAAAGTAATGAATATAGAAAGAACAATTGGAAAAATTATTGTGCTTTTGTCATTAAGTGTTGGATATGCTTTTACCTTAGGCGATGTTCTTACATTTAATAATGAAAATATGCCTGTCTTAAATTGCATTCAGTTAATATATTATTCTGCAATAAGTTTCTTTGTTTTCGGCTTTGCTGGATTATTTTTTAGCACAAAAGCAGGAATAAGTGAAAACGGTTTAGAATAAACATCATAGGCAAACATTGTTTGCCTTTATTTTTGCTTTACATTTTTAAAAAATCATTTTAACAAGAGAATGTGCTGTGAAAATAACTCTCGGCTTTTTAGCGGTTTATCGCCAAGATAAGGTTTCAGCGCAATACGAGTGAAGCGTTTTGCTGCTTGACGTACCGCATCATCAGAAAAATCGAGGGCTTCAAAGGCTAACAAATCTCTACCGTAAAACGTGAGATTATCTTTCACTAAAGACGCAATGAAACCTTTTTCCTCACGATAACGGTATGTCATTGAGAAATCCACTGGCTCGCCAGAGCCTGCACAATGCAGAAAATCCACGCCGTAACCAAGAATTTGTAAAAGTTGAAATTCAAAAAGACGCAATGTTGGCTCAACGTTGGTTTCCGTTGCCAAGCCTGTTAAGCATTTTAAATAATGTTGAAACAGCGCAGGATTTGGCGTTTCAGACTCAATAACACGAGTGAGTAATTCATTTACATAAAAGCCACTATAAAGGGCGATTTGTTGTAAAGGCAGTGTAATTGCGGCGGGTTCAGCTTTGGTAAGGGTTTTCAATGCGTTTTTTCCCGTCCAACGCAATAATAAAGGTGTGAAAGGTTGCAAAACCGATTTCCAAGATGAACGCTTTGCGCGCGCCCCTTTTGCAATGACTGTTAAACGCCCACTTTCTTCAGTGAATAAATCAACTAAAAGGCTCGTTTCACTGTAAGGGCGGCGATGCAAAACAAAACCACGTTGAAGTTCGCTTTGCACGATTATTGTCCAGATAAGCGTTCACTTGTTTGTGAAACACATTGCGTTGCTAAAATTTCGCCGAGATTTGTTTTTAGCGTACTAAAATCATCACGCTCTTGCCACATCCAACGAATATTAGCGTAATTTTTACCACGTTCAGAAATCATTAAGGTGAGTTTTTCTGATACGCCTTGAAAAGTGACAGTGACATAATGCAAATTTTTTTTGTATTTTTTATGCGTGGCGTGTACAACTCGAACAACTTTATCATCTTGACATAAATATCGGTCAGCTTCGCCTTTTTGTAAGGCTTTATCCACTTTTTCTACTTGCATTTTTTGCGCTTGGGGCGTTGTCACATTCGTATTTTGCGTACAGCCAGCCAGCAAAAGTGCGGTAAAAATAAGAGATGTTTTTTTCAACATAAATCCTACCTTGAGAAAAGAATTTAAAAAGAAAAAAGGCGATTACTCGCCCAAAAAATTATTTTTTATATCGATAAGAACCATCAGACTGACGAACAAAACGCGCGCCATTGGATAAACGCATTTCATTTACTCGCCCTTGATTATTCACAGATACCGTTACTTTATCGCCAGATTTAAAGCTACTTAAAACATTTCCCGCCCCTGCCGCTTTGCTCATTGCGTTTACATCGGAAATATTAAGTTGATTATCACGGAAGACTTGCATCAGTGAAACACCTTTCGGCACAGTTAATGTTTTTGCAGAAAGGCGAGAGGCTGTAGATTTACTCACAGGTTTTGCATCAACGATTTGAACTTTCTTTTCTTTTTTATCTTGAACAGGTTTGGCTTCAACAATCGGTGCTTTTCCTGCTGTTTCAGCGACGTTTTGTTCCGTTGCTTTTGATGGAGCCTGTGCTTTCTCCGCCACTTTCACTTCTTTTTTCGCGGTATCTTTATGCGCAACTTGTGGCTCTACCGCTTTTTTCATCGGCTGAACAGGCACAGTTGGTTTTGGCTGTTCTGTTTGCGTTTGTGCAGGTTGCATTTGAGGCTGTTCCGCTTGAGCTGCTTGCATAGGTGCAACAGATGCCGCAGCCATTTCATTTGGCATTTGATTTTGTGCAGGAGGGTTATCTAAAATCGTGGTTTCAACTGGTTGATTTTGATCTAACGATTGGAACTGCACAGGAATTTCATTACTGTTAGATTGAGTGAAAGACTCAACGGTGTCAGAACTTGGTTTTAATGCAAAGAAAATAATCAATAAAATAACCAACACAAAAATAGCCATAAATAAACGACGATGTTTTGCTGGCAATACTTGTAATACTTTCCATTTTTCTGGTTGAGCTAAAATAGGTTTTTCAGCCTTTTCGACGGTTTCATCAGCGTTATTTTCAGCATTGATTTCTTCATCAACCGCAGAAATATTTTCTTCTGTGGAATTTGTTTGAAGAACAGGCTCTTGTTCCGTTCTCAATGTTTCGCTAGAAATAAAAGGTGTGCTTTCTTGAGCAGGAGTATGCCCAAAAGTGGGTTCTTTACGTTGCTGAAAGTTAGTTTGCACGTGATTTTTTTTGGTAAACAACCCTTTTGCTTTACCTAAAATTGATGAACTTGGCTGAACTGCTTTCTTTGGTGTAATCGGCTCTGCTTGATTAAGTCCTAAATCTAATTCATTTTGGGATGACGATCCGTTTTGATGTTGATTCATAGAACCCCCTAGAGTACGCATAATGTCTGTTATTGAGATTAACCAGAAAATTGAAGCCACTAAAGTGTGGCAAAAAATTATGCGTATTTTATCGGATCTTATTCTGCGTATAAAGTCTTATTTGGCTCGCCCGCAATTTCTCGTGCAAGTTTAGGAACAAGATAGCCAGAAGTCAGAGATTGCAAGGTTTTATAGATTTGCATAGCTTCAATATCGCTAATCAGAAAATGGCTCGCCCCTTGCACTTTATCCAGCAAATGCAAGTAATAAGGCAAAATGCCTGTTTGGAAAAGTTTATCACTCAATATTTTTAGAATTTGTGCATCATCATTCACGCCTTTTAGTAAAACGGATTGATTCAAAAGCGTGACATTCACGGCGTTTAATTTTTGCATCGCATTAGTAAAAATTTGATCAATTTCATTCGGATGATTAATGTGTGTCACCATCACTTTTTGCAAAGGAGTTTCTGCTAATAAAGTGCAAAATTCATCAGTAATTCGTTGCGGAATGACAACAGGCAAACGGGTGTGAATACGCAAACGTTGTAAGTGCGGTATGTTTTCCAAATGTTTTATTAGCCACGCTAATTCGTGATCTTTCGCCATTAAAGGATCGCCACCTGAAAAAATCACTTCTTCAATTTCAGAATGTGCTGCAATGTAATCTAATGCCAGCTGCCAGCTTTTTTTATTTCCTGGATTTTCATCGTAAGGAAAATGTCGGCGAAAACAATAACGACAATTTACTGCACAACCGCCTTTTGCCATAAAGAGCAAGCGATTTCTATATTTATGAAGAATATTTGGCACCGCATTGGCATTTTTTTCTTCTAAGGGATCTGTACTAAATCCCTCCGCTTGCACAAATTCTAAATCAGAGCACATCACTTGCAAGAAAAGGGGATCTTGCGGATTGCCTTTTTCCATTTTATCAATAAAAGGTTGTGGCACGCGGAGCGAAAAAAGTTTCCGCGCAGCAATAGATTGCTCAAAATCATCTTCTGGTAAATTTAAGGCTTTTAGCAATAATTTAGGATCTGAAATGGCATTTTTTAGAATTGTGAGCCAATTTTGTTCTTCTCTAATGACGGGTTCTTGGGTTAAAATACGCACTTTTCAAACCATCTCTCATTTTTAGGATATTTCAAATATGGCCACATATACTACCAGTGATTTCAAACCGGGTCTAAAATTTATGCAAGACGGCGAGCCTTGTGTAATCGTTGAAAATGAATTTGTAAAACCAGGTAAAGGTCAAGCATTCACTCGCACTCGTATTCGTAAATTAATTTCAGGCAAAGTATTAGACGTAAACTTTAAATCTGGCACCTCAGTTGAAGCGGCTGATGTTATGGATCTTAACTTAACTTATTCATACAAAGACGATGCGTTTTGGTATTTCATGCACCCAGAAACATTTGAACAGTACTCTGCAGATGCAAAAGCTGTAGGCGATGCAGAAAAATGGTTATTAGACCAAGCAGATTGTATCGTGACTTTATGGAATGGCGCGCCAATTACTGTTACTCCACCAAACTTTGTTGAATTAGAAATCGTCGATACAGACCCAGGCTTAAAAGGCGATACCGCAGGCACTGGCGGTAAACCCGCAACATTAAGCACTGGTGCAGTAGTAAAAGTACCTCTTTTCGTTCAAATCGGCGAAGTAATCAGAGTTGATACCCGCTCTGGCGAATACGTCTCTCGCGTAAAATAATCATTTAGATAAAAAAGTGCGGTTAATTTCTGCGATATATTATGTTGTAGTAATAAAAAGCACTGAAATTCATTCAATAAAAATGCCTTTCTGTTCATAAATAGGAAAGGCATTTTTTATAAATTTAGTTTTTCTAAAAAATCATAAACCAAAGCCAATAAAATTCAGCCTTGTTTTATTTTTCATTACAGTATAGAATTTTTCCCACTTTTAGTCGGGGTGCCGAAAGGCTGAGATGATACCCGTGAACCTGAAACAGTTAGCACTGACGTAGGAAACTAATATGCCAATAAATCCATTTTCTTTTCATTCCATTCCATTTCTTATCCTTTCTTTTTTATTACGCATTCCCTTTAATCATTGAGGCGAGCGATGGTGCGTATTCAAGATTTGAGTCTTGCATTTAATGGGCAAACGTTATTTGAGCATCTTAATTTAACCCTGTTGCCGAACGAATGGGTAAGCTTGTTGGGCAGTTCAGGCGTGGGAAAATCGACACTTTTGCGACTACTGGCGGGCATTGAAACGCAAGGCGTGGTGCAGGGGAAAATCCTAGTTGAACCGACAATTCGTATTGCGTGGTTGCCTCAAAAAGAGACGCTTTATCCGTGGCTATCAATTGTCGATAACGTGCAATTGCAAGCGGTCTTATTTGGGCGAAAATCTGCAAAAACCACTGAAAAAGCTAAAATGTTGCTTGAAAAAGTGGGAATGGCAGCACATTGGCACAAGCCTTGTTCGCAACTTTCAGGCGGGCAAAAACAGCGGGTTGCCTTGGCACGCACCTTAATGCAAGAGGCAGATTTGATTTTGCTAGATGAGCCTTTTTCCGCTCTTGATGCCATCAGTCGCCATCAACTTCAAGATTTAGCCCTTGAACTGCTCGAAGATAAATCAGTGCTGCTCGTAACCCACGATCCGCAAGAGGCGTTGCGACTAAGCCATCGTATTTTTGTACTGCGTTCGCCTGAAACTCATCAAACAGCATTATCGGCGGTAATTTTGCCCGAAGGTAACGCCCCGCGTGAGTTGCATCAAGCCAATTTATGGGCGTTGCAGCAGCAATTATTGAGAGAATTAGGGGGCGAACAATGAAAATTCGCCTACTTAAACCGCTTTTAATTGTAGGTGTGTTGTTGATGCTCTGGCAAATGGTTGCAACCTTGGGCAGCTTCCCACACTACATTTTTCCCTCACCGCAAGCTGTAGGGCAGCAGTTGTTCACACACGCTGAGCTGCTTTGGCAACATACGCAAGTCACGTTGTTAGAAATCTGCTTAGGACTGTTGTTAGGCTTTCTGTTTGGGTTGATTTCGGCGTTGTTGCTCTCATTTTCTCGTCAAATTTCTGCCGTGTTATTGCCGATTTTGGTCATTTCGCAAGCGATTCCTGTGTTTGCTATCGCACCGTTGTTGGTGTTGTGGTTTGGCTATGGAATGGCATCCAAAATTGTGATGTCGGTGCTGATTATCTACTTCCCCGTCACGGCAGCTTGTTATGATGGACTACGCAACACCCCACAAGCGTGGCTCGATCTGGCGAAAACCTTTAACATTTCCCCCTTGCGTTTATTACTTAAAGTGCGATTACCTGCGGCTTTACCTGCTTTTGCTTCGGGCTTGCGTATTGCCGTTTCGGTTGCCCCGATTGGTGCGGTGGTGGGCGAATGGGTAGGTTCGTCTGAAGGGTTGGGGTATTTGATGATTCACGCCAATGCCCGAATGCAAGTCGATTTAATGTTTGCTGCCTTACTAATTTTAGTGTCAATTTCACTCTGTTTATATTTCAGTATTGATAGGCTATTACATCGTTTTATTTGGTCTGTTTAACTTTTCATTAAAGGAGAAAAAAATGAAGACAGTCATCCGTTATTTCAGCTTTGTAATGGGGCTAATGCTCACGCTTCCTAGCTTTGCAAAAGAGAAAATCAGCGTAATGCTAGATTGGTATGTAAACCCCGATCACGCAGCCATCATTGTGGCACAGCAGAAAGGTTTTTTTGAGAAAAATAACCTTGAGGTTAATATTATTGAACCTGCTGATCCAGCATTACCGCCGAAATTAGCGGCGGCAGGAAAAGTTGATTTAGCCGTGAGTTATCAGCCTCAGCTTTATCAACAAGTGGCAGAAGGCTTACCCTTAGTACGAGTGGGTTCACTGATTTCAAATCCATTAAATAGCGTAGTGGTGCTAAAAAAGAGTAATTTGAAAACCCTTGCTGATTTAAAAGGTAAAAAAGTGGGGTATTCTGTCAGCGGTTTTGAAGATGGATTGCTTGAGACAATGCTTCATTCTATTGGTTTAAGCAATAAAGATGTGGAATTAGTGAATGTAAATTGGTCCCTTTCGCCCTCCCTTTTAACTGGACAAGTGGATGCTGTGATTGGTGCATTTCGTAATTTTGAACTCAATCAGCTTGCTTTAGAAAAGCAAGAAGGTATCGCATTCTTCCCTGAACAATATGGCGTGCCTGCTTATGATGAATTGATTTTAGTAGCGAACAAAAACAATATTGCCTCTAAAAAAATTTCCGCTTTTTTAACCGCACTTGAACAAGCTACAACCTACCTACAAAACAACCCAAATGACGCATGGCAAGCCTTTGTCAGCTATAAACCGAATGAACTCAACACGCCATTAAACCAACTAGCGTGGAAAGACACGCTCCCCTTCTTAGCCAATAAACCTCGTCAATTGGATGCCAAACGTTATCAACAAATGGCGGAATTTATGCATCAAAAAGGCTTGATTCCAAAAGCACTTGAATTGAAAGACTATGCTGTCGAATTACAGTAAGGGAAAATGATGATCAACCAACTAATTCAGCAAGCGCAACCTTATTGGAAGCAATATGTTGAGCATGAATTTGTGCAACAGCTCGCAAAAGGTACGCTGCCAAAAGCTTGTTTTCAACACTATTTGAAGCAGGATTACCTCTATCTGTTCCACTATAGTCGAGCCTTTGCTTTGGGTGTATATAAAGCAAAAAATTTTGCGGAAATGGAAATTCCTCGCAAAACCTTAGAGATTCTTTGCCAAGAAATTCAACTACATTTAAATTATTGCCGCCAATGGGGCATTAGCGAACAAGAGATTTTTGCTACTCAAGAAAGTGCCGCTTGTATTGCTTATACCCGCTATTTGCTTGATTGCGGCATGACGGGCGGTTTAGCTGAGCTTTATGCAGCCGTGACCCCTTGTGCTTTGGGTTACGCACAAGTCGCCCGCTACATCACAGAAAATTATCCAAAACTACCAAGCAATCCTTATCAAACGTGGATTGATACCTATGCGAGCGAGGAATTTCAACAATCCGCCCAAGAAACCGTTGATTTTCTTACCGCACTTTGCAAACCGCTAAACCCAAGCCAACTTGCCGAGATTCAACAGATTTTCACCACCGCAACCAGAATGGAAATTGCGTTCTGGCAAATGGGGTTGGATTTGGCTTAACAACAGGAGACAAAATGAAATCCATCTATCTATCCAAAATCCGTGAGCAGAATCCGCTCATTCATAACATCACCAACATTGTGGCAGCGAATTTTAGTGCCAATGGCTTGTTAGCATTGGGGGCTTCGCCATTGATGTCGGCGAATGTCGAAGAAATGCAGGAAGTACCGAAAATCAGTCAAGCGTTGGTCATTAATATCGGCACGCTGATTGGAAAGGAGCGAGAGGCGATGTTATTAGCGGGCAAAACCGCGAATGCGGTTGGGATTCCTGTGGTATTAGATCCTGTTGGTGTGGGGGCAACGAGCTATCGCCGTGAGACCATTCGTGAGCTTTTAGCCGAGGTAAAATTTGCTCTGATTCGTGGCAATGCAGGTGAACTGGCTGCGATTGCAGGAGAAGCATGGCAGGCAAAAGGTGTAGATGCAGGGCAAGGCGAAGTGGATTTAAAAGCCGTTGCCGAGAAAGTGGCTCAACGCCATGGCTGTACGGTGTTGATTAGCGGAGTGGTGGATATTGTCAGCGATGGCACACAAACTGCGACCATTCACAACGGCACGCCATTGTTCCCGAAAGTCACGGCTTCGGGGTGTCTGTTGAGTGCCGTGTGTGCGGCTTTTTTAGCGGTAAGTGAAGGGAATTATTTTTCTGCGACATTAGAAGCCTGTGTAGCATACACCATTGCAGGCGAGTGTGCGGCGCAAGGCTTAACCACACAAGTGGGACAGTTCCAAATCCGTTTGTTGGACGAGCTTGCTGCACTTTCCCCTGAAACCATTGGACAAAGAGGGCGCATTAATGAGTAATGTGAAACAAGTTTTAACCATCGCAGGGTCAGACAGTGGCGGTGGTGCAGGCATTCAAGCGGATCTTAAAACCTTCCAAATGCGCGGCGTGTTTGGTACATCCGTAATTACAGCAGTTACGGCACAAAACACACTTGGCGTATTTGATATTCACCCTATTCCACTGAAAACAATTCAAGCGCAACTGGAAGCGGTCAAAAATGATTTCCAGATTGCAAGTTGCAAAATTGGTATGTTAGGCAATGCAGAAATTATTGAATGCGTGGCCGATTTTCTTGCTGATAAACCATTCGGCACGCTGGTGCTAGACCCAGTGATGATCGCCAAAGGTGGGGCACCGTTATTGCAACAGCAAGCGGTGAGTGCGTTAAGCCAAAAATTGCTGCTGTTGGCAGACGTGATTACACCGAACATTCCCGAAACGGAAGCGTTAACGGGGATTGCGATTGTGGACGACACCAGTATTCAACAAGCCGCAAAAGCCTTGCAAAAACAGGGAGCGAAGAATGTGATTATTAAGGGTGGACATTCGCTCAATTCGCAAAGTGAGCTGTGCCAAGATTGGATCCTTTTACAAAACGGCGAATATTTCGCTTTGCAAAGTCCACGTTTTGATACGCCTCATACGCACGGCACAGGCTGCACCTTTTCTGCCTGTTTAACCGCTGAATTGGCGAAAGGTGAACCGTTGCAAAGTGCGGTAAAAACAGCGAAAAATTTTATTACCGCTGCGATTTCTCACCCGTTGAATATTGGTCAAGGACACGGACCGACAAATCATTGGGCTTACAGTCGCCTTTAAGGATTGAAAGATGAAAAATATTCAAAAAATCTTACCGCTTTACTTTGTGGCAGGCACGCAAGATTGCCGTCATTTGGGCGAGAACTTGTCAGAAAATTTATTATTCGTGCTAAAACAAGCGTTAGAAGGCGGGATTACCTGCTTTCAATTTCGGGATAAAGGCAAATTTTCGTTAGAACATACGCCTTCAGTACAGAAGGAATTGGCGATTAATTGTCGTGATTTGTGCCGTGAATATGGCGTACCGTTTATTGTGGATGATAATGTTGATTTAGCATTGGAAATCGAGGCGGATGGTATTCACGTTGGGCAAAGCGACATGCCAGTGCAAGAGATTCGAGCTAAAACAGATAAACCGCTGATTATTGGTTGGTCGGTGAATCGTTTAGATGAGGCGAATATTGGGGAAAATTTAGCGGAAATTGATTATTTTGGAATTGGCCCGATTTTTCCAACGCAATCAAAAGAGAATCCGAAGCCAACGCTAGGAATGGCGTTTATTCAAACTTTGCGAAATGCGGGCATAACTAAACCGCTTGTGGCAATTGGTGGAGTGAAGTTAGCTCACGTTAAAACCTTACGAGAATTTGGTGCGGACGGTGTGGCAGTAATTACAGCCATCAGCCAAGCAGAAAATGTTAAAGCAGCAACAAAAGCATTACGGGAGGCAAGCGATGAATACGCAAAATAGTCTAAAACAGGTTGCGACGGCAACGATGGTCGGCACAGCAATTGAATATTTCGATAACTACATTTACGCAATGGCAGCGGTATTGGTATTTAACCATCAATTCTTCCATGCCGCAGATCCACTTTCAGGGCAGATTGCGGCACTTTCCACTTTAGCACTCACTTTTATTGCTCGTCCTTTGGGAGCAATATTGTTCGGGCATTTCGGTGACCGTTTCGGGCGGAAAAATACCTTTGTGATGAGCTTGCTGTTGATGGGCGTTTCCACTGTGGTTATTGGTTTGTTGCCAACCTATGACAGCATCGGTATTTGGGCGACAATTTTGCTCTGTTTGTGTCGCATCGGGCAAGGTATCGGTTTAGGCGGAGAGTGGGGCGGTGCAGCGTTAGTTGCGGTCGAAAATGCTCCCGAAGGTAAACGAGGTTGGTATGGCACTTTCCCACAATTAGGGGCACCGCTTGGCTTGTTGTTAGCAAATAGCGTATTCTTAGGCATTACGGCAATTTTCGGGCAAGAAGCTATGGCGGAATGGGCGTGGAGGATACCGTTTTTATCTTCCGTTATCTTAGTGGCAATTGGCTTATATGTTCGCCTAAAACTAACTGAAGCCCCGATTTTCCTCGCCGCACTCAACAAACCCCAACCAAAACGCTTACCAATGTTGGAAGTTGTCACTACTCATTTTAAGCCGTTTTTCTTAGGAATGTTGGTTTGCATCGCAGGCTATGTGCTGTTCTATATTATGATTGCCTTTAGCCAAATTTATGCAAAATCTGCCCCAACAGTATCAGAAGCTGGTTATGCAATGGGATTAGGATTTTCACCACAAATTTTCACCGCTTTATTGATGGCAAGTGCGGTTTCTTTGGCAATAACGATTGCCGCTTCGGGTAAATATATCGATAAAATCGGACGAAGAACTTGGTTAATTTGGACAACTGTTGGCGTTGCGATTTTTAGTTTATCCTTACCGTTATTTCTCGAAAACGGTACAACTGCTAGTCTGTTTTGGTTTTTAATCATCGGTATGGGCTTAATTGGAATGGGCTATGGGCCATTAGCGAGTTTTTTACCTGAACTCTTCCCCACTCATGCTCGCTATTCAGGAGCCTCTTTAACCTATAATATTGCAGGCTTATTCGGGGCAAGCGTGGCTGCTGTGATTGCTTTACCACTCAACGCCAACTATGGTTTAAAAGGCGTGGGCATTTATTTAACCCTAAACGCTGTATTGAGCTTGGTCGGGTTGTGGTTTATTTCAGAAACGAAAGATAAATTACTATCCTAAGATTTGTATAATTAAATAAAATCTATTAAGCGGTTAAATTTTACATAAAATTCTACTAAGAATTTGACCGCACTTTCCTTTACAAGCTAAATATTTTCTCTACAATACCCCACCTAACGATTTACCTTGTGTAAATCCCTGACCTGAAATCAGACAAGAGAATATTATGACAACCCAATTCAAACCAGAATTACTTTCCCCTGCTGGCTCTCTTAAAAATATGCGCTATGCGTTTGCTTATGGTGCAGATGCCGTTTATGCAGGCCAACCTCGTTATAGCTTGCGCGTACGTAACAATGAATTTAATCACGCCAATTTGAAAATCGGGATCGATGAAGCCCATTCCCTTGGCAAAAAATTCTATGTAGTGGTAAACATTGCGCCCCATAATTCCAAACTCAAAACTTTTATTAAAGATTTACAACCTGTCATCGATATGAAACCAGATGCTTTAATTATGTCTGATCCAGGCTTAATTATGTTGGTGCGTGAAAATTTCCCTAATATTGATATTCATCTTTCTGTGCAAGCAAATGCGGTAAACTGGGCAACAGTGAAATTCTGGAAACAAATGGGATTAACTCGTGTGATTTTATCGCGCGAACTTTCAATCGATGAAATTGCTGAAATTCGCCAACAGGTGCCAGATATTGAACTCGAAATTTTCGTACATGGTGCATTATGTATGGCGTATTCTGGTCGTTGCTTGCTTTCTGGCTATATCAACAAACGCGATCCAAACCAAGGCACTTGTACTAATGCTTGCCGTTGGGAATACAAAATGGAAGAAGGCACCACCGATGAAGTGGGCAACATTGTGCCAAAAATCGATCCTGCTCAACAAATTGAAGTCAAAAATGTAGCTCCAACTTTAGGCGAAGGTGCAGTAACAGATAAAGTTTTCCTTTATACCGAATCACAAAAGCCTGACGAACAAATGACGGCGTTTGAAGATGAACACGGCACCTACTTTATGAATTCAAAAGATCTACGTGCCGTACAACATGTGGAAAAATTGACCACACTTGGTGTGCATTCTTTAAAAATCGAAGGCCGTACAAAATCATTTTATTATTGTGCAAGAACTGCTCAAGTTTACCGCAAGGCAATTGATGATGCAGCCGCAGGCAAACCATTTGATGAAAATTTAATGGATACGTTAGAATCCCTTGCACACCGTGGTTATACCGAAGGTTTCTTACGTCGTCATACGCATGATGAATACCAAAACTACGAATACGGCTATTCTATTTCTGATCGTCAGCAATTTGTCGGTGAATTTACGGGTAAACGTAACGAACAAGGTATGGCAGAAGTGGCAGTAAAAAACAAATTCTTACTTGGCGACAAGGTAGAAATGATGACGCCACAAGGCAATATTAATTTCAAAATTGAAAAAATGCTAAATCGTAAAAATGAAGCAGTTAATGCCGCACTAGGTGATGGGCATTTTGTGTTTTTAAATGTGCCACAAGATATTAACTTAAATTACGCTTTATTAATGCGTAATTTAGTCAATACAAATACAAGAAATCCACATTGCTAGTGTGATATAAAACAGAATTTAAATCATACCTAATTAAATATTACTGCTACTTGGCTTGCGTCGTTTGCCGATATTTTTCGTATCCTTATGACGCAATTTTACTTTTTTCTTTGCCTCTGTTTTTTTCTTTTCTTCACGTTTTTCTTTAATACGTGCCTTTTGTTTTTTGCTTACCGATTTCACTTCGCCATCTTTTGGTGGCTTAGTACGAGGTTCTAAACCCTCTAAAATGCGCGCCTTTAAAATTTCCTCGGTATAGCGTTTGATTTTACCTAGTAACTTATAATCATGAGCTTCGACAAAAGAGACTGCCGTGCCTTTTTTACCTGCTCGCGCGGTACGTCCAATTCGATGTAAATAAGTATCCGCACTATAGGGCAAATCAAAATTCATAACGTGGCTTACATCGTCAATATCAATACCACGTGCAGCCACATCGGTTGCAACTAGTACCGTCACAATACCTGATTTCAACTTATCAATGGCATTGTTACGTTGAGTTTGTGCCATTTCGCCCTCTAAATACGCAGAACGAATGCCTCGTTTACGCAATGTTTCAGAAAGTTCTCGTGCATCTTCACGACGACGAACAAACACAATTCCACGCGTCACTTCTTCAGTTTCAATAAAACGCGCGAGCAATTTGATTTTGTGTTCATTGCTGTCTGCATGGTAATACCATTGGTTGATTTTTTTTCTTTCGCGGCGACTTGGTTCCGCATCTACTTTCACAGGATCACTCAATAAACGCTCTGCAAAATCGACCAATAATTCTCCTTCTAAGGTTGCAGAAAACAACAAGGTTTGTTTTCGCCAACGGGTTTCAGCCGCAATTTTTTCTGCATCTTGCCCAAATCCCATTTGTAACATTCTATCGGCTTCGTCAAAAATAAGCATTTCAACGGAACGGCAATCAAAATTTTCTTCCTTAATGTATTGCAATAAACGACCAGGCGTAGCCACCACCAAATCTTGATTGGTATTGAACACATCACCGTGATTTTGATACGCCACGCCACCTGTAATTGTCGCAATATTTAAATGAGTGAACTGCGCTAACTCTTCCGCTTGTTCTGCCACTTGCATTGCCAATTCACGGGTTGGTGTTAATACCAAAATACGCGGAGAGCCCGGTTTACGGCGTGGATAATCCAATAAATGTTGTAGCGCAGGTAATAAAAAAGCAGCAGTTTTCCCAGTTCCCGTTGGTGCAGAGCCTAATACATCACGCGCTTCCATTGCGGCAGGAATGGCTTCCATTTGAATAGCTGTTGGGCGGGAATAACCTTTTTTCTCAAGTGCTTTTAAAAGCTCAGGAGAAAGATCAAATTGTTCAAATTGGGATAAATTCATTATTGTGCGGTTCTTTGTTAAAATTAGTGGGGATTATACCTGAAAGTGCGGTCAATTTACGAAAAATTTATGAACGGATTTACCTTTAAACAATTCCATATCAATCAAGATTCTTGTGCCATGAAAGTCGGCACTGATGGCATTTTGTTAGGTGCTTGGGCTGATGTAAAACATTGTAAAAATATTTTAGATATGGGCAGTGGCACAGGATTATTGGCTTTAATGTTAGCACAACGAACTGAAGGAAACTGTCAAATTCAAGCGGTTGAACTCGATCCCATTGCAGCAAAACAAGCACAAGAAAACATCAATAATTCGGTGTGGAAAAATCGCATTCAACTTATTCAAGCGGATATACAACATTTTTTACAAACCACTGAACAAACCTTTGATTTAATTGTGGCAAATCCACCTTATTTTGAACAAGGTATTGCTTGCAAAAATGAAGAAAGAGCATTGGCTCGTTATACCAAGCAAAGCCATTTAAATTGGTTAGAATGGGCTGCCACACGCTTATCGGAAAATGGGAGAATAAGTTTTGTTTTGCCTTATAATGCGGGGAAAACGCTCATAAAATCCACCGCACTTTTTTGTATAAAACAGACGAATGTTATTACAAAAATAGGAAAAACGCCACAAAGAATGCTACTTACCTTTGCCAAACAACCCCAAGTTTTAATGCAAGATCAATTGGTAATTTATGATAAGGACAATCAATACACTGAAGCGTTTATTGAATTGACTAAAGACTTTTATATCAAGTTTTGACCGCACTTTTTTACCGCACGTTCTTCGTTAGAGTTGCTGAATATCCAATGCCATTTGGTCTAGCATTTCATAACGTTTACGATACATAGAACGTTTTTTACTTGCAATATCTTCTAACTGTTTGCGTTCAATATCCAAAGGTAATTGCCAATAATTATGGCGATATTCCCCTTGGTTTTCTTGCCAAAATTCATCGTAATTAAACAAAATCTTACTGCGTGCAGAAAGACGATATTTTCCTTGTGCTTTGTGCGGAATCCCCACTAACTCACATTGCCATTTTTCAGCAAGCATTTTGAACGCATTAACCAACATAAACATTGGACGCATACCGTGCAATGCTTTTGTTGCTTGTTTTATAAGCTCTTGAGCATTACCACTTGAGGGGCCTTGAATTGAGGCGATAAGCAATTTATTCGGGCTTAAAAAAGTGAAAGACGCATCATATACTCGTTCGTTATTTTGATTGCGAATATTAATAGAAAAATATCCCTCAAAGGGATCGATATGATTGATACTCAAAGATAAACGCAAATCCTCTGTTAATTGGGTTAGCACGATATGTTGTTGATCTAATAATTGTTGGCAAAGCAAACGCCCTATTTTTTCTTCTGCCAAACGTAAATTCTCCGTAATCGCCGTTAAACGTTCTGCAGCAGAAAAGCGTTTATCGCAAAAAGTAGTCAAAATTGTATTTATACGATAATAATCTTGTGTAAATAAAGGCTGCCATTGCGTTTCTTTATTAAGAAAATCCACTAATTGGTTACATTGCTTTTGATACAACCATTTATAGCCATAATAGCGTAATTTTTCCCGCACTTGTTTGAGAAAAGGGCGATCCTTAGAATAAGGATACATTTGAACATAGGTGGGGAAAATAAAATTATTTTTCGTGGACATAATTCAATATTTTGTGCAATTTAATAAAATTTTTCGTTATTCTAGCCATTATCACTTCATTTGCCAAAATTCTTTTTGTTAGAAACCCACTTTATAAGTCAGATTTTGTTATAATCTTTTCCTTGAATTCCTTTTCCCTACCCCCATATTTACCCAAATTATCAGAACGAAATTATAAGAGAGACCAATTATGGCGAAGAATATCCAACGTACAATGCCCGTATTGCCATTACGCGATGTTGTCGTTTTTCCTTATATGGTAATGCCACTTTTTGTAGGGCGTGCAAAATCCATTAATGCCCTTGAAGAAGCAATGAATGATGATAAACAGCTTCTTTTGGTATCCCAAAGAGAAGCAGATTTAGAAGAACCGACCCCTGAAGATTTATTTGATGTGGGTACTATTGCTAACATTATTCAGTTATTAAAATTACCTGATGGCACAGTAAAAGTGCTAGTTGAAGGTCAAAATCGCGCGAAAATTAACAACCTTGAAGACGGCGAAAAATGCTTTTCTGCCCAAATTACCCCTATCGAAACCACTTATGGCGATGAAAAAGAGTTAGTAGTGGCAAAAAGTGCGGTGCTTTCTGAGTTTGAAAATTATCTTACCCTCAACAAAAAAGTGCCTGCAGATATTCTCAATGCCCTTCAACGTATTGATGATGTTGATCGCTTAGCTGACACAATGGCAGCCCATCTCCCTGTAAGCATTCGCCATAAACAAAATGCGTTAAAACTCGCTAATGTGCAAGAACGTTTAGAATATTTGCTTAGTATGATGGAATCAGAGGCTGATATTCTTCAAGTGGAGAAACGTATTCGTGGTCGTGTCAAAAAACAAATGGAGAAAAGCCAGCGAAACTATTATTTAAGCGAACAAATTAAAGCCATTCGCAAAGAAATGGATGGTGGAGAAAATGAAGATACCATTGATGAAGTTGAACAACTGCATCAAAAGGTGGAAGCGGCAGGCATGCCGGCAGAGGTACGCGACAAAGTAGAAAATGAATTACAAAAACTTAAAATGATGTCGGCGATGTCTTCTGAAGCAACCGTAATACGCAGTTATATTGAATGGATGATCCAAGTGCCTTGGCATCAACGTTCTAAAGTGAAAAAAGACATTGTTAAAGCACAGCAAGTTTTAGATACCGATCACTATGGTTTAGATCGTGTGAAAGAACGTATTCTTGAATATTTAGCAGTACAAGCTCGTTTAAACAAAGTGAAAGGCCCGATTCTTTGTTTAGTTGGCCCTCCGGGTGTAGGTAAAACCTCTCTTGGTCAGTCCATTGCCAATGCCACTGGTCGTAAATATGTGCGGATGGCATTAGGCGGTGTTCGCGATGAAGCAGAAATCCGTGGTCACCGTAAAACCTATATTGGTGCATTACCAGGTAAATTAATTCAAAAGATGGCAAAAGTGGGGGTTAAAAATCCATTATTCTTGCTTGATGAAATCGATAAAATGGCATCCGATATGCGAGGCGATCCTGCCTCAGCATTGCTTGAAGTATTAGACCCTGAGCAAAACACCACATTTAATGATCACTATTTAGAAGTGGATTATGATCTTTCTGATGTGATGTTTGTGGCAACATCAAACTCTATGAATATTCCAGGCCCATTGTTGGATCGTATGGAAGTGATTCGTCTTTCTGGTTATACCGAAGATGAAAAACTTAATATCGCGATGCGTCATTTGTTAGCCAAACAAATTGAACGTAATGGTTTGAAGAAAGGCGAACTTACCGTCGAAGAAAGTGCAATTTTAGATATTATCCGCTATTACACACGTGAAGCGGGCGTGCGTGGGCTAGAACGTGAAATTTCAAAAATCTGCCGTAAAGCCGTGAAAAATTTATTGGTAAATCCAAAACTTAAATCTATTACGGTAAATTCAGATAATCTGCACGATTATCTTGGCGTAAAACGTTTTGAATTTGGCAAAGCTGACACACAAAACCGTATTGGCGAAGTAACTGGTTTAGCTTGGACAGAAGTGGGCGGCGATTTACTCACCATTGAAACAGCCTCCGTTGTGGGTAAAGGAAAACTTTCTTTCACTGGTTCATTAGGCGATGTGATGAAAGAATCCATTCAAGCGGCAATGACAGTTGTACGAGCTCGTGCTGAAAAATTAGGTATTAATTCTGAGTTCCATGAAAAACGCGATATTCACATTCACGTGCCAGATGGTGCAACACCAAAAGATGGCCCAAGTGCAGGTATTGCAATGTGTACTGCATTAGTTTCTTGTTTAACAGGTAATCCTGTGCGTGCTGATGTGGCAATGACGGGAGAAATCAGTTTACGCGGTAAAGTATTACCAATCGGTGGATTAAAAGAAAAACTTCTTGCAGCACATCGTGGCGGAATTAAAACCGTATTAATTCCAAAAGAGAACGTTAAGGATCTTGAAGAAATTCCAGAAAACGTGAAACAAAATCTTGCAATTCATGCGGTAGAAACCATTGATGAAGTGCTTGGTCTTGCGTTGGAAAATCCACCAGAAGGCATTGAGTTTGTTAAAGTGGAGGCTAAACCTAAAGCACCACGCCGTAAAGTGACGAGTAAATCGGAAAGAGCGGTCAATTAATTGAATGTTTTAGGGCTTGTGAAAACAAGCCCTTTTATTGACTTTAGAGATGAAAATTTCATCTTTACACAAGGTTAATTTATACTTTTCCAAATTGAAAACTTGTTAATAACACAATGCTACAACTTCCTCCACTTTCCTTGTATATACATATTCCTTGGTGCGTTCAAAAATGTCCTTATTGTGATTTTAATTCACACGCACAAAAAGGCGATATACCAGAACAAGACTATATTTATCATCTTCTGCAAGATTTGCAGGCTGATTTACAACGCTTTAAAAATTCCATTCAACAACGAAAACTCCATTCGATTTTTATTGGTGGCGGTACGCCAAGTTTATTTTCATCAGAAAGTATTACACACCTTTTAAAGGAAATAAAAAAACAGATTGATTTTGAAGATAATATTGAAATTACATTAGAAGCTAATCCTGGCACGGTAGAAGCTGAACGTTTTAAAGGTTACGTATCTGCAGGCATTACGCGAATTTCTATGGGAATACAAAGTTTTAATGATGACAAATTACGGCGTCTTGGGCGAATTCATAATGTAGCAGAGGCAAAAAGTGCGGTCAATTTAGCGAAAGTTTCTGGGCTAAAAAGTTTCAATTTAGATTTAATGCACGGCTTGCCGAACCAAACGTTGGAAGAAGCTTTAGATGATCTTCGTCAAGCGATTGAGCTATCCCCTCCCCATATTTCTTGGTATCAGCTCACTATTGAGCCAAATACGATGTTTGCTTACCGCCCACCTAAATTGCCAGATGATGATGCGCTTTGGGATATTTTTGAGCAAGGTCACCAACTTTTAACGGCGGCAGGCTACCAGCAATATGAAACCTCAGCTTACGCAAAAACAGGTTTTCAGTGTAAACATAATTTGAATTATTGGCGGTTTGGGGATTATTTAGCCATTGGCTGTGGCGCACACGGGAAATTGACGTTTCCGAATGGCGAGATTACTCGCTTTTCTAAAACCAAACACCCGAAAGGTTATTTGCGTGGCGAATATCTTTACGAAGAAAAAAACGTGCAAGAAATTGACCGCCCTTTTGAGTTTTTTATGAATCGCTTTCGTTTGTTAGAAGCGGTTCCCAAACAAGAATTTGAAGATTACACAGGCTTGTCGCAAAGTGCGGTGAAAAATCAAATTGATTTTGCCATTCAACAAAACTATATTGTGGAAAACGCTGATTCTTGGCAAATCACTGAGCACGGCAAGTTATTTCTCAATGAACTTTTGGAATTATTTTTAACGGAAGAATAGCCTAATCATGAAATAGCCTAGTTGTGAAATAACATTGCTTGAGAAAAACGCCCGCTAAAAAATTACACTTGTTTATTAGATAGGCTCGTAATAAAGTAACGCAATCGTTTACTTATTGAAATAAGGAAAAGAAATGAATCAATTAGAAATGAAAAAACTCGCCGCACAAGCCGCATTACAATATGTAAAAGCTGACACAATTGTTGGCGTGGGAAGCGGCTCCACGGTGAACTGCTTTATTGAGGCTTTGGGTACAATCAAAAATAAAATTCAAGGCGCAGTTGCGGCTTCAAAAGCATCAGAAGAATTATTACGTAAACAAGGGATCGAAGTATTTAATGCAAATGATGTCTCTAGCTTAGATATTTATGTGGATGGTGCAGATGAAATCAATCCACAAAAAATGATGATTAAAGGCGGCGGTGCGGCACTTACTCGTGAAAAAATCGTTGCGGCATTAGCGAAAAAATTTATTTGTATTGTAGATTCTAGTAAACAAGTGGATGTGTTAGGTTCGACTTTCCCATTGCCAGTTGAAGTTATTCCAATGGCTCGTTCACAAGTGGGCAGAAAATTAGCCGCACTTGGCGGTGCGCCTGAATATCGTGAAGGCGTGGTTACAGATAATGGCAATGTGATTTTAGATGTACACAACTTCAGTATTTTAAATCCAGTTGAAATGGAAAAAGAATTAAACAATGTTGCAGGTGTCGTCACTAATGGGATATTCGCATTGCGTGGCGCAGATGTTGTAATCGTCGGCACGCCTGAAGGTGCCAAAATTATTGACTAATTCATAATAAAAATCATAAGGAAGTAAATATGACAAACAAAGTTTCACTCGACAAATCAAAAATTAAATTTGTATTGTTTGAAGGTGTGCATCAAAGCGCACTTGATACGCTCCACGCGGCAGGCTATAGCAATATCGATTACTATAAAAAAGCACTGGATGGCGATGAATTAAAAGAAGCCATTAAAGATGCACACTTCATCGGCTTACGTTCTCGCACCCATTTAACCGCAGAAATGATTGAAGCCGCACCCAAATTAATCGCAGTTGGCTGTTTCTGCATTGGTACAAATCAAGTGGATTTAAATGCAGCAAAAGCACGTGGTATTCCTGTATTTAATGCGCCATTCTCAAACACTCGTTCCGTCGCAGAACTTGTATTAGGCGAGATTTTATTACTTATGCGCAATGTGCCACAGGCTAATGCCGAAGTACATCGTGGTGTTTGGAATAAATCCGCGACTGGCTCTCATGAAGTGCGGGGAAAAAAATTAGGCATTATTGGTTACGGCCACATTGGTTCACAATTAAGTATTATTGCTGAATCATTAGGCATGGATGTGTATTTCTACGATATTGAAAATAAACTTCCGCTTGGTAATGCAAAACAGGTTCGTAGTCTTGAAGAATTACTTAGTTCTTGCGATGTGATTTCACTACACGTGCCAGAACTGCCCTCCACCAAAAACTTAATGAACGCAACGCGTATCGCACAATTAAAACAAGGGGCTATTTTGATCAATGCTGCGCGTGGCACAGTAGTAGATATTGATGCTCTTGCTCAAGCCTTAAAAGACGGTAAAATTCACGGTGCGGCAATTGATGTATTCCCCGTTGAACCCGCTTCAATTAATGAAGAATTTGTCTCGCCGTTACGTGAATTTGATAATGTGATTTTAACGCCACATATCGGTGGCTCAACAGCGGAAGCACAAGAAAATATCGGTTTTGAAGTGGCAGGCAAATTTGTCAAATATTCAGACAACGGATCAACCCTTTCTTCGGTAAACTTCCCAGAAGTCTCTTTACCAGAGCACGAGGGAACAAAACGCTTATTGCATATTCACGAAAATCGCCCTGGTATATTGAACAAACTGAACCAAATTTTCGTCGAAGCCAACCTCAATATTGCCGCGCAATATTTACAAACTGACCCAAAAATTGGTTATGTTGTCGTTGATGTAGAAACGAATGATGCATCGCCATTACTGACAAAATTGAAGGAAATTGATGGCACAATTCGTGCGCGTGTACTTTACTAAATACAAAAAAAGATCAGGTTAATGCCTGATCTTTTTTGCTTTCTTATTCAGTAATCGAATAAGGTAACTGCACTCGCTCTAACAGTATTTCATTACTCGGCAATCTAAATTGTTGCTCTGAATCTATGTCATTATTCATCACAACTTGCAACCATAAAACACCGTCTAAATTGACCGCACTTGTAATCGTGCCAGTCTTACGCCAATTGGCTTCAAGCTGCATTTCGATTTCACTGCCAATTTCCACTTCCTGCTGAGTTTGCGCTTTAAAAATAAACATTGCACGTTTGTTTGCCCCACGATATTTCGCACGTGCCACGGTTTCTTGCCCAATATAACAGCCTTTGGTAAAAGAAATTGCTTGCTCAACGGCCTGTAAATTTAGTGCTTGTGGGATAAATTCATTTTGCGTTTGCGGACTTAAATTTGGCAATCCTGCTTGAATATCGGCTACTTCCCAAATTTTTTCATCGCCATTAAAATTCACGGGTAATTCAGTTTCATTTAATAAAATTGAACGCTGTCCATCAATTTCCAATGAAAAGTGCGGTGTAATTTTTCCACATTTTTCACCTATTACGCCGATGATTTGCCAATCACGTAAATCAAAACTCACTTTGGAAAATACCGCATATTTTTTCAAAGCATCCAGAGCACTTGGCAAAATATCTTTCTTAACGAGCAAAAAGAATTGTTCACTACTTACTTTAAACAAACGGTAAATTGCATTCATTTTACCTTTTGGGTCACAGTGAGCTGTAAGCGTCGTTGCGCCACTCGCTAATCGCACAACATCAGAAGTTAATTGCCCTTGCAAATATTTTTCTACATCCGCACCCTGTACTTCAATCAGTTGATATTGAGTAAGAGAAATAAATTGAGACATTCTGCTTTCCTATTCTAAATTCTGAATTTGCTCACGCATTTGTTCGATAAGCACTTTTAGCTCCACCGCAGAAGCCGTAATATCCGCATTAATGGATTTAGACGCAAGGGTATTCGATTCACGATTCAATTCTTGCATCATAAAATCTAATTTACGCCCAACTGCACCGCCTTTTTTCAAAATATTCGTAGTTTCTTTCACGTGCATTTGTAAACGATCGAGTTCTTCCGCCACATCAACACGTTGAGCGAGTAAAATCATTTCTTGTTCCACACGCTGTGGATCAAGATTAAGTTGAGCATCTTCAAAACGTTGCAATAACCGTTCACGCTGCCATTGTAAAACTGCTGGCATTTGTGACCGCACTTTATCCGCTTCCACTGCAATGGCATCTAAGCGTTGTTGAATAATATCGTTCAGTTTTTCCCCTTCACGACCACGCATTGCAATAAAATCGGTCAGTAAATCATCAAAGGTTGTCAATAAATCTTGACTAATCGCATCTAAATCTTGCTCTTGCGCTTCCACCACACCAGGATAACGCAACACATCTGTCAAATTAATTTCACCTTCTCCAGCTTGAGTTTTAATCCATTGCAAAGATTGAATGACTTGATTCGCAAGTTCTTTATTTAAATTCAATTCAGCATTTGTTTGTTTTTTTGTTTCAATACGCAAAGAACATTCAATTTTACCGCGAGTAAGACTTTGACGAAGTTTCTCACGCAAGGTGTTCTCTAATCCGCGAAATTGCTCTGGCAAACGGAAAAAGTTTTCTAAATAACGTTGATTGACGGAACGAATTTCCCATACTGCATCACCCCAATCTTTTTTCACTTCAAGGCGTGCAAAGGCGGTCATACTGTAAATCATAAGCTCTCCTATTTTGTCTTAGCTTTGTCTTAGTTGATTCGCTAAGTATTTTAACGAGATGAACACAGAAAGGGAAAAGAAAAGTGCGGTAAATAATAAAGATATTTTGTATTCTGTTGTTTACACACTGTAAATTATACAATACAATCATCGTAAATTTTACATTACACCATAAGGAAACAAAAATGAACAAAACTGTTGGCAGCACACTTCTTGTTGCTGGTACGATGATTGGAGCAGGAATGTTGGCTATGCCACTCACTTCTGCAGGCATCGGCTTCGGCTTTACTTTAGTCTTATTGTTAGGGCTTTGGGCATTATTAACTTTTAGCGCACTTTTATTCGTTGAACTCTATCAAACTGCGGAAAGTGATGCTGGTATCGGTACACTCGCTGAACAATATTTTAGTAAAGCAGGACGCATTGTTGCTACGGCAGTGCTAATTATTTTCTTATACGCGTTAATTGCCGCTTATGTTAGTGGTGGCGGTTCACTACTAAAAGATTTATTACCAGAAAGTTTTGGCGATAAAGTCAGCATTTTATTATTCACTGTGATTTTCGGTTCATTTATCATCATCGGTACACATAGCGTAGATAAAATTAATCGCGTGTTATTTTTTGTGATGCTTGCAGTCTTTGCAATCGTGTTAATCTTAATGTTGCCAGAAATCAAATTTGATAACTTAATGGCGACACCAATTGATAACGCTTTAATTATCTCTGCAAGCCCTGTCTTCTTTACAGCATTTGGTTTCCATGGTTCCATTCCAAGTTTAAACAAATACTTAGGCGGCAATGTAAAAGCATTACGCTTCTCCATTTTGGTCGGCTCTGCCATAACACTTTGTGCTTATATTCTATGGCAACTGTCCACGCACGGCTTGCTCACACAAAATGAATTTTTACAAATCTTAAAAGAAGACGCCACCTTAAATGGCTTAGTAAAAGCAACCTTTGCCATTACTGGAAGTAATGTGATCGCAAGTGCGGTAAAATTATTTTCTACATTAGCACTTATCACTTCTTTCTTAGGCGTGGGATTAGGATTGTTAGAATGTATTGAAGATTTACTAAAACGTTCATTTAACGTTACAGCAGGCAGAATTTCACTTGGTTTGCTGACTTTTATTCCACCACTTGTTTTTGCATTATTTTACCCAGAAGGTTTTATTTTAGCACTAGGCTACGCAGGTCAAATGTTTGCCTTCTATGCCGTAGTATTGCCAGTTAGCCTTGTTTGGAAAGCTCGTCGAACTCACACCAATTTACCATACAAAGTATGGGGAGGAAATCTGACTTTAATTATCGTATTGGTATTAGGCATAACTATTACATCTATTCCATTTGCGATTCGTGCGGGTTACTTGCCATTTGTAGTAGGTTAAAAACAAACTAGAAATTTACCGCACTTTTTATCTAAAAAAGAGTAAATATTATCCTAATTAATTTAGATAAAAAGTTCAGACAAAAACTTATCGTTAATCTTATACAACAAAAAGGCTAAGTTCTAAAATTATAGAACTTAGCCCTTAAACTAAATGAAGTTCAC
This sequence comes from Haemophilus sp. HN_Hi10, assembly GCF_049821985.1. Classification (NCBI taxonomy): domain Bacteria; kingdom Pseudomonadati; phylum Pseudomonadota; class Gammaproteobacteria; order Pasteurellales; family Pasteurellaceae; genus Haemophilus; species Haemophilus sp. HN_Hi10. The sequence goes on along the minus strand of NZ_CP187495.1, from coordinate 482,631 downwards.
TTCATCTATATTATACTTTCAATTATCGTCTTGTTTTCAATAGTTTTTCAGTGAGTTCATAAGCTCGAAGTTTTGCTAACTCTTTAGCAAGTTTTGCAACAAGTAAGTCGTGATCTGCATCAGATCCGTGAGATACTATATTTTCTTCTGCTTTACGTTTTGCTTCGTGAATACGATCTGCATCTAATTCACTACCACGGATAGCAACATCTGCTAACACTGTCACAATATTTGGTTGAACCTCTAAAAAACCACCGGAAACATAGATAACTTCTTCATTTCCATCTTGAAGGGTAAATTTAACAATCCCAGGCTTAATTGCTGTTAGCAATGGCGTATGTCCGGGCAAAATACCAAGCTCCCCTTCCACACCAGTTGCCTGAATTTGTTTTACTTCACCTTCAAAGATTTTCTGCTCTGCGCTTACTATTGTTAAATTAAATGTCGCCATTTTGTTCTCCTTCAAATGACTTGAAGTGATTACATATTTTTGGCTTTTTCTAACACTTCATCGATTGAACCAACCATATAGAACGCTTGTTCAGGAATATGGTCATATTCGCCCTCTAAGATACCTTTGAAGCCACGAATGGTGTCTTTTAATGTCACGTATTTACCTGGTGAACCTGTAAAGACTTCTGCAACGAAGAATGGTTGTGATAAGAAACGTTCAATTTTACGTGCACGTGCTACCACTAGTTTATCTTCTTCAGATAATTCATCCATACCAAGAATTGCAATAATATCTTTCAATTCTTTATAACGTTGTAAAATACCTTGTACACCACGAGCAACATCATAATGTTCTTGACCAACTACAAGTGGATCCAACTGACGTGAAGTTGAATCTAATGGATCAACCGCAGGGTAAATACCTAAAGATGCGATATTACGACTTAATACAACTGTTGAGTCTAAGTGTGCGAAAGTTGTTGCCGGAGATGGGTCAGTTAAGTCATCCGCTGGTACGTACACCGCTTGCACAGAAGTGATAGAACCTGTTTTGGTTGAAGTGATACGTTCTTGTAACACACCCATTTCTTCTGCCAATGTCGGTTGATAACCTACCGCTGATGGCATACGACCTAATAATGCAGAAACTTCCGTACCCGCAAGGGTATAACGATAGATATTATCCACAAAGAATAATACATCTCGACCTTCATCACGGAATTTTTCAGCCATAGTCAAACCAGTCAATGCAACACGTAAACGGTTACCCGGTGGCTCGTTCATTTGACCATAAACCAAAGATACTTTATCTAATACGTTAGAATCTTTCATTTCATGATAGAAGTCATTACCTTCACGAGTACGTTCGCCCACACCCGCAAATACAGAGTAACCTGAATGCTCAATCGCAATATTACGAATCAACTCCATCATATTTACGGTTTTACCTACACCCGCACCACCGAATAGACCAACTTTACCACCTTTAGCAAATGGACAAATTAAGTCGATTACTTTAATACCAGTTTCTAATAATTCCGTACTGTTTGATTGTTCTTCATAGCTTGGTGCCGAACGGTGGATAGCCCAACGTTCTTCTTCACCAATTGCTCCTTGTTCGTCAATTGGTTCGCCCAATACATTCATAATACGACCAAGAGTTTTTGTGCCTACTGGTACTTGAATTGGGTTATTTGTGTTTTCTACTTTTAAGCCTCGTTTTAAACCATCGGATGTACCCAATGCAATACAACGAACTACTCCACCACCTAATTGTTGTTGCACCTCAAGTGTTAAACCTGATTCAACTTTTAATGCATCGTAAACTTTTGGCACCGCATCTTGTGGAAATTCAACATCAATCACCGCCCCGATGATTTGTACAATTTTTCCTGCTGACATTACCGTTCCTCTTTTCTTAAATCGCCGCCGCACCGGCTACGATTTCATTCAATTCATTTGTGATACTTGCTTGACGAGCTTTGTTGTACACCAACCGCAGATCATTAATTAAATTACCTGCATTATCCGTTGCTGCTTTCATTGCTACCATTCGAGCCGCTTGTTCTGAAGCTACATTATCTACAACCGCTTGATAAATTTGGGATTCTAAATAACGAACTAAAAGGCTATCTAAAAGTGCCTTTGGTTCTGGTTCATAAAGATAATCCCAAGTCTGTTGTCTTTCATTTAAATGATCGTCTTTAGATTCTGGTAAAGGAACTAACTGTTGTACAACAGGTTTTTGCGACATCGTATTAACAAATTTATTGTATGCAATATAAATTGCATCAATTTCACCATTACGATAAGCATCAAACATTGTATTTGCCACACCAATTAACTCTTCTAGCGCAGGCGTATCGCCTAAACCAGAAAGCTGACCTTTGATATTAAATCCAAAGGAACGGAAAAAACTAATCCCCTTTGAACCTATTAAGCCCAAATCTGTAGAAATATTTTGTTCTTTCCAATTTTTGATTTGGTTAAGCGTGGTTTTGAATAAATTAACATTTAATCCACCACACATACCACGATCTGTTGAAATAACCAAGATACCGATTTTCTTTACTTCACGCTCAACTAAGAACGGATGTTTATAACCGGTACTTGCTTTAGACACATGACTAATAACGTTACGGATAGTTTCAGAATACGGACGAGATGCAGCCATACGATCCTGCGTTTTACGCATTTTCGAGGTCGCCACCATTTCCATTGCCTTAGTGATTTTTTGTGTACTTTGTACACTGGCAATTTTGGTTTTTATCTCTTTTGCACCTGCCATCTTATCTCTCCGTTACTACCAAGCACTATTCGCTTTAAAACTATCCAAAATACCTTTTAATGTATCTTTGATTTCGTCATTATAGTTACCGGTTTTATTAAGTTCTTGCATAAACTCAGCGTGATTACGGTTAGAATAATCTAAAAGTGCGGTCTCAAAACTTGCAATTTTTGATAATTCCACGTCATCCAAATAACCAAATTCAACAGCAAACAATACAACCGCTTGTTCTGCAACAGATAATGGCGCGAATTGTTTTTGTTTTAATAATTCAGTTACTTTTTCACCGTGAGAAAGTTGCTTACGAGTCGCATCATCAAGATCTGATGCAAACTGTGCAAACGCTGCTAATTCACGATATTGAGCTAGCGCGGTACGAATACCACCCGCTAATTTCTTAATAACTTTAGTTTGCGCTGAACCACCAACACGAGATACCGAAATACCTGGGTTTACCGCAGGACGAATACCTGAGTTAAACAAGTTAGATTCTAAGAAGATCTGACCATCGGTAATAGAGATTACGTTGGTTGGAACGAATGCAGATACGTCACCAGCTTGGGTTTCAATAATAGGAAGTGCGGTTAAAGAACCTGTTTTTCCTTTCACTTCGCCTTTAGTGAATTTTTCTACGTAATCTTCATTTACACGAGAAGCACGTTCTAGTAAACGAGAATGTAAATAGAATACATCACCTGGATAGGCTTCACGACCTGGTGGACGACGTAATAATAATGAAATTTGACGATAAGCTACAGCTTGTTTTGATAAATCATCATAAACAATTAACGCATCTTCACCGCGATCACGGAAATATTCCCCCATCGCACAACCAGCATAAGGTGCTAAATATTGTAACGCTGCTGATTCAGATGCAGATGCAGCTACCACGATAGTATTTGCAAGCGCACCATGTTCTTCTAATTTACGCACAACATTTGCGATAGTAGAGGCTTTTTGACCAATCGCAACATAGATACATTTAATACCAGAATTACGTTGGTTAATAATTGCGTCAATTGCTAACGCAGTTTTACCAGTTTGGCGGTCACCAATGATTAACTCACGCTGACCACGACCAATCGGCACCATAGAATCGACAGCTTTATAACCAGTTTGAACAGGTTGATCAACAGAACGACGATCGATAACACCTGGCGCAATCACTTCTACTGGTGAGAAACCATCGTTTTCAATTTCGCCTTTACCATCGATTGGCTGACCAAGCGTATTAACTACACGACCTAATAAACCGCGACCAACTGGTACTTCAAGAATACGACCTGTACATTGAACTTCCATACCTTCCGCTAAATCTGCGTAAGGTCCCATAACTACAGCACCAACAGAATCACGTTCAAGGTTAAGTGCCATCGCATAACGATTACCTGGTAAGGCGATCATTTCACCTTGCATCACATCGCTTAAACCGTGGATGCGAATAATACCATCGCTTACAGAAACAATTGTCCCTGTATTACGCGCTTCACTGACCACGTCGAATTGAGCGATGCGTTTTTTAATCAATTCACTAATTTCAGTTGAATTTAGTTGCATCTTGTATTCCTCTTATAATTGCAACTCATTTGCGAGACGAGTAAGTTGCCCACGGCTACTTCCATCAATCACAAAGTCTTCAGTACGAATAATCACACCAGCAATCAGTGCATTATCCACGTTGCAATTTAATTTCACTTTGCGAGCTAATCTTTTTTCCATTGCAGCTGCAATTTTTTCGATTTGTGTTGCATTCAATGGTTGCGCAGAGGTTACTTCAACTTCTGCAATAGCTTGGTGCTCCTCTACATGATGTTTAAATTCTTCAAACACCGCAGGAATAGCACTCAAACGCTTATTTTCAGCCATTAACCGAATAAGATTTTGCCCATATTGATCCAATTGTTCGCCACAAATAGAAATTACTGTATCAGCTAATTTCTGTGCAGAAAGAGAACTACTTAAGTAAGCTTTTACCGTTTCATCTTCAGCTACGGCTGCAGCAAAACCTAACATTTCAGTCCATTTTTCCACCGCACTTTGTTCAATGGCAAAGTCGAATGCAGCTTTTGCATAAGGGCGAGCTATTGTAGTTAATTCTGACATAAGCTAAGCCTCTTATAACTCTGCAACTAATTTATCAATAATGTCATTGTTTGCCGCTTCATCAATAGAACGACCCACAATTTTCTCAGCACCAGCCACTGCCAATGAAGCCACTTTAAGACGCAATTCTTCTTGAACACGTTTACGTTCTGCTTCTACTTCTGCATAACCTTGAGCAATAATTTTTGCTTTTAGTTCTTCGGCTTCTGCCTTCACTTCGTCTAATACTTCATTGCGACGTTTATTCGCAGCATCTAAAATGTCTTGAGCTTGTACTTTTGCAGCTGAAAGTTCTTGTTCAACAAGATTTTTCGTATCTGCTTGCTCTTTTTTAGCTGCTTCAGCTGACGCTAAAGCGTTCGCAATTTGGCTTTGACGTGTTTCAATCGCATTAATAATTGGTGGCCAAACAAACTTCATGCAAAACCACACGAAAAGTGCGAATGCGATAAGTTGACCAATCAATGTTGCATTTAAATTCACAACGTCCTCCTTACTATGCTTGTTTTACGTTGATAAGCAAATAAGGTGATTAGTGTAATAAACCGATGAATGGGTTTGCGAAAATGAAAAGTAATGAAATACCAACAGCAATCATTGCAATCGCATCTAAAAGACCAGCCACGATAAACATTTTAGTTTGTAAGCTAGATGCTAATTCTGGTTGGCGAGCTGATGATTCTAAGAATTTACCACCTAGAATAGCAAAGCCAATTGCAGTACCTAATGCAGCAAATGCAAGAAGAATTGATGCACCGATGATTGTAGCTGTAATTACAGTTTCCATAATTTTCTCCAATAGAAGTTAAGTTTTAGCCCTAGAGCCAGTTAATAAAAAATGATTAATGATCTGCTTTATTATAAGCAATACTTAAATAAACAACCGTCAACATCATAAAGATGAAAGCCTGCAAGGTAATAACCAAAATATGGAAAATAGCCCAAGCAAGATGTAACGGAATCCCTAATGCTGCAATGGCCATATTAGCGGAATACATCACAGCGATAAGAATAAAGATCAATTCCCCTGCATACATGTTACCAAACAAACGGAATGCGAGTGAAATTGGTTTAGCCAATAAAGTCACCGTTTCAAGAATAAAGTTAACAGGAATAAACGCCCAATGGTTGAATGGATGAAGCGTATATTCTTTAACTAAACCTTTGAATCCTTTAGATTTTATTGTGTAGAAAAGAATTAAAAAGAAAACACAAATGGACATACCCAAAGTTGCGCTAATATCTGCTGTCGGCACTGCACGAAGATAATGAATACCGAACAAACCTGCAAATTGAGGTAAGAAATCAACAGGAATTAAGTCGATAGCATTCATGATGAATACCCAACAGAAAATGGTTAATGCAAGTGGCGCAACTACGTTACGTGGACCATGAAAATTTTCTTTCACGATTCCATTAACCCATTCCACTACAATTTCAACTAAGCATTGCATTTTTCCTGGAACGCCAGTTGTTGCTTTTTTCCCTACTCGAGAAAAAACAAATAGGAAAATAACCGCAGCAAGAATAGAAAAGAACAACGTATCTATATGAACATTCCAAAACCCATCCCCTGTTTTGAGAAAGGATAAATGGTGGCTAATGTATTCCGATGTTGTTTGTCCAGACATAATAAACCCTTAGTACAAGTATAAAAATCAAATTCGGCGAAGCAAAAATGGAACTAAATTATTCAACATTAATGCAATAAAAAAACCACTAAAAAAAATAATAAAATTTGTAACCGAAAAGTATTTAAATGAAATACTAATAAAAACAACGGTTAAAACAAATTTTATTGCTTCTCCTTTATAAAGTGCGGTCAATTTTGTGGCTAAATGTTGTTTTCTATAAAAAACCACATACACAAAAACACCGAAAGGAATTAATGCCGAAAGAAATCCGAATAAAAAATCAAACGCACTTTTCATTTGCCATAAAGCAAAAAAACAAGCCAATAGCAGCATAATGACTATTTCAATAAAAATAGCTTTTTGATACTGAACTTTCGCTTGTTGTACAATTCTCGACATTTTTAAAACCTTAAAACGCTCTAATTATACATTTGATCAAATTAGATTCAACTTAAAAAGCACTGAAAAACGTTAACTAAATCACACTTTTAGAAATTTTTTACTAAATTGTAACTATTTAACGTAAAACGATTAAATGTCGTTCGCCTATAAGCTCTGGAACAGATAATTCAATCACTTTTTGAATAGTATATTTTTTATTCAATTCATTAATTTCATCTTCCTGATAAATCCCTTTTAATGCATAAAAATATCCATTTTCTTTTGGTAAATGATGACACCAATCTGTCATATCTTTTAGTGAAGCAAAAGCACGACTGAGTACACCATCAAATTTATCTTCAGGTTGATATTCTTCTACTCTACTTAAAACAGGGGTTGCATTAGTAAGTCTAAGCTCACGTATAGCATTTCTAATAAAGCTGATACGCTTACCTAAACTATCAAGAAGAACAAATTGTTTGGAAGGATTAATAATAGCTAAAGGCAGGCCTGGCAAACCTGGGCCAGTTCCCACATCAATAAAACGATCACCTTGTAAATAAGGACTTACTACAAGACTATCTAAAATATGTTTGACTAACATTTCTTGTGGATCACGAACCGACGTCAAATTATAAGCTTTATTCCATTTATTGAGTAAATTGACCAGATCAATCAACTGCTGAATTTGTTGATCGCTTATTTTTATATTTGCTTGCACAAGTAAACTGACTAATTTGGCTTTCATATTTATTATCTCTTTGGAAAATTGCGCTATTTTACTTAAAAGTGCGGTAGATTTCCTTAATGTTTTTAGTAACTTGATGGATTATTTACTAAATCAATCTCCATTTTTATACCATAAATTGAATAAGCATCCGCATAATTCATTTCAAAGACTTCAATTGCTTCTGTTCAAGAACCAAAGAATGAATGTTCACTAAAAAATAAGTTTGTTCTGCTTCAGGAATGGAAAATGGCATTAATTTGAGTAAATCTTGATGAATAGCTAAAACTTGTGGAAAAATGACCGCACTTTGAATTTCTTCTAGCATTTCTGAATAAAGCGGAGAAACACAACCTCCCCGTTCTATCCGACCTAAACTGCAAGCAATATGCAGCAGCATAAAATCCACTTGAGGCGTATTCACATCCGCTTGCCAGTAATTGGCTAAACGAGCTCGTAAACGAAATATCACATCAATAATAGATTGATTTATTTGCTTGCGAATTTTCCAACGTTCTAATTGCTTAAATAACCGCATTTGTTTTTGTTAGTTCAAAATTTGTTCATTAATTTACCGCACTTTACTAAAATAAAACAGTGCATAGATCACAGTTTTGTAGCAAAATGGTAAAAAACTTGTAAGGATGTAAAAATGTTAGATTACAAAATGTTCAATCCATATGAAGGATTGATTTTTGATATGGATGGAACTTTAATTGATACAATGCCCGTGCATGCACAGGCTTGGACGATGGTGGGAGAGCGATTTGGCTATGAATTTGATTGCCAAATTATGTATAACTTCGGTGGGGCGACGGTTAAAACTATTGCAGGGGAAATGATGAAAGCGGCGAATATGCCATTAGATAGAATTGAGGATGTACTTGCTGCAAAACGTGAGTTGTCTTATCAACTTATACCAACTCAATCAAAGTTATTACCAACCTTTGAAATTGTTAAATATTTTCATCAGAAAAAGCCAATGGCTCTAGGTTCTGGCTCACACCGTAAAATTATTGATATGTTGATGGATAAACTGGCTATTGCACCTTACTTTAATGCCATTGTCAGTGCAAACGATGTAAAAGAGCATAAACCGCACCCAGAAACCTTTTTACGCTGTGCTGAATTAATTCAAGCAAATCCAAGTCGTTGTATCGTATTTGAAGATGCGGATTTAGGCGTGCAAGCGGGGTTAAATGCGGGGATGGATGTGTTTGATGTTCGCACGCGAGAAATTATTTCGCCAAGATAATGGATATTTTTTCATTTTTTAGTACTGATTTTTGGCAGGCTAATAGCTTATGCCTTATGTTTATCAGCGCGTTTTTGAGTGCAACAGTATTACCAGGTAATTCAGAAGTTATATTTGTTGCGCTTGCTGTACCTAAATTAGTGTTGGGATCTTTATTTAGTACAGATATATTGGCACTCGTTTTTTTCGCCACGCTTGGCAATGGATTGGGGAGTTTAACTACTTACGGGATTGGGCGATGGATACCAAAATTCGATCCCAAAAATTACCGCACTTTATGGGCAATAAATCAGCTACGGCGTTATGGGGCGATTGCTTTACTTTTGAGCTGGCTACCTGTCATTGGCGATTTATTTTGTGCCATAGCTGGTTGGTTAAGATTAAATTTTGTAGCGAGTAGCCTCTTTATCTTTTTGGGAAAAATGGTTCGTTATGTTGCGTTATTATTTTTTAGTACGCCATTCTTATTATAAAATGCGCAAGAAAAAACCCCACAATAAATGTGGGGAAAATAACCTAAGGAACCAATTTTATTAAAACAACTGCAAGTTGCTTGCACTATAAGACTAAGCCTTTATAAGAAAGTTCAAAGTTTTTTAAAAATGTTCAAAATAAAAATTTTTGTATAAAAGAAACCCCACAATAAATGTGGGGCAATAACCTAAGGAACCAATTTTATTAAAACAACTGCAAGTTGCTTGTTCTATAAGACAATGAACCTTACTATAAAGTTCATTAAAATTTGTAAAAAAGAAATATTTATTCAAATTATTTCTTAACCAACTGATTTACAAGGAAAATTTATGCCATTACTTGATAGTTTTAAAGTGGATCACACAAAAATGAACGCGCCTGCAGTACGCATTGCAAAAACGATGCGCACGCCAAAAGGCGATAATATTACTGTTTTTGATTTACGTTTTTGTATTCCAAACAAAGAAATTCTTTCCCCAAGAGGTATTCATACACTTGAACATTTGTTTGCTGGATTTATGCGTGATCACTTAAATGGCGATAGCATAGAAATTATTGATATTTCTCCGATGGGATGTCGTACTGGATTTTATATGTCTTTGATTGGCACACCAAATGAACAGCAAGTGTCTGAGGCTTGGTTAGCTTCAATGCAAGATGTTTTAGGTGTACAAGATCAAACCGCTATTCCCGAATTAAATATCTATCAATGCGGAAGCTATACGGAACATTCCTTAGAAGATGCACACGAAATTGCCAAAAATGTTATCGCACGTGGTATAGGGGTAAATAAAAATGAAGATTTGGCACTCGATAATTCCTTATTAAAATAGAAAGACGCTTGATTAACCTAAAAAAGTTAGTAATAAAAACGCACTTTCTACAAAGTGCGTTTTATTTTTAGAAGCGATTAATTAGCAAGCTTGTTTGCCATAAGCATCTTGGCGAAGAATGTGACGAACACCTTCATCAAATTCTGCTAATACGCGATCTGCATCTTTTGGATCTTTACCGCGTGCATCCAAGTAGAATTTAATTTTTGGCTCAGTACCTGAAGGACGAGCAATTAAGCGTCCGCCATTTTCCAAGTTGAATACAAGGATATCGCTTTGACGATCTGTTTTAGTATGGTCGATAAATTGTGCCACTTTTACGCCAGCGATTTCTGCTGGTGGATTGTTACGAAGTGCGGTCATTAATTTTCCGATTTCTGAAAGATCACTTACTCGAATAGAGATTTGTCCACTCACATAAGCACCAAATTCTTTGGTAAATTCATCAGCATAATCTGCTAAAGTTTTGCCTTGTTTTTTCAAGTGACGCACAAGATCTAAGAACACGATTGCCGCAGAAATACCGTCTTTATCACGTACTTTGTCTGGATCAACTAAATAGCCTAATGCTTCTTCAAAACCAAACAATAAGCCAGATACTTTACCGATATATTTGAAACCAGTTAAGGTTTCTTCTGATTGGAAACCATATTTTTTCGCAATTTCAGCAAGTGCTGGAGAAGAAACAAGCGAGCAAGCCAATGTGCCTTGTTTACCTTGATATTGTTTTGCTAAGTACCAACCTAAGAAACAGCCTACTACGTTGCCGTGTAGTGATTTCCAGTTGCCTTGCGTATCAGGCACCGCAACGGCTAAACGGTCTGCATCTGGGTCATTAGCAATGATAAATTCAGCATTCTTTTCTTTTGCCACTTTAATTGCTAAATCTAACGCACCTTTTTCTTCTGGATTTGGGAAATTCACGGTTGGGAATGTGCCATCTGGCCAAACTTGATCTGCTACTACGTGAGGTTGTGGTAAGCCTGCTTTTGCTAGTGTTTTACTTAAAACTTCATAGCCAACACCGTGCATAGCGGTATAAACATAGTTAATGTCGCAAGCTGGCTCTTTAGCTAATGATGCAGTTTTTGCAATGTACGCATCTACCACTTCATCATTTAACACCACATAATTATCGCTACGTGGTAAATCTTGGATATTGCCAGCCGCAACTTTATCAATTAATGCGGCAATTTCTTTATCCGCAGGCGAAACAATTTGACCACCGCCATTTGCTTTACCTAAATACACTTTATAGCCGTTATCTTCTGGTGGGTTATGGCTTGCTGTTACCATTACACCAGCAGTGGTATCAAAATATTGGATCGCATAAGCTAAAACTGGAGTCGGTAATTTGCGAGGTAATAAATAAGCTTTTACGCCTGCACCCGCCATAATTTCAGCCGTGTCACGAGCAAATACATCAGAGTTTTTACGACCATCATAACCAATTACGATAGATGGTTCTTTATCGTAACCTTTTAAATATTCCGCTAAACCACCAGCAGCTTGAGAAACTAAAACTCGGTTCATCCCCATTGAGCCAGCTTGCAAACGGCCACGTAAACCTGCCGTACCAAATTGTAAACGACCATCAAAACGCGCATGTAATTCTGCTTCTGCCGCTTTATCTCCGCCTTTTGCTGCATCTAAAAGTGCGATTAATTCTGCACGAGTTTCTGCGTCAGGATCTTGGTTTAACCAATGTTGTGCAACCTCAAAAAGTGTTGTCATAGCGTTACCCTTATTCGTTGAAATAAATAAAAAAATCGCCCTTAGACTAGCGGAAATCTAACAAAATGAAAACGGCTAATTATCAATTTTTTGATCTACTTAACATTTTTTATTCACGCAATCGGTTATCCGAGCTAATTTGGAAACGCTATTTGTATCGTAGGAATTTGTTTGAAAAATTCGCTATAATATCGCCCCAATATTTACGGCAAAATTTAACCGCACTTTAAGGATTTTCAATGTCATCCCAACCTCGTTTCGTCCATCTTCGCACGCACACAGATTTTTCGATGATTGACAGTATTGTCAAAGTGAAACCTTTAGTGAAAGCCTGTGCAGCTAATGAAATGGTCGCGATGGGATTAACGGATTTTACTAATTTTTGTGGTGTGGTACGTTTTTATGGCGAAATGCTTTCTTCGGGTATGAAGCCTATTATCGGGGCTGATGTAAAAGTAAAAAGCCCATTATGTGGCGATGAATACTTTGATCTTACTTTGCTGGCTAAAAATAATGAAGGCTATAAAAATATTACTTTATTGTTATCAAAGGCTTATCAACGAGGTTATAACGATTTACCTTATATTGATCAAGATTGGTTAATTGAACATCGTGAGGGCGTGATTATTTTATCAGGGGGAATGCAAGGCGATGTGGGTAAAAAATTGTTGAAAGAAAACGTAGCCGAAATTGAAAGTGCGGTCGCTTTTTATCAAGAATTTTTTGCCGATCATTTTTATTTGGCATTAAGTCGTACAGGTCGCCCCAATGAAGAACGTTATATTCAAGCGGCTTTGAAATTAGCAGAACGTTGTAATTTACCACTGGTCGCAACTAATGATGTGATGTTTTTGAATGCAGAGGATTTTGAAGCCCACGAAATTCGCGTAGCAATTCACGATGGCTATACTTTAGACGATCCTAAACGTCCGAAATATTATACCTCACAGCAATATTTCCGCAGCGAAGACGAAATGTGTAAGCTGTTTGCTGACATTCCTTCCGCTCTTGAAAATACTTTATTAATTGCGCAACGTTGTAGTGTCACTTTGCGTCTTGGTCAATATTTCTTACCTCAATTCCCAACTGGCGATTTAAGTACAGAAGATTTCTTAGTACAAAAATCCAAAGGGGGCTTGGAAGAACGTTTAGCTTTTTTATTCCCTGATGAAAAAGTGCGGTTAGAAAAACGACCAAAATATGATGAACGCTTGCAAGTTGAGCTAGATGTAATTAACCAAATGGGGTTCCCAGGTTATTTCTTAATCGTAATGGAATTTATTCAATGGTCTAAGGATAACGATATTCCAGTAGGTCCAGGTCGTGGTTCTGGTGCGGGTTCATTAGTGGCTTATGCCCTGAAAATTACGGATTTAGATCCGCTAGAGTTTGATTTGCTTTTTGAACGTTTCTTAAATCCAGAACGTGTGTCTATGCCCGATTTCGACGTGGATTTCTGTATGGATGGTCGCGATCGCGTGATTGAACACGTTACTGAAACCTATGGTCGTGGAGCGGTATCACAAATTATTACCTTTGGTACAATGGCGGCGAAAGCGGTTATTCGAGATGTAGGGCGAGTGCTGGGGCATCCGTATGGTTTCGTTGATCGTATTTCGAAATTGATTCCGCCAGATCCAGGTATGACCCTTGCCAAAGCATTTGAAGCCGAGCCGCAATTACAGACTGCTTACGATAGTGATGAAGAAGTGCAAGCGTTGATTGATATGGCACGTAAACTGGAAGGCGTGACCCGTAATGCAGGTAAACATGCAGGTGGCGTGGTCATTTCGCCAACCTTAATTACTGATTTTTCACCACTCTATTGTGATAATGAAGGCTTACATCCAGTTACTCACTTTGATAAAAATGATGTGGAATATGCGGGGCTTGTGAAATTCGACTTCTTAGGCTTGCGTACTCTCACCATCATAAAATGGGCATTGGATATGATTAATGTTCGTATGGTGCGTGAAGGCAAGCCTCGAGTAGATATTGCCGCCATTCCACTTGATGATCCTGAATCTTTTGAATTACTTAAACGTGCCGAAACCACAGCAGTATTCCAGCTGGAATCGCGTGGTATGAAAGATTTGATCAAACGTCTGCAGCCAGACTGTTTTGAAGATATTATTGCATTGGTGGCATTGTTCCGTCCTGGCCCGTTGCAATCGGGCATGGTAGATAACTTTATCGACCGTAAACACGGGCGAGAAGAAGTATCTTACCCTGACGCAAAATATCAACATGCAAGTTTGAAACCTATTCTTGAGCCGACTTACGGCATTATTTTGTATCAAGAACAAGTGATGCAAATTGCACAGGTATTGGCTGGCTATACCTTGGGTGGGGCTGACTTATTACGCCGTGCGATGGGTAAAAAGAAACCAGAAGAAATGGCAAAACAGCGTTCTGTATTTAAAGAGGGGGCTGAGAAAAACGGTGTTGATGGCGAGCTATCTATGAAGATTTTCGACTTGGTGGAAAAATTTGCTGGCTATGGTTTTAATAAATCTCACTCTGCGGCTTATGCCTTGGTATCTTACCAAACCCTTTGGCTCAAAACCCATTTCCCTGCGGAATTTATGGCTGCAGTGATGACATCTGAAATGGATAATACGGATAAAATCGTAGGGTTGTACGACGAATGTTTACGTATGGGCTTAAAAGTGACACCTCCCGATATTAATATTGGTAAACATCATTTTAGCGTCAATGAACAAGGCGAAATTGTGTATGGTATTGGTGCGATTAAAGGGGTAGGAGAAGGCCCGATTGAAGCACTTGTGACGGCAAGAAATGAAGGGGGTATTTTCAAAGATTTATTCGATTTATGCGCTCGTGTAGATTTGAAAAAAATTAACCGCCGCACCTTTGAAAGCCTAATTATGTCGGGTGCCTTTGATAAATTAGGCCCACATCGCGCCGCACTTTCTAAGAATTTAGAAGATGCGCTTAGAGCGTCCGATCAGCATGCGAAAGATGAAGCAATAGGACAAACGGATATGTTCGGTGTGCTGACTGAAACCCATGAAGAAGTGGAAAATGCCTATGCTAATACACCACCTTACACTGAAAAACAAATTCTTGATGGCGAACGAGAAACCTTAGGTCTTTATTTAAGCAGTCATCCTGTTAGCCGTTATTTGAAAGAACTTTCCCATTACACATCGACGCGGTTGAAAGATCTCGCACCAAATCGCCGTGGACAAATTAGCACTGTGGCGGGATTATTGGTCGCATCACGAATTGCAATCACAAAAAAAGGCAATCGCTTAGGCATTGCCACATTAGATGACCGTTCAGGTCGCTTAGATTTAACATTATTTGGTGAAAGTCTAGAACAATTTGGTGAGAAATTACAAAAAGATACAGTGATTGTTGCTTCAGGGCAGGTGAGCTTTGATGATTTCTCTGGTGGCTTGAAAATGACGGTGCGCGAGTTAATGACCTTAGATGAGGCTCGTTCTCGTTATGTCAAATCCTTGGCTATTAGTCTTTCTGAGCATCAAATTACACCAAGTTTCATTAAACAACTTAAAGCATTACTTGAGCCAGTGAGTGGTGGAACGTTGCCGATTAATGTGTATTATCAAAGTCCGAAAGGTCGTGCGTTGTTACGTTTAGGCGTGCAATGGTCGATCATTCCAACAGATGAAATTCTGACGGAATTGGTGAATTTACTCGGCGAAAGTGCGGTGGAATTAGAGTTTGAATAAGACAAAGGCGTGAAAAATATCACGCCTTTTTTATAGGATTAACGTAAGAAATAACGATAAGATTTGCTTTCTGTTACATCTTCAAAAACATAATTGAGTTGGGCAAGTACCTGTTCAAATTCTGCTTGTTCGCGTTGTTCAATTTGGAACCCAGCAAGGATATTTCCATAGTCCGCGCCGTGGGCACGATAGTGAAATAATGAAATATTCCAACGATTTTGCAAGGTTTCCAAGAATTTTAATAAGGCACCTTTTTGCTCTGGGAATTCGAAGGTATATAAACGTTCGTTATCATTTGATGCGCGCCCCCCCATTAAATAGCGAACATGCGTTTTCGCAATATCATCATCAGACATATCCTCAACATCAAAACCATTTTTCGTGAGGTCTGCAATAATATCTGCTTTTTCTTGCTCATTTGTCGTTCTTACCCCAACAAACACACAAGCGCGTTTATCATCTGCATAACGATAACTGAATTCGGTTACAGCTCGGTTACCTAATACATAAGCAAATTTTAAGAAACTACCTGGTTGTTCAGGCATGGTTACGGCTAATAAAGCCTCTCGATTTTCACCAATTTCACAACGTTCAGATACATAACGTAATGTGTGGAAATTCAAGTTCGCGCCAGACAAAATTGCCGCCATATTTTTGCCTTCAATATGGTTTTGTTTTACATATTTTTTCAAACCAGCCAAACCTAATGCACCTGATGGTTCTGCAACAGCACGAACGTTCTCAAACAAATCTTTCATTGCTGCACACACTTCGTCACTATCGACCAATACCATATCGTCAAGATATTGCTTACATAGACGGAATGTTTCGTCGCCAATGCGTTTTACGGCAACGCCATCTGCAAATAATCCAACGTGCGTTAAATCTGTTGGTTCGCCTTTATCGAGAGCGGCTTTTAAGCATGCAGAATCCTTTGATTCTACACCGATGATTTTAATTTCTGGCATAAATTGCTTAAGCAAAATTGCTACACCTGCAGCTAAGCCACCACCGCCGACTTGTACAAACACATAATCCAAATCTGCCACTTGTTGTAGCATTTCCATCGCTAACGTGCCTTGTCCAGCGATCACTAATGGATGATCGAATGGAGGAATAAATGTCATGTTTTTTTCTTTTGAAAGCTCGATGGCTTTTGCTTTGGCTTCATCGAAATTAGCACCGTGCAACAACACCTCACCACCAAAACCACGCACTGCATCCACTTTAATGCTTGGGGTGTTTTGTGGCATAACAATTAATGCTTTTAAGCCTAATTGTTTCGCCGATAATGCCACGCCTTGTGCATGGTTACCTGCAGATGCCGCTATTACGCCTGCTGCTTTTTGTTCCTCTGAAAGGCTAGAAATCATTGCGTAAGCGCCGCGTAGTTTAAAACTATTTACTGGCTGACGGTCTTCTCGTTTAATCCAGATATTATTGTGCAGTCGTTCAGAAAGTTTTCCCATTTTTTGTAAAGGGGTCACTTGCGCAGCTTCATATACGCGCGAACCAAGTTTAACAATGGCATTGATATAATCTGATTGAGAAGGTTGAGGATTGGTGAGTAAGTTTTTCATAGTGTTTGTTTTGATGATGAAGTGCGGTTAGTTTTTCCTTTGTTTTATCCCCCTCTTATGAAGGAGGGGGAACCGTTAAATTATTTTAATAATGTTTTATCGCGTACCGCACCTTTGTCCGCTGAGGTCGCAAAGTGGCCGAATACTTTCAATGCGAAAGAGACTTCACGCTCACGGTGAGCTGGCTGCCAACCTTTTTGATCTTGTTCGGCTCTGCGTGCTGCGAGTTCATCATTACTCATTTCTAAGTTAATTGCACGATTTGGAATATCAATGTTGATAATATCGCCATCGCGTACTAAGCCAATTGCACCGCCAGAAGCAGCTTCTGGCGAGGCATGTCCAATAGACAAGCCTGATGTACCACCAGAGAAACGGCCGTCCGTTAATAAAGCACATTTTTTGCCCAAGCCCATCGATTTTAAGTAACTGGTTGGATACAACATTTCTTGCATACCTGGTCCGCCTTTAGGGCCTTCGTAACGGATAACAACGATATGACCTTCTTTGACTTTGCCACCTAAAATGCCTGCAACCGCATCTTCTTGGCTTTCAAATACGATTGCCGTGCCAGTGAATTTCCAAATAGATTCATCTACACCAGCGGTTTTAACAATACATCCGTCTTCAGCGAGATTACCGAATAATACGGCTAAGCCACCTTCTTGCGAAATTGCATTTTCTTTATTGCGAATACAACCGTTTACACGATCATTATCGACGGTATCCCAGCGACAATCTTGTGAGAATGCTTGAGTTGTGCGGATACCTGCAGGACCTGCACGGAAGAATTTATGTAATTCTTCATCTTGATTGCGAATAATATCGTATTGGTCTAGTTGTTCTCCCATGCTCATTCCAAGCACGGTGTGTGTATTTTTATGAATTAATCCAGCGCGATCTAATTCACCCAACAATCCCATAATACCGCCTGCACGGTGTACGTCTTCCATATGATATTTATTGGTGTTTGGTGCAATTTTGCTTAAACAAGGCACTTTGCGCGATAAACGGTCAATATCTTCCATTTTAAAATCCACGCCTGCTTCTTGTGCTGCCGCTAATAAGTGTAAAACAGTGTTACTTGAACCACCCATTGCGATATCGAGGCTCATTGCATTTTCAAAGGCATCAAAAGTACCGATTGAACGAGGCAATACGCTTGCATCATCTTGTTCGTAATAACGTTTGCAAAGCTCGACAATTTGACGGCCTGCTTTTAAGAATAATTCTTTGCGGTCAGCATGAGTCGCCAACATAGAACCATTACCAGGTAAAGATAAACCTAAGGCTTCAGTTAAGCAGTTCATTGAGTTAGCGGTAAACATGCCAGAGCAAGAACCACAAGTTGGACACGCACTGCGTTCGATGGCATCAATACGTTCATCTGACACATTCGGATCGGCTGCCTCAATCATCGCATCTACTAAATCTAAGCGGATTAATTGATTAGAAAGTTTAGTTTTACCTGCTTCCATCGGGCCGCCTGAAACGAAGATAGTTGGAATATTTAAACGCATTGCCGCCATTAACATTCCTGGGGTGATTTTGTCACAGTTGGAAATACACACCATCGCATCAGCACAGTGCGCATTGACCATATATTCCACGCTATCAGCGATTAAATCACGGCTTGGTAAAGAATAAAGCATTCCACCGTGACCCATTGCGATACCATCATCCACCGCAATGGTGTTAAATTCTTTTGCTACGCCGCCCGCTTTTTCAATTTCTGCAGCAACAAGCTGTCCCATATCTTTTAAATGCACATGCCCTGGTACGAATTGCGTGAAAGAGTTTACCACCGCAATAATCGGTTTACCAAAGTCATTTTCTTTCATTCCTGTTGCACGCCATAAGGCACGTGCACCTGCCATATTACGACCTTGTGTGCTGGTCGCTGAACGTAGTTTTGGCATAAATAATCTCTCCGAGTAAAATTTAGGGTTCGTTTGTATGATTAATTAACCATTAAAACATCCGGCAGCTTAACCAACTGATTCACTAATAGATCTAAAGTGCGGTCAGATTTTACGGTGATTTTTAACCGCACTTGGGTTTCAATGAGTGTCATTTCCATTGTTGTAACGGTAAATCCGCAGTGACGTGCTACGCGTAACATGTGTTGCGCTGACCACATTTTATGCTGCCCCACATCAGTACAAATTACCGCATTATTTGGTTTGCGATTAGAAGCCATTGCAGCCCCTTGTTCATTACGACAAAGTAAGTAATCTAAGCCTGCGTCATAAAGGGCATCGTAGGTTGGCATAATTGCGCCACCAGGATAGCCGAAAAGAGTCGTGACATGGTGTGCTTTCAAGCACGCCATAATGAGTTGTGCGCCTGTCATTGTGTTTGCGTCCTGTTGTTTTTATTTTGGGATAAGTTCAGCATTGTAGCGAAATTTCGAGTCATTGGTAGGGCTTGGCACGAAAAAAAACGAAAAAAGTGCGGTGAAAATTGGCTTGCTTTGAATATTCCTGTTCTTCCCCTAAAAAATTCGTGAATTTTTACCGCTCTTTTGGCTTATTTATTGACTGATGATTAGATTTCATTATATTGAAACTCTTTTCATTTTTTACATAGGATAATTTATGGCTCACTCAGCCCCAAAAGCACAAAAACGTGAGACTTTTTCTGGTCGTCGCGCATTTATTCTGGCAGCAATTGGTTCTGCCGTTGGTCTTGGTAATATTTGGCGTTTTCCTTACACCACTTATGAAAACGGTGGTGGCGCATTTATTATCCCTTACCTTATCGCGTTGTTAACCGCAGGGATTCCTCTTTTATTCTTAGATTATGCCATTGGGCACCGTCATCGTGGTGGTGCACCACTTTCTTATCGTCGTTTTAGCCCTCACTTTGAGGTGTTTGGCTGGTGGCAAATGATGGTGAATGTCATCATCGGATTATATTACGCTGTAGTATTAGGCTGGGCAGCAAGCTACACCTATTTTTCTTTCACTGGTGCGTGGGGCGATAAACCCATTGATTTCTTCATCGGTGAATTTTTAAAAATGGGCGATATTAAAAACGGTATCAGCTTTGAATTTGTTGGTATGGTAACCGCACCATTAATTGCGATGTGGATTGTTGCCTTAGGCGTGCTTTCTATGGGTGTTCAAAAAGGAATTGCTAAGGTCTCTTCCGTATTAATGCCAGTGCTCGTCGTGATGTTTATGGTGCTTGTGATTTATTCCTTATTCTTACCAGGTGCGGCAAAAGGTTTAGATGCATTATTTACGCCAGATTGGACAAAATTATCCAATCCGAGTGTGTGGATTGCCGCTTATGGACAAATCTTCTTCTCTCTTTCAATCGGCTTTGGGATTATGGTGACTTACGCCTCTTATCTTAAAAAAGAATCCGATTTGACGGGTAGTGGCTTGGTTGTAGGTTTTGCTAACAGTAGCTTTGAAGTGTTAGCAGGTATCGGCGTATTTGCAGCATTAGGTTTTATTGCTACAGCGCAAGGTCAAGAAGTCAGCGAAGTAGCAAAAGGCGGAATTGGTTTAGCATTTTTTGCGTTCCCAACCATCATCAACAAAGCACCATTTGGCGAAGTGCTAGGCATGTTATTCTTTGGTTCATTAACCTTTGCCGCATTGACTTCATTCATCTCAGTTATCGAAGTAATTATTTCCGCAATTCAGGATAAAATTCGCATTAGCCGTGGAAAAGTGACATTCATCGTGGGTGTACCAATGATGCTAGTTTCTGTCATCTTATTCGGCACAACAACTGGCTTACCGATGTTAGATGTGTTCGATAAATTTGTGAACTATTTCGGTATTGTTGCCGTAGCATTTGCGTCTTTAATTGCGATTGTAGCAAATGAAAAACTCGGTTTATTGGGTAATCACTTAAATGAAACGTCATCTTTCAAAGTAGGTTTCTTCTGGCGTTTATGCATTGTATTAACGAGTGGTGTTTTAGCATTTATGCTTTTCAGCGAAGGGGCAAAAGTCTTCTCTGAAGGTTATGAAGGTTATCCAAACTGGTTTGTAAATACCTTTGGTTGGGGAATGTCCATTAGCTTACTTGTCGTGGCATTTTTCCTTTCTCGCTTAAAATGGAAAAGCGAAACCAAATTAACGATTGATGAAACTAAAGGAGAATAAAATGACTACTGGTGCAATTATTATGATGATCATAGCCCTTACTTTATTGTGGGGAGGATTAATTTATGCGTTGCTTCGCTTACCGAAAGAAAACTAATCCTAAAATTAACCGCACTTTTATCTGTATCTAAAAGTTGGGCTTATCCGCCAGCTTTTAGGTACGATTTTATGGATAAATATTATTCTAGTATCATTAAGTAAAATAACGAGTTTTTGCTTTACCGCACTTCTAATCTTTAATAAAACCAAATTCTCCGCTTTCATCAATTTTTAAAATTGATGCATAATTTTTTCGCCAATCCCCTAATACAATTCGGGTAAATCCTTCTTGTTGATGAATTGCCTCACGGTGTGTGTGTCCGTGAATTAATAAATTCACTCCAAACTCTTGTAGTTTTTCTGTCGTAAAGGCTTGGTTTACATCCATAATTTCCTGTGATTTGGCTTGTTTATCTTGATTACTCTTTGCCCGAATTTTCTCCGCAATTTTCAACCGCACTTTTAATGGCAAGCACAAAAACAAACGTTGTAGCCATTTTTGATGAACTCTACGACGAAACTGTTGATAAGCCACGTCATCAATGCAAAGTGTATCACCATGACAAAGTAAGATTTTTTTATCATAAAGTGTGATTAGTTGATAATCAGGTAAAAACTGAATCCCTGTTTCTTTTGAAAAACGTTCGCCAATCAAGAAATCACGGTTACCGTGCTGAAAATAACATTGCACACCTTGATTACTTACAGACTTAATTAAATCTTTAACTTGTTGAATCAATGTAGACTGCTCGTCATCACCAATCCAAAAATCAAAAAGATCACCCAAAATGTAAAGCCGTTCAGCCTGTGGTGCAAGATTCTGCATAAAATCGACAAAAAGTGCGGTCAATTCTGGCTGAGTTTCGCTTAAATGCAAATCAGAAATAAAATAGCTATGTTTCATAAAAATTCCACGATTTTTGTTTAGATTAGCACATATTGAGATCGAATTTGCTATACTTTAACGAAATTTTGTATAGGGCATCCTTATGTTAAAACTACTTCGAATTTTCCTTGTATTAATCTGCTGTATTCTAATTTGTGTACTGGGTACGATTTATTCTTTTATCCGTTTTAAAAATCCAAGCAACGTAGGCATTGTTGCTCGTTGGTTTGGGCGTTTATATCCACTTTTTGGCTTAAAAGTAGAACATCGTGTTCCTCAAAATCAAGAGCAGATTGGCCGTGCCATTTATATCGGTAATCATCAAAATAATTATGATATGGTGACAATCTCTTATATGGTGCAACCTCGTACAGTAAGCGTGGGTAAAAAAAGTTTAATTTGGATCCCCTTCTTCGGCATTTTATATTGGGTAACGGGCAATATTTTCTTGGATAGAGAAAACCGCACAAAAGCGCATAATACGATGTCACAGCTTGCACGACGAATTAATAAAGATAATTTATCAATTTGGATGTTCCCAGAAGGCACTCGCAATCGCGGTCGCGGTTTATTACCCTTTAAAACGGGTGCATTCCATGCGGCGATTTCAGCAGGTGTACCAATTATTCCAGTGGTGTGTTCAACCACGCATAACAAAATTAATTTAAATCGTTGGGATAATGGCAAAGTGATTTGCGAAATAATGGATCCAATCGATGTTTCAGGCTATACCAAAGACAATGTTCGCGATCTTGCGGCTTATTGTCATGATCTAATGGAAAAACGCATTGCCGAACTTGATGAAGAGATAGCAAAAGGAAACTAAAATGCCACGCCTTTCCCGCCGTCAATTATTAAAAACAGCTGCGATGTCTACCGCGCTTTCCACAGTGCCAGCACCATTGTTAGCGGCAAGCCGTGAAAAACTAGTTGTGCCGCCACTAATTGAAGTCCGTCGCGGTCGCCCGATTGTATTAACCATGCAGGAAATGAATTATCCGTTAGATGGCTCACACAATGTGACAGTATGGGGATTCAACGGTAATTATCTTGGCCCAACCATTAAAATCAAATCAGGTAGCTTTGCCAAACTTAATTATCATAACAATTTGCCACAATCAGTTGCTTTATCTATTCAAGGTTTACAAGCATCAGGCGAACTGTTTGGCGGGGCAGCTCGAGTTCTCAAAAAAGGCGAGTCTTGGGCACCCATCGTGCCTATTGAACAGCCCGCAGCAAGCTGTTGGTATCGTTCTGCGACATTAGCTAACTCCGCCTATCAAACCTATCGTGGCTTAGTTGGAATGTGGTTAATTGAAGATGACCAAAGCCTAAAAGCGAATCTTCCCAATAAATACGGCGTAGATGACATTCCATTGATTTTACAAGATATGGAATTTAACAATGATGGTCTCCAATTATTCAAACAAAATCAACCGCACTTTGTAGGCAATCGCTTATTAGTGAATGGTATTGAAGCACCATATTTAGATGTCGCACGGGGTTGGATTCGTTTACGTTTGCTCAATGCATCATTGGCTCGTGCTTATGATTTACGCTTGGATAATGATCAAGAAATGCTGCTTATTGCACAAGATTTAGGTTTCTTACCAAAAGCTAAATCGGTCAAATCTTTGGTTCTCTCGCCAGGAGAACGTGCAGAAATACTCGTTAATATGAATGAAATTGACAACGTATCTCTCATTAGCGGAAGTAAACGTAGCTTGTACGACAAAATTAAAAATATGTTGTTCTCAGGCGATGAACTGGCAGATAACACCGTCCTTGAATTGCGTGCCAAGGGAGAAATGTCAGCATTTAATAAACAACCGAATCTAACTTTCGAAACGGATGCGCCAGCAATGTTACAACAAGCCGTTGCACAAACTCGAGAATTTAATATTGATGTCACAAACGGTTTAATAAACCAAAGACGTTTTGACCCACGCAAGGTTGATGTTATGGCTCGTAAAGGCACCATTGAACGCTGGATTTTAAATGCAAGTTTACCTGTTGGATTTACTATTCAAGGTGCCAAATTTGTGGTGGAAAGCCAAGGAGAACATCAATTTCAAGCAGAAGAATTAGCTTGGAAAGATACAGTTTGGGTAAAAAACAAAACTCAAATTTTAGTGAAATTTGATCAAGTATCTTCTGGCAACTACCCATTCTTATTTGGAGTATCGAATTTAATGTTAGAAGATATGGGCTGTCTTGGCGTATTGATGGTTCAATAGACAAAAAATTTAATCATAACCCAGTGGATATTCTATTAATCGCTTCTTGAAAAATATTACTCGCCTTGCGCTTTTTCCAGTATAATCTGACCAATTTTCTGACAAATTAAAACAAGACGATGAATAAAAAACACACTTTAATTTCACTTGCTATTTTGACCGCACTTTATAGCCAACAAAGTTTGGCGGATTTGCATGAACAATGTTTAATGGGCGTGCCAAAATTTAGAGGTGAAGTCGTGACGGGTGATGTGAATTCTCTGCCTGTATATATTGAAGCGGATAATGCAGAAATTAATCAGCCAAATGATGCTACCTATCAAGGTAATGTAGATTTGAAACAAGGCAATCGCCATTTGTTAGCGCAATCCGTGCAGGTAAAACAATCTGGAAACCAGCCAACGCCTTTGCGTATGGCTTATGTCCGCAATGGATTTGATTATAAAGATAATCAAATCAATATGTTGGGTAACGATGCAGAGTTTAATTTAGATAGTCACGATGGCAATTTAACAAATTCAGAATATGAATTTGTCGGTCGTCAGGGACGTGGCAAAGCTGATAATATAACACTGCATAATAATTATCGTGTAATGAAGAATGCAACCTTTACGTCCTGTTTGCACGGCGACAATGCTTGGGCAGTAGATGCGTCAGAAATCCGTCAATACGTGAAAGAAGAATATGCTGAAATGTGGCATGCTCGTTTCAAAGTACATGGCGTTCCCGTCTTTTATACCCCTTACTTACAATTACCCATTGGAGATCGTCGTCGTTCTGGCTTATTGATTCCAAGTGTGGGGACATCTAGCCGAGATGGCCTTTGGTATGCACAACCCATTTATTGGAATATCGCACCTAATTACGATCTTACTTTTACCCCAAAATATATGTCTCGCCGTGGTTGGCAAGCAAATGGGGAATTTCGCTATTTAACCTCTATTGGCGAAGGTAAAGTGGCGGGCGAATATCTAGGTGGCGATCGTTACTCTGAATATGCTAGTAATAATCGAAAACGTCATTTGTTCTATTGGAATCACAATTCTAGTTTTTTACAAAATTGGCGTCTAAATATTGATTACACCCGAGTAAGCGATAAACGTTATTTCAACGATTTTGATTCTATTTATGGACGCAGTACAGATGGTTATGCGAACCAATATGCTCGTATAGCCTATTACCAACCCAATTATAATTTTTCTCTTTCTGCGCGTCAGTTCCAAATTTTTGATGATATTGTAAACATCGGCCCTTACCGTGCAGTACCACAATTAGATTTCAACTATCACAAATATGATTTGGCGAATGGATGGTTAAATTTCAAATTACATTCACAAGCAGTTCGTTTTGATAATGACAGTGAATTGATGCCAACTGCATGGCGTTTCCATGCAGAGCCTAGCCTAAATTCTTTAATGTCAAATAAATACGGCAGTTTGAATATTGAAACGAAACTTTATGCGACTCGCTACGAGCAGAAAAAAGGTTCAGGAAAAAATGCAGAGGACGTACAAAAAACTGTAAATCGAGTTATTCCACAATTTAAAGTTGATTTACAAAGCGTATTAGTGCGTGATACAAAGTTCTTAAAAGACTATACACAAACTTTTGAACCGCACGTACAGTATTTATATCGTCCTTACCGAAATCAAAGCAATATTGGTTCAACACTTAATAATGAATATTTAGGATTTGGTTACGACTCAGCATTAGTACAACAAGATTACTATTCGCTATTCCGCGATCACCGTTATAGTGGTTTAGACCGAATTTCATCGGCGAATCAAGTTACCTTGGGTGGTACAACGCATTTTTATGATATTGATGGCGAAGAACGCTTTAATTTATCAGCCGGTCAAATTTATTACTTAAGTAATTCTCGTATTGATGAAAACCCAGCAAATAAAACCCCGACTTCATCATCTGCTTGGGCATTAGAATCTAATTGGAAAATTAGTGATAAATGGCATTGGCGTGGTAGCTATCAATTTGATACCCATACCAATTCAACATCATTAGCGAATACATCACTAGAATATAATCCTGAAAAAAATAATTTAATTCAGTTAAATTATCGATACTCTAACCAAGAATATATTGACCAAAACTTGGGTAAATCGGCTAACGCTTATCAACAAGATATCCAACAAGTGGGATTGGTTGTAGGCTGGGAAATTGCCAATAATTGGGCTGTAGTAGGACGCTATTATCAAGATTTGGCTTTAAACAAACCTGTAGAACAATATCTAGGCATTCAATATAACAGTTGCTGTTGGGCTGCAGGTGTTGGTGTAAAACGCAATGTCACAAACCACCAAAACCAAACACGTAATGAAATTATTTATGATAATAGCATTGGCATAACCTTAGAATTAAGAGGTTTAGGCAGCAATGACCATCAAAGTGGCATTCAAGAAATGCTAGAAAAAGGAAAACTTCCTTATATTCGAGCATTTAGTTTGGATTAAACTCTTTTCAATATAAATTAAATCAACAAAAAAGCGGCTATTTCTAGCCGCTCTTTTGTCACAATATACAAAATAAAATGCTGATTAGAGATTACCTAACTTTTCATTTAAAACACTGAGCAGCTGATCTTTACTAATCATTTCTTTTTTACCCGTACGGCGGTTTTTGTATTCAATCTCTCCATTGTCTAGGTTTTTCTCGCCGATTATTACCATATGCGGCACACCGATAAGTTCCATATCGGCAAACATCACGCCTGGGCGTTCTTTACGATCATCAAAAATCACATCAACGCCTTGTGATTGTAAAGTGCGGTAAAGTTCTTCAGCGTATTTTTGTACGCTTTCAGATTTGTGCATATTCATCGGCACAATCGCTACAGTGAATGGGGCGATTTCGTCTGATGGCCAGATGATACCGCGATCATCATGATGCTGTTCAATTGCTGAAGCCACCACACGAGTTACGCCAATACCGTAACAACCCATTGTCATCACAAGTGGTTTACCGTCTTCGCCTTGAACGGTCGCTTTCATCGCTTCAGAGTATTTTTTGCCCAATTGGAAAATATGTCCCACTTCAATACCACGTTTGATTTGAAGCGTGCCTTTACCATCTGGACTTGGATCGCCCTCCACTACGTTGCGTAAATCAAAAACTTCTGGCATTGCAACATCGCGTTCCCAGTTCACATTGAAGTAATGTTTTCCATCGATATTCGCACCACAACTAAAATCAGACATTAACGTCACAGTGCGGTCAATAATTGCAGGAATATTAAGATTTACCGCGCCTAACGATCCCACGCTCGCACCAATTTTCGCTTTAATTTCAGTTTCGTCCGCAAACTCAAGAGGATCTGCTACTAACGGGTGTTTTTGTGCTTTGATTTCGTTTAATTCGTGATCGCCACGAATAATCAAGGCAACAAGCGGTTGGTTTTCATCTGCACCTTTCACAATCAAGGTTTTCACGGTTTTTTCAATCGGCAGATTGAATTGTTCTATAAGCTCATTGATAGTTTTCGCATTTGGCGTATCAACCAATGTCATTTCTGCAGTTGGCACTTGACGCTCACCGATGGCTACCGCTTCAGCAAGCTCAATATTCGCTGCAAAATCCGATTCTGTTGAGAACACAACATCATCTTCACCGCTTGAAGCTAACACTTGGAACTCATGAGAAGCAGAACCACCAATAGAACCCGTATCCGCTTGTACCGCACGGAAATCTAAGCCTAATCGGTTAAAAATTTTACTGTACACTTGATACATCACATCATAGGTTGCTTGTAAACTTTCTTGGGTAGTGTGGAAAGAATACGCATCTTTCATAATAAATTCACGCGAACGCATTACCCCAAAACGAGGACGCACTTCATCACGGAATTTCGTTTGAATTTGATATAAGTTAAGTGGAAGCTGTTTATATGAAGAAACTTCTCGGCGTATTAAATCTGTAATCACTTCCTCGTGGGTTGGGCCTAACACAAAGTTACGGTTTCCGCGGTCTTCAAAACGAAGAAGCTCAGGGCCATATTGCTCCCAGCGACCAGACTCTTCCCATAATTCCGCAGGTTGCACAACAGGCATTAATACCTCAATTGCACCACCTTTGTTCATCTCTTCACGAATAATCTTTTCTACTTTTTTCAATACGCGAATACCCGTCGGTAACCAGTTATATAAACCTGATGCCATTGGGCGAATCATACCTGCACGCAACATTAATTGGTGGCTCACGACCTGAGCATCATTTGGCGTTTCTTTAAGGGTGGAGAATAAATATTGACTTGTACGCATTGTTTAACCTTAAATTCTAAGAACTGAAAAAATTGGCGCAAGTATAACAAAAAGTGCGGTCATTTTTAACCGCACTTTTAACACTTAGTCATTATTTTACGCATTCGCCAAAATTGCCTTATGTTCTTGAATAAGTTTAATAAAAGGCAGCCCAAAGCGTTCTAATTTAATTGAACCCACGCCATTAATTTGCAACATTTCAATATTGTTCGTTGGCATATATTGTGCCATTTCTTGCAACGTCGCATCATTAAAGACAATGTATGGCGGAATATTTTCTTTATCGGCAATTTGTTTGCGTAAGAAACGCAAGCGTGCAAATAAATCCTTATCGTAATTTGCAACACTTTGGCGTTGTGGATTACGGACAATTTTACTGATTGAAGAAATACGAGGCATTGCCAATTCTAACGGTTCTTCGCCTTTCAAAATCACTTTCGCACTTTCGGTAAGCTGCAACGTTGGATTTAATTCACTGATGACCTGTTGCACAAAACCCAAATGAATAAGCTGGCGAATGACGGACTGCCAATGCTCTTTGCTTTTATCTTTTCCGATACCATACACTGAAAGTTTATCGTGCTGGCGTTCAATAATTTTCTGATTATGCATTCCACGCAACACCACTATCACATAATGCGCACCGAAACATTGCCCCACTCGATAAATAGTAGACATTACTTTTTGCGCATCGACTAATCCATCATATTTTTTAGGAGGATCAAGGCATATATCACAGTTATTGCATGGTGTTTGTCGATGCTCACCAAAATAATTGAGAAGAACTAAACGGCGACAAGTCTGGCTTTCTGCAAATTCTCCAATAGCTTCTAATTTATGCTGCTCAATCTGACGCTGTGGCGTTTCTGGTTTTTCTAAAAGAATTTTTTGTAACCAAGCGTAATCCGCTGGTTCATAAAACAAAACCGCCTCAGCAGGTAAATCATCACGTCCTGCCCGACCTGTTTCTTGATAATAAGATTCAATGCTACGAGGCAAATCAAAATGGGCAACAAACCGCACATTGGATTTATTAATCCCCATTCCAAAAGCAATGGTTGCGACTACTACTTGCACATTATCACGCTGAAAATCCTGTTGCACACGATCACGCCGTGCCGTTTCCATTCCCGCGTGATAAGCAGCAGCAGAGACACCTTTATTGCGTAAACTTTCCGCAATTCGCTCAACCTTGTTTCGACTGTTGCAATAAATAATCCCACTCTTGCCCTTTTGAGCCAACACAAAACGTGTCAATTGCTCCATTGGTTTATATTTTTCTTCCAAGGTATAACGAATGTTTGGTCGATCAAAACTACCAATATATTTATGCGGATTTTCTAGATTAAGATGTGTCAAAATATCTTGACGAGTTGCGTAATCTGCCGTTGCCGTAAGTGCCATAATCGGCGCATCAGGGAAACTCGCTTTTAAACCGCCAAGCTGGGTATATTCAGGGCGAAAATCATGCCCCCATTGAGAAATACAGTGTGCTTCATCAATTGCAATAAAGCTGACTTTACTATAAGAAATAAGTTGAAAGAAACTGTTCGTCATCACTTTTTCTGGCGACACATAAAGCAGTTTAAGTTGCCCAGAAATAAGCTTATTTTGTACTTGTTGCTGCTGTTCTAAAGTCTGACTAGAATTAAGAAAATCCGCCTCAATTCCATTAGCTTGCAGCTGATCCACTTGATCCTTCATCAAAGAAATCAGCGGAGAAATCACTAACGTTAAACCCTCAAAACAAAGGGCGGGAATTTGGTAACAAAGCGATTTACCATTCCCCGTTGCCATTACCACCAAAGCATCTTGTCCGTTTAAAGCGGCATTGATCACTTCTTCCTGCCCTTTACGGAAAGATTGATAACCAAAAACCGATTTCAAAACAGAAAGTGCGGTCGGTTTTTCTATTGTTTTTGATGGTAAAGGAGAATCCTGCATTTTAGAACTGCACGTTCTCGCCATGTGCAGCACAGGCCTCAACGAAACAATCCCAAAAACGTTTTCCATCATTAGACACCCAGTCGCCATTTTTAAATGCAAAATGGAAACCGCCTAATTTACTTGCAATCCAAAGCTCAAGCAGTGGCTCTTGTTTGTTAATCACTATTTTAGTGTGATTATCAAAAGTGATTGTAAATACAGAACCTTGCGTTTCGCAATCTACATCTGCACCTTGATTTTCCAATTCTTCTTCAATTTTTTGCCAAATTTGTTCTATATTTTGGTGAAATTCTGCAATATTCATAAAATTTTCCTGTTTAAATCTGATAGAATGCGACAAATTATAAAGCCTTTCTCAAGCTTGTGAAAGGCGGATTTACCGATAAGTGAGAAAGAAAAAATGAAAAAATTACTATTAATTTTAGTACTTAGTTCAGTGTGCATATTAGCTACAGGATGTGGCGTAAAAGGTTCTTTATATTTTCCTGAAAAAGATCAAGCTCAACAAACTCAATAATCTATTATCCAATGATAATTCCAAAAATAACTAAAACAGGCACACAACATGAATTTTTTCCAATATAAACACAACAAACTTTATGCCGAAGATATTCCAGTTCAACAACTTGCTGAACAATTTGGCACGCCTCTCTATGTATATTCTCGGGCAACACTTGAACGTCATTGGCACGCTTTTGACTCTGCTTTCGGTAAGCACCCTCACCTAATTTGTTTTGCCGTGAAATCTTGCTCAAATATTGGCGTGTTAAATATTATGGCAAAACTTGGTTCAGGTTTCGATATTGTCTCGCAAGGCGAACTTGAGCGTGTACTGGCAGCAGGTGGCGATGCGTCAAAAGTGGTCTTTTCTGGCGTTGCGAAATCTCGAGAAGAAATTATGCGCGCATTAGAAGTTGGAATCCGTTGCTTTAATGTGGAATCAGTTTCTGAACTCAAGCACATTAACCAAATCGCGGGAGAAATGGGTAAAATCTCACCTATTTCTTTACGTGTAAATCCAGATGTTGATGCGCATACACACCCTTATATTTCAACAGGATTAAAGGAAAATAAATTTGGCGTAAGTGTAGATGAAGCCCGAGAAGTATATAAATTAGCCTCAACGCTGCCAAACATAAAAATAACAGGGATGGATTGCCACATAGGCTCACAGCTCACTGAATTACAACCATTTTTAGATGCCACAGATCGCTTAATTGTCCTAATGGAACAATTAAAAGAGGATGGAATTACATTAAAACATCTCGATCTGGGCGGTGGTTTAGGCGTAACTTATACGGATGAAACACCACCGCATCCAAGCGATTACGCAAATGCATTGTTAGAAAAACTAAAAAATTATCCTGAACTTGAAATTATTCTTGAACCCGGCAGAGCAATTTCTGCAAATGCAGGGATTCTAGTAGCAAAAGTACAATACTTAAAAAGCAATGAAAGCCGTAATTTCGCGATTACCGATACAGGAATGAATGATATGATTCGCCCAGCATTGTATGAAGCCTATATGAACATCATAGAAATTGACCGCACTTTAGCAAGAGAAAAAGCGATTTATGATGTTGTAGGGCCTGTTTGTGAAACATCAGATTTCTTAGGAAAACAACGTGAGCTTTCAATTGCCGAAGGGGATTATATTGCTCAATGTTCTGCTGGTGCCTATGGCACAAGTATGTCATCAAACTATAACTCAAGACCTCGCACTGCAGAAGTTTTAGTAGATGGCGATCAATCCTATCTAATTCGTCGCCGAGAAACCTTACAGGAACTTTGGGCATTGGAATCGACCATTTAATATTTCTTATCTTAAAAAAGAGCGGTAAAAAATTATCTATTTTTCTACCGCACTTTTCTATTTTTATCCATCAATAAACCTACCTCAAATAGTAAGTTTGTGAGATAAATCAAATTTTTTTCTATTCTAGATTGGCATAGAATTGAATTCTTTATAAAATGTCATGCTTTTTAAAGTGGACTTCTAACCACTAAAGGAGAAATTATGCAAGATAAACTAAAAGTTTTATTGATTGACGACCATCCGTTAATGCGTCGTGGCATTAAACAACTTGTAGAATTAGACGATAACTTTGAAGTGGTGGCTGACGTAAGCAGCGGCACAGAAGGGATTTCAGTGGCGTTACAAACATCACCTGATGTGATCATTTTAGATCTCAACATGAAAGGACTTTCTGGGTTAGATACACTCAAAGGATTACGCACAGAAGGCGTTGATGCACGCATCTTAATTTTAACAGTGTCTGATGCAAAAAATGATATTTATACTTTAATTGATGCTGGTGCAGATGGTTATTTATTAAAAGATACGGAACCAGATACATTGCTAGAGCAAATCAAGCGTATTGCACAAGGCGAAGTCATTCTGAGTGATTCTATTAAAAATTTATTGTTAGAACGTACTCACGAAGAGAATCCGTTAGACAGCTTAACGGATCGTGAAATGGGCGTACTTCGTCAAATTGCGACAGGCTTATCAAATAAACAAATTGCAGCACAACTGTTTATTTCAGAAGAAACCGTGAAAGTACATATCCGTAATTTATTGCGTAAATTAAATGTTCATTCTCGTGTTGCCGCAACGGTATTATTTTTTGAACAAAATCGTTAAAAAAATAATCATAAAAAATGCGCTAGGAGAGACTTAGCGCATTTTTCTTTAAAATTATAATATTTAAATTAGCTCAATAGATTTAATATCTTCTAATAAAATATACAATTCTTGTTTAATATTTTTTTCAAACTGTGCTTCTGAACTTTCTCGAGCTAAATCCAGACGCATTCTTTCTCTTTTATCAAGTAGTTTACGATCATCATGTGTAGGCATATCACGCACCACTTCATATAAATTAGCCATCGCAGGATAAGATGATAAATTCTTACCAAAAGGCCTTAATAGCATTGTAAGACGAATTACGCCTTCAGAAAGATTACATTCTCCAGACTGCATTGCTCTAGCAATAATATCAATACTCTCTTTTAATCGTATAACCCGATTATTCTTAGCTTTAGCAATCAATTCCTTTTGAATTTTTAACTGTTTTAATAAACGTATTGTATATAAACTTAATCCAATCAATAAAGAAAATGCAATTACAATAAGTATCCAAATCATAAATTATCTAAATTGGTTAATATCAATGCGTTCAAAAGTGCGGTATAAATCATCTTCACTTTCATCTTCGTCTTCAATGCCAAGTTCTTCCATTAATTCAGAAATTCTATCTAAGCATTCATCTACAAATTGTTGATCTGCTTTACTAATAGCTTTACCTGCATCTAAAGCATCCAATAATTCATTAAGAATTTCATTATTTTCCAGATTTTCAAGCTCTTTCATTGGATCTTGTTTTTTCGCCTGTTTTATTACAGGAATTACTTGACCTTTTTCGGGCTTATTAACAAATTCAACAACCAACGGTATCTTTTTCTTACTACCAATTTTTGGATCTTTAATTTCATTTTGAAGTTTATTCGCTTTTTCTTCAACCGCACTATGACGAGATCCAGAAGCTAAACCTTTATGCTTACGTTTTTTCTTATCTTCACGAGCTTTAGCATCTAATTCATAACGTGTGAGTTTTTTACCCGAACGCGATTTCGGCATTTCCGGTTTTTTATCCGCTTTGCGGATTGGCATAATATCACTAATTTTGCGCGTTTTTTTCTTACGAGCCATTTAAGGTTATCCTTTTGAAAAAATTTGGTGGATTGTATCATTGGTGGGGGATTTTCTCACTAACAAATACAAACTTTATCTAAACTTATTTTGTTAAAGTATAAACTTCTAAAAAACAAAAACCCCAGCCTTTCGACTGGGGTTCTTCTTTTTTTATGTGATTTAGATTTGTATTTGATAACCCGGCGGTGCCCTACTCTCACATGGGGAAACCCCACACTACCATCGGCATTACAGCGTTTCACTTCTGAGTTCGGTATGGTCTCAGGTGGTTCCACCGCACTATCGCCGCCGGGATAATTCTTTGATAACTTCTCTCTTTGTTTCTTCTCTTTTACGACTTCACTTTTTTCGTCTCTCTTCTTATCGGCAACAAGCTGAATAGTTAGTTTAGTTTAGTTAATTTCTCTTCTCTTTCGCTCTTTTCCCAAAAACACTTGAGCGTTGTATAGTTAAGCCTCTCGGGCAATTAGTATCTGTTAGCTCAATGACTCACATCACTTACACACCAGACCTATCTACGTCTTCGTCTTAAACAACCCTTACTGTCTTAAAGACAGGGAGAACTCATCTCTTGGCAAGTTTCGTGCTTAGATGCTTTCAGCACTTATCTCTTCCGCACTTAGCTACCCGGCAATGCGTCTGGCGACACAACCGGAACACCAGTGGTGCGTCCACTCCGGTCCTCTCGTACTAGGAGCAGCCCCAACCAATTCTCCTACGCCCACGGCAGATAGGGACCGAACTGTCTCACGACGTTCTAAACCCAGCTCGCGTACCACTTTAAATGGCGAACAGCCATACCCTTGGGACCTACTTCAGCCCCAGGATGTGATGAGCCGACATCGAGGTGCCAAACACCGCCGTCGATATGAACTCTTGGGCGGTATCAGCCTGTTATCCCCGGAGTACCTTTTATCCGTTGAGCGATGGCCCTTCCATTCAGAACCACCGGATCACTATGACCTACTTTCGTACCTGCTCGACTTGTCTGTCTCGCAGTTAAGCTTGCTTATACCATTGCACTAACCTCACGATGTCCGACCGTGATTAGCAAACCTTCGTGCTCCTCCGTTACGCTTTGGGAGGAGACCGCCCCAGTCAAACTACCCACCAGACACTGTCCGAGACCACGTTCCGCAATCTTCGTTAGAACATCAAACGTTAAAGGGTGGTATTTCAAGGATGACTCCATAATCACTGGCGTGACTACTTCTAAGTCTCCCACCTATCCTACACATCAAAATTCAATGTTCAGTGTCAAGCTATAGTAAAGGTTCACGGGGTCTTTCCGTCTAGCCGCGGGTACACCGCATCTTCACGGCGATTTCAATTTCACTGAGCCTCGGGTGGAGACAGCCTGGCCATCATTATGCCATTCGTGCAGGTCGGAACTTACCCGACAAGGAATTTCGCT
This sequence comes from Haemophilus sp. HN_Hi10, assembly GCF_049821985.1. Taxonomy (NCBI): domain Bacteria; kingdom Pseudomonadati; phylum Pseudomonadota; class Gammaproteobacteria; order Pasteurellales; family Pasteurellaceae; genus Haemophilus; species Haemophilus sp. HN_Hi10. Next base: position 446,818 of record NZ_CP187495.1, on the reverse strand, counting down.
ACCTTAGGACCGTTATAGTTACGGCCGCCGTTTACTGGGGCTTCGATCAGGTGCTTCTCTTTCGATTACACCATCAATTAACCTTCCAGCACCGGGCAGGCATCACACCCTATACCTCCACTTTCGTGTTTGCAGAGTGCTGTGTTTTTAATAAACAGTTGCAGCCAGCTGGTATCTTCGACCGGTTCAACCTTCGAGAGTAAATCTCTACAATCTACGCCGGCGCACCTTCTCCCGAAGTTACGGTGCTATTTTGCCTAGTTCCTTCACCCGAGTTCTCTCAAGCGCCTGAGTATTCTCTACCTGACCACCTGTGTCGGTTTTCAGTACGGTTTAGTAAAGCCTGTCGCTTAGTGGCTTTTCCTGGAAGTGTGGTATCAGTTACTTCAGCTCCTTAGAGCCTCGTCATCATCTCTCAGTGTTTAATAGAAGTCCGGATTTGCCTAAACTTCCCACCTACCAACTTAAACGCACATATCCAACAGTGCGATAACCTAACCTACTCCGTCCCCACATCGCAGCTTTACCAAGTACAGGAATATTAACCTGTTTCCCATCGACTACGCTTTTCAGCCTCGCCTTAGGGGCCGACTCACCCTGCCCCGATTAACGTTGGACAGGAACCCTTGGTCTTCCGGCGAACGGGTTTTTCACCCGTTTTATCGTTACTTATGTCAGCATTCGCACTTCTGATACGTCCAGCTAACCTCTCGATTAACCTTCATCCGCTTACAGAACGCTCCCCTACCCAACAGACTTTCGTCTGATGCCGCAGCTTCGGTGCTATATTTCAGCCCCGTTACATCTTCCGCGCAGGCCGACTCGACTAGTGAGCTATTACGCTTTCTTTAAATGATGGCTGCTTCTAAGCCAACATCCTAGCTGTCTAAGCCTTCCCACTTCGTTTCCCACTTAATATAGACTTGGGGACCTTAGCTGGCGGTCTGGGTTGTTTCCCTCTCCACGACGGACGTTAGCACCCGCCGTGTGTCTCCTGAGTATCACTCTTTGGTATTCGTAGTTTGCATCGGGTTGGTAATCCGGGATGGACCCCTAGCCGAAACAGTGCTCTACCCCCAAAGGTGTCACCTCAAGGCTCTACCTAAATAGATTTCGGGGAGAACCAGCTATCTCCCGGTTTGATTGGCCTTTCACCCCCAGCCACAAGTCATCCGCTAATTTTTCAACATTAGTCGGTTCGGTCCTCCAGTTAGTGTTACCCAACCTTCAACCTGCCCATGGCTAGATCACCGGGTTTCGGGTCTATACCTTGCAACTCTTCGCCCAGTTAAGACTCGGTTTCCCTTCGGCTCCCCTATTCGGTTAACCTCGCTACAAAATATAAGTCGCTGACCCATTATACAAAAGGTACGCAGTCACCCTTTCAGGCTCCCACTGCTTGTACGTACAAGGTTTCAGGTTCTATTTCACTCCCCTCACCGGGGTTCTTTTCGCCTTTCCTTCACAGTACTGGTTCACTATCGGTCAATCAGGAGTATTTAGCCTTGGAGGATGGTCCCCCTTCTTCAAACAGGATATCACGTGTCCCGCCCTACTTCTCGTTAGCTTAGTACCACAATATGGTTTTTAGATACGGGATTATCACCCTCTTTGATTGTGTTTCCCAACACATTCTCCTAACTATACTGCTATCACTTACTGGCTCTTTCGCTTTCGCTCGCCGCTACTGACGAAATCTCGGTTGATTTCTTTTCCTCGGGGTACTTAGATGTTTCAGTTCTCCCGGTTTGCCTCAACAAGCTATGAATTCACTTGTTAATAGTAGATTCTTCATCTACTGGGTTTCCCCATTCGGATATCTTGGATTAAACGCCTCTTATCGACTCATCCAAGCTTTTCGCAGATTAGCACGTCCTTCTTCGCCTCTGATTGCCAAGGCATCCACCTTGTACGCTTAGTCACTTAACTATACAACCTCAAATGTTTTCAATCACTTTAAGTTTTCACTTCAAAGTGCGGTCAATTTGATGCGTATCTTCATTCAACTAAACACTTGATTGCTTTTGTTCAATCAAGATTTTATGCAAAACAGGTTTTGTTTTTAGAGTTTCCTTTTCAGTTCTCTCTTTCACTTTCCTATCTTGCCTACTCAGACTTTCTCTCGAAAATCTCTTGTTTTCAGCTTGTTTCCAATTTTTTAAAGAACAGTTGATAAAACTTTTCAGTTATCATCGTTAAATAAACTAAAAAAAATTAAAATTAAAATTAAAATTAAATTTAAAATTAAACTTAAAACTAAGAATAAAATAACCTAATATTTAAAATAGTTTAATCACTACCTTAATACATTATTAATTTATCTTTTTCTAATTTACTTAACGATGATAAGTGGTGGAGATAAGCGGGATCGAACCGCTGACCTCCTGCGTGCAAGGCAGGCGCTCTCCCAGCTGAGCTATATCCCCATTTCATCATAATTTAATAACTAATTATTTACCTTTTAGTTATTATTTATTTACACTACACCTTTCGCTTCACTCACTCTCAGAGTGGTGGGTCTGAGTGGACTTGAACCACCGACCTCACCCTTATCAGGGGTGCGCTCTAACCACCTGAGCTACAGACCCAAGGGTAATGTTTTCTCCTGCTCATTTGTCTACAATTATCAGCCAATCTGTGTGAGCACTCGCTGTCTCTCGTCTTTGGTAAGGAGGTGATCCAACCGCAGGTTCCCCTACGGTTACCTTGTTACGACTTCACCCCAGTCATGAATCATACCGTGGTAAACGCCCTCCTAAAGGTTAAGCTATCTACTTCTGGTACAACCCACTCCCATGGTGTGACGGGCGGTGTGTACAAGGCCCGGGAACGTATTCACCGCGACATTCTGATTCGCGATTACTAGCGATTCCGACTTCATGGAGTCGAGTTGCAGACTCCAATCCGGACTTAGACGTACTTTATGAGATTCGCTCCACCTCGCAGCTTCGCTTCCCTCTGTATACGCCATTGTAGCACGTGTGTAGCCCTACTCGTAAGGGCCATGATGACTTGACGTCATCCCCACCTTCCTCCAGTTTATCACTGGCAGTCTCCTTTGAGTTCCCGACCGTATCGCTGGCAACAAAGGATAAGGGTTGCGCTCGTTGCGGGACTTAACCCAACATTTCACAACACGAGCTGACGACAGCCATGCAGCACCTGTCTCAACGTTCCCGAAGGCACTCCAATATCTCTATCGGATTCGTTGGATGTCAAGAGTAGGTAAGGTTCTTCGCGTTGCATCGAATTAAACCACATGCTCCACCGCTTGTGCGGGCCCCCGTCAATTCATTTGAGTTTTAACCTTGCGGCCGTACTCCCCAGGCGGTCGATTTATCACGTTAGCTACGGGCGCCAGAGTTAAACCCCAACCCCCAAATCGACAGCGTTTACAGCGTGGACTACCAGGGTATCTAATCCTGTTTGCTCCCCACGCTTTCGCACATGAGCGTCAGTACATTCCCAAGGGGCTGCCTTCGCCTTCGGTATTCCTCCACATCTCTACGCATTTCACCGCTACACGTGGAATTCTACCCCTCCCTAAAGTACTCTAGTTACCCAGTCTGAAATGCTATTCCCAGGTTAAGCCCGGGGCTTTCACACCTCACTTAAATAACCGCCTGCGTGCCCTTTACGCCCAGTTATTCCGATTAACGCTCGCACCCTCCGTATTACCGCGGCTGCTGGCACGGAGTTAGCCGGTGCTTCTTCTGTATTTAACGTCAATTTGATGTACTATTAACACATCAACCTTCCTCAATACCGAAAGAACTTTACAACCCGAAGGCCTTCTTCATTCACGCGGCATGGCTGCGTCAGGGTTCCCCCATTGCGCAATATTCCCCACTGCTGCCTCCCGTAGGAGTCTGGACCGTGTCTCAGTTCCAGTGTGGCTGGTCATCCTCTCAGACCAGCTAGAGATCGCAGGCTTGGTAGGCCTTTACCCCACCAACTACCTAATCCCACTTGGGCTCATCCTATGGCATGCGGCCTTACAGTCCCGCACTTTCATCTTCCGATTCTACGCGGTATTAGCGACAGTTTCCCGTCGTTATCCCCCTCCATAAGCCAGATTCCCAAGCATTACTCACCCGTCCGCCACTCGTCAGCAAGAAAGCAAGCTTCCTCCTGCTACCGTTCGACTTGCATGTGTTAAGCCTGCCGCCAGCGTTCAATCTGAGCCATGATCAAACTCTTCAATTCAAGTTCAATCGCTCAATAAACTACTTAGCTATAAATAAAACACTACTTAAAAAAGTAATGATGAATTTTCAGTTAAGCACCTATTAAGACTTCAAAATTAAAAAATAGTTTTAAAACAAGTCAATCAACAAGTGCCCACACAGATTGTCTGATATATTGTTAAAGAGCAAAAAAGAACGACGCACTTGGAAACTTAAAAAACTTCACAACAGTGCGTCGTTGTGTGCGGTGCATTATAGGGATTTTCAAAACCCTTGCAAGTACTTTTTGTAAAAATATTTAAAAAAATAATCTTTTGATGGAAATATAAACATTTCATTAAAAAGTGCGGTCAAAAATACAATAATTTTCCAATTATTATTTTTTCCAATAGCTTGGAATAAACAGCACGATTAATGAAAACATTTCTAAACGTCCACAGATCATAGCAAAACTAAAGACTAATTTAGCACTTTCTGGAACATCAATAAAACTTTCGTGAATAAAACCAAGTCCCGGTCCTGCATTCGTTAATGTGGCGAATACGGCCCCCATCGCATCAAAAACATTCATTCCACAAAGAATAACAGCAAAAACACACCCCCAATAAACTAGTATAAAAATAATGAAAAATGCCCAAATACTTTCTATCATTCTTGGTGCTAGACGATTTTTACCTATTCGAATTGGTTGTACTAAATTTGGATGGATTAAACTATGCAGTTCTCGATCGATTTGTTTCCACAATATAAGTGTTCGTATCGCTTTTAATCCCCCAGTTGTTGAACCACCACAACCACCAATTACCGCAGAAATTACCAGTAAAAGCCCAATAAATGGAGGAAGATTATCAATATCAAAAATCGTATAACCAGCAGTCATTGACATTGATGTTAATTGTAATGCACCTTTTGTTACAGCCTCGTTCATATCTGAAACTAAACCGTAACTATATAAAGATAGAGATACAATACCGATAAAAATAATTTGCATTGTTAGAAAAAAACGAAATTCGGGATCTTTCCAATAATTTCGCCAAATATTTCTTTTACCTAATGCAAGAAAAGCAGAAATATGTAAACTAAAATTAACACCGCCAATCAGCATAAAAATTGTTGTAACCCAATAAATGGAAGCTTGATTAAAATAACCGATACTTGCATCGTGCGTTGAAAATCCTCCATTTGAAATTGTTGAAAAACTATGCCCAATGGCATCAAAAAGATTCATTCCTGACAGCCAATATGCAATGGCACAAAGAACAGTTAATGAAGCGTAAATAATCCATAGAGCTTTTGCCACTTCTGAAATTTTAGGCAAAGATTTTTGATCTTTAAGAGGGCCTGAAGATTCTGCTCGATATAATTGTGTCCCACCAATTCCCAACAGCGGAATTATCGCCACAGCCAATACGATAATCCCCATACCACCTAACCATTGTAAAAACTGACGATAAAACAAAATAGATTTAGGTAAATTATCCAGCCCCTTCATTACCGTTGCACCAGTAGTAGTTAAGCCAGAAAATGCTTCAAATACGGCTGAAGCAATAGTTAAATGTGGTGAATCGAACAATAAAAGAGGCAATGTTGCCAAGCTTCCTAAAACTAACCAAAAAGCCACAACGATCAAAAAACCATCACGAGATCGTAATTCTTGCTTATGATGATGGCATGGCCACCAAAGCAATGTGCCTGCCGTCAAACTCAACACAAAAGCCTGCATAAATGCCTTACCGCCCCCATCGCCATAAATCAGAGCAACAAATGCAGGAACTAGCATCGTACCTGAAAAACACATCACAAGAATACCAATAATTCGGATAATCGATAAAATACGCACAACTATTCGCCTATCTCTAAAAGTTGAATAACTAATCTACCTGAAGACTTTTCCGTTAATTCTGAAGAAAACGCCTTTATTGTTTTTTCACTAATACCTAAAATCAAATGAATATTTACCTGAAAATCTTGAGATAAAATCTCAACCTGATATTTTTCACAAAGTTGTTGGACTAAATTTAGCTGCCCATAGTCACAATTAAGTTTAAAAAGGGTTCGTTCAACTTTAATTTCGCTTTCAATCAGCTTTAACGCTTGTTGAACGCCATTACCGTAAGCACGAACCAATCCGCCCGTTCCAAGCAAAATACCGCCATAATAGCGAACCACCACCGCACTGATTTCACCTAATTGACTACCTTGCAATGCACTCAACATTGGCTTTCCTGCCGTTCCAGCAGGTTCGCCATCATCAGAAAAACCAAATTGTAGAGAATCTGATGGCTTGCTTGCTACGGCAGCCCAACCATGATGCCGAGCATTTGGATGTTCTTGTTTAATCTTTGCCCAAAAAGCTCTTGCATCTTCTAAACCTTCGGTGTGCTGTAAATAAGTAATAAAACGGCTTTTTTTAATTTCTTCTTCAAAAACAACCGCACTTTTAGGAACGAGGTATTCCGCCATTTCTTTTTTCAAGGTAATTTCAATGACACTAGTCTATCACTGATGACTGGGATTTGTCGAAATTTTGCCGTAAGCGCGGTATGATATAGCTCTGTTTTTCAAAAGAAAAAAGAATATGTCTGAAATTTCCGTCACACAAATCCTAGATGCTTTAGGATTACGTTGCCCAGAACCTGTCATGCTTGTTCGTAAAAATATTCGTCATCTTAACGATGGAGAAATACTTTTGGTTATTGCTGATGATCCTGCAACAACAAGAGATATTCCAAGTTTCTGTCAATTTATGGATCACACCTTACTGCAAAGTGAAGTGGAAAAACCACCGTTCAAATATTGGGTAAAGAAAGGAAAATAAAAAATTTACACCTTGATTAATTGATTATTTGGTCTAACTTTAAGAGGTAGAGCACTTTGATATATAAGTGCGGTTATTTTTATGAAAGTTTTCCGCCCTGTTTCGTTGTTATGTTATCATTACATTAATGTAACATTTTTAACACTTTAAACTTTTAGGAGAGCTTTATGAAAAACGTCGTGATCGTTGGTGGGGGTGCTGGCGGTGTTGAATTAGCGACATTTTTGGGTAATAAATTAGGTCGTCAAAAACAAGCTAAAGTAACGCTGGTTGATCGCAATGCCACCCATTTATGGAAACCCTTATTGCATGAAATTGCAACTGGTGTAATGGATGATGGCGTTGATTCTTTAAGTTATCGTGCGCACGGTAAAAATCATTTTTTCAGTTTTGAGCAAGGTTTAATTATACGTATTAATCGCGAACAAAAATATGTTGAACTTGCACCTGTTTATGGGCAAGAGGGCGATATGCTTGTCATTGCTCGTCGAATTCCTTACGATTATTTAGTGATTGCCATTGGAAGTAAATCTAATGATTTCAATACAAAAGGTGTGGCAGATAATTGTATTTTTTTAGATAGTTCAAAACAGGCTTTACGTTTTCAACATAAACTGTTGGAATTATTTTTAAAATTTTCAGAAAACCGCGCGTTAGATGATATTGGCGAAGAAGAGTTTAAACAAAAATTAGTAGACGAAAATAAAGTAAATATTGCTATTGTGGGAGGTGGAGCAACTGGTGTGGAATTAACTGCAGAACTTTATCATGCCGCTGAAGATTTATCTTCTTACGGTTATGGTAAAATTGATAGCTCTTGCTTACAAGTTACTTTAGTCGAAGCGGGAACACGTTTATTGCCAGCATTACCTGAAAATTTATCTGCTGCAGTGCTAGATGAATTAAAAGAAATGGGCACCAATGTTCAATTAAACACAATGATTACTGAAGCTCAGCCAAATACACTTATTACCAAAGATGGTGGGGAAATTAAGGCTGATCTTATTGTTTGGGCGGCTGGGGTTCGCGTTTCAACAGTAACGCAGCAATTTGATGGATTGGAAATTAATCGTATCAATCAATTAGTGGTTAAAGATACACTTCAAACTACTGTTGATGATAGTATTTTTGCAATTGGTGATTGTGCTGCATTAATACAATCAAATGGTAAATTGGTTCCGCCAAGAGCGCAAGCTGCACATCAAATGGCAAAGGCTTGTGCAAAAAATATTTTTGCATTGTTTGAAAATAAACCACTGAAATCTTTTAAATATAACGACAAAGGTACTTTAGTTTCGCTGTCAGATTTTACCGCACTTGGTAGTCTAACCAATAAGTTTGGTAAAAATCCACTTACCGTTCAAGGTAAATTTGCTCAGTTTGCTTATGTTTCTTTGTATCGAATGCACCAACACGCTTTGCACGGTTGTATTAAAATTGGTTTGATTATTCTCGTTGATAAATTAAATCGTTATTTAAAACCAAGATTAAAATTGCATTGATTAAGTATAATTTTCTTGTTAAATGCGATCTAAATCATTTATATAAAAGAAAGGGCATCAATGATGCCCTCAGTATTTTTTATGAAGAATGATCCTCAGCTTTTTCAATTGTTCCTTTCACAGTTAAGCAAATTTCTGTTGAAATCAAATGGGAAAGCGTTGAAGCTAACTCTTCTATTTTATCAAGAACAGCATAACCAGATTCATCAAAGTAACGTTGTTCTTTCAAGTTTGCAATAAAGCTTGAAAAAACCGCTTTATCAAAGAATTCTGGTGCATTTATGCCGTGTAATACGGATAAACGTTGAGCAACAAGCTGGCTTTCTTTTTCAAGTTCAGCTCGAGAAATAACAGGTTGTTTTTGTAAAATAGTGACAGTAATGTAATAACGTTGCAAGATTTCACGCATTCCCGCAGCAGACCAAAGCTGTAAAATTCGTACTTTTGATTTATTAATAGATAAGAAGTTATCATTTGAATTAATAACGCTTTGGCGTGCAAATTCATCAATGATTTGATGGATTTGTACATTCAATTCATCTTCATTGAAATGTAAGAACAATTCGCCTTGTAAGAAAGGGTAAATTTTTCTAATCGCATCTAATAATAAATCTTTTTGGATCGCTTCGTAATGCAAAATAATACTTGCAACTAAAGATGGTAATACAAATAGGTGCTGAATATTATTACGATAATAAGTCATTAGTACAGCAGATGAACGCTCTAAGCGTACAATTTCGCCAAAATTATCTTTTTCAATTAATACACCTACGCGATCTAAAGCTAATACGTGTTCTAACATTGCTTGCGGTGTCACATTTGGTAGCACTACGTCCGTTGAATAAGGAACATTTTGTAACAATTGTTGATAGCTGCCAAGTTGTTCTAACAGTTGCTCACGTGAAAGAGCTCGCTGACGAGATGAAAGTAGTGCTGTACCCACAAGGTTCATTGAATTAACTGCAGCTGCTTTGTTAATATTAATCATCACTTGTTTAGAAATATTATTTACCGCGGGTGTAAACCATTGTGGTTTTTCTTCGTGATTTTGCTCTTTCCAATTAGGGAAATGTTGGCTCAAATAGTTTGAAAGCGTGATTGGCTCGCCAAAATTTACAAAACCTTGACCAAGATTACGTAATTTTTTAATTACACGAAGCACTAAACCCGCATTTTCTTTTTCTTTCGCTGCACCACGTAACTCTTTTGCATAAGTGTCTACTTCTAATACGTGTTCATAACCAACGTAAACAGGAACAATCGAAATCGGGCGAGTTTGACTATGTTGCAATGCTTGAAGTGTCATAGACATCATACCTGTTTTTGGTGCAAGTAAACGACCTGTACGAGAACGACCGCCCTCAATAAAATATTCAACGGAATAGCCTCGATGGAATAGTTCTGATAAATATTCGCGAAAAATGGCAGAATATAGCCGATTTCCCTTGAAAGTGCGGCGAATAAAAAATGCGCCCCAACTACGAAACATTCTACCTACAGGCCAGAAATTTAAGTTAATTCCTGCCGCAATATGTGGCGGAACAAGACCTTGATGATAAAGCACATAAGAAAGCAATAAGTAATCGATATGACTACGGTGGCAAGGCACATAAACAATTTCATGACCTTCTAACGCTAATTTACGGACACGATCCGCATTTTGCACATCAATACCCGAATAAAGTTTATTCCAAAGCCAACGTAAAAAACGATCTACTGCACGTAAACTTGAATGGCTGACATCAGCTGCAATTTCATCTAAAATTTTATGTGCTTCTTTTTGTGCTTTTTCAATACTGATATTTTTTGATTTTGCTTCATCTTCAATTGCGCGTCGGATTGCTTCTGATTGCAATAGTTTATTAAACATTGCTTGACGATTTGGTAAACGAGGGCCTGTTGCTGAAATACGTTGTTTTGCGAAGTGCATTTTTGCAACTCGAGCCAGCTTTTGTGCAATTTTTTCATCTGAGCCATGTTCAACTACCATATAACGTAATGAAACCGCTTGAGAAAAACGCACAAAAGTATCACGTCCAAACCAAATTGCTGCAAATGTTTTTTGTATACCATTTAATAAACGCAAATTGGGCAAATCTGATTTATCTTCTTGTCCGGGAGAGCGTCCCCAAAGAACAGAAACAGGAATAAGTTGCACATCTAAACTTTCAGAAGTGCGGTGTAATTCAAGGTATTTATTAAAAATGGTGGTGGTCTCGTCTTTCGCACCTTTCGATTTAAAAATTCGACGACCTTCGTCTAAATATACATAACGTGGTAACTTAACGTCATTAATTTCATTTTTCTCTGCGGGATCGGGCAAGCCTAACGCTAAGCAATTTCGGCGGAAAATAACGAAATCAGTTTGAGATGTATAAGGCAAAACATAAACAATAGGTTGATGAATATTAAGTGAAAGCTCTTCGATTGGATTGGCGGGAATAGGATTATTTTTCACCAATGCAGACAGCGGCAAGCTCAATAATTGGCGATACATATTTATAAAATTTGCCATAATAAATTTTCTCTTTGTTATAAGTTTGTCGATCTTATAGACGTTTAAAAGCAGTTTGTGAATAGAACTATTTTTAGTTCTTTGGTGTTTTTATCATCTAAAAACTCAAATATTTTAACACATCCGATCTCAACTAATTTAGAAAATTTGGCGACAAAATGTAACTTAATACACAGATTTAAAAAATAACAGTTGCAACTTTACATAATCTGTATACAATACCAGTTATCTGTATTTAAAAACAGGAGTGTATATGAGACCATTAACCGCACGCCAACAAGAAGTGTTGGATTTATTAAAACGCCATTTGGAAACAACAGGTATGCCACCAACACGGGCAGAAATATCTCGTGAATTAGGCTTTAAATCTGCAAATGCCGCAGAAGAACATTTAAAAGCACTTTCACGTAAAGGTGCAATTGAAATTATTCCCGGCGCATCTCGTGGTATTCGTATTTTAGACAATAGTTCGAATGATGAATTTGACGGTTTACCGCTTGTAGGACGCGTAGCTGCTGGAGAACCGATTCTTGCAGAGCAACATATTGAAGCGACATATCGAGTAGATGCAGATATGTTTAAACCACAAGCCGACTTCTTACTTAAAGTCTATGGGTTATCAATGAAAAATGTTGGTATCTTAGATGGTGATTTACTAGCTGTGCATAGTACTAAGGATGTACGTAACGGACAAATTGTGGTTGCACGTATTGAAGATGAAGTAACAGTAAAACGTCTTGAGAAAAAAGGTTCTATCATTTATCTACACGCAGAAAATGAAGAATTTGATCCTATAGTTGTCAATCTTGAAGAACAAAAAAATTTTGAAATTGAAGGTATTGCAGTAGGAATTATTCGTAATAACGCTTGGATGTAATCTGATACCAAGAATGAATAAAGTGCGGTAAAAATTTACGGTATTTTTACCGCACTTTGCTTATACTAGAGTTCTTTATTTGCCATGATTTTTGCTGCTCTTTATAATGCAAAAATCTTGAATTTATACAAAGGATGGAAAAATGCAGTTTTCCAAAATGCACGGATTAGGTAACGATTTTGTTGTGGTTGATGGAGTCACTCAAAATGTGTTTTTTACTCCGGAAACGATTCAACGTTTAGCCAATCGCCATTGTGGAATTGGGTTTGATCAACTTTTAATTGTTGAAGCTCCTTACGATCCCGAACTCGACTTTCATTATAGAATTTTTAATGCTGATGGAAGTGAAGTTTCACAATGCGGAAATGGAGCTCGTTGTTTTGCTCGTTTTGTGACATTAAAAGGATTAACTAACAAGAAAGACATCTCGGTTAGTACACAAAAGGGTAATATGATTTTAACGGTAAAAGATGATAATCAAATTCGTGTGAATATGGGCGAACCAATTTGGGAACCTGCAAAAATTCCATTTACCGCAAATAAATTTGAGAAAAATTATATTCTGCGTACAGATATTCAAACCGTATTATGCGGTACAGTTTCAATGGGCAATCCTCATTGTGTTGTACAAGTAGATGATATTCAAACAGCCAATGTTGAACAACTTGGTCCCTTACTAGAAAGCCACGAACGCTTTCCTGAGCGTGTCAATGCTGGTTTTATGCAAATCATCAACAAAGAACATATTAAGCTTAGAGTTTATGAACGTGGTGCAGGAGAAACTCAAGCCTGTGGAAGTGGTGCTTGTGCAGCTGTTGCAGTTGGAATTATGCAAGGCTTATTAAACAACAATGTCCAAGTAGATTTACCAGGCGGTTCGCTAATGATCGAATGGAATGGTGTTGGTCATCCACTTTATATGACAGGCGAGGCGACCCATGTTTATGATGGGTTTATAACTCTTTAATATTTTTCCCCATTTATCTTAAAAAAAGATGGGGAGTTTTTCTTAAATAAGCGTAAACATTTTGTATCTAAATATATTTTTATTGAACTGTTTGATAACTTTAAGTAATCAGAACAAGCATATTTCATACAATCTCTAGATTTTTTACTCAAAGAAATAGATTATTAGCATAATAAAAAAACCGCCTCTCGGCGGTTCTTGTTTTAAATCTTCTATCTACTACGCTAACACTGCCAATGCAGCTTCATAGTTTGGTTCTTCTTTAATTTCTTCAACTAACTGGCTGTGTAAAACATTGTTTTGTTCATCTAACACAATAACCGCACGAGAAGTTAAACCTGCTAACGGACCAGTCTGAATATCTACACCTAATTGTACGTGTAATGCATGGTTACGAAAAGTCGAAACTGTTTTGGCATTTTCAATCCCTTCTGCTCCACAAAAACGAGCTTGAGCAAAAGGTAAGTCTGCTGAAATACAAAGCACAACAGTATTACTTAATTTTGCTGCTTGTTGGTTAAATTTGCGTACTGAAGTCGCACACACACCGGTGTCGATGCTTGGAAAAATATTTAGGACTTTGCGTTTACCTGCAAAATCGTTTAATGCAACATCGGCTAAATCATTACCGACTAAAATAAAGTTTTCTACTATTTCGCCCACTTGAGGGAAATGTCCACTAACTTCAATAGGGTTTCCTGCTAATGTAACTGTCATAAAATCCTCTTTATTTAGATTAAGTGAAAAGTGTTTAAACTATACCACGCTTTCTAATTATGTCCACCAATTAAAGCTATCTAAAATGATGGCATAAAAAACCACAATCATTTGATTGTGGCTTTTTAAATTTAGAAAAGAATTATCTATTGTGATTTACTTCATCAACGTCTGGTTGGCGAGTAATGCGATTACGCAAATCACGACGAATGACCTCAATTGTCCAGAACCAAAAGATATGACCAACTAATTCTGAGATATGTTCATATAATGGCCATTCTGCTACTGGCGGGGTTAAACCTAATGCAGGGAATGTAAATAAGACCTGCAATAATACCAACAAAAATTGCAACGCCATAACGACGTTTAGATGGTTCTGAAAATAAGCTTATTGTTGTATCCTTAAATTAATTAAAAGTATAAAAATTCCCGAGTTAATGGAAATATGCGATTTTACGCCTGTTATATCACATTATCAAACAAAAATACTTCAATTGGGTTATCTTTAGCCGGCTGTTCATAGGGTTTTAACATTTGTTAAAATTTATTAACAAAAGAGAAATTCATTATTCTGATTTTATCAGCAATTGCATCTAAAAATACAAAATTAATATTAATCAATAGAAAATGTGGAGAAGTAGCTAGTTTTATCCATCTTATCATAGTATTTAACCAACATATTGAAAATTTACACATACAAATAAAGGATCTTAACCTACTAATATTTCATTTATTGTCCCCACCCACCTTATATCTTCAATACCATTTCAGAACTTACTTAGCAAAAATACTGAGCAAAATAGTAATATGAATAATCATCGTTATATTATCAAAGAGTAGTTAAAATACTATATTAATTCAGACTTAAAATACATTTTTATTACCCTATTCTAAATTTATATATGATAAAAATAAAAAAACCCAGTTTTAAACTGGGTTTTATTTTGTCTATCTGACAAATTATTCTGCAACAACAATTACATCTAATGTTGCAAATACTTCACCGTGAAGTTGGAAACGAACATCGTGGTCACCAAGAGTACGGATTGGACCGTTTGGTAAACGAACTTCACTTTTCGCAATTTTAACGCCTGCTGCAGTTACTGCTTCTGCCACATCACGAGTAGTGATTGCGCCGAATAAACGACCTTCATCACCTGCTTTAGATGCGATAGTCACAGAACCTAATGCAGTAACTTCTGCTGCACGAGCTTGAGCTGCTGCAAGATTTGCTGCCGCTGTCGCTTCTAATTCTGCACGACGTGCTTCAAAGTGTTCAATGTTAGCTTTAGTTGCCATAACTGCTTTACCTTGTGGGATTAAGAAGTTACGTGCAAAACCTGATTTAACATTTACTTGATCGCCCACTTGACCTAAGTGAGCAATTTTATCTAAAAGAATTACTTGCATTACCGTGTCTCCTTAATTACTGATGATTGTCAGTGTATGGAAGTAACGCTAAATAGCGAGCGCGTTTGATTGCACGAGCTAATTGACGTTGGTACTTCGCACGAGTACCGGTAATACGGCTAGGTACAATTTTGCCGCTTTCTGAAATATAGTTCTTTAATGTAGCGATATCTTTGTAATCGATTTCAACAACATTTTCCGCTGTGAAACGGCAGAACTTACGACGACGGAAATAACGTGCCATTTGGCTAGTCTCCTAATCTATAAATTCGATTTGCTCGGCATGTAAAACTAATTGGCATAACCCACTTTGGGTTTTATGTGAGGTAATAAATCCCACCACCAAAATTTTACTACCGACCGTAATGCTTTGAGTTTTTTCTATCAATTGATTACCACTAATTTGAACTGGCATTTTTAACCAAGCTTGACGTGTAAAACCACTCTCAATCTGATCAGAACGATGTTCTAACAAAAACTTGCAATGCTCAATTCCACTAGGGCTCTTTAATCGCTTTGGTAACTGAGAAACGACTCCCATAACCGAAAAACGATTATCAATTTTCAAATTACTCTTCAGCATCCTCAAAATCGTTGTTTTCAACTTCAGCTAAAGGTTTACGTTCTTCTTTAGCCGCTTTCATTGGGGACGCTTCGGTTACGGCGTGCTTAGTATGGATAACAAGACTGCGTAATACAGCATCGTTATAACGGAAAGTCGTTTCTAGCTCGTCGATGACTTGTTGAGGCGCTTCTACATTCATAAGCACATAGTGTGCTTTGTGTAATTTATTAATTGGGTACGCTAATTGGCGACGACCCCAATCTTCTAGGCGATAAACTTGACCACCAGCTTCTTTTACAGAACCGGTGTAACGTTCGATCATACCTGGTACTTGCTCGCTTTGGTCCGGATGAACCATAAACACGATTTCGTAGTGACGCATTACTGCTCCTTACGGGTTAATCAGCCTTTGACGTAGATTAGCCACCAATCTGCAAAGGCAAGGAACGAAAAATTCAATGTGGCTAAGGGTTGCGGATTATACCGATTTTTTTACGTTCCGCAACCAGTTTGAGTTCTTTTTGAGCAAAAAAGAAGACCGATATATATCGGTCTATCTCACATATTCTGCAATTAACGGCTGCGGAAAATAATACGTCCTTTACTTAAATCATAAGGCGTCATTTCTACAGTCACTTTATCCCCAGTCAAAATACGGATATAGTTTTTACGCATTTTTCCTGAAATATGCGCAGTAACCACGTGACCGTTTTCCAACTCCACGCGGAACATAGTATTCGGTAAAGTCTCTAAAATTGTGCCTTGCATCTCAATGCAATCTTCTTTCGCCATTGTATCCTCTAAAAATAATCAATTTTTTATCCGCACTTTAGGCGGAAAAGTTAAGAAAAACGGGCGGATTATAGCCGTTTTAGCGAAAGGAAGAAAGATAAAATGGCAGGAAATAGAAAAATAACTTTGCACATTAATAATAACAAGTTACACTGCCCTCAAAGAGATCCAACGTAGTCTATTCTTGTATAACAACTAAAGGTTTAGATCAAATGCAATTTCCAAAAATTATTGTTATTAGTTTAAAAAATTCATCAAGAAGAGCAATTATTTCAAAACGACTTTTAGGACTTGGATTAGAATTTGAATTTTTTGATGCAACTTATGGGAAAACATTACCGCAAGAAATATTAGACTCCGTTGATTATGAGTTTTACCCAAAACATTATTTATCCCCAAAACCTTTAACACTAGGTGAAATTGGATGCGCAATCAGCCATATACGAGCATACGAGCATATTGTAGAAAATAAAATTGAAAGTGCAATTATTTTAGAAGATGATGCGATAATCTCACATTTTCTTAAAGAAATTGTTCAAGATGCATTAAATAAAGTTAAAAAAAACTATGACTTAATCTTTTTAGATCATGGTAAAGCTAAATCGTATCCTTTTAAGAAAAAACTTTACGAAGGCTATCGACTTGCTCATTATAGAGCTCCCTCCAAAAATTCTAAAAGATGCATTATTTGTGCTGCGGCTTACTTGATTACACTATCTGGTGCTAAGAAATTGCTTAACTACGCTTATCCTATAAGGATGCCAGCAGACTATTTGACTGGGTTAATTCAAAAAACATATATTCGTGCTTATGGCGTCGAACCTCCCTGTGTATTTAGAGGACTCAGTTCTGATTCAGAAATAAATCAAATTGAGCATCGATATGAATAAGCTAAAAGCCCTAAGGTTAAAAGTGGGGAAATGGATGCTCGATAAATCATCAAGAGCAAACAATCCTCAAAGTTTAAAATATCCTAAGAGTTTCTTATTTTTGCGACAAGATGGAAAAATTGGCGACTATATCGTGAGTTCTTTTGTTTTTCGGGAAATAAAGAAATTTAATCCTTTGATAAAAATTGGTGTCATCTGCACGAAACAGAACGCTTATCTGTTTCAAAGAAACCATAACATTGATGAGATTTATCTTGTAAAGAAAAGAAACATTCTCGATTACGTCAAGACGGCACTACTTATTAGAAAAGAAAGATACGATGTTGTTATTGATCCAACTATTATTCTTAGAAACCGAGACTTATTGTTATTGAGAATACTCAATGCCCGTAATTATATCGGCTATAGAAAAGCAGATTATAATATTTTTAATGTAAATATTACTAAAGACGACCATTTTTCAGAAATTTACAAAGAAGCTTTAGCTCAGTCAAATATTAGTCTAAGTGATGATCGCTATGACGTTCCGCAAGATGACTTAATTAAAAAAGAAATTCTTCAGTTTATTACTGATAACCAGTTAAATAACTTTATTACAATTAACTTTTATGGTGCGGGGAAAAATAGAAAATTTAACGATACTCACATTATAGATTACTTAGCATATATTAGAAGTCATCATAAATGTCCATTGGTCTTACTTTCAACACCAGATACTCATAAGCATTTAAGTAAAATCGCTAATCAATTTGATGATGTATTTGTTTATTCAAAGCCTCACACAACGATCTATCATACAATTGAATTGATTAGAAACTGCGCCCTACTTATTTCGGTTGATACATCAACTATTCATATTGCTTCGGGGTTAAATAAACCTATGATTTGTTTTTACTCGCAAGACAAAGAAAATTTTACGCATTGGCATCCCAATTCCAAGAATACATGTCATATTCTTTATTATCACGATAATGTTAATGAGATCTCTCCGAAAGAAATAAAACCAGAGTGGCTAGATATTTAAAGATACCAACCACAAACTTTATCATTTATTAGATTATTTTTATGAATTCAAAAAAACACTTAGGTCATACGGCGCGTAAACGCTTCGGACAAAACTTTTTACATAATACTTCTGTCATTCAAGGTATCGTGGCGGCGATTTACCCACAACCTAATCAATTCTTAGTGGAAATTGGTCCAGGGCTTGGTGCATTAACAGAGCCTGTTGGTGAACTTGTCGAGCATCTGACTGTGGTAGAGCTTGACCGAGACCTTGCAGAACGTTTACGTCACCATCCATTTTTACATCAAAAGCTCACTGTTATTGAAACAGATGCGATGCAATTTGATTTTGGTGCGCTTTACACAAAAGAAAATTTAGCAGAAAAAGGGCAAAAATTACGTGTGTTTGGTAACTTACCTTACAACATTTCTACGCCATTGATGTTCCACTTGTTTAAATATCATGATGTGATTCAAGATATGCACTTTATGCTGCAAAAAGAAGTGGTAAAACGCCTATGTGCCGCACCAAATAGCAAAGCTTATGGTCGTTTAACGATTATGGCGCAATATTTCTGCCAAGTGATGCCTGTGCTTGAAGTACCGCCTTCGGCATTCAAACCTGCACCGAAAGTAGATTCAGCCGTTGTGCGTTTAATTCCGCATAAGGAATTGCCGCACCCTGTAAAAGATTTATATTGGTTGAACCGTGTTTGCTCCCAAGCGTTCAATCAACGTCGTAAAACATTACGCAATGCACTCTCAACTCTATTTTCACCTGAAAATCTGACCGCACTTGGTATTGATTTAAATGCACGTGCAGAAAATCTGGCTATCGCAGATTATGCACGTTTAGCGAACTGGTTAGCGGATAATCCACCAGCAGATGTCAATAAAGATGAAATCTTAGATTCAGAAGAGTAAAAATAATAAAGGTGTAACCCTTGTTACACCTTGGCTTTCTACATAAAACGAACAATTTCTTTACCTTGTATTTCTTTAATACGTTGTTGTTCTTTCCATTTTTTTCTATTTAAAGCTCGTATAATATTTTCTTTTATCCGAGTTAAACGCTGTTTCAATGTCTTTTTCTTACGGATTTTTGGACGTTTTTGTCGTTCTTTTTCCAATCCGCTTGTTAATACACTTTTACTTTGATTCGCTTGGAGTTCTTGAATACAAATTGCTGGATTCAGTTGATAGACAATATAATTATCAACATCAACTAATTTATTAAAAATAAGTTGATCAACTTCAACAATTTCATCAGAAGGAATATTCTTTAAATATTCAATTACATATTTAGCCGCACCTTGAGAAATAATATAACCTGCCGTCCCCCAGTGAGTTGATTTTAAAATATCAAAGTTCCTAGAATTAAAAGGTGGAATTTTAGTTTGTTTCTCAAGTTTAACTGGCCGTAAAAAAGTTTCTAAACGAATAATAAAAATATCATTAAAATCAAAACGTGTTTTTAACCATTCATTTTGGTTCAAAAATACTTCCGCATTCTCGCCAAGAATTACATCATCTTCAAAAATTTTGAGATATTCCAAATTTTCATTCACACACTTATTCCATAATAAGAAATGGCTAATTAAACAGCCTTTTTCTCCTTTAGTAAGTATTCTAGATTTCTCTATATTATGTAATATGGAGTTTGATTGATTGATTGATTGATTGATTGATTGATTGATTGATTGATTGATTGATTGATTGATTGATTGATTGATTGATTGATAAGTGTACGCATTAAAGAAACTAAATGAAAGTTTTTTTGATTCAAATTGCTTAGTAATATGTTTGCGACGTTCAGTTGCATTTTCCATACTAATGACAATATTTTCAATAGCACTCATATTTAAATAAAAATGGAAATAACTAAATTTTTCCCATTCTACTATACAAAAAGAATAAATCAACAATAAAAGTCTGTGTTAAAATTTTCAAAATTTATTTATAAAAGAGCGGTCAAAAATGGCAACCTATTTCGTCGGTGATTTGCAAGGCTGTTATGATGAATTACAGCTTTTATTAGAACGTGTAGATTTCAATCCTACGCAAGATAAACTTTATCTTGTGGGAGATCTTGTGGCGCGTGGGGATAAATCACTTGAATGTCTTCGTTTTGTAAAATCACTTGGTAATGCAGCGCAAACCGTACTAGGCAATCACGATTTACATTTAATTGCGACCGCACTGGACATTAAAAAAGTGAAACCGCGTGATCGTGTTGATGCCATTTTTAATGCACTCGATTTTGATGAGCTGATTCATTGGTTACGTCATCAGCCATTACTTGTGCATAATGAAAAGTTAAACTTCCTGATGTCACACGCAGGCATTTCCCCAGATTGGGATTTGAAAACTGCGAAATCTTGTGCGGCTGAAGTTGAACAAATTTTACAGCACGGCGATTTTCATTATCTCATTGAAAATATGTATTCTGAACAGCCTGATCGCTGGTCGCCAGATTTACAGGGCTTAGCACGTCATCGCTACATTATTAATGCTTTCACTCGAATGCGTTTTTGCTATTTGGATCATCGCTTTGATTTTGCCTGTAAATCCCCTTTAAAAGATGCACCAGCGGAGCTCACGCCTTGGTTTAATTTAGATAATCCACTTTATAAACAGATTCCCATTGTCTTTGGGCATTGGGCAAGTTTAGTGGATGAGTCTACTCCAAAAGGTATTTATGCCTTAGATACTGGTTGTGTGTGGAATAATCGAATGACTATGTTGCGTTGGGAAGACAAGCAGTTCTTCACTCAAAGTGCGGTCAAAAATTACAGTGATTTTTAAGGAAACACTATGCTCTCGCTTACGACTGAATCTTGCGAACTGTTCAACATTCCTTTCTACCAATTCGCCCAAATGAAAAAATTCTGCCTAGAAGATATTCCAGCGATTAAAGCGGATTACAAATTACATTGGGATAATTGGAAAGCGATAATTCAATCTGTTTCAGCACAACTCGGTACGCTTTTTGCGAAACCGCATATTGAAAGCTGGACCAATGGTTGGCAAGTGCGGGCTCATTTCTTCGCTTATTTTAAATACGAGTTTAACCAAAATTCTGCCGCAATCTTTTCTGTGCTATTAAATCGTCGCCGACTAAGAGTGTGTTTAGATTGGCATTGCTATCGTGCAGATCGCTCACAAATTAATGTGCAACAATATAATCAGTGGCTTGATCAATTTGATTTCAAACAATTTGCTGATTTTGAGATTTGGCGAGAGGATGAAAGTGAATATGATGATTTTCGCCAAGTGAAGGTCATTTCTGAAAAAAATCTGATCTTACGTTCAGATGAGGATTTTTGGTGCATTGGGAAAAGTATTGAAAAAGCCGAGTTAAATCAAATAGATCCCGTTTTATTTATTACGCACACCATTCAACAATTACAACCGCTTTACGATCGCTGCCATCAATAAAGTATACCCTTAGTATAAATAATTGAGCTCTACATTATGTAGAGCCCAATATTTCAGCAAATTAATAAACTATCCAAATTTATGGCAACAGTTTAAAGTGCGGTAATTCTTATTGATGTTTTTAACTACACATCATAAGTAGTTGATGCTGTGTTACCGCCACGACCAGTCCAGTTGGTGTGGAAAAACTCGCCACGAGGTTTATCTGTGCGTTCATAAGTATGAGCACCGAAGTAGTCGCGTTGTGCTTGCAATAAGTTTGCTGGTAAACGTGCTGAAGTATAGCCATCTAAGAAAGTAATCGCAGACGCCATACAAGGCATTGGGATACCCACTTCGATAGATTTTGCCACCACTTTACGCCAGTCACTTAATGCGTTTTCTAAAATGCCTTTGAAGTAGCTATCTGAACCTAAGAAAACAAGATTTGGATTTGCTTCATAAGCATCGCGAATATTACCTAAGAAACGGCTACGAATGATACAACCTTCACGCCATAACAACGCCGTTGCACCATAGTTAATATCCCAACCAAATTGTTCAGAGGCTTCACGAATCAGCATAAAGCCTTGTGCGTAAGAAATAATTTTTGACGCTAATAATGCCTTACGTACCGCTTCAATCCATACTTTTTTGTCGCCTTCAACTGGTGTAATAGTTTTGCCGAATAATTGATTAGCCGCAACACGTTGATCTTTAAAGGAAGACACGCAGCGTGCAAAAACGGATTCAGTGATTAAAGTTAATGGAATACCAAAATCTAACGCATTGATACCTGTCCATTTACCTGTCCCTTTTTGACCCGCAGTATCCAAGATTTTTTCGACTAAAGGTTCTCCACTTGCATCTTTATAGCCAAGAATGTCAGTGGTAATATCGATTAAATAGCTATCAAGTTCAGTATTTTTCCATTCTGCGAAGATGGCTTGCATTTCTTCATAGCTTAAGCCTAAACCTTCTTTTAAGAATTGGTATGCTTCGCAAATTAACTGCATATCGCCATATTCAATACCATTGTGAACCATTTTCACAAAATGACCAGCACCTTCGCCGCCGACCCAGTCACAACAAGGTTCGCCTTGTTCTGTTTTAGCTGAGATTGCTTGGAAAATAGGTTTCACATACTGCCACGCTTCTTGATTACCGCCCGGCATAATTGAAGGCCCGTGACGCGCCCCTTCTTCGCCACCAGACACACCCGAACCGATAAAGCGAATACCTTTCTCCGCCAATGCTTTTACACGACGATTTGTATCCGGATAGTTTGAGTTACCACCATCAATAATGATGTCGCCTTCTTCTAAGTGCGGTAGTAACGCATCAATGAATTGATCCACCACATCACCCGCGCGCACCATTAACATCACTTTACGTGGTTTTTCTAATTTAGAAGCTAAATCTTCTAAAGAGTATGCGCCAATAATATTCGTGCCTTTTGCTGCACCTTGTAAAAATTCATCCACTTTTGAAGTGGTACGGTTATATGCCACCACTTTAAAGCCATGATCATTCATATTTAAAATGAGGTTTTGCCCCATTACGGCTAAGCCGATAACACCGATGTCGCCTTTTACTGACATTGTTTTCTCCTGTTGGATTACTAAATCTTTGTTTATGATGAGGGCTAATATAATTAGCCCCTACATGTTTGTCTATGATGTAGATAAATTGTAGGAGGGAATTACATTTGCCCTTTTAATCTACATATAATTGATCTTGTTCCCATAAAATAGGATTATTTTGAATATATTCATAAATCTGCAAATAGGATTTTTCATCACGAATAATATGTTCATAATAATTTCGCTGCCAAACATCAAAAATTTCACTATTTTTTCTTGCCCAAGATGTTACACCTGCTTTAAATCCACGAACTATTGAGCCAATTGTTTGAGATGTTCCCTTTTGTGGCAACTGCGTTACTCTCGATTGTAGGGGCAAATTACATTTGCCCTTTACCTGTTCAATAATTTCAATAATACCGTGTAAATGATTTGGCATAATAACAAATTCATCAATTCGTACTTGTGGAAAGAACATTGGAATATTTTCCCAACACTGTTTTACGTAATTCCCTAAATCATTTAATTGCATTTGTTGATTAATGATATGCCCAAATAGACATTCTTTATTTTTACAACAAATGGTGATGAAATAAAATCCTTCAGAACGATAATTATAATGTTTTAAACGAATCGATCTTCGATGATGAATACCTGCATTATATTTCGTAGTCATACATTCCGCTGTAATTGTTTTTATAGGGCAAATGTAATTTGCCCCTACAAGCGATCAATTTTATGCAACCATTTGCAAAACTATTGCCAACACTGCAGGCAACAACCCCTGCTTTACCAATATCCCCTTATTCTTCGTCGTAACCGCCCCAAAAACTGCGGCGATAATCACACAACCTAAAAAGAAATAAATCACCGAAATTTGGTTGATGGCATAACCAAAAATAATCCCTGCTGCCAAAAAGCCGTTGTATAACCCTTGATTGGCGAACACCACTTTTGCTTTCAATGGTGAACATTTCTAAATAGAGAATGTAGAAATGTTCAAGGGTGACAAGTGCAGTTAAAATATAGGCTAAAATTTCCATTAGAGCAGCCTTGCCGCGGCTTTATCCAAATACCACTCCGTCACCCCATTTTTTGCTTTAATTTTTGCTGCAGGGTAAGGCAAGTTTTTAGCTGGTGTCGTTTGGATTTCTTTTAAAATATCTGCTTTGCTTTCGCCAGTGACTAAATAGGTAATACGTTTGGCTTGTTCAATGAGTTTGGCTGTTTTAGAAATGCGGATTTGACCGCTTTCAGGGTGCTTAGCAATGACAGCTAGGTTTTCATCATCAAAATTAGTTTGATGTGGGAAGAGAGAGGCGGTATGACCATCAATCCCCATGCCTAAAATAATCCAATCAAAAACACCGTTTGGAATGACCGCACTTAATTCTTCTTCGAAGCGTTTTAGTTCAAAGTGCGGTTCATTTTCACCACGAATTCGATGGATATTTTCCGTTGGAATTTGAATATGATCGAATAAGAGTTTCTGCACTTCGCCATAATTGCTTTCAGGATCAGATGGCGGAACCATACGATCATCTCCCCACCAAAAATGCAGATTTTTCCAGTTAATTTGTTCCGCATAAGGTGATTTGGCTAAGGTTTTAAATAACAACTTAGGCGTTGAACCACCAGAAAGGGAAATATGTACGGGATGATTTAATTGACTATAAATCACAAATTCTTGTGCAATTTTATCGACTGCATGTTGAGCAGTTGGGAAGCTGATATAGTTCATTGATTTTCCGTTGGGCTTTAGCCCACAATTTATTATGTTAGTAAGAGCGGTGGGCTAAAGCCCACCCTACATTAGATTAGTTAAACTTTTTTCTTCATCAATCCACTTGGTTTACG
The DNA here is from genome assembly GCF_049821985.1 of Haemophilus sp. HN_Hi10. Classification (NCBI taxonomy): domain Bacteria; kingdom Pseudomonadati; phylum Pseudomonadota; class Gammaproteobacteria; order Pasteurellales; family Pasteurellaceae; genus Haemophilus; species Haemophilus sp. HN_Hi10. The sequence goes on along the minus strand of NZ_CP187495.1, from coordinate 421,716 downwards.
CCACACTTTGCCTTGTTTTGCGATTAATTTATCAGCTGCAACAGGCCCCCAAGTGCCAGCTTCATATTCGTGAATACGACCGCCATTCGCTTTGTAATCTAAAATCGGTTGCACAAATTTCCATGCAGCATGCACAGCATCAGTACGAGCAAACAAGGTTGCATCGCCTTTCATCGCATCCAACAATAAACGTTCATAAGCGGTTAATACTTGCGTGCCTGCTAAATCTGCATAACGGAAATCCATTGATACTTCTTTCGCCTCAAAACCTGCACCTGGTTTTTTCAAACCAAAACGCATTGAAATAGCTTCATCAGGTTGAATACGAATAATCAATTTATTCTCTGGTGCATTTTGGCTGAATACAGGATGTGGCGTAGTTTTAAAATGGATCACAATTTCAGTCACACGAGCTGGTAAGCGTTTACCCGTACGAACATAGAACGGCACGCCAGCCCAACGCCAGTTTTCAATTTCACAACGCAATGAGATGTAGGTTTCAGTACGAGAATCTGCAGGCACACCTTTTTCTTCTAGATAGCCTTTTTCCATTTTGCCGTTAATTTCAGCCGCAGTGTATTGACCCAAAACAAGGTTATTCTCCATATCCTCCGAAGTTAATGGACGCAAACTATGCATCACTTTTGCAACTTCATCACGCATTGAATTCGCGTTAATAATCGCTGGTGGTTCCATTGCCACCATCGCTAAGACTTGCAATAAATGGTTTTGGAACATATCTCGCATTGCGCCAGAACCATCATAATAGCCACCGCGCTCTTCCACGCCAATAGATTCTGCACCAGTAATTTCTACATAATCAATGAAATTACGGTTCCAAAGCGGTTCAAACCAACCATTTGAAAAACGTAATACGAGCAAGTTTTGAACGGTTTCTTTACCTAAATAATGGTCGATACGATAAATTTGGTGTTCTTCAAAGAAACGGTGGATTTGTACGTCTAATGCTTGCGCTGTTTTTTCATCGTAACCAAAAGGTTTTTCAACGATAATACGTTTCCAGCCATATTCTTCCGTATTTAAACCATGTGCAGCCAAACACTCAGGAATCACGCCATAAAGACTTGGTGGAGTAGACATATAGTAAAGGGTGTTACCACAGGTTTGATATTTATCGTGAAGATCGTCTAAGCGTGGAACAAGTTTGCCATAATCTTGAGCATCAGATGTATTCACTGCTTGATAATAAAGATGAGAGCAGAAAGCATCTAAAGTGTCAGGTGTTGTTTCTTCATTATGAATTAACGCCTCACGCATTTTTTCGCGGAAAGTTTCATCGTTCAGGTCAGAGCGAGCAACACCTAGAACGGAAAAGTTTTCACTCAAACGCCCGATTTTGTAGAGATTATAAAGAGCTGGAATGAGTTTACGGTGAGTTAAGTCACCAGACGCGCCAAAGATGACGATACAGTTATTATCTGTTTGCATAATTATTCCTTATAAGATTCCGAGTAATATCGAAAATAATGCCGTATTCTAGAGAAAAAAACCAATCGAACCAATCAATTAAATTGAAAGACAGAACGCCAATCGAGTGATTGATCGCCCACCATGACAAAATGCGGATTAATCAAGGTTTCACGCTGGTTATAGGTTAAAGGCTCAAAATGAGAGTCAAAAATGGCACCGTGAGTTTCAGCAAGCAGAACTTCTGCCCCAGCGGTATCCCATTCGCCTGTTTGTCCTAAACGAACATAACAATCTACTGCGCCTTCAGCCACCAAACCGCTTTTTAAGCTACTTGAACCAACCACAACAAATTCACAAGGAAAATCCTTCGGCAAAATCGACCGCACTTTTTCTTGTGAAGTCGTTGCACCTACCGCAATTCGTAAAGGGCGGTCAAAATTTGTCGTGTTTTTAGTGAGTTTTTTTACCTGATCCAGTTGTTTTTTAAACGCGCCGAAATCACGCATTGCATAATAAGTTGTCGATAAAATTGGTGCATGAATAATGCTTAACACTGGTTTATTTTTACGAACTAAGGTAATCAACACAGAAAATTGATCGGTACGATTAATAAATTGTTGTGTGCCATCAAGAGGATCAATCAACCAATATTCTTTCCAATTTTTACGTTCTTCAAAGGAAATATGGCAATTTTCTTCCGAAAGAACTGGGACATTAGGGAAAAGTGCGGTCAATTTTTCTGTTAAAAATTGGCTCACAAAAAGATCCGCTTCCGTCACAGGCGTGTTGTCTTCTTTCAATTCAACATGAACCTGTTTTTGATAAAACTGTTGCAAATGCTTACCTGCTTGATAAGCAATCAGCAAGATTTGGTTGAGTAAATGTTCATTTAACGTCAGCATAAAATCATTCTCTTGTTTTTGGCAGCAACCACGGCATAACAAATAGAGCATAAAATACCATTCCGCATGTGCTCACTAATCCGAGAGATAACCCCCCTTCGGTCAACCAGCCCCAAAAGGACGTTTCTTGTTCGCCGAGCAATAACAAATAAAAATAAGATGCCATATTGCAATAAACAAATGAAATGATCGATGAAACTAATACAATCGAGGCAATATTATAACGTGTGTAACGGAATTTTGCGGCTAAAAGTGCGGTTAAAAATGCGGGAATTGTGGCGAGAAGAAATGCTGTGAGAGCATAGCTAGAAAAAGGAACGATAACACCACTTGAATCATCATCGAACCAAATCAAAAGTGCGGTAACGATGACCTGTAAAATCAGAGGGAAAAAAATAAGTGTTTTTAAGTAAAATTTCATAATGAAAAATAGGTTATCCAGAAGATAACCTATTCTAAAATAAATTTAAGGATTAATCAGATTTTTTCGCACGTAATACGCGAGATGCAAAAATCACAATGCCCACGATAAATACGATTAAACCTAACCACTCGCCAATCGTATCCCAATTTTCAAGATTTAAGGATAATGGCGCTTCAGAACCACCGGTGGTAACAGAAGCCGCAATAATAAATGCTAAAATGACACCCATTAAACTTTCGCCTACAATTAAACCTGCAGAGAAAAGCGTACCGAAACGTTCTGCTTTAGCTGACATTTCTTTGTTTCCAAGTTTTGCAATATGGCGGGCCATAATCCACGCTAAGAATGCCCCGACAATCACAGGCATATTAATTGATGGCGGTAAGTAAATACCAATCCCCACAGCAATGACTGGAAAGCCAAAGGCTTTGTTGCTGACTTTTTTCAAGAATGCATCAATCGTAATTAACACTGCACCTAAACCTACACCAGTTAAGATATAAGTCCACTCCAATTTATTTGTGAAAATACCTTGAGAAATGGTGGTCATTAACGTTGCTTGTGGCGCAGATAAGGCTTGTGACGGATCCATATCTGGGCGTGGCAATGCACCGCTGAAACCATATGCGTGATATAAGATTTCCAATACTGGTGCGATAACAAGCGCACCTACAAAGCAGCCGATAATTAATGCGACTTGTTGGCGCCAAGGTGTCGCTTCAACTAATAAACCTGTTTTTAAATCTTGTAGATTATCATTAGAAATACAGGCGGTAGTGATTACAATAGATGCCGTAAACAATGTAAGTGCGGTTAAAAATTTCTGACCATCTACGGTTTCAAATAAGCCCGAGGCATTACCGATTGACACCAATACTAATGAAATCACGATAACAGAAATAATTCCGATACCAGAAATTGGGCTTGAAGATGAGCCTACTAAACCTGCCATATAACCAGAAGCCGCTGCCACAAAGAAGCCGATAAATACAGCTAAGAAAGTACAAACTACCACTAATAAAATGGAAAGCTCAGGCGAAATTGGTGCCGCTGCAATAAAGTGATGTAATGAAATAACAATTAACGCAACCGTCGCAATTAAGATATAAATCATTGTTTTTGGAGAAAGGTCAATATCAATACGATTTTCCGATGCCTCTTGTCCACCTTTCAGCATACGGAAAGAATGAACCATCCCTTCAATCATTGGTTTCATTAAAATCAGCAATGTCCAAATCGCAGCAATACCAATTGTACCCACACCAATATAACGTACTTTGGTTTTCCAAACAGTCATCGCAGCATCAATTAAACTTGCATCCGCGGCAATATCTCCTGACATTGTGAAATATGGCACAGCCACACCCCAAGTCAAAATAACACCCACTAACATAGCGATACCGCCCACGATACCAATCAAATAACCCGCACCAAGTAATGCAAGAGAGAAACCCATTGGTAATTGGAACGCTGCTTTACTCGTTTGAATCCAAGCACTTGCACCATCAGCCATAACGCGTAAACCGTTAGTTAAAAATGCAACTAAGCTCGCTAAAACACCACCGTAAGCAATATCTTTCACTCCGCTGTCGCCATCTGTATGATTACCCGCTTTTAAGATTTCTGCAGCCGCTACACCTTCAGGATAAGGTAAATCACTATTTACCACCATCGCACGGCGTAGTGGAATAGTGAACAAGACACCCAATGTACCACCAGCAGAACAAATCAACATAGTTTGCCAGAATGGGAAGTCTTGCCAGTAACCCATCATTAATAAACCAGGTAAGACGAAGATCACAGAAGAAAGCGTACCAGCTGAAGATGCTTGAGTTTGCACCATATTATTTTCAAGAATGCTAGAATCTTTGAAAAATTTGAGTACTGCCATAGAAATCACAGCAGATGGAATAGATGACGCAAATGTCACCCCCACTTTTAGACCGAGATACACATTGGATGCAGTGAAAATTACCGTAATCAATGCGCCGAGGATAATTCCTCTAACGGTCAATTCTTTTAAGTTTTCGTTATGCATAAATTGTTCCTTGAGCTTAAAAAAGAAAACCGCTCAACCTTGTCAAAAACTTGACCATTTTTCAAGTTTTTTTAACATAAAATTTGTTTTATTGAAAAATATTTAAATTAACCTGTTTTAATTTTTTTTCATTTAATAAAAATCCTATTAAAGAATAAAATTTTTAATAACAGTTCATCAACATACTTTGTGGTACTATTTTGTCGAATCAAAATAAGGAGAAAATAATGGCAGAAAAAGAAGGTATTCGTTTAGATAAATGGTTGTGGGCTGCCCGATTTTACAAAACACGGAGCATTGCTAAAGCGATGATTGAAAGTGGTAAAGTGCATTACAACAATCAACGTGCGAAAGTAAGTAAAATTGTAGAAGTGGGTGCAATGTTAAAACTTCGTCAAGGAAACGAAGAAAAAGAAATTCAAATCCTTGCGTTAAGCGATCAACGCCGAGGTGTGCCAGAAGCGCAATTACTTTATCAAGAAACCGAAAGTAGCATGAAAAAAAGAGAAGAAATCGCGTGGGCAAGAAAAAATAATTCCCTTTCAATGCCCCATCCTGATCGTCGCCCAAATAAAAAAGAGCGGAGAGATTTATTGAAATTTAAACATCAAGATAAATTTGAATAAAATTTTACCGCACTTTCTGTGTTTTTAAGGTTTAATATCTCGCAAAATTGGATTTTGCATTGAAATCAAGGTTTCAGTGGATTGAATTTCATCTATTAACTGAATCTTGGTCGCCAAAACAGAATGTAGTTCTGCGATTGTGTGCGTCATCACCTTTAAGAAAATCGAGTAATTGCCCGTTGTATAATAGGCTTCCACTACTTCATCAAAACTTTCTAGCTTTTTGATTACCTTTTCATAATCTTTTGCACTTTTTAGAATAATGCCGATAAAACAACATACATCATAGCCTAATTTGCGTTCATCAATGATCACTTTTGTGCCTTTAATAATGCCCGATTGACGCATTTTTTCTACTCGCACATGAATCGTTCCTGGACTAACTCCAAAATTTTTAGCCATTTCTGCGTATGGTGTTCTCGCATCTTTAGTGAGTACACGTAATATTTTTTGATCTAAACTATCGATGTTGTGCATAAAACCTTCTCCTTTAGATTTTATTTAATTTTTTCCCAATGAATTGGATAATATTCAACCAGAAAAAGAAAGTAAACAAAATACTTGAAATAAAATCATCATTTACTGAATAATACTCAAAAATATTACTCCTCGTTAAAAAAGGTTATCAAAATGAAAAAGACATTTATTTTACAACAACAAGAAATTAGCTTTGTAAAGAACACTTTTACCCAAAATCTTATTGAGCAACTTGGCATTATTGAAGTGCAAGGCCCAATTTTGAGCCAAGTGGGTAACGGAATGCAAGATAACTTATCAGGCATTGAAAAAGCCGTACAGGTTAATGTGAAATGTATTCCAAATGCGGTGTTTGAAGTTGTGCATTCTCTTGCGAAATGGAAACGCCATACATTGGCTCGCTTCCACTTTAAAGAAGGCGAAGGCTTGTTTGTTCATATGAAAGCATTACGCCCAGATGAAGATTCTCTTGACCCAACTCACTCTGTTTATGTGGATCAATGGGACTGGGAAAAAGTGATTCCTGAAGGTCATCGTAATTTCACATACTTAAAAGAAACGGTAAATTCTATTTATCGTGCTATTCGTTTAACGGAATTAGCCGTAGAAGCACGTTTTGATATTCCTTCCATTCTTCCAAAACAGATTACCTTTGTGCATAGCGAAGATTTAGTCAAACGCTATCCAGATTTAAGCAGTAAAGAACGTGAAAACGCAATTTGTAAAGAATACGGCGCAGTATTCTTGATTGGAATTGGTGGCAAACTTTCAGATGGCAAACCTCACGATGGCCGCGCACCAGATTATGATGACTGGACAACAGAATCTGAAAATGGCTACAAAGGCTTAAATGGCGACATTTTGGTATGGAATGACCAATTAGGCAAAGCCTTTGAACTCTCCTCAATGGGTATCCGAGTAGATGAAAGTGCATTACGCTTACAAGTTGATCTAACGGGCGATGAAGACCGTTTAAAAATGGATTGGCACCAAGATTTATTAAACGGAAAATTACCATTAACTATCGGCGGTGGTATTGGTCAATCTCGCTTAGCAATGCTTTTACTTCGTAAAAAACATATCGGTGAAGTGCAATCAAGCGTATGGCCAAAAGAAATGTTAGAAGAATTTTCAAACATTCTTTAAAATCAATTAAGTAGATAACAAAAGTGCGGTAAAAATTAACTGCACTTTTTATTAGATAGAAAACTTAAAGAATACTTAATAGCTGGGAAAAATCATCAAACACCCAATCTGGATTGGATTCGCTGATAGGGATATTGTAATTGTAGCCGTAAGTTAAACCAACAACTGCACAGCCCGCAGCGTGAGCCGCAATAATATCATTTTTAGAATCGCCCACGAAAAGCACTTGGCGTGGTTCAAAACCAAATTTTCCGCATAAATAATAAAGTGGAGCTGGATGTGGCTTAATTGCAGGTAAGGATTGACCGCCCAACATTTCACTAAATAAATGATCAATGCCAAACGCTGCCAACACAGGTTGAACATGTCTTGTGGGTTTATTGGTAACAACCGCTAAGACATAGCCTTTTTCTTTCAAGGTTTCTAAGGTTTCTTTTACATTCGGATACAGGCGACTAACATTACATAAATTCTCGCCATAATAAAAATTAAAACGTTCCGTTACTTGCTTAACCTCTGTTTCAGTTAGCACTTTTCCTGTTTGTTTTTTCGCCCAATCTAACGCTCGGGCAATTAATACAGGCGCACCATTGCCGATCCAGGTTAAAACTAATTCTTCAGGTGCTTGCGGTAAATCAAATTCAGCCAAAGCAGAATTTACGGATAGTGCTAAATCAAGCAGGCTATTTACCAAGGTGCCATCTAAATCAAAGCCAATAAGTTTAAATTGTGTATTCATTGTTTTTCTCTATTTTGTTGCAATCCTATTCCATTAAAATGACAGTTATGCACTAACTCTCGCTAACTGTATACGCATTTGGTCAATAACTTGTTTATAATCTGGCTTACCAAAAATTGCGGAACCTGCTACAAACATATCTGCTCCAGCCGCGGCAATTTCTGCGATGTTATCAACTTTCACACCACCATCTACTTCAAGACGAATGTCATAACCACTTTCATCAATGATCTTACGAGCCTGTTGTAATTTCTTCAACGTTGCTGGTATAAAAGATTGTCCGCCAAATCCGGGATTCACTGACATTAATAAAACCACATCCACTTTATCCAAAACGTAATCTAAATAACTCAACGGCGTCGCAGGATTAAAAACTAATCCAGATTTACAACCACAATCACGAATAAGCTGCAAAGAGCGGTCAATATGTTCGCTAGATTCTGGGTGGAAAGTAATGTAGTTTGCACCTGCTTTAGCAAAATCGGGAATAATACGATCGACGGGTTTTACCATTAAATGCACATCTATCGGTGCGGTAATGCCATAATCACGCAAGGCGTGACATACTGCAGGCCCAAAAGTGAGATTAGGTACATAATGATTATCCATAACATCAAAATGAATAACATCCGCGCCCGCGTTAAGTACGTTTTGTACGTCATCGCCAAGACGTGCAAGATCAGCAGAAAGAATTGAGGGAGCGATAAGATAAGGTTTCATAAAGGTTCTCCGTTGAGAAAATGATTGCACTTAGTTTACTCACTTCAGTTCAAAAAACCAATAGCCATCCTGAGATGAAATAACAAGATAAACGAAGAAAGGGCACTTTGGTGCCCTTTCAGTTATGAATATAAATAGACGGAAATTTACACGTCCAAATTTGCTCTCAAAGCATTCAGTTCAATGAATTCACGGCGTGGCTCCACTTCATCTCCCATTAAGGTTGTGAAGAGTTGATCCGCTGCAACGGCATCCTTAATGGAAACTTTCAACATACGACGTGAATTTGGATCCATTGTGGTTTCCCAAAGTTGATCTGCGTTCATTTCCCCAAGTCCTTTATAACGTTGTACTTCAAGACCTTTACGAGATTCTTTCACTAGCCATTCAACGACTTGTTCAAAAGTACGCACTGGTTGTACTTTTTCGCCACGAATAACATAAGCGCCTTCTTCTAATAAACCATTGAGTTGTTTATTAAGAGAAACAATTTTCGCGTATTCATTGCCGTGAACAAAATCAAAATTCAAGAAATAATCGGTATCAATACCGTGTTTACGAACCGTAATCACCGCTTCATACACTTGGCGTTCTGCGTTAAATTGTGTACGCACTGAATATTGATGCGCTTCTGTTTCTTTTGCAGTCAGTTGTTCAACAAAAGATTTACCCCAATTTTCCACCGCACTTTCGTCTTTCATCATTTCAACAGAAATTGGCGACTGATAAATTAATCCTTGCAACACTGGGGTTGGATAATGGCGGCTTAAACGACCGATAAGTTTTTGTACGCTGTTATATTCTGCTACCAATTTTTCAAATACAAGGGCATTCATTGCTGGTGCATTTGCGCTGATATGTAATTCTGCGCCATCTAAAGCAAGCGTTAATTCATATTGCTCCATTTCATCCGCATCTTTAATGTAGCGTTCTTGTTTTCCTTTTTTCACTTTATAAAGTGGTGGCTGAGCAATGTAAACATAACCACGTTCAATAAGCTCAGGCATTTGACGATAGAAAAACGTTAAAAGCAACGTACGAATGTGAGAACCATCCACATCAGCATCGGTCATGATAATGATATGATGATAGCGTAATTTATCTGGGTTATATTCATCACGACCAATACCGCAGCCTAAGGCAGTAATCAATGTCCCCACCTCTTGGGAAGACAACATTTTGTCAAAACGTGCTTTTTCTACGTTTAAGATTTTACCTTTCAATGGCAAAATTGCTTGAGTTTTACGATCACGACCAACTTTTGCAGAGCCGCCTGCGGAGTCCCCCTCCACCAAGTAAAGTTCAGAAAGCGCAGGATCTTTTTCTTGGCAATCTGCAAGTTTACCCGGTAAACCTGCAATATCTAATGCCCCTTTACGACGCGTCATTTCACGGGCTTTGCGTGCTGCTTCACGCGCACGAGCTGCCATAATAATTTGGTTTACAATGATTTTTGCATCTGCAGGATTTTCCAATAAATATTCCTGCATTTTTTCATTCATCGCAGATTCCACCGCACTTTTAACTTCTGAAGACACAAGTTTGTCTTTAGTTTGCGATGAGAATTTTGGATCAGGCACTTTAACTGAAATAATCGCCACCAAACCTTCACGTGCATCATCGCCTGAAGTCGCCACTTTTTCTTTTTTCAGCATACCCTCGTTTTCCATATAGCTATTTAAGCTACGGGTTAAAGCCCCACGAAAACCTGCTAAGTGAGTACCGCCATCACGCTGAGGAATATTATTGGTAAAGCAATACACGTTTTCATTTACACCATCATTCCATTGCAATGCAACTTCTACGCCAATGCCATCTTTCTCAGCGGTAAAATAAAATGGTTTAGGATGAATTGGGTTTTTATTTTTGTTCAAATATTCGACGAATGCTTGAATACCGCCTTCGTAATGGAAATGATCTTCAGAGCCATCACGTTTATCAATTAAACGAATAGATACGCCTGAGTTCAAGAAAGAAAGCTCACGTAAGCGTTTTGCTAAGATTTTGTAATCAAAGGTTGTGATAGCAAAAATATCTGAGCTTGGCCAGAAACGCACTGTTGTACCTGTTGTTTCTGTATTACCAATTACAGTTAATGGTGCTTGTGGCTCCCCTAAATGATAGAACTGCTCGTGAACATGACCTTGACGACGAATAGTTAATTGTAATTTATCAGAAAGCGCATTCACTACAGATACGCCCACGCCGTGTAAACCGCCCGATACTTTATAAGAATTATCGTCAAATTTACCGCCAGCGTGAAGCACAGTCATAATCACTTCTGCTGCAGAAACGCCTTCTTCAGGATGAATATCCACAGGAATTCCACGCCCATCATCTTGTACCGACACAGAATTATCATCGTGAATTGTCACGATAATATCGGAACAATGGCCAGCGAGGGCTTCATCAATGGCATTATCCACCACTTCAAATACCATATGGTGCAAACCAGTACCGTCATCGGTATCGCCGATATACATACCAGGACGCTTACGCACTGCATCAAGGCCTTTTAATACTTTAATGCTCGATGCACCATAGTTATCATTGGTCGTTTCTGACATAATTTATCTCATTCTTTTGTAAATAAAAATTGGGCGGGATTATAGCAAAAAATCGCCGTTTTGGCGATGCTTTTCGGGAAAGGAAAGCTATAAAAAAAGGGCGAATAATTTCGCCCCATAACTTGTTATTTTTTCCAATTTTTTAACGCATCAGCAAAAGCATTGCCCATCGCATTATTACCTCTTGAACTACGCTCCTCTCGCAGCGTATTTCCACGAGGTCTGGCAGATAAAGTGCGGTCAGATTTACTGTCATTTTTGACCGCACTTTCATCTAATCGCATCGTCAATGCAATGCGTTTACGTGGCACATCCACTTCTAACACTTTGACTTTTACAATGTTGCCTGTTTTTACCACTTGATGGGGATCTTCCACGAATTTATCGCTTAATGATGAAATATGCACTAAACCGTCTTGGTGAACACCAATATCCACAAATGCGCCAAAATTGGTTACATTAGTAACAGTTCCTTCTAAAATCATTCCAGATTTTAAATCCGTGATTTCTTTCACCCCTTCAGCAAATACAGCAGTTTTGAACTCGCCGCGTGGATCACGACCCGGTTTTTCCAATTCTTTAAAAATATCTTGAACCGTTGGTAAACCGAATTGTTCATCAATAAATTGTTTCGCATCAAGCTGACGAACCACACCCGAATTACCCATTAAATCTTGGATAGATTGCGCGGTAGCTTGCAATATTTTTTCGACCACAGGATAAGCCTCTGGGTGAACACCTGAAGCATCAAGTGGATTTTTCCCGCCTGCAATACGCATAAAGCCCGCACATTGCTCAAAGGCTTTTGGCCCTAAACGTGGCACTTTTTTTAATTCTGTACGGCTTTCAAAACGCCCATTTTCATCACGATATTCCACAATGTTTTGTGCTAAGGTTTTTGTCATTCCAGCCACACGAGCGAGTAATGGCGCGGATGCCGTATTCAAATCCACCCCCACCGCATTTACACAGTCTTCCACCACCGCATCAAGTTTACGTGCTAATTGGGTTTGGTTTACATCGTGTTGATATTGCCCTACACCAATGGCTTTCGGTTCGATTTTCACTAATTCTGCTAATGGATCTTGTAAACGACGGGCAATAGAGACTGCACCACGTAAAGATACATCTAAATTCGGGAATTCATTTGCGGCAAATTCAGAAGCAGAATAAACCGATGCGCCCGCTTCGCTCACTACAACAGTTTGCGGTTTATTTTCTTTAATTTCTTTAATGACTTCTTTCGCAAAACGTTCGGTTTCACGAGAAGCTGTACCATTACCAATAGCAATTAATTCCACATTATGTTTGCGGATCAAGCTGAAAATAGCCACTTGTGCTTCGGCTTCACGCCCCGTGTGTGGATAAATAGTGGTGGTATCTAATAATTTACCTGTGTTATCCACCACCGCAACTTTAACCCCTGTACGCAAGCCTGGGTCTAAGCCCATGGTGCTTTTCGCGCCAGCGGGTGCAGCCATTAAAAGTGCGGTCAGATTTCGAGCGAAAACATCAATGGCCTCTTCTTCCGCTTTTTCACGTAAACTCGCCATTAATTCCGTTTCTAAATGCAACGACACTTTGATTTTCCACGTCCACGCAATCACTTGCTCACGCCATTTATCCGCAGGCTGCCCCGTGAAACGTACATCTAAATAATCACGAATAATTTCTTCACAATAACTTTGGTGAGTTCCCTCTTCTGCATCAGGATCAGCATTTAAGCTTAATTGTAAAATACCCTCATTACGTCCACGGAACATGGCTAATGCACGGTGAGAAGGCACATTTTTCAATAATTCTTGATGATCGAAATAATCTTGGAATTTTGCCCCTTCCGTTTCTTTGCCTTCAATCACTTTCGATAAGATAACCGCATTTTTCGCTAAATAATCACGGACTTTCGCTAATAAACCTGCATCCTCAGCAAAACGCTCCATTAAAATATAACGTGCACCGTCTAACGCAGCTTTGCTATCAGCTACACTTTTTTCAGCATCAACAAAGGAAAGTGCGGTTAATTCTGGATCATTTTTTGGCTCGCTCCAAAGTAAATCAGCCAATGGCTCAAGACCTGCTTCAATGGCAATTTGCCCTTTGGTGCGGCGTTTAGGTTTGTACGGCAAATACAAATCTTCTAATTCGGTTTTGCTTTGTGTTGCATGGATTTTATCACGCAATTCATCGCTCAATTTCCCTTGTTCTTCAATGGATTTCAAAATGGTTTGACGACGATCTTCTAATTCACGCAAATAAATTAAACGGGTTTCAAAATGGCGAAGTTGGGTGTCATCCAAGCCACCTGTGGCTTCTTTACGATAACGTGCAATAAATGGAATGGTGTTGCCATCATCTAATAATTGAATAGCAGCAAGGATTTGTTGGGGTTGAACGGTTAATTCTGCCGCAATAATTTGGCTAATTTGTTGATTTAACATTGTCGTACTTCTTTATTATAAAAAAACGAAGATAGAATACTGGTTTTAGCGGGCTGGCTCAAATATAATTCAAAAAACATTCTTTTATTTTATTATGGCAAAATCAAATTATATTACCCGTCAAGGCTGGCTTACGCTTGACCAAGAACTCAAGTTTTTGTGGAAAGAAGAACGCCCAAAAGTTACTCAAGCCGTCTCAGATGCAGCCGCACTAGGCGATCGTAGCGAAAATGCCGAATATATTTATGGTAAACGTCGCTTACGTGAAATTGATCGTCGTGTACGTTTTTTAACTAAAAGATTGGAAATGCTACAAATTGTCGATTACAACCCAAAGCAAGAGGGAAAAGTTTTCTTCGGTGCGTGGGTGGAATTAGAAAATGAAGAAGGCGAAATCAAGCAATATCGTATCGTCGGTTGTGATGAATTTGCCCCTGCGAAAAATTGGATCTCCATTGATTCCCCAGTTGCTCGAGCTTTAATCGGAAAAACATTAGACGACGAAGTGCGGGTAGAAACTCCATCAGGTTTTATTACCCTTTATATAAATAAAATTTGGTATGAAAAATAACTTGGAAGAATAAAAGATAGCAAATACCTAAGCACAAAGAAAAATTAATTGACTAGATATAAAAACTATCTTACTTGCCTCTTTCCTTATTCGCTGCAAAATCAGCACCTTTTGCAAGCATTCTCAATTGCAAAATCACACGCGCTTTAAGTTGCTCACGCTCAGCTTTACTCATATCTAAAGCATTCGCCCCTGCAGTGAATACGATTGTTACGATGCCTTCCGCTTGAACATAAGCAACATATTGCGAATATTGATGTTTGTAGGAAATATATTCTGCTAACTCATCAACAAAATGCTTAATTTCTCGTGCTGCCGCAGTACGAAAAGCTTGGGAAGTGCCTGAACTTTCGCGTAATAACAAGCGAAAAACGTTCGTGCTATTAGTAATAAATTCAAAAAACGTATCCACAGAAACAGAAATAACGCTACCGCCCGCATCAATACGTTTACGCGCTTGACGCATTAATTGGCGCAACATCAAACCTGCTTCATCCACCATTTCTAAGCCAAGTTCATCCATATCGCTAAAATGACGATAGAAAGATGTAGGCGCAATTCCAGCCTCGCGCGCCACTTCTCGTAAACTTAAATTAGAAAAACTTTTTTCTGCGCTAAGTTGATTAAATGCCGCATCCACTAAAGCGCGGCGAGTCTTTTCTTTTTGAACAGCACGAACACCAGCCATTATTTCAACCTACCAAGAATAGATTTAACCTCATCACTTACCACTCTTGCAATACGTTCATAACGATTACGTAATGGCGAGCCGGGACGATAAACCAAAACGATAGCTCGTGATGGTTCTGGCGAATGACAAGAAATATATTTCACACCTTTACGCGTACCTTCATTAAGTACCGCCAATTCAGGCATAAACGTAATACCAGCATCTGCCGCTACCATATTGCGCAAAGTTTCAAGGCTAGTTGCTTGGAAATGGGAATTTTCTTTTGCACCAGCAGTAAAGCAATAATCTAATGCTTGATTACGCAAACAATGGCCATCATCAAGCATTAACATTTCTTGACCATTTAATTGATTCATAGGCACTTTACTTTCTACAGCCCAAGGATGATGCTCTGATACGGCAAGTAACATTTTCTCGTTGAAAATAGGCACTTCAATAAAAGATTCTGTTTCTGACACTGTAGCAACAATCGCACAATCTAAACGCCCTGTTTCCAATTGTTCTAATAATTGCTGCGTTTGTGCTTCATAAAGAAAAACTTCTAAATCAGGAAATGCCGCTTTTAATGTTGGAACAATATAAGGAAGTAAATAAGGCCCAATAGTTGGAATTAAACCAATGTGCAACGGCCCTGTCATATCCTTACCTTGATTACTTGCCATTTCTTTCAATAGTTTTACTTCTCGAAGCACTTTACGAGCTTGCTCAACCAATAACATTCCAGATTGAGTAAATAATACTTTACGGCTAGTACGTTCTAACAAAATAATACCAAGCTCATCTTCTAACTTACGAATTTGCCCACTTAATGTGGGTTGGCTCACATTACAAGAATCAGCAGCACGACGGAAATGTTTATATTCAGATAAGGCAACAAGATATTCTAAATCACGGATATTCATTCGATTTTCCCTGTGGAAAAATTAACTTCAAAGAATGGAATTAATGGCTTGGACTATACCATAGTTTTATGCATAATTCAGCCGATAATTTTTAATGGCAAGAAGAAAAACAATATCGAGTATGTAAGGAAAATATGGAAATGCGAGTAGCAGCTGTAGCCTGTTGTAAAAGGTCTCAGACCCACTCATTAAGGCGTGATGTCAGAATATTTTTATATAATTTCCGTAAGGTGGGCATAAGCCCACGCGTTTGTTATATCCCGCGTGGGCTTACGCCCAGCCTACAATTACTTTTCATTCTTTACATTACAGAAATTAATAATGGGGCGGTGGCGTTTCTTCAGATTGGCTTGCAATATTAGAGGGTTGAAAATCTTTTAATTTATTTGCCATATAACGCAATTGGACTTGCATTTTATCTATATCAAATTGCTGTTGAACTAAAACGTGATTTAATTCATCTAATAACTGTTCCTGAAATGCAATTTTCATTTCAAGTTCTTCAATGCGATTTTCTAACATTTGTTGAATTTGCATAAATTTTTCTCTAAATTCTAAAAAAAAGTTGAGAATAGATAGAAAGCAATTTAATCTATTCCCCGTAGTATTTCATTCATTATAAAGGATTAACTTATATGTTAAAAATTCAAAAATTATCTATCGCAGCATTAATGGTAAGTGCGGTAATTTCTGGTCAAGTTTTTGCAGAAGATAACACATTCGATGAAAAAGCGGCATCTTATGCTGTAGGTACGTTAATGGGCAGTCAAATGAAAGATCTTGTTGATTCCCATAAAGATGTTATCAAATATGATAATACTCGTATTTTAGATGGCTTAAAAGATGCTTTAGAAGGCAAAGTGGATGTGCGTAAAGATGAAAAAATCCAAAAAACCTTAGAATCTATTGAAGCAAAATTAGCGGCTGCAGCAAAAGCAAAAGCAGAAGCGATTGCTAAACAAGCAAAAGAAGAAGGCGATAAATTCCGTGCTGAATTTGCTAAAGGTAAAGATGTAAAAACGACGCAATCTGGTTTAATGTACAAAATTGAAAACGCAGGTAAAGGCGATGCAATCAAAGCAACAGATACGGTTAAAGTACATTACACGGGTAAATTACCAAATGGAAAAGTATTTGATAGCTCTGTCGAGCGCGGACAACCTGTAGAATTCCAACTTGATCAAGTGATTAAAGGCTGGACTGAAGGTCTTCAATTAGTGAAAAAAGGCGGAAAAATTCAATTAGTTATTGCCCCTGAATTAGGCTATGGCGAACAAGGTGCTGGTGCATCTATTCCACCAAATTCAACATTAATTTTTGATGTAGAAGTATTAGACGTCAATCCAAAAGCAGAAAAATAACGGATAAGTTTAACAGCACGCATTCTTTAATGCGTGCTTTTTATTATAAAAACGAGCGAAATTTTTACCGCACTTTTAACCTAAAGCTATGACATTAAACGATAAATATCCTTTCACTGACGAAGATCACGCTATCATAAATTCCTACAAAGCGGTCGTTGATGGTGTCAGCGCACTGATTGGTGAGCACTGCGAAATCGTGCTTCATTCTTTAGAAGATATTGAACATTCTGCTATTTGTATTGCCAACGGACATAACACGAATCGACAAGTTGGTTCGCCAATTACCGATCTTGCCTTACGTTCGCTACGAAATATGCAAAGCGAAAGTGTTTCAAAGCCTTATTTTACACGAGCAAAAGGTAGCGTACTGATGAAATCAGTCACTATTGCCATTCGTAATAAAACTCAACGTATTATTGGTTTGCTTTGTATCAATATCAATTTAGATGTACCCGTGTCTCAATTTTTACAATGCTTTATGCCAACGGAGCATACGAATGAAACATCTTCGGTTAATTTTGCCAGTTCAGTGGAAGACTTGGTTGCGCAGACTATTGAAAAAACAATAGAAGAAGTCAATGTAGATCGCGCTGTTGCCAATAATACTAAAAACCGACAAATCGTCCTTTCTCTTTACGAAAAAGGTATTTTTGATATTAAAGATGCGATTAATTTAGTCGCAGAACGTTTAGATATTTCCCGACATACGGTTTACCTGTACATCCGACAAATCAAACAAGAGCAAGAATAATGCGCTATGTTATCGCCGTCAAAAGCCCTATTTACGGAAAACAAGGGGCATTTTTAGCTTATCAATTTGCAGAAGCCTTAATCAAAAAAGGACACGAAATCTCACAGATTTTTTTCTTTCAAGATGGAGTGAGTAACGGAAATGCATTAGTGTATCCAGCCAATGATGAAGTTAATTTACAAAAACATTGGCAAGTTTTTTCCATTACCCACAATGTTCCTTTGCATTTATGTGTTGCAGCATCTCAAAGACGAGGTGTTGTTGATAACTTAACTACACCAACTACAGGTCAGAATAATCTTGCAAAAGAATTCATAATTGCAGGTCTTGGAGAATTTATGGCAGCGAGTTTAAACGCAGATCGAGTGATAACCCTATGAAAATAGCCTTTTTATTTCGCACATCTCCACATGGCACATCCATTTCACGAGAAGGCTTAGATGCAATTCTTGCCGCAACAGCTTTTTGTGATCCAGATGACATTGGCGTATTTTTTATAGATGATGGAGTACTAAATCTTATTAATCATCAACAACCTGAGATCATTCAACAGAAAGACTTCATTAGAACCTTTAAATTATTAGATTTATATGATGTAGAACAACGCTTTATCTGCACAGCGTCTTTACAGAAATTTAAGCTAGAGGATAAACAACTCATCCTATCTTGTGAAAAAATTGACCGCTCTTTATTGATAGAAAAGCTTAATCAAACAGAAAAATTATTTACTTTCTAAGGAATATTATGCTTTATACATTTTCTCAATCAGATTATCCCAAAACTGAACTAGATGATTACTTTTTATACATCACAGAAAAAGATGCGGTAGTATTATGGCAAGATGGTGTGTTATTGGCAGTAAAATACCCTGATTATTTTGTCAAATGTAAAGGGAATTGCATGATATTGAAACAAGATATTTTAGCAAGAAATCTTACCGCACTTTTACCTCAAAGCAGCAAGATAAAATTAATTTCAATAGAAGAACTTGTTGGAATCACTGAGAATTATTTACCACAACTATCACTATAAAAATCAAATAATTTAGTAAATATTTACATATATAAAATAAAAAAGTGCGGAGAATTTTCCCCACACTTTTCTTTTTGTTTTTTCTGTCTTTTATCTTTAAGACATTCAGGAATCCATCAATTATTTGATGATTTTCGCTACAACGCCTGCACCTACTGTACGGCCACCTTCACGGATTGCGAAACGTAAACCTTGGTCCATCGCGATTGGGTGGATTAAGCTTACTGTCATTTTGATGTTATCTCCAGGCATTACCATTTCCACGCCTTCTGGTAACTCAATTGTACCAGTTACGTCTGTTGTACGGAAATAGAATTGTGGACGGTAACCTTTGAAGAATGGAGTATGACGACCACCTTCATCTTTTGATAATACGTATACTTCTGATTCAAAATCAGTGTGTGGTGTGATTGAACCTGGTTTCGCTAATACTTGACCACGTTCGATTTCTTCACGTTTGGTACCACGTAATAATGCACCGATATTTTCACCTGCACGACCTTCGTCAAGTAATTTACGGAACATTTCAACACCTGTTACAGTAGTTTTCGCTGTATCTTTGATACCGACGATTTCTACTTCATCGCCTGTACGGATGATACCACGTTCTACACGACCAGTTACTACTGTACCACGACCTGAGATTGAGAACACATCTTCGATTGGAAGAAGGAACGGTTGGTCAATCGCACGCTCTGGCTCTGGGATGTAAGTATCTAAGTGGTTTGCTAACTCAAGGATTTTTTCTTCCCATTCTGCTACGCCGTTTAATGCTTGTAATGCTGAACCACGTACGATTGGCGTGTCGTCACCTGGGAAGTCATATTGAGAAAGAAGTTCACGTACTTCCATTTCTACTAATTCTAATAACTCTTCGTCATCTACCATATCGCATTTGTTTAAGAATACGATGATATATGGTACACCTACTTGGCGACCTAATAAGATGTGTTCACGAGTTTGCGGCATAGGACCATCTGTTGCTGCTACTACTAAAATAGCACCATCCATTTGCGCCGCACCGGTAATCATGTTTTTAACATAGTCGGCGTGTCCTGGACAGTCTACGTGTGCATAGTGGCGAGTTGGTGTATCGTATTCAACATGTGAAGTGTTGATGGTAATACCACGCGCTTTTTCTTCTGGCGCGTTATCGATTTGGTCAAATGCACGCGCTGCACCACCGTAATGTTTTGCTAATACGGTTGTGATTGCTGCTGTTAAAGTTGTTTTACCGTGGTCAACGTGGCCGATTGTACCCACGTTTACGTGCGGTTTTGTACGTTCAAATTTTTCTTTAGACATTTCTAATGTTTCCTAAGAAGTGCGGTATAAAAAAATCATATTTTACACCGCTGGTTTACAAAAATTATTTTTTACGCGCTTCAATTACTGCAGCCGCAACACTTGTTGGAGCTTCAGCATATTTTAACGGTTCCATTGAGTAAGATGCACGACCTTGAGTTTGTGAACGTAAGTCTGTTGCATAACCGAACATTTCTGAAAGTGGAACTTCAGCGTCGATCTTAACAACGAACTCGTTCGCTTCTTGACCGTTTACCATAGCACGACGACGGCTTAAGTCACCAATTACATCACCAACATATTCAGGCGGAGTTTCAACTTCAACTTTCATAATTGGCTCAAGTAATACTGGGTTTGCTTTTGAGAATGCCGCTTTAAATGCTAAAGATGCAGCAAGTTTAAACGCTAACTCAGATGAGTCCACATCATGGTATGAACCGAAGTGTAAACGTACACCAAGATCAACTACTGGGTAACCCGCTAATGGACCAGATTTAAGCTGTTCTTGAATACCTTTATCAACCGCAGGAATGTATTCACCAGGAATTACACCACCTTTGATTTCGTTTACAAATTCATAACCAGGGCCTTCTGGATCTAATGGGTATAAGTCGATAACAACGTGACCATATTGACCGCGACCACCAGATTGTTTTGCGTGTTTACCTTCCACATCATTAACACGAGTGCGGATAGTTTCACGGTAAGATACTTGTGGTTTACCGATGTTAGCTTCCACTTTAAACTCACGTTTCATACGGTCAACGATGATATCTAAGTGTAATTCACCCATACCAGAAATAATGGTTTCGCCAGATTCTTCATCAGTGTGAACACGGAATGAAGGGTCTTCTTGTGCTAAACGACCTAATGCTAAGCCCATTTTTTCTTGGTCAGCTTTAGTTTTTGGTTCTACCGCAACAGAAATTACTGGCTCTGGGAATTCCATACGCTCAAGGATAATTGGCGAATCAATTGCACATAATGTATCACCAGTAGTTACATCTTTTAATCCGATAGCTGCTGCGATATCACCTGCACGAACTTCTTTAATTTCTTCACGTTTATTAGCGTGCATCTGTACGATACGACCAAAACGTTC
This sequence comes from Haemophilus sp. HN_Hi10, assembly GCF_049821985.1. Taxonomy (NCBI): domain Bacteria; kingdom Pseudomonadati; phylum Pseudomonadota; class Gammaproteobacteria; order Pasteurellales; family Pasteurellaceae; genus Haemophilus; species Haemophilus sp. HN_Hi10. The sequence goes on along the minus strand of NZ_CP187495.1, from coordinate 400,490 downwards.
ACGTTTTTGACGTACAGAATTCAATACTGTATCTCCAGAATTAATCACACCAGAATATACACGGAAGAATGTTAAGTTACCTACAAATGGGTCAGTTGCAATTTTAAATGCTAATGAAGAGAATGGTTCTTCATCACTTGCATGACGCTCACCCTCAGTTTCATCTGGGTTGATACCTTTAATTGCAGGGATATCAGTTGGTGCTGGTAAGTATTCAACAACTGCGTCAAGCATTGCTTGAACACCTTTGTTTTTGAATGCAGAACCACAGGTTACCAAAATAATTTCATTTGCTAATACGCGCTGACGTAATGCTGACTTAATTTCTTCTTCAGTTAAGTCTTCACCACCTAAGTATTTTTCCATTAATTCTTCTGATGCTTCAGCTGCCGCTTCAACAAGATTTTGACGCCATTCTTCACAGTCTGCTTGCATATTTGCAGGCATTTCTTCATAAGTGAAAGTCATACCTTGGTCTGCTTCATTCCAGTTGATCGCTTTCATTTTGATCAAATCAACTACACCAGTGAAGTTTTCTTCTGCTCCAATTGGAAGTTGAAGTGGAACCGCATTAGCACCTAAGCGGGTTTTTAATTGTTCAACAACACGTAAGAAGTTCGCACCAGTACGGTCCATTTTATTTACGAACGCAATACGTGGAACTTCATACTTGTTAGCTTGACGCCATACGGTTTCAGATTGTGGTTGAACACCACCAACCGCACAGTAAACCATTACTGCGCCATCAAGAACACGCATAGAACGTTCTACTTCAACAGTAAAGTCCACGTGTCCCGGAGTATCGATAACATTGATACGATGTTGTGGGAATTGTTGTGACATACCAGACCAGAATGCAGTTGTTGCCGCAGAGGTAATGGTGATACCACGCTCTTGTTCTTGTTCCATCCAGTCCATCGTTGCTGCACCATCGTGCACTTCACCGATTTTGTGGCTAACACCAGTATAGAATAAGATACGCTCAGTAGTAGTGGTTTTACCCGCATCAATGTGCGCACTGATACCGATATTACGATATCTTTCAATAGGGGTTGTACGAGCCATTATTATAACCTTGTTTATTTAATATCAGTTTATATAAGGGTAAGGCTTCATCAATGATGAAGCCCTTTAAATTCAAAAACTTATTACCAACGGTAGTGAGCAAATGCTTTGTTAGCTTCAGCCATGCGGTGAACGTCTTCACGTTTTTTAACTGCTGCACCTTTATTATCTGAAGCATCAGATAATTCGTTTGCAAGGCGTAAAGCCATTGATTTATCACCACGTTTACGTGCTGCTTCAACGATCCAACGCATACCTAATGCGTTACGACGTACAGGGCGCACTTCAACTGGTACTTGGTAAGTAGAACCACCAACACGACGAGATTTAACCTCAACAGTTGGACGTACGTTTTCAAGTGCAACTTCAAACGCTTCTAAAGGTTCTTTACCTGTGCGTTGTGCTAAAGTTTCTAAAGCACCATAAACGATTGATTCAGCAACGGATTTTTTACCGTCTACCATGATTACATTAATAAATTTTGCAAGTAATTCTGAACCGAACTTCGGATCTGGAAGAATCTTGCGTGCTTCAACACTACGACGACGTGGCATTGCGAATTTCTCCGTATTTTAATCTTCAGGATATCCAAAACCCATCAGCAATATTTCTCTTTGAGAAAATTTGCAGCACAAAGAGCTTTTTGACTGGAGTTTATGGTTTAAATTTTTTTGCTAATTTAGACGTTTGGCCTTACTTAACGGAGAACCATTAAGCTTTAGGACGTTTAACGCCGTATTTAGAACGACCTTGTTTACGATCTTTAACGCCTGCGCAGTCTAATGCACCGCGTACTGTGTGGTAACGCACACCTGGTAAGTCTTTAACACGACCACCACGGATTAATACAACACTATGCTCTTGAAGGTTGTGACCTTCACCACCAATATAAGAAGTTACTTCAAAACCGTTAGTTAAGCGGATACGACATACTTTACGTAACGCTGAGTTTGGTTTTTTAGGAGTTGTAGTATATACACGAGTACATACACCACGTTTCTGCGGGCAAGCCTCTAATGCAGGAACGTTGCTTTTTACAACCTTTTTCACACGCGGTTTGCGTACTAGCTGGTTGATAGTTGCCATTAAAAAAGCTCCAGTTTAAATGTTATTCAATAATAGAATGTTGTTCAAAAAATCTACTTCCATATAGAAATAGACGGCGAATTTTAATAGTTTTACGCTTTATTGTCAATAATTAAACAATATACTCTAGGCTTAAAACTAGATTAAAATTTACCGCACTTTTGTTTTTTAATAAAAAACTTTATTCCCCACGTTTTAGCATGCCTTGTTTTTTCAAATTAACCAGAATAATTGAAATAGCAGCAGGCGTTATACCTGAAATTCGGCTCGCTTGTCCAATGGAAACCGGACGATGTTGTTCTAACTTCGCACGTACTTCATTAGATAAACCAGACACTTTACTATAATCAAAGTTAGCTGGAATAGCCGTATTTTCGTGGCGTTTTTGTTTTTCAATTTCTTCTTGTTGATGCTCAATATAGCCTTGATACTTAATAGCAATTTCCACTTGTTCTACGGCTTCTCTATCTTCCATTGCTGGTTTATATGGAGTTAAGGAAGTCAAAATATCGTAGGTCATTTCTGGACGGCGCAATAAATCTTCACCGCTGGCTTCTCGCACAAGTGGACTGCCAAGTACTTTATTCGCTTCTTCTAAATATTCAGAACGCGGATGCAACCAAATGCTGCGTAAGCGCTGGCGTTCTTGCTCAATCTTTTCCATTTTTTGATTAAAGCGTGCCCAGCGAGCCTCATCAATCAAACCTAATTCATGGGCAATTGGCGTTAAACGAATATCTGCATTGTCTTCACGTAATAACAAACGGTATTCAGCACGAGAAGTGAATACACGATACGGTTCTTTGGTACCGAGCGTACAAAGGTCATCAACCAATACTCCAGTATAAGATTGATCACGACGTGGATACCATGCCTCTTTCTCTTGTACATAAAGACCTGCGTTAATCCCCGCCAATAAGCCTTGTGCCGCTGCTTCTTCATAACCCGTTGTACCGTTAATTTGACCTGCGAAGAATAAACCTGAAATAGCTTTTGTTTCTAACGTTGGTTTTAAGTCACGTGGATCAAAATAGTCATATTCAATGGCATAACCTGGTTTGATAATGCGAGCTTTTTCTAAACCTTTCATAGAATTAACAATACCCATTTGCACATCAAATGGCAAACTGGTAGAAATCCCATTTGGATACACTTCGTTACTGGTTAATCCTTCTGGTTCCAAATAGATTTGATGTGAATTACGATCCGCAAAACGCATCACTTTATCTTCAATGGATGGACAATAACGTGGGCCGACCCCTTCTATCACACCAGTATACATTGGACTGCGATCCAAGTTATTACGGATCACTTCATGGGTTTGTTCATTAGTGTGGGTGATATAACAAGGAATTTGTTGCGGGTGATCAGATACCGATCCCATAAAAGAAAATACAGGTAACACCGCATCACCATGCTGTTTAGCTAAAATATCAAAATTGATCGTGCGTGCATCAATACGTGGTGGTGTACCTGTTTTAAGGCGATCTACACGTAATCCGAGATCTCTTAATCGATATGAAAGATTTACAGAAGCAGGATCTCCAGCACGACCACCTTCATAATTTTCCAAACCAATATGAATTTTACCGGCTAAGAAAGTACCTGCAGTTAATACCACTGATTTAGCACGAAAAATTAATCCCATTTTTGTGCTAACGCCTGTAACTCGATCTTGCTCAATTAGAATATCTGTCGCTTCTTGTTGGAAAATATCTAAATTAGGTTGATTTTCTAATGCTGTACGAACAGCTTGACGATATAAAACTCTGTCAGCTTGAGCTCGAGTAGCACGTACTGCTGGACCTTTACTACTATTTAAAGTACGAAATTGAATTCCTGCTTTATCTGCAGCATGCGCCATCAAACCACCCATAGCATCTACTTCTTTTACTAAATGACCTTTACCGATCCCACCAATTGCAGGATTACAAGACATTTGCCCTAAAGTATCTACATTATGTGTTAATAAAAGGGTTTTTAATCCCATTCGAGCTGGTGCAAGCGCAGCTTCTGTACCCGCATGGCCACCACCGATCACAATCACATCATAAGTTTCAGTGTAAAACATATCTATCTCTATTTATTCGGATCAAAAAATTGGCGTTATTCTACAGAAATTTAAAACACCTGACAAAAAAAGAATGGATCTATTGATCCTTTGAAAGATCAGGTTTGTATTAGTAAATAAGATCTCTTTTTTTATATATAAAGATCTTATTATTGTTACTATTAAGATCCTTTGTAATTGTGAGTAAACTTATTAGATCCTTACGGAAACTGGTGTTATAGGATCTAAAGATCTTGTGAAAATGCGATTATTTTCTTTAAAAATCTTGTGTGTAAAATGGAAAGTTATTAACAACTTTATTTTTTCTCAAAGTTATCAAGTGAGTAAAAACAGTTTTATGACAGATTATTTATGAGTTATCCACAGATAAAAATGAATTTTTATTGAAATCTCTATAATTTAGCTTTTTTTAAATAATTAATTTTATTAAATGTAAGTTTTATGATTTGACTTTGTAGTTACTACAGGTTTTATGCTTCTTTCAAATCAAATAGTTAAGGAAATAAAATGAAAGAAGTTTCTCTAGTAAAAAATTATACTCCTAAAGAATATCAGCAGCATGCATCTTGCCCTCATAGTCAAATTTCTAAAAATAAAATGGTATTAGGCATCAGTTTTGCAATTATTACCTTTTATATGGTTGTTGAATTTCTAGGGGGATATTGGTTTAACAGCCTTACTTTGATGGCTGATGCTGGGCATATGGCAAATGATAGTTTATCTATTTTTTTAGCATGGATTGGGTTATTTTTAAGTCTAAAATGGCAAAAATGGTTAGCTTTAATCAATGGAATTTCATTAGTTTGGGTCGCTATTTGGATTTTTATTGAGGCTGTAACACGTTGGCAGGCTCCGATAGAAATAGCCGCTTTGCCAATGTTAGGTGTAGCTTTACTAGGGTTTGGGATTAATTTGTTGGTAGCTTTTATAATGCTAAAAAGTAATCGCCATAATTTGAATATTCGTGCAGCATATTTGCATGTTTTAGTAGATTTATTTGGTTCGGTTGTTGCTATTATTGCAGGAATAAGTGCTTGGTGGTTAAATTGGCAGTGGGTTGATGTAGTTGCTAGTGGTATCTTAAGCATTTTTGTATTACAAAGCGGTATTTCTACAGTTTTTCAAGCTATTAAATCCTTATATAGTAGCGATGACAATTCATTGCCGAATGATCATTCTCATTAAAGTAAAAAATTGCTTGAGGAAATAATGAAAATTAATGAATTAAGTAAATCTACACATACTAATATTGAAACTATTCGCTACTATGAGAAACAAGGAGTATTACCTCCACCTAAGCGATTGGCTAATGGTTATCGATTTTATGATGAAGAGAGTATAGAGCAATTAAACTTTATTAAAAAATGTCGAATGTTGGGCTTCTCTTTAGAGAATATTCGGGAACTCAATCGTATTAGATTTAGTACGAAAGATCATTATCAAGCAGATCAATTAGTACTTAATCAGCTTATTCAAGTAGAAAATAAAATATCTCAATTATTAGAAATTAAAGCTTTTTTGCAGTCTATTGTTACCGAAAATGAACATAATGAAGAAGAATGTAAAGCAATAGAAGGGTTGAAAAGCGAATGCAATTTGTAAAAGAAAGAAGATAGATTCATGAAAATACTTAAAAATTTGACCGCACTTTAGAAGAAAAAATGCCATCTAAATTTTAGATATTTAGGCGGCATTTTATTTTTCTAATTATTACTTAGATAAATCAATTTGGTATACAGCAAATCCAACTTCATCTGTACCCACTTGTTTCATTGGATACTGTGCTTTTTCTTTGATGAATTGAGCTGCTTGTTCGCTTGGTGAGGTTTCAAAACGGACATCTAATTTATCGTTACCTGAGATAGGCACAAAACGCCAGTTTTTATCCGCGCTAGGGTTTACAGAACCTTCTTTTTCACTGGTTGCTTTAATATAATCAGCTAAAATTTGACGGTTTTCATCTGGTGATGCGTAAACAATATGTTGATCGCCAGTGCCTGGGAATTTATTACCGTAAGCACGATAGTTATTCGTTGCAATCAAGAATTCTGCTTTTGGATCAACCGGTTTGCCTTGATAAGTGAGATTCACTACACGATGCGATTCTGGGTTAATCAATTTACATTCACCATCATAACGTGCAGGTTTAGTTAGATCATATTCATAATTGACACCATCAATCACATCAAAGTTATAAGTGCGGAAACCTTCCCAGTCGATTAATGATTGTGGTTTATCACTTGTAGGGTCAATTTGTTTAAACATACCAGCACTACATTCTAACCATTCTTTTAATTGTTCGCCTGTTGCTTTAACAACGACTAATGTATTTGGATAGAGATATAAGTCTGCCGCATTACGGAAAGTTAATTCACCTTTATTTACTTCGGTATAACCTGTAGGGTCATTTTTACGACCACCAGCTTTAAATGGCGCTCCTGCACTTAAAATAGGTAAGCCAGCCATTGCTGCAACACTCGGTGCAACTTTTTCTACATACGCTTTTTGTGCTTGGTTCACTATTTGGATGGTTGGATCATCTTGCACTAATGCAAGATAGCTGTACATATTGTCTGTGGCTTTACCAATAGGTTGAGAAACAAACTTACGTGTAGCTTCGTGAACTGGTTTTAAAAGTGCGGTAATTTCTGGGTCATTTTCTGCAAGCACTTTTTTATTTTTAGCATCATAGATTGGACGAAGTACCGCTTTTCCAGAGGTAACAATCCATTTGCCTTTGTGTTCTGTTAAGCCTAAATCCACCACGCTGATATTATTTGCCCAGTAACCAGCCATACTTTCTGGTACGCCTTTTACGGTACCATTTACGATGTCTGCATTTGGTGATTTCGCAAATTCTTTATTTGGGAATAAACGGTGTGAGTGACCAAAAATAACGGCGTCAATATGTGGTACATCAGCTAGATAGAATGCTGAGTTTTCAGCACCTTCTTGATAAGGTTCATCAGATGGGCCTGTGTGAGCTAATGCAACGATAATATCAGCCCCTTTTTTCTTCATTTCAGGTACATATTTTTGCGCTGTTTTTACAATATCATGGGTTTCCACTTTACCTTGAAGGTTCGCTTTATCCCAAACCATAATTTGCGGTGGCACAAAGCCGATGTAACCAATTTTTAATTTATGTGTTTTGCCATTATTATCCACCACAGATTTTTCTTGAATGACATAAGGTGTGAAATAAGGTTCTTCTGTCCCCGCTTTTACTACGTTCGCATTCACAATTGGGAATTTAGCTTGTTTGATGGCATCTGCAAGATAATTGAGACCATAGTTAAATTCGTGGTTACCTAATGTACCCACTTCATAATTCATCGCATTTAAACAATCGACCGCAGGGTTAGATTTACCCTCTTTATAGCCTTGTGCAGCTTGATAGTCTGCAATTGGATTACCTTGAATTAGGTCACCGTTATCTACTAATACATTATTTTTCACTTCAGCACGTGCTTGACGAATAAGGCTTGCCGCACGAGTAAAACCGAATTTATCGGTTGGTGCATCTTTATAATAGTCAAAATCGGTCAAGAAACTATGAACATCTGTTGTTGCCACAATGCGTAAATCGACTTGTGTGTCGCTTTTCGCAAAAGCAAAACGGCTCGCACTTAACGCTAAAATGCTGCTTGCGCCAAGCTGGATGAAATATCTTCTGTTGATCATATGAGCTCCTGTTGTGTAAGAATCGGCAAGATTTTAAAGCTCTTTTATATATAAAGAAAGTGAAATATAAAGTTATGAAATGAAGTGTGATATGCATCACAAAATAAGGGATTGAATTTGGTTGCAAAACTTCACGTTTGGGACAAAAATAGGGTATCCAATCCAGTAAAAATAACTTCATTCACAGTAAGGTAGCCATTATTGATGGCATCCGATAAGGAGATCTCTATGGCTTTTAATCTTAAAAATAGACACTTATTGAGTCTTGTTCATCATTCAGAACGCGAAATTAATTATTTGTTAGATTTATCACGTGATTTGAAACGTGCTAAATATGCAGGCACAGAACAACAAAAATTAAAAGGCAATCAAGAATAATTTATCTCCATACTTTTTGTGGTTTTATTTTTATATAAAAATTAAATTTATTTTTTGATAATGATCACATTTTTTGAAAAATATTATTGACATGATATTTACACAAGCAGAGAATATACCTAACTAAGGTTAGTTTAGATAGAAAGAGGGAATTTTTCTATGCTACTTCGTACATATATACACAGATACGTCTATACGAAAGTATTGAGACTTTTATGGTTTAATCCGATAAAAGGTCGTTCTTTGATGGCGCATATCCGTCGTACACGCCATATTATGATGCCATCGCATCGCTCTTGCTTCTCATACTCAGTATTCGCTTCTCAAAATAAACCATCCAACACGGCTCTCTAAACAGAGTTGTTCTCTCTGTTTAGAGAGTCTCCATAGATTAATTTCTGAATATTTTTGTATTGTCTAGAACAGGCAAGAAATATTTTGTGAAATTAACTTAATCTTATTTAATTTAAAATAAAAATTCTTACTTTAGTTTTTTATATTAAAAAACTAGAGCGAGTTGTTTTATTCTAAATAAATCTATTGCGTTATTAAAATTAATAGCGCAGGGTAACTTTACGTCGAAAAAATAAATAAAAGGAGTTTATTATGCCAAACTTAAAAATTGCATATAATCCAAAAGTTGAACAATATTTCTCTACAAATAGAGAATTAGTTGAAATTACCAAAACAGACTTTACTGATGTTGCAGCTATCATGTTGACATCAGGGGATGTAGGTGAATACCTTGAACGTATTCAAGCAACAAATTTTGGTATCCCAGTATTTGTTGTTCAAACTGAAGAAGAACAAGTTGATCCGAAATTCTATGATGCTATTTATCATATTCAAGATTTAAATGGTTATGACATTAAGCTTTATAGCCGTCAAATCGAAACTGCTGCAAGACTTTATGAAGAAAAAATGTTACCTCCATTCTTCAAAATGTTAAGTGAATATGTAGAAATGGGTAATATTGCTTTTGACTGTCCGGGACATCAAGGTGGTCAATACTACCGTAAACACCCAGCAGGTCGTTTCCTTTATGACTTCTACGGTGAAAACATTTTCCGTTCAGATATTTGTAATGCAGACGTGAAATTAGGTGACTTGTTAATTCACGAAGGTGCAGCTTGTGATGCACAAAAATATGCTGCTCAAGTATTCAATGCAGATAAAACTTACTTCGTATTAAATGGTACATCTTCTTCAAACAAAGTTGCATTAAACGCAGTACTTGCTCTGGGCGATTTAGTATTATTTGACCGTAATAACCATAAATCAAACCACCATGGTGCATTAATTCAAGCGGGTGCAACCCCAATTTACTTAGAAACTGCACGTAATCCATTTGGTTTCATTGGTGGTATCGATAGTCACTGCTTCGAAGAAGATTATTTGAAATCATTAATTAAAGAAGTGGCGCCTGAAAAATTAAACCAAAAACGTCCATTCCGTTTAGCCGTTATTCAATTAGGTACTTATGACGGTACAATTTATAACGCACGTCAAGTGGTAGATAAAATTGGTCATCTTTGTGACTACATCTTATTCGACTCTGCATGGGTAGGTTATGAACAATTTATTCCAATGATGAAAGACTGCTCTCCATTATTGCTTGAATTAAATGAAAATGACCCTGGTATTTTAGTGACTCAATCTGTTCATAAACAACAAGCAGGTTTCTCACAAACTTCACAAATTCACAAAAAAGATAAACACATTAAAGGTCAAGATCGTTATGTAAACCACAAACGTTTCAATAATGCCTTTATGTTACATGCGTCAACCAGTCCGTTCTATCCATTATTTGCGGCGTTAGATGTGAATGCAAAAATTCAAGGTAGCGAAGCGGGTCGTCGCTTATGGCATGAATGTGTGAAAGTAGGTATCGAAGCGCGTAAATTAGTGTTAAATCACTGTGAATTAATTCGTCCATTTATTCCAACCACAATTAAAGGTAAAAAATGGCAAGATTATGACACAGAAGAAATCGCAACTAATCTCGAATTCTTCAAATTTCACCCAACAGATACATGGCATAAATTTGAAGGCTATGCTGATGAACAATACTTCGTTGACCCTTGTAAATTCTTGCTTACCACACCAGGTATTAGCTTAGAAACAGGCGAATATGAAAAATTTGGTGTACCAGCAACTATTCTTGCTAACTACTTACGTGAAAACGGTATTATTCCGGAAAAATGTGACTTGAACTCAATCTTATTCTTGCTCACTCCGGCAGAAACCCTCACCAAAATGCAAACTTTGGTCGCTCAAATCGCCTTGTTTGAAAAACACATTAAACAAGACTCTTTATTAAAAGATGTATTGCCAACTGTGTATAAAAACAATGAAGACCGTTACAAAGACTATACTATCCGTCAATTATGCCAAGAAATGCATGACCTTTATGTAAGCCGCAATGTAAAACAACTTCAAAAAGACCTATTCCGTAAAGCAACATTACCGGAATATGCGTTAAATCCACACGATGCGAATATTGAATTCGTTCGTAACAAAGTTGAACTCGTTCCATTGACTGATATTGTTGGTCGTGTGGCTGCGGAAGGTGCATTACCTTATCCTCCAGGTGTGTTATGTGTGGTGCCTGGAGAAAGATGGAGTCCAACTGCACAAAAATACTTCCTTGCATTAGAAGAAGGTATCAACACATTACCTGGTTTCGCACCTGAAATCCAAGGGGTTTACTTACAAAAAGACCCTGATGGACGTACTCGTGCATATGGCTATGTTTTAACTGACTATTAATAAAGTGAGGTTGTGAGGATCTTCCTCATAACCCTCTCAGCACAAACAAAAGAAAGTGCGGTTAAAAACATCTGATTTTTTGACCGCACTTGTAGGAGTATAAATTATGAGCGCTAAAAGTAATAAAATTGGTGTAGTACAACTCACCATTCTTACCATGGTTAATATGATGGGTTCCGGTATCATTATGTTACCGACCAAATTAGCCGAAATTGGGACTATTTCCATCGTTTCTTGGCTTGTAACAGCCGTTGGTTCAACAGCCTTAGCTTATGCATTCGCACAATGCGGTATGTTCAGTAAAAAATCTGGTGGTATGGGCGGTTATGCGGAATACTCTTTCGGTAAAGCCGGTAACTTCATGGCTAACTACACTTACGGTGTATCATTAGTTATTGCGAATACAGCAATCGCGATTTCTGCGGTGGGTTATGGTTCAGAGCTTCTCGGCGCAACCCTTTCTCCACTTTCTATCGCATTATGGACCATCTTCACCCTTTGGCTTGCAACCGTTCTTAACTTTGGTGGTGCAAGAATCACCGGTAATATAAGTTCATTTACTATCTGGGGCGTAATTATCCCTGTAGTTGGTATTTCTATCATTGGTTGGAAATGGTTTGATGGTTCAATGTATGTAAACTCTTGGAACCCACATAATGTACCAACTTTTGAAGCGATCGGTGTATCTATTTCAATGACATTATGGGCGTTCTTAGGGTTAGAATCAGCTTGCGCTAACGCAGATGCAGTTGAAAATCCAGAGAAAAACGTACCAATCGCAGTACTTGGTGGTACTTTAGGGGCAGCGGTAATTTATATTGTTTCAACTAACGTGATTGCAGGTATTGTACCTAACCTTGAACTCGCTAATTCAACAGCACCATTCGGTTTAGCCTTTGCTCATATGTTTGATGAAATTGTCGGTAAAGTTATCATGGTCTTAATGGTGATGTCTTGCTTTGGTTCATTATTAGGCTGGCAGTTCACTATTGCTCAAGTATTCAAATCTTCAGCAGAAGAAGGTTATTTCCCAGCATTTTTCAAAAAAGTTACCAGTAAAGATGCGCCTGTTGTTGGTATGATTACTATTACTGCGTTACAAACTTTACTTTCTTTAATGACAATCAGCCCATCATTAAATAAACAATTCAATGTGTTGGTGGACTTAGCAGTGGTTACAAACGTCATCCCATACTTGCTCTCAATGGCTGCTCTCGCAGTATTATTGAAAGAGGAAAATGTTGCGCCACAAAAATATAAAACAACCGTTTTTGTTGCCTTTATTGGTTCACTCTATAGTATCTATGCACTTTATGCAGCCGGTGAACAAGCGATGTTATATGGTTCAATTGTGACCTTTATCGGTTGGACATTGTATGGTTTTGTTTCTTACAAATTTGACCTTAAAAAATCTCAAGCTTAATTAAAAAAAGAAAAGCCTACATCTTAATGTAGGCTCTTTCGAGTAGTAATAAGCTAAGTACAAAAGAGCGGTTGAAATGATCTGACCCCAAAAAGTTAGACTGTCATTTAAAGGATTGTTTTCGATATTGTACCGGACTCAGTCCTTTTAATTTTAGTTGAATCCGTCGGTGATTATAGTAATCCAAATAATCCCTGACGGCATCAACTATCTACTCTCTATTGTTAAATTCCCGACCATAAAAACATTCCGTTTTTAATCTCCCAAAGAAACTTTCCATCGCAGCGTTATCCAAGCAATTCCCTTTTCTAGACATACTTTGAATGATACCATGTTCAGCCAAGATTCGACGATAAGCTTGTCATCCCAGGTCTGAATGTAAAATGACACCACAAGCTTTATTTAATCCTTTGCTCGGCTTCGTCCTGAAGTCTGAGTCTTCTCAACTCCTTTAGGTAAGCTACCTCCTCTTCAAGCTGTAAAATTCTCAAACGTAAACGGTCTTCTTCAGTTTTGGGTGGTGGCATTTTTGCATATTTAGGTTTCATCGGCAGTCGTCCTGATGGTTTACTGGGAATAAGTCCTTTTATGCTACTTTTTTCAAACCGTTTCAACCACGTCCCGACTAAGGCGTTGGAAGGAATATTATAAAAACGTGCAGCTTCTCTAATACTCATTTTCCTATTCCTATTCAAAATAGGTTGAATAACCTGTAATTTAAATTCGATTGTGTAGTGTTTACCCATAAAAAATCTGCACCTCAATTGTTGGTTTGGTTAGCCCAACTTTTGGGGTGCAGATCAATAAAGTGCGGTCAATTTTTTACTATTTTTACAACATAAATAATGCTAAGAATAAAACAGCAAGTATCATGCCTGGTGCGGTACGTTTTACCATTTCTACTGGGCTTACCATAGCAAGGCCTGCACAAACAATGGTTACACCTGCAATTGGTGAAGCTGTACGACCGATTGCACCAGCAATTGCTGCTGCCATACCAAGATTTACGTGAGTGTAGCCGAGTTCTACAGCATGTGGCGTGACGGCTGTATTAAAAGCGATAGCTGCTGCATCGCCAGAACCTGTAATTAATCCCATTAAGAATGGTCCAATTGTTGCACCCCAACGTACAAATTCGTTGGATTCTTTTAAGAAAGAAATTGCCGCATCCACTGCGCCCGTAGATTTTAATCCTGCCACAAATACACTGGCTGCAATGATAATACCAAGTACGTTTGCATAAGAATTTCCCATACCATTGAAAAATTCTTCAGTAATTTTTACTGGAGAAATACGAGTGACGATAATGCCGTAAATTGCACCAATCAGCATCGCTTGAGGAACGCCCATTTTAGTCCATTCAAGACCCGGTACTTGTTGTAATGATGTTCCACCAATCACTAAAATAACTAATGGTATTAATGGTGCAAGGGCATAAAGTACATTGACACCTTCAACAACTTTAATTTCATTTTCTTTTTGTTCTGCAAGATAAGCTTGGCGATGTTGTTCACCATAATCTTTAAAAACAAGCGCAAGAATTGTTAAAACAACAGCACCTATTGCTCCCGCAATCATGTTATATGGCGCATGTGAAAGGTTTACTTGAGTGATAGTTAAGCCTGACATTTCACTAATCATTGCTGAGTGAGAAGAACCTGGGCTCATCATTGATCCAAAAGTTCCTGCTAAAATAGCTGCACCAGCAGTAGCTGGTCGAACACCCGCACTTTTTAAAACAGGAATTAATGTTGCACCAACCGCAGCTGCACAACCAGCAGCAGAAGGAATAGCAATATTGATGAAAAAGGTGATGACTGTTGCAATCGGAATTAAGAAGAATTTTAATCCGCTTAATGGTTTGGTAAGTAAATGCACTAGATGAGTGTCACATTGAGTGTATTTCATTACATAAGCAAAACCCATACTAGAACAGATGGCCATAATTAATCCGCCAGATGTCATGCTTTTGGCAAAAGCATCTAATGCACCCATTGGATTCAGCGTCAGAATGGACATTATTAAACCGACACCAATCAAAACTGTTCGGGTTTCGGCTTTTTTAATCAGAAAATAAATTGTGGCAATAATGCCAATCACTGCAACGATGGATTTGAATAATTCCATTATATGTTCCTTTTAAGTTAATAAGAAAAAGTTGTATTGATATCAAATGTGCCACATTCCATATTTTCACTGAAGCACAAAATAGGATTTTCACCCAACACAGTTGCCATTTCATTTTGTATATGAAGTGCAGAACCTTCAGGCAATGCATATACAAGTGCGGTTGGATTAACGAGTAAAAATTCAGCCAAACGTTCTTCTCGGCTTTCGCCATTATGACCTTGCATTTTACCTGAAATAAAGTGCGGATTAATTTGATGAGGAAAAAGCTGTAATGCTTGAAATGAAGGAGGATAAGTAATCGGCATATCATTCGTTGTCATAATGGATGCACCCACTACATTTGCCCCAGCACTCCAACCAAAATAAGGCGTACTGTTATTCACTTTTTCACGAATGATATCAATTAAATTGTGTTCATAAAGCTGTTTTAACAAACAAAATGTATTCCCGCCGCCAATAGCGATGACATCTGCTTGTTCAATAATATCTCGATGCTGTTTACCATGATGAACGGAAACAATATTCATCTCTAAATAAGAAAGTGCATTTTGCACAGTTTTTTCGTATTCATCAAAAGTGCGGCGTACCCCAGCATAAGGCACAAAAGCAATTGTTTTACCACGATAATCCGCCAAGAAATTTTGTAACCAAGGTAGAGTGTGTTCAAGATAACCTGTGTTCTTGTATTTTGAGCTACTGAGCAGTAACATGTTTTTCATTTTCTACTCCTTTTTATAGGTATTTAGAAATACCGATATTACGCTTAGAAAAGGTTAATTTTCAACGAAAAATTATTATTGTTTGACGAATATCAAAAAATAAATCATATCAGGAGAAAACTATGTCAATTAATCTTAATCGTGTTCAAAATTTAATTGAAAAACTGGCTTTTATTTCATCAGTACCAAACGAGCTGACTCGCTTAGCTTTTACAGAGGAGGATGAAAAGGCCCATAATATGATTATTGAATTATGTAAAGAATATGATTTATCTATTCGTCGAGATTCAATTGGAAATCTTTTTATTCGTAAGGCAGGTAAAGAAGATTTTTTACCTGCAGTTGCATTCGGATCGCATATTGATACTGTTGTGAATGCGGGTAAATTTGATGGTCCTTTGGGATCTGTTGCTGGGTTGGAAATTCTTTTGCAATTGTGTGAACAGAATATTCAGACTCGTTATCCTTTAGAATTGATAATTTTTACTTGTGAAGAATCGAGTAGATTTAATTTTGCTACATTGGGTAGTAAAGTTATGTGTGGCATAGTAAATCAAGAAAAATTAAGTTTGTTACGTGATAAACAAGGAAAGGGTTTATCAGAAGCTATGGCTGAAGTAGGAATGAATTTTAATTTGATTAATCAAGCAAAACGTGATGCAAAGGAATTTAAATGTTTTTTTGAACTTCATATAGAACAAGGCCCTCGTTTAGAGAATGAAGGAAAAACAATAGGTGTTGTGACAGGTATTGCTGCTCCAATTCGTGCAATTGTTAAAATTAAAGGACAAGCGGATCATTCAGGAGCAACAGCAATGCATTATCGTCATGATGCATTGTTAGGAGGAGCTGAATTATCACTTGCTATTGAGCAAGCGGCTATTCAAGCTGGACATTCTACAGTAGCTACTGTAGGTAATATTACAGCTAAACCAGGAGTAATGAATGTTGTGCCAGGATATTGTGAATTATTAGTAGATATTCGAGGTACACATGTACAAGCTAGAGATTCTGTATTTGAATTATTACAAGAGGAAGTTAGTAAAGTTTCAGAAAAAAGAGGATTATTAATTGAGTTGCAACTTATTTCAAAAGATAATCCAATAGTATTACCTGAAAATATGGTAAACCAAATAGCTGAAACTGCACATTCCCTTGGTTATTCTTACGAAATAATGCCAAGTGGTGCTGGACATGATGCAATGCATATGGCAACACTTTGTCCGACAGGTATGATTTTTGTTCCATCTCATTTTGGAATTAGTCATAACCCTCTTGAATTTACAGATTGGAAAGATATAGAGGCAGGAATTAAAGTTTTACAAAAAGTTATATTAGAACAGGCTGAAGTTTGTTAATTATTATAAAAACTCGTATAAATA
Organism: Haemophilus sp. HN_Hi10; assembly: GCF_049821985.1. Lineage (NCBI taxonomy): Bacteria > Pseudomonadati > Pseudomonadota > Gammaproteobacteria > Pasteurellales > Pasteurellaceae > Haemophilus > Haemophilus sp. HN_Hi10. The sequence goes on along the minus strand of NZ_CP187495.1, from coordinate 383,783 downwards.
ATACGAGTTTTTTTATAAAGGCAACTCAGTTGTTGACTTAACCTTTTTTAGAGTAACTTCTGATTTTAAGGTTTTAATGCCAAGCCTGGAATTAAGATAGGTGGTTTTAATGTGGTTAAACTCTTCTAAATCTGATACACAAAGTGTCAGAAGAAAATCGAAGGTTCCTGCCATAAAATGGCATTCGGTAATTTAAGGGATTAGTTTCACTTCAAAAATAAACCGCTCTTTTAATTCTGGATCTTCTTCAAAGAAAGAACCTAATGCATAAACGATAAGATGACAATTTATTTTCTTGGGATTCAATAAGGCAACATAACTATCAATTACGCTGCTTTCTTCCAGTTGATTTACTCGGCGTAAACAAGCTGAATTTGAAAGCCCTATTTCGTTGGCAAGTTCATTATTTTGTAATCGACCATTGCGTTGCAATGCTTTAAGAATACGGGTATCGATATTATCGAAGCGTTTTTTAAGCATAGTAAATCTTTTTTATGCTAACAAAAAAGATAACCTAGTATAAAAGAAACCGCCTAGAAAAACTGTGATCTAGGCGGCAATTTGACTAATTAAACGCTATATAAGGATACTTGTACTACCAGTAAAATAGATCCGATTAGTAATAAACATCCAATCATAGGCATCACGAATTTAACCCATCTATCAAATGGAATATGCAACATTTGGAGTGTCACCAATACTAATCCTGTTGGTGCTAAGAATAGCATTGCATATTGTCCCCAGTTGTAAGCAGAAACCACGATATCGCGTGGAATACCCACTGAGTCAGCAAGTGGAGCCATAATTGGCATTGAAAGCACGGCTAAGCCTGAAGAAGACGGCACGATTAAGCCTAGGAAAATAAATACGACTAATTGACCTAAGATGAATACGCTACCTGGCATACCACTAACTACATTAGACATATAATCAAGGATGGTGTCAGAAATCATACCTTGTTCGAGTACTAAGTTTACGCCACGAGCAAGACCAATGATTAAGGATACGCCTACTAATTCTGATGCACCTTCAGTGAAAGATTCCACAATATCTTTTTCAGACAAGCCACTGATAAACATAATGATGATAGTAATGGAAAGGAAAGATGCAGCCATTTGAGGGAACCACCATCCGCCAACCATTACACCCCAAATCATAATAGGGAATGCAATGCAGAAAAGCGTTAAGATTAATTTGTGACGAGCTGAGAATGCGATAGTTGCATTTGGATCAAAGTTCTTCATATAACGTTGGCGAAATTCTTCGCGATCGTCATAAGTGAAAGAAAAACTTGGGTCAGCTTTGATTTTTTTACAGTACCAATAAAGATATACGATTACGCAAGTTGCGCCTAAAGCTAAACCTAGAGCACGGAAACCAATACCTTCAGTAAATTGAATACCAGCTGCATTTGATGCGATAACAACGGAGAATGGGTTAATTGTAGAGAATGCAGATCCCATAGATGAAGCAAGGAATATAGCTCCTACACAGACTATTGCATCATATCCCAGAGCTAAGAATACTGGCACCAGAATCGGATAGAATGCCACTGCTTCTTCTTCGATACCACAGGTTGTACCGCCTAACACCATTAAAACAGATACGCTGAATACAATAAAAAACTCATTGCCTTTGGTTTTTTTCACGAGAGCCATCAAACCGGCATTAAAAGAACCGGTACGGTTAATGACACCAATCATACCACCTAATACAAAGATAAAGACCATAACATCAACGGCTTCGATGGTGCCTTCAACCATACTTTTGGTGATATCTTCAATGCCTTTATGGTGTTGTTCTACACGTTGATAAGTACCAGGAATAGCGATTGGTTTTTTGATCACGCCTTCGGTGAAATTGGAGAGTTTAATTTTTATATTGAGATTATCAAGAGTGTCTGTTGTGGCGGGATAAGTTTTATCATCAACGCCATAAGCTTTGACCACAAAGACATTATCAGTGGAATTATATGTTAATTTTGAATATGAACCAGATGGAATTATCCAGGTTAATCCAACAGCGAGAATTAATATTGCAAATAAAATTGTAAACGCTGATGGGAAATTAAACGTTTTCTTCTTTTTGGACGCATCCATAGCGAGCTCCTTATGTGTAACGTTTAAAGTGCGGTTGGTAAAAACATCGGTTAAACCGACCGCACTTTTTACTTTGAGAATGATTTCACAAAGCACCTTTATTATTTAAGCGTAATAGGATATGCCTTCAGCTTTTTTCGTAATACGTGTACCAGCTTTGCCTTTCACAATATCCACAATATCAGATAAAGAACCTATTACTGCATCTTTTCCTGTTTGTTTCGCAAAGTTGATGGCTGCTTGTACTTTTGGTCCCATAGAACCTGCTGCAAAACCAAGTTCTGAAATCGCTTTAGGTGAGGCAACTGAAATTGCTTTTTGGGTTGGTTTTCCCCAATCTACGAAGGTTGCGGAAACGTCAGTTGCAATGATGAATAAATCAGCATCAAGATTTTCTGCAAGTAAAGCTGAACATAAATCTTTGTCTATAACAGCTTCAACACCTTGTAAATTATGCTGTTCATCATAATAAGTTGGAATACCACCGCCACCCGCACAAATGACGATACTGCCTTTTTCAAGCAACCATTTTACTGGGCGAATTTCAAAAATACGTTTTGGCAATGGGCTTGGCACAACGCGACGATATTTATCTCCATCTTGTGCGATAGACCAATTTTTTTCTTTTGCCAAACGTTCAGCCTCTTCTTTCGTATAAACAGGACCAATTGGTTTAGTTGGATTTTTGAAAGCTGGGTCGTTGATATCAACTTCTACTTGAGATAATAACGTTGCAAATGGCACTTCAAATGGAACTAAATTACCGAGTTCTTGTTGAATCATATAACCAATCATTCCAGCTGTTTCTGCTCCCAATACATCTAAAGGATAGGTTGGCACATCAGTATAAGCAGCACCTTGTAAGGCGAGCAAACCCACTTGTGGACCATTACCGTGTGCTATCACTAATTCATTATTTGGCCAAATCTTAGCAATTTGCTCACAAGCAATGCGAACATTTTGTCGTTGATTTTCGGCTGTCATTGGTTCTCCGCGTCGTAATAACGCATTACCGCCTAATGCAATCACTATTCTCATACGTTTTCCTTATGCCAAACTTGCTACCATTACAGCTTTAATTGTGTGCATACGGTTTTCTGCTTGTTCAAATGCAATGTTCATTGGCGATTCAAATACATCTTCAGTCACTTCAATACCATTAGCTAATTCAGGATATTTTTCAGCAATTTGACGACCAACTTTGGTTTCGCTGTTATGGAAGGCTGGCAAGCAGTGCATAAATTTCACTTTTGGATTATCAGTGCGTTTCATTAATTCAGGGGTTACTTGATAAGGAAGTAATAATTTAATGCGTTCGCCCCAAGTTTCTAATGGTTCACCCATTGAAACCCACACATCAGTATGAACAAAATCAACACCTTTCACCGCTTTGTCAATATCTTCAGTTACGGTAATACGAGCGCCGCTTTCTTTCGCAAATTTTTCGCACATTTCCACAAGACTTGCTTCTGGTAATAATGTTTTAGGTCCACAAATCCGCACATCCATACCCAATTTTGCACCAATTAATAAAAGTGAATTACCCATATTATTACGAGCATCCCCAATATAGACATAGCTAATTTCGCTTAATGGTTTGTCGCAATGTTCAATCATGGTAAGCACATCAGCAAGCATTTGTGTTGGGTGGAATTCATCGGTTAAACCATTGAATACTGGCACACCAGCATAATCAGCAAGTTCTTGAACGATACTTTGTTTAAAGCCACGATATTCAATGCCATCATACATTCTGCCTAATACGCGGGCGGTATCTTTCATACTTTCTTTGTGGCCAATTTGGGAGGAGTTAGAGTCGATATAGGTGACTTGTGCGCCTTGGTCATAAGCGGCGACTTCAAATGCACAGCGTGTGCGAGTGGAGGTTTTTTCAAAGATGAGTGCGATATTTTTGCCTTTTAATTTTTGTTGTTCTGTGCCTGTATATTTGGCTCGTTTCAAATCTCGGGAGAGATCTAAGAGATATTTAATTTCACGTTCTGTGTGATGAACAAGACTAAGTAAATGTCTGTTTTTCATATTGAAAGCCATAATAATCTCCTTGTTTTTTGACTATCCATTGGGGAATAAACATACATCATTCGAGGTACTGCTTGTTGTTCGAACACTTGTATTATAAGAGAGGTAAAATGAAATTTGTTATCGTTTTTCAACTGGTAATTCCAGTATGTAGAATTTTATTGCGAGATTTTTAGCTTTATTAGAATTTATATTCATTCTAATAAAAATAAACTAACTCTTTATTGGTATTTGTTTAATTTCTAATAGTAGATCAATTTAAACGAAAATATGTTTTAGCTTATTATTGGATAAAGAGGAATGTGTCTATTGATGCTTAATAAAAGTGCGGTTATTTTTATTACAGTTTTTAATACATTGATCTTCAGCAAGTACCATTTGTATATTTAGTGATATGATAAGCATAGTTTATTTTTTGAGGTTTTTATGAATTTACCTTTTCGAGCAATGGTGTCTGATTTAGATGGCACGCTTTTAACACCTGAACATTTAGTGGGTGATCTTACCATTGATACGCTGAGAGCATTAGAGCAAAAAGGCGTAGATATTATTTTGGCAACAGGACGTAATCATACCGATGTGTCATCCATTCTTGGAAAAATTGGTGCGGAACGTGCGGTTATGATTACATCAAATGGTGCTCGTGTACGGGATTTACAGGGTAATTTGCTTTATAGCAATAGCTTGCCTGAAGAATTAGTTCTCGAGCTTTACAAAACGCCATTTGATACGTCCAAAGTATGCATGAATAGCTATCAAGATGAAGGTTGGTTTACTAATAAAGATATTCCTGCAATGCGTCAGTTCCACAAAGAATCAGGATTTGATTATAACGTAGTTGATTTTTCCAAACATCATGGACGTGGGACAGAAAAAGTCTTTTTTATTGGTAAAACTCCAGAGGATTTAGTTGAAGTAGAAACCTATTTACGAGATAAGTTTGGTGACGTGACGACAATTGTTTATTCTGCATTAGCTTGTTTGGAAGTAATGAATAAGAATGTTTCAAAAGGGGATGCATTAAAACATTTACTCGAATCACGAGAATATGAGTTAAAAGACTGTATTGCTTTTGGTGATGGAATGAATGATGTAGAAATGCTTTCTTGGGCTGGAAAAGGTTGCATTATGAAAGATGCTGATATTCGTTTAAAAACGGCTTGTCCAGATTTAGAAGTTATTGGCTCAAATAAAGAAGAATCAGTCGCTTGTTATTTGCGAACTCAATTTGGATTAGATTATTAATGCAGGCATTATTATTCATAAGTTGTGGTGCAATATTAGGCGCGTCATTGCGTTGGACTATAGGATTGTTATTTAATCCTTTATTTTCTTCCTTTGCTTTTGGGACTTTAATCGCTAATTTGCTTGGTTGTTTAATTATTGGTGTATTACTTGGGATTTTTTGGCAATTCCCACAAATTAGTTCTGAATGGCGGTTATTTTTAATTACTGGTTTTTTAGGATCGCTAACTACATTTTCGTCTTTTTCTTCCGAAGTTGTGGAATTATTTTTTAATGACAAGTGGTTAAATGGATTTTGTGTATTGATTATGCATTTATTTGGATGTTTAGCTATGACTGGGTTGGGTATTTGGATATATAAAATTTGTTCTCAACTTTTACATTAATCCCATTCACTTTGGTTTTGCCCAATTAAATCAGCAAATTCATCGCTACGAAATCCATGTGATAGCATATATTGCCAAATTTTTTGTTTCATTTTAGGCGTTTGCTGTTCGTTATAATTTGGGAATTTTTTACGTAACAAGTTCTCAGCCATTTCATACCAATCAATTTCTGATTCCATTAAAACTTCATCAATAATATCAGAAGACACACCTTTTAATTGGAGTAATTCTTGTCGAATTCTTACTACACCATAACCTTTTTGCGCGCGTGAATTTAGATAATTTTCTGAAAAACGACGATCACTTTGCCAATTTTTTGCTTGGCATTGAGATAAAGCTTCATCAATTTCTTCTTCCGAAAAGTTCTTTTCCTGCATTTTATTGCGGAGCTCGAATTCACTATATTCTCTGCGTGTAAGAAGATTGACTATGTAATTAAAAGCAAGAGATGACAAGGAATGATTCCTTCATTTTATTGAATTGATATAGAGTGCGGTCATTTTTAACCGCACTTTTAGCATTTGTAATTTTCTTTATTCAAAATCACTTTCTGATTCTGAACTATTTTCAGATTGTTCAATGTCAGCCATTAAGGCTTGTTCTGGATTAGCTACTAATTCAGCACGTAAACGAGCTTCTAATTCATCTGATTTTTCTATATTTTCGTTAAGCCATTTCATTGAATTAGCCTTTCCTTGACCAATTTTTTCGCCATTATAGGAATACCACGCACCTGATTTTTCTACAAGTTTGTGTTTTACCCCAAGTTCTAATAATTCACCTGCTTTTGAAATGCCTTCTCCATAGAGAATTTGGAAATCCACTTGGCGGAATGGTGCTGCTAGTTTGTTTTTTACTACTTTTACGCGAGTTTCATTTCCTATAATATTTTCCCCGTCTTTTACAGAACCTGTACGGCGAATATCTAAGCGAACGGATGAATAGAATTTTAATGCATTACCGCCTGTAGTGGTTTCAGGATTACCAAACATTACACCTATTTTCATACGGATTTGGTTAATAAACACAACTAGACAGTTTGCATTTTTAATTTGACCTGTGAGTTTACGCAAAGCTTGAGACATTAAACGCGCTTGCAGACCCATATGAGAATCCCCCATATCGCCTTCAATTTCAGCTTTTGGTGTCAGTGCGGCAACGGAGTCCACAATAATTACATCAATTGCGCCAGAACGAACTAATGCATCACATATTTCAAGTGCTTGTTCTCCATTATCTGGTTGAGAAACAAAAAGTTCTTTTACATCTACACCTAGTTTTGCTGCATAAATAGGGTCAAGTGCGTGTTCTGCATCAATAAATGCACAGGTTTTTCCTGCTTTTTGCGCTTGAGCAATGACGGAAAGAGTTAATGTTGTTTTACCAGATGATTCGGGTCCGAAGATTTCTACAATTCGACCCATAGGTAAACCACCAATTCCCAGTGCAACATCTAAGCCAAGTGATCCGGTAGAAATAGATTCTACATCCAACGTTTTAGTATCGCCTAATTTCATAATTGAGCCTTTACCAAATTGTTTTTCTATTTGCCCTAATGCAGCCGCTAGTGCTTTTTGTTTTTCTTCTTGAGTTGCCATAATTAAATTCCTGTTTGAATGTCCAATTTTTTATGATTATATCTGTATTGATGTACAGATCAAGAAAAATATTTATATTAATAAAAAATATGGGGTATACATTCTAGTAAAAAAGGTGAGTTAGTCTAAAAATAAAAGTTTTGATAGAATAATTAGATCAAATTATGTACGATTTTTAATCGCAAAAAAAGTTTTAAATATAGTATATTTATATATAAACCAATCGTTTACATAAAAATAAATTTCAAATTTACGATCTGCTTCACAAATCTGAGATTTATATTTAGGTGTAGTAAAAATGTCATGATATAAATGAAATCAGAAGTACTTCTACTGATTCTTTTAAAATAATTATTCATTGGAGGTTATATATGAATATAAAGGATGGGCATATAGATAAAGTTTGCTCTTTGCTAGACCTGTTAGTAGGAAATGTTACCTTTAAAAATCTTTTTACTGGTTACGGTTTGTTTCACAAGGAAGAGACAATGTTTGCCATCTGGCAAAATAAAAAGCTTTATTTACGAGGTGAAGATGAGCTTGCAACTCAATTAATAAAATTAGGTTGTGAACCTTTTACAACGAATGAATTGAATAAACGGTTTGTGCTTTCACAATATTATGCACTTACTGAACAGGTTTTACGTAATAATATGTTATGTAGAAAATTGATTATTCTTTCTATTAAGCAGATTCTTGAGCAGAAGCTAGAATATACGTTAAGAAAGTTAAATCGATTAAAGGATTTACCCAATTTAACGATTAAACACGAAAGAGCTTTAATAAAAGTTGGTATTACAGATGTTGTGATGCTAAGAGAAATTGGTGCAGAAAATGCATTGGTAGAATTAAAGAAAAATGGCAGTGGTGCTACGCTTGATTTTTATTGGAAGTTAGTATGTGCTTTGCAAAATAAAAATAGTCAGATGTTAAGTCAAGCTGAAAAAGAGCGTTTATTGAAGAAATTAAACGAAGTTTTGAGAAAAAATGGCTTGAAAGGCTATAGAAAATTAGATGATGAATAAAATTTGCTCATTCAAATAAATTTTTGTAAAAAGTACTTGCAAGGGATTTGAAAATCCCTATAATGCACCGCACACAACGACGCACTGTTGTGAAGTTTTTTAAGTTTCCAAGTGCGTCGTTCTTTTTTGCTCTTTAACAATATATCAGACAATCTGTGTGGGCACTTGTTGATTGACTTGTTTTAAAAATATTTTTTAATTTTGAAGTCTTAATAGGTGCTTAACTGAAAATTCATAATTACTTTTTTAAGTAGTGTTTATTTATAGCTAAGCAGTATATTGAGCGATTGAACTTGAATTGAAGAGTTTGATCATGGCTCAGATTGAACGCTGGCGGCAGGCTTAACACATGCAAGTCGAACGGTAGCAGGAGAAAGCTTGCTTTCTTGCTGACGAGTGGCGGACGGGTGAGTAATGCTTGGGAATCTGGCTTATGGAGGGGGATAACGACGGGAAACTGTCGCTAATACCGCGTAGAATCGGAAGATGAAAGTGCGGGACTGTAAGGCCGCATGCCATAGGATGAGCCCAAGTGGGATTAGGTAGTTGGTGGGGTAAAGGCCTACCAAGCCTGCGATCTCTAGCTGGTCTGAGAGGATGACCAGCCACACTGGAACTGAGACACGGTCCAGACTCCTACGGGAGGCAGCAGTGGGGAATATTGCGCAATGGGGGAACCCTGACGCAGCCATGCCGCGTGAATGAAGAAGGCCTTCGGGTTGTAAAGTTCTTTCGGTATTGAGGAAGGTTGATGTGTTAATAGTACATCAAATTGACGTTAAATACAGAAGAAGCACCGGCTAACTCCGTGCCAGCAGCCGCGGTAATACGGAGGGTGCGAGCGTTAATCGGAATAACTGGGCGTAAAGGGCACGCAGGCGGTTATTTAAGTGAGGTGTGAAAGCCCCGGGCTTAACCTGGGAATAGCATTTCAGACTGGGTAACTAGAGTACTTTAGGGAGGGGTAGAATTCCACGTGTAGCGGTGAAATGCGTAGAGATGTGGAGGAATACCGAAGGCGAAGGCAGCCCCTTGGGAATGTACTGACGCTCATGTGCGAAAGCGTGGGGAGCAAACAGGATTAGATACCCTGGTAGTCCACGCTGTAAACGCTGTCGATTTGGGGGTTGGGGTTTAACTCTGGCGCCCGTAGCTAACGTGATAAATCGACCGCCTGGGGAGTACGGCCGCAAGGTTAAAACTCAAATGAATTGACGGGGGCCCGCACAAGCGGTGGAGCATGTGGTTTAATTCGATGCAACGCGAAGAACCTTACCTACTCTTGACATCCAACGAATCCGATAGAGATATTGGAGTGCCTTCGGGAACGTTGAGACAGGTGCTGCATGGCTGTCGTCAGCTCGTGTTGTGAAATGTTGGGTTAAGTCCCGCAACGAGCGCAACCCTTATCCTTTGTTGCCAGCGATACGGTCGGGAACTCAAAGGAGACTGCCAGTGATAAACTGGAGGAAGGTGGGGATGACGTCAAGTCATCATGGCCCTTACGAGTAGGGCTACACACGTGCTACAATGGCGTATACAGAGGGAAGCGAAGCTGCGAGGTGGAGCGAATCTCATAAAGTACGTCTAAGTCCGGATTGGAGTCTGCAACTCGACTCCATGAAGTCGGAATCGCTAGTAATCGCGAATCAGAATGTCGCGGTGAATACGTTCCCGGGCCTTGTACACACCGCCCGTCACACCATGGGAGTGGGTTGTACCAGAAGTAGATAGCTTAACCTTTAGGAGGGCGTTTACCACGGTATGATTCATGACTGGGGTGAAGTCGTAACAAGGTAACCGTAGGGGAACCTGCGGTTGGATCACCTCCTTACCAAAGACGAGAGACAGCGAGTGCTCACACAGATTGGCTGATAGTTGTAGACAAGATTAAAAACGAAGCGAAAGCAACGTTGAAAAATAAACGTTAAAAGATAAAAAGAAGATAGAGTATCTTTAATTGATGTCCCCATCGTCTAGAGGCCTAGGACATCGCCCTTTCACGGCGGTAACCGGGGTTCGATCCCCGTGGGGACGCCAATTAAAGATAACTTTGTTAGATTATCTTGTTGTTCTTTAAAAAATTGGAAACAAGCTGAAAACAAGAGATTTTCGAGAGAAAGTCTGAGTGGGCAAGATAGGAAAGTGAAAGAGAGAACTGAAAAGGAAACTCTAAAAACAAAACCTGTTTTGCATAAAATCTTGATTGAACAAAAGCAATCAAGTGTTTAGTTGAATGAAGATACGCATCAAATTGACCGCACTTTGAAGTGAAAACTTAAAGTGATTGAAAACATTTGAGGTTGTATAGTTAAGTGACTAAGCGTACAAGGTGGATGCCTTGGCAATCAGAGGCGAAGAAGGACGTGCTAATCTGCGAAAAGCTTGGATGAGTCGATAAGAGGCGTTTAATCCAAGATATCCGAATGGGGAAACCCAGTAGATGAAGAATCTACTATTAACAAGTGAATTCATAGCTTGTTGAGGCAAACCGGGAGAACTGAAACATCTAAGTACCCCGAGGAAAAGAAATCAACCGAGATTTCGTCAGTAGCGGCGAGCGAAAGCGAAAGAGCCAGTAAGTGATAGCAGTATAGTTAGGAGAATGTGTTGGGAAACACAATCAAAGAGGGTGATAATCCCGTATCTAAAAACCATATTGTGGTACTAAGCTAACGAGAAGTAGGGCGGGACACGTGATATCCTGTTTGAAGAAGGGGGACCATCCTCCAAGGCTAAATACTCCTGATTGACCGATAGTGAACCAGTACTGTGAAGGAAAGGCGAAAAGAACCCCGGTGAGGGGAGTGAAATAGAACCTGAAACCTTGTACGTACAAGCAGTGGGAGCCTGAAAGGGTGACTGCGTACCTTTTGTATAATGGGTCAGCGACTTATATTTTGTAGCGAGGTTAACCGAATAGGGGAGCCGAAGGGAAACCGAGTCTTAACTGGGCGAAGAGTTGCAAGGTATAGACCCGAAACCCGGTGATCTAGCCATGGGCAGGTTGAAGGTTGGGTAACACTAACTGGAGGACCGAACCGACTAATGTTGAAAAATTAGCGGATGACTTGTGGCTGGGGGTGAAAGGCCAATCAAACCGGGAGATAGCTGGTTCTCCCCGAAATCTATTTAGGTAGAGCCTTGAGGTGACACCTTTGGGGGTAGAGCACTGTTTCGGCTAGGGGTCCATCCCGGATTACCAACCCGATGCAAACTACGAATACCAAAGAGTGATACTCAGGAGACACACGGCGGGTGCTAACGTCCGTCGTGGAGAGGGAAACAACCCAGACCGCCAGCTAAGGTCCCCAAGTCTATATTAAGTGGGAAACGAAGTGGGAAGGCTTAGACAGCTAGGATGTTGGCTTAGAAGCAGCCATCATTTAAAGAAAGCGTAATAGCTCACTAGTCGAGTCGGCCTGCGCGGAAGATGTAACGGGGCTGAAATATAGCACCGAAGCTGCGGCATCAGACGAAAGTCTGTTGGGTAGGGGAGCGTTCTGTAAGCGGATGAAGGTTAATCGAGAGGTTAGCTGGACGTATCAGAAGTGCGAATGCTGACATAAGTAACGATAAAACGGGTGAAAAACCCGTTCGCCGGAAGACCAAGGGTTCCTGTCCAACGTTAATCGGGGCAGGGTGAGTCGGCCCCTAAGGCGAGGCTGAAAAGCGTAGTCGATGGGAAACAGGTTAATATTCCTGTACTTGGTAAAGCTGCGATGTGGGGACGGAGTAGGTTAGGTTATCGCACTGTTGGATATGTGCGTTTAAGTTGGTAGGTGGGAAGTTTAGGCAAATCCGGACTTCTATTAAACACTGAGAGATGATGACGAGGCTCTAAGGAGCTGAAGTAACTGATACCACACTTCCAGGAAAAGCCACTAAGCGACAGGCTTTACTAAACCGTACTGAAAACCGACACAGGTGGTCAGGTAGAGAATACTCAGGCGCTTGAGAGAACTCGGGTGAAGGAACTAGGCAAAATAGCACCGTAACTTCGGGAGAAGGTGCGCCGGCGTAGATTGTAGAGATTTACTCTCGAAGGTTGAACCGGTCGAAGATACCAGCTGGCTGCAACTGTTTATTAAAAACACAGCACTCTGCAAACACGAAAGTGGAGGTATAGGGTGTGATGCCTGCCCGGTGCTGGAAGGTTAATTGATGGTGTAATCGAAAGAGAAGCACCTGATCGAAGCCCCAGTAAACGGCGGCCGTAACTATAACGGTCCTAAGGTAGCGAAATTCCTTGTCGGGTAAGTTCCGACCTGCACGAATGGCATAATGATGGCCAGGCTGTCTCCACCCGAGGCTCAGTGAAATTGAAATCGCCGTGAAGATGCGGTGTACCCGCGGCTAGACGGAAAGACCCCGTGAACCTTTACTATAGCTTGACACTGAACATTGAATTTTGATGTGTAGGATAGGTGGGAGACTTAGAAGTAGTCACGCCAGTGATTATGGAGTCATCCTTGAAATACCACCCTTTAACGTTTGATGTTCTAACGAAGATTGCGGAACGTGGTCTCGGACAGTGTCTGGTGGGTAGTTTGACTGGGGCGGTCTCCTCCCAAAGCGTAACGGAGGAGCACGAAGGTTTGCTAATCACGGTCGGACATCGTGAGGTTAGTGCAATGGTATAAGCAAGCTTAACTGCGAGACAGACAAGTCGAGCAGGTACGAAAGTAGGTCATAGTGATCCGGTGGTTCTGAATGGAAGGGCCATCGCTCAACGGATAAAAGGTACTCCGGGGATAACAGGCTGATACCGCCCAAGAGTTCATATCGACGGCGGTGTTTGGCACCTCGATGTCGGCTCATCACATCCTGGGGCTGAAGTAGGTCCCAAGGGTATGGCTGTTCGCCATTTAAAGTGGTACGCGAGCTGGGTTTAGAACGTCGTGAGACAGTTCGGTCCCTATCTGCCGTGGGCGTAGGAGAATTGGTTGGGGCTGCTCCTAGTACGAGAGGACCGGAGTGGACGCACCACTGGTGTTCCGGTTGTGTCGCCAGACGCATTGCCGGGTAGCTAAGTGCGGAAGAGATAAGTGCTGAAAGCATCTAAGCACGAAACTTGCCAAGAGATGAGTTCTCCCTGTCTTTAAGACAGTAAGGGTTGTTTAAGACGAAGACGTAGATAGGTCTGGTGTGTAAGTGATGTGAGTCATTGAGCTAACAGATACTAATTGCCCGAGAGGCTTAACTATACAACGCTCAAGTGTTTTTGGGAAAAGAGCGAAAGAGAAGAGAAATTAACTAAACTAAACTAACTATTCAGCTTGTTGCCGATAAGAAGAGAGACGAAAAAAGTGAAGTCGTAAAAGAGAAGAAACAAAGAGAGAAGTTATCAAAGAATTATCCCGGCGGCGATAGTGCGGTGGAACCACCTGAGACCATACCGAACTCAGAAGTGAAACGCTGTAATGCCGATGGTAGTGTGGGGTTTCCCCATGTGAGAGTAGGGCACCGCCGGGTTATCAAATACAAATCTAAATCACATAAAAAAAGAAGAACCCCAGTCGAAAGGCTGGGGTTTTTTCTATCTTTAAATTTTAAAAAATTAGTAGAACACTCTTTGTGTCTGGCGATATCTCAATAGCAATACTGGGCAGGGATACCTCTTGTCCTTACATCAGTACCTTATTTACTAAGATAGAATAAAAAATAATCAATTTGCTCTCATTATAATGAGAGTGTTTATTCCTTTACAGGAATAAACAAACATCTTGTAAATAATGAACTTAAATCAGGAGAAAAGTGTATGCTTATCCCAATTTTTGAAAATGGTAAGAAAATACACTAAGATAGCTCTGGTAATAAGTACCAGTATGATTTAACCAATTCAATGGATCAATTTTCTTATTCTACAGATCTCAGTGCACAAATGCGTGATAAATCATCTATTACGACAACACGAAATCCAAATGGAGGGGGAATTTATGAGTAATTTCTTTAATTCTTTATTTTCTGATAAAGGAGAAATTAAAGGTATTGATAATCAATATTCTGTATCTGAAATCGTAGATATTCTTAAGGAAGAAGGTTATTCTATTAATGTAATACAAGATAATTTTTTGGTGTTTAGATTACAAGGTACGAATGTTGTAGTTGTTCCCCATGATGGAGGTGATATTCAATTTTGTATCATGTATGACGATGATGAGAACCGATTTTCATTAAGAAAAGTGAATAAAATAAATATTGATTATAGACTCGGAAAATTTTATTTAACAGATGATGATAAATTAGGAATCGAGCTTCTTTTGCGCAATGATGGTAATGGTGTAACTAAGTCTCAAATTATTCAAGGACTATCAGATATTTCTTTATTAAATGGATTAGCTAAGAAAGAATTTTGGTAAGTTATTAGTTCCATATCCTAAGATCAAATCAAATATGCTGCAGGTTATTTTACATCTGTCTTAGAAGAATTAAAAAAATCTCTCCAAATTCGAATATTAATCTAAGCCCCATTCGGGGTTTTTCTACACATCTTTTTCTACCTGTGCTACAATCCCACTAAAATTCTACCCTTAAAAACAAGAGAAATTATGACCGCACTTAATGTATTAATTTATCCTGATGATCATTTGAAGGTTGTCTGTGAGCCTGTTACTGAAGTTAATGATGCAATTCGTAAAATTGTTGATGATATGTTTGATACGATGTATCAAGAGAAAGGTATTGGTTTAGCTGCACCTCAAGTAGATATTTTGCAACGTATTATTACTATTGATGTTGAAGGCGATAAACAGAATCAGTTTGTTTTGATTAACCCTGAAATTTTGGCTTCTGAAGGCGAAACGGGAATTGAAGAGGGCTGTTTATCCATTCCGGGGTTCCGTGCATTGGTTCCTCGTAAAGAAAAAGTGAAAGTGAGAGCGTTAGATCGTGATGGTAAAGAATTTACTTTAGAGGCTGATGGTTTGCTTGCGATCTGTATTCAACACGAGATCGATCATCTTAATGGAATTTTATTTGTTGATTATCTTTCTCCACTTAAACGCCAACGTATTAAAGAAAAGTTGATTAAATATAAGAAGCAGATTGCGAAAAGCTAAAACGTAGGGTGGGCTTTAGCCCACCAATCATTTCAAAAAATGGTGGGCTGAAGCCCATCCTACTTCCTATCAATTACCATAACGTAGAACATTATGAAATCACTTAATATTATTTTTGCTGGCACGCCAGATTTTGCTGCACAGCATTTACAAGCTATTCTAAATTCTCAACATAATGTGATCGCTGTTTATACTCAACCAGATAAACCAGCTGGTCGCGGTAAAAAACTGCAAGCAAGCCCAGTCAAGCAACTTGCTGAGCAAAATAACATTTCCGTTTATCAACCTAAATCCTTACGTAAAGAAGAGGCACAGACTGAATTAAAAGCGTTAAATGTAGATGTAATGGTTGTTGTGGCTTATGGATTAATTTTACCGAAAGCTGTATTAGATGCCCCTCGTTTAGGTTGTTTGAATGTGCATGGTTCTATTCTTCCACGTTGGCGAGGTGCAGCACCCATTCAGCGTTCAATTTGGGCTGGTGATGCACAAACTGGTGTAACCATTATGCAAATGGATGAAGGTTTAGATACTGGCGATATGTTACACAAAGTCTATTGTGATATTTTACCGACTGAAACTTCAACGAGTCTTTATAACAAACTGGCGGAGCTTGCTCCATCGGCGTTAATCGATGTTTTAGATAATCTTGAAAATGGTAAATTTATAGCCGAAAAACAAGATGACAGCCAAAGCAATTATGCAGAAAAACTTTCTAAAGAAGAGGCTCAATTAGATTGGTCTCTTTCTGCAATGCAACTTGAGCGTAATATCCGTGCCTTTAATCCTTGGCCTATTGCTTATTTTTCAACAGAAGATAAGGATGGCAATGCTCAAACGTTAAAAGTATATCAAGCAGAAGTATTGCCTCATCAAGATAAACCAGTGGGAACTATTTTAAGTGCAGATAAAAATGGCATTCAAATTGCGACTGTCGATGGCATCTTAAACTTATTGCAATTACAGCCAGCAGGTAAAAAGCCTATGTCTGCACAAGATTTATTAAATGGCCGTGCAGAGTGGTTTACTATTGGTAAGGTGCTTGCATAATGAAAAAATTCTCTTCTAAAACTATCAAAGTAAAAAATTCAGTAAAAATGACCGCACTTTCGACCAGGGCTATCGCAGCAAACTTAATTTTGCAAGTATTGGATGAGGGCAAATCCTTGTCAGCGTTAATCCCAGAAGTGCAACTTTCTGTAAAAGCCCAAGATTTGCCTTTGTTACAAGAAATTTGTTTTGGCGTGTGTCGCGTATTGCCTCGCTTAGAGCAAATTATCAAACGTCTTGTAGATAAACCGCTTAAAGGTAAAACTCGTATTGTTCATTGCCTGTTACTTGTTGGGTTATATCAATTGCTTTATATGCGAGTGCCTGCTCATGCGGCAGTTGATGAAGTTGTGAACGCAACAAAATCATTAAAATCTGATAGTTTTAGAGGATTAGTGAATGCGGTTTTGCGTAGATTTTTACGTGAGCAAGATGAAATTTTGGCGATTATCGATAAAAATTGGCAAACGCTTCACCCTGAATGGTTTGTGAATAAATTAAAAAAAGCCTATCCGAATTGGCGTGAGATTATTGAGGCGAACAATCAGAAACCACCAATGTGGCTACGTGTGAATTCACAAAAAAACGCCCTTGAAACTTACCGCACTTTACTTGAAGAACAAGGTGTTTCTTTGAAAACAAGCCACCATCCTAATGCGCTATGTTTAGATATACCGATTGCGGTGCAAAAATTACCGCACTTTGAAGAAGGTGCTGTAACGGTACAAGATTTGAGTGCGCAATGGGCGGCAATGTTGCTTGAGCCTAAAAATGAGGAATGGATCCTCGATGCTTGTGCTGCACCCGGTGGTAAGACGACCCATATTTTAGAACTGGCACCTCAAGCTAATGTGATTGCATTAGATGTAGAATCTCATCGCTTAAAACGAGTAGAAGAAAATCTTGAACGTTTAAATCAGCAAGCGATAGTGGTTTGCGGCGATGCGAGTAAACCTGACGAATGGTTAGCTGAAATTGGTAAAAGTGCGGTAAAATTTGACCGAATTTTACTTGATGCACCTTGTTCTGCAACTGGAGTGATTCGCCGTCACCCCGATATAAAATGGTTACGCAAAGAAACCGATATCGCTCAGCTCGTTGAATTACAGAAGAAAATCCTGAGTGCACTTTGGGAAAAACTGAAGCCAAACGGTGTTTTGCTTTATGCGACTTGTTCTGTATTGCCAGAAGAAAATGGCGAACAAATCCAAGCATTTTTAAATGCTCACGCAGATGCGGAGTTATTGCCATTACCTGTTAGTGATGATAAAAGTGCGGTGGGTTTTCAATTCATTCCACAACCAAATAGTGGCGATGGGTTCTATTATGCTAAATTGCTTAAACGAGCATAAAGGAGAGCGATAATGAAAATTATCATTTTGGGTGCAGGTCAGGTAGGAACGACGCTTGCAGAAAACTTAGTCAGTGAAGATAACGATATTACCTTAGTGGATAATGAATCTCCTCAGTTACAAACATTGCAAGAAAAGCACGATTTGCGTGTGGTACAAGGCTCTCCATCATCTCCAAAAGTGCTTCGTGACGCAGGCGCGGCAGATGCCGATTTAATGGTTGCCGTGACAGCCTCCGATGAAATCAATATGGTCGCTTGCCAAATGGGCTATACATTATTTAATACGCCAATGCGAATTGCACGTATCCGTAATTCAGAATATTTACGTGAAAAAGACAAGTTGTTCAACAATGAAAATATACCTATTGATCATTTAATTTCGCCTGAAAATCTTGTCACTGATGAAATTACGCGTTTAATTGCTTATCCAGGTGCATTACAAGTTGCCCATTTTGCCAATAATCGTATTAGTATTGTTGTAGTGAAAGCTTATTATGGGGGGGCTTTGGTTGGATATGCACTTTCCGCATTTCGCGAACATATGCCACATATTGATTGTCGCATTATGTCTATTTTACGTAATGGCAAACCGATTCGTCCACAAGGCTCAACCATTGTAGAAGCTGGCGATGAAATCACGTTTATTTGCGCTACTGAACATATTAAGGCGATAATGGGAGAGTTACAACGTTTGGAGAAACCTTATAAGCGAGTAATGATTGTTGGTGGAGGAAATGTTGCTTTTGGCGTAGCAAAACGTTTGGAAAATTCTTGTACTGTAAAGCTTATTGAACGAGATTCAAACAGAGCGCAAGCCTTAGCAGAAAAGTTGCCAAAAACGTTAGTATTTAATGGAGATGCCTCAGACCAAAACTTGCTTTTTGAAGAACATATTGAAAGTGTGGATGTATTTCTTTCATTAAGTAGCGACGATGAAGCGAATATTATGTCAGCTTTGTTAGCCAAGCGTTTAGGTGCGAAAAAAGCAATGGTACTGATTCAACGGATTGCTTATATTAATCTTATTCAGGGAGGCACGATTGATATTGCGGTTTCTCCACAACAAGTAACGATTTCTGCTTTGTTAGGTCACGTGCGTAAAGGCGATGTAAAAAATGTGGCAACATTACGACATGGCATTGCCGAAGCCATTGAAATTGTTGCACACGGTAATGTCAATACTTCAAATATAGTAGGGCGAAAAATTGGTGAGTTGCGTTTGCCGATGGGAATCATTATTGGTGCTTTATTACGAGGGAATGATGTAATTATTGCTCGTCGTCAAGTGATTATTGAAGAAGGCGATCATATAGTGATTTATTTAAGTGATAAGAAAAATGTGCCAGAAATTGAGAAATTATTCCAACCAAGCGCATTCTTTATTTAGTTTTTTTACTTTTCAGAGTGATTTATTATAATAGTCGCTCTTTTTATGTAATTTTTGAAGGGGAACATTATTATGAATTTTATTAAAGAATTTCGCGAATTTGCAATGCGTGGCAATGTCGTAGATATGGCTGTCGGTGTGATTATTGGTAGCGCATTTGGCAAGATCGTAAGTTCACTTGTTAGTGATATTTTTACGCCCGTGTTGGGGATTTTAACTGGTGGTATTGATTTCAAAGATATGAAATTTGTATTAGCACAAGCACAAGGCGATGTTCCTGCAGTTACGTTAAATTATGGTTTGTTTATTCAAAATGTGATTGATTTTATTATTATTGCTTTTGCAATCTTTATGATGATCAAAGTAATCAATAAGGTAAGAAAACCAGAGGAGAAAAAAACTGCACCAAAGGCAGAAACATTGCTTACTGAAATCCGTGATTTATTAAAGAATAAATAATATTTAAAGAATGAAAGTTAGCAGAAATGCTGACTTTTTTTATTACTATTTTTTAAGCTATAATCAGCCCTCAATTTTAGGGAAATAAAATGGAAAAATATAATAAACTTCGCATTGAATGGGATTGTCGTCGAGGAATGCTGGAGTTAGATAAAATCATAATGCCTTTTTATTTGACGCATTTTCATGAATTAACGGATGACAAAAAAGATATCTTTATTCGTTTATTAGCAAGTACGGATTTGCAGTTATTTTCGTGGTTTTTTAATCTTGCGAAATCACAAGATGTAGAGCTTCAAATGATGGTTGAATATATTCAAAAAGTGCAGAAAATCATCATAAATTAAAATTATTGATTAGCGAATGAACTTTTTTAACACGCTTTTGTCTGAACAAGCAACAAGAGCTTGCTGTCTTGATATTAAGGCGTGTTAGATATTGGCATGGGAGAAATATGGCTGAACAGCTAACAGATCAGGCTTTGGTAGAAAGAGTACAGCAAGGGGATAAAAAAGCCTTCAATTTGTTGGTTTCGCGTTATCAAAATAAAGTAGCAGGGCTTTTGACCCGATATGTATCGCGTAACGATATTCCTGATGTGGTGCAAGAATCCTTTATAAAGGCTTATCGCTCAATTGAATCTTTTCGTGGCGAAAGTGCTTTCTATACATGGCTTTATCGAATTGCCGTTAATACGGCAAAAAATTATTTAACGGCTCAAGGTCGCCGTCCACCAAATGAAGATATTTTGGCAGAAGATGCTGAAAATTATGATGTGGGAACACACCTTAGGGATGTGGATACACCCGAAAATGAGATGTTGTCTAGTGAGTTAGAAAGAATTGTTTTTGATACTATTCATAACTTACCAGAAGATTTAAAAACTGCGATTACGTTACGAGAACTAGAAGGTTTAAGTTACGAAGATATTGCAGAAATTATGGATTGTCCTGTTGGTACGGTTCGTTCCCGAATCTTCCGAGCAAGGGAAATGATCGAAAATAAAATTCAACCTCTAATGTAGAGCGAATAACAATCGGAGTTTACTATGCAAAAAGAGCAGCTTTCAGCCTATATGGATGGAGAACAAGTCGAAACTGACTTGATAGATGCTTTATTAAGAGACGAAGAATTACAAGCGTCTTGGCATTCATTTCATACCGTTCGTTCAGTAATGCGTAAAGAAAGTGCGGTCTTTTTAGGGGCTGATTTTACCGCTAAAATGGCAGATTTGATTGAGTTAGAAGACGTGAAGAAAGTTGATGTCATTGCTGTGTCTCAACCTGAACCAGAAGACGCACATAATTCTGTATTTATGCAAAAATTAAAAGCGTTCTTTGCACCAATGACGCAAGTTGCTGTTGCTGCTGGTGTATGTTTAGTGGCAGTACTTGGTGTTCAATCTTTCAATAATAAAAACGATGCGTCTAATTTACCTGAGACTCCAGTATTGCAAACCTTGCCATTTAATAATGCGGTTCAAGAGGTTAGCTATAATGCGCCAAGTAAAGATACATTAACTTCAGATCAGCTTGAGAAAAAAAGTCGTCGCATTGGTGCAATGTTGCAAAATTATGAATTGCAACGTCGAATGCACTCTGATGCTTTAGATGTAAGTAGCAGTCAAGTAAGATAAATTGGTTTCCTTTGTTCAGATTATTGATTCACCACCTAATTGTTATTTAGTGTGGTGAATTTTTATCCTTTAGATTTCTATGAAAAAAATCCCATTAAAATTTACCGCACTTTCTCTTTCTTTGCTATTAAGTAGCATTGCTTCTGCTGAAGAGCTTTCTGCGAAGCAGTCTTTAGATAAAATGACACAAGCATTGGATAATCTCAATTATGAAATTGCCTTTGTGCAAACTACTCCCGCAAATATGGATTCGTTTCGTTATCGACATATCAAACAAGATAACAAAACTTACGCACAATTAGTTACTTTAGATGGCCATCAGCAAGAAATTATTCAGCGTGATAATTTAGTCAGTTATTTTCAGCCAAATGCACAAGCATTTACGCTTAATAGTGGCAATATAGTTGATGCGATGCCAGCAGTTGTGCGTGCAAATTTTGATAAGCTTTCTTCTGATTATGATTTCGTAAAATTAGGTAAAGATCGTGTTGCTGGGCGTTTCGTTGATACGATTAGAATTGTGCCTAAAGATGATTTTCGGTATCAATATTTGGTGTTTGTCGATGAAGAAAATGGCTTGTTATTGCGCAGTGATATGCTTGATCGTGAAGGCAAGCTACTCGATCAATTCAGAGTCGTAACACTTTATATTGATGACAGATTAAGAGGATTAACCGATTATATTAATAAAGTGTCAATGCCACCTTTATTGAAAGAAAGTAAAAATAAACAAACTTCAAATATAACTTGGTCAGCGGGATGGTTACCAAGAGGTTTTTCTTTGAGGCGGTATACACAAGAAGTATTAGAAAATGAAATCATAGATAGCGCATTATATAGCGATGGTTTATTTACTTTTACGTTGTTTGTTTCTAATGTAGGCTCTAATGACTTACCAGAAAATACTTGGAAACAAGGGGCCTATACGATTTATAGTGAAGTGATCGGTGGAAAAGAAATTACTTTTATTGGGCAATTACCAATCTCGACGGCAAAGCGCATTGTGCAAGAAGTCAAATTTTGATAAAAAGTGCGGTGATTTTTTACGATATTTTTATCAATAACTGATTTTGAGTTAGGCATTGACTAAGATTCGCTCGTTTTTACGTGCGAATTTTTATTTTCTTAATTTTATTAATTCTACTTGATGATTATGACCTTTTTTTAGAATTAAATTTGCTCGCTCACGGGTTGGAAGAATGTTTTGATTGAGATTTAATCCGTTAATTTCATCCCAGATTTTACTTGCCGTCGCGATAGCCTCTTCTTTTGATAAGCTTGCGTAATGTTTAAAGTAAGAATTAGGATCGTTGAATGCACTTTCGCGGAATTTCAGAAATCGTTTGATATACCATTCTTTCAATAATTTTTCTTCAGCATCAACATAAATAGAGAAATCCACAAAATCTGATACGAATGTTTGATCGGTTTTATTATTACCCGTTTGAAGTACATTCAAGCCTTCTAAAATAAGAATGTCAGGTTTATCTACCACATCAAATTTATCGGGAATAATATCGTATGTTAAATGAGAGTAAATTGGTGCTGTAACATTGCTTTTACCTGATTTTACATCCGCTAAAAAGCGAATGAGTTTAGGTGTGTCATAAGAAACGGGAAAACCTTTCTTTTGTAAAAGATTATCTTGTTTAAGCTTGTTTAATGGATAAAGAAACCCATCTGTTGTGATGAGATCAACTTTTCTTTCAGTTGGCCAATGAGAAAGTAGAGATTGTAGAATACGTGCAGAAGTGCTTTTCCCAACAGCGACACTGCCAGCAATACTAATTATGTAAGGTGTTTTGGCATTATTTCTGCCTAAAAAACGATGTAGTACCGTTTGGCGATGTAAATTTTCATCAATGTAATAGTTAATAAGACGAGTTAATGGTAGGTAAATTGTACTTACTTCATCTAATGAAAGGTCTTCATTAAAGCCTAAGAGTGGTTTGAGATCCTGTTCTGTCAATTTTAATGGAACGGATTTACGTAATTCCGCCCATTGTTCACGATTAAAGCTTAAAAAAGGTGTTTGCTGAGTTGAAAATTCCACAATAATTTTATTTGATGGCTAAATAAACAGAGAAAAATATACGCTATAAATAAAAATTTAGCATTCATTTTTCATTAAATGTACGCTAATTTGATTAAAAAATCACTTTTTTGATTGTGATTTAAACGAATAATCAAAAAAATAAACTTTTTTATAAAAAATACTTGTCAGTTAAAGTTTTTTCCATATAATACGCCTCACTTGCTTACGACACGCCGACTTAGCTCAGTAGGTAGAGCAACTGACTTGTAATCAGTAGGTCATCAGTTCGATTCCGATAGTCGGCACCATTCTTTCGTATCAAGTATTCATTTAGTGTGGAGGGGTTCCCGAGCGGCCAAAGGGGGCAGACTGTAAATCTGTTGGCTCAGCCTTCGAAGGTTCGAATCCTTCTCCCTCCACCATCTTTTAGATGGATCCTGATGGGACAGACGAATTTAGGACTTGCGGGCATCGTATAATGGCTATTACCTTAGCCTTCCAAGCTAATGATGCGGGTTCGATTCCCGCTGCCCGCTCCAGACGCTGATATAGCTCAGTTGGTAGAGCGCACCCTTGGTAAGGGTGAGGTCGGCGGTTCAAATCCGCCTATCAGCACCAGTCTTATAATTCCTCATCCTTATATCAATCAGCAAATAAATTTATTGGTTAATGTGGTTTAATTTACCCATCGATAACCGTGTCTATTTAGAGGGACTATTTCAATGTCTAAAGAAAAATTTGAACGTACAAAACCGCACGTAAACGTGGGTACAATCGGCCACGTTGACCACGGTAAAACAACTTTAACAGCAGCAATCACAACCGTATTAGCAAAACATTACGGTGGTGCAGCGCGTGCATTTGACCAAATCGATAACGCGCCAGAAGAAAAAGCGCGTGGTATTACCATCAACACTTCACATGTTGAATACGATACACCAACTCGCCACTATGCACACGTAGACTGTCCAGGACACGCCGACTATGTTAAAAACATGATTACCGGTGCGGCGCAAATGGATGGTGCTATTTTAGTAGTAGCAGCAACAGATGGTCCTATGCCGCAAACTCGTGAACACATCTTATTAGGTCGCCAAGTAGGTGTACCATATATCATCGTATTCTTAAACAAATGCGATATGGTAGATGACGAAGAGTTATTAGAATTAGTAGAAATGGAAGTACGTGAACTTCTTTCTCAATATGACTTCCCAGGTGACGACACGCCAATCGTACGTGGTTCAGCATTACAAGCATTAAACGGCGTAGCAGAATGGGAAGAAAAAATCCTTGAGTTAGCAAACCACTTAGATACTTACATCCCAGAGCCAGAGCGTGCGATTGACCAACCGTTCCTTCTTCCAATCGAAGATGTGTTCTCAATCTCAGGTCGTGGTACAGTAGTAACTGGTCGTGTAGAACGTGGTATCATCCGTACAGGCGATGAAGTAGAAATCGTCGGTATCAAAGATACAGCGAAAACTACTGTAACAGGTGTTGAAATGTTCCGTAAATTACTTGACGAAGGTCGTGCAGGTGAAAATATCGGTGCATTATTACGTGGTACCAAACGTGAAGAAATCGAACGTGGTCAAGTATTAGCGAAACCAGGTTCAATCACACCACACACTGATTTTGAATCAGAAGTATACGTATTATCAAAAGATGAAGGTGGTCGTCATACTCCATTCTTCAAAGGTTACCGTCCACAATTCTATTTCCGTACAACAGACGTAACTGGTACTATTGAATTACCAGAAGGCGTGGAAATGGTAATGCCAGGCGATAACATCAAGATGACAGTAAGCTTAATCCACCCAATTGCGATGGACCAAGGTTTACGTTTCGCAATCCGTGAAGGTGGCCGTACAGTAGGTGCGGGCGTTGTTGCGAAAATCATCAAATAATTGATGGATTCCTGAATGTCTTAAAGATAAAAGACAGAAGAAACAAAAGAAAAGTGCGGAGAAAATTCTCCGCACTTTTTTATTTTATATATGTAAATATTTACTAAATTATCTGATTTTGGATTAGAACTAAATGCTCACTGGTCATCTAAATATCCTGTTGCAGTTTGGTTTATGTTACCCCTAGGAATGGTATTGCCGGTGGTATCTTTACCCCATCACTGACAACAGGCGCAGGCATTGGCACAATGCTTTGGGATCTAAGTGGTGGTATGGTTGATCAACGTTTTTTGGTGATTTTATGTATGGTGGCATTTTTAGCTGGCTGCACACAATCGCCAGTTACAGCCAGTGTTATTGTAATGGAAATGACAGGTGCACAACCCGTTCTCATTTGGCTCTTGATTTCCAGCATTATTGCATCCATAATCTCGCACCAATTTAGCCCAAAACCATTTTACCACTTTGCTGCAGGCTGTTTTCTCCAGCAAATGCAAGCTCGCCAAGCCGAAGAATTACGTAGCAAAACCGAACAAGAGAAATAAAAATGCCTCAAAATCTACCGCACTTTTACCGCGGCCGTTTTTCTGTTGCACCAATGTTAGATTGGACAACACGCCATTGTCGTTATTTTCATCGCCAATTTTCAAAGCACGCATTACTTTACACTGAAATGGTCACAGCACCAGCGATTATCCACGCAAAATATGACCACTTGGATTTTGATTTACAAGAAAATCCCGTTGCGTTACAGCTGGGAGGAAGCGATCCTGAACAACTCAAATATTGCGCAAAACTTGCTGAGGAACGAGGCTATCACGAAATTAATCTTAATGTAGGATGCCCTTCTGATCGCGTACAAAATGGAATGTTTGGTGCTTGCTTAATGGCGAAAGCAGATTTGGTGGCAGACTGTGTAGAACAAATGCAAAGTGCGGTCAAAATTCCAGTCACTGTGAAAACGCGTATTGGCATTGATGAATTAGACAGCTATGAATTTTTATGTGATTTTATTGAAAAAGTTCAAGGAAAAGGTTGCCAAGAGTTTATTATCCACGCACGAAAAGCTTGGCTTTCGGGGTTAAGTCCCAAAGAAAATCGAGAAATTCCGCCATTAGATTATACTCGGGTGTATCAACTAAAACGTGATTTTCCACATCTAACTATTGCAATTAATGGTGGTATAAAAACCATTGAAGAAATGAAGCAACATTTGCAATATGTGGACGGCGTGATGGTTGGGCGAGAGGCCTATCAAAATCCAAGTTTACTTGGGCAAATTGACCAAGCCTTATTTGATCCTAACGCACCAATTATTACCGCTCATGAAGCGGTACGGTCAATGCTTCCTTATATTGAACAACAACTTAGCCAAGGCATACACCTGAATCATATCGTCCGTCATATATTAGGCGCATTCCAAAATTGCAAAGGTGCTCGTCAATGGCGACGCTATTTAAGCGAAAATGCGTTTAAACAAGGCGCAGGAATTGAAGTGGTTGAAACAGCCTTAAGCTTTGTAGAAAGCTAATCCTAAAAACAAAATAAGCCGCAAAAGTGCGGCTTATTTTTCAGCTGTTTTTCTTACGCAATACGCATTTGAAAAATCACCAATTCAGCTTGACAACAAAAAGTGAAATTTGCCTTTAATAAATAACCATCATCCACTTTTGTAATTTCAGTTGTTATAGGGGGCATAAGCCGACCCTATAAATAATATCACTTTGGGTTTTAGAGATAACTAAAACTCAAACTGAACTGACATTCTATAGTTTCTGCCTGGAGCGTAGAAACGATTGATACCTAATCCCGTATCTTGATTAATCATATTACTTGTACCAAATGGTCTAATTGATCTCGCAGAGTCCCAAGTAATATATTTTCTATTGGTTAAATTATATACCCCTGCTCTTAAAGTAAGATTTTTAATTGGTTTGATATATCCTAACAAATCAATGGTTGTATAAGATTCACTTCTCCATTTAATTGTGCTGTCTTTTTTTCTTTCTTCTTTATAGAACATATTATAAGTATCTTCTGCATTTTTGGCAGAGACGTGAGTAAAGTACAGGTCTAAGCCAAATTTATCAGCAGGATGAGCATAACTCACGCCATAAACAGAGGTTTTTGGTTGAATAGCATTCATTGGTACATTGCCATCTATTTTACCTTTTTGATAAGTAAACTTATAACTTAGGCTCAAACCATCAAGGAATTGAGTCATCTTTCCTAAAGAGATTTGCGACGCAATTTCCAAACCAGTTACTTTAGCATTTGGTCTATTTACATTTTGATATGTGTGATATGGCGTCAGTTTTGAATGTCTCTGAACGTTATAAAGACCTTTATAGGCTAAATCAATAAAATTACGATAGCGTGTGTCAAAAACAGAAGTCGTCACGTAACCTATTTCGTTATGTAAGGTTAAAGCTAGCTCTTTTGTTTTTGCCGTTTCTGCTTGAAGATCTCTATTTGGTCGAATAGAAAAATCTGGATGCAAGAAAGTGAAGTAAATTTCATCACTTGTTGGTGCACGGAATGCTTTACCATATTTTGCTTGTAAGCGTAACCAACTTAATGGATCAAGCGTTGTCCCCACAGAGTAAGAGCTTGCAGAGAATTTTTTGGGTTGAGCAAATTCTTTAATATTTGCGGCAGCATTGGCTTCTTTTTTCTTTAATTCTTCGGGGGTTTCTTCCTCTTTAAATTCAGGCTTTTTTACATAAAGATTAGCGACTATATCATCAGGGATTTTTGGTGTTTTTCCAGGAATATATTCTGGTTCATATTTCACTCGATCATAACGATAACCTAAATTAAAAGCTACATAGTTATTCACACGGAAATCATTAATAAAATATAACGCACCTGTTTTCGTTTTCACTGGAATGAGGAAAGAGAACACATTGACATTATTACATAATGTACTCGTCCGTTCTGGATTTAACGTTGGTTTCGCATTAAGAACCGTTGTTGAAGGTGGCAAAAAGGTCTCACAACTATGTGGATATTGTGCCCACCATTTTACATTCATTGGGGAATCACCAGAAATATTGGTCATTGATTTTTCCATTTCAGACCACAAGCCACCATAAGACAAATCGTGCTGTGTTTTACCTAATTCAAGATGTTTTGTTAAGTCAAGGTTAATTTGTTTAGTTTCACTTGTTAAGTCACGTTGCGACCAAAGATTAGTCTGATAACCTTTTTTATTTGGCATAAATAGGTATGGCCCAGATAGCTGATTATTAGCTTTAACTGCTGTTTTGGCATATTTTTTGCCGTTTTTGTAAATTACCTCAAAAGGAATATCTTCAGTAGTTCCATCTTTGTTAAAGCCTTGAATTTTTCCATAGTCGCAATTTAAGCCATCACAACTAAAAAGATAATTGACGTTAGTCGGCAATCTTTGTTCATCAGAGATAACGTTTTTATGTGCTTCAGATAATAGATCGTATTTTTTGCCATTGATTTCAAAGGTGTTTTCTTTTTGACGAGTTTCTATTATATAAGTACAAGCATCGCCATTATCTTCTTCACAATATTTCTGAATGGTGGCATTTGGATGTTTGGATCTAATTTTATCCCAATCAACTCTTTTCCAAGGATATTTCCCTGTTTGGGTTAATTCCGTTGTTTTTTCTTTTGCTGTATTCTTTTGATCAATATCTTTATATTTAACAGGATTACCATCTTTCCCAATAAGTTTATTTTCATTGTTATATTTCATTCCAAGCGGATTTCCAGCCAAGGCACATTTGTCATTCCCATCACAGTAATCGTCTGTTCTTGCTCGGGTTGTAATTTTTTGTTGGGAATAGGTGATTTTCAATGTATCCCAAAGCGGTGTTGTTGTGAAGTTTTCATAAGTAAACGCAAGATTTTTACGATCCACTTTATCATTGGTATGGCGTAATTCTACCTCGTCATAGGTCATATACTCCGTGTTTGGTTTTAGAGTATAAGAAAAGTCATGACCTTTAGACGTTTGTTTATATAAATCTACCACTACAGACAAGCGGTGATTTTCAGTGGGTTGAAAAGCAAATTTTAACAGTTTACTTTCTTGCGTTCTTCGATAAGGATCGGCTTTTTCTCTTTCTCTACCTTGTATTCTATCGTTATAATTTTTATAACCATAGTTTTCTAATTCATGGCCTTTACGTGATGTAATTACTGCAATTGCATCAAAATATTTATAACGCCCAGCAAGAGAGAGTGTTTGAAGATTTTGGTTATCTGCTGTGTTATAGCCTCTTTTATAGGAAGCATAGTAATTTTTGTTAAGTAAATAATCTCTTGCATCTTTTGTATCAAAACTTACTGAACCACCTAATGCACCACTCCCTGATTTTAGCGAGTCTGCGCCTTTACGAATAGTTACTTGTTTGAGGGTTTCAATCTCTGCAGTGTTTCTCGTGTTATTGAAGTTTCCATAGCCTTCAAAAAGCTCTTTAAAACCTTGTGAGGAAATTGTTTCTGCTTGATGCAATCCATCTATTTGAACGGCTACACGATTTTCATCTACTCCTCGAACGGCAAAGCCACTATTCCCAAAACGTCCCGCCTCTACGACAGTAATCCCTGTTTCATAACGTACGAGATCTTTAACATCTTGTGCCTGTTCTTTTTCTAATTTTTTTGCTGATTTTACTGTTTCAGCAATTTTTGGTGGTGTTTTCGAATCACTATTTTCGGTAGAACCAGATACATTTATTTGTTCTAGTTGTTCAGAAAGATTACTATTTTGGTTGGTTGGTTGGTTGGTTGGTTGGTTGGTTGGTTGGTTGGTTGGTTGGTTGGTTGGTTGGTTGGTTGGTTGGTTGGTTGGTTGGTTGGTTGGTTGGTTGGTTGGTTGGTTGGTTGGTTGGTTGGTTGGGCAGCATAGGCTGTGCTTGCATTTAATGCAAATGCAATAGAGCAAGCAAGCAGGCTGAATTTAAAGTTGGTCATAGGTTTCCTTATTTTTAATGATAATAATTGTCATATATTAAATAATTCAATTTATCTAATCAATATCAAAATGAAAAAGTATAATAAGTACAAAATCCTAATTGCTTTGTATGAGCATAAAAGAAAATTATTTTGACCGCACTTTTGTTTGTAAGCCGTATTTTAAAATCATCAAAATGCAAATTTTAATCACTCTTTTATCGACTGCGTAGATTTCTTTAGTAATTGTAGGGTGGGCTTTAGCCCACCAACAAACAATCGTAAGATATTTTGGTGGGCTGAAGCCCACCCTACGTTTGGGATAGGTTCAAAATAAGCCGCAAAAGTGCGGCTTATTTTTCAGCTGTTTTTCTTACGCAATACGCATTTGAAAAATCACCAATTCAGCTTGACAACAGAAAGTGAAATCTGCCTTTAATAAATAGCCATCATCCACTTTTGTAATTTCAGATTGAATTTCACAAGGTTCACTTTCTACATCACGCGCTTTCTGGGTAAAAAATGCGAGCGCTTCTTGCGCTTGTTCTTCACCGTCATAAATATATTCAATAACCTGACTACAATCACGATTATCGAAAAGTGATTTCATATCAAATGTGTTACAACCTACACATTCAATCGGTTTTTCAGTTTGAATTGCCATAATATTATCCCTTTTATTCAGATTATTTTGCAGCAACAAAACCTACTGCTTCATACACTTTCGCCAAGGTTTCTTGGGCTTTTGCACGCGCTTTTTCCGCACCTTGTCGTAAGATATTATCTAATAAAGCTTCATCATCACGATATTGATGGAAACGTTCTTGTAAACCAGCAAGTAAAGTTGAGACTTCATCCGCTACTGCAGTTTTTAAATGTCCGTACATTTTACCTTCAAATTCTTTTTCAAGATCAGCAATTGGCTTATCCGTAACCGCAGAAAGAATATCTAAAAGATTGGATACCCCCGCTTTATTTTGCACATCATAACGAACAACTGGCGGCTCATCTGAATCTGTTACGGCACGTTTAATTTTCTTCGCCACAGATTTTGGATCTTCTAAAAGTGTCACTACATTGTTGCGGTTATCATCTGATTTTGACATTTTCTTTTCAGGATCTTGCAATGACATAATACGCGCACCTGCTTTTCCAATGAAAATTTCAGGAATGGTAAAAATATTGCCATAGAGCGCATTAAAGCGATTTGCAATATCACGCGTAATTTCTAAGTGTTGTTTTTGGTCATCGCCAACAGGCACGCTTTTTGCTTGATAAAGTAAAATATCCGCCGCCATTAACACAGGATAATCAAACAAACCCACGTTAATATTTTCTTCATAACGCGCTGATTTATCTTTGAATTGCGTCATTCGGCTCATTTCACCAAAATAAGTGTAGCAGTTTAACACCCAGTTTAATTGCGTGTGTTCTGGAACGTGAGATTGAACAAAAATAGTACTTTTATTTGGATCAATTCCGCACGCCAAATAAAGAGCAAGCACATCAAGCGTTGCTTTGCGAAGGGCAACAGGATCTTGACGCACAGTGATCGCATGTAAATCAACTACGCAGAAAATACATTCATAATCCTCTTGCATTTTCACCCAGTTGCGCAACGCGCCCAAATAATTTCCGATAGTTAATTCACCAGAAGGCTGCACGCCACTAAAAACAATTGGTTTTGCCATAATCAATCCTTAATACCTTAAAACTGTTCGCTCATCATATCAGAAACTCTAGGCTTTTTTAATGTTCGAGTTCAAAAGCTAGGTTAAAAATGCTATATTTAACGGAAACGTTTTCCTACTATTTTCTAATGAAAAACTACCACGATATTGTTCTTGCCCTTGCTGGCGTGTGCCAATCAGCAAAATTGGTTCATCAACTTGCAACAGAAAGCCGAGCAGATTCAGATACATTTTTAACCGCACTTAATAGCCTTTTCATTACCCAACCACAACAAATCGAAGATGTTTTTGGTGGGGAAGTTCGTCATTTAAAATTAGGTCTAGAAACCTTAATTCATCAGCTCAACGCGCAAGGTGATCAAAATTTAACTCGCTATTGGCTAAGCCTTTTGGCATTAGAAGGGAAATTATCGAAAAATCCCGATGCCAAACAAACATTAGGCAATCGAATTTCTCGCCTAAAAGAACAGGAAATTCATTACGCTCGCGATAGTGAAACAATGCTATCTATTATGGCAAATATTTACAGCGACGTTATTAGCCCATTGGGCAAAAAAATTCACATACTAGGCTCACCTGATTATTTGCGACAAGAACTCGTGCAAAATAAAATTCGTGCAGTGCTACTTGCAGGCATTCGCTCTGCTGTGCTATGGAAACAAATGGGCGGAACAAAATGGCAAATTTTATTTTTCCGCAGAAAATTACTTGCCACCGCAAAACAGATTTATTCTTCTATTTATTAATACAATTCTGGAGCAAACATTTATGCAACTCTCTACACTGACCGCACTTTCTCCTCTTGATGGTCGTTATCAAGATAAAGTAACGCCATTACGTGCTATTTTTAGCGAATTCGGGTTAATGAAATTCCGTGTAGCTGTGGAAGTTCGTTGGTTACAAAAATTAGCTTCAACGGCAGACATTACTGAAGTACCGACATTTTCTATGCAAGCAAATGCTTTTTTAGATGGAATTGTGGCTAATTTTAATGAAACAGATGCTGCGCATATTAAAGAAATTGAACGCACAACTAATCACGATGTAAAGGCCGTTGAATATTTTCTGAAAGAGAAAATTCAAAATGAAGTGGAACTAATGAACGTTTCCGAATTTATTCACTTCGCTTGCACCTCAGAAGATATTAACAACCTCTCTCACGCATTAATGTTAAGTACCGCTCGTGACGAAGTGATTTTACCAGAATGGAAAAAATTGATTGATGAAATCACTCGTCTTGCAGAAGAATATAAAACGATCCCATTACTTTCTCGCACACATGGTCAGCCAGCTTCACCAAGCACAGTGGGCAAAGAAATGGCGAATGTCGTTTACCGCCTAAAACGTCAATTTAAACAACTTCAGAACGCGGAAATCTTAGGTAAAATCAATGGTGCGGTAGGTAACTACAATGCACATTTATCAGCATATCCTAATATTGATTGGCATAAATTCAGCGAAGAATTTGTCACTTCATTAGGTATTCAATGGAATCCTTATACCACGCAAATTGAGCCGCACGATTACATTGCTGAATTTTTTGATGCAGTAGTACGCTTTAATACCATTATCATTGATTTTGATCGTGATTTATGGGGATACATTGCATTAAATCACTTTAAACAACGAACTATTGCAGGCGAAATTGGTTCTTCAACCATGCCACATAAAGTCAATCCAATTGATTTTGAAAACTCAGAGGGCAATCTAGGGTTAGCCAATGCAGTAATGACCCATTTAGGTCAAAAATTACCAATTTCTCGCTGGCAGCGTGACTTAACGGATTCAACCGTATTACGTAATTTAGGCGTAGGATTAGGTTATTGTTTGATTGCTTATGCTTCAACGCGCAAAGGAATTAGTAAACTTGAAGTAAATCAACCGCACTTATTAGAAGAACTCAATCAAAACTGGGAAGTTTTAGCTGAACCAATTCAAACCGTAATGCGCCGCTATGGAATAGAAAAACCTTACGAAAAATTAAAAGAATTAACGCGAGGTAAACGAGTGACAGAACAAGCTATGCGTGAATTCATTGATAAGTTGGCTATTCCACAAGAAGAAAAATTACGTTTACAAAAATTAACACCCGCTACTTATATTGGGGCTGCAGTGGAATTAGTAGAGAAGCTATCATAGGAATTTGGCTCTTTTTCCAACAATATTCTTTACAAGAACATAGCTTTTCTCTATAATCCTGTGCCTGTGTTAGTCAATCTAACAAATTTCTGGTTGGTGCTTGACCTATTCAAGCCCCATCCAAGACCGTAGGGGAGTAATCTTAATTATCCTACGTAGATGGTGAACAGAATAAGAATTTTTCTTGCTTCTGGGCGCCGAAGTCATCCTAGTCTTAGGATTAGGTAAATTAATTCCGAGTAATCGGAGTGTATTCAGGAGCTAAAAGCCAATGGCATTAAATCTTCAAGACAAACAAGCAATTGTTGCTGAAGTAAATGAAGCAGCCAAAGGTGCACTTTCAGCAGTAATCGCGGATTCTCGCGGTGTAACTGTTGAGAAAATGACTGAATTACGTAAATCAGCACGTGAAGCTGGCGTTACAATGCGTGTAGTTCGTAATACTTTATTACGTCGCGCAGTTGAAGGCACAGATTACGAATGCTTAAAAGATACGTTTGTAGGTCCAACACTTATCGCGTTCTCTAACGAACACCCGGGCGCAGCTGCTCGTTTGTTCAAAGAGTTTGCTAAAGCAAACGATAAGTTTGAAATTAAAGGTGCAGCCTTTGAAGGTAAAATCCAAGATGTTGAATTCTTGGCAACATTACCAACTTACGAAGAAGCGATTGCACGTTTAATGGGCACAATGAAAGAAGCTGCAGCAGGCAAACTTGCTCGCACCTTCGCGGCATTACGCGACAAATTACAAGAAGCAGCTTAATCATTAAGCGTTTCTTACTTCATCTAACTTTATTTATTTTAGGAATTGATTGTTATGTCATTAACTAACGAACAAATCATTGAAGCGATTGCTTCAAAAACTGTAACTGAAATCGTTGAATTAATCGCAGCGATGGAAGAAAAATTCGGTGTTTCAGCAGCGGCAGCAGTAGCAGCAGCTCCAGCAGCAGGCGGTGCAGCGGCAGCAGAAGAAAAAACTGAATTCGACGTTGTACTTAAATCTGCAGGTGCTAACAAAGTAGCAGTAATTAAAGCAGTACGTGGTGCAACTGGTTTAGGCTTAAAAGAAGCTAAAGATTTAGTTGAATCTGCTCCAGCTAACTTAAAAGAAGGCGTTTCTAAAGAAGAAGCTGAAGCACTTAAGAAAGAATTAGAAGAAGCGGGTGCAGAAGTAGAAGTTAAATAATTTCTATTTTAACCACTTTAAAATTCAAAAAACCGATGGGAAACCGTCGGTTTTTTTCTTATCTAAAAGTCTGTTATAGCTTTTACTTAAAAACTTACCATTCGCTATCTTTCTACGATAGAATATTACCCATTATTGATGAATAAAGAGAAAATCTATGACAAAAAAAGCATTAAGTGCGGTAATTTTAGCAGCTGGAAAAGGAACTCGCATGTATTCTGATTTACCTAAAGTGCTACATACAATCGCTGGTAAACCAATGGTAAAACACGTGATTGATACCACCCATCAATTAGGCTCAGAAAATATTCATTTAATCTATGGTCACGGTGGGGACTTAATGCGTACCCATCTTGCAAATGAACAAGTAAACTGGGTATTACAAACAGAACAACTTGGCACAGCACATGCAGTTCAACAAGCGGCACCTTTCTTTAAAGATAACGAAAATATTGTTGTGCTTTACGGCGATGCACCGTTAATAACGAAAGAAACATTAGAAAAATTAATTGAAGCGAAACCAGAAAATGGCATTGCATTGCTTACCGTAAATTTAGATAACCCAACAGGCTATGGACGAATTATCCGTGAAAATGGGAATGTTGTAGCAATTGTAGAACAAAAAGATGCAAATGCAGATCAACTAAATATTAAAGAAGTAAATACTGGCGTGATGGTATCCGATGGTGCAAGTTTCAAAAAATGGCTAGCTCGTGTAGGCAATAATAATGCTCAAGGCGAATATTACTTAACGGATCTTATTGCTCTCGCAAACCAGGATAATTGCCAAGTGATTGCCGTACAAGCAACAGATGTCATGGAAGTTGAAGGTGCAAATAATCGCTTACAATTAGCCGCACTTGAACGTTATTTTCAAAATAAACAAGCCTCCAAATTATTACTTGAAGGCGTAATGATCTACGATCCCGCTCGCTTTGACCTACGTGGAACATTAGAGCATGGAAAAGATGTGGAAATCGACGTTAATGTTATTATCGAAGGTCGTGTTAAACTCGGCGATCGCATAAAAATTGGCGCAGGTTGCGTATTGAAAAATGTTGTTATTGGCAATGATGTAGAAATAAAACCCTATTCTGTGCTAGAGGATTCTGTAGTGGGAGAAAAAGCCGCAATTGGTCCATTTTCTCGTTTACGCCCAGGTGCAGAACTCGCAGCTGAAACGCATGTCGGTAACTTTGTAGAAATTAAAAAATCTACCGTTGGTAAAGGCTCTAAAGTAAATCATTTAACTTATGTTGGCGATTCAGAAATCGGTTCAAATTGTAATATTGGTGCGGGTGTTATCACCTGTAACTACGATGGTGCAAATAAATTTAAAACGATCATCGGTAATGATGTATTTGTGGGATCTGATACACAATTAGTCGCGCCAGTGAAAGTCGCAAGTGGTGCAACTATTGGTGCAGGCACAACAATTACACGTGATGTAGGCGAAAATGAATTAGTGATTACAAGAGTTGCTCAACGACATATTCAAGGTTGGCAGCGACCAATAAAGAAAAAATAAAATAAAAAATCCTACGTTTTATCGTAGGATTTTTTTATAAACCAATTTTACAAATCGTAATTAAAACCACATAAAAAATGACCGCACTTAATATTAATAATTTATTTGCTAGTTTAGGTTTATGTTGATGAATAAGGTATAGTATTCGAGCTGTAATGGCTAGAATAAAGGGATAAACCCAAAAAAGTATTGAAAATAAATTGATTTGCCAGTTTGTTAGATAAGGGTTTTTACTGAATGCCGTAGAAATTAACAGTGCCATTGGACACAATAATATAGGCGAACAAAAAGCAGCAAGCCCCCAAGCAAATGGACTAAATTTAGTTGGTAAAGATTGTTTTTTCATATTTTAAATGATTAAAAATAAATAGATGCAAGAAATAAATATAACAAATATATTGAATAGTAAAGAATATTTTAATGAAAGTAATAATGTAGAAATGGCGCACCCGAAAGGATTCGAACCTTTGACCGCTCGGTTCGTAGCCGAGTACTCTATCCAGCTGAGCTACGGGTGCGTAGATGATGCTTTAATTATTCATAACCACTTTAATAAGATAGAGCCGTTTTAAAAATGGCGCACCCGAGAGGATTCGAACCTCTGACCGCTCGGTTCGTAGCCGAGTACTCTATCCAGCTGAGCTACGGGTGCAGAATAAATAAAACAAACAATGGCGGTGAGAGAGGGATTCGAACCCTCGATGGAGCTTTTTAACCCCATACTCCCTTAGCAGGGGAGCGCCTTCAGCCTGCTCGGCCATCTCACCACAATCAGTGTGAGCGGTATAATACGTTTTTTAGAAAATATGTCAAACCATTTTTTGAAAAACACACCTGTTTGAATATTTTATCTACACATTAAATATATTATTGAATAAAAATCTACTTATCATTCAAAAATACTAAAATCTTAGACATTGTTTCCCGTCTTAATTCATCTTGCTCAAATAACACCTCATGTTTAGAATTTAGTGCTGTTAATGCTTCTTCGTTCTATTATTAAAAAAGAACCGCACTTTTTGAAGTGCGGTTATATTTTTAATAGTTTTACGCCACCTGTTTAGGTTGTTTAAATACCGTAACTTCTAGTGCTACACCTGTAAATTTCTCAATCTGAACGATACAAGTATTTGGAGAATTACCCTGTGCCAATTTAGATGTACCTTCATCTCTAGTTAAGACATTTGCACAACCATTTTTACACAATGGTTTTTCACTTTCACCTAAGTCCATTGGGTCATACCACGCGCCTTCATGGAGAGCGACAGTACCTTTGATGATGTTTTCTGTGACAACCGCACCTGCAAGCACTTGACCGCGTTTGCTATGAATGCGAACAATATCACCGTCTTTAATACCGCGAGCAGTGGCATCTTCAGGGTGAATCATCACTGGCTCACGATCATTTACCGCATATTTTTGACGTAATGAAGTATGTGCCAATTGGCTATGTAAACGATAGTAAGGATGTGGCGTCACTAAAGCTAACGGATATTCTTCTGTCACATTACCCGCAAATTCTTCTGGCTCCATCCAGCTTGGGTGACCTTTACAGTCGTTATAATGCATTTTCTCAATAACATCAGAGAAAATCTCAATTTTGCCTGATGGCGTGCCGAGCGGATTGAGCAATGGATCTTCACGGAATTCACCATAACGCACCCATTTCTTCGCGGCTTCGCCCACTTCAAAACTTAATGGTTTATTTTCTGCCCAGAATTTATCAAAACGTGGCATTGCTACACGGTTTGCACGTGCGGCAGTAAAGGCTGCATTGTAGAATTCTTCCAGCCATTCCATTTCCGTTTTACCTTCAGTGTATTGTTCTTCCACACCTGCTCGTTTTGCGAGTTCAACGAAAATATCGTAGTCATTTTTCGCTTCAAATTGTGGTGGAACTACTTGTTTCATCGGGTAAACGCTCATCATGGAGTAGTCGCCTGCCATGGTTAAGTCATTACGTTCATAACTGGTAGTTGCCGGCAATACAATATCTGCCATGCGTGCAGTTGGCGTCCAGTTCACCTCATTGACAATCACCACATCAGGTTTCTGGAAAGCTTTCACTAAGGTATTGGTATCTTGATGGTGAACGAACGGGTTACCACCTGCCCAATATACCGCTTTGATGTCAGGATAAGTAATTTCAGTACCGTTATACTGAATTTTTTTACCTGGATGGAGCAACACATCAGCAATACGAGCTAATGGGAAGGCAGATTTAGAGGTATCATCCAACCATGTTTTTGCACCCGCTTTGCCTGATGGACTTGCGGTAATGGAGCCGATAATACCCCCTGTCGCTGTTGGCACCCCACCATTTGAATAGTGATAACTTAAACCGAAACCACCACCTGGCAAGCCAATTTGTCCCAACACAGACGCTAGCGTTACTAACATCCAGTGGGTTTGTTCACCATGGCGTTGGCGTTGCATACCCCAGCCCCCCATTAACATAGTACGTTTGCTAGAGAAATCTGCTGCAAGCTGTTTAATCGTTTCTGCTGGTACACCACAAATTTTTGCCGCCCATTCTGCTGTTTTTGGTTGGCCATCGGTTTTACCTAATAAATATTCCTCGAATTTAGCATAACCCGACGTGTATTTTTTCAAGAAATCTTTATCGTGCTTACCTTGTTCAACTAAAGTATGCGCAATACCAAGCATTAATGGTACATCCGTTGCTGTATTCACCGGAATCCATTCTGCATTCAGCATTTGGCAAGTTTCGCTTTTTTGTGGGTCGATACAAATAATGCGTTTTCCACTCGCTTGGAATTTTTTGAAATATTCAATCCCTTTTTGGTCAGTAGACATCCAAGCAATACGCATGGTTGTGAGTGGATTTGCAGACCAAAGCACAATAATATCACTACTTTCTAATATGGATTCCCAGCTGGTTTGTTGTTCATAGACTTCAATAGTACCAAGCACATGCGGCATGATGACTTGTGCGGCACCCGTAGAGTAGTCCCCTTTATGACCCACAAAACCACCAGTAGCGTTCATATAGCGCTGTAATAACGTACGAGAAGCATGTAATGAACCACAACTAAACCAACCATAAGAACCGGCAAAAATACCTGTTGGTCCATGTTCGTCACGAATGCGTTTAAGCTGATTGTGTACTAAATCTAACGCTTCATCCCAAGAAACACGCACCCATTCATCACGACCACGCATTGTAGTATCGCTTTTTCCTGGGTTAGCTAAAAAGCCTTTACGCACCATTGGATATTTCACGCGGGCTTCGTTATACAATTGATCGGCAACAACTGTTTGCAATTCGTTCGGCACTGCAGGCTCAATAGCAGGACCAGATTTCACGACCTTACCATCTTGTACAACAACCCCAAGAGATCCCCAATGAGCGGCAGTCACTACCGTTTTCATTTCAGCTTCTTTTGCTACAGCACTTTTTGATACAATGCCCACCATACCACCGGAAAGGGCACTACCAGCCACGCCTAAAGATGTTTTTTTCAGAAAATCACGACGTTGTTCGTTTACGTTATTTTTTTTCATTTCAGCCTCGTTAGATACTCAGTAATTATTTTTTTGCCATATCTTTGGCATTGCGTTGCAGATAAATAGTTAATGCACGTACTTCATCTTTGTTCATTGATGTACGGTCTTTCATAGAATTCACCACACCAATCCATTGGTTAGCCGTGTAATGGTCCGCACTAATTGCTGCGTGACAACTACTACATTGAGTTTGATTTAACTGACTACCGTATTGATTAAGTGCGGCTAAATCTGATGTCATTTTTTCTTTTTTAACATTCACCGCAACATTGATTTCTTTCCAGTCAGAATCTGTTACTGCATCATGAACTGTTTTTAATACTTGAACATGATTACGTGCATCTTCATCCAGTAAAGCAAGCGTGATACGTTTGCCTAACTCTTGATAAACAAGCGCTTCAGCTCCTACTTGTTGCCAACCATGCAAGGTGCCTTGAACTTGATCGCCATTTACTTTCCATTGCATTAATTCTGCATAAGGCATTAAGCGAACCTCATTTCCTTTATCATTAGTCGCTTTCATCATTTCAGTGGCAAAAATGGCTGAACCATCAGAGAGAGTATCACCTTGTACAGCAGAGGATTTTTGCGCATTTTGATCGCCATGTGCTTCAGGAAGGAAGTGAACAATACCTTTATGGCAATCAATACAGGTTTGGCCATTTTTTTGGGCATCTGTATGAGTTTGTTTTGCTAATTTAGTTTGTTTTGAAAGCTCCATTGCATCAAAACTGTGGCAGCTGCGACAGGTTTCTGAATCGTTGGCTTTCATATCGTCCCACACTCGTTGTGCCATTTCCTCACGATGAGCTTCATATTTTTCTTTATTCTCAATCTTGCCTTGTGCTTCATACCACAAGTCTTTTAAAGCAATAAATTTCGCTTTGACATAATGCCAACCTTCTTTTGGAATATGGCAGTCTGAACATTGTGCTCGCACGCCTTTTGTATTCGCAAAGTGGCTCGAACCTTCCCATTCTGCTTTTGGATAGCTCATTGAATGACAACTTACACAAAACTCAGTTGTACTGGTTTTATGCATAACCCACTGCGTTCCCCACAATGCTACAGCACCGACACCCACCAAGCAAAGTGCGGTGACAATTTTCTTCATTTTTGACATAGACACTCCAACTATACAAACAATAAAAAGTATAACTATAAATAAGTATTATGGATTGTAGGGATATAGTGAGAAAGAAACTATGATCTTGCTCAATAAAAGCTTAAACACTCATGAGATAAAAATAAAAAAACATTACATAAATAAATATATAATGTTTTATATTTAATCTAATTAGGAAAATTTAAGAATGAAGAAATTGATTCATGCGTTCAAGCACTGCTTTTCTCACGTTATCCTTTTCAAAAAGGATTTCATGTTTTGCTTGAGATACAAGCATGGATTCTGCATGAGGAAAAAGTGCGGTTAATTTTTCAAGATTTTTGTTATCTACGATTTTTTCTTTTTCCGCTTGTAAAATTAGGATTGGAATTTCAATCTTAGGAATAACTTTCGGCAAACGTTTAATTGCATTCAAACACAAATGCACCCAACGGAATGTTGGCCCGCCAAGATTAATTGCTGGATTTTTACGATTTACACGATTCATCCATTTCATTCTGGTTTTACAGAAAGTTAATTCATTGTATTCCAAGTGGGTTTGTTGATAATCGCCTTTGCCAAAAACATAACGCTCGCCTTGTCCTAAAATATTCATTAGGGCAATAATCAGTTCATCTCTAATTGGATGTTTTAAAGGAATACCGTAAAAAGGCGAAGAAAGTACCGCTTTATTAATGCGATGATCACAATTTGCCAAATAATAGGTGGAAATCAATGCGCCCATTGAATGAGCAAGCAAATGCTGTGTTGAATAGCTGAAAAGTGCGGTTACTTTTTCGATGATTTTCGCCATATCATCGACATAGAAACGAAATTCGTCTAAATGCCCTTTTTGAGGAATAATACGCTGTGAATAGCCTTGACCACGGTGATCAAATAGCAGCACATCATAGCCTTGATGATAAAAATCATAAGCCAATTCAGTCCATTTCAGCATATTTTCTGCTCGACCATTTAC
Organism: Haemophilus sp. HN_Hi10; assembly: GCF_049821985.1. Lineage (NCBI taxonomy): Bacteria > Pseudomonadati > Pseudomonadota > Gammaproteobacteria > Pasteurellales > Pasteurellaceae > Haemophilus > Haemophilus sp. HN_Hi10. The sequence continues at coordinate 341,410 of NZ_CP187495.1, read as the reverse complement.
TAAAATCATCAATTTTCTGACCGCACTTTCAGGTTGAATCAAATGACGATAAGCTAATTTTATATTTTGTTTACCAGAAAGATATTGCGTCGGAAATTGCTTAAAAAAAGGCAGTAATTCTTTAAGAGCAAATTGATGAAAATAAGGTTCTCTGATCATAATTTTCTAATGAAAAGGGCGTAGTAAATACGCCCTTTGTAGTGAAAGTAAAACTATGCCACTAATTGTTTTAAAATACGGCGAACTGGCTCTGCCGCACCCCATAATAATTGGTCGCCTACAGTAAAGGCTGCTAAATATTCAGGTCCCATAGCCAATTTACGTAAACGCCCCACTGGCACGCTTAATGTACCAGTTACTTTCGCTGGCGTTAATTCACGCAATGTGGTTTCTTTGTCGTTTGGAATCACTTTAACCCATTCGTTGTGAGCCGCTAAAATTTGTTCGATTTCTTCTAATGGTAAGTCTTTTTTCAGTTTGATGGTGAACGCTTGGCTGTGGCAACGTAATGCACCGATACGCACACATAAACCATCAACAGGAATTGGATTGTCGCTTAAACCTAAGATTTTATTGGTTTCTGCATAGCCTTTCCATTCTTCTTTAGTTTGCCCTGTTTCAGGAAGAAGTTTGTCAATCCAAGGAATTAAGCTACCGCCTAATGCTGCACCAAAATTATCCGTTGGGAAGTTATCAGAACGCATTTCTGCAGTCACTTTACGTTCAATATCTAAAATAGAAGAAGCTGGGTCTTTTAATTCACTAGAAACCGCTTGTTCTAATAAACCCATTTGTGAAAGTAATTCACGCATATTTTTTGCGCCTGCACCCGAAGCCGCTTGATAAGTTGCGACAGATACCCATTCCACTAAATCTTTCTCAAACAAACCACCGATAGCCATCAACATTAAGCTTACCGTACAGTTACCGCCTACAAAAGTTTTAATGCCTTTTTTCAAGCCTTCAGAAATCACGTGTTGGTTTACTGGATCAAGAACAATAATTGCATCATCTTTCATACGTAATGCGGAAGCAGCATCAACCCAATAACCGTCCCAACCTGTTGCTTTTAATTTTGGATAGACTTCATTGGTATAGTCGCCACCTTGGCAAGTCACGATAATGTCTAATTTTTTAAGTTCATCAATGTCGAATGCATTTTTAAGCTTACCCGCTTCTTTACCTGCAAATACAGGGGCTTTTTGACCTGCTTGTGAAGTTGTAAAAAATACAGGATTAAGATTTTCAAAATCATTTTCCTGCGACATACGATCCATTAATACGGAACCGACCATTCCGCGCCAACCGATAAAGCCTACATTTTTCATTGTTGTTTCCTTAGTTTGTTGTGTTTGAATAGAATTACTAATTACAAGATAGCGTTAGCAAAATCAAGTATTTTTAATGAAAATTGATCTGTTGTGAAAGAAATTAAATAAAAAATAAAAAAGTGTGGTTAATTTAAAAGAAAATTTAATTTAATCACTCTTTTTCTAGTTATCTACTTCCACACTCATTACACCTTCTTCCGCTTTCAACAACGCATACGCATCTTTCAACATTGTGGAATCAATGGAAAAACAACAGATTTGTAACCGCACTTCACCACTACTTTGATCTTTCACTTGTATATGTTCAATACGATACTGATTGTTTACTAACAATTGAGTGACTTTTCCAATACTTTCCGCACCATTGACAAGAATATTGAATTTTGTCCGACGACGTTGCGATTTACGATGTACCCAACGTTGTACCAACGGACTTAATCGAATAGACACCAAAATCATCACAGTTGCAATGACCGCATCGAATACGAAACCTGCTCCAGCAGCAATACCGATCCCCGCAGAAGCCCAAATAATCGCCGCAGTGGTTAAACCTGAAATCGCATCATTTTTCTTATGCAAAATCACACCAGCACCTAAAAAACCGATTCCACTAATCACTTGAGCCGCAAGACGCATCGGATCCGTACGAATATTGTCTGAAACTTGTGCATAATGCTCTGCGGCTTGAATCGAAACAATGGTTAGCACACAAGTGGTGACGGCAATAATAGCGCAGGTTTTTACACCCACAGGTTTACGTTTAAGTTCACGCTCTAAGCCAATAATACTACCAAGCACCATCGCCAATAGCATTTTGCTAAAAATAATTAAGTGATCAGGATCGAAAAGTGCGGTTAAAAGTAAGGATGAATTTTCCATAATGATAAAAATGATTCCGACATAACCATCTATTCTACATCACTTAGCTTAAAATCTTTACTCTTCCAAGCCTTTAATTTATCGCCTTTCTTGCGAAAATTGAGTAAAATCTTGTGCTTGAAATTTTATAGAGCGAAAAAACGGTTATTTTTATGCAAAATTCAACTCCAAGCATTGGCTTTGTAAGCCTTGGTTGCCCCAAAAACTTAGTAGATTCTGAACGAATCTTAACGGAACTACGCACCGATGGTTACAACATTGTGCCAAGCTATGAAAATGTTGATTTAGTGATTGTGAATACTTGTGGATTTATTGACAGCGCGGTGCAGGAATCCCTCGAAGCGATTGGCGAAGCATTAGAAGAAAATGGGCGCGTCATTGTAACTGGCTGTTTGGGGGCAAAAGAAGACCAAATTCGTGAAGTGCATCCTAAAGTTTTGGAAGTTAGCGGCCCACATAGTTATGAAACAGTGATGGCTCAAGTTCACAAATACGTGTCAAAGCCGACACATAACCCTTACACCAGCTTAGTACCAAAACAAGGCGTAAAACTGACACCAAAACATTATGCCTATTTGAAAATCTCTGAAGGCTGTGATCACCGTTGTACGTTCTGCATTATTCCATCTATGCGTGGCGATTTGGAAAGCCGCTCTATTACGCAAGTTTTGGACGAAGCAAAACGTTTAGCCGAAGCAGGCGTAAAAGAATTACTTGTGGTATCACAAGACACTTCCGCTTATTCCATGGATTTAAAACGCCAAGAGGGCGGTGTAAAAACGGCTTTCTGGAATGGCATGCCAATTAAAAATGATTTAATGACCCTTTGTAAACAGCTTGGCAAACTTGGCATTTGGGTTCGCTTACATTATGTGTATCCCTATCCGCATGTGGATGATTTAATTCCATTAATGGCAGACGGCACGCTCTTGCCGTATTTAGACATTCCATTACAACACGCCAGCCCGAAAATCTTAAAAGCAATGAAAAGACCGGGCAGTATTGACCGCACTTTAGAACGCATTAAACAATGGCGTGAAATTTGCCCTGATTTAACATTACGCTCCACTTTCATTGTAGGTTTCCCAGGAGAAACAGAAGAAGATTTCCAATTATTGCTCGATTTCTTAAAAGAAGCCCAGCTTGATCGCGTAGGCTGTTTCAAATTCAGCCCCGTTGAAGGCGCACCTGCAACAGATATGGCTGACCAAGTGCCAGAAGATGTGAAAGAAGAACGTTTCCATCGTTTCATGCAATTACAACAGGAAATTTCTGCAAACCGTTTAAAACAAAAAATCAGTAAAACTCTTGATGTATTAGTGGATGAAATTGACGAAGAAGGCATTATTGGCCGCTCCAAAGCAGATGCCCCTGAAGTGGATGGTTTAGTTTATGTAGATAATTTAAGCGGAATCAATGTCAAAGTGGGCGACGTGATTAAAGTAACCATCACAAATTCTGATGAATATGATTTGTGGGGAAGTTGTTAAATAACAACAATCTCAAGGAAATAAACAAAAAATCCATCTTCGTATTGAAGATGGATTTTTTATTAGCCAAACACTTTTTCCAAATGTGCTTGGTAGTCTGATAAATATTGTTCTACTTGTGGATTTTTAACCACATCGTTACATAAGAATGTCGGCAGACGGGTCAAGCCGATGAACTCATTGAGTTTGTGGAAATGCATATACAACACATCCACACCTTTGCCTTCAAAGAAATCGCCTTCGCGAGTAAAGGCTTCAATCGGTGCATTCCAAGTAAGTGAAAGCATATGTTTTTTGCCTTGCAACAAGCCGCCTGTGCCATAGCCCTCGGTTGGATTAACGCTGTGTCTGCCATCACTGTGATATAACTTGCCGTGTCCGCTGGTTAATACTTCGTCTATGTATTTTTTCACTGTCCAAGGTTCGTGCATCCACCAGCTCGGCATTTGCCAAATCACGGCATCCATCCACAAGAATTTTTCGATTTCTGCTTCAACATCATAGCCAGCATCGATCACAGTTTCTTTTACATTGTGTCCAAGTGCGGTCAAAACTTCTTTCGCTTTTTTATGAAGCGTGTGGTTCAACTCGCCGTGAGAATGTCCAAACGCTTTACCACCGTCTAATAATAAAATATTCATCTTTTTGCTCCTAAAGCAATAATCCAAAGAGAGCTTTATTATGCTGTTTTACTTTATACTTAAAAAGTGCAAAAATAAAAAAACTCTTTTGCGTTAAACAGAATAATAAAATGAAAACAACTTCTGAAGAATTAACCGTATTTGTACAAGTAGTCGAAAATGGTAGTTTCAGCCGTGCGGCCAAACAGCTAGCGATGGCAAATTCTGCTGTAAGCCGTGTGGTGAAAAGGTTAGAAGAAAAATTAGGCGTTAACCTAATCAACCGCACCACGCGACAGCTAAGACTAACAGAAGAAGGTTCACAATATTTTCGCCGAGTGCAGAAAATTCTGCAAGAAATGGCTGCAGCAGAAGCTGAAATGTTGGCTGTGCACGAAGTACCACAAGGCGTACTACGCGTAGATTCCGCCATGCCGATGGTGTTACATCTGCTAGTGCCATTAGCAGCGAAATTCAACGAACGTTATCCGCATATCCAACTTTCGCTAGTTTCTTCCGAAGGCTATATCAATCTGATTGAACGCAAAGTCGATATTGCTTTACGAGCTGGAGAATTGAATGATTCTGGGTTGCGTGCTCGTCATCTGTTTGATAGCCAATTCCGATTAGTTGCCAGTCCAGAATACTTGGCAAAACACGGTACACCACAATCAACTGAAGATCTTGCCAACCATCAATGTTTAGGCTTCACTGAACCTAGTTCTCTAAATACATGGGCGGTTCTAGATGCTCAAGGAAATCCCTATAAAATCTCACCGCACTTTACCGCCAGCAGCGGTGAAATCTTACGGTCATTGTGCCTTTCAGGTTGTGGTATCGCTTGCTTATCAGATTTTTTGGTAGACAATGACATCGCTGAAGGAAAATTAATTCCCCTATTTTCTAATCACATCACCGATGAAACACTCCCTTTCAACGCTGTTTATTACAGTGATAAAGCTGTCAATCTTCGCCTACGTGTGTTTTTAGACTTTTTAGCAGAAAAGCTGAGGGGATAATTAAAATTCATAAGCATCAAATTTTAAAGTCCATTTGTAAAAATACTTTAAAACTTAGCCGCACTTTCTCCCCATTATTTTTTCATTTAAAGCCATTTTCTAGTCTCCTTTCAAAATCGCCCTCAATCTATCAAGTTGATTTTGTGTTTTTTCTTGTTTTTGCTCGGTGGTTAGTTTTGGTTTATCGCGTTCCCATAACACATCGTCATTGGGTAATTCAGCTAAAAATCTGCTGGGTTCTGGACGAATTAATTCTCCATATTGACGGCGTTCTCGACACAAAGAAAAAGTGAGTTCTTTTTGTGCTCTTGTGATGCCAACATAAGCCAAGCGGCGTTCTTCTTCCACGTTGTCTTCATCAATGCTAGTTTGGTGGGGCAAAATGCCCTCTTCCATACCGATCAAATAAACATAAGGGAATTCCAATCCCTTAGAGGCGTGCAATGTCATCAGTTGAACTTGATCGCTCTCATCATCGTCTTCGCCTCGCTCCAACATATCTCGTAATGTTAGGCGGGTTACTACTTGATTAAGGTTCATTGGTTCATTGGTTTCATCGCCTTTTAACATATCCGCAACCCAATCAAATAGCGTGGCAACATTCTTACTTTGCATTTCTGCCGCTTTAGGGCTTGTTGCGTATTCGTACAAATATTCTTCATAATGAATCGTGGATAACATAGAACGTACCGCTCGCTCTGGTTCAGAACGTTGAATTTCATCATTAAGTTCTACAATCCAACGGCCAAATTTTTGCAATGAATCATAGGCTTTTGGCGTGATGCGTTGAATAAGCGCAAACTCAAAAATAGCCTCAAACAAACTGATGTGTTTTTCTTGAGCCAACTCACCAAGTTTTTGTAACGTGGCGGTGCCAATTTCACGTTTCGGTGTATTCACAATACGCAGGAATGCGGCGTCATCATCTTGATTCACCACCAAGCGTAAATATGCCATCATATCTTTGATTTCTGCACGGGAGAAAAAAGAAGTACCACCCGAAATTTTGTAAGGAATACGGTTTTGCATCAGTACTTTTTCGAGTAATCGGGATTGATGATTGCCTCGATATAAAATCGCATAATCTTTATATTTAGTTTTACGGCTAAAACGATGGGCGATCAACTCGGCAACAATCCGCTCTGCTTCGTGTTCTTCATTTTTTGCTTCGATAATAAGCAATTTTTCCCCTTCGCCAATGGTTGAAAAGAGTTTCTTATCAAACACGTGGTCATTGTTATCAATCAAAATATTGGCACAATGCAAAATACGTTGGGTTGAACGATAATTTTGCTCTAGCTTAATCACGTTCAAACGAGGGAAATCATCGCGTAAACGCACCATATTTTCTGGTCGTGCGCCACGCCACGAATAAATAGATTGGTCATCATCGCCCACCACAGTAAAACAAGCACGATCCCCCACTAAAAGTTTAATCAGTTCATATTGGCTGGTGTTGGTATCTTGATATTCATCCACCAACAAATAACGAATTTTTGCCTGCCATTTTGACCGCACTTCTTCATTTTGCTTGAACAACAATGTCGGCAACATAATTAAATCATCAAAATCAAGAGCATTGTAAGCTCGAATTTGTGTGGCGTAACGCTCATAACATTTTGCAAAAGTTTGATATTTTGCACCACGCGCCAACGCAAATGCCTGTTTTGGCGAAATCAAATCATTCTTCCAGTTAGAAATCACTGAAATTAACTCGCGTAATAAATCCTTATCTTCTTTTAACACATCAGCGGTTAGCTCTTTTAACAACGCAAATTGATCGTGCTCGTCAAACAAAGTCATATTTGATTTAAAGCCCAACGCTTTATATTCACGCTTAATAATGTCAAAACCGAGCGTATGAAAAGTGGATACAAGCAAGCCTTTGGATTGTTCTTTGCCAATGGAATGTGCTACACGCTCTTTCATCTCGCGTGCGGCTTTGTTGGTAAAAGTCACTGCGGCAATTTGTTTCGGAGAATAACCGCACTTTTCAATTAAATGGGCAATTTTATTAATGATTACGCGAGTTTTGCCAGAGCCTGCGCCAGCAAGCACAAGACAAGGGCCTGTCACATATTCAACGGCTTGTTGTTGTTGAGGATTAAGTTTCATAAGAATTATTGAGCCCACGCATAGGGCAGTAATACGGTGTCTAATAAAAATGAGAGGGGCAAATCTAAGATTGGCAATCCCCATTGTTGAGCCATTTCAAGATCATAAGCCGCCCCTGCATAGGCGGTATATTTTTCTGTTGGATCGATAAGTTTAACCACGGAACCACAACCAGACAAAACGATAAGTGCGGTTAAAAAAATAAAGGTTTTTATCATCGTGCTTTTAACGCATTGAATACTGGCACAGGAACTAGCTCAGCGACATCGCCGCCATGTAAATAAATTTCACGTACAATGGTGGAAGAAACAAACGCCCATTTTTCTACTGGTGGGAAAAACAGACTATCTGTGCCTTTTGTGAGTAAACGATTCAGTGCCGCCAATTGAAGTTCATATTCAAAATCGGTTGTCGTGCGTACGCCGCGAATAATGGCAGAAATATTGTGCTGTTTAATCACATTGGCTAACAAATCAGAAAAGCCAAACACCTCAACATTGGATAAATGCGCAACAGATTGACGCACAAGCTCTACACGTTCCTCCAAAGAAAATAGTGTTTTTTTGCTTGGACTATTTGCCACCGCCACTAAAACACGAGGAAAAATCACCGCACTTCTTTCAATTATATCTAAATGACCGTTTGTAATCGGGTCAAAAGTGCCAGGATAAATCACGCTCGTCATACATTACGCTCCAAATAAGGTTTTAATAAATCTAACAAACGCTGTAATGCCCCTCGGTTTTCCATCAGCACTTCATAGCCTGCATTGCCTAAACGTTCGCTAGCCTCTTTTGAATTTAATAAGGCTTCTACCGCGCGTTCTAAGGAATCTGCGGTTGAATTAACTTCCAACACACCTTGCACTTCCACCAGCATTCGAAATATCTCGGGGAAATTGAAAGTATGCTTGCCAGTAATCACTGGCATTTTAAATGCAAGAGGTTCTAAAGGATTATGCCCCCCATGTTTCACAAGGCTTCCCCCCACAAAAGCAATATCAGAAACGCCATACATCAACATAAGTTCGCCCATACTATCGCCCAAAATTACTTGGGTATTTTCATTTGGTAACTCATTTGTAGAACGGCGAATAAATTGGAATTTTTCCTTTTTGAGTAAATCAGCCACCATATTAAAACGCTCTGGATGGCGAGGAACGAGCAATAACAATAAATTTGGGTATTTTGCTAACAAAGCGCGGTGAGATTTTAAAATGATTTCATCTTCTCCGTTATGCGTACTGGCTGCAATCCAAATTGGACGATTTTTTACCCAAAGAGATCGTAAATCATCAATCTTTTCACGTAATTCATCAGTGATCGAGAGATCATATTTAATATTGCCCGTGATATTCAATTTTTCCTTTGGATAGCCCAAAGTGGCATAGCGTTTTCCGCTAATATGATCCTGTGCTGCAATCAAACTAATTTGCGACCACATTGTTTGTAAGCGCGCTTTTATTTTTCCGTAACGATGTGCAGAACGTGCGGATAAACGAGCATTAGCGATGACAAATGGGATATTGCGTAAAAATAATTGATGAATAAGATTAGGCCAAAGTTCTGTTTCCATCACGATACATAATTTAGGTTGTACAAAATTAATAAAACGATGGATCGAAAAAGGCAAATCAAAGGGGAGATAATAATGAAAAACGCTGTTTCCAAAAGTGGCTTTTACGCGTTCTGAACCTGTGGGAGTAAAAGTTGTAAAAGTAATGGATAAATGCGGATAATCTTGTTGTAATTGGCGAACTAGCGGTGTCGCAGCAATCACTTCTCCTACGGAGGCTGCGTGGATAAAGATCCCTTGTGGTGGTGGGCAAGACGCATTGCCATAAAAACCATAACGTTCAGCCAAACGCTGACGATAACGTGGAGATTTAACACTGAGCAAGCCAATAAAACACAATATCAACGGCTGGCAAATTAAAAGCAAGCTGGTATAAAAAAAACGCCACATAAATGAAATTCGGTTATACTTGAAAAAATTTCGGCTAGTATAGCAAAAAAAGGATTGAAAATATGCCTACAATTAGCGTTGCAATGATTGTAAAAAATGAAGCACAAGACCTCGCCAATTGCTTAGACACTGTAAAAGATTGGGTGGATGAAATTATTATTCTAGATTCTGGCAGTACAGATAACACCAAAGAAATTGCACTCAGTTATGGGGCGAAATTCTATGAAAATAGAGACTGGCAAGGGTTTGGAAGACAACGCCAATTAGCCCAACAATATGTAACCAGTGATTATGTACTTTGGTTAGATGCAGACGAACGCGTTACCCCCAAGCTACAACAGGCTATTTTAAGTGCGGTCAAAAATAATCGAGAAAATACCGTTTATGAAATTCCACGAGTCAGTGAAGTATTTGGACGTGAAATTCGCCATTCAGGCTGGTATCCCGATTATGTGGTTCGCCTCTATCGCACAAACTATGCGCAATATAACGACTCACTTGTACATGAAAAAGTGGAATTTCCAGCTGGCACAAAAGTAGAAAAATTAACAGGGGATTTAGAGCATTTCACTTATAAAAGCATCCATCATTATCTAGTGAAATCCGCAGGTTATGCAAAAGCATGGGCAGACCAACGCCAAGCTAAAGGAAAAAAAGCCACACTTTGGCAAGGAATTACCCACGCGCTCGGTTGTTTTGTGAAAATGTATTTGTTAAAAGCAGGTTTTTTAGATGGTAAACAAGGATTTTTATTAGCGGTGTTATCAGCGCATTCAACCTTTGTAAAATACGCCGATTTATGGGAGCGAGATCAGCATAAACACTAGCGAGTTTTGCAAGGACAATCATTTAAATGATCGTCCACTAATCCCATAGACTGCATAAACGCATAACACGTGGTTTCGCCAACAAAGACGAAACCACGTTTTTTTAAGGCTTTAGAAAGTGCTTTAGATGCTTCTGTTTTAGCTGGTACAGTTCGTAAATCAGGCACATCATTAACAATCGGTTTATGATTGACAAATGACCAAATAAAATCACTGAAATTTTCACCGCACTTTTCCATCTCTAAATAAGCTTTCGCATTTTTGACAATGGCTTCTAACTTGGCTCGATGGCGAATTAATCCTGCATTTTTCATACAATCATCAATATCAAGTGCGGTCATTGTTGCGATTTTTTTCGGATCAAATTGATGAAAGGCTACACGGTAAGATTCACGTTTTTTCAAAACCGTAATCCACGAAAGCCCTGCTTGCTGCCCTTCCAAACAAATTTTTTCAAATAGCTTTTGGCTGTCGAATTCAGGCTTTCCCCATTCCTTATCATGATAATCAATATAAATAGGTTGTTCGCCAACCCAAGGGCATCGAGTAATCATAACATCGCCTTTTTAAGCTGTTCATAAACCGCGACAAAATTTGGCATTACGCCTCGCCATAAATGGAAAGAATGTGCAGCTTGTGCGACCAGCATTCCAAAGCCATCACTAACATTGGTTAAACCCAAACTTTTGCATAATGCGATAAATGGTGTATCTGCACCTTTGGCATATTGCATATCGTAAAAAGCTGAACCCAATTTTAAAATTTCAGCATCAACTGGGGCAATTCCACCACTTAATCCGGCGGAAGTTGCATTAATCACTACATCATAAGTTTGTAGTGGAATAGAATCCATTGAGGCTGCTTGAATATTGCCGTAAGGCTGAAATCTTTCAGCTAATTCTTTGGCTTTGGAAAAAGTGCGGTTGGCAAGCACAATATTTTGTTGAGCTTGCAAAAGTGGCAATAATACGCCTTTTGTCGCTCCGCCTGCTCCTAGAATTAATATGCGTTGATTTGGATGAAGCCAATTTAAACGTTGTAAATCCGTCGCTAAGCCAATCCCATCAGTGTTATCCGCATAAAGTTTTCCATCATCGAGTTTTTTGAGCGTATTACAGGATTCCGCCAATTTGGCTCGTTGGCTATATTCGTCTGCCAGTTGATAGGCACGTTCTTTAAAAGGCGAAGTAATATTGCAACCTTTCGCACCCTCCTCAAAAAATGCCAAAAGCTGTTGTTCAAAAGAATCAAGATTGCCTAATTTTGCGATGTATTCCATAGTTTGATGGGTTTGCGCTGCTAACTTATTTTGAATCAACGGCGATTTACTTTGCACAATCGGGTTGCCCCACACGGCATAAAGATCCATAAATTATCCCTGTCTAAAAAGTTGATTTGTACGTAAGTCTCGAATTTCAGATGGATTGCGTGCATCTCCCACAGTTTCATCTAATACTGGAAAATCTGCACCGAATTGTAACCGCACTTCATCGGCGATGCGACAAGGTGGCTCTCCTGTCAGATTTGCGCTCGTTGAAGTTAATGCAAACCCCACGAGTTCACACAAGGCTTTCACAGACGAGTGATCGCACAAACGTACTGCGATGCTATCAAATTTGCCTGTGAGAAAATGCGAGGTTGTCGATTTAGCTGGCACAATCCAAGTCGTTGGACGTTCATATTTACCTTGCAGGCGAGAAAGCTGCTCATCGTTAATCAGCTCAAAATCAACAAAAGGACGGAAAAAATCCAAGCTAGGTGCCACTAAAATCAGCCCTTTTTCCACTGGGCGTTGCTTTAAATCAAGTAATTTTTTTACCGCACTTTCACTTTGCGGATTACAGCCCAAGCCAAACACAGCTTCAGTGGGATAAGCGACCACTTGATTTTGTCGAAGTGCCTCGGCGATTTGTTCTCTATTCATTTCACTCTTTTACTTTTATTGCTCAAAAATATGACGGCAAGTTTTATTTGCACACTGGAAAATTTGTTTTTCCCCATCTTCACTTTTTAACAAAGAAAGTGGGAAATGGCAGGTTGGGCAAGGCACGATGTAAGGTTTGGCAGGCAAAGAAAATTTACATTTAGGGAAATTATCACAGCCGTAAAAAATTTTTCCTTGGCGACCCCGACGAGAAATCAAATGCCCCGTTTTACATTCAGGACAAGCAATTTTTTCCTCAGTCTCAGATTCTTCTCGCACCACAAAATCGCATTCAGGATAATGGCTACAACCAATAAACATCCCAAAACTGCCTTGTTTCAACTGCAATAAATTACCGCACTTCGGGCAAATTTCATCAAGTGTTTTTAATACTTTATGCTCCGATCGTTGCAAAGGACGCAAATAATCACATTCAGGATAAGCAGAGCAACCTAAAAATAGCCCTTTTTTGCCTTGTTTAATTTGCAAAGGTGCGCCACATTGAGGGCAATATTCCTGTTGTTTGCTATGATGAAAAAGGCTTTGATTCATAATCTATCCTTATGCTTGAAGCATTTCTTCCAATTCTTCCTGTGCGGTCATCCATTCCATTTCTACATCATCCAATGCTTTCTTCACATCCACTTGTTGAGCCAAAAGTGCGGTCAATTTTTCTTTATTTTCGGCATTATATAATTCGGCATCTGCCAGTTGATTTTCTATGTTCGCAAGCTCAGAAGAAAATTTATTCATTTTTTCTTCTAATTGCGTGATTTTTTTACGTAATGGTGCAGTTTGTTGGCGTAACTCTGCTTCACGGCGTTTTTGTTCCTTACGATTTTGAACCGAATTTTCATTATCGCCCACTTTTTCTGAAACTTTATTTTCAGACGTACTGTTTTGTTCATTCAGCCATTTTTGATAGTCTTCTAAATCGCCTTTAAATTCTTCCACTTTTTTATCGTGAACTAAATAAAATTCTTCCACGGTATTGCGTAATAAATGACGATCGTGCGACACCACCACCAAAGAACCTTCGTAATCCACCAGCGCTTCCGTTAATGCCTGACGCATATCCAAATCCAAATGGTTAGTCGGTTCATCAAGTAATAGCAAATTCGGTCGTTGCCAAACAATCAAAGCCAACACCAAGCGGGCTTTTTCTCCACCAGAAAAGGATTTCACTGCTTGATTTACTTTATCGCCGTGGAACGCAAAACTGCCCAAATAATCCCTAACTTGTTGCTCCGTTTGCTCTGGTGCGAGTTTTTGCATATGCCACAGGGCGGATTCGTCTGCGCGTAAAGTATCTAATTGATGCTGAGCAAAATAGCCAAGCTGCACGCCTTTTGACAACTGCACGGTGCCTGAAAGTGCGGTCAGTTCTCCCGCTAATAATTTAATTAAGGTTGATTTTCCCGCACCATTTTTACCGAGCAAACCAATCCGCGAACCTGGCACCAAATTCAGTTTAATTTTACTTAAAATTTCTACCGCACTTTCTCCAATGCCGTAACCTGCACTCGCTTGCTCAATCATTACTAAGGGATTTGGCAAGGATTGTGGTGGACGAAATTCAAAGGTAAAAGGGTTATCCACATAAGCAGGCGCAATCAGCTCCATTCTTTCCAATGCTTTCATACGGCTTTGTGCCTGTTTGGCTTTGGTGGCTTTGGCTTTAAAGCGATCAATATATTTTTGTAAATGGGAAATCTTTTGTTGTTGCTGACGATACATCGCTGTTTGTTGTGCCAGTTTAGTCGCTCGTTGCACTTCAAAGGAAGAATAATCGCCCGTGTATTCGTTGAGCTTCTGATTTTCGATATGGAGGATTTTTGTCACAATCGGATCGAGAAAATCACGGTCGTGAGAAATTAATACCAAAGTGCCTTGATATTGCACTAGCCAACGCTCCAACCAAATAACCGCATCCAAATCCAAATGGTTGGTCGGTTCATCAAGTAACAATAAATCTGATGGACAAAGCAGAGCTTGTGCCAAATTCAAACGCATCCGCCAACCGCCCGAAAAGGCTTTCACTGGCTGAGTTGTTTCTTCTTGACTAAATCCTAAACCATTCAATAACGAAGCGGCACGAGATTGAATTGTCCACGCATCCAACATTTCTAATTGCCCATGAATACGCGCAATGGCGTTACCGTCATTGCGTTCATTTGCTTGTTCAAGCTCTTGTTGCAAACGGCAATATTCACGATCCCCTTGAATCACATAATCAATCGCAGAAATATCCAATGCAGGTGTTTCTTGATTTACCCAAGATACTCGCCAATTTGATGGGTAATTTACCTCGCCCCCCTCTGGCGTTAATTCTTTTTTTAATAAGGCAAAAAGCGAAGATTTTCCACAACCATTCTTCCCCACCAAACCGACTTTTTGCTTGGGATTAATCGTAGCAGACGCATTTTCGAGAAGTTCCGTTTGCCCTCGTTTTAAGGATAAGTTACTAAATATAATCATTTTTCTACATAGGTCTTAATTTGAGGCTATTTTGCAATATTATTTACAATATACAAAATTTGTTTTTATTTATGCTTGAATTAATTGAGGGGATTGTATTGGAATACGTGTTATCCGTATTGTGCATAATGAAAAAGTGCGGTAAAAATTTACCGCACTTTTGATTTTAGACAGGTTTAAAATTCAAACTGAACTGACATTTTATAATTTCTACCTGGGGCGTAGAAACGGTTAATGCCTAATCCTGTTGATTGATCTATAACATTACTTGTTCCAAATGAACGAATTGAACGCGCAGAATCCCAAGTGATGTATTTACGGTTTGTAAGATTATATACGCCAGCTCTTATGGTTAAGTTTTTAATTGGTTGCACATATCCAATTAAATCTAGAATAGTATAAGATTTACTGCGCCATTTTATGCTAGTGTCGGTTTGGTTTTTATCTTTCGCATAAATATCATAAGTATCTTCTGGATTTTTAGTGGCTACGTGGGTAGTGTAGAAATTAAATCCAAATTTTTGGCTTGGGTGGTCATAGCCTAAGCCATACACCATCGTTTTAGGCTGAATTGCATTCATAGGAATATTGCCATCCATTCTTCCTTTTTGATAGGTATATTTATAGCTTAGGTTAAATCCATCCATAAATTTTGCCATTTTACCAAGGAATACTTTTGAATTAATTTCTATTCCTTTTACTACCGCACTATCTCTATTAATATTTTGATAAAGAGAAAATGATAATGAGCGACCTCCACCACTACCGCCTACTGCAAAATCTTTTTCTCCTTTAAATATTAGGTCGATAAAGTTTTTATAGTTGGTTTTAAATAGACTTGTGGAGATAAAACCCCAATCATCATTATGTAATGTAAAAGCAATTTCTTTTGTTTTTGCTATCTCTGGTTTTAGATTAGTATTTGGCAAAATAGTGAAATCAGGATGTTTAAAGGTAAAATACATTTCATCTGAAGTTGGTGCTCTAAAACCTTTTGAATATTTTAGTTGTAAACGAAGAAAACTCGTTGGATCAATCGTTGAAGCAAAACTGTAAGAATGTGCTTTATATTTTTTGTTTTGTTTAGCGATATAGTCAATATTTTGTTGTACGTTTTCTTTTACTTTATCACTACTTGAATTCTCTGGTAATGGAATAAATAATCCTTTCACAATATCATCAGGTAATTTCGGTGTAACGCCGTGTTTATATTTTGGTTGATAATGGATATTGTCATAACGATAACCCAAATCAAAAGATAAATAATCAGTTATAACAACATTATCAAAGAGATAGACTGATTTTCCTGTTGTTTTAATGGGTAATAAGTAAGAAAATTCAGGATCAACTCGAGGGCAAAGGTTAGCATTATAAGAATATGCACAAGTTGCAGTCTCTCCAAGTGTAGGCGTTGCCCACCACTGAACATCAGTGGCATCATTACCAGCACGATTAACCATTCGCTTCATCGTTGTATTATATGAGCTACCATATTGTAGATTATGTTCAACACGCCAAGTTTTGAAGTCTTTGGTTAAATCTAAATTTAATTGCTGGGTGTTGGTGTCTAAATCTCGCTCTTGCCAGAGGCGGTCTAAATAACCCGGTGAATAAGGAAAAATAGACTGTATTGGATTATAATAACTACCCTTATCCTTTATTGTAGCGAATGTTTTGCCATTTATTTCTTTTTTTTCAAGTTCAACTTCTTCCCATGTTCCTTCATGGCCATAAGGTCTTTTACCTTTAAAAACTTTGATTTTATTTTTACAATCAAATATTGAACAATCATACCAAGTCTCAGAGGATCTCTTTCGGGTTAGTTTACCTACTATTTCTTGATTATTAGTATCAATAAATGTATCGAAGTCATAGGTTTTTTCAGCTCCGTTAGCTCCCGCACTTTTTTCTTTAAATTTAAGTTCTGAACCATCTCGACGTGTTATTTTCCCATTTGTTAATTTTAGTCCCGCAGGATTTGCAGTTCCCTCACAATATCTTACACCTGCATCACAATACTCATCTGTGCGTGCACGAGTTTTAATACGTTGATCAGAATAAGTGAGTTTTAATGTATCCCAAAATGGAGTTTGAGAGAAATTTTCATAACTAAATGAAATATTACGTCTCTTTGTTTTATCATTGGTGTGTCTAGAATCAACTTCAGGTTCTTCATGACCACTACGTTGATATTTTAATGTATAGGATAAATCTTGCCCACGAGAACGATGTTCATATAAATCTGCTGCAAGGGTAAAACGATGATTTTCAGTAGGATTGAAAGATAATTTTAATAATGTACTGTCTTGCTCAATTTTGTATGGGTCTGCTTTTTCTCTTTTTTTACCTTGAGTAAGGCTATCTGCATTTTTGTAATCATAGTTTTCAAGTTCGTGTCCATTTCTGCTTGTTGTAACCACTAAGGCATCAAACTTTTTATAACGTCCTGCAAGAGTCAGCGTATTGAATGATTGATTATTTTCTGTAGCGTATCCCTTTTTGTAGCTTACATAGTAATCCTTGTTAAGGAGATAATCTCTCGCATCTTTTGTTTTATAAATTACAGATCCACCTAAGGAACCACTACCACTTTTGATTGAATTTGCCCCTTTTGTAATATTTACTTCTTTTAAAGTTTCAATTTCTGCACCATTACGCGTATTATTGAAGTTACCATAACCCTCAAAAAGCTCTTTAAAGCCTTGAGAAGATAGGGTTTCAGCTTGACGTAATCCATCAATATTAATCGCTACACGGTTTTCATCTACACCACGAATGGCAAAACCGCTTTGCCCAAAACGCCCAGCTTCAACAACAGTAACGCCCGTCTCATATTTAACGATGTCTTTAATATTGTTTGCTTGTTCTCTTTCCAGCGTTTTAGCCGTTTTTACCGTTTCAGCAATTTTTGGCGGGGTTTTCGTATCAGTATTTTCGGTAGAACCAGATACATTAATTTGCTCTAGTTGTTCAGAAACATTACTATTTTGGTTGGTTGGTTGGTTGGTTGGTTGGTTGGTTGGTTGGTTGGTTGGTTGGTTGGTTGGTTGGTTGGTTGGTTGGTTGGTTGGTTGGTTGGTTGGTTGGTTGGTTGGTTGAGCTGCATAAGCAACACCTGCCGTTAGCCCAAGCATAACGGAATAGGCAAGCACGTTTAATCTAAAATTGGTCATATTTAATCCCATAAAAAAATAATAATAATTCTCAAATATATTATAGGAGAAAGTATTTTCTCACAATACTAAAAGTGTATTTTTGATCAAAATCAAGAAGTAAAAATTATTCTCATTATTTTCTGTATTTAAAGGTGCTTGTTTCCTATAATGCGAGCCGTTGATTGTTGATATTAGTAATTGTAGGGTGGGCTTCAGCCCACCAACAAACAATCGTGAGATATTTTGGTGGGCTTCAGTAGTTGTAGGGTGGGCTTCAGCCCACCATCAAACAATCGTAAGATATTTTGGTGGGCTGAAGCCCACCCTACGTTAAGTACGCATAATTCTTTCTATGCGTACTTCTTTTTATTTTAGGAGTAATCATTATGATGATAGATAAACGCCTAATTAACACGGTGGCTGATAGCAAAAAATGGATTGGCGTCACGGTGTTGTGGAATTGGGTGGCGTTAGTTGGCGGGATTATTAGTGCCGTCGTGTTTTCTTATATTTTACAGGCGGCTTATTTTCACGAATTGAGCCTGTTAAGTGCGGTCATTTTGGGCATCGTTTTGATTGCAGCATTGGCATTGCGTGCTTTTGCAGGGAAAAAATCGGTGCAGGCGTCTTATTTTGCCAGCACAAAAGTGAAGCATGAATTGCGTAGCCTTATCTATCGTAAATTGGCTTCTATGCCGCTTAACCAAGTGAACCAGCAATCCACTTCAAGCATTATTCAAGTGGCATCAGAAGGTGTGGAACAGCTTGAAATTTACTTTGGGCGTTATTTGCCGCAGCTTTTTTATAGCTTGCTTGCACCGCTTACTCTTTTTGTTTTCTTGATTTTTTTCAGTTTTAAAACTGCCGTGATTTTGTTGATTTGTGTTCCGCTTATCCCTATGTCGATTATTGCGGTAAATAAAATTGCGAAAAAACTTTTGGCAAAATATTGGTCGATTTATGTGGGATTAGGCAGCAGCTTTTTAGATAACTTGCAGGGTTTAATTACGCTAAAAATCTATCAAGACGATACTTATAAAGCGAAAGCGATGGATAAAGAGGCTGAGCATTTCCGCAAAATTACCATGAAAGTACTTACTATGCAGCTTAACTCGGTATCACTGATGGATTTACTCGCTTATGGTGGCGCAGCTATCGGGATTTTAACCGCACTATTGCAATTCCAAAATGCACAACTCAGCGTGTTAGGCGTGATTTTATTTATTCTACTTTCCTCCGAGTTCTTTATTCCCCTTCGTTTGCTTGGTTCATTCTTCCATGTGGCGATGAATGGCAAAGCGGCTTCAGATAAGATTTTCACATTACTTGATACGCCAGTGGAAACCCAACAAAGTGCGGTGGATTTTGAAGCCAAAAATAACGTTCAAGTGGAAATTAAAGATCTGCATTTTTCTTATAGTGAAGAAAAACCAGCAATTACAGGTTTAGATTTGAGTATTTTACCAAATCAGCTTACGGTATTTGTGGGTAAAAGTGGTTGCGGTAAATCGACCTTAGTTTCGTTGTTGATGGGCTTTAATCAAGCGCAACAAGGTGAGATTTTGTTTAATGGACAAAACGCCCTCAATATTGACCGTACTTCTTTCTATCAAAAAGTATCATTAGTAAGCCATAGCAGTTATGTGTTTAAAGGCTCGCTGCGTGAAAATATGACAATGGCGAAAATTGATGCTACAGACGAGCAAATTTATGCGTGTTTAGAACAAGTGAATCTCGCCCAATTTGTACGCGAAAATGGTGGATTAGATATGCAGCTGTTAAGCCGTGGCACAAATTTATCGGGTGGTCAGATTCAACGTTTAGCCTTAGCCCGTGCTTTATTGCACAATGCCGAGCTTTATATTTTTGATGAAGCGACCAGTAATATTGATGTGGAAAGCGAAGAAATTATTTTGCAGTTCATTCAACAATTTAAACAACAAAAAACCATTGTGATGATTTCCCACCGCTTGGCAAATGCGGTAAATGCCGACTGTATTAACGTACTTGACCAAGGCAAATTGATTGAGCAAGGCACACACGAAAGCTTAATGGCAAAACAAGGTGCGTATGCTGAAATGTTCCAACAACAAAAAGATTTAGAACAAATTAGAGAGGTGGCAAATGCGTAAAAATGGTTTTGTTGTAATGGGGCATTTGTTGAAATTAGTGACTCCACTTGCACACATTATGGCGTTTACCATTACTATGGGGACGCTCGGTTTCCTTGCTGCCATCTTTATTATGGTGTTTGGTGCAATGGGGTTAGTAAATCTCTTAAACTTTGACACTCATTTAAGTTTCTCTGGCATTTTGACCGCACTTATCGTATTGGCGGTGGCTCGTGGCGTATTGCGTTATTTAGAGCAAATGTCTGGGCATTATATTGCTTTTAAATTACTTGCATTATTGCGTGACAAAGTGTTTTCTTCTTTGCGTCGTTTGGCTTTTGTGAAGTTGCAAGATAAACAAGCAGGGCAATTAGTGTCATTAGTAACCAATGATATTGAATTGCTCGAAGTATTTTATGCACACACTATTGCACCAATTATGATTGCGTTTTTTACTTCTGCGATTTTATTGTTGGTCTTTGCGCATCTTTCAGGTTGGTTTGTGCTTGTGGCATTGGCCGCTTATTTAACTGTGGGCGTGATTTTACCGATTATCACGACCAAATTGGCACGTGAAGATGGCAGACGTTATCGTGAATTAGTGGGCGAAATGAATGATTTCTTCCTCGACAGCGTGCGTGGTATGAAAGAAATTCAGCTTTTTGGTTATGCAAAACAACGCTTAGATGAAATTCAACAACGCAGCCAAAAAATCGATACAGCTTTTGAACGTATTAAAGACCAAGAAGCAAAAGTACGTGTTTATACTGAAGTGGCAGTATCTGTTTTCAACATCATTATGCTGTTTACTGGCTTAATTTTGTTTAGCTTAGATAAAATTGATTTCGCTGCCTTTTTAATCGGCGTTATTTTATTAATGTCGAGCTATGGGCCAGTTATCGCCTTAAGTAACCTTTCAAGCAACTTATTACAAACTTTGGCTTCTGGCGAACGAGTATTAAGTTTGTTAGCAGAAGAACCAGAGTTAAAAGACGTAGAAAGTGCGGTAGATTTAAAAGATGTTTCTCGCATTGATGTAGAGAACCTAAACTTCGCTTACGGCGAAGAACAAATTTTATCGGATGTCAGCTTATCTGTGAAAAAAGGCGAAATTTTAGGTATTCACGGCAGAAGCGGCAGCGGTAAAAGTACTTTGTTAAAACTGCTTATGCGTTTTTACGATCCTAAATCAGGTAGCATTAAAATTAACGGCGAAACTTTACCGAATATTAACACTCGTAGCTTGCGTGACAATATGGCATACATTACTCAGCAAACCTATATTTTCAACGAAACTATTGAGGAAAATATTCGCCTTGCTCGCCGTGATGCAACCTTAGAAGAAATTATGGAAGCAGCGAAGAAAGCCTCAATTCATGATTTTATTTTGAGTTTGCCACAAGGCTATCAAACAAAAATGACCGAATTGGGTGGCAATCTCTCTGACGGAGAAAAACAACGTATCGGTATTGCACGAGCATTCTTGCATAATGCCCCGATTATCTTGCTTGATGAGCCAACCAGCAATTTGGATAGCTTAAACGAAGCAATGATTTTGAAATCATTACTCAATGTTAAAGCTGAAAAATTGATTATTCTCGTCAGCCATCGCCAATCCACTATGGCAATTTGTGATCAGGTGATTGGCATAGAAAACGGCAGAATGTCCTAAACTAAGACAACAAAAATCGCACTGTTAAGGTGCGATTTTTTTGTTTCTAATACTAAATATTCAAAATTTTATAAAGGTCATCCAAATAATGAATGGATTGAATTTTACGAATTGTACGAGATTTTCCTTGAATTAAAATGGTTTCAGTATTGGCTAAATTGCCTTTGCGGGAGATACCTTTAAGCAAATCGCCATTGGTAATGCCTGTTGCTGTAAATACAAGATTGTCATCACGCACGAGATCTTCCAGTTTTAACACTTCATTCACTTTTACGCCCAGTGCTGTACAACGCTGAATTTCATTAGCTGCAATTTTTTTATTTTCTTCGGTGTCGCCTTTTACTTCATTGCGTGGGATTAAACGAGCTTGCATATCGCCACCTAATGCTCGAATGGCTGCAGCTGCAGCCACACCTTCTGGCGCACCACCAATTCCATAAAGAAGATCGACTTCAGCATCAGGTAAGCAGCAAAGTACAGAACCTGCTACATCGCCATCAGGAATTGCCAATACTTTCGCACCCAAATTATGTATTTGTTTAATTACGGCATCGTGACGTGGTTTTGCTAATACCATTACGGTAAGGTCAGAAAGGGATTTTCCTAGTTTAGATGCGATGCGGCGAAGATTTTGTTCTAGTGGTAAATTTAAATCAATTATGCCTTTTACATTTGAACCCACCACTAATTTTTCCATATACATATCAGGTGCTTTTAAAAAGGTATTTTTGCCACCTGCAGCCAAGACAGAAATGGCATTAGATTGCCCCATTGCGGTCATACGTGTGCCATCAATAGGATCTACTGCGATAGAAACTAATTCCCCTAAGCCAGAGCCGACTTTTTCGCCAATATAAAGCATTGGGGCTTCATCAATTTCGCCTTCACCTATAACGATTTCAGCGTCCATATGGATCAAATTCAGCATATAACGCATCGCTTTTACCGCTGCATCGTCTGCCGCATTTTTATCTCCTCGACCAAGCCACGTGTAAGCTGCTAGAGCGGCTGCTTCCGTCACTCGTGAAAATTCAATGGCTAATGCTCGATTCATTATTATTCTCCTTCTGCTTATTTTTCAAGATTATGGCAAAAATAGCATCATTCTATCACTGAGTAATCGTTTGCATAATAAATTTTTATTCAATGCTTTAAAAAGGTAAATTTACTGGGTAAAATACCCCTAAACTTACCCATATTTAAAAGGAAATCATTATGTCTTTAGAAATTTTAGACCAGCTTGAAGAAAAAATTAAACAAGCGGTAGAAACTATCCAATTACTTCAATTAGAAGTTGAAGAATTAAAAGAGAAAAACGCAGAATCTCAAAGAAATATCGAAAACTTACAAACTGAAAATGAACAGCTGAAAAACGAACATCGTAATTGGCAAGAGCATATTCGTTCATTACTTGGTAAGTTTGATAACGTTTAATCGTAGTAAAAGGCTTAGATTTTCTAAGCCTTTTTATTTTAATCATCTCAATAATTTTCTTTTCTCTTTGAGAAGAAAATAAATATAGGATAATAAAATGCACATTTGTATTCTTTCAGGCAGCACTTTAGGTGGGGCGGAATATGTTGCCGAGCATTTAAACGATGTTTTAGAAACTCAAGGTTTTTCCACCGCACTTTTTCACGGACCAAATTTATCTGACATTGAAAACGAGAAAATTTGGCTGATTGTCACTTCAACGCATGGTGCAGGCGAATTGCCAGATAATTTAAAACCTCTATTTGATGAATTAGTTGATAGCCAAAAGGATTTTTCAGATGTTCGCTTTGCGGTCGTTGGATTAGGTAATTCTGATTATGATACTTTCTGCTATGCTGCGGAACAAGTGGAGCAAACACTTCAAGCAAAAAGTGCGGTCAAAATTTGTGAGACTTTAAAAATTGACGTGTTAAACGTGGATGATCAAGAAAGTTATGCTGAAGAATGGTTACCGAGTTTTATTGAGGGATTGAAATGATTGCCCTAATTCAGCGTGTGTCTCAAGCAAAAGTGGATGTAAATGGCGAAACAATAGGGAAAATTGGCAAAGGTTTACTGGTTTTGCTTGGTGTAGAAAAAGAAGATAACCAAGAAAAAGCGGATAAACTTGCTGAAAAAGTGCTTAATTATCGAATTTTCAGTGATGACAATGACAAAATGAATTTAAATGTTCAACAAGCACTGGGGGAATTACTTATCGTTTCGCAATTTACATTAGCGGCGGATACACAAAAAGGTCTACGCCCGAGTTTTTCAAAAGGTGCGTCCCCAGCATTGGCTAATGAATTATATGAATATTTTATCCAAAAGTGCGGTGAGAAATTACCTGTTTCAACAGGGCAATTTGCAGCGGATATGCAAGTGAGCTTAACAAATGATGGGCCTGTGACGTTTTGGTTAAATGTATAACAAGAAAATCGAATTTGGTAATAAGCTCGCTGTTTTACATTTGTTTATTAAATGGTTTAGTGAATGGAATATTCTTGTTAAAACGTATAAATTCCATCAATTAATAATGAACCACATATTACCTAACAACAAGGTTGGTAAGCAAAAAGGCGGACTGAAGCCCTCCATTGCTCCCTCACCTATAAATGGGCGTTTCCTTTCACCAATGACCACTTAATAATAACGAGCAATCGCTTATTATTTCACTGATTTGGGATAATCGGGAATGTCAGACAACAGCCCACCAAACCCAATAGGCAAATTGCACAGTGCAATGCCAAACGGCGCAAACTTCCTTTCTTGCACCGAAACCTTTTCATTTATTGTTTGTATTATCAACTACAAACTGACAGTACAAGAATATGGTATGCCTTTCCTTTGGTTAAAACTGTGATGAAATTCTTTTAAAATTTCACCGCACTTTTAAGGATAGGCAATTATTGTCGGATTAAAAGAGCAACGGCTTCACAAGCAATGCCTTCTTGTCTTCCTGTAAAGCCTAATTTTTCGGTAGTCGTTGCTTTTACATTAACTTGCTCAATATCGCATTGGAGATCTTCAGCTATTTTGGCACGCATTGCATCAATATGTGGGCGCATTTTAGGTGCTTGTGCAATGATAGTGACATCGACATTACCAATTTTATATCCCTTTTTTTGCACTTGACGAAACGCTTCACGCAGTAAGCCTCGACTATCCGCATTTTTATATTGCATATCGGTATCTGGGAAAAGTTTTCCAATATCGCCTAAAGCCGCTGCCCCCAAGATTGCATCAGTTAATGCGTGTAGTGCTACATCGCCATCAGAGTGCGCAATAAAGCCAGTGTGATAAGGCACTTCTACACCACCAATAATTAATGGACGATCTTCGCCAAAAGCGTGAACATCAAAGCCGTGTCCAATTCTGATCATAATTTATTCCTTGTTAAATAAAATTCTGCTAATGCTAAATCTTCTGGACGAGTCACTTTTAAATTATCGCTACGTCCAGCCACTAAGTGCGGTCGAAATCCAGCCAGTTCCATTGCTGATGCTTCATCTGTTATATTCGCACCTTGTTGAATTCCTGTGGAAAGCGCATGTCTTAATATATCTACTGGGAAAAACTGCGGTGTCATTGCTTGCCAAAGCTGGCTACGATCTTCTGTTTTCACAATACATTGCTGATTATCCGCCCGTTTAATCGTATCTGTTGCTGGGATTGCCAAAATCGCACCTTGTTCATCTTCAATAGCTAACAATTTATCAATATCAGCATGTTGTAAACAAGGGCGAGCAGCATCGTGAACAAGCACCCACGCATTTTTTTCCGCAATTGCATTTAAACCATTTAAGACAGATTCAGCTCGCGTTGTGCCACCTTCTACTAGCTGAATTTTAGGATCGAGCGATAGTGTAGAAATATAAGGATCATCTTTGCTTACAGCCAAAATAATTTTAGATACGGCAGGATAAGAAAGCATCACATCGAGTGTATGTTCAAGCAGTGTTTTGCCAAGCAGCGTTAAATATTGTTTAGGTTTATCCGCTTGCATCCGTGAACCAACACCAGCCGCAGGCAAGACCGCAATAATTGAACGAGCCATTATTTACTCTCTTTTACAATATGATAGAACACTTCATTTTCTTTCACTAAGCCATGTTGCATTCGTGCGCGTTCTTCGATCGCTTCAAAACCTTTTGTTAATCCTTGAATTTCTGCATTAATACGCTGATTACGTTGAGATAGCTTTTCATTTTTTGCTTGATTTTCCTTAATTTTCTCAGCATTTTGACGATAATCTAAAAAGCCGTTACTGCCAAACCAAAAATCATATTGAAACAATACTAATACTGAAAGGAGGATTAAAATAAGAAGTCGCATACGGATATTTGTTGTGAGTAAAATTTTAACCAGTTTACCGTGAAAAATTAGGAAAAACGATAAAATGAAAGAAAGTGCGGTTAAAAATTCTTTTATTTTAACCGCACTTTTTTGTATAAAAATTATTTTCTAGAGAGAGGTGGCACAAAGGTTAAACCTAAATCCCAAGGTTGCTCAATCCAAGTATTTTGTGGAATATCAATCACATAGTCATCTACTAATTCTGCACCTGCAGGTTTTGCAAATACAGTGACAAATTTTGCATTAGGGTACATTTGACGAATCGCACGCGCTGTATTACCCGTATCAACTAAATCATCTACTACGATAAACCCTTCGCCGCCATTTGGCACTTGGGCTGCATGCAGAACTTGTAGTTCTCCCTGATTGTTATGATCGTGATAGCTTGCGATACAAACGGTTTCAATATGGCGAAGACCTAATTCTCTAGCCAACACAGCCGCTGGAAACAAACCACCGCGACTCACCGCAATAATACCTTTCCATTGGGAAGCTGGAAGTAAACGTTCTGATAATTTGCGGGCATGCATTTGAAACATATCCCAAGTTACCACATATTTTTCGCTCATAATTGCACCTTAGTTTAAATTTATCGAGAAATAAAAAATTGCGTAAGGATAACCCGAAATGGCGTTTTATGCTATTATTTCGTAAATATTTTCAGTAAAAGGAGCAATTATGTCTGAAATTACAACACTTCAACCCTCATTGTTATGGAAATGGTTTGATCAAATTTGTGCAATCCCTCATCCTTCTCATTATGAAGATGCGTTAGCTAACTTTATTGTAAATTGGGCGAAAGAAAAGCATTTTTTTGTGGAACGCGATGAAGTAGGCAATGTTCTCATTCGTAAACCTGCGACGAAAGGAATGGAAAATCACACACCTGTTGTTTTACAAGCGCACTTAGATATGGTGCCACAGGCTAATGAAGGTAACCCGCATGATTTTACTAAAGATCCTATTCAACCTTATATTGATGGAGAATGGGTAAAAGCGCGAGGTACAACATTAGGATCTGACAATGGTATCGGTTTAGCCTCTACTCTAGCGGTGTTAGAAAGCAATGATTTAGCGCATCCACCTCTTGAAGTGCTTTTAACAATGACAGAAGAAACGGGGATGGATGGTGCGAAAGACCTGCGTCATAACTGGTTACAATCTGAAATTTTAATCAATACAGATACCGAAGAAATTGGCGAAATTTACATTGGTTGTGCGGGTGGCATTAACGCAAACTTTGAAATTCCAGTTCAATATGAAACCAATACCTTTGAGCATAGTGTACAAATTACACTTAAAGGTTTACGTGGTGGCCATTCTGGTGTTGATATTCATACAGGACGTGCAAATGCAATTAAAGTGTTAGCGCGAATATTAGCAAAACTCTCTCAAAATCAACCGCACTTTACTCTCTCTGAAATTCGTGGTGGCTCAATTCGTAATGCAATTCCTCGAGAAGCAGCGGCTGTATTAGCCTTTAATGGCGATGTAAAAGCCATAGAAAGTGCGGTAGAAAATCTTGCGGTTGTGCTTAAAGAAGAATTAGCCATTGCCGAACCTAATCTCACACTTTTTGTAGAATTTGTAGAAAAATCTGCAACAGTATTCACAGCACAAAGTACTCAAACGGTAATTAATGCACTCAACGTATTGCCAAACGGCGTAATCCGCAATAGTGATGTAGTTAAAAATGTTGTAGAGAGTTCATTAAGCGTTGGCGTATTGAAAACAGAAGGTAACGCGGTAAAAAGCACCATTTTAATTCGTTCATTAATTGAAAGCGGTAAATATTACGTAACTGAAATGCTTAGCTCACTTGCAATCTTAGCAAATGCAAAAGTTGAGTTTTCTGCACCTTATCCGGGCTGGCAACCTGTAAACGACTCAACTATCTTAGACGTTACTCGCAAACATTATGCTGAAGTGCTAGGCGAGGAGCCTGTAGTGAAAGTCATTCACGCAGGATTAGAATGTGGTCTTTTAAAAGAACATTATCCAAACATTGAAATGATTTCTATCGGGCCAACAATCCGAAATGCTCACTCACCAGATGAGAAAGTGGAAATTGCAACAGTACAAACCTATTGGGATTTATTGACAAGGGTACTTGCCGATATTCCTGCGAAGTAATCTAATATTAATTAAAAGTGCGGTTAAAATTTCTGGTGATTATGTAGTAGCTGCATAAAAGATCGAAATTTAACTAGTGTTGCATAAGATACCCTTATTTTTATAAGGGTATCATTTTGTATATAGTTGTTTTTATGACTATTACAGATATCTTCTAAGCCTAAAATTAGTATCCCTTATTTTAGTAGATTTGAGCCCTAAGTCATAGAGCTCAAATTTTCTGTTGGGATAGATTTTTTACTCGTATAAGCGAATTACATCATTCCGCCCATTCCACCCATACCGCCCATTCCAGCAGCACCTAAATCGGCTTTATCATCTTTTGGAAGATCAGTTACCATACATTCAGTGGTAATCATTAAGCCTGCTACGGATGCCGCGAATTGCAATGCAGAACGAGTGACTTTAGTTGGATCTAAAATACCCATTTCGATCATATCGCCGTATTGTTCTGTACCTGCGTTATAACCAAAGTTTCCTTCGCCATTTTTAACCGCACTTGCCACAACAGATGCTTCTTCGCCTGAGTTAGTGACGATTTGACGTAGAGGTGCTTCCATCGCACGTAATGCAAGTTTGATACCCACATTTTGTTCTTCGTTGTCACCTTTTAGGCTTGCTGCAACTTTCGCTGCTGCGCGAACTAATGCAACGCCACCACCGGCAACGATACCTTCTTCAACCGCAGCACGAGTTGCATGTAATGCGTCATCTACACGGTCTTTTTTCTCTTTCATTTCAACTTCAGTTGCTGCGCCTACTTTGATTACTGCCACGCCGCCAGCTAATTTAGCAACGCGTTCTTGAAGTTTTTCTTTATCGTAGTCAGAAGTTGATTCTTCAATTTGTTGGCGAATTTGAGCCACACGACCTTTGATTTGAGATTCATCTCCGATACCATCAATAATGGTTGTGTTATCTTTATTGATTACAACACGTTTTGCTTGACCAAGATCTTCAAGTGTCGCTTTTTCAAGCTCCATACCGATTTCTTCAGAAATTACAGTACCTGAAGTTAAGATCGCAATATCTTGTAACATCGCTTTACGACGATCTCCAAAGCCTGGTGCTTTCACGGCTGCAACTTTTACGATACCGCGCATCGTGTTCACTACTAAGGTTGCAAGTGCTTCGCCTTCCACATCTTCAGCGATGATTAATAATGGTTTACCTGCTTTTGCAACACCTTCTAACACTGGAAGTAATTCACGAATGTTAGAGATTTTTTTATCTACAAGAAGAAGATATGGATTATCTAATTCAACCGTTGCTGTTTCTGGTTTGTTGATGAAATATGGAGAAAGGTAGCCACGATCGAATTGCATCCCTTCAACCACATCTAATTCATCTTCAAGACCCGTACCATCTTCAACGGTAATCACGCCTTCTTTGCCCACTTTTTCCATAGCTTGAGCAATTAATTGACCCACAATGCTGTCAGAGTTTGCAGAAATAGTCCCTACTTGTTCAATTTCTTTTGCTGTTTCACAAGGTTTAGATAAATTTTTAAGCTCAGAAACAACCGCACTTACTGCTTTATCAATACCACGTTTTAAATCCATTGGGTTCATGCCTGCCGCTACTGCTTTCAATCCCTCATTTACGATAGCTTGAGCAAGTACAGTTGCAGTGGTTGTACCATCGCCTGCTGCATCATTTGCTTTAGATGCTACTTCTTTTACCATTTGTGCGCCCATATTTTCGAATTTATCTTCTAATTCGATTTCACGAGCAACAGATACACCGTCTTTAGTGATAGTTGGTGCGCCAAATGATTTGTCTAAAATTACATTACGACCTTTAGGGCCAAGGGTTACTTTTACTGCATCTGCTAATACATTCACGCCTTTAAGCATTTTTACGCGTGCGTCATTACCAAATTTTACGTCTTTTGCTGCCATTTTCTTTTTCCTTATCTAATTATTCTACAATTGCTAAGATGTCGTTTTCAGAAATAATTAATACTTCTTCGCCATCGATTTTTTCGCTTTTCACGCCGTAACCGTCGTTGAAAATTACGGTATCGCCAACTTTAACATCTAAAGGTTGAACAGTGCCATTTTCTAAAATACGACCTTTACCCACTGCTAATACTTTCGCACGGGTTGATTTGGTCGCAGCTGATCCAGTTAATACGATACCGCCAGCTGAACGGGTTTCGACTTCTTCACGTTTAATAATTACACGATCGTGTAAAGGACGAATATTCATAATTAATTTCCTTCTTAAGAGTTTGTAAGTGCGGTCTTTATATAAGGAAGATTTTTTTTCTTTCAAGGGGAGTTACAAAAAATTCTGACAAAATATTTTTCCTATTTTAGATTTTTTTACGTAAAATTCGCTGATCTTCGCATAATAAATAAATTAAGGAATGACAATATGCACTTAACTTCCAGAGAACAAGAAAAGCTGATGCTTTTCCTCGCGGGCGAATTGGCGGCAAAACGCAAAGCACGTGGCGTTAAATTAAATTATCCAGAAACTGTTGCCTATATTGCGAGTCATTTACAAGAGGCGGCAAGAGATGGAATGAGTGTGGCTGAAGTCATGCAATATGGTTCAACACTTTTAACCGTTGATGATGTGATGGAAGGCGTCGCTGAGATGGTACACGAAGTGCAAATTGAAGCAACTTTCCCAGATGGCACAAAACTTGTTACCGTGCATAATCCAATCAGATAACCGTAGGGTGGGCTTTAGCCCACCAAATAAAAATATCAATGGTGGGCTAAAGCCTACCCTACAAGGAACAAAGATATGATCCCAGGCGAATACCAATTAGCCGAAGGCGATATTCTCGCTAATGTCGGCAGAAAAACAGTGATAATTGAAGTAACCAACTCGGGTGATAGACCCATTCAGGTGGGTTCTCACTACCATTTTTTTGAAACTAATAATGCTCTTAAATTTGACCGTACTTTGGCACGCGGTATGCGTTTAAATGTGCCTTCTGGTAATGCGGTGCGTTTCGAACCGGGAGAAGCCAAAACCGTTGAGTTAGTGGCTTTTGGTGGTAACCAAATTATTTACGGTTTCCATAATCAAATTGATGGCAAATTATAAAGTAGGGCAAGATGGCATTAACAATTTCAAGAGCGCAATATGTAGCAACTTATGGCCCAACCGTTGGCGATAAAGTCCGTTTAGGCGATACCAATTTATGGGCAACTATTGAGCAAGATCTATTGACCAAAGGCGACGAGTGTAAATTTGGTGGCGGTAAAAGTGTACGCGATGGCATGGCTCAAAGTGGTACGGCAACTCGCGATAATCCAAATGTATTGGATTTTGTGATCACTAACGTGATGATCATTGATGCAAAATTAGGCATTATCAAAGCGGATATTGGGATTCGAGATGGTCGCATTGTGGGCATTGGTCAAGCAGGTAACCCAGATACGATGGATAATGTCACGCCAAATATGATTATCGGTGCTAGCACAGAAGTACATAACGGTGCACATTTAATTGCAACCGCTGGCGGTATTGATACACACATTCACTTTATTTGCCCTCAACAAGCACAGCATGCGATTGAAAGTGGCGTTACTACGTTAATTGGTGGCGGAACAGGCCCGGCTGACGGCACACACGCGACCACTTGCACACCAGGTGCGTGGTATATGGAGCGTATGTTCCAAGCGGCAGAAGCATTGCCTGTAAACGTAGGATTTTTTGGTAAAGGCAACTGTTCAACTTTAGATCCGCTACGCGAACAAATTGAAGCTGGCGCATTAGGTTTAAAAATCCACGAAGACTGGGGCGCAACGCCTGCAGTAATTGATTCGGCATTAAAAGTGGCAGATGAAATGGATATTCAAGTGGCAATCCACACCGACACTCTGAACGAAAGTGGCTTCTTAGAAGATACCATGAAAGCGATTGATGGACGTGTTATTCATACCTTCCACACGGAAGGAGCTGGTGGCGGTCATGCGCCAGATATCATTAAAGCAGCGATGTATCCAAACGTATTACCGGCTTCAACTAACCCAACTCGTCCGTTTACGAAAAACACTATCGATGAACATTTGGATATGTTGATGGTTTGCCATCATTTAGATAAACGCGTGCCAGAAGATGTAGCTTTTGCCGATAGCCGTATCCGTCCTGAAACTATTGCAGCAGAAGATATTTTGCATGATATGGGTGTTTTCTCGATTATGAGTTCAGACTCTCAAGCGATGGGGCGTATTGGCGAAGTCGTTATTCGTACATGGCAAACCGCAGATAAAATGAAAATGCAACGTGGCGAATTAGGCAATGAAGGAAACGATAACTTCCGTATTAAACGCTACATTGCGAAATATACCATCAATCCAGCGATTGCACACGGCATCTCGGATCATATTGGTTCATTAGAAGTGGGCAAAATTGCAGATATCGTGTTATGGAAACCGATGTTCTTTGGCGTAAAACCAGAAGTGGTAATTAAAAAAGGTTTTATTAGCTACGCAAAAATGGGCGATCCAAATGCCTCTATTCCAACACCACAACCAGTGTTCTACCGTCCAATGTACGGTGCACAAGGCTTAGCAACGGCACAAACTGCAGTTTTCTTTGTTTCACAAGCCGCTGAAAAAGCAGATATTCGTGCTAAATTCGGTTTACACAAAGAAACTATTGCGGTGAAAGGCTGCCGTAGTGTGAGTAAAAAAGATCTTGTTCATAATGATGCAACACCTGAAATTACAGTGGATCCAGAACGCTATGAAGTGCGTGTAGATGGTGAACTAATTACCTGTGAACCTGTGGATACGGTGCCATTGGGGCAACGGTATTTTATGTTCTAAGTAAAAAGAGCGGTCAAAATTTAAGGAGAATTTACAATGAAACTTTGGTACTCCACTACCAGCCCGTATGTACGTAAAGTGCTGGTAACGTTGAAATATCAACAACTCTTAGACAAAACAGAACTGATTAAAATTGGTTCATCATTTGATGCAAGCTCTGCACATAATCAGGCAAATCCTCTGGGTAGAGTGCCAGCGTTAGAACGTAATTGTGGTAATTGGCTTTATGGCAGTTTGCTCATTTGCGAATATCTTGACCAAAAAGGCAATGTGGAGCCTAAACTCATTCCAGAAAGTGGCAAGCCACGCTGGGCAACGTTAGCGTTGCATAATTTAGCCGATGGCATTATGGAAAATACTGTGCCGATGATGGCTGAAAAAATGCTTCGCCCTGAAAGTGAATGGTGGACAGCTCGCCATCAACAACTAACCGAGCGAAATCGTCAAAGTTTTGTAAGACTTGAGCAAGATTTAAAACCGTTTGGCACTGAATTAAACATTGGTACGCTAACGACAGTCGCAGTCATTGATTGGTTCTTATTCAGAGCGGAAAAAATTGGATTAGATCTTGTAAAAGAATTTCCAAATTTAACCGCTTGGGCGGCTGAAATGAATGAAAAATATGAGGTTTTGTTTAGCACAAAACCACAGGCATAAGACGAAATATGAAAATCCTCAACCCCATTTTGCCCATTATGGATACCATTTTGGGCGATTTAACTAGCCTCCAAACTGAAGGACAAATTGCACATCAAACCATTGAACGCGTGTCATTGCAGTGGTATGAAAGCGAACGGAATATTTTGCGTAAAACTACAAATACGGGGCGTGAAGTGGCGTTTCGTTTGCTCAAAGAGGGGCAACGTTTAAAACACGATGATGTGGTGTTTATCAGTGATGAATTAGTGATTGCGATTGAAATTTTACCGAGTGACGTGATTGTGCTGTCGCCGAAAACCTTGCCTGAAATGGCTCGAGCTTGTTATGAAATTGGTAATAAACATTCGCCGCTGTTTTTAGATGGCGATGAAGTGACATTACCTTACGATAAGCCAATGTTTGAGTGGTTACAAGCGGCAGGATTTGAACCGAAAAAAGCAGAACGCCGTTTAAGCCAAGCGTTGAGGGCGAACTCTGCACAAGGTCACGGGTATTCACATAGTCATTCGCACGATCATCACGGTTATCATCATCACGGAGACGGCAATTGGCATCAACATTAAACCGGTCTTTAACGGATTTAGGTGCGTTGCTTCACTTGGTCGATCCCACCTTACCGATTGGCGGATTTAACCACTCTAATGGCTTGGAAACATTCGTCCAGCAACGTGTGGTAGAAAGCAAAGCGACCCTAGAAGAATATGTACAAACTCAGCTTTTACAAAACTGGATTTACAACGACGGGGCGTATCTTTCTCTTGCGTTTGATGCAATGAACGAGGGTAATTTTGACCGCTTGTGCGAACTGGATTGGCAACTTTCCGCCACTAAAGTGGCACGTGAAAGCCGCGAAGGGAATTTCAAACTCGGCGTACGATTGCTGAAAATTTTTATTCGCTACGAAACACATACGCTGCTTACGACTTACCAACAAGCGATTGTCGAAAAACGAGTACAGGGCTATTTTCCGATAGTGTTTGCAATGGTTGCTCAAGCCATGGGCTTAACCAAAGCCGATACGCTCTATGCGTTCTACTACAATGCAGCAGTTGGTGCGATCACTAACGGCGTGAAGCTAATTCCCCTCAGCCAAATGGATGGGCAAGATATTCTGTTTGACTTGCGAGGATCACTCGTGCAAGCGGTGGAATTAAGCCTTGAACCCGACGAAGAATGGCTTGGTGCGGCAACGCTGGCGAATGATATACGAGCAATGCAACACGAAGTGCTTTATACCAGATTATATATGTCATAACCTGTGATTGCTGTATTTTTATTTTTCAGGGGTAGGGTGGGCGTAAGCCCACGTGTTTATTTAACAATGAAAAGTGCGGTTAATTTTGACCGCATTTTTCCCTTTTTTCTAAAGAGCATTTTAGAAGGAAAATAAAAACTCAGAGTTAAATGCGTGGGCTTATGTCCACCTTACCGCTTGTAGTAAATAATCACAGTTGCTAGGTTAATTAAAGGAAAGAAAAATGCGTAATTACATCAAAATCGGCGTGGCAGGTCCTGTTGGTGCGGGCAAAACGGCGTTAATTGAAAAACTCACTCGTGAAATAGCGTCAAAATATAGTGTGGCAGTCATTACTAACGACATCTACACCCAAGAAGATGCGGAATTTTTAACGAAAAATAGTTTGCTTTCGCCTGAGCGAATTATGGGCGTGGAAACGGGCGGTTGTCCACATACGGCAATTCGTGAAGATGCCTCAATGAATTTGGAGGCAGTGGACGAAATGGTGGCTCGTTTCCCTGATGTGGAAATTGTATTTATTGAATCGGGCGGCGATAACCTCTCGGCGACTTTTAGCCCTGATTTGGCAGACGTGACGATTTTTGTGATCGACGTGGCACAAGGGGAAAAAATCCCTCGTAAAGGCGGGCCTGGTATCACTCGTTCAGATTTGTTAGTCATTAATAAAACTGATCTTGCTCCGTTTGTAGGGGCAGATTTAAGCGTGATGGAACGCGATGCCCGCCGTATGCGTAACGGTCAGCCGTTTATTTTCACTAATTTGATGAAAAAAGAAAATCTTGACGGCGTGATCGGTTGGATCGAAAAATATGCGTTGTTGAAGAATGTGGAAGAACCCGCATCTTTGGTTCGTTAATCGTAGGGGCAAATTACATTTGCCCAATTATTGGTGAAATATCGGGGCTAATGTAATTAGCCCCTACAAAATCTATGAACAGCAAATTATCCCTTTCCACCAAACTTTCCCAAAGTGGCAAAACCCAGCTTGCCGAATACTTTGCGACGCCACCTTTGAAAGTAATGACGTTATCTGCCTATGCGGATAAATGGGAAAATGGACTTAGTGCAATGCAAATGTCTTCTTCGCCAGGTTTATTAGCTGGGGATCGAGTTGATATTCAAATAACGCTCGAAAAATCTACCGCACTTTCTTTAAATACGCAGGCATTTACTCGGGTGCAGGCGATGAATGAGGGCGACAGTGCAGAGCAAATTACTCGTATTGCCCTTGCCGAAAACAGCCGTTTGTTCTATTTGCCGCATCCGTTGGTGTTACATAAAGATTCCGTTTTTAAGCAGCAAACACAGATTGAAATGGGAGAACAAAGCGAGCTGATTTATGGTGAAATCGTGGCGATTGGTCGGGTGTTGAATGATGAACGTTTTGCCTTTCGTCAGTTTTCCTCCCATTTGAAGATTTATGCTTTGCAAAACGATGACAAAAAACGACCGCTTGTCAGCGATTGTATTCAATGGTTGCCATCGAAAATGAACCTCACCGCCTTGAGCCAGATGGAAAATTACTCCCATCAAGGTTCGCTAATTTATTTGCATTTAGGGAAAAGTTCACTTGAAATTAAGCAACAAGTGCAAGCCTTGCAACAGCAGTTTATGGAAGAACAAGGTTTGTTGATAGGCATATCACAACTCAATGGATATGGCTTAATGGTGCGGGTACTCGGGTGCCGTGCAGAGCAAATTCAGAAATTGTTTGAGAAAATTGGTAAGCTCTTGAAATCTACATAAGATTGATGGATAGCTTATTTTTCCCTAAAAAAACTAATCCGAAAAATGAAAATATGTCTTGAGAGCATTTTTTGAAAATGTGATCTTCATCAAGTTTTTTCTTCTTGAAATTTCTATAATGACGATAAATTAACTAACCCAAAAAGGTAATTAAAATGACTCAATTTAGAAAAGAAGTAGATTTACTCGGCGAACGTGATGTGCCTACAGAAGCATATTGGGGAATTCATACATTAAGAGCGGTAGAAAATTTCAATATTTCTAACGTAACCATTTCTGACGTGCCTGAGTTTGTACGTGGTATGGTAATGGTAAAAAAAGCAACGGCTTTAGCCAATGGCGAATTAGGTGCAATTCCAAGTGATATTGCAAAAGCGATTGTAGCAGCTTGTGATGAAATCCTTACCACTGGAAAATGCTTAGATCAATTCCCATCAGATGTATATCAAGGTGGTGCAGGTACGTCTGTCAATATGAATACTAATGAAGTGGTTGCTAATCTTGCCCTTGAAAAAATTGGTCATAAGAAAGGCGAATATAACGTGATTAATCCGATGGATCACGTTAATGCAAGTCAATCAACCAATGATGCGTATCCTACAGGTTTTCGTATTGCGGTATACAATAGCATCTTAAAATTGATTGATAAAATTCAATATTTACAAGATGGTTTTGACAATAAAGCAAAAGAATTTGCGAATATCTTAAAAATGGGACGTACTCAATTGCAAGATGCTGTGCCAATGACGGTTGGTCAAGAATTCAAAGCGTTTGCTGTATTACTTGAAGAAGAAGTGCGTAACTTAAAACGTACTGCAGGTTTATTACTTGAAGTAAACCTTGGTGCGACTGCTATTGGTACTGGTTTAAATACGCCTCAAGGCTATACGGAATTAGTTGTAAAACATCTTGCTGAAGTAACAGGCTTGCCTTGCGTGCCTGCTTCAAATTTAATTGAAGCAACATCTGACTGTGGTGCTTATGTCATGGTTCACGGTGCATTAAAACGTACTGCTGTGAAACTTTCTAAAGTATGTAATGACTTACGTTTACTTTCTTCTGGTCCACGTGCTGGTATTAAAGAAATTAACTTACCTGAATTACAAGCCGGCTCTTCTATCATGCCGGCAAAAGTAAACCCAGTTGTTCCAGAAGTAGTAAATCAAGTATGCTTTAAAGTAATTGGTAACGATACCACTGTGACTTTCGCATCTGAAGCTGGTCAATTACAATTAAACGTAATGGAACCAGTGATTGGTCAAGCAATGTTTGAATCTATCGATATCTTAACCAATGCTTGTGTGAACTTACGCGATAAATGCGTAGATGGCATCACTGTAAACAAAGAAATTTGTGAAAACTACGTGTTTAATTCAATCGGTATCGTGACTTACTTAAATCCATTTATTGGTCACCACAACGGCGACTTAGTGGGTAAAATCTGTGCTCAAACAGGCAAAGGCGTACGTGAAGTTGTGTTAGAAAAAGGTTTATTAACAGAAGAACAATTAGATGACATTCTTTCTGTAGAAAACTTAATGAACCCAACTTACAAAGCGAAATTAAATAAATAATTTACGTAAAAATATCAAAAAAATTTACCGCACTTTAATCTGTGCCTTAAAGCTGAATAAATAAACCAGCTAATTCGGGCGCAGATTTTTTATGGTTAAAATGTTTTAAGTAAAACATAAAAGGACTAAATTCTGCGGATTATAGAACTTAGTCCTTAAATAAATGTATCTGATTTTTAAGTTTAGATTGATGTTTCTTTTTTATGTTTTTCTCTATTCATCTAAAAAACTTCTCAGTGTTTCAGAACGGCTAGGATGACGTAATTTACGTAATGCTTTTGCTTCAATTTGACGAATGCGTTCGCGTGTTACATCGAATTGTTTACCCACTTCTTCAAGCGTATGGTCGGTATTCATATCGATACCAAAACGCATACGTAATACTTTTGCTTCACGTGGTGTCAGACCTTCAAGCACTTCGTGAGTTGCAACTTTTAAACTTTGTGCTGTGGCAGAATCAAGAGGAAGTTCTAAGGTTGAATCTTCAATAAAATCCCCTAAATGCGAATCATCGTCATCGCCAATAGGTGTTTCCATCGAAATTGGCTCTTTTGCAATTTTCAGTACTTTACGGATTTTATCTTCTGGCATTCCCATACGTTCTGCCAATTCTTCTGGTGTTGCTTCACGTCCCATTTCTTGTAATAACTGGCGAGAAATACGATTAAGTTTATTGATCGTTTCAATCATATGCACAGGAATACGGATTGTACGTGCTTGATCCGCAATAGAGCGAGTGATTGCTTGACGAATCCACCAAGTTGCATAGGTAGAGAATTTGTAACCACGTCGATATTCAAATTTATCTACCGCTTTCATTAAACCGATATTCCCTTCTTGAATTAAATCTAAGAATTGTAAACCTCGATTTGTGTATTTTTTTGCGATAGAAATTACTAAACGTAAGTTAGCTTCAACCATTTCTTTTTTAGCTCGGCGTGCTTTTTGTTCGCCTCGTGCGACTGCATCACAAATGTCACGCATTTGCGTAATGGTAAGTTTAGTATTTTCTTCTGTTATCGCTAGATTGTTTAAGGCTTCATAAATACGATCTTCATATTTAATTAAACGTTTAGCCCAAGGTTTGCTAGATTTTAATGCTTTTGTTACCCATTCTCTGTTACTGCCATTAGTGGTAATAATTTTTTCAAAATCATCCTTTGGCATTCCTGCTATATCCACTAATATTTTTTGTAGCTGACGTTCTTCATAACGTACACGTTTCATCATTTCTTTCATTGATAGAACGAGTAAATCAAATTGTTTTGGCACTAAACGGAATTGTTTAAAAATTTCGCCAAGTAGTGTAATTTGATCTTGGGCACGTTTTCCAGAGCGACCGTGTTTTTCAATAACAGCAAGGGTTTGAGAGTGCTGTTCTCTTAATTGCTGAAATTTTTCGCGAGCAACTTCAGGATCAATACTGTTATCAGAGTCGCTTGAATCTGATGTGGATTCTGATTCATTGTCTTCCACATCTGCATTACTCGATCCTTCTTCATCATCTTCATCTTCATCA
Source organism: Haemophilus sp. HN_Hi10 (assembly GCF_049821985.1). NCBI lineage: Bacteria > Pseudomonadati > Pseudomonadota > Gammaproteobacteria > Pasteurellales > Pasteurellaceae > Haemophilus > Haemophilus sp. HN_Hi10. The sequence goes on along the minus strand of NZ_CP187495.1, from coordinate 301,812 downwards.
GAAAAGTCTTCATCAAGTCCGTTGTGTTCTTCTATTTCGGCATTTGGATCAACAAAACCTGTAATTAAATCGGTCAAACGGAAATTACCTTTTTCTACATCATCATAGTTTTTTAGTAATCCATTTAATGCTTCAGGATAGGCTGCGATAGAGGTTTGAACTTCATCAATCCCTTCTTCAATACGTTTTGCAATGCTGATTTCATCTTCACGAGTAAGAAGATCAACTGTTCCCATTTCACGCATATACATACGGACAGGATCCGTTGTTCGACCGATTTCAGATTCTACATTAGAAAGAATTTGAGTTGCTTCTTCCACTGCATCTTCATCAGGGATGGTATCAGTCAACATCATATCATCGCTTTCTGGTGCTTCATCTAACACAGGGATGCCTGCATCATTTTGCAACGTTTGTAGCAACTTGTCGTAATATTCAGGATCAATAGCATCTTCGGGCAATAAGTCATTGATTTCAGCAAAAGTTAAATACCCTTGTGTACGACCTAGCTCCATCAATTGCTCAATTTGTTCTGAATATTGTTCAGCCGTAGATTGTTGATTTTTTTCCATTTTTATACTCGTTTTGCTTGATGTGATTGAGAAGATAAGATTTTTTATGAACTTGAGATTCTACCATTGTTACAGCGGATTCACTAACTGTTTTTTCTGCTGTTCTTTACCAGCTAAAAGATGTACAAGTACCGTTTTTTCTTCATTAGTGAGACCCTCAGTTCGTTCTTTGGCAATAAGCATTTCAATATCGCGCTCAATAGCTTGAATATTTAAGCGACGGTAATTTTGTGAAAATGCGTTGATTATATCGGATCCGTCTAATAAATGATCCCAAGTTGCCAGTATTTCAAGGGGGTTACTGTAAGACGTATTGCGGAAGTATTCCAAAATTTGCCCCGTAGTAATGCCCTCTCGTTGGCGACAAAGTGCGGTCAATTTTTCCAGAATTTCAAACCCTGCTTCCGCACGTAATGCTTGCACGCCACTTTCAGACATACGTTTTACTAATTCAGGATTTTGCAGAAGCAATGAAATGACCATTCGCATTGGTGTCTTCTTGATCTTATTATTAGCGACTTTTTGTTGTGTATTGGCTTGTTCTAATTGTTTTGGAATAAGATTTTCCAGCTGAGTTTGATCAAAAATCCCAAGTTTTTGAGCAAGCATATTGCGTAGCGATAAGCGAAGCATTTCTCCAGGAATTTGGCGAATTAACGGCGCAGCTAGCGCAACTAATTTTCCGCGCCCTTCTTTAGTGGAAAAATCAACCTGAGGACTTAAATGTGCAAACATAAACTCGCTTAAAGATTGCGCACTTTCGATGTATTCTTCAAATTTTTCTTTGCCGTATTGACGAATGTAAGTATCAGGATCTTCTCCTTCTGGCAAGAAAATAAATTTGAGTTGTCTGCCATCTTCTAAATAAGGCAACGCATTTTCTAACGCTCGCCACGCTGCATCACGCCCTGCACGGTCGCCATCGTAACAACAAACAACTTGTTCGGTCGAACGAAAAATAAGTTGAATTTGTTCTGATGTCGTGGACGTACCTAAAGAAGCGACCGCATAATCCACGCCAAATTGTGCTAATGCCACCACATCCATATAACCTTCAACAACCAGTAATTGTTTTGGTTTATCGTTGGCTTGTAAGGCTTCATACAAACCATAAAGCTCGTTACCTTTATGATAAGTAATGGTTTCTGGCGAATTCAGATATTTCGGTTTTTCATCCGTTAATACTCGTCCACCAAAAGCCACTGTACGACCACGTTTATCGCGAATCGGGAACATTATGCGATTGCGGAATTTATCGTAAATATTGCCACGATCATTGCGAGAAAGCATACCTAACTCAATGAGTTTTTGTTGTTCTTCACGATTAACGCCAAATTTACGCAGTACAGTATCCATTGCATTCGGCACAAACCCAATTTGAAAACGCTCAATAATTTCAGCCGAAAGCCCACGTTGTTGTAAATATTCTTGCGCTTGCGTATTTAATGGTAATTGGTTTTGATAAAACGTGGCGATCTCTTGCATTAATTCATAGAGATTTCGTTTGGTTTGATAATTAGCTTGAGGTTTTCCGCTGTGATTAGCGCGTTTTTCGTAAGGTACTTCAAGTCCTGCCATTGCTGCAAGTTCTTCAATAGCCTCTACAAATTCAAGTTTGTCATAATCCATTAAAAAGGAAATCGCATTACCATGTGCGCCACAACCAAAGCAATGATAAAACTGTTTTTTTTGACTAACCGTGAAGGAGGGTGTTTTTTCGTGATGAAAAGGGCAGCAGGCTTGATAATCGCGACCAGCTTTTTTTAGTTTTACGCGAGCATTAATCACATCGACAATATCGGATTTTGTTAGTAAATCATCAATAAAGGGGCGTGGAATAGAACCTTTCATTGTCGAGCCTCCGTGATCGTGGTGTGAAAGTGCGGTCGTTTTTGGCGTAGATTTTTGTTGTACTTAAAGTAACAAAACCGTGAGTCCAAAGGATTCACGGTTTGTCTTAACTCGAGTCAGAAAATACTATAAATTAGTATAAACGGGTATTGCGCGCGTTTTCGCGAGCGTTGCGTTTTGCGTGACGTTTTGCAAGTGTTGCATTTTCACGTTTACGAATTGTAGTTGGTTTTTCGTAAAATTCGCGAGCGCGTACTTCAGCTAAGATTCCCGCTTTTTCGCAAGAGCGTTTGAAACGACGTAAAGCTACGTCAAATGATTCGTTTTCACGTACTTTAATTACAGGCATAAGCCAATCACCTCAATGAGTTTAATTTAATTGCAATTTAAAATTTTATTTTTGCCAAAGCACCTGTGTGCAAATGACAAATTTAATAAAGGACGCAATTCTAATCTACTTTTAGGGAAAAAGTAAAGGAAAGAATGCCAATTAACCTTAATATTTGTGGTTTCAACTGGTTAAAACCGCTTAAACAGGGTAAAATCGCGCAACATTTTAGGTAATAAATGAAGAAAATCAATGAAAATATTAGGCATTGAAACCTCCTGCGATGAAACGGGCGTGGCAATTTATGATGAAGAAAAAGGGTTAATTGCTAATCAACTTTATACTCAAATTGCCCTGCATGCAGATTATGGTGGTGTGGTTCCTGAATTAGCATCGCGCGATCATATTCGTAAAACAGCTCCTCTTATTAAAGCAGCGTTAGAAGAAGCTAAGATAACGGAGAGCGATATTGATGGTATTGCTTATACGAGTGGCCCAGGGCTTGTCGGCGCATTGCTTGTAGGCGCAACTATCGCACGTTCTTTAGCTTATGCGTGGAATGTCCCTGCGATTGGTGTTCATCATATGGAAGGGCATTTACTTGCGCCAATGCTTGATAAAAATTCGCCGCACTTTCCTTTTGTTGCTTTATTGGTATCGGGTGGTCATACTCAATTGGTACGTGTAGATGGCGTAGGAAAATATGAAGTGATTGGCGAATCCATTGATGATGCTGCAGGCGAAGCCTTTGATAAAACAGCAAAATTACTTGGACTAGATTATCCAGGTGGCGCAGCACTTTCTCGTTTAGCAGAAAAAGGTGCGCCAAATCGTTTCACATTTCCACGTCCAATGACAGATCGAGCAGGTCTTGATTTTAGTTTTTCTGGTTTAAAAACCTTTGCTGCGAATACGATTAATCAAGCGATTAAAAACGAGGGCAAACTGACAGAACAAATAAAAGCAGATATTGCTTATGCTTTCCAAGATGCAGTGGTGGATACCCTTGCCATTAAATGTAAACGTGCATTGAAAGAAACCGGCTATAAACGTTTAGTGATTGCGGGGGGAGTGAGTGCAAATAAAAAACTTCGTGAAACGCTTGCGCACTTAATGCAGAATTTAGGTGGTGAAGTGTTTTATCCTCAACCTCAATTTTGTACAGATAATGGCGCGATGATTGCTTACACAGGTTTTTTACGTTTAAAACAAGGTCAGCATAGCGATCTGGCTATTGATGTTAAGCCTCGTTGGGCAATGACGGAATTAGAAGCGATTTAATGTTTATGTTTTATCGTGGGTAGGTATACCCACAGCTAATTATAGTAATAAACTTATCTTTTGGAGAACAATCACTTTATCCCAAAGGGATAATACTGAAATGAACCTAGGGTATACCTACCCTAGGTATGAAGGAAAAAAATGGCAAAACTCTACTTTTATTACTCCACAATGAACGCTGGAAAATCAACGACGTTGCTACAATCTTCCTATAATTATCGTGAGCGTGATATGAATACATTAGTTTATACGGCTGCGATTGATGATCGTTTTGGCGTGGGGAAAGTCACATCGCGTATTGGTATTTCGCAAGATGCCTTTTTATTTCGCTCGGAAACCAATTTGTTTGATGAAATCAATGAACACATAAAAAAAGAAAAAGTACATTGCGTGCTGGTGGATGAAGCGCAATTTCTTAGCAAACAACAAGTTTACCAGTTGAGTGATGTTGTTGATAAATTCAAAATCCCTGTGCTTTGTTATGGCTTGCGAACAGATTTCCAAGCGGAACTTTTTGAAGGAAGTAAATATTTACTGGCTTGGGCGGATCAACTCGAAGAATTAAAAACAATTTGTTATTGTGGCCGCAAGGCTAACTTTGTTTTGCGTTTAAATGATCAGGGCGAAGTCATTAAAGAAGGCGCGCAAATTCAAATTGGGGGCAATGATTCTTACCTTTCTGTTTGCCGTTTACACTATAAAGAAAAGTGCGGACAGATTTAAATTAGTTTTTAAACACAACATTATAAGGACAATTTTATGCTAAAAAACAAAACTTTTGGGAGTGCGCTGATTATTGCAGGCACAACCATTGGTGCAGGTATGCTTGCTATGCCGCTTACATCAGCGGGTATGGGCTTTGGTTATACCGTGTTATTGCTCGTTGGCTTGTGGGCTTTGTTGGTTTACAGTGGATTGTTGTTTGTAGAAGTGTATCAAACAGCGGATCAGTTGGATGATGGTGTCGCCACGCTCGCTGAAAAATATTTTGGGGTTTCAGGACGGATTTTAGCAACGTTGAGTTTGTTAGTTTTACTTTATGCACTTTCAGCCGCTTATATTACGGGTGGTGGATCTTTACTTTCAGGCTTGCCAACGGCTTTTGGTATGGAAGCTATGTCGCTTAAAACTGCGATTGTTATCTTTACTGTGGTATTAGGTTCTTTTGTGGTTGTAGGAACGAAAGGCGTGGATGGCTTAACTCGCGTGTTATTTATTAGTAAGTTAATCGCTTTTGCTTTTGTGCTGTTTATGATGCTTCCAAAAGTAGCAACAGATAATTTAATGGCATTGCCTTTGGATTATGCTTTTGTAGTTTCTGCGGCACCAATATTTTTTACTTCTTTCGGTTTCCACGTCATTATGGCGAGTGTAAATAGCTACTTAGGTGGAAGTGTTGATAAATTTCGTCGTGCCATTTTGATTGGTACTGCGATTCCATTAGCTGCTTACCTTGTATGGCAGTTAGCAACCCACGGTGTATTAAGTCAAAGCGAGTTTGTGCGTATTTTACAAGCTGATCCAACGTTAAATGGTTTGATAAATGCAACACGTGAAATCACAGGTTCGCATTTTATGGGAGAGGTTGTGCGTGCGTTTTCATCACTTGCACTGATCACTTCTTTCTTAGGCGTAATGCTTGGTGTATTTGAGGGATTGGGGGATTTATTCAAGCGTTATCATTTGCCAAATAATCGCTTTGTATTAACCATTGCCGCATTTTTACCGCCACTTGTGTTTGCATTGTTTTATCCTGAAGGATTTATTACAGCATTAAGTTACGCAGGTTTATTGTGTGCGTTCTATTGCTTAATTTTACCAATTGGTTTGGCGTGGCGTACACGTATTGAAAATCCAACATTGCCATATCGTGTTGCTGGCGGCAATTTTGCTTTGGTGTTTGCGTTATTGATTGGCGTGGTGATTATGGTCATTCCATTTTTAATTCAATGGGGATATTTACCAGCCGTAGCGGGGTAATGTGAAGAAAAGTAACTCAATGTAGTTCTTTTTATAGATAAAAGTGCGGTGAAAAATTTCAGTTTTTTTGATAATAAAAATAAGCTCAAAATTAACCGCACTCTTTTCGAAGATGATAAGTCATATTTCAGTTGCTTTAAAAATTACAATTTATCTGAATGATGAATCATCACAAAGCGTTCCCAAAGCTGTTCTTCGGTTTCTTGATGTTCAGGATCGGGCTTAATGCAGTTAGTGATTGGGCAAACTTTTTGGCAGGTTGGCGTGTCGTAATGACCGACACATTCCGTGCAAAGTACAGGATCGATTACATAAATCTCATCGCCAATGGAAATGGCTTCGTTCGGGCATTCTGGTAAGCACATATCGCAGTTGGTACATTTGCTAGTGATGAGTAATGCCATTGTGATCCTTAATAGAAAATTGAAAGCGGCGAATTATAGCTGACAAAAACTTGATTGACAAAAACTAAACAAAATTTATGAAAAAACTTACTTCCATTCTTTCTCTTATTATCCTTGTTGTATTAGCAATTTGGCAATATTTTACTGATCCAACCAAAGCTAAACATCAATCGTCTTCTCCCGTAATCGAACAGGCTAAGCAAACAAAAGCACCTGAACCTAAATTAGAGCCTCAATTTGAGACAAAGCGGACAGATATTGAAAAAAGTGCGGTGAAAAAGCCAGATGTTTTTGCAAACTATGATGTGATTATGCACAATGATCGTATCGGGCAAAATGCGCAGGCACCAGTTGATTATTATATGTTGGCATTATCTTGGTCGCCCGGATTTTGTGATATTCAGCGTGAAAAATATGGCGATCAGTTGCCTGCATCTTCCCAATATCAATGTGGAAATAACCGCACTTTTGGTTGGGTTGTACATGGATTATGGCCCCAAAATGCAAATGCTCGCGTTGTTTCAGATCATCCTCGTTTTTGCAAAGGCGATTTACCTGCTTTGCCAAAAGGTTTATTAGCACAATATTTGGCAATTTCTCCGAGCGAGCAATTATTGCAAGGCGAATGGGAAAAACACGGTAGTTGCGCCTTTGATTCTGCCCAGCAATATTTTGCTAAGGAGCAGGAATTATTTAACGCATTAAAATTACCGAATCAAAAATTAAGTCAAAATGAACTTTTTCGTTGGATGAAGCAACATAATCCACAATTAAAAAATGCGTATTTGAGGGCAAGTCGAAATGAATTATTTATTTGTTATGATAAAAAATGGCAGGTAATGAATTGCCAAAGCAAATAAGAATTTCTTTGATCTAAATCGTTACAACCTAGCACGAAGTAGGTATAATACGAAAAGTTTTCAATTTTAATTTTAACTTAACAAGAGGATAGATTATGTCAGTAATCAAAATGACCGATTTAGATTTAGCGGGTAAACGTGTATTTATCCGTGCAGATCTTAATGTGCCAGTAAAAGATGGCAAAGTGACCTCAGATGCGCGTATTCGTGCGACCATTCCTACTTTAAAATTAGCCTTAGAAAAAGGCGCAAAAGTGATGGTAACTTCTCACTTAGGTCGTCCAACTGAAGGAGAATTCAAACCAGAAGATTCTTTACAGCCAGTTGTTGATTACTTAAAAAACGCAGGCTTCAATGTGCGTTTAGAACAAGATTATTTAAACGGCGTAGAGGTTAAAGAAGGCGAAATCGTTGTTTTAGAAAACGTACGCGTAAACAAAGGCGAAAAGAAAAACGATCCTGAATTAGGTAAAAAATATGCTGCACTTTGCGATGTATTTGTAATGGATGCCTTTGGTACGGCTCACCGTGCGCAGGCATCAACTTACGGCGTTGCAGAATTTGCACCAATCGCTTGTGCAGGCCCATTATTAGCTGCTGAATTAGATGCATTAGGTAAAGCATTAAAAGAACCTGCTCGTCCAATGGTGGCTATTGTTGGTGGTTCTAAAGTTTCAACTAAATTAGAAGTATTAAATTCTCTTTCAAAAATCGCTGACCAAATTATTGTGGGCGGTGGCATTGCGAATACTTTCATCGCGGCAGCGGGTCACAATGTAGGCAAATCTTTGTATGAAGCTGATTTAATCCCAGTTGCGAAAGAATTAGCAGAAAGCACTGATATTCCTGTGCCAGTTGATGTTCGTGTAGGTTTAGAGTTCTCTGAAACGGCAGCAGCAACAGAAAAAGCGGTAAATGAAGTGAAAGATGATGAATCTATTTTTGATATTGGCGATAAATCAGCAGAACAATTGGCTGAAATTATCAAAAATGCAAAAACTGTTTTATGGAATGGCCCAGTTGGCGTGTTTGAGTTCCCTAACTTCCGTAAAGGGACTGAAATTATTTCTCACGCCATTGCAAACAGCGATGCATTCTCTATCGCTGGTGGCGGAGATACCTTAGCAGCTATTGATTTATTCGGTATTGCTGACAAGATCTCTTACATTTCAACAGGTGGTGGTGCGTTCTTAGAATTTGTAGAAGGCAAAGTATTACCTGCAGTAGAAATTCTTGAAAAACGTGCGAAAAACTAACCGCACTTTTCCTCTATAACATATTGATGGTGGCATCAAAAATGCCATCATCAATATAAATTCTTCAAATTGCGGGCTTGTCTCGCTAAACATAAAAAAGGAAACACAAGTATGGCTAAATTATTAGATATCGTGAAACCTGGTGTTGTAACAGGCGAAGATGTGCAAAAAGTTTTTGCTTATGCAAAAGAGCATAACTTTGCTATTCCTGCGGTAAACTGTGTGGGTTCTGACTCTGTTAATGCTGTGTTAGAAACTGCTGCTCGCGTAAAAGCGCCAGTGATTATTCAATTCTCAAATGGTGGCGCAGCTTTCTATGCAGGTAAAGGTATCAAACCAACGAGTGGTACTCGTCCTGATGTACTTGGTGCAATCGCTGGTGCGAAACAAGTTCATACTTTAGCGAAAGAATACGGTGTGCCTGTTATTCTTCACACTGACCACGCAGCGAAAAAATTATTACCTTGGATCGACGGTTTATTAGATGCAGGCGAAAAACATTTTGCTGAAACGGGTCGCCCACTTTTCTCTTCACATATGATTGATTTATCAGAAGAACCAATGGAAGAAAATATGGCGATTTGCCGTGAATATCTTGCTCGTATGGATAAAATGGGTATGACCCTTGAAATCGAAATTGGCATTACTGGTGGCGAAGAAGACGGCGTAGATAATTCTGATGTTGATGAATCACGTTTATATACACAACCCTCTGACGTACTTTATGTTTATGACCAATTACACCCAGTAAGCCCTAACTTTACCGTTGCTGCAGCATTCGGTAACGTACACGGTGTTTACAAACCAGGTAACGTGAAATTAAAACCATCTATTTTAGGTGCATCACAAGAGTTCGTTGCGAAAGAACGTAATCTTCCTGCGAAACCAATTAACTTCGTCTTCCACGGTGGTTCTGGTTCTAGCCGCGAAGAAATCCGCGAAGCAATTGGCTACGGTGCAATCAAAATGAACATTGATACTGATACTCAATGGGCATCTTGGAATGGTATTTTGAACTTCTACAAAGCAAATGAAGCTTATCTTCAAGGTCAATTAGGTAACCCTGAAGGTCCAGATGCACCAAACAAAAAATATTACGACCCACGTGTTTGGTTACGTAAAATGGAAGAATCTATGTCTAAACGTTTAGAGCAATCTTTCGAAGACTTAAATTGTGTTGATGTTTTATAATCCACAAAAATAACATAAAATACGACCGCACTTTGAGTGCGGTTTTTTATTTTAGCGGAGAAATTATGGAAAAGATCTTAGTTATTCGTAACGATAAATTAGGCGATTTTATGCAAGCATGGCCTGCTTTTGCAATGTTGAAAGCCTCAAATCCAGAGCTAAAATTAACCGCACTTGTGCCGGGTTACACTGCACCTCTAGCGGAAGTTTGTCCATTTATTGATGATGTTATTATTGATAGCAAAAAAAATGATAAAACGGATTTCAAACGTCTTGTGCAGGAAATCAAAGTGCAGCAGTTTGATGGAATGATTAGTTTCTTTTCCAATACCCATAATGGAAAACTCGCTTGGAAAAGTGGGATTAAATATCGCCTTGCACCTGCGACTAAATGGGTTCAAATTCTTTATAATCATCGTCTAACACAACGCCGCTCTCGTTCTGAAAAATCAGAAGCTGAATACAATCAAGATTTAGTCCGCGCTTTTTTGCAAAAGCATAATATGCCAATTGTTGAACCTAAACCACCTTATTTAACTTTTGAGAAAAGTGCGGTGGAAAATCAACGTGTTTTCTTGCAAGAGAGTTTAGGGCTTTTCGCAAATAAAAAATGGATCTTTGTGCATAGTGGTTCTGGTGGTTCAGCAACGAATCTTTCTTTAGCGCAATATGCAGATTTAATTAAAGGCTTATTGGCTGAATTTGATTGCGATGTTGTGCTGACAGCAGGGCCTGGCGAAAGTGAAAACGCCCATAAATTGGCAGCTCTTGTCAATGATTTACGCGTAGTTGTTTACGATAAGAATAAAGGTTTAGTGGATTTTGCCTATTCTTTGGCTTGTGCTGATTTATTTATTGCAGGTTCTACAGGCCCATTGCATTTAAGTAGTGCTTTTAATATTCCGACCATTGGGTTTTATCCAAATAGCCGTTCTTCTCAGCCGAGACGCTGGAAACCCATTAATGATATAGATAAGCATCTTGCTTTTTGCCCACCTGCGGGAAAAGAGACTCAAATGAATTTAGAGTTAATTTCAATAGACAATGCGTTAGCTGAAATATCACTTTTCATACGGAATATGTGGCAAACGAGCAATAATATTTAAGAAGAATTGAACAACGCCACCTATGCTGGTGGCGAAAAGGACAGTACCCAAGCCAACGACACCACCAAGTAAAAAACCAAGTAAACAAACTGATATTTCAAGGCTTGTGCGTACCACGTTGATTCTTAGATGAAAACGTTGGCAAATACCAACCATTAATCCGTCTCGAGGGCCTGCGCCTAAGTGACAAGTGAGATATAAGGCAGTTCCAAAACCATAGAGTAATATACCGATCAGACAGAAGATCATTCGTGAAAAAAGTGCGGTTGGCGGCATCAGTATTTTTGTTGTGATCCCTAGAAATAGAGCAATAATGATAATATTTAATAATGTCCCAAGCCCAAGGCGTAATTTGAGTGGTTTCCATACCAACATTACTGCACAACTAATTAAAAAAGATGACCAGCCAATGTCAAAATTTGTCTGTATTGCTATACCTTGTGAAAGTACAGTCCAAGGTGTCGATCCTAAACCTGATAATACAATAAGCCCATCTCCAATACCTAAAATAGAAAGAGCAAAAAGTAAGATTGAAATGGTTTTATATTGCACTGTCCATAATGATGTGGCAGCCCAAGATGTGTGGGGGATAACGCGTGCTTTTTTCTTCATATTTATTACCTTTTATATTCCGTTTTATCATAAAAGGAAAGACGCAAAAACAGAAATAATTTTGTCAGTTCATTTATATCAAAAACATATTATTTATTTTGAGTAACCGTTTGCATAATGTTTATTTTCTAAAACTGTGATCTTCCTCACGTTTTCAAAATTGTCTATTTTGTTACCATTGCGTACAATACAAAACCATTTTTAAAGGGGACGTTATGTTAGCTTCACTTCAAGATATTCTCGATACGGTTAAAGCCAATAATCTGACTTATCATCAAAAATTAATGACATTAGGCAATATTGCTGAGCGTTTATTTGATCCTCGCGATTTGCTTGGCTATACCGATGAAGAATGGGGCTTTTTACAGAATCAGATGATCTGTGATTTATGTGAAGGTTACGCGATTTATCGCCCTCGCTATATCCTGCCTGATTACAATGTATATATCCAAAAAGGCTGCGAATTTTTAGAGTTGCCGCCACCAAAAGATCTAGATGAAGCACTTGATGGATTATTGATTCTTTACTGCCACGTGCCATCCATTACGACTTATCCTGTTTATGTTGGTCGTCTTGATGTATTGCTCGAACCTTTCATTACTGATGAAGAAAAAGACTACATCAAAATTAAACGTTTCTTAAATCATATCGACAAAACTGTGCCTGATTCATTTTGTCATGCCAATATTGGGCCTTATGATACGAAAGCGGGTCGCTTGATTTTACGCGCGGTGATTGAGCTTGAAGCACCAACACCGAATATGACTATTCGTTATGACAAATCTAAAACGAGCCGTGAGTTTGCTGAACTTGCAGCAAAAGCCTGTTTGTTGGTTTCTAAACCATCTTTTGCAAACGATGCTTATTATATTTCCGATCTAGGCGAAGAATATGGCGTAGCAAGTTGCTATAACGCACTGCCTGAATGTGGCGGTGCTTATACATTAACGCGTTTACGTCTAGGGACAATTGCTCGCACCTGTAAAAGTGCGGATGAAATGGTAAACGAATTATTACCACGTGTGGCAAAATGTGCTCTTTCGACGATGGATAAACGCCATAAGTTTGTAGTGGAAGAAAGTAATTTCTTTAACAGTTCATTCCTCGAAAAAGAAGGCTTTATCAAACGCACTAATTTTACGGGAATGTTCGCAATTGTAGGCTTGGCTGATGCCACAAATCACTTATTGCAATGTGAAGGCTTAAATGAAACCTTTGGTAAGAGCGTTCGTGGCGATGAAATTGCCACAGCGATTATGGATAAATTGAAAGAAATTACTGATGCGCACGAAGGAGTTTATGCCGAACGCACTGGCAATCGTTATTTATTACACGCACAAGTGGGCGCAAGCAACCACGAAGAAGACAAACGCAACGCACCGGCTCATCGTATTCGTGTAGGCGAAGAACCGACTTTACTTGCGCATTTGAAACAGTCTGCACCGTTCCATAAATATTTCCCATCTGGTACAGGGGATTTATTCGCCTTTGATCAAACCTATGTAGATCACTGCGATGCGGTGGTAGATATTATTGATGGTGCATTTTCCTTAGGTTATCGCTACATTACCACCTATTTGAAAAATACAGATTTAATTCGTGTTACAGGTTATTTAGTGAAAAAAAGCGAAGTTGAAAAATATCGCAAAGGCGAAGTTGCATTACGTGATACAACCTGGTATGGCTCGGGTACGGATGAATGTGCCAACGTGTTTGATCGCCAATTACGCGATGAAAAAGATGTCACTGCTGAAAAATAATTGAAAAAATGACCGCACTTTCTGAGATTTTTGTGCCGTTGCATCGGATTATTCCGTTTTCAAATGTAGAAGGGCAAGGCAATCGTACCAGTATTTTTTTACAAGGCTGTAAACTAAATTGCTTGTATTGCCATAATCCAGAAACCATTCCACGTTATACGGAAAGTGCAAAATTAGTCAGTTTACAGTACTTATATGATCAAGTGATGGAAGCTACTCCCTTTATTCGAGGTGTAACGGTTTCTGGTGGAGAACCCACTATTCATCACAAAAAACTTGTGCCACTCTTTAAGGCTTTACGTTCAAAAGGATTGACTTGTTATTTGGATAGTAGTGGCTTTTTTGAATTTGATCGCATTCGTTCGTTAATTGATGTTACTGACAAATTTTTATTCGATCTGAAAGGAGAGGGGGTTGGCTTGCAAACACTTTGTTTCGATCGGAAAAATCAAGCAGGAATCGTACCACAGCAAGTGATGCCAGAACGTTTACATATAAAAAACGACAAACTGGAGCGGAATTTGCAAAATTTAGCTACCTTATTGCCATTAAATAAAGTGGAAGAAGTGCGGTTGGTTTTTTTAAAGCATTTTTTTGATGCGGAACATTTAGTGAGCAAAGCTGCTCAACTACTACGAAATTATCCAGACGTGGCATTAAAAATTATCCGTGTGCATAGTAAAGGTGCGCGTGATGAATCAGGGTTATCAGCATATATTCCAAGTGTGGAAGAAACTAATGCCCTAGCTGCTTATGCACGTCAATGTGGAATTAACAAGGTTTTGACTATTTTATAGACGTTTACAAAAAGTGCGGTGAAAATTCGCCGACTTTTCATAAGAAAACAAGTAGAATAAGCCGAATTTTATTAACTTAACTAATCTAGGGGAATCAAAAATGAGTGTGTTAAGCAGCATTTTGGGAATGGTCGTATTAATCGCTATTGCCGTGTTACTGTCCAATAATCGTAAAGCGATTAGTATTCGAACCGTAATGGGGGCGTTAGCAATCCAAGTAGGATTTGCCGCCCTTATTTTATATGTGCCAGCAGGTAAACAGGCGTTGGGTGCCGCTGCGGATATGGTATCTAACGTTATTGCCTATGGTAACGACGGGATTAATTTCGTTTTCGGCGGATTAGCAGATCCAAGTAAACCATCAGGTTTTATTTTTGCAGTGAAAGTATTACCGATTATCGTGTTCTTCTCTGGCTTAATTTCTGTGCTTTACTATCTCGGCATTATGCAAGTCGTGATTAAAGTATTAGGTGGTGCATTGCAAAAAGCATTGGGTACGTCAAAAGCAGAATCAATGTCTGCGGCGGCGAATATTTTCGTCGGTCAAACTGAAGCACCACTAGTTGTTCGTCCTTACATTAAAAATATGACCCAATCTGAATTATTTGCCATTATGGTAGGTGGAACAGCCTCTATCGCGGGTTCAGTAATGGCGGGTTACGCAGGAATGGGCGTGCCATTGACATACTTAATCGCAGCATCATTTATGGCAGCGCCAGCAGGTTTATTATTTGCGAAATTAATGTTCCCACAAACTGAACAATTCACAGATAAACAACCAGAAGACAATGATTCAGAAAAACCAACTAACGTACTTGAAGCAATGGCGGGCGGTGCGAGTGCAGGTATGCAACTTGCATTAAACGTAGGTGCAATGTTAATCGCATTTGTTGGTTTAATTGCATTAATTAATGGTATTTTAAGTGGCGTTGGTGGCTGGTTTGGCTATGGCGACTTAACGTTACAATCTATCTTTGGTTTAATTTTCAAACCATTAGCATACTTAATCGGTGTAACAGATGGTGCTGAAGCAGGTATTGCAGGACAAATGATCGGGATGAAATTAGCGGTTAATGAATTTGTGGGTTATCTTGAATTTGCAAAATACTTACAACCAGATTCTGCAATTGTATTAACTGAAAAAACCAAAGCTATTATTACTTTCGCACTTTGTGGTTTTGCTAACTTCAGCTCAATTGCAATCTTAATCGGTGGTTTAGGTGGTATGGCTCCAAGCCGTCGTAGTGATGTTGCTCGTTTAGGTATCAAAGCCGTTATCGCTGGTACTCTCGCTAACTTAATGAGTGCAACTATTGCTGGGTTATTTATCGGCTTAGGTGCTGCAGCACTTTAATTTATCTTAATCAATTAAAAAGTGCGGTAAAAATGACCGCACTTTATTCATTTTTATTCATTATCAAAAATTAAGGAAAAATTATGACTCCACATATTAACGCGCCTGAAGGTGCATTTGCTGATGTTGTTTTAATGCCTGGCGATCCACTTCGTGCAAAATACATTGCAGAAACTTTTTTACAAGATGTAGTTGAAGTAACGAATGTTCGTAATATGCTTGGTTTTACTGGAACTTACAAAGGTCGTAAAATTTCTATTATGGGACATGGAATGGGGATCCCATCTTGCTCTATTTACGCGAAAGAATTAATTACTGAATATGGCGTGAAAAAAATCATCCGTGTAGGGTCTTGTGGTGCTGTTCGTATGGACGTAAAAGTGCGCGATGTGATTATCGGTTTAGGTGCATGTACTGATTCAAAAGTAAACCGTATTCGTTTCAAAGATAACGACTTTGCAGCTATTGCTGACTTTGATATGGCACAAGCCGCAGTTCAAGCTGCAAAAGCAAAAGGCAAAGCCGTTCGTGTCGGTAACCTATTCTCCGCTGATTTATTCTATACACCTGATGTTGAAATGTTCGATGTAATGGAAAAATACGGTATCTTAGGCGTGGAAATGGAAGCTGCTGGAATTTATGGTGTGGCTGCAGAATATGGTGTGAAAGCATTAACGATTTGTACCGTGTCTGACCACATTCGTACTCACGAACAAACCACGGCAGAAGAACGTCAATTAACATTCAATGATATGATTGAAATTGCGTTAGATTCAGTATTAATTGGTGATGCGCAATAATTTCTTGTAGCGGATTTAAGAAGTGCTTGAAAAACAACCGCACTTTTTATATAATCCGCGCCCATTATGAGCCGTTCGCGGCTCATATTTTTGTGTGGTGCAATATGTTGCACTGAAAATTATCGGGGAGCTATTTAATAGCGTTATTACCCAATTAGAGGAAAACTAAAATGGCAAAAAAAGTCCAAGCCTATGTTAAGTTGCAAGTTGCAGCTGGTATGGCAAACCCATCACCACCAGTTGGTCCTGCATTAGGTCAGCAAGGTGTGAACATTATGGAATTTTGTAAAGCATTCAACGCTCGTACTGAGAGCTTAGAAAAAGGTTTACCAATTCCAGTTGTTATCACTGTCTATGCAGACCGTTCATTTACTTTCGTCACTAAAACTCCACCAGCAGCAGTATTATTGAAAAAAGCTGCAGGTATCAAATCTGGTTCTGGTAAACCGAACAAAGATAAAGTGGGTAAAGTAACTTTAGATCAAGTTCGTCAAATCGCTGAAACTAAAGCAGCAGATATGACTGGTGCGACTATCGAAACCAAAATGAAATCAATCGCTGGTACTGCTCGTTCAATGGGCTTAGTGGTGGAGGAATAATACGATGGCTAAATTGACTAAAAAAATGAAAGCAATCAAAGCTGGCGTAGATTCTACTAAAGCATATGAAATCAACGAAGCAATCGCAGTATTAAAACAATTCGCAACGGCTAAATTCGTAGAAAGCGTTGATGTTGCAGTAAACTTAGGTATCGATCCTCGTAAATCTGACCAAAACGTGCGTGGTGCAACTGTATTACCACACGGTACTGGTCGCGAAGTACGCGTAGCTGTGTTCACTCAAGGTGCTAACGCAGATGCAGCTAAAGAAGCTGGTGCTGATTTAGTCGGTATGGAAGATTTAGCAGAGCAAATCAAAAAAGGCGAAATGAACTTTGATGTTGTTATCGCTTCTCCTGATGCAATGCGTGTTGTTGGTCAATTAGGTCAAGTATTAGGCCCACGTGGTTTAATGCCAAACCCTAAAGTTGGTACTGTAACTCCAAACGTTGCTGAAGCAGTTAAAAATGCTAAATCTGGTCAGATCCGTTATCGTAATGATAAAAACGGTATCATCCACACCACTATCGGTAAAGCAAACTTCTCTGAAGTTCAATTAAAAGAAAACCTTCAAGCATTATTGGCTGCTTTAAACAAAGCAAAACCAACTACTGCAAAAGGTATCTTCATCAAGAAAGTAAGCATCTCTACCACTATGGGTGCAGGTGTTGCTGTTGATCAAGCTTCTTTATAATTTAAAGAATTGATAGATTTTAAACCGCACTTTTTGAAAGTGCGGTTTTTTTATTTCATAAAATTTCTCCATACGTTTTAAACTTGACGAGAAAGCTACATTCATTTAAAATTTACCGCCTTAAAATTAGCAAAGATTTAGATTGATTTTTAATCAATTTTGACCTTTTATTGTTTAATTTAACCGTGTTTTTGATAGAAAGCACATCCATACAATGATAAATTCACCGTTATTTGTCGTTGTTTTGCTCAAGTTGTCGTCCTATGTAATTTGAGTTGTCACCCCACTACAGAAGTAAGGTTCAGAGTGCGGTCATTTTAACGGTCATTCACGTCACAGTTAGTTTGTGGCTAGGTCACTGAACAGTTAGCAGAGGAAAACCAATGGGTTACTCCTATTCTGAAAAAAAACGAATTCGTAAAGATTTCGGTAAACGTCCGCAAGTTTTAAATGTTCCTTATTTATTAACCATTCAGTTAGATTCTTTTGATAAATTTATTCAAAAAGATCCTGAAGGTCAGCAAGGTTTAGAAGCGGCATTTCGTTCTGTATTCCCGATTGTAAGCAATAATGGCTATACAGAATTACAATATGTAGATTATCGTTTAGAAGAACCTGAATTTGATGTACGTGAGTGCCAAATTCGTGGCTCAACTTATGCAGCAGGCTTACGTGTAAAATTACGTTTAGTGAGCTACGATAAAGAATCTTCTTCACGCGCAGTTAAAGATATTAAAGAAAATGAAGTTTATATGGGCGAAATCCCATTAATGACTGATAACGGTACTTTCGTAATTAATGGTACCGAGCGTGTTATCGTTTCACAATTACACCGTAGTCCAGGCGTATTCTTCGATTCTGACAAAGGTAAAACCCATTCTTCAGGTAAAGTGCTTTATAACGCACGTATTATTCCTTACCGTGGTTCTTGGTTAGATTTTGAATTTGATCCAAAAGATAACTTATTTGCACGTATTGACCGTCGCCGTAAATTGCCGGCAACAATCATTCTTCGTGCATTAGGTTACACCACTGAAGAAATCTTAAATCTATTCTTTGATAAAATTACCTTTGAAATCGCTGGCGATAAATTGTTAATGACTTTAGTGCCAGAACGTTTACGTGGTGAAACAGCTTCTTTTGATATTGAAGCAAATGGCAAAGTTTATGTTGAACGTGGTCGTCGTATTACCGCACGTCATATCAAAGCATTAGAAAAAGATAATATCTCACAAGTGGTTGTGCCTTCTGAATATATTTTAGGTAAAGTTGCATCTAAAGATTATGTTGATTTAGAGTCTGGCGAAATTATTTGTCCTGCAAATGGCGAAATTTCGTTAGAAACCCTCGCAAAATTAGCACAAGCTGGTTACACCACAATCGAAACTCTATTTACTAACGATTTAGATTACGGTCCATATATTTCTGAAACGCTACGTGTCGATCCTACTTATGATAAAACCAGTGCGCTTTACGAAATTTATCGTATGATGCGTCCGGGCGAGCCACCAACACCAGAATCTTCAGAAGCGTTATTCAATAATTTATTCTTCTCTGCAGAACGTTATGATTTATCTGCAGTAGGTCGTATGAAATTTAACCGTTCTTTAGCTTTTCCAGAAGGGGAAGGTGCGGGTATTTTAAGCAATGAAGATATTATTGCGGTAATGCGTAAATTGATTGACATCCGTAATGGTCGCGGCGAAGTAGACGATATTGACCATTTGGGTAACCGTCGTATCCGTAGCGTGGGCGAAATGGCTGAAAACCAATTCCGTATCGGTTTAGTGCGTGTTGAAAGAGCGGTCAAAGAACGTCTATCTTTAGGCGATTTAGATGCGATCACGCCACAAGACTTAATTAACCCGAAACCGATTTCTGCGGCAGTAAAAGAATTCTTTGGTTCTTCACAGCTTTCGCAATTTATGGATCAAAACAACCCATTGTCAGAAGTGACACACAAACGTCGTATTTCTGCATTAGGTCCGGGCGGTTTAACACGTGAGCGCGCAGGCTTTGAAGTGCGTGACGTACATAATACTCACTATGGTCGTTTATGTCCGATTGAAACCCCTGAAGGTCCAAACATCGGTTTGATCAACTCACTTTCTGCGTTTGCACGTACTAATGATTATGGTTTCTTAGAAACGCCATATCGTAAAGTAATTGATGGCCAAGTGACTGAAGAAATTGAATATTTATCTGCAATTGATGAAGCAAACTATATCATCGCACAGGCAAACTCAAACTTAGACGAAAATAACCGCTTTACAGATGCATTTGTTACTGCTCGTGGCGAACGTGGCGAATCTGGTTTATATAAACCTGAAGATATTCACTATATGGACGTTTCGACACAACAAGTGGTATCTGTTGCGGCTGCATTAATTCCATTCCTTGAGCATGACGATGCGAACCGTGCGTTGATGGGGGCGAACATGCAACGTCAAGCAGTTCCAACATTACGTGCGGACAAACCATTAGTTGGTACAGGTATGGAAAAACCAATTGCACTTGACTCTGGTGTGGCGGTTGTTGCAAAACGTGGTGGTACCGTTCAGTACGTCGATGCGTCTCGTATCGTGATTAAAGTAAATGAAGATGAAACCATTGCAGGCGAAGCAGGTATTGATATTTATAACTTAATTAAATACACCCGCTCTAACCAAAATACTTGTATTAACCAAATTCCTTGTGTGAATTTAGGCGATCCAATTAATCGTGGCGAAGTATTAGCAGATGGCCCTTCAACTGATTTGGGCGAACTTGCATTGGGTCAAAACATTCGTGTGGCGTTTATGCCTTGGAATGGTTATAACTTTGAAGACTCAATGTTAGTTTCTGAACGTGTTGTTCAACAAGACCGTTTTACTACAATTCACATTCAAGAGTTATCTTGTGTTGCGCGTGATACTAAATTAGGTTCAGAAGAAATTACGGCAGATATTCCAAACGTAGGGGAGTCTGCATTAAGTAAACTTGATGAATCTGGTATCGTTTATGTTGGTGCCGAAGTTAAAGGTGGCGACATCTTAGTAGGTAAAGTAACCCCTAAAGGCGAAACTCAATTAACCCCAGAAGAAAAATTGTTACGTGCAATCTTTGGGGAAAAAGCTTCCGATGTGAAAGATTCTTCATTACGCGTGCCAAATGGTACATCAGGTACGGTTATTGATGTTCAAGTCTTCACTCGTGATGGCGTAGAAAAAGATAAACGTGCATTAGAAATCGAAGAAATGCAACTTCGTGAAGCGAAAAAAGATTTAACTGAAGAGTTAGAGATTTTAGAAGCTGGTTTATTTGCTCGTGTGCGTAATCTTCTTATTTCTAGTGGTGCTGATGCAGTGCAATTAGATAAAGTAGAGCGTACTAAATGGTTAGAACAAACCATTGCAGATGAAGAAAAACAAAATCAATTAGAACAGCTTGCTGAGCAATACGAAGAACTTCGTAAAGAGTTTGAACATAAACTTGAAGTGAAACGTAAGAAAATCATTAAAGGCGATGATCTTGCACCGGGCGTATTAAAAGTGGTTAAAGTTTACCTCGCAGTGAAACGTCAAATCCAACCAGGCGATAAAATGGCGGGTCGTCACGGTAACAAAGGTGTTATTTCGAAAATTAACCCAGTTGAAGATATGCCATACGATGAAAATGGTCAGCCAGTTGAAATCGTATTAAACCCACTGGGCGTACCGTCTCGTATGAACATCGGTCAGATCCTTGAAACTCACTTAGGTTTAGCAGCAAAAGGTATTGGTGATCAAATCAATGCAATGCTTAAACAAAAACAAGAAGTGGAAAAATTACGTAGCTATATCCAAAAAGCATACGATTTATTAGGTAATGGTTCACAAAAAGTGGATTTAAGCACCTTTACTGATGAAGAAGTATTGCGTTTAGCGGGAAATTTACGTAAGGGCTTACCAGTTGCAACGCCGGTGTTCGATGGTGCAGACGAAGCGGAAATCAAAGAGCTATTAAAACTTGGTGGATTACCAACTTCAGGTCAAATTATCCTTTACGATGGTCGTACTGGCGAGAAATTTGAACGTCCAGTAACCGTAGGTTATATGTACATGCTCAAATTGAACCACTTAGTCGATGATAAAATGCACGCTCGTTCAACAGGTTCTTATAGCCTTGTTACACAACAGCCATTGGGTGGTAAAGCGCAATTTGGTGGTCAGCGTTTCGGTGAGATGGAGGTATGGGCTCTTGAAGCATATGGTGCAGCCTACACCTTACAAGAAATGCTAACTGTGAAATCCGATGATGTGAATGGTCGTACGAAGATGTATAAAAATATCGTAAGTGGCAACCAACATATGGATCCAGGCACACCAGAATCTTTCAACGTAATTATGAAAGAAATCCGCTCACTTGGTTTAAATATCGAGTTAGATGAAGAGTAATTTCATTCTTGCCTTCCCCTGCTTGCGGGGGAAGGTGCCCGAAGGGCGGAAGGGGGCAATTCCCCCCTCAGCCTGCGGCAGCTCCCCCCGTAAACAGGGGGAGCGAAGAGAAAGAATGACGAAACAATAAATCGCCGAAGTGCGGTCAAAATTCTCTGAAATTTTTAACCGCACTTTAAACCTTTAACTCCGACAGGAGAACATTTGTGAAAGACTTAGTTAAGTTTTTAAAAGCACAATCAAAAACCAGTGAAGATTTTGATGTGATTAAAATTGGGTTAGCTTCCCCAGATATGATCCGTTCTTGGTCATTTGGTGAAGTGAAGAAACCTGAAACCATTAACTACCGTACGTTCAAACCTGAACGTGATGGTCTTTTCTGTGCGCGTATCTTCGGGCCTGTAAAAGATTACGAATGTTTATGTGGTAAATATAAACGTTTAAAACACCGTGGTGTGATTTGTGAAAAATGTGGTGTTGAAGTCACTCAAACTAAAGTTCGTCGTGAACGTATGGGTCATATTGAACTTGCATCGCCAGTTGCACATATTTGGTTCTTAAAATCGTTACCATCTCGTATCGGTTTACTTTTAGATATGCCATTGCGCGATATCGAACGTGTACTTTACTTTGAAATGTACATCGTGACTGAGCCAGGTATGACGGACTTGGAGCGCGGTCAATTATTAACTGAAGAACAATACCTTGACGCTGAAGATCGTTGGCAAGATGAATTTGAAGCGAAAATGGGTGCCGAAGCGATTCAAGATCTCTTAAAAGGTATGGATCTTGAAGCTGAATGTGAAAAATTACGTGAAGAATTACAAGAAACTAACTCTGAAACTAAACGTAAAAAAATCACTAAACGCTTAAAATTATTAGAAGCATTTGTTCAATCTGGTAATAAACCAGAATGGATGGTAATGACTGTATTACCAGTTCTTCCACCAGATTTACGTCCATTAGTGCCGCTTGATGGTGGTCGTTTTGCGACTTCAGATTTGAACGATTTATATCGTCGTGTGATCAACCGTAACAACCGTTTAAAACGTTTATTAGATTTAATTGCACCAGATATTATTGTGCGTAACGAAAAACGTATGTTACAAGAATCTGTTGATGCGTTATTAGATAATGGTCGTCGTGGTCGTGCAATTACGGGCTCTAACCGTCGTCCATTAAAATCATTAGCGGATATGATCAAAGGTAAACAAGGTCGTTTCCGTCAAAATTTATTAGGTAAACGTGTTGATTACTCTGGTCGTTCTGTAATCACTGTAGGTCCATACTTGCACTTACACCAATGTGGTTTACCGAAGAAAATGGCCTTGGAATTATTCCGTCCGTTTATCTATGCGAAATTAGAAAGCCGTGGTTATGCAACGACAATCAAAGCGGCGAAGAAAATGGTTGAGCGTGAAGATGCGATCGTTTGGGATATTCTTGCAGAAGTTATTCGTGAACACCCAATTCTATTGAACCGTGCGCCAACACTTCACCGTTTGGGTATCCAAGCCTTTGAACCAATCTTAATCGAAGGTAAAGCGATTCAATTACACCCACTTGTTTGTGCAGCGTTTAACGCGGACTTCGATGGTGACCAAATGGCGGTACATGTTCCATTAACCCTTGAAGCGCAATTAGAAGCTCGTGCGTTGATGATGTCCACTAACAACGTGCTTTCACCAGCAAACGGTGATCCAATTATCGTTCCATCACAAGACGTGGTATTAGGTCTTTATTATATGACCCGCGAAAAAGTGAACGGTAAAGGCGAAGGTATGTTATTGCAAGATCCTCGCGAAGCTGAAAAAGCATATCGTACAGGCGAAGCAGAATTACATTCTCGCGTGAAAGTGCGTATTACTGAATATGTGAAAAATGAAGCGGGCGAATTTGATGCGAAAATCACGCTAACCGATACAACTATTGGTCGTGCGATTTTATGGATGATTGCACCAAAAGGTATGCCTTATTCATTGTTTAACCAAACATTAGGTAAAAAAGCTATTTCTAAACTGATTAACGAAGCATATCGTCGTTTAGGCTTAAAAGAAGCGGTAATGTTTGCTGACCAAATTATGTATACCGGTTTTGCGTATGCGGCACGTTCTGGTTCATCAGTTGGTATTGATGATATGGAAATTCCAGCGAAGAAATATGAAATTATTTCTGCAGCGGAAGAAGAAGTGGCAGAGATCCAAGAACAATTCCAATCAGGTCTTGTGACTGCAGGCGAACGCTATAATAAAGTAATCGATATTTGGGCTGCGGCGAATGAGCGCGTAGCGAAAGCGATGATGGAAAACTTATCTCAAGAAGAAGTCATCAATCGCGAAGGTAATCCTGAAAAACAAGCATCCTTTAACAGTATCTTTATGATGGCGGATTCTGGTGCGCGTGGTTCTGCAGCGCAGATTCGTCAGTTAGCTGGTATGCGTGGTTTGATGGCACGTCCAGATGGCTCGATCATCGAAACCCCAATTACAGCGAACTTCCGTGAAGGTTTGAACGTATTACAGTACTTTATTTCAACCCACGGTGCGCGTAAAGGTTTGGCGGATACCGCATTAAAAACAGCGAACTCTGGTTACTTAACTCGTCGTTTAGTTGATGTAGCACAAGATTTAGTGATTGTAGAAGATGACTGTGGTACGCACGAAGGCTTAGTAATGACCCCATTAATCGAAGGTGGAGATGAAAAAGTGCCACTTCGTGAATTAGTATTAGGTCGTGTTGCTGCAGAAGATATTTTAAAACCAGGTACAGAAGAAGTATTAATTCCTCGTAACACGTTATTAGATGAAAAACTCTGTGATGTGTTGGATGCAAACTCTGTGGACAGCGTAAAAGTACGTTCTGTTGTAACTTGTAATACTAACTTTGGCGTGTGTGCGAAATGTTACGGTCGTGATCTTGCTCGTGGTCATTTAATTAACCAAGGCGAAGCGGTGGGCGTTATTGCCGCTCAATCTATCGGTGAGCCGGGTACACAGCTAACAATGCGTACGTTCCATATTGGTGGTGCGGCATCTGCGGCAGCGAAAGAATCTAGTGTGCAAATTAAAAACACTGGTACGGTGCATTTAATGAATGCAAAATTCGTCACTAACGATGAAGGAAAACTAGTATTAACTTCTCGTAACACGGAATTAACTATTACCGATGCATTTGGTCGTACTAAAGAACACTATAAAGTGCCTTACGGTGCGGTGTTAAGTAAAGGTGACGGCCAAGCTGTAACAGCTGGCGAAACTATCGCAAATTGGGATCCACATACCATGCCAGTTGTCTCTGAAGTATCTGGTTTTGTGAAATTTGTAGACATTATTGATGGATTAACTGTGACTCGTCAAACTGATGAATTAACAGGTTTATCATCAATCGTCGTTCAAGATGTAGGGGAACGTGCAACTGCGGGTAAAGATTTACGTCCAACTATTAAATTGGTTGATGCAAATGGCAACGATATTTTCTTACCTGAAACTGATGTTCTTGCACAGTACTTCTTACCAGGTAAATCAATCGTAAGTTTAGATGATGGCGCAGCAGTGAAAGTAGGGGAACCATTAGCACGTATTCCACAAGAATCTGTGGGTACTAAAGATATTACTGGTGGTCTACCACGCGTTGCGGATTTATTTGAAGCACGTAAACCAAAAGAACCCGCTATCTTGGCTGAAATTTCTGGTATCGTGTCTTTCGGTAAAGAAACCAAAGGTAAACGCCGTTTATTAATTACTCCTACAGAAGGCGAAACTTACGAAGAAATGATTCCAAAATGGCGTCAGCTCAACGTATTTGAAGGCGAAATGGTACAGCGTGGTGACGTAATTTCTGATGGTGCTGAAACACCACATGATATTTTACGTTTACGTGGTGTGCGTGCAGTAACTGAATACATCGTGAACGAGGTACAAGATGTTTACCGTTTACAAGGGGTAAAAATCAACGATAAACATATCGAAGTTATCGTTCGTCAAATGTTACGTAAAGCGGTAATTACTAAAGCTTACGACTCAGAATTCCTTGAAGGGGAACAAGTTGAAGTGGCTCGCGTGAAAATTGTTAATCGCCAACGCGAAGCAGAGGGCAAACCGCCAGTTGAATTTGAACGCGAATTATTGGGTATTACTAAAGCGTCACTTGCGACTGAATCCTTCATTTCTGCCGCATCGTTCCAAGAAACTACACGTGTTCTTACTGAAGCAGCTGTGGCAGGTAAACGTGATGAATTGCGTGGCTTGAAAGAGAACGTAATCGTAGGTCGTTTAATTCCAGCAGGTACAGGTTTTGCGTATCATCAAAATCGTCATAAACATCGTTTAGTTGATGATGTCGTAGCGAAATTATCTGAAGAAGATGAAGCCGCTATCGCTGATGAATTTGTCATGACTGCAGACGATGCAAGTGCAAGCTTAGCTGAAATGCTTAATATGGCAGATGATGCGGAATAATTAATTCCCTGTACAAGAAAACCCGAATGAAAGTTCGGGTTTTTTATTTTTATGAAAATGGGTAGAGGTTTTATTCCAGAACAACAAGTATGTTTCTCCATAGAAATTTCACAAAAATTTGAGACTTTTAGAAAAGTCTGTTGTTGATAGTTATGTTACACTTTGCTCAGATTTTTCAAAATAAGGATCATATTATGAATACAACTAAACCTTTCCCTATTCCAACGGGATATTTCGGTATTCCTCTTGGTTTGGCAGCCTTATCTTTAGCTTGGCTTCATTTAGAAAACTTATTTCCTGCTGTGCGAATGGTAAGTGATGTTCTCGGCATTGTAGCAAGTGCGGTCTGGATTTTATTCATTTTAATGTATGCGTATAAACTTCGTTATTACTTTGAGGAAGTTCGAGCAGAGTATCATTGCCCAGTTCGTTTTTCCTTTATTGCGTTGATTCCTATTACAACCATGTTAGTGGGCGATATTATTTATCGTTGGAACCCTTTAATTGCTGAAGTGATGATTTGGATTGGAACGATTGGTCAATTGCTTTTCTCAACATTACGTGTCAGTGAATTATGGCAAGGTGGTGTATTTGAACAAAAATCTACTCGTCCTCCGTTTTATTTGCCTGCGGTAGCTGCAAATTTCACCAGTGCAAGTTCACTAGCATTACTTGGCTATCATGATTTAGGCCATTTATTCTTTGGCGCAGGAATGATTGCTTGGATTATTTTTGAACCTGTATTATTACAACATTTACGTATTTCATCTCTTGAGCCACAATTTAGAGCCACAATGGGGATTGTTTTAGCACCTGCGTTTGTGTGTGTATCTGCTTATTTATCGATCAATCACGGCGAAGTAGATACTTTAGCTAAAATTCTTTGGGGATATGGGTTTTTGCAATTATTTTTCTTATTGCGATTATTCCCTTGGATTGTAGAAAAAGGGCTTAATGTTGGTTTATGGGGATTTTCATTCGGATTGGCTTCTATGGCAAATAGCGCAACTGTTTTTTATCACAGTGATGTTTTACAAGGCGTGTCTATTTTTGTCTTTGTTTTCTCAAATGTAATGATTGGCTTATTGGTTTTAATGACAATTATTAAATTAGCTAAAGGGCAGTTTTTCCTAAAATAAAGCATTCAAATCGACCAAGGCAGGGATTACCTGCCTTATTGATATATTCCATCTATTTGTCTTTTTCTATTTCAATTACTTCTACGCAATCAAGCGTACCCGCTTTAATTCGCCATTTCACATTAAATTCGTACAAACTTGTTCCATAAATACGATCACTCGGTTTACCTTGTTGATAGGCTGGGCGCGGATCTTGCTCTAGCACTTGGCGAATGAAACGACTTAAGTGCGGTCGTTTTTCTTCTCGTTTTTTTACCGCACTTTTGGCTTGTTCGGTAAATTCAACTGTCAGTTTTGCTGGTGGTTTTTCTTGGGCAAAGCTCGATTGCGCATTTGGCTCACTATCCGCATAGGCAATATAGGGTTTGATATCGAAAATCGGCGTGCCATCCACTAAATCTACCGCACCTAAATGGAGAAAAACGTTACCATTGATGCATTCTACTTGACGTAATTCGACTTTGGATAAACCGAGAGGATTTGGGCGGTGCGTTGCGC
Source organism: Haemophilus sp. HN_Hi10 (assembly GCF_049821985.1). Lineage (NCBI taxonomy): Bacteria > Pseudomonadati > Pseudomonadota > Gammaproteobacteria > Pasteurellales > Pasteurellaceae > Haemophilus > Haemophilus sp. HN_Hi10. The sequence goes on along the minus strand of NZ_CP187495.1, from coordinate 273,858 downwards.
GTGAAGCAAACACGCCAACGCGTTGATTACCGCCTAACCGCGGAGGGCGTACGGTGGGTTGCCATTTTCCTTGTTGGATTTGGTCGAATTGAAAAATTAACCAAAGATGACTGAATTGTTCTAATCCTCTTACGGCTTCAGGCGAATTATACGGCGGTAAGAGTTCTACAATGCCCACTCCGTCTTCAACTAAATTGGGTTGGCGTGGTACGGAGAATTTTTCTTTATAAGGCGTGTGGATAATGGCGATAGGCGATAAGGTTAAATCATTCATAAATTGGGTGTCTTAGTGTAGAATACGCGGCCTATTGTAATCAAAAGTGCGGTCAAAAAAAATGACAAATGAAAAATTGAAAATGTGGTGGGAGACGGCTCGACCAAAAACTTTGCCCTTAGCGTTGGCATCGATTTTTACAGGTTCGGCATTAGGTTATTGGGCGAATCCACAAGGTTTTAATGGGCTTGTAATGGTGCTTTGTTTACTCACGACAATTTTATTACAGGTACTTTCTAATTTTGCCAATGATTATGGGGATCATCAAAAAGGTTCAGATACTGAAGAACGTATTGGGCCATTACGTGGCATTCAAAAAGGCGCCATTTCAGCAAAAGAACTGAAATGGGGATTAATTCTAATGGTGGTGGCCAGTTTTCTTTCAGGAAGTTTCTTGATTGGTATCGCTTATGAAAGCCTCTCGGATTTATTCGCTTTCGCTGGGCTTGGCATTTTAGCTATTGTTGCTGCCATTACTTATACGGTTGGCGCAAAACCTTATGGCTATATGGGCTTGGGTGATATTTCTGTATTGGTATTTTTTGGTTTGCTTGGCGTTGGCGGCACTTATTATTTGCAAACTCACAGTATTGATAGCCACATTATTTTGCCTGCTATTGGTTCTGGTTTATTGGCAAGTGCGGTATTAAATATCAATAATTTACGCGATATTGAACAGGATGCGAAAGCTGGCAAAAATACCTTAGCTGTTCGTTTAGGTGCGTATAAAGGGCGTGTTCATCATTGTATTTTATTAAGTGTGGCTACTCTATGTTATTTAGCATTTGCGGTGGCAACAGCCATTTCTTGGACAAATTATTTATTTGTATTGGCAATGCCATTGTTAGCTAAACATGCGATCTTTGTTTATCGCAGTCAGCAGCCAAGTGAATTGCGTCCAATGTTGGCTCAAATGTCTATGATTTCTTTATTAATCAATATCTTGTTTAGTTTAGGCTTGCTTATCGGCTAAATCGGCATATACTAAAGCAAACAACATTTCAACAATTGATAGGGGAAAGTTATGTTTATTGATACTTCAGAACTTTGCGATCTTTATGCAGAACAAGTGGATGTCGTGGAGCCAATTTTTTCAAGCTTTGGTGGTGTAAGTAATTTTTACGGTAAAGTCACTACAGTAAAATGCTTTGAAAGTAATGGATTAATTGCTGAAGTATTAGAAGAAAACGGCGAAGGTCGAGTGCTTGTCATTGATGGCGGTGGTGCGGTACGCCGTGGTTTGATTGATGCGGAATTGGCTCAACTTGCCGTTGATAATGGTTGGGAAGGCATTATTGTATATGGTGCAGTACGCCAAATTCAGCAATTAGAAAACCTCGATATTGGTATTCATGCCCTTGCGCCAATTCCAGTCAGTGCAGATGAAAGCAGTGCTGGCGAGAGTGATATTCCAGTGAATTTTGGTGGCGTAACCTTTTTCCCAGAAGATTATATTTACGCAGATCTGACAGGAATTATACTTTCGCAAGAGCCTCTAGATTTAGAAGATTAATTTCTATTTGATTAGCATCTTATTTAAGCTTTCCCATTCTAGACTGCATATCATACTAAAAAATTAAATTATAACTATATGATATATAAAACCCCGTTCAATTTGAACGGGGTTAAAAGTGCGGTAAATTTTTAATGCGTTTTATGGCTCGTGCTATACAAAATTTTGTCCGTATAAGCTAAAGCAATCGCCGATACTAAAAAGCCCAAGTGCAACAATAACTGCCACATCATTGTTTTTTCTGGCATATTGCTTGCATTCACAAAGGTTTGCAGCATATGGATAGATGAAATGCCGATAATAGACATAGAAAGTTTAACTTTCAACACGGTGGCATTTACGTGGCTCATCCATTCAGGTTGATCAGGATGATTACGCGTACGCAATTTAGAGACAAAGATTTCATAACCGCCGATAGTTACCATCACAAGCAAGTTTGCGATCATCACGACATCAATCAAATTCAACACTCCTAACATAATTGTATTGGAATCCATCTCATTGACATTAATCACTAACTCCCATAAGCCTTTGATAAATTTATAAGAGTAGATTGCAAGGGTTACAATCAAGCCCAAATAAATCGGCACTTGCAACCAGCGACTAGCAAAAATTATTTTCGCGATAATATTCGATTGTTCGTTATATTTCGCATAAGGATCAACAGGTTTGTTTTCTTCCATAAGATTTTATTCCTAAATTAAACAGTGGGTTAAATAAACAAAAAAACCGCAAAAAAATAGCAGTTTTTTTGAAAATAGCAATAAGGAAATTGAGTTATTCTTATTTTATTTATATGTTTGAAGGGGTAGAAATTGATCCTCTCAAAATACAGGTCGGCTCTAACACTAAAGTGCGGTAATTTTCATTAGGATTTTTAATTCGTTGCAATAGTGCTTCTACAGCAAGTTTGCCAAGTTCAGCTTTCGGTTGGCAAATGGTGGAAAGGGGAGGTGAGAGATAACGAGCCAATTCAATGTCATCATAGCCCATAATTGAAAGATCTTGCGGAATACGTAAGCCTTGTTGCTGAATAGCTTGGTATGCACCAACAGCAATGGTGTCACTACAACAAAAAACTGCTGTTGGACGTGAAGATTGAGTAAGTAAAGATTGTATGCCAAGTACACCGCCTTCAAAGTCAAAATGACTTTCGACAATCCAATGAGGATTTAACGCAATTTTTGCTTCCGATAGCGCATTTTTATAACCTTGCAAACGATTTTGTGCGACAGATTTTTTGAGATTTCCCGTAATAATGCCAATTTTACGATGTCCTGCATCAATTAATGCTTTTGTCGCCAAATAGCCACCAAGTGCTGAATTTTCGAGTATTTTATCTGCATTTAACTCAGTAAACCACCAGTCCATCACAACGAGTGGTAGCGAAATGGCTAACTCTATATCAGCCTGAAAACGGCTATCACCACACATCAAAAGCAAACCATCCACTTGTTTGTGCATTAGAGTTTGCAGATTTTGTTGTAGGCGTTTGGCATCGCCACCAGTGGCAGCAATAATAAGATTATATTGATGCTGCTGACAATATTGCTCCACGCCAGCCATCACTTCTGCAAAGAATGGATTATTTGTTGCGGTGACAAGTAGCCCGATAGTTTTGGTTTCGCGCACCTTAAGACTTCGTGCAACAGCTGAGGGGGTGTAGTTCAGTTCAGCGACAATACGCATCACTTTCTCACGAATTTCATCGCTAACAAAACGCGATCCATTAATGACATGTGAAACTGTGGAAGTCGAAACTTGCGCCAGTCGTGCAATATCTTTCATTGTCGCCATAAAAACACCCTAAAAATTCACCGCACTTTAAGCGTATTCAAGAAAATCTAAAGTTTCTTGACGCGTTGGAATAGAGGATTGAGCCCCTTTTTTCGTCACACTAATCGCAGCGGCAGCTTGACCAAAACGAATGGCTTCATCAAAGGATTTTTCTTCCAATAAAGCTGTAACAAAACCGCCATTAAATGTATCACCAGCTGCAGTAGTATCTATTGCTTGCACGCAAAAGCCCTTAATGATGCGGCTTTTACCTTTTCGACTGACAAACACACCTTTCGCGCCAAGGGTAATCATTACGGTTTCAATGCCTTTATCGTGAAAAACACTTGCAGCTTTCACCGCACTTTGCTCGTCGGTTACCGTTACCCCCGTCAAGATTTCAGCTTCTGTTTCATTTGGTGTAATAATATCAATCAAACTCAATAATTTGTCCGATAAAATCTGCGCTGGAGCAGGATTTAGCATAACCTTAACACCATTTTTCTTAGCGATTTGAGCAGCCAGCTCCACACCAGAAAGTGGGGTTTCTAATTGCATTAACAAGCAATCCGATTGTGCAATTTGCACCTCACTTTGACGAACAACTATCTCACCCAAATGTGCATTTGCACCGCTAGCCAGCACAATACTGTTCTCGCCCGATTGGGCAACTTGAATAAATGCCATTCCTGTCATTTCCTGTGAAACGGTACTAATATGGGTTGTATCAATCCTTTCCTTGGCAAACGCATTTTTCATTGTTTCGCCAATGCTATCTGATCCAATGCAACTAATGAAAGCTACTTTTGCCCCTAAACGAGCGGCGGCTACTGCTTGATTGGCACCTTTGCCACCATAGGCAATTTGATAATTTTGACCTGTTAGCGTTTCACCAGGTTTAGCAAAGTAAGGCACAGAAATAACGTGATCAGCATTGATACTACCGAGAATTGTGAGAGTCTTCCCTTTCATAATTATTCTCCACTATAAAAGTAGTAGGCATATATCAAGCAATTATAAACCAAAAGTGCGGCTATTTTTACCGCACTTTTGAAACTTAAGCTAAAGCGACACCACTTAAACCAATAAAAAAACCTGCAATAGTTGCGCTTAATAAATTAGCTAAAGAGCCAGCAATAACAGCCTTAATTCCTAATCGAGCAATATCTCCACGACGATTTGGAGCCATACCACCAACCCCACCAATTAATACAGCTATAGAACCGAAATTAGCAAAGCCACAAAGAGCAAAAGTAATGATAGCCTTTGTTTTATCAGAAAGTTCTACTGGTGGATTGATACCTAGATAAGTTGAAAATTCAGAATAACCAACAAATTCGTTTACGGTTAATTTGATACCTATCATATGACCAGCTACTTCAGCATCACTCCAAGGTACTCCCATAACCCATGCCAATGGTTTAAAAATCCAACCTAAAATTATACCTAAAGATAGTTCTGGTTGATTAAACCATTCTCCAATGCCTCCTAACATACCGTTAATAAGTGCAATTAGAGCGATAAATGCAACTAGCATAGCCCCAATACTTAATGCCATAGTCATTCCCGCACCAGCACCAGAAGCAATGGCTTCAAGCGCATTAGATGGTTTATCTAATTCAACATTTTCGATTTCGTCGTTAAATTTTTCAGTTTGTGGATATAATATTTTTGCGAATAATAAACCCGCTGGTGCAGCCATAAAAGAGGCTGCGATTAGGTAGGTTAAAGGTACACCTAATCCAGCGTATCCAGCTAAAACAGAACCTGAAATGGATGCTAGTCCTCCACACATAATAGCAAAAAGCTCTGATTCCGTCATTTTGCTAATATAGGGTTTTACAACCAGTGGCGCTTCTGTTTGTCCAACGAAAATATTAGCTGCAGCAGACATAGATTCTGCTTTTGATGTTCCCAAGACTTTTTGCAATCCACCTCCAATTAATTTAATGACCCATTGCATTACACCTATATAATAAAGCAAGGAAATCAATGCAGAGAAAAAAACTATGACTGGAAGCACCTTAATAGCAAAAATGAAACCAACACTTTCACCTGATGCCAATCCACCAAAAACAAATGAAATACCTTCATTTGCGTAAGCAATAACTTTACTTACTGCATTAGACATACCCAAGAGGGCGTCTCTACCAATAGGTACATACAAAATAAATGCACCAATAGCGATTTGAATTGCTAATGCACCAAATACCGTTCTTATACGAATAGCTTTTCTATTATTGGAAAGGAGATAGGCTATGCCTAATAATACAAAAATCCCTAAAATACTAATAAATGCGTCCATAATTTGACCTCATTGAAAGTAAAAGGAAAGATAAACTTTGTTACTAATTTAATCGTTTGATTGCATCAATAATTAAATTCCAAAATCGTTCTTTATCTAACTTTGTAGCGACTTGCGTATTGCAAGGTTTAGGTGGATAACGGAAATCTGCAACTGTCATGCCTAATGTGTGTGTTCCCGTTAATTCAATATTAACTGGAACACTGACTGTTTCTATTAAAGTTGGATCAATAACATAAGCTACAGCGCAAGGATCATGAACTGGAGGATAATTAAAGCCTTGAGCCTGTTTGTACATTTTCCCAAAAAATTCAAGTAATTCGACAACAAATTCGGCAGGCTTAGTATCAATTTTTGCGATACGCTCAACAACATCAGGGGTGGCTAATGCTTGATGTGTTAAATCTAATCCAACCATAGTCACTTTCCATCCAGCATTAAATACAATATGTGCTGCTTCGGGATCAATTTTTATATTAAACTCAGCTACGGCACTCCAATTTCCAGTATGATACCCTCCGCCCATTAGGACTACTTCTTTTACCCGATCAATAATTTTAGGTTCTAATCTTGCAGCAAGGGCAATATTCGTTAGCCCTCCTGTTGGAACAAGTGTAATTGTATTCTCTGGATGAGACATGATAAGATCAATGATTAACTGAACAGCATGCTTTTCACTGAAAGTTCGATTAGATTCAGGTAATTTTGGACCATCTAACCCTGATTCACCATGAATACTCGGTGCAACCTCAATTTCCCTAACAATAGGTCTGTCTGCACCCTTCGCGAAAGGAACATTTTTCATTTGCGCAATTTCAGCAATTGCCAAAGCATTTCGTGATACTTTCTCCAACGTTTGATTACCTACTACAGTAGTGACTGCAAGTAGTTCAATCTCTGGATTACCATAAGCGAGTAACATAGCTATCGCATCATCATGTCCAGGATCACAATCCAAAATAATTTTTTTACGCATTCTTTACTCCTATATTTTTCATAGTCATAAACTGCAGACCTCTATATCGAAACGTTTCGACAAAACAAATATAAAGAACAAAAATAGAAAAACAACTAAGAAATTTCAAATTTGGGATATTGATCACAAAATTTCTAGATAGGACAAAAAATTCTCCGACCAAATTTGCATTCAATCGGAGAATAAATTATTGAAGATTTTCTTGATTTAAGACATTCAACCTCGCCAAATCCACCTGATTATTTAACAACTCCACATCGGGCATTGTTTTATTGGCTTTTGCGGAAAGGGTTTTAAATCGTTCTACTTTGCCAACTAAACCTTGTTGGCCAACAAGTGCGGTTACTGTGCTGTTGTATTGGTTGCTGACAGTGGAAAGCGTATTGCCGAGTTTGTTTAAACGCTCTGCCACCAAACAAATTTGGTTATAGATTTCGCCCGCTTTTTCAGCAATTTCTTTTGCCTCAGCATTACCACGTTCGATACGCCACAGGTTTGCCACGGTGCGTAAAATCGGCATTAATGTAGTGTGAGAAACCATAATTACGTTACGTTCATAACCATAATTAAATAAAGCAGGATCAGCTTTTAAAGCTTCAATATACGCAGGTTCCACTGCAATAAACATAAGAACAAAATTTGGGCTACGCATGCCAATAAGATTGCTGTAATCTTTTTTATGCAGATCGTTAATATGGGTTTTTAATGCGGAAATATGTTCTTTTAGTAAACGCTCACGTTCAAAATCATCCTCAGAATTTACCGCACTTTCATAAGCCACCAACGACATTTTGCTATCGATAATTAAATGTTTCTCATCAGGTAGATTCAACACAAAATCAGGATAATTTCGTCCACCTTGTTCATCTTTAAAATGCGCTTGAGCGCGGTAATGCATATTTTCTTCAAGTCCAGCCAGTTGCAAAGCGCGTTCTAATTGCACTTCGCCCCAGTTGCCTAAAGTTTTCTTTTCGCCTTTCAGCGCTGAAGTTAAATTATTCGCCTCTTGCGACATATTCAGACCAATTTCCAGCACTTTTTTGATTTCAGCTTCCAAGCCTGCATTGCCTTTCACGGATTCGGAGTGAATTTCATTGACCCGTTTTTGGAAACCTTCAATTTGCTCACGGAAAGGCTTGAGCAAGGTTTCCAAAGCAGTTTGATTTGATTGACTAAATGATCGACTTTTTTCATCTAAAATCCGATTGGCTAGATTTTGGAATTCCACACCTAATTGCTGCTTGGATTGTTCAAAGTTCTGTTGTTGCTCTGAAAAATGCTTTTCTTTCTCTGCTAAGGTTGTTTTTAATCCTGTTAATTCTTGAGAAAGTGCGGTCAATTTTTCAGTCAAATTTTGTCGTTCTTGCGTGAGATGATGTATTTGTTCATCACGTTCAGTTAAACGATATTGCAGCCCTTGATTTTCAGTCTGTATTTTAATTGTTTGTTGTTCAAACTGGTTTTTAATGCTACTAAGTTCATCAAATTTACTGGCAAGCTGATTATAATCTTGAGTCGTTTTCGATAATTCTTGATGAAGATGTGTATATTTTTGCTGGCGTAGAATAAGTAATAAAATCAATATAATAACAACAGCTAACAAGCTGAAAAGTAACAAATTTTCTGACATATCTCTCTCTTAATGGAAAACACAAATTGTAGTGAAAAATATTATTTTAATTCTGCTTTAAAGTGCGGTAAATTTTTTAACTGATTTAGAATTTATGCCCATACAAAAATTAATTATTCTAGTCAATTTTGATGGCAATGCTTTAGAAAAACATTGTTGTATTTTAACGGTATTTATCTAAAAACTTGTAATACTGCACACCAATCTTTGTCGCAAGATCTTTGATAATTCGACCACCATAAACAGAGGGGACTTTCAGACCTTCAAAAATAGATAAACGTTCATCGTCTCCCAAAATCGCCTCCGCTACAATTCGTCCTGCAAGACCAGTCAAAGCAACACCGTGACCAGAATAACCATGAGCAAAATAAATGTGCGGAGAAATACGACCAAAATGTGGCGTTGAATTTAATGTCATATCAATGGGGCCTGCCCAGCCATAATCGATTTTGACATTTTCAAGTTGCGGAAATACGCGCAACATATTTTTCCGCATAATCGCGACCATATCTTTTTCTGATCTAGAATCACTACCAAAAAGCAGACGATTGTCCGCACTTAAACGATAATAGTCTAATAATAAATTGTTATCGCACACCGACATACCATTATTAATAATAGAATCAGCAACTGCTTGGCTTAACGGCTCTGTGGCGATAATAAAACTTTCTACAGGTAATATTTTACGATTAATGCAGTGATGAATAGATTTCGGGAGTGCATCAATATAAGCATTGGTGGCTAAAATAACGTCTTGAGAAATAACCGCACTTTTAGCTGTTTTAACCTCAACGCAACCATTTTTCTCAACCGTATCCACTACAGGAGATTGTTCAAAAATCTGAACACCCAGATCAACACAAGCTTTCGCTAAACCTAAGCAATAATTAAGTGGATGCAAATGCCCAGAGTTACTATCAAATAAGCCGCCCACATAAATATCACTGCCTAAGTGCTGTTTTAATTTAGCTTTATCCCAAAGTTGCATATTCTGATAGCCAAAATTCTCATGACTTTCTTTTTCAATTTGAATTAAGTCATCCATTCGACGTTCATTTAATGCCAATGTGGCATAGCCTTTTTTCCAATCGCATTGAATGCCATATTTTTCAATACGTTCATCAATAATATCAATGGCCTCTAATGACATATTCCAAAGTTTATGTGCTTTATCTTCGCCAACTTGTTTAACGTATTCATCAATGCCTTCTTCAAAGCCATTAATTGCCTGCCCACCACTACGACCAGAAGCCCCAAATCCTACTCTAGCACCCTCTAATACAATGACTTTTTTCCCTTTTTCAGCCAGTTCTAATGCTGCAGATAAACCAAAAAATCCAGCCCCGATCACACATACATCAGTATGTTCAATTTGAGTAAGTGGGGGAAATTGAAAATCTTGGTTACGAGAATCGAAATAATAAGAGCGAACGTGTTCTTGATAGGCAAAATTAAGCATAAAAAATCTCTTAGGAAAAAACTGGCAAAATCTTACCCCTAAAGGGAAATATGTCAAACCTTTTAGAAAAAAATGCTATACTGCGCACGCGCAAAAATTGTGCGTTGAATAATGAATCATAACCCTTGGAGGTCAATAAATTGAAAAAATTCTTTGCTCACTCACTCAAAAATCTTTTCCTTTCCACCACCGCACTTTTCGCGGTTTCAGCCTTTGCCAACAACAAACTTTACGTCTATAACTGGACAGACTATGTCCCTTCTGATTTAGTCGCTCAGTTCTCTAAAGAAACTGGCATCGAGGTAATTTATTCTACCTTTGAAAGCAACGAAGAAATGTACGCGAAACTCAAACTTACTCAAAATACGGGTTCTGGCTATGATTTGGTGTTTCCATCAAGTTACTACGTAAATAAAATGATTAAGGAAAAGATGCTTCAACCGATTGATCAAAGTAAATTGACCAATATTCATCAAATTCCTAAACATTTATTACATAAAGAATTCGACCCAGAAAATAAATATTCATTACCCTATGTTTACGGCTTAACAGGTATTGAAGTTAATGCAGATGAAATTGATCCTAAAACCATCACGAGCTGGGCGGATTTATGGAAACCTGAATTTAAAGGTAAAGTTCTTATGACCAGTGATGCCCGTGAAGTGTTCCATGTAGCATTATTACTTGATGGTAAATCGCCAAATACCACCAATGAAGAAGACATCAAAACAGCTTATGAGCGTTTAGAAAAACTGTTACCAAATGTAGCGACCTTTAACTCTGATTCGCCAGAAGTCCCTTACGTACAAGGCGAAGCTACAATTGGGATGATTTGGAATGGTTCAGCTTACTTAGCTCAGAAAGAAAATCCATCTTTGCAATTTGTTTATCCAAAAGAAGGGGCTATTTTCTGGATGGATAACTACGCTATTCCAAGTTCGGCAAAAAACGTGGAAGGGGCGCATAAGTTCATCGACTTTTTACTTCGCCCTGAAAATGCAAAAATTGTTATTGAACGTATGGGCTTTTCTATGCCAAATAATGGGGCGAAAACACTGCTAAGTGCGGAAGTCGCTAATGATCCAAAATTATTCCCACCAGCGGAAGAAGTAGAAAAAGGAATTATGCAAGGCGATGTAGGAGAAGCTGTCGATATTTATGAAAAATATTGGAGTAAATTAAAAACTAATTAGTTTCTCTATGCAGAAAACAAAAAAGTGCGGTAAAAATTTACCGCACTTTTTATATGTAAAATTTTTATCCTTAAAGAATAAAACGACTCAAATCTTCATTTTCAACCACTTCGCCAAGTGCATCCGCAACATAAGCTGCATCAATATTGACCGTTTGACCATTCATATCACTTGCGCTGAAAGAAATTTTATCCATTAAACGCTCCATTACCGTATGCAAACGGCGTGCACCGATATTTTCCGTTTTTTCATTCACACGGAATGCAGCCTCAGCAATTTTCTTAACCGCCTCTGTTGTAAATTCAATATTCACGCCTTCTGTTGCCATCAACGCTTTATATTGCTCGGTTAAAGAGGCATGTGGCTCCGTTAAAATACGCTCAAAATCTGCCGCACTTAATGCGGTAAGTTCAACACGAATCGGCAAACGCCCCTGCAACTCTGGAATCAAATCTGAAGGACGGGCAACTTGGAATGCACCAGATGCAATAAATAAGATGTGATCGGTTTTTACCATTCCGTGTTTGGTGCTAACTGTCGAACCCTCCACTAACGGAAGTAAATCACGTTGCACGCCTTCACGCGATACATCAGCCCCACTGTATTCGCCTTTCTTACAAATTTTGTCGATTTCATCGATGAAGACGATACCGTTTTGTTCTACAGCATCAATGGCTTTTTGTTTAAGTTCTTCAGGGTTAATTAATTTCGCTGCTTCATCATCAATCAACGCTTTTAACGCATCTTTAATTTTCATTTTGCGTTTTTTCGTTTTGTCTGAACCTAAATTTTGGAACAATGATTGCAACTGATTTGTCATTTCTTCCATGCCTGGAGGAGCCATAATTTCAACACCCATAGACACGCCAGCAGACACATCAATTTCAATTTCTTTATCATCTAATTGACCTTCACGTAATTTTTTACGGAACGCTTGACGAGTACTGCTGTGACTATCATTGCTTTCAACTTCGCCCCATTGATTTTTAGCTGGAGGAAGTAAAGCATCTAAAATACGCTCTTCAGCCGCATCTTCAGCTCTTGCTCTGTTCTTCGCAACTTCCTGCTGGCGAACAAGCTTCATCGCACTATCCGTTAAATCACGAATAATGGAATCCACCTCTTTCCCCACATAGCCCACTTCGGTAAATTTCGTTGCTTCAACTTTGATAAATGGTGCGTTAGCTAATTTGGCTAAACGGCGCGCAATTTCAGTTTTACCCACGCCAGTTGGGCCAATCATTAAAATATTTTTTGGCGTTACTTCGTGACGCAAAGGTTCTTGAAGCTGCATACGACGCCAACGGTTACGCAACGCAATCGCCACAGCACGTTTTGCATCGGCTTGACCAATAATATGTTGATCTAATTCAGAAACTATTTCGCGAGGAGTCATTTCAGACATAGCTTTTTCCTTAATTTGGTAATTCTTCAATAGTGAAATGGGTATTTGTGAATACGCAAATATCGCCAGCAATTTTCAAAGATTTTTCAACAATTTCACGTGCAGAAAGTTCAGTATTTTCCACTAACGCACGTGCCGCAGATAACGCATAGTTACCACCAGACCCAATGGCTAAAATTTGATCTTCTTCTGGTTGAACTACATCGCCAATACCCGTGATGATTAAGCTTTCTTTTTCATCCGCCACAATTAACATCGCTTCTAACTTACGAAGTGCGCGATCTGTACGCCAATCTTTCGCTAATTCCACCGCACTTTTTAGCAAATGCCCTTGGTGCATTTCAAGTTTACGTTCAAATAATTCAAAAAGCGTGAATGCATCAGCCGTGCCACCTGCAAAACCAGCAAGCACTTTGCCATTATATAAACGGCGTACTTTACGGGCATTACCTTTCATTACGGTATTGCCTAAAGAAACTTGTCCATCACCGCCTACGACGACTTGTCCATTGCGACGTACGCTTACAATCGTTGTCATTATTCAGTCCTTTTTATAAAGTGAAAAGTTGTTCGTTATATGGCGACAAATTGATTAAATTCAAGAGGAAAATTTATATTGACGATTTATTCTTCACTCATAAATAAAAATGTGAACTGGATCATACTTTGAACTAGCAAACGATTGCTAGTCATTGAATGCATATTAAAAAAGTGTATGATGTGGACGATTTTTAAATCAACATTTGTGAGGAAACACAATGAAAAACATCATGAAATTATCTGTAATCGCACTTTTAACTGCAGCTGCAGTTCCAGCGATGGCAGGTAAAACTGAACCTTATACTCAATCTGGCACTAATGCTCGTGAAATGTTACAAGAGCAAGCAATTCATTGGATTAGTGTTGATCAAATCAAGCAAAGTTTAGAAGGTAAAGCACCAATTAATGTAAGCTTTGATATTGATGATACTGTGCTTTTCAGCAGCCCTTGCTTCTACCACGGACAACAAAAATTCTCACCAGGTAAACACGATTATTTGAAAAATCAAGATTTCTGGAATGAAGTAAACGCAGGTTGCGATAAATATTCTATTCCTAAACAAATTGCCATAGATTTAATTAATATGCATCAAGCACGTGGCGACCAAGTTTACTTTTTCACTGGCCGTACTGCAGGTAAAGTAGATGGCGTAACACCAATTTTAGAAAAAACGTTCAATATTAAGAATATGCACCCAGTTGAATTTATGGGCAGCCGTGAACGTACAACAAAATATAACAAAACGCCTGCAATCATTTCACATAAAGTGAGTATTCACTATGGCGATAGCGATGATGATGTACTAGCAGCTAAAGAAGCAGGTGTTCGTGGTATTCGTTTAATGCGTGCCGCAAACTCAACTTATCAACCAATGCCAACTTTAGGCGGCTATGGCGAAGAAGTGTTAATTAATTCAAGCTATTAATTGACCGCACTTTAGCAACAAAAAAGGCAAGCTAGGATTTCTAACTTGCCTTTTGTTTTGCTATTTAATTAATGTTTAGTTTGTTCTTCTTCAGGTTTTTCTTCTGCATTTTCTGCTTGTTGGCGATTCATATATTCAACAAACAATGCATCAAAGTTTACTGGAGATAAGTTTAATGCAGGGAACGTACCACGATTTACTAAGTTAGATACTAATTCACGTGCATAAGGGAAAAGCATATTCGGGCATTGAGAGGTTAAACAATGTGCCATTTGAACATCTTCTAAACCACTAATAGTGAACACGCCTGCTTGTTTAACTTCGCAAATAAATGCTACATCGCCACTATCTTCAAGTGTAGTTTCAACAGAAATGTTTAATACCACTTCATATAAGTCATCACCAACTTGAGTCGTTTCAGTGCTTAAATCAAAACCAAGTTTTGGTTTCCATTCTTGTTGGAAAATATGCGGAAGATTTGGTGCTTCAAAAGACACATCTTTCACATAAATACGTTGAATTTGAAGAACCGGTTGTTGTTCTTCTGTTGCTGCAACGTCTTGTTTTTGTTCTGACATTTTCTATTCCTTATTATTTATGTTTTTTAACTAAAGGTAAATTTGCTGCTACCCACGCGGAAAGGCCTTCTTTCAACACAAATACAGAATTAAAACCTTGTTTGGTTAAAAATACTGCAGAAGCAGAGGCTGAAGTACCATTTGTATCGACTAATATAAGAGCTTTTTCTTTATGGGTCTCCAATTTTCCGATGTTTTGATTTTTAATTTCGCTTGGAAGCACATTAATACTATTAATGATATGTCCACGTTGAAATTCTTCAAGACTACGTAAATCTACCACAATGGCTTCATCGGAATTTATTAACCGAATAACTTCATTGTGCGTAATTACTTTAAATTTACTCGTTGCGCCTTTGTAGAATGTATAAATTACCATTACGAAAATCGCAAACCAAGAAACTGCTAAAAGAGTATGTTTTTGAGCAAACTCTGTTGCCATTGAGATAAATTCTTGCATTGTGTTCTCTATTAATACCGTATAAAAAAATAGTTCCCAAGTATAACCGCACTTGGGTTATCTTTCAAAAAAATTATGCTTAAATTCCGTACTTGCATAAAGAAAGGTTATACAATCAACAAAAAATTATGTGATCGAGATCATAAATTTGTTTTTCCATTGTTGATAAATAACTTAATTTAGTTAGATTACTTTTTGGAGAATTTTTATTCATCTGAGGAGAAATCTATGAAATTAACTAAATTAGCCTTATGTACTTTATTTGGTCTAGGTATTTCAATAGCAAATGCAGCAGACTTGCCAAATATTACAATCTTGGCAACGGGTGGTACCATTGCAGGAAGCGGGCAAAGTTCAGTAAATTCTGCGTATAAAGCTGGACAATTAAGTATTGATACTTTAATTGAAGCCGTACCAGAAATAAAAAATATTGCCAACATTAAAGGTGAGCAAATTGTAAAAATAGGTTCACAAGACATGAATGACGAAGTCTGGCTAAAACTGGCAAAAGCCATCAATGCTCAATGTAAAAGTACTGATGGATTTGTCATTACCCATGGTACAGATACCATGGAAGAGACGGCTTATTTCTTAGATTTAACCGTAAAATGTGAAAAACCGGTTGTTCTCGTAGGGGCTATGCGTCCTGCGACAGAAAAAAGCGCTGATGGCCCATTAAATCTTTACAATGCTGTCGTCGTCGCGGCAGACAAAAAATCGAGTGGTCGTGGTGTTTTAGTCGCAATGAATAATGAAGTACTAGGTGCTCGTGATGTCACAAAAACCAGTACTACCGCAGTGCAAACTTTCCATTCGCCAAATTATGGTTCTCTAGGCTATATTCATAACAGCAAAGTGGACTATGAACGTTCCCCAGAAAGCAAACATACCATCAACACTCCATTTAACATAGAAAAATTAGACCACCTACCAAAAGTGGGGATTATTTATGCTTATTCAAATGCACCAGTTGAACCATTAAACGCATTGCTAGATGCTGGCTATCAAGGGATTGTATCAGCTGGAGTTGGCAATGGAAATGTTAATGCTGCACACTTAGATCGCTTAGAAAAAGCTGCGAAAGATGGCGTCGTTGTAGTTCGTTCTTCTCGTGTACCAACTGGCTATACAACTCGTGACGCTGAAGTTGATGATAGTAAATATGGCTTTGTAGCATCAGGTACTTTAAATCCACAAAAAGCACGAGTTCTCTTACAATTAGCTTTAACTCAAACTAAAGATCCAAACGTAATTCAACAATATTTCGAAGACTTTTAAGATTAATAGTAACGGTAGTGTGGCTCGAAATAACCGCACTTTTGACCATAATTTATTGATCCAAGTTATGGAATCTCTACCTATTTGTTGCTATATTACACGCCGTTTCAACAAATAAAACAAAGTGTTTTTTTATTAACTTAGGGGGCAGTATGTCTGCAATGTTTTTACTACAATTTGCCATCGTATTATTGTGTATCTTTGTGGGTGCACGTGTAGGTGGTATCGGTTTAGGTGTATTTGGTGGTTTAGGTCTTGCTATTCTTTCTTTTGGCTTTGGCTTGAAACCAGCAGGTTTACCTATTGATGTTATGTTTATGATTATGGCTACTGTGGCAGCTGCGGCAGCAATGCAAGCAGCTGGCGGTTTAGACTACATGATCAAAATCGCAACCAAAATCTTACGTCGTAATCCTAAACACATTACGTTTATTGCGCCAGCAGTAACTTGGTTATTCACTTTCTTAGCGGGTACAGGCCACGTAGCATATTCTGTATTGCCAGTTATCGCTGAAGTAAGCCGTCAAAATGGGATTCGTCCAGAACGTCCAATGTCAATGGCGGTAATTGCATCACAATTTGCTATCGTAGCAAGCCCAATCGCTGCGGCAGTGGTAGCGGTGGTTGCTTATCTTGAGCCACAAGGCATTCATCTTGGCGATGTTTTAATGGTAACCATTCCTTCAACTATTCTAGGACTTTTCCTTACTTGTTTATTTGTTAATAAAATGGGAAAAGAGTTAAAAGATGATCCAGAATATCAACGTCGTTTAAATGATCCAAAATACGAAGATGCTTTTTCAAGTAACACATCAAACGAAGAAATCGAAGTCAGCAAAACAGCTAAAGTTTCTGTTTCTTTATTCTTATTTGGAGCTTTACTTGTTGTGTTAATGGGGGCAGTTCCTTCTATTCGACCTGTTTTTGATGGAAAACCAATGGGAATGGCACATACCATTGAAATTATTATGCTTTCAATTGGTGCATTGATTATCTTAACTTGTAAACCAGATGGCACAGCGATTACCAAAGGTTCTGTATTCCATGCAGGTATGCGTGCAGTAATCGCAATCTTCGGTATTGCTTGGTTAGGTGACACCTTAATGCAGGCACACATTACTGAAGTAAAAGAAATGGTAAAAGGCTTAGTTGAAACTGCACCATGGGCATTTGCTTTCGCGCTATTTGTACTTTCTGTATTAGTAAACAGCCAAGGCGCAACAGTAGCAACATTGTTCCCACTTGGTATCGCGTTAGGTATTCCTGCGCCAGTATTAATCGGTGTATTTGTTGCTGTAAATGGTTACTTCTTTATTCCTAACTACGGTCCAATCATCGCATCTCTTGACTTCGATACCACTGGAACAACCAAAATCGGTAAATACATTTTAAACCACAGCTTTATGCTTCCGGGTTTATTAAGTATGTTTTTCTGTTTGTTAATCGGTTTGGGTCTTTCTCACATTATTCTTTAAAATGTGATTCAATAACAAAGAACGGTGCTGAAATAGCACCGTTTTTATTGTTCTAATATCAACTGAAAATAACTCAAAAAATAACCGCACTTTGATATATAAGTGCGGTTATTTTTTATAATTTTTAAAGATTGCGTAAGGCTTCAATACGCTTTTCGAGTGGTGGATGGCTCATAAAGAGTTCACTGCGTTTACCATTAATCATAAAGGCATTTAAAGAACCTTCGAGATTTTGTGGTTCGTGAAGTTGTTGCAAACGTTGCAGTGCCATAATCATTTTTTCTTTGCCTACTAAACTTGCGGAACCAGCATCTGCACGAAATTCGCGGTAGCGTGAGAACCACATTGCGATAATACTCGCAAGCACACCAAAGAGCATTTCCAATACCATCGAAACCAAGAAATAAATACCTGAACTGCGCGTTTCCTCTCCATTATTGTTACGCGAACTTGCTACCGCCGTTGCAATAATACGAGATAAGAAAATCACGAAAGTATTCAATACGCCTTGCAATAATGCCATCGTCACCATATCGCCATTGGAAATATGAGAAATTTCGTGTGCTAAAACAGCTTCAGCTTCAGCCTCCGTCATGTTGTTTAATAATCCCGTACTCACTGCTACCAAAGAATTGCTTTTTGTCGCGCCTGTAGCAAAAGCATTCACATCGGGTGAATGATAAATTGCCACGTCTGGCATGGGAATACCCGCTTTCTGCGCTTGGCGACTAACGGTATCAATTAACCAACGTTCAGTTTGATTACGAGGTTGAGTAATCACTTCTCCATCTACAGAACGTAATGCCATTGTTTTAGACAGGAATAAGGAAATTAATGAACCAGCAAAACCAAATAGCAACGCCATAATTAAAATGCCGCCAGTACTATTTCCTGCAATACCAGTCACACTTAAAATAATCCCCAATACGAGCATTACAGCCATATTGGTTGCCAAGAAAAGAAGAATTCGCATCATAATGTGTTCTCTCAAAGTTAGGGTTAAGTATTTCCTTTGTGGGGAAAATTCACAAAAAATTCAAGGTGTAATGTAAAATTTTTGTTATCAGCAGATAAACAAAAAGTGCGGTCAAAAACTTGCGAGTTTATGACCGCACTTTTAAACAAGGGTTCAAAATAGAAAATTATTTTCTCACTGCAATCGCTTCGATTTCTAATCCCACATCTTTTGGTAAACGCGCAACTTCCACACAAGAACGAGCAGGGAAGTTAGGATGATTATTTTCTTTAAAGAAACGTTCGTATTCTGCATTAACCGCAGTAAAATCATTAAGATCTTTCACAAAAACTGTTGTTTTTACAATATCGGCTACGGTTAAACCCGCTTTCTCGATAATCGCTTTCACGTTTTCTAAAGATTGGCGTGCTTGCGCAACGATGTCAGCTGGCACTTCGCCTGTTGCAGGATTCACAGGAATTTGCCCTGAGGTTAAAACTAAATTGCCAAGATCAACCGCTTGAACATAAGGGCCAATAGCTGCCGGTGCTTTTTCAGTATGAATAATTTGAGTCATTATTTTCTCCTTAGTTGATAAAAAGTGCGGTTCTTTTTTACCGCACTTTTCTGTTTATTAATCAATTTCTTTTAGTATGTCATCGGGAAGTGATTCTTTGCTTTCGACTAATTTCCCATCGTTTACTTTAAATTGTAAATTTTGGTAATAAGCTTCTCGGAACGTGATATATGGATCTTGAGCTTGACGTAACAATTCTGCATTATTGATATTTTTCGCACGGCCATCCACTGCTTGCACACCATATTTCACTAATGCCCATGGGCCACCAACCCATTGCCAAAATGGATACATATAAGCTGCATCAACCACAGCTCCCGTTAATTGACGTGGCGTTGTTGCATTATAAATCGGTAGCACAATATAAGTGCCAGCATCTACGCCGTAGCTACCTAAAGTTTCCCCAAATCCACGTTGATTATCTATGCGTAATTCTTTGCTTGCGCTTGCAAAATCAATAAAACCACCTAGACCAAATACAGTGTTAATCCAAAAACGATTAAAGTGAACAAATGCTTTTTTCGGTTCGCCTTCAATTAAGCGGTTTATGAAACTGACTGGCTCATCAAGATTATTTGCGATGCCAGCAAGACCAGAAGAAATCGGCTTAGGCACATAGTTGTTCCAACCTTTTGCAACAGGTTCTAATACATAGCGATCTAGCACATTATAGTTAAACTTCCACATAGTTCGATTGAAGTCTTCAAGAGAATCATTACGCTCACTCGCTTGTTTCGTGTCGTTGTTATTTGCACAACCTGTTAGTGCAATGGCACCCAAAAGTGCGGTCAAAATTGCCTTTGTTTTCATTTTTGATCCTTACATAAATATGGGATTATTCTACCTAATTTGTTAAATAAAAACAAAAAACCGCACTACAAAAGTGCGGTTATATTTTAATTATTTCTTAGTGTATTTTTTCAACTTGACCAAATTCAAGCTCAACTGGTGTTGCACGACCAAAAATTGATACAGACACTTTTAAGCGACCTTTTTCATAATCCACTTCTTCTACCGTACCATTAAAATCAGCAAATGGCCCTTCAGTCACACGAACTTCCTCGCCTGGATGATATTCATTTCGATGACGAGGTTTATCAGTATTTTGTTCAAGGCGATTTAAAATAGTATCCACTTCACGTTTAGAAATAGGCGCAGGTTTATCTGGTGTACCACCGATAAAACCCATCACTCTTGGCACGCTTTTTACTAGATGCCAAGTTTCATCATTCATTTCCATTTCTACAAGTACATAACCTGGAAAAAATTTACGTTCACTTTTGCGACGTTTTCCTGCTACATTTTCCACCACTTCTTCAGTTGGCACTAAAACTTCACCAAATTGATCTTCCATTTGTTGTTGTTTGATGTATTCACGTAAAGTTAGAGCTACACGACTTTCAAAGCCAGAAAACGCTTGTAATACATACCAACGTTTTTTTGATACTGTTGTTTCTTCAGTCATTTTAGAATCTCAAATCAGTTAAGAAATTAATTACTGTCACAATAATCGAATCTACTGCCCAAAAGAAGAGAGAAGCAATCATTGTTACCCCGATAACGATCAATGTTGTCTGACGTGCTTCAGCACGGGTTGGCCATACGACTTTACGCGCTTCTGTGCGAGAGTCATTAAAGAATGCGCGTGCTTTTGTTCCTTGATTAGTAATTGCCGCTAAAATAAATGCAATGACTAATGCAATAGCCATACCAATAACACGAATCGGTAAAGAATAGATTTGTTGGAAATAAATATTCCCAATTGCCGCAGCAGCAAAAAATATCACAGCTAAAACCCAAAGGAATGTATTTAAACCTTTAGACTTGCCTTCAACGATCACTTCTTGCGTATTTTTCTTTTTATCAACAATTTCGGTTGCCATAGAATTGAATCCGTTTTAAATGGAAATGTAAGAATAATGCCATAAGAACGTGCGATTGTAGCATTTTCTTTTCGCCTTGCCTATTGAAAATAAGCATCAACATAGAAAATCTGGCGAAAACAACCGCACTTTTGCGATTAAATCTAATATTCTAATTTGGGCGCAAGATTATCTACAATTGTCGATTCATCAACGATAACTTTTTGTAAATTCTCAAGAGACGGTAGATCATACATTGTATCTAACAACACTGCTTCTACGATAGAACGTAAGCCACGCGCACCTGTTTTTCTTTCAAGTGCTTTTTTCGCCATTGCTTTTAATGCTTCTGGTGTGAAATCCAATTCTACTTTTTCCAATTCAAATAAGGCTTGATATTGTTTAATTAATGCGTTTTTTGGTTTTGTGAGAATTTGTATCAGCGCATCTTCGTCTAATTCACTTAATGGGGCAATCATTGGCAAACGTCCGATAAATTCTGGAATTAAACCAAATTTCATTAAATCATCAGGTTCAACTTGACGGAATAATTCAGAAAGAGATTGTTGTTTTTCATCTTTTTCAACTTTGGCATTAAAACCAATACTCGTACTGGTTTGAGTGCGTTTATCAATAATTTTATCTAATCCTGCAAATGCACCGCCGCAAATAAAGAGAATTTTAGACGTATCCAATTTTACCATTTCTTGTTGTGGATGTTTACGACCGCCTTGAGGTGGAATTGAAGCGATTGTACCTTCAATAAGTTTTAATAAAGCCTGTTGCACCCCCTCTCCTGAAACATCTCGAGTAATTGATGCACCTTCCGATTTACGGCTAATTTTATCAATTTCATCAATATAAATAATGCCTTTCTCTGCTTTTTCAGTATCGTATTCACAATTTTGCAAAAGTTTCTGTAATACATTCTCCACATCTTCTCCCACATAACCAGCTTCCGTTAATGTGGTTGCATCTGCCATCGCAAAGGGTACATTTAAACGACGAGCTAATGTTTGCGCAAGTAACGTTTTTCCGCTACCTGTAGGCCCTATAAGTAAAATATTACTTTTGCCAAGCTCTACATCATTGCTTTCATAGTTAGTTCGCAAGCGTTTATAATGATTATAAACCGCTACAGAAAGCACTTTTTTCGCATAATCTTGACCAATAACATAATCATCCAGATGGGCGCGAATTTCGTGAGGCGTTGGCAATTTATCTTTATTTTCGACCGCACTTTCCTCTAGGTTTTCATCATTACTTTCTTCAAGCATTGAGTGACAAAGTTCAATACATTCATTACAAATATAACCGTCTGTGCCAGCAATTAATTTATCTACTTCGTCTTTTTCTTTTCCGCAAAAAGAGCAGTGCAAATCTTTATCTTTGTCTGTCATTGTATACCCTTAACGTTTAACTAAGACTTCATCCACCAAACCATACGCTTGTGCTTCTTCCGCTGACATAAAATTATCGCGGTCGGTATCTTTCTCAATACGCTCAATACTTTGTCCAGTATGGAATGCTAAACGATCATTTAAGGTGTGTTTAATTTTCAAAATTTCTTGTGCGTGAATTTGAATATCCGATGCTTGACCACGGAAACCACCCAAAGGTTGATGAATCATCACTCGTGCATTAGGCAACGCAGCTCGTTTGCCAGCAGTTCCGCCAGCAAGCAAGAATGCGCCCATTGAACAGGCTTGACCAATACAAAGAGTGCGAATATCTGGCTTAATAAATTGCATTGTGTCGTAAATTGCCATACCTGCAGTCACAGAACCGCCTGGAGAGTTGATATAAATATTGATGTCTTTAGTTGGATCTTCCGATTCTAAAAAAAGAAGCTGTGCCACAATTAAATTTGCCATACGATCTTCCACTTCTCCACTTAGGAAAATCACACGTTCTTTTAATAAACGGGAATAAATGTCGTACGAACGCTCGCCACGCGAAGTCTGTTCAACGACCATAGGAATTACGCTCATTTTCTTACCTTTTTCATTAAAACTGCTAATTATTTTATCGTAAATAACCCACAAATAAAAATGCGATCGCTTTTATTAGAAAGAGCGACCGCACTTTTATTCAATCATAATGATATTACTTATTATGCTTGTGGATTCATAATTTCATCGAATGAAGAAACTTTTTCTGTTACTTGTGCTTTTGCAAGTACTGCATCAACAGCTTGTTCTTCTAATACGACATTACGAATATTGTTCATTAACTCTTTGTTTTTGCTGTAATATTCCACCACTTCTGCTGGCTGCTCGTAAGCTGATGCAATATCTGCAATCATTGCTTTAGCACGTTCTTTATCAGCTTTTAATTCATTAGATTTAATTACTTCAGAGAATAATAAACCTACTTGAACACGACGAGTTGCCTCCGCTTCAAATAATTCACGTGGTAACTGTGCAGCTTGTTGTGTGTTGCCACCAAAACGTTGAGCCGCTTGATTGCGTAATACATTAATTTCTTCTTCTACTACAGAAGCGGGTACATCAATCGGATTTTGTTCAATTAAACCATTAATTACTTGTTGTTTAACACGAGAAACTAACGCATTTTTCAATTCACGTTCCATATTTTTACGGATTTCTGCACGCAAATCAGCAACAGACTTAGTATTAGGGCCAAATTTAGCAACAAACTCATCTGTTAATTCAGGCAATACCATATTTTCGACTTTTTTCAAAGTAATCGCAAATTTTGCCGCTTTACCTTTCAAGTTTTCTGCGTGGTATTCCGCTGGGAAAGTCACATCAATATCAAATTGCTCACCTGCTTTATGACCGATAATTCCTTCTTCAAAACCAGGGATCATACGACCTTGACCCATAAATAATACGAAGTCAGTAGCTTTACCACCTTCAAATTCTTCGCCATCTACAGAGCCAACAAAATCAATAGTGACGCGATCATCTGCTTTTGCAATATCTTGACTTTCAGCCCAAGTAGCTTGTTGTTTACGTAACACATCGATCATTTTATCAATATCAGCTTCCGTGATTTCAACAGTTGGTTTTTCAACTTTGATATTTTCTAAACCTTGTAATTTAACTTCTGGATAAACCTCGAAAGTTGCAGTGAAAACTAAGTCTTTACCTTCTTCAAAAGTTTCAATCGCAAAAGTTGGACGACCTGCAATATTAATTTTTTCTGCAATAACAGCATCAAAAAAATGACGTGGTAATAAATCGTTTAATACATCTTGACGAATTGACGCCCCAAAACGTTGTTCAATGATATGGGCAGGAACATGACCTTTACGGAAACCATCTACGCGCACATTTTTTGCAGCACGTTTAAATTCTTCGTGAATGGCTTTAGAGACAATTTCAGTTGGAACGGTGATCGCTACGCGACGTTCTAAACCTTGAGTTGTTTCAATATTTAATGACATTTGTTACCTCAATTAATTTGCACTCGGTCAAAATCCACACCGAACACGTTTGTTAAATAAAAAGACGCTCAATTATAACTAAAGAAATCTACGCAGTCGATAAAAGAGTGATTAAAAATTGCATTTTGATGATTTTAAAATACGGCTTACAAACAAAAGTGCGGTCAAAATGATTTTCTTTTATGCTGATACAAAGCAATTAGGATTTTGTACTTATTATACTTTTTCATTTTGATATTGATTAGATAAATTGAATTATTTAATATATGACAATTATTATCATTAAGAATAAGGAAACCTATGACCAACTTTAAATTCAGCCTGCTTGCTTGCTCTATTGCATTTGCATTAAATGCAAGCACAGCCTATGCTGCCCAACCAACCAACCAACCAACCAACCAACCAACCAACCAACCAACCAACCAACCAACCAACCAACCAACCAACCAACCAACCAACCAACCAACCAACCAACCAACCAACCAACCAACCAACCAACCAACCAAAATAGTAATGTTTCTGAACAACTAGAACAAATTAATGTTTCAGGAAGCACAGAAACAATTAATGTGAAAGAGAAAAAGGTAGGTGAAACCCAAATTTCTGCCAAAAAATTAGCGAAACAGCAGGCGTCTGATTCTCGTGATCTCGTTCGCTATGAAACAGGTATTACGGTGGTTGAAACAGGTAGAACGGGTGCAAGTGGTTATGCTGTTCGAGGGGTTGATGAAAACCGTGTAGGTATTATGGTTGATGGGCTTCGTCAAGCTGAAACCTTAAGCTCTCAAGGATTTAAAGAACTATTTGAAGGCTATGGCAATTTTAATAATACTCGTAATAGCATTGAAATTGAAAATGTTAAAACAGCAACTATTACCAAAGGTGCTGACTCCTTAAAATCTGGTAGTGGCGCATTGGGTGGCTCTGTTATCTTTGAAACAAAAGATGCTCGAGATTATCTGATAGATAAAGATTATTATCTTTCCTATAAACGTGGCTATCAAACAATGAATAATCAAAACCTTAAGACACTTACATTAGCAGGACGTTCTAAAAAATTTGATATTTTAGTCGTTGATACAAAACGTGATGGGCACGAAATAGAAAACTACGATTATAAAATTTATCCCAATAAACAGGCGGATTTAAGTGCGGTTGGTCCTACCCGTGAAAAAGCCGATCCTTATCAAATTACCCGCCAAAGTACTTTAATAAAATTGGGCTTTCAGCCTAATGAAAACCATCGCTTGAGTGTGGCATTAGATGATTCTACTTTAGAAACAAAGGGTATAGATTTGTCTTACGCTCTTAGACCATATAGTACAGCTAACAGTGAAAAATACGGTGAGCGTATTATTAACGATCAATCCAAACGAAAAAATATTCAATTTAGTTATGAAAATTTCAGTCAAACCCCTTTTTGGGATCATATTAAACTAAGTTATTCTTCACAAAAAATCACCAATAAAGCACGTTCTGATGAGTATTGTCATCAATCCACTTGTAATGGTGTAAGTAATCCACAAGGGCTACATTTAGTAGAAGAAGGCGGAGTTTATAAAATTGTGGATAAAAATGGGGATAAACTTACATACAACAAAAACGCTGGCTGGTATGGTCAATTTCAGAATAAGAATGGTGAAAATGTTGATAACGATATTGATTCCACTGGAGGCTCACTTGATTCGGTCTTAATTGATTGCGAAAGATTAAATTGTAAAAACAAATTTCAGGTTTTTGTTGAAAAAGATGAAGAGGGGAAGGATAAATACGAGTATGAAGAGCGAGATATCATAGTTGAAACATTACCGAATGGTAAAAAATATGGAAAAATTACACTGAAAAAGGGAAAGACGCCACTATGGGATAATTTTTATCAAGAAGAATCCGCACGTTTTTTATTCCCAAAAAGCTATGGCTATAGTACAGACTTCGTCAATGATCGTGATTTAAATACCAACACCCAACAAATTAAACTTGATTTAGATAAAGAATTTAGCCTTTGGCATACCCAACACAGTTTAAAATATGGTGGTTTTTATGAAAAAACACTAAAAAGTATGGTGAATCATCAATACAACACTGTTGCCAATGTGCAATGGTGGGCTGGCAATTTTTTCTGTAACAAACTTGAAAATGGTAAGCGTACTCCTGCACCTGATTATAGTCACAGATGTAGCTTAATGAATACTGATAAAGGCAAAGAGACCTATTTAATCCCTGTTACCACTAAAAATAATGTGTTGTATTTTGGAGATAATGTGCAACTTACCTCTTGGCTAGGGCTAGATTTAAATTATCGCTATGACCACGTAAAATATTTACCTAGTTATGACGAAAACATTCCTGTTCCTAAAGGATTAATTACTGGGCTATTTAAGAAATTTGGCCAAAAAGACTATGTTTATGGCAATAAATATTCGAAGCCTAAAGACTATACTGACTGCACTTACAATTCAGATTGTTATAACCAAAATTTTAAAGACAATCTTGCCCTGTTATTACGCAAAACTGACTATAAACATCATTCTTACAATTTAGCGTTAAACCTTGATCCCACAGATTGGCTTCGTGTACAGCTTAAATACGCCAATGGTTTTCGTGCGCCAACCTCTGATGAAATTTATATGACATTTAAACATCCACAATTTTCCATTCAGCCTAACACAGATTTAAAAGCTGAAACCTCTAAAACAAAAGAAGTCGCGTTCACTTTTTATAAAAACAGTAGTTATATTACGTTAAATGCGTTTCAAAACGATTACCGTAATTTTATTGACTTAGTAGAAGTAGGCGAACGTCCTATTGAAGAAGGCTCTATCGCTTATCCGTTCCATCAAAACCAAAATCGAGATCGAGCAAGAGTCAGAGGTATCGAAATTGCTTCACGTCTTGAAATGGGCGATTTATTTGAAAAACTACAAGGTTTCCATTTAGGCTATAAATTTACCTATCAAAAAGGCAGAATTAAAGACAATGGATTAAATCCAAAATATAAAGAATTTTTGGAATTGAATAAAGATAAACATCCAGAATACGAAGCCATTGCTCGTAAACCTCAACCAATGAATGCCTTACAACCAACCACATCGGTATACAATATTGGCTATGATGCACCAAGCCAAAAATGGGGCGTGGATATGTATATCACTAATGTTGCAGCCAAAAAAGCAAAAGATAGCTTTAATTCTCAATGGACAAGTATGGTCGAACGAAAAGAAAAGATTTATGGCAATGAAAAAGATGCGGAAGCATCAACAGCAAACGGCAAAGAAGTAAAAGATTCTCGCGGATTATGGCGTAATAATCGCTATACAGTGATCGATACGATTGCCTATTGGAAACCAATTAAAAATCTTACATTTACCGCTGGTGTATATAATTTAACCAACAAAAAATATCTCACTTGGGACTCTGCCCGTTCTATTCGTCATATCGGCACGATTAACCGAGTACAGACAGCAACAGGTAAAGGCTTAAACCGCTTCTACGCACCCGGCAGAAATTACAGAATGTCTGTTCAGTTTGAGTTTTAATCCTTTATAAAAAAATAATCCGCACATTTTACGTGCGGATTATTATTTAAGATTACTTCTATTTTAAAGCGGTTTGTGAGTGTGTATTTAAACGAGAAAATTTCAATTCATCAAATTCATCCTGTATAACGTATTGGTAAATCAGTACCAAATCGCCTTGAATATGGCAATCTCGATAACCTTTCCACTCTCCTACTAATGCGTGATCTTGGTAGTTTTCGGGTAAAGGTAAACGATTTAATAAACAGTATATTGCAGTAATGTATTTTGAGCCAATTAACACATTGGGGGAGCGTTTAGCTAAATCAGTTAAATCTCTTACAAATTGTTTTGAATAGCTTACTTTTAATGGCTTCTCTTCTGACATTATTGACCACCATTAAGAATGCGTTTTGTAAATTCTTCGGCAGAATAATTTTCACCAGCTTCAATAAAAAAGCTCTCTGCGTTACCACTATTTAATTCATCAATAGCTGCTAGGGTTTCTTTATTTGGGCGAAGATAATTCAAATCAATAGGGATAGAGCGAGTCTTGGCAATTTGAGCCAAAAACATATTGAATACTTGTGATGGGGTAAGTCCATATTGTTCAATAACTTGATAAGCTTCTGATTTTGTTTGCTCAACTGTTCTAAAGCTGATAGAGGAATTCGTAAGTGCCATAATTTTTCTCCTTAGTATTACATTGAAAGACTATTATAATAAAAATGAAGTGCAAAATCTATAGTCTCTCATTTTTAATGTAATTAGGGATTTTGATTGCTATTCAAAAGTTAAAGGATTTAAATATCATTACCCTGTCTAAATTCTGGTTTAAATAATTCTTCTAGTTGCCCAAAATGGAGCATTAAATCTTGCTCTCCTGCTGCGTAAGGGGCAATTTCATAAACATCATAAATAAAATGTACACCTTTTGAATCTAAGTAAATATTGTTCGATAAATTAAAACTATCGGCTTCAATAATAGGTTCATATTCCTTATTGCTATTATTATATTGTTCCCATAAAAGCGTTTTTACTTTCGGTAAATCTTTTTCATTAAATAAATCATTTAATGTCAAAATATGGCGTGTAGTTAGATCAATTGTGAAATAGCGATTACCTTCAATACCGTGCGCACCACCTTCATAGTCATAAAAACTAATCGCAAAGGTTGCAAGTTTTTCTTTTTGCCCGATAAAATTTGTCCATATAGAATGAGAAATTCCAAAAGATGGTGTTTCTTTTGCCTCTTTTTTGTCTTCCTCAAAAGCGGTTTGATAACGTGCTACAAATTGTTCGCGAGAAATATTTTTCGTTTCTTCATTTTCAGTCAATTTTTTCCACAATAGATCATTAAGCCAATCAATATTGGTTTTTATTGTTGAAATTGAATACTCAATTTTGGTTTCTTCAGGCTGGTAATCTTCTTTCGATTTAGGATGTTTAATAATTTCAGATTGATTAAATATTTCATCATTTTCCACAATAATTGCTGGAACTGTTTTTTCTATTTGCTCTTTTAATTTGGTATTTTCAGCACTGAGTTGTGCTACCGTTTGATTTAGTTGTTTTATTTTTGCTTCAGTATCTTTATCTTGGCAGCCTGTGAGTAAGATGACAGAACTAATTAATGCAGCAACGAGCGTTTTTTTCATACTTTTTTCCTTTTTAAATCATAAATCAAAAACATTCTTATCGCGTAGAATATGGTCATTACCTTTGCGACGTAAAAATCCCATTCGGTCGAAATATTCCATCAGTTGAACGGTAAGTTTACGTCCGAAATTCAATTTATCACGTACTTCATTTACGGAAACTTTTCCTTTTTCTTCTGCGATTTGTTTAATAAGTCTTGCATAAGCATAGATGGTTTCAGTTAAGAAAAATCTATCTTTTACGATTGGCGTGAGGTAACCCAATTTCCCAGCTTTATACATAAAATTACGCATAATTGATTCATCAATAGCGAGTGCATTTGCCATATCTCGCACCCAAATTGCTTGACCTTGGGCTTTTTCAAATTCATTCAACACATTCCCCCAGTGTTTTTGTTCTTCTTGGCTAAATTGGATTTTATGTTCGGGTAAGTGAAGCCAACCTCGAGTTTGCTGTAATCTTCCCTCTTCTAACATTTCATCAATAAAATGATTGATCAAGTTTTCAGGCTGGTTTAAGGCGGTCATTCGATATAATCTGGCTTTGCTTACACCAAGTTGATCATTATGTTGCTCGTGATAAGTATTAAGTGCGGTTAAAATTTGCTGTGTTTTTTCTTGTATGTAATTAGTATTAAAACACCAATCTTGATAACGTACCGCGTCTCGCTCGACGAGTGCTTTATCTAATTGCAAGGAAGTCAGTTGTTCCGTCCACATTAATTGGCGTGCTGTTGTCGCATTATGTTTAAGGGTAAGCGCAATACGTTGCGAGGCGTTCTCTGCCAATGCTAAATTCGCTAAGAAATTTAACCGCACTTCAGTGCGTTTATGACGTTTTGGCGAGTTAATTTCCAATACTCGTGCGCCGGCAATTAAGGTTTTTGTATCGCCACTGCGTAAAATAAGTTTGTCTCCAAAAGCCAAGAATAATGGCGAATCTAATATGATTTCAGCTAAAGTACGGTCATTTTTTGCGGCATTTTTTCCCTGTAATAAGGTGAGCTTACCCGTAGTGCGACTTGCTCCGTGATAAATATGCACTGGTTGGCTTTCATTTAATGGTACTTCAGCCAAAATTTGCACACTAATGCGATCTGTTGGTGGAAGTGGCTCATTCTGCAATAACCAATCGCCTCGTTTCATTGGCGTGCGGTCTAAATCAGCATTTAAATTTAACGCTAAACGTTGCCCCGCAATACCTTGTTCGCTTGATGTATTTTGTGCGTGAATCGCTTTTATACGAACTTTCTGTCCAGTGGAAAGGTAAAGTTCATCGTTTACTTTCACTGTTCCTGAAAAGGCTGTGCCTGTCACGACGGTACCCGCCCCTTTTACGTTGAATACTCGGTCTATTGCGTAGCGGAAAGGTTTCTGGGTATCAGATAATTCAGGTAGATTAGCTAAGTAATGACGTAATTCATTAATTCCTTGTCCCGTTTCTGCTGAAGTAACGAAGTAGTTAGCATCGCGTAAAAAACTATAATTTTGTTTAATTTCTTGGATTAACGATTCAATTTGCTCTGAATTTGTACGATCTGCTTTTGTGATGACAACAATAATTTCGTGGAATTGAAGTTGGCGTAAGATTGCTAAATGTTCTTTTGTTTGCGCTGCAACGCCTTCATCGGCAGCGACAATTAACATTGCATAATGCACACCACCTAAACCCGCCAGCATATTTGACAAGAATTTCTCGTGCCCTGGTACATCAATAAAACCAAGCACTTTGTTTTCTAACGGCAGATAGGCATACCCTAAATCAATGGTCATACCGCGTTTTTTTTCTTCTGGTAAATGTGCGGTACTTGTGCCAGTTAATGCTTTTAATAATGCTGTTTTGCCGTGATCAACGTGACCTGAAGTAACAATAATCATAGTTCATCCAATGTATTTAATAATGTTTCAATATCCGCAAGGCTACGTAAATCTAGCCAAATTTTTCCGTTTTCCATTCGCCCAATAATAGGTTGAGAAAGTTGTTTAAAACGAGCCGAAAGTGCGGAAAGTTTTACGTTTGTTTTTTCTGCAATAGTGACAGCCACAGAAGGGATTCTTTCTATCGGTTGTGAGCCACTACCGATTTGTGCTTGGCTAGCTTCAATTTGAATTTCAAATTGTGAATTTAAACGAGATTCTAACCGCTCTTTGAGACGCATAGCATTTATTTTGAGTTGTTCTAATGGTTGCGTGAGTAATCGCAAAGTTGGTAATTTTTCAGTTAATTTTTCAGGGTTTAAATATAAACGTAATGTCGCTTCTAAGCCTGCTAAAATAACTTTATCGCAACGTAATGCACGCTTGAGTGGATGGGCTTGTAATTGTTCGATCCATTCTTTTTTACCCACAATAATGCCTGCTTGCACGCCACCAAGCAATTTATCGCCAGAGAAAGAGACCAAATCCACACCTTGTGCGACTTTTTCTTGCACGGTCGGTTCTTTTGGCAAGCCATATTGGCTTAAATCAACTAATGCGCCGCTGCCTAAATCAGTTACTATGGGTACATTCATTTCTCGCCCTAGTTTTGCAAGCTCTTCTTCTGAAACAGAAGAGGTAAAACCACAAATTTGATAATTGCTACTATGCACTTTCATCAAAAAAGCCGTATTTTCAGTGATAGCATTACGATAATCTTTCGGGTGAGTACGATTAGTGGTGCCCACTTCCACTAAATTGCATCCAGCTTGTTCCATAATATCTGGAATACGAAATGCACCGCCGATTTCAATTAATTCGCCACGAGAAATAATTACTTCTTTACCTTGAGCAAAGGTTGCCAGCATTAACAATACCGCAGCGGCGTTGTTATTCACAATACAGGCTGCTTCAGCACCTGTGAGTTTGCATAATAATTCACTGATGTAATTATCGCGATGACTACGCTTACCTTCATCTAAATCATATTCAAGCGAAACATTTTTTTGCATCGCAGAAAGGGCTGCCTGTTGTGCTGCTTCAGACCAAAGCGCTCGCCCAAGATTTGTGTGTAACACCGTACCAGTCAGATTATGCACCGCTTTGATTTGTACTTGGTTTTGTTTTTGTAGGCGAGAATGAATTTCTACAAAAGTGCGGTCAAAATTAGAAAAATATTCAGGAAGTTGATTATTTTTTTGAATAAATTGACGAGCTTGCGTTAATAATTCTCGACACGTTGCCACGACAGCAGTGTGACCAAATTCGGTAATGAGTTGTAAGCCTTGAGATGTTTTGAGAATTTTATCAACGGAAGGTAGTTGTTGAAAAAGTGCGGTCATTTTTGAATCCGTTTAAAATAACGTTGAACTGCTGATTAATTTACGCTAAAGTAACTGCAATTTCAACCACGGAGGGGCGTCATCTCCGGTGAGGTGGCAGGATTTCAAATCCTGTTGAGGACGCCAGCGTTCTTGGGTGGGTTCAACTCCCATTCCCCTCCGCCAATCCATATAAACCTGCATAAATCCACGTAAACAACCCACCAGCAAAACCCAGTGTACACACCTCTTTATCATTGCGTATGGTGGATAAAGCACCGCAAGCCTTTTAATTTCTAACTACTAGCGATAATCATCTTTCATCATGATCACACGACAGCCAACAGAAACAGAATAAAGGCTTATACATTTTTATACATTAAAAGTATAATTATACAAAGAGAGTATAAAACAATATAAAGAGGCTAAAAATGACACAGGCAGATCCCCTTTATTTCCCCCGTTCTGAATTAGCAGAACGATTACTATCAAGCCTAAAAGATGGAATATTACACGCCATAACCCTTTTTGCACCCCGCAGAATGGGGAAAACCCAATTTTTACTTAATGACGTAAAGCCGAAAGCAGAGAAATTAGGGTTTAATGTGTTCTATTTTAGTTTTATGGATAGGACTAGTAACGAATTGAGCCATGTTTTTATACGTGAGCTAATACACTTTCTTGATGTGGTGGACGGTAAAACTAATAACTTGTTTGATAAACTAAAAGCCATTGACTTAATGGGCGTAGGCGTTGAATTACAAGATAAAAATCAAACTAAACTTGATGAACTAAGCCTTGTTCAGATTATTAATGCCATTACAGAATCTAGCGATAAACCCGTTTTAATGTTACTTGATGAAGTTCAAGAACTGGCAAGAGTGAGCCATACTATAGGGCTAATCCGTTCATTGCGTACTGGTTTAGATATAAATCAACAAAAGATAAAAGTGATTTTCACAGGAAGTAGCACAAATGGATTGCGGGCAATGTTTAATGACAACAAAGCACCGTTTTTTCATTTTGCACATCCTTTAGATTTTCCAAATTTAGGCAAAGATTTTACGGATTTTCTAGCCGATATTTATCACAGCAGAACAGGGCAAGAAATCGACAAGCATCAATTTTATGAACTCTTTGAACGATTTAATTTTACCCCTCTTTATATGCGTTCAATTGCTCAAGATATGATTATCAACCCTAATCTATCACTTAAACAAGCATCAGAATATAGGATTACTCAAATGAGTGAATTAGGCGACAGCGTGAAGATATGGCAAGAATTAAGCTCAATAGAACGGGAAATATTAAAGAGCGTTGTAACTGGCGAAAATGCGCTATATAGCAAAGAAAAAAGAGCCTATTTTGCTAAAGCGTTAGGGGTAGAAGATATTAGCTCAAGCACAATACAAGGGAAAGTGCGAAAGCTAGAAAGAAAAGAGCTTATTACACGTAACGCAAACGGCACAATAAAAATAAACAGCCCATATTTTCAAACGTGGATTAAGGAAAATAGCTAAGGCAAATATCAAACAATAAAGTGCGGTCAAATAGATCGCATTTTTATTTTTTGCTGGTGGCTTTAAGATGTTTAAAGTTTGATTAAAAAAACAATCAAAAATCAACGAAAAAAATTTTTTAGTACTATATTTTGTACCATAATTTTAATGCTAAAAAATAATATCCTTATTTTTCATAAAGTTACAACTTAAATTCAACTCCCATTCCCTGCCAATCCATATAAACCTGCATAAATCCACGTAAACAATCCACCAGCAAAACCCAGTGTACACACCTCTTTATCATTGCGTATGGTGGATAAAGCACCGCAAGCCTTTGAACTTATCGCTGGGATATAATATTTACCCCACCATTTTCTTTAACTGATACAAATATGCCAATGCTTGTTTAGGGCTTAAATCATCAGGATCAAGTTTTTCGATTGCCTCTCTCAATGCGTCCGTTTCTTGTTCAAACAATAATTCGCCCTGATTGTGATTGGCTTCACGCAATGCTTGAATTTGTTGATCGGCTGAATGGCTTGAGTTTTTTTCTAATTGTGTCAATTTCTGTTTTGCTAGTTTAATAACGGATTGTGGCACGCCAGCCAAAGCCGCTACTGCCAAACCATAACTTTTACTTGCGGCGCCATCTTGTACGGCGTGCATAAAGGCGATGGTGTTGTTATGCTCAAGAGCATCTAAATGAATATTGGCGATGCCTTCTAGCTGTTCTGGCAATGCGGTTAATTCAAAATAATGGGTGGCAAATAATGTAAGCGAGCGGATTTTTTTGGCTAACCATTCTGCACAAGCCCAAGCTAAGGATAAGCCATCATAAGTGGATGTGCCACGACCAATTTCATCAATAAGTACGAGACTTTGCGCTGTAGCTTGATGAAGAATATTTGCCATTTCGGTCATTTCCACCATAAAGGTTGAACGCCCCGAGGCTAAATCATCGGAAGCACCAATTCGAGTAAAAATACGATCAATCGGCCCAATTCGCGCACTGTCTGCCGGCACAAAGCTGCCGATATACGCAAGCAATGTAATTAATGCGGTTTGACGCATATAAGTACTTTTACCACCCATATTTGGCCCGGTAATAACTAACAAATGACGGTTGTGATTTAACTCCACAGGGTTGGCGATAAAGGGATCTTTCAATACTTGTTCCACAACAGGATGGCGACCATTTTCAATTTTCACACTCACTTCATCACAGAATGTTGGCATAACGTAATTGAGGGTATTTGCGCGCTCGGCAAGATTGACCAATACATCCAATTCAGAAAGTGCAAGGCTAGCCAGCTGTAACGCACCTAAGTGCGGTAATAATAAATCAAACAATTCATCATAAAGCTGCTTTTCTAATGCTAACGCTGCACCTTTCGATTTCAGTACTTTGTCTTCATATTCTTTGAGCTCAGGAATAATGTAACGCTCTGCATTTTTCAAGGTTTGGCGACGTACATAATGAATGGGTGCTTTATGCGCTTGGCCTTGGCTAATTTGAATGTAATAACCATGCACTGCATTAAAACCGATTTTTAAGGTGTCAATGCCAGTGTTTTCACGTTCTCTTTTTTCTAGGTTTTCCAAATATTGCGTTGCACCATCAGACAGCATACGCCATTCGTCTAATTCGGTATTATAGCCTTCAGCAATCACGCCACCATCCCGAATTAAAAGCGGAGGAGTTTCAATCAATGCACGTTGCAATAAATCCCATTGCTCACTGAAATCGGCAATTTGGCTGAAAAGTGCGGTTAAAAATGGCGGTGTTTTTTGTTGCACAATCGTGCGTAATGCAGGAATTTGTTCTAATGCCGTGCGCAAGCGAGTGAGATCGCGTGGACGCGCTGAACGCAATGCCACACGCGCCAAAATACGTTCCATATCGCCGACTAATTGCAAGTAAGGTTGGAGTTCATCGACCAAATCAAAATTCAGAATTTCCGCAATCGATTGTTGGCGTTGTTTTAATTTTTCCACATCACGAATAGGCTGATGAATCCAACGTTTCAGCAAACGACTGCCCATTGGCGTAACGCATTTATCCAAGACAGACGCTAGCGTATTTTCTGTGCCACCCGCAAGATTTTGCGTCAATTCAAGATTTCTGCGCGTGGCAGCATCTAACTGAATGCAGTCTTGATTTTGAATTAAGCTAATGCTTTGAATATGGGGTAATGCAGTACGTTGGGTTTCTTTTGCATATTGCAATAAACAACCTGCCGCACTTAAGCCGAGAGGGGATTTTTCCACACCAAAGGCGCGTAAATCTTTTGTGCCAAATTGACGATTTAATAACGTAATGGCAGTGCTAAGTTCAAATTCCCAAATCGGGCGACGGCGTAATCCTTTGCAATGTTCAATCGCAGCCATTTCGTTAAATTCTTCACAATACAGCAATTCTACAGGCGCAATACGTTGCAATTCAGCGCGCAATGTTTCTTTATCTGCAGGTTCACAAAGCTGAAAACGCCCAGAAGTCATATCTAAAGTGGCTAATCCAAATTTTTCTTTTTCTTGATATACCGCAGCAATCAGATTGTCTTGGCGTTCTGGCAACAGTGCTTCATCACTGACCGTACCAGGCGTAACAATTCGCACAATTTGACGTTCCACAGGACCTTTGCTTGCGGCAGGATCGCCAATCTGTTCACAAATCGCCACAGATTCGCCTAACTGCACTAATTTTGCTAAATAACCTTCCACCGCGTGATAAGGCATTCCTGCCATTGGAATGGGCTGTCCTGCAGATTGCCCTCGTTTCGTCAAAGAAATATCCAGCAATGCCGCCGCTTTTTTCGCATCGTCATAAAACAACTCGTAAAAATCCCCCATGCGATAAAATAACAAAGTATCTGGATTCTCTGCTTTGAGTTTTAGATATTGTTGCATCATTGGCGTGTGCTGTTGGAAATTTTCTTCGGAAATCATCTAATTACCTGCTTTGAAACTGAATAAAGATAGGTTTTATGGCGGCTATTTTAGGTGCCGAAAGGGGAAAAAGCCAGATAAAAAAGTGCGGTAAAAATTTGTTGAGATTTTTTATCGCACTTTTTAAAGAGATCTTAACGTTTTGGTAGATAACGCACTGGATCTACTGATTTGCCTTTGTAGCGAATTTCAAAGTGGAGTTTCACGGTATTTGTACCAGAGCTACCCATTTTTGCGATGTCTTGACCAGCTTTGACTTCTTGTTGATCAGCGACAAGAATTTTGTCGTTATGCGCATAAGCACTTAAGAAATCATCATTATGTTTGATGATGATTAAATTACCGTAACCACGTAAAGCATTGCCAGCATACACTATTCGCCCTGCTGCAGCCGCTTTTACAGCTTGTCCTCGTGAACCGCTAATATCAATCCCTTTGTTACCGCCATCTGTGCTTGAGAAACCTTGAATAATATTACCTGAAGTCGGCCATTGCCACGCAACATTTGAGGCGATTGGTGCAACGACATTTGCATTAATCGGTGTGCTATTCGCATTATTTACAGATGATGTAACCTGTGTTGATGAAGTTGCCACAGATACACTAGACGATGTGCCAGCCTCTGATTTAATTGGGCCAATAATAGTACCGTCAGATCCTATTTGAGTACCGTTTGCGCCCGGAGTATAAGTGACGGCTGGTTTAGCTGGCATTGCTGTTGATGCCGTGACTGCAGGCTGTTTTACAGAAACCGTTGTAGTAACCGTTTTTGTGCCACAATTAGAAATCTTTAAAACTTGCCCTAAACTTAAATTATAAGGTTCGGATAGGTTATTCAACGCTGCCAATTCTTTTACATCAATTCCTGCTAAGTAAGCAATCAAGAACATTGTATCGCCTTTGTTTACTTTATAGGTATTGCCTTTGTAAGAGCCTTTTGAAATTTTGCTGTAATCTGGCGCATTGGTATTTGGATTACGTGGGATATTAATATGCTGTCCATCTACACAATCAGCAATTGTTTTGGTAACTGTTTTTGTTTGTACTGTCGGCGCGCTAACTACCGTTTTCGGAGAGGGTTGAAATGCAGGTTGCGCAGGTGCTGTTGGCATTGCTGGTTGTTGATTAATCGGTTGAAAATTTGGTTGTGGCGTGGCCATATTTCCCATTGTAGGTAATGAATTTTTTTGAATTTCAGGTTGCCAAGCACCACCTACATTACTGCCATTTACAGATTGCACTACACTAGGGGAAAGATTTCCATCTGCATCAGAAATAGGTGCAGGAGAATTAGAGGTACAAGCCGATAATACAACAAGACTTAAAGGGAGTAAGAGAAACGATTTGTTCATAGTTATTCCTTATTGTTCCGTTATTATTTCATTTGTGTTGGTATCGTATTTTTTTGAATTTCTGGCATAAAACTACCGCCAGCAACAGCACCTGTGCCTTCTACTGGTTGCATAATGCCATTTGGTAATGCATCTGGATCTTTAACTGGTTCTGATGCACATCCAACCAAAAGAAATCCAGCTACTAAAACAAGACTTAATTTGTTCATTTTCTATCCTAGTTTTTCAGTATAAAGTAAGCGATTATAGCCAGTACAACCACTGACCAGCCAATAATCTCAATAGATTTTCGCAATTTTGCTGCGAATTTCTCCCCGCCCCACGCGGCTAATTTTGCCACCAGCAAGAAACGCGCTAAACGTGAAATAAATGCGGTGATGACAAAAGGGAAAAATGCCATTTGCATCACGCCAGAGCAGAGCGTAAACACCTTGTAAGGAATTGGGCTAAAACCTGCCACAAACACAACTAATACGCCCCATTGCTTAAACCAACTGACGGCTTTTGCCCAATGCGCAGCATATCCCCATTGTTGTACAATGTTTTCCACCCAGTCCGTTGCATAAAAACCAATTGCATAACCAATAACTCCACCGATGACAGAAGCAATTGCCGTATAAAATGCAAATTTAACTGCACTTTTAGGCTTTGACATAGACATTGGAATCAACATCACATCGGGCGGAATAGGAAAAAATATCGCCTCGATAAAACTTACAAAAGAGAGCCAAAAAACAGCAAAACGATGTTTTGACCATTCCATCGTTTTATCGTACATCGTGCTGAAAATTTTCATATTTTTCTCTATTTGGTAAATTCCTGATCTAACCAATTTTGTAAAGAAAGCAATGAATGATGCGCGGTAAGATCCGCTTGAATTGGCGTAATAGACACATAGCCATTCTTCACGGCATAAAAATCTGTTCCCTCGCTTTCATCTTCGGGTAATGCTGAAGGACCAATCCAATAAATGGTTTCATCACGCGGATCTCTTTGTTTAATCACTTCAACGGAAGATGAACGATAACCCAATCGACATACTTTATACCCTTTTAATTCTTCAAAAGGTAAGTCTGGTACATTGATGTTAATCACTTCACGAGGGTTTAATAATTGATGATGTAATTTAGGAATAAGATCACATACCACTCGCGCTGCTGTTTCATAATGCTGACGACCATCTAACGAAACCGCAATAGCGGGCAAACCTAAATGACGCCCCTCAAGGGCAGCAGCCAAAGTGCCAGAATAAATCGTATCATCGCCCATATTACAACCTGCATTAATGCCTGACACAACCAAATCCACTTGGCCAGACAAAAATCCATTTAACGCTAAATGTACGCAATCTGCTGGTGTGCCGTTCACACAATAATCGCCATTGTCTAAATGGCGTGGGCGAAGTGGCTCCACTAATGTGAGCGAGCTTGATGCTGCACTTCGATTACGATCAGGGGCAACAACAATGACTTTTGCAATTTTTCTTAATTCCGTTGCTAAAACCTGAATGCCTTCCGCGTGAAAACCATCATCATTACTGACTAAAATTCGCATTGTACTTCCTTATGCTTCTGTGTAA
The DNA here is from genome assembly GCF_049821985.1 of Haemophilus sp. HN_Hi10. Classification (NCBI taxonomy): domain Bacteria; kingdom Pseudomonadati; phylum Pseudomonadota; class Gammaproteobacteria; order Pasteurellales; family Pasteurellaceae; genus Haemophilus; species Haemophilus sp. HN_Hi10. The sequence goes on along the minus strand of NZ_CP187495.1, from coordinate 233,473 downwards.
TTTACTAACTCACGAACTAATGCCGTGGCATAACTGCCTGCTGGCAAATAAAATTTTAAACGCAAGCCTTCTGGCTCAAATGCCCAAGAAAACCCTTTTGCTTTCATCAATAATGGGCGACGTGCTGCCTTCATTCTTTCTTGTTTCATTAAAGGATCGAAGACTGAATGTCGGCTCACAATTTCATTTTCAATATCACTTGCTACCAAAATATCTTCGCCAATTAAAGGAGCAGTAAGCAAAATATCTTGATTTTCTAACCGCACTTGCAAAGCAGTTAAGTCTTCTTTTTCATCCGCTTTGAACCAACTGTGCGAACCTGTTAATTGCACAATATCGTTTGGCAAAACTTGATTTGTTGCGTCCTTTGCAATACGTGCAGCCACAACCAAATTAAAAATTTCACTACGCGCGGCGGAAAGATAAAAACTGCGTTTTTTGCGATCTTTTACCTTGATTTCCCCTTGCGCCCAACGCAATGCTTGCGTGAGGTTATGACCATCTCGACCAAAACGTTGTTCCGTAAAATAATTGGGGAAACCAAAATTTGCCACAAAATCTAACCGCACTTTAAGCTCGTCAGATTCTTTTGCACCGCGTAATAAAATATCGAAATAATTTCCCTCAAGACTACCCGTGCGAATTTTTCGATTATGTCGAGTAACCGTTAAAATCTCTACGCCCTCTAATTCAAATTGACTGAAATCGGGCGTTTCCATTCCAGGCATTTGTAAACAAAACCATTGTTCTGTTACTGCTCGACGATCTTTCAACCCTGCATATCCCATATTGCGTTCAGAAATACCGGCAAATTTAGCTAATTTTTCGCCAACAAATAAGGTGTTGCAATCTGTTTTGCGTACATACAAGGCAACAAACTCTCCATCGCCTGACATTTCATAGCCCAAATGCTCTTTTACAATAAAATCCGCACATTCAGCCTTTAAAAGTGCGGTAGTTTTTGGCGGAGTTTTTAATGCCAAATAAGGGAGTTGTTCGAGCATAGTTAAGGACTCTTTTTTATCGAAAATAATTGTGCGAAATTTTATGCGACTTTTCGTGATTTATCCACTAAAATAACCGCACTTTTGTTCTTGTTGAAGGATTTTATTATGTCAAAATTGGCAGAGTTACAAGCAGAAACCCGTGAAATTATCGAAGATTTACTGAATGATGGTAGTGATCCAAATGCCCTTTATATTATTGAGCATCACATCGCGCACCATGATTTTGATTTGTTAGAAAAAATCGCCGTAGATGCGTTTAAAGCTGGTTATGAAGTGTCCGAAGCAGAAGAATTTAAAGATGATGATGGCAGACCAATTTTCTGCTTTGACATTATCAGTGAAGTAGAATTAAAAGCGGAAATTATTGATGCTCAACAAAAAGAAATCCTTCCGTTATTAGAAAAACATAAAGGCATTTATGACGGTTGGGGAACTTATTTTGAAGACCCAAATGCCGATGACGATGAATACGGCGATGATGGGGAATTTTTTGATGATGATGAAGAAGAGACTCGTGTGCATTAATCATTCTTTTTAACCGCACTTAATAAGTGCGGTTATTTTTTAGGTATGAGAAAAACAAACTACTCATCATTGTTGCTGTGCATTTTTTATCACATTCACAATTTCATCTTTCTCAAATTGGGTTTTGAACACAATTTTCGTATCCGATGCAACGAGATTAAACAATTTTTCTGCGTGTTTAATTTTTTGCTGTTCTTCCGAACGTAAAGATTGATCATCTGGTACATTTTTGCTTTCTACAATCAAATTCAACGTGTCGCCCGAGCTTGTTTTTATAATATAAGCAAAATCGGGCGAGTATGTGCCGCCGCCTGCCACTGGGATTTTGATGGAATTTTTGGGAATTTTGGTAAACACAATCACTTCTTTTACTTGATTTTTCGTAATGTTTGCGTGTTCCAATTCACTATCAAAAAACACACTTTCAAATAAAAATTCAGCCAATGGACTACCCGAATCAAACTGTGTGCCTAAATCCGAAGCATTCACTTCTGGCAACGCCTTACCTTGATTATCCGTAAATTTGGTTGGGTGAACACTGCCTCTCACACGGCTAAATCCTACTTCAAACGCATTAAAGGAATTGAGTAATAACCAGCGGTCAAACCCTGCTTTTATTGTGTGAATCGTGCGTTCATTCAGGAAGTTTGAAATTTCCAACACATCACGAATCGCAAAAAATGCCTTGTGCAAAGTCTGCATTTGAATCAAAGCCGTTTGCGATAATTTCAATAAAAACTCACGATAATTCAGCGTATTAATCGGTTCAAAAACTTCATCATTCAGGCTTCTTGTTTCAGTGGCAGACAATAAACCATTATCCACACGAATTTTATTTTGTACGGTGCGTATGCCAGTTGCCGTAAATTTATCCGCATTTTCTTTCAGATAACGGATAAACAAACTCAAAAATTCATCTTCATCTTTAATTTTGTATTGTAACAAGGCTTTTTGGTTAATCGTTTCCCATAAGGATTTTAATTCATCATATTTAGCGATACGCATTTTGACTTTTTCAGCTTTTTCACCTGAACGTTTGATTTTTCCATCTTTCAGGCTGCCTGAACTTTCAAAGGCTTTTGGGAATAATTTTTTCGTTTCAGCAAAGCCATTTTCCAAAAAGACATCATCGTCATCGGTTAAATCTGCTAATTGATTGCGAATCTGTTTCTTACTGAGATCAGGATAAGCCGTCTGAATTTTCTTAATTAATTCATCAGTTAAAGCCGTAAAAACAATCGGTTTTACCACCGCACTATTCACTTCATCAGTTAATTTTTTAACAAAATCCGTTTCGCTATTATCCACAAAATAATTCAAGAAAAAGGCGTGATCTTTCACCCTTGCCATATATTCATTTACAGGCAAACGTAAGCCACGACCAACTTCCTGCAATTTGCTCGTTTCAGAGCCGCTAGAACGCAATTTGCAAATTTGAAACACATTAGGATTGTCCCAACCCTCTCGCAACGTCCATTTGGAAAACACAAAACGACGTGGATTAGCAAGCGATAACAAGGTTTCTTTATCGTGCAAAATTTCATTTACTTCTTGCTCGATTTTGTCGTCTTTATCGCTGTTATCCTGCGAAAAATAACCGCCGTGAGTTTTGGCAATATCGTTTAATGCCGTTTGCCAATATTGGCGTAGAAATTCATCATTTTCTGTTTGCAAACGATGTTCTAATTCCACTTTTACCATTTGCTCAAAAACGGTTTTTAGGCTGCCTGAAAGTTGATTTTTCTCATCACGATAGCCTGCAATATCATCAATAAAAAATAATGTGAGCGGTTTAATCCGTCCGCCATTTCTCGTAAGCAATTCTTTTTCCAAGACAAAATGCTCTCTAATTGCTTGTCGCATCATTTTATCCCGCACAGTATCGCTGTATGAATACGGATTGATGGTATCGCCTTTTTTCAACTCAATACCATTGCTCAACACCAGCACGCTTTTATTCATTTCAGACACAAACAAATCGCTAATGGCTTGATGAATACGGTTTAAATTTTCGCCTTTACTTAACTTAAATTCTTGTTTATCTAAAATAAACGTCGCTTCTTTGCCGTCTAAATCAATCAGTTTAATCCGCTCGCCATTATCGCCGTCAATTTGTTCAGTAAACGCACGAATGCCTTTTACTAAATCATCATTAAACGCATCAATCGCACTTAATCGATAAAGTAAGTTTTCATATTTTTGTATGGTTAATTTAACAACTTTTCCTTGTTCATTTTTAACATTTTTGCCGTTTTCATCTTTTTTATTTACTTCAACACTAGGGAATGTTGCCCCATATCGCAAGATAAATTGAGCATTAAATTTTTGTATGTTTTGCCAAGTAACGCCATTTTTATCAAACTTATGCGGTTCATCAATAATCACAAAGGGATTAGTTGAAGCCAAGGCCTCAAAGGGCACAGAAAACTTATCTTTAATCAAGCGGCTGCCGTCATTGCCCCTATCTTTTCCCGCCATTGTGTCGGAATTAATCATACCTGCATTAATCAATAAGACGTGGATTTTCTGCTTATCTTCCGTCCCCACAAAACGCACAATTTCAGAGGGCATAAAGGCTTTTTTTGCTTTGTTTTTTTGGCTTTCTACCACATACAATTCAATTTCTGTTTCGCCATATTGCCCTGCAAAATCCTTGCGAAAATGTTCTGCAAGCGACGCGCTTTGCAAAAAGTTTTTCGTTCCTGCTTTAATGGGAAGAGTGGGTACAACCACGATAAATTTAAACACGCCCAGCACACGATTGAGCTCAAACATCGTTTTTGTGTAGGTATAAGTTTTGCCTGTCCCCGTTTCCATTGAAATATCAAGCACATTGCTATGAGATAACGCTATATCGCCCACATTATTGGCTTGTTGGATTTTTTGCAAATTATCCGTTTTTAGGTTGCCTGCAAATTCAATTAAGGGATTTTCATCTGTTTGCACATTTTTATTTAAATGCACACGGTCAAACACTGCCAAAACGGATTCAATCGCTCGCTCTTGATGGGGCAAATTTTTTTCGTAAGTAAAACCTGCCATTTTAATACCTCGCCAATACGCTTAAATTGTTCAAGCCTTTTTTATTGGCATAGGTTTTCACTGCTTGTGCCAATTCTTTTTGCATCACGCTATCTATATTTTCGCCAAATAACACAATGCGTTCAGGCACAAAATCCTTATCGTTATCCAAGCGTTCAATCAAGGCTTTCACGTTCTCTGATGTAAAACCGCTTGCCAATAAATATAAATGCTGACGGCAGTAATAAGCGGTATAACCTACTAAATCAATGTTTTGCACTTTTTCAGTCAGCCTACAACCGTCAAACACTCGCCAAGTGGTTAAAAGCTGGTGGAGTTGTTCATCGGTTAAGTTGTTTTTCGGCAAGAAATCAATTTGTGGGTCAAAATCAGTATTCAATGCCGTCTGAAAGTGCGGTTCGGTTTTGAAAATTTTAAAACCTAAATCGCCTGTGTAATCAGGGTTTTCAGTTTGGATTTTCTTTGCAGCTAATTCTATTCTCGCTTTGGTTATTTCAAATAAACTGTGTGGTTTATTGTGTTCATTCAACCAATCTATTGCAATTTGAATATTCTTTTTGGCTTCCTGTGTTACGTTTTCTAATGTTTCGTCTAAATTTTCAGTTAATTGTACGCAAATAAATTTACGATTACCCTTATCTTCGGCATTAAGTTGCATCAAAGCATGAGCGGTTGTGCCAGAACCTGCAAAAAAATCTAGAATTATATCGTTCTGATTTCCTTTAAAAGTTAATGAAAGGACTAGTCTTTTCAATAAATCTAATGGCTTGGGTGTTCTAAAGGGAGATAGTCCTTTAGCCACATCAAATAACTCTTCCAATTCACGAATACCATCAGCAGTCAAATGTTTATTAATATTTCCAATATTTAAAATACTATGGAATTTTGAAAAATCATCTGATATTTTTCTTAATTTTCCAATCACGGTTTTGCCATAAGTTTTTGGAACTAAGACATATTCATTATTAGCGATTCCATCATCAATTTTTTTCTTAAATTCAATACCTTTGATTTCTTCGATATCTTCGTAATGTAAATTACCATATTTACCAAATTGCTCTCGAATAGCATCTTCTTGAATCCAATATAATTCATCATTTATAACAATTTTTTTACCACGAATATCTTTAGGTCGTTTTAAATTATCAAAATTATCAATATTCTTAGCATATACAAGAACGGTTTCATGACCATTAACTACATATTTTGCGTTACCACCACCTTCAGATGTATTAATAATTAGGTCTTTTATAAAATTCTCTTCCCCAAACACTTCATCACAAAGTAGTTTTAATTGTGCTTGTTCATTATCATCAATAGAAATAAAAATCACGCCGTCATCGCGCAACAATTCACGCGCAATATACAAACGCGGATACATAAACGTCAGCCACGCACTGTGTGAATTGGATTTTTTAGCAGTAAATTCCAGCACACGCTTGGCTTTTTCCAAATCCATCCCCAAATCAACCAACTGCTGCGGCGTAAATTTTCTGTCATCTTGATAAACAAAACCGTCTGAACCTGTGTTGTACGGCGGATCGATGTAAATCATCTTGATCTGATTTTTATAAGCGTGTTTCAGATGTTTTAACACTTCCAAATTATCGCCTTGAATTAAGATATTTTCGCTATTTTGATTTTCCGGTTTTTGGTTGTGTTCAATATCTTCCGCTAAAAGCGTTTCAGGCTGCCTGTCTTTTAAAATTTTGGCATAGGATTTGCCCAGCCAATTGAGGCTGTAGCTTTCTTTTTCTGTTTTAATGCCGTTTGATTGCAACGTTTCCGCCATTTTTTCAGGCAAAAATGCGCCTTGTTTATCAAAACAATTTGGGAAATGGCGTTTTAATATGCTTAGCTGTTCGTTTTCAGCTTGGGTGTTTGATGAAAACAAAGTTTCTTTGGTGATTTCGGCCATAATTTTTCTGCTTGCTTGTTAATATAATTATTTGATTTTGCCGTATAACAGGCTAGCTTTGCAAGTGTTGACCTTGATAACACAGCCTAAATTTAAAAACAAAGCCACATTAATTTAAAATTTGTTAAAGTTAAATAATGAAAGGCTATTAAATTTTAGCATTGCGCGAGGAATAATTTTCGTTACAATGATACGGCTTTTTTAACCGATTTTTATAAGGAAAACATAATGAAAGTAGCAAAAAATGTAGTGGTGAGCATTGCTTACCAAGTTCGCACACAAGATGGCGTATTGGTAGATGAAGCTCCAGCGAATCAACCACTAGAATATTTACAGGGCCATAATAATTTAGTGATCGGTCTTGAAAAAGCGCTTGAAGGTAAAGAAGTAGGCGACAAATTTGAAGTACGCGTTCAACCTGAAGAAGGTTATGGTGCATACAGCGAAAATATGGTTCAACGTGTACCAAAAGATGTATTCCAAGGTGTTGATGAACTTGAAGTGGGTATGCGTTTCTTAGCGGATACTGACATTGGCCCAGTTCCAGTAGTGATTACTGAAATCGATGGCGATGAAGTTGTGGTTGATGGAAATCACATGTTAGCCGGTCAAGAATTACATTTCACGGTTGAGGTTGTCGCAACCCGTGAAGCAACGTTAGAAGAAATCGCACACGGTCACGTTCACGGTGCGCACACCCACGATGATGACGAAGAAGGTCACGGTTGTGGCTGTGGCGGTCATCATCACGAACATAATCACGGCAGCTGTGGTTGTGGCGGTCACTAATTAAAACAGCCCAAAAATTTACCGCACTTTAGCAATGAAGTGCGGTATTTCTTTATTAAAACCAGACAAAATCTGTTGAAAATCTTGGATCCTGTCGAACTTCTCGGTAGACTATAGGGCAATACACTCAAAACGTTTAGTCCTAAAATGAATAAAACACTGCTAAAACTTACCGCACTTTTTTTAGCATTAAATTGCTTTCCTGCCTTTGCTGAACAAACCGTTGATATTGAAGTTCAAGGTATCCGTGGTTTCCGTGCTGTTCGTAATACGGATCTGAATGTTAATTTGATCAATAAAGAAGAAATGGATGGCTCTGAACGCTATCAGCATTTAGTCACTCAAGCCGTGGATCGTGGTTTGCGTGTGTTTGGTTATTATGAATCTTCCGTGCGTTTCGAACGAAAACAGCGTCAAGGCAAACGCGATTTGTTGATTGCGCACGTTACACCAGGCGAGCCAACAAAAATTGCAGGCACTGATGTGCAAATTGAGGGGGAAGCCGCTCAAGATGAAAATTTTAATGCGTTACGTAAAAACTTACCGAAAGAAGGCGTTTTGGTTGAACACCAAACTTACGATGATTACAAAACAGCGATTTCACGTTTAGCATTAAATCGAGGCTATTTTGATGGGGAATTTAAAATTTCACGTTTAGAAATCAGCCCAGAAACCCATCAAGCGTGGTGGCGAATGTTATTTGATAGCGGCGTTCGTTATCATTATGGCAATATTACTTTTAGCCATTCACAAATCCGCGACGATTATCTCAATAATATTCTTAACATAAAATCTGGCGATCCATATTTAATGAATAATTTGTCGGATTTAACCAGCAATTTTTCATCTTCAAATTGGTTTAATTCAGTTTTAGTTCAACCTAATATCAATCATAAAAGTAAAACGGTAGATATAGAAATCATTCTTTATCCACGTAAAAAAAATGCGATGGAACTGGGTGTGGGCTTTGACACTGATGGCGGAGTTCACGGACAAATAGGCTGGACAAAACCTTGGATTAATAGCCGTGGACATAGTTTGCGTTCAAATCTTTATCTCTCCGCACCGAAACAAACGTTAGAAGCCACTTATCGAATACCATTGCTGAAAAATCCATTAAATTATTACTATGATTTTGCCGTCGGTTGGGAAGGGGAAAAAGAGAACGATACCAATACGAGAGCGCTTACGTTGTCAGCGTTACGTTATTGGAATAATGCGCGTGGTTGGCAATATTTTGGCGGACTTCGAGCAAGATACGATAGTTTTACACAAGCGGATATCACTGATAAAACCTTACTTCTTTATCCAACTGTTGGATTTACTCGTACTCGATTACGTGGTGGTTCCTTTGCCACTTGGGGCGATGTGCAAAAAATTACTTTTGATTTAAGCAAACGAATTTGGCTATCAGAATCTTCTTTTATAAAAGTGCAAGCATCTAGTGCGTGGATTCGTACTTATGCAGAAAATCATCGTATTGTTGCTCGTGCTGAAATCGGGTATTTACATACAAAAGATATTGAAAAAATTCCGCCTACACTGCGTTTCTTTGCTGGTGGCGATCGCAGTGTGCGCGGTTACGGCTATAAAAAAATTGCGCCTAAAAATAAAAATGGGAAATTGGTGGGTGGCTCACGTTTGCTTACAGGTTCTTTAGAATATCAATATCAAGTTTATCCAAATTGGTGGGCGGCAACTTTTGCAGATAGTGGATTAGCCGCTAATGATTACACAGCAAAAGAGCTGCGTTATGGCGCAGGCGTTGGTGTGCGTTGGGCATCGCCAGTGGGTGCGATTAAATTTGATATTGCCACACCCATTCGCGATAAAGATAACAGCAAAAATATTCAATTTTACATTGGACTTGGTACAGAAATTTAAGGTGAATTTATGACAAAACAACTACAACCATCAGATACTTCACCAAAAGCACCAAAACAAGCAAATAAAAAACACTGGGTACGCAAAGTTATTTGTATTGGAAGTGCGGTCATTTTTATACCTGTTTTAGGTGTTGCTGGGGTGATTTCTTTCGATGCGGGACAAAAAAGTTTAATTCAACTAGCCGACAAAATGCTCGATAGTTTTTCCGTTGAGCAAATTGAAGGCGGATTACAAAATGGCTTGGTGTTAAAGAATGTTCGTTATCAAACCGCTGGGATTGAGACACATATTGCACAAGCACGTTTACAGCTCGATTTTGGTTGTTTGCTTTCACGTGAAGTTTGTTTACGAGACTTTACTCTAAATAAACCGACAATTGCGATTAATACCGCATTGCTACCGCCATCAACGCCTGATAATCCCAAGTCTAGCCCGATGAAGCGTATTTCCTTGCCAATTAGTATCAATGCAGAAAATTTACTGGTGCAAGATTTATCCGTAAATGTTGATCAGACTAATATTACGCTTGGAAATTTTAAAAGTGCGGTACGTTTAAATAATGAAAAAGGCTTAACTATTGCGCCGACTGAAATTAACGATATTTCAGTGGTTGCAAAAAAATTGCCTGAAGTTAAACCTGAGCTGAAAGCCAAACAACCGAATAAACCTGTAGATTGGGCTGCGATTGAGCAATCTTTAACGCCTGCTTTTTTAGGTAATGTATCAGAAATCATTCTTCCTTTTGATTTACATATTCCTGAAATTTCAGGCAAAAACTGGCAGTATCAAGCAGTGAATGAAAAAGACGAAACGCTTCAATCTGTTGAAATATCTAGTTTAATTGTACAGGCGGATACCGTCGATAACCAACTGCAATTACAAAAATTATCGGTTGAAAGTTCGTTGGGTAATCTTTATTCACAAGGTAAATTACAACTTGATGGCGATATGCCATTAGATTTAACTTTAAAATCCCATTTGGAGCCGTTGAAATCCGCTGGAAAAGAAATTCTGCTAGCGAGTGATGTGGATCTTACACTTTCGGGATCATTGAAAAAATCCACCGCACTTTCTTTGAAAACAAAAGGTGTAGTAGATGCTGAACTGAATGGCGACGTGCAATTAGCACAAGACAAAATGCCCTTAAACCTCACATTAAATGTAGCAAAAGGACAATACGCTTTTGTAAACACAATGGTACCACTCAAAATTAATGATGTGACGCTTAAACTCACGGGGGATTTACTAAATTATCACGCTGAACTTAAGGGCAATGTAGCAGGAATGAATTATATTCCCGCATCTCAAGTAGAACTTAATGCCGACGGCAAACTTTATGAAGTCACCGTAAATAAATTGGGGATAGTTTCGTTAGATGGTAAAAGTGAATTTGCGGGTAATGCGAATTGGAAAAATGGTGCAAACTGGGATATTCAAGCCGATTTAGAAAAAATGAATATTGGTTTTTTTGTTCCAGTTATGCCTGCAATATTATCGGGTAAATTACATTCTCGCGGTTTTGCGGACTCTCAAGGTTGGCAAGTGGAAGTGCCAGTAGCCGATTTAAACGGAACGCTTTCTGCAAAACCTATCAGTTTAAAAGGTTCTGCAACGCTCAATCAAAAGGTACTTCTAACCGTGCCTGATTTACAGATTAGATATGGCGAAAATTATCTTAAAGCCAGTGGCGTATTAGATGATCATTCTGATTTTGTGCTAGATATAGATGCGCCAAATTTACGTGGTTTATGGTCAGATTTAAAAGGGCGAGTGGATGGTCGTGTATCGATTTCTGGTCAAATTACGACACCTAATCTTGATATTGATTTAACTTCATCCAATTTACATTTACAAGGTTTTCAGTTAGCCAAAGCAAGTATAAAAGGTCATATAAACAATACCCCACTCTCGAGTGGAAAATTGAATATTAAATCAGAACAACTTCATTATGGCGAAAATATTAAACTTCATTTACTTGATCTTGATTTATCAGGCGATGAACAAAATCACAAACTAATCCTAAAATCTCAAGGCGAGCCAGTTGCTGCAAATTTACAAATTAATGGACATTTTGACCGCACTTTGGAACAGTGGAAAGGCACACTTTCACAAGCAAAATTTGAAACCCCGATTGGCGATGTAAAATCTAACCAAGCGATTGCGGTGTTTTACGATAACAAACAAACACAAGCCAATATTGCCGCACATTGCTGGCAAAACACAGATATAGAATTATGTTTCCCACAAGCATTCAATGCAGGCAAGCAAGGCAATATTCCTTTCCAATTCAAACGTGTTAATTTGGATTTAGTGAATAAACTTATCGAACAAGATAGCCTCAAAGGAAACTTGCAAGTGCAAGGTAATGTGGCTTGGTTTACGGATAAACCATTCCAATTTAGCACAAAAGTAGATGGCAATCATTTAGCTTTCTCTCAAAAATTGGATTACCGCACGTTTAAATTAGATATTCCAAAATTAACCCTTAATGCCGACATTCAAAATAATAATTTGGTTTTAAAAACAGACATCAATTTGCATAATCAAGGCAGAATTGTAGGCGATATTCGTTTAAATGATTTTGTTAAAACTCGCCAACTTGGCGGAACCCTTGCGATAGAACGATTAAACTTGTCGATCGCAAATCAGCTACTTACTAGCGGTGAATCAGTGAATGGTAAGGTAGTCTCGAAGTTGAGTTTCGGCGGGAATTTAGAGAAACCATTATTAAATGGTGACTTCAATATTCGTAATATTCGTACCAAATTGAAATCTATGCCAGTAAATATTACTGATGGCGATATTGCCCTACGTTTCAATGGTAACCGTTCAACATTGCAAGGGAAAATCGAAACAGTAGATAGTCACTTAAACTTAACTGGACGTGCAAACTGGGCGAATATTGAACATTGGACGACAGAATTGAATGCACAAGCAAATAATTTCAACGTGGATATTCCATCTATGGCGAAGCTACGTTTCAGTCCAGATATCACGATAAAAGCCAATCCTAAGGAATTGAATTTAAGCGGAACAGTGGATATTCCTTGGGCGCGTATTAAAATTGACAGTCTGCCAGATACTGCTGAGCCAGTCAGCGAAGATGAAGTGATTTTAAACGGCCCGCACAAGAGCAAAGAAGAACTGATTAAACGTGAATTTGCCGCAAAAACGAAATCAGGAATGGATATTCGCTCTGATTTACGCATCAATATTGGTAAAGACGTCAGCCTTGATGCCTATGGCTTAAAAACCAATCTTGATGGTTTACTTTCTGTGAAACAAGACAAAGGCAATTTAGGTTTATTCGGGCAAATCAATTTAACCAAAGGTCGCTATGCTTCTTTCGGACAAGATTTACTCATTCGTAAAGGGCTTATTAGTTTTTCTGGGCAAGCGGCACAACCTACGTTGAATATTGAGGCTATTCGTAATCCTGAAACAATGGAAGACAGCAAAATTACTGCTGGAGTGAGAGTGATTGGCATAGCCGATAGCCCAGAAGTCACTATTTTCAGTGAACCAAGCAAACCACAAGATCAAGCACTTTCTTATTTATTAACAGGTCGTTCGTTAGAAAGTAGCGGTGAAGCTGGCTCCAGTGGTTCGATTGGCGCAGCATTGATTGGTTTAGGCATTTCAAAGAGCGGTAAATTAGTGGGCAGTATTGGCGAAGTTTTTGGTATTCAAGACTTAAACCTTGGTACATCTGGCGTGGGCGATAAATCTAAGGTTACAGTAAGTGGAAATATTACCAATCGCTTACAAATAAAATATGGCGTAGGTTTATTTGATGGTTTAGCAGAAGTCACCTTACGTTATCGCCTAATGCCACAGCTTTATTTTCAATCCGTTTCTAGCACAAACCAAGTGTTTGATTTGCTTTATAAATTTGAATTTTAGGAATGTTATGAATGACGCTATTTTAGAACCCAAGCATCGTGGCAATGTACGTGAAATTGCTGCGATTGATCTTGGCTCAAACAGCTTTCATATGATTGTTGCACGCATTGTAAACGGCTCAATCCAAGTGCTTTCGCGCTTAAAACAAAAAGTTAAACTCGCGGAAGGTTTAGACGAAAATGCTGTGCTTAATCAAGAGGCTATCACGCGTGGCGTGAATTGCTTAGCCTTATTTGCTGAACGTTTACAAGGTTTTTCCGTTGAAAATGTCAATGTAGTTGGCACTTATACCTTACGCAGAGCCATCAATAATGATGAATTTTTACGTCAAGCAGCCAAAGTTTTCCCCTATCCCATTGATATTATTAGTGGGCAAACGGAAGCTAAAACCATCTACGCAGGCGTATGCCATACTCAACCAGAAAAAGGCCGTAAGCTCGTTGTGGATATTGGTGGTGGTTCGACAGAAATGATCATCGGCGATGATTTCACGCCGCTTATGGCTGAAAGCCGCCACATGGGATGTGTGAGTTTTGCGACTCAATTTTTTACCGATGGCGTCATTTCCCCAGAAAACTTTCAACGCGCGCGTCAAAGTGCGGTCAATAAAATCGAAGATTTAGGCTTTGAATATCGCAAATTAGGTTGGCAATCTGTGCTAGGTTCATCGGGGACGATTAAAACTGTAGCGCAAGTCATTTCGACTAATCTTGATCCAAATGGAACCATTACAGCCGAGCGATTAAATGCTTTAATTGAGCAAACGCTACAAGCGAAGCATTTTACTGAGCTAAATATTAACGGTTTAAACCAAGACCGCATAGATGTTTTTGTACCGGGTTTAGCGATTTTAAGTGCGGTATTTGAAGTCTTTCATATTCAACAAATGCGCTATTCTGACGGTGCATTGCGTGAAGGCGTCATTTATAGCCTAGAGAAAAACTTTCAAGTAGCAGATATTCGAGCGCGCACAGCTTGGGGATTAAGTGAACAATTCAATATTGACCAAGCCCAAGCTCATCGCGTTGCGGATAGTGCAAATTTACTCAGCACGCAATATCAAAATTGGCAATCGACAGAATTTATTGAAGAAATGCGCGAAATCCTGCTTTGGGCAGCGCGCTTGCATGAAGTAGGCATTGTGATTAATCACAAAGGTTTACAAAAACATTCTGCTTACATTTTACAAAATATGGAATTACCAGGTTTTGATCGTGAACAGCAACGTTTGCTTACCGCGTTAGTACGTTGGCATATTGGCACGATTAAACCTGCTGAATTTTTTAAATTTGCACGTTATAGCGAGCAAGATGTGATGGCTTTAATGCGATTGCTTCGTCTTGCGGTTATTTTCAATAAATCCCGTCAAGCAACAGAAACAGCAAAAAATTTCACCCTTGAAATGCACCGCACTTTGAATGATTGGACATTGAATTTTGAAAGCGGATACTTAGACCGTAACCCGTTAATTTGGAATGAATTGCGAGCTGAAAGTAATCTTCTGAAAGAGTTTGAAAGCAGTTTAGTTTTTTATTAATTATCTTTCTGCTCAATGTTTTTGAGCGAAAAATTTAGGGCAAGCAAAATACTTGCCCTATTTTTATAATTTGACGGTCTGAAATAATGCTTTTATTTCATCCAATGATAATAATCTAAATGAACCGTTTGCTAATCCATCAATAGATAATGAGCCCTGACTTACTCTCACTAATCGTAAAGTGGGGAAACCAATATGCGCAGTCATTCTCCGCACTTGGCGGTTGCGCCCTTCACTAATCTTAATTTCTAACCAGCTTGTGGGAATATTTTTCCGTTCTCGGATAGGTGGATTGCGTTCCCATAAATCTGGCTCTGAAATTAACCGCACTTGAGCCTGTTTAGTCATACCATCTTTGAGTTCTACACCCTTTCTGAGTTGTGCTAAATCGGTTTCTTCAGGGATACCTTCCACTTGCACCCAATAGGTTTTTTCTGTTTTAAATTTTGGATCTGCCAAACGATGTTGTAATTCGCCATTATTGGTTAAAATCAGTAACCCTTCACTGTCTCTATCTAATCGACCTGCAGCATAAACATTTGGAATTGAGATAAAATCTTTTAAAGTGGCGCGCCCTTGTTCGTCGGTAAATTGCGTGAGTACATCAAAAGGTTTATTGAATAACACAGCTTTGGTTTCATCCAATGACAGCGTTTTAGGTTTTGATTTTGGCTTAAAAGTGCGGTGAAAATTAACCGCACTTTTTCCTTTAGACGGCAATTTTCCTGCCGAAAAATTTTTCTTCATTGAATTAGATTTCTATTTTGAAAGATTTGTAACATCATAACAAAACTTCAGCCTGTAGTAATGATGATTACTTGAGTGAACCTGAAAAACTAAAAAGGCTAAGCCAGTAAAAACTGAGCTTAGCCCCCAAACTAAATTTTTAGAATCAATATTTAAATCGATCTTTTTAATGGAAAATTATTTACCATCCCAAGCTTGTACTGCATCTAAACGAGCTTTGATTTGGCCTTGTGTATCTTTTTTGAAATACCCTTCAGCTAAACCGCCTTCCCAGCCACCGTAGTTTGCGTTAGGTAACATGATGAAAGTTTTACCAAATTTGCCTTGGTTTTGATCAACGAATGCACGGCGGTCAGCGTTTAATTTGCCATATACGGTATTACCGAAGTCATCTAAGTTATCGCCTACATAAAGTACGATTTCATAGCCTTGTTTTTCAATTTCTGCAAAACGAGCCGCTTTAGCTGATTTGTCTTTTTTCAAATAAAATGCAGATTCTTCCACGCCATTGAAACCTAAGCGTTTCATATCATCAATAGTGCCTGCTTTTTCAGAGCTGTCTTTGCGGTTTGTTACGTAGAACACTTTACCTTTGTGGCTGTTTACATAATTATTAAATTCTACCGCACCCGGAACGGCACGAGATTGACGTGCGTCTACCCAACGAGTCCAATCTTTACCATCGAATGGTTTGTTATTTTGAACTTGCCAGCCAGCATAAGGGCTGTTGTCTAACATAGTTTCATCTAAATCAGCCACAACCGCTTTTTTCTTACCTTTTGCCACTTTTGCGTGATCAAATGCAACTTTTGCCGCATTGTACGCTTGATAAGCTAATGCTTTATATTCGCCAGAATCTTGCATCCAGTTTAAGCCAAGAACAGCTTGTTGTTGTAATTGCATATTTGCTTGTTCTTCTGATTTCATTTGGTGTGCACCACAGCCAGCTAAGACAAGAGCAGAAAGAGCCGTAAGTGCGGTCATTTTTAACGTTGTTTTCATATTATGTTCCTATTCATTAAGGATATAGTAAGTCTTTCTGAAAAACACTTTTCAATTGAAAAGATAATTTCATCATAGACGGCATTAATAACCGTAAGTAAACTTACCTACGGTTATAATAGAAATTATTTTATTCCTTTTAAGAATTCCACGCAAGTATCTGGGAAATCAGTAAATACACCTGTTACCCCTGATTTATTCAATAAGGCATCATACATTTGATTTACGTCTGTGAAAAACGCGGGTAGTGCATCTTTACGCAAAATTTAAACTAAGGTGCAATTATGAGCGAAAAATATGTGGTAACTTGGGATATGTTTCAAATGCATGCCCGAAAATTATCAGAACGTTTACTTCCAGCTTCTCAATGGAAAGGTATTATTGCGGTGAGTCGCGGTGGTTTATTTCCAGCGGCTGTATTGGCTCGTGAATTGGGTCTTCGTCATATTGAAACCGTTTGTATCGCAAGTTATCACGATCATAACAACCAGGGAGAACTACAAGTTCTTCATGCAGCCCAAGTGCCAAATGGTGGCGAAGGATTTATCGTGGTAGATGATTTAGTTGATACGGGTAATACTGCGCGTGCGATTCGTCAAATGTACCCTAATGCAAAATTTGTCACTGTATTTGCAAAACCTGCAGGTGCGGAATTAGTGGATGATTACGTAATTGATATTCCACAAAATACTTGGATTGAGCAACCTTGGGATTTAGGTTTAACCTTTGTTCCACCTCTCTCTAGAAAATAATTTTTATACAGATACAGAATAAAAGAGCGGTCAAAATAAAAGAAGTTTTGACCGCTCTTTTTGTATGAGAATTAATTTATAAATTATTCTTCATCTTCTTTTGCCCATTCTAATGAGCGTTTAACTGCTTTTTTCCAGCCTTTGTAGCGACGTTCACGTTTTTCATTGTCGCTGTCTGGGCTGAAAGTGCGTTCTACACGGGCTTTATCGCGAAGCTCGTCTAAATCTTTCCAGAAGCCTGTTGCTAAACCAGCAAGATAAGCTGCACCTAGAGCGGTCACTTCTTTCACAACTGGGCGCTCTACATTTACATCTAAAATGTCAGCTTGGAATTGCATTAAGAAGTTATTGTTTGTCGCACCACCATCTACACGGAGATATTGTAATCGTTCACCCGAATCTGATTGCATAGCCTCTAAGACATCACGGGTTTGGTAAGCAATAGATTGTAAGGTTGCTCGAACAATATGATTACAGTTTGCACCGCGAGAAAGACCAAAAATCGCACCGCGCGCATATGGATCCCAATATGGTGCACCTAAGCCTGTGAAAGCTGGAACAACATATACGCCATTACTATCAGTCACTTTTTGTGCAAAGTATTCAGAGTCAAAACTATCGTGAACAATTTTGAGTTCATCACGGAGCCATTGGATTGATGCACCTGCGATAAATACTGAACCTTCTAAGGCATATTCTGGTTCGCCTTTTGCATTACAAGCAATGGTTGTGAGTAGTCCATTTTTGGATGTAATAGCTTTGTTACCCGTGTGGAGTAACATAAAGCAACCTGTGCCGTAAGTGTTTTTGGCTTGGCCTGCATGTACGCAAAGATGTCCGTAAAGAGCGGCTTGTTGGTCACCAGCAATCCCTGCAACAGGAATACGCACACCACCTTTACCACCGATATTGGTTTGGCCGTAAATTTCAGAAGAATTACGTACTTCAGGTAACATTGAACGAGGAATATTCAAGATTTCAAGCATCTTGTCATCCCATTGTTTAGTATGGATGTTAAATAACATGGTACGAGATGCGTTGGTATAATCGGTTACGTGCACTCGGCCTTGAGTCAATTTCCATACAAGCCAAGTATCAACGGTACCAAATAATAATTCGCCTCGTTCAGCTTTTTCTCGTGCTCCTTCAACGTTATCCAAAATCCATTTTACTTTTGTACCAGAGAAGTAAGGGTCAACCACTAAGCCTGTGGTATTACGAATATATTCTTCATGGCCATCGGCTTTTAATTTATCGGTAATTTCTGCAGTACGGCGGCATTGCCAAACGATAGCGTTGTAAACAGGTGTACCCGTTGATTTTTCCCATACAATGGTGGTTTCACGTTGGTTGGTGATACCGATAGCAGCGATTTCATCAGATGTAATGCCCGATTTTGCAACGACTTCGTTTAAGGTTGAGCTTTGAGTTGCCCAAATTTCCATTGGGTTATGTTCTACCCAACCAGCTCGAGGGTAGATTTGGGTAAATTCACGTTGTGCAATTTCAACCACATTCGCATTATGATCTAATAATACTGCGCGAGAGCTTGTTGTGCCTTGGTCTAATGCAATGATGTATTTTTTGTCTGTCATAGTATTACTCCTTCAAATAATTATTCGCAGCCGCAATTACAAGGTAAATTGCCGCCAATTGCTTTTTTGTATAACCATGCACCAGCTAATGCGCCTAAAACAGGTGCAACCATTGGAACGATAAAATAAGGGACTTCGCGTCCGCCAGTTAAAGCGAGTTCGCCCCAGCCAGCGAGATAAGCAAAGAATTTTGGTCCGAAGTCACGTGCTGGATTCATGGCAAAACCAGTTAGTGGTCCCATAGCACCACCAATAACGGCTATCAAGATACCGATTAATAATGGGGCAAGTGGACCACGAGGTACTCCGTTTCCATCGTCAGTTAATGCCATAATTAATGCCATAAGAATTGCAGTAATCACGAATTCCACAGCAAAGGCGCCACCAATGCTTAAACTTGGATGAGGATAAGTGGAGAATGTACCCGCAAGGCTTAAACTTTCTTGTGTACCACGAACAATATTGTGGGCTGTTTCATAATCGATAAAAACATTGCGGTATAAGGCATAAACTAATGCGGCAGCAAAGAATGCGCCGAGTATTTGTGAAATGATGTAAGGAATTACTTTTTTGCCATCAAAGCAAGCAAATTTCCAAAGGGCAATGGTTACTGCAGGGTTTAAATGTGCGCCAGATAAACCCGCTGTTGCATATACTGCAAGTGCAACGCCCATCCCCCACATAATGCTGATTTCCCACAAGCCAAAACTAGCGCCTGCTACTTTTAGTGCTGCAACGCAGCCCACACCAAAGAAAATCAATAAGGCTGTACCTAAAAACTCGCCAATACAGTTCGCTTTTAATGATTTATCCATAGATCACTCCTTAGAAGTGCGGTTGAAATGAAGAGTGTTTTCCCTAAGTAAAGGGGAAGAATTTATTAAAAAAGAATACGGAGTGTTTTGAAATAGCCTCCTTATTTGAATTCTAGGTTAGAACACCTAGATTGATTATGATGTTACTCTGTTAGAGTAGATTTTTAGTTTCTACGATATAGAAACCTAGTTAACCGTGGGTATGTTTACCTACGGTTATAATAGAAATTATTTTATTCCTTTTAAGAATTCCACGCCAGTATCTGGGAAATCAGTAAATACACCTGTTGCCCCTGATTTATTCAATAAGGCATCATACATTTGATTTACGTCTGTGAAAAACGCAGGTAGTGCATCTTTACGCACGGTGTAAGGATGCACTTCCACATTATATTGTGCAAGTTCTTTTACCAACGGAGTGTACACAATATTATCAGGTTTGGATTCTTCTTTATTAACTAACATATACCAACCTGGGCCAACACCATCGGCATATTTAACCACTTCTGCCATTGCACCAGGTTTAAACATCCAATCGTAATTATAGTTTACCCAATAACCCTTTGGGTCTTTTTCTTGTGTTTCTTTCCAATCTGTATAAGCAATTAATTGAACTAATTTCAAATCCATTCCCATTTGTGGAAGTAATTCCGTTTTGATACGTTTTAATTCATTAAAATCGAAAGTTTGTAAGTAAACCATATCGGTTTTCTTATCATAGCCATATTTTTTTAACACTTTGAGCGTTTCAGCAGCAATATCTTTACCATTTTGATGGTGGAACCAAGGTGCTTTGATTTCTGGATAAATCCCTACTTTTTTGCCCGTCGATTTTTCTAAACCTTGAATAAATTCAATTTCATCTTCAAAGGTGTGAATACGGAAATGGGATTGCCAAAGGGGGAAACGATTAGGATAAACTTGTGCTTGTTTGCCATCTTTGGTTTCAAAGTTTTCTGTCATTTCTAAACTTTGAATTTCTTTTAAGGTAAAGTCGATAACATAGTAACGACCATCTTTACGGTGACGATGTGGGAATTTTTTCGCAACATCAGTCAAGCCATCTAAAAAGTGATCGTGAATAACCACTAAACGACCATCTTTAGTCATTGCTAAATCTTGCTCTAAGTAATCAGCGTGCTGTGCAAACGCAAGTGCTTTAGATTCTAACGTATGCTCTGGTAAATAACCGCTAGCACCACGGTGAGCAATGATGATTTTGTCAGATTTCATTTGGGTATTTGCCATGCTTGATGAATGGCTGCTACAACCTGCAAGTACGCCAGTTGCTAATAAAGAAAGTGCTAAAGTTTTAAGTTTCATAAGTATTTTCTCCTTGAGAGTGCGGTAAATTTTTATGAGGTTTTTAGATTTTAGTTACAAAAAAGGCGACTAAGCAATTTGCCCACCGCCTTTTTTAAGCTAATTATTTAGTACCGTAAGTATCGCCTAATTTCGCTTTGTGTTTTCCTTCTTCAACCATTACGATTAAGAGTAATAACACTGCTAATACACCACCGCCGATCATGACGAAGAAACCACCGTCCCATCCATAATGTTGAGCAGCCCAACCGATAACTGCTGATGCAGAAACTGTACCACCTAAGTAACCGAATAAACCGGTGAAACCTGCTGCAGTACCTGCTGCTTTTTTCGGTGCTAACTCAAGCGCATGTAAACCGATTAACATTACAGGACCATAGATTAAGAAACCGATTAAAGTCATTAATACGAAGTCAGTTAATTGGTATGGGTTTTGATACCATGTGCTGTAGTTCGCTAATTCAGCTTCTGGTGTCGCAGGATTCATCCAGTATGCAACAACTGCTGCAGTGGTTAAGATCATGAAGATGAAACCAGTTAAACCACGTTTACCTTTGAATACTTTATCTGATACCCAACCACATAATAACGTACCTGGAACCGCTGCTAATTCATAGATTGTGTATGCCCATGCAGTACCTTTGATGTTGAAGTGTTTTACTTCACTTAAGTAAACCGGAGACCATTTTAATACGCCATAGCGAATTAAATATACAAATACGTTAGCCAGTGCGATGTACCATAACAATTTGTTTTTTAATACATAAGTGACAAAGATTTCTTTTGCAGTTAAATCGTTTTCATAAGTTTTTTCGTTATAGTCATCTGGGTAATCATTACGCCATTTTTCGATTGATGGTAAACCACAAGATTGTGGCGTATCACGCATCACGAAATACACAGGAATTGCACAGATCATTGCAGCAATGCCTGGGAAGTATAATGATTGTTGCCAAACATCTTTCGCCTGCGCTTCAATACCGTGAGTGCTGAAGAAAATTGCACTTGCTAATAGCACCATCGCACCCGGCACCATACCACCGATATTGTGCGCAGTATTCCAAATTGACACGATAGTACCGCGTTCAGATTTAGACCACCAATGCACCATAGTACGACCACATGGAGGCCAACCCATACCTTGGAACCAACCATTTAAGAAGATCATTACCCACATAATGGCAATGCCTGAAGTTGCCCATGGGAATAGACCCATTAAGGTCATACATAAACCAGAGAGCAATAAACCAAACGGTAAGAATACACGAGGGTTAGAACGGTCAGACATACCTGCCATAACGAATTTTGATAAACCGTAAGCAAGACCAGCCGCTGATCCGATAACACCTAGTTCCGCTTTTGAGTACAAGCCAGCTTGAATTAAACCTGGTTGTGCTAAGTCAAAGTTTGCACGCACAAAATAATATGCAGCATAACCGAAGAAGATCCCTGCAAACACTTGCCAACGTAAGCGTTTATACGTGGAATCAATTTTTTCCGCTGGAAGTTCCGCAATATGCGGAGCGGGTTTGAATGGTCCAAACATAATTTTTTCTCCAACTTTTTAATTATGTGTCATCTAAATTTCCCCTTTTGAAACAGTAAGGGGTTTGTGAATCATAAAAGAAAATAAAAAATAAGAAAGTAAAAAAAATCAAAAATTTGAAGTGTTTCACAAAATTTTTACACCGCTTGAGCGAATGCGAAAATTATTGTGATCAATATCACAAAATAGTTTTCTTTTACGCTCAAAATGTTGTTAATTTTGCCGCACTTCTCTACAATGATTACACTTTTTATATTATTTTTTATTACATTTTGGGAATCGGGGGTAAACAATGGGATTATCGCCTAGTATCTATAAAGATGTTGGAGATCTTTCGTCACTTAGCACTGATGTGATCATTATCGGTGGTGGCGCAACAGGAGCAGGTATTGCGCGCGATTGCGCACTTCGTGGCATTGATTGTATTTTATTGGAACGTCGAGATATTGCGACAGGCGCCACAGGACGTAACCACGGATTATTACACAGTGGTGCGCGTTACGCCGTGAACGACCAAGAATCTGCTGAAGAATGTATTAAAGAAAACCGCATTTTGCGCAAAATTGCACGTCATTGCGTAGATGAAACGGAAGGCTTATTTATCACTTTGCCTGAAGATTCGCTCGACTATCAAAAAACCTTCCTTGAGAGCTGTGCAAAATCTGGAATTGATGCGCAAGCCATTGATCCTGAACTAGCTAAAATTATGGAACCTTCAGTAAACCCTGATTTAGTGGGCGCTGTTGTTGTGCCAGATGGTTCTATTGACCCATTCCGTTTAACCGCCTCTAATATGATGGATGCGACAGAAAACGGTGCAAAAATGTTCACTTATTGCGAAGTAAAAAATTTGATTCGTGAAGGTGGAAAAGTGATTGGCGTAAATGTGTACGATCACAAAAATCGCAGAGAACGCCAATTTTTTGCACCGCTTGTTGTAAATGCTAGTGGTATTTGGGGACAAGGGATTGCGGAATATGCCGATCTCAAAATTAAAATGTTCCCTGCAAAAGGCGCATTGCTCGTAATGGGCCATCGCATTAATAAACTTGTGATTAACCGCTGCCGTAAACCTGCTGATGCGGATATTCTCGTACCTGGCGATACAATTTGTGTTATAGGAACAACATCTAGCCGCATTCCTTATGATCAAATTGATAATATGGAAGTAACGCCAGAGGAAGTGGATATTCTTTTCCGTGAGGGAGAAAAACTTGCACCGAGCTTACGTCATACTCGCGTATTACGTGCTTATGCTGGGGTGCGACCATTAGTTGCGAGTGATGATGATCCATCAGGTCGAAATGTGAGCCGTGGTATTGTACTACTTGACCACGCAGAGCGTGATGGCTTAGATGGCTTTATTACAATCACTGGCGGTAAGTTAATGACTTATCGTTTAATGGCTGAATGGGCGACTGACCTTGTTTGTAAAAAACTCAATAAAACGGCTCGTTGTGTTACTGCTGAACAGGCTCTACCAGGTTCGACTGAAAGCCGCCAAGAAACTAATCAAAAAGTTATTTCATTACCAAGTACTATTCGTTATTCTGCCGTATATCGTCACGGTTCACGGGCTACTCGTTTGCTTGAAAAAGAACGTTTAGATCGTTCAATGGTTTGCGAATGTGAAGCGGTAACAGCGGGGGAAGTTCGTTACGCTGTTGATGAACTGGATGTAAATAATCTCGTCGATTTACGTCGTCGCTCCCGAGTTGGAATGGGAACTTGTCAAGCTGAACTCTGTGCTTGTCGTGCTGCAGGACTAATGAATCGTTTTGAAGTGGCAACACCACGTCAATCAACCACTCAACTTTCTGCTTTTATGGAAGAACGCTGGCGTGGTATTGAACCAATTGCTTGGGGGGAAGCTATTCGCGAAGCCGAATTTACTTCTTGGATGTATGGTAGCGTATTAGGTTTAAATGATGTGAAACCGCTTGATGAACAAGCACAACAAGGGACGGATAGCAATGAATTTTGATGTAGCCATTATTGGCGGTGGTTTGGCGGGTTTAACCTGTGGCATCGCCCTTCAACAATGCGGTAAACGTTGCGTGATTATCAACAACGGTCAAGCAGCCATTGATTTTGCATCTGGCTCTTTAGATTTATTAAGCCGTATGCCATCAACGACATATGGGGAAAGTCGCGCGGTAGAAAATTTAAAAGAAAATATCACCGCACTTCGTAATGAATTACCTGCCCACCCTTATAGTTTATTGGGTGCTGAGAAAGTGCTTGCTAAAGCACAAGATTTTGAACGTTTAGCCAATGAATTACATCTTGATTTAATTGGTTCTACGGAAAAGAACCATTGGCGTGTAACAGGCTTAGGCAGTTTACGCGGTGCGTGGCTTTCGCCAAATAGCGTGCCAACTGTGCAAGGCAATGAACTTTTTCCGCATAAACGTATTGCGGTGCTTGGTATTGAAGGTTATCACGATTTTCAACCTCAACTTTTAGCGGCAAATTTGGTGTTAAATCCACAATTTGAATATTGTGAAGTAACAAGTGGTTTCTTGAATATTCCACAATTAGACGAGCTTCGTAAAAATGCCCGAGAATTCCGTAGTGTGAATATCTCTCAACTTCTAGAACACAAACTCGCTTTTAAAGATTTAGTGAAAGAAATCATAGAATCATCGCAAGGTGCAGAAGCGGTATTTTTACCTGCTTGCTTTGGTTTAGAAAACCAAGAATTTATGACCGCACTTCGTGATGCAACTAAACTTGCATTATTTGAATTACCAACGCTGCCACCATCATTGCTCGGTATGCGCCAACGTATTCAATTACGCCATAAATTTGAATCCCTTGGTGGTTTAATGATTAATGGCGACAGTGCATTGAATGCAACATTTGAAGGAAATAAAGTACGTTGTATCAATACTCGTTTACTCGAAGATGAAGAAATTACTGCAGATAATTTCGTACTAGCTTCAGGAAGTTTCTTCAGTAAAGGGCTTATTTCCGAATTTGATAAAATTTATGAACCTGTTTTTGAATCCGATATTATCGGTGTTGAAGGTTTCAACCAGAAAGATCGTTTCACTTGGACTGTTCATCGCTTTGCACATCCACAACCTTATCAATCAGCAGGCGTAGCAATTAATGCTCAATGCCAAGTGCAAAAGTGCGGTCAATTTTTAACGAATTTATATGCCGTCGGTAATGTGATTGGTGGTTTTAATGCCCTTGAGCTTGGTTGTGGTTCGGGTGTCGCAGTTGTAACTGCCTTGGCAGTGGCAGATGAAATCTTAGCGAAATAAGGGGGAATAATATGGATAATAATATTCAACGACTCATTGATAGTGCAAAACAATCCCTTAATTCGCCTGAAAGCCATAAATATATCGACGAAAGTTTTGAAAGCTGTATTAAATGTACGGCTTGTACTGCTGTTTGTCCGGTTTCACGCAACAATCCGCTTTATCCAGGGCCAAAACAATCAGGGCCTGATGGCGAGCGTTTACGCTTAAAATCTGCTGAACTTTATGATGAAGCACTTAAATATTGCACCAACTGTAAACGTTGTGAAGTGGCGTGTCCGTCTGATGTGAAAATTGGCGATTTAATTGTACGTGCGCGTAATAATCACTTAGCGCAGTCTAAAAAACCGTTAATGAATAAATTGCGTGATGCGATTTTAAGTAACACAGATGTAATGGGTAAAATTAATACTCCACTTGCTCCCATTGTGAACACCATTACGGGTCTGAAAGCCACTAAATTTATGTTGGAAAAAACACTTAAAATCAGTAAAGAACGTACTTTACCTAAATATGCGTTTGGTACATTCCGTAGCTGGTATATGAAAAATGCGTTACAAGACCAACAAAAATTTGAGCGAAAAGTAGCATATTTCCACGGTTGTTATGTTAATTATAATAATCCACAGCTTGGCAAAGAATTTCTTAAAGTGTTCAATGCAATGAACATTGGGGTAATGTTATTAGAAAAAGAAAAATGCTGTGGCTTACCATTAATGGTAAACGGTTTTCCTAATCGCGCTCGTAATATTGCACAATTCAATACCGATTATATAGGAAAAATGGTAGATGAAAATGGAATAGATGTGATTAGTGAGGCATCAAGTTGCTCGCTTAATTTACGCGACGAATATCATCATATTTTAGGTATCGATAACGCCAAAGTCCGTCCGCATATCCATATGGTAACCCCATTTTTATATCAGCTTTTCAAAGAGGGTAAAACATTACCGTTGAAACCACTCAAACTCCGAGTGGCTTATCACACTGCTTGTCACGTAGATAAGGCGGGCTGGGCACCTTATACTTTGGAAGTGTTGAAAAAAATTCCTGGTTTAGAAATCATTATGTTACCTAGCCAATGCTGTGGTATTGCGGGGACTTACGGTTTTAAATCAGAAAACTATGAAATTTCACAATCTATTGGTAAAAATCTATTCGATAATATTAACGAGGGTGGATTTGATTACGTTATATCTGAATGTCAAACCTGTAAATGGCAAATTGATATGTCATCTAACGTGACCTGTATTCATCCATTAACTTTACTTTGTATGTCGATGGATGCTTAAATAAGAAAAATGCACGTTGTAATTAACGTGCATTTTTATGATTAATTTTATCTATGAAAAAACCGACTTTATATTGATAAAGTCGGTTTTTAATTCAGTTCAATTTAACATTAACCTGCAACAGCAATACGTTTCATATCTGTCATATAACCACGTAATTCTTGACCGATTAATTCAACAGGGTGGTTACGAATTGCATCGTTTACATCGCGTAAGGTAATGTTATCGATTTCCGCTGCTGGAGTTGGCTCGCCCAAGTCACCTTTTTGAAGGTTAGGGATAATTTCTTTTGCAAGAATTGGGGTTGCTACGTTAGAGAATAAATAGTTACCATATTCTGCGGTATCTGAAATTACTACGTTCATTTCGTATAAGCGTTTACGTGCGATGGTGTTCGCAATTAATGGTAATTCATGAAGTGATTCATAGTAAGCTGATTCTTCATAAATACCGCTTGCAACCATCGCATCAAAGGCTAATTCTACACCAGCTTTAACCATTGCAATCATTAATACACCGTTATCAAAGTATTCTTGTTCGCTAATTTTGCCATCATATTTTGGTGCATTTTCAAAGGCGGTTTTACCTGTTGCTTCACGCCATGCGAATAAATCTTTATCGCCATTTGCCCAGTCTGCCATCATGGTTGCAGAGAAGTGACCGCTGACGATGTCATCCATGTGTTTGTAATATAAGAAACCAAGGCTTTCTTTGATTTGTTCAGCTAGTTCAAATGCACGTAATTTTGCACTGTTTGATAGGCGATCCATCATTAATGTGATACCACCTTGTTTTAACGCTTCGGTAATGGTTTCCCAACCGTATTGGATTAATTTACCTGCGTATGCAGGATCTTTACCGTCTGCCACTAATTTGTCATAACATACGATAGAACCTGCTTGTAACATACCGCAAAGGATAGTTTGCTCACCCATTAAGTCGGATTTTACTTCTGCCACGAATGAAGATTCTAAAACACCTGCTTTATGACCGCCAGTTGCAGCAGCCCATGCTTTTGCGATCGCCATACCTTCGCCTTTCGGGTCATTTTCAGGGTGAACCGCAATTAATGTTGGCACACCGAAACCACGTTTGTATTCTTCACGTACTTCAGTACCCGGGCATTTTGGTGCAACCATCACAACAGTAATGTCTTTACGAATTTCTTCGCCTACTTCAACAATGTTGAAACCGTGTGAATAACCAAATGCAGAGTCTTTTTTCATTAAAGGCATCACATCAACAACTACTTTAGAGTGCTGTTTGTCTGGCGTTAAGTTTACGACTAAATCTGCAGTTGGAATTAATTCTTCATAAGTACCCACTTTAAAACCATTTTCGGTTGCACGTTGGAATGACGCACGTTTTTCTGCAATTGCTTCAGGGCGTAAGGCATAGCTAATATCTAAGCCAGAATCACGCATATTCAAACCTTGGTTTAAACCTTGTGCACCACAGCCCACGATAACGATTTTTTTGCCTTTTAAGAAGTTTGCTTCATCTGCAAATTCTTCGCGATCCATAAAACGACAACGACCTAATTGGTCTAATTTTTGACGTAAATTTAAAGTGTTGAAATAGTTAGCCATTTTTTGTCCTTAATTGTGTAAGGTTGATAATTGTATGATGTTGTGTTTGCATATTTTTTTGTTGTGGTTTGATTATAGGATTTTTTATGATTGCGTAAAGTGATATTATGGGAATGTAATGTTGCGATTTGTGCAATCATGTTGTTTTTTTGTGGATTGGTATCGTATTTCGCTCGATGAGCGACCTACTTTCTTTTACTCGTGTAAAAGAAAGTAGGTCACCATCGGCGAAACCCGAAATTAAATAAAATAAAAGAAGAAATTATGGAATTTACTGACCTACAAATATTCATTCATCTCAGTGACACAAAAAACTTTGCTAAAACCGCCACCCAAAACCACATGTCCCCCTCCACACTTTCCCGTCAAATTCAACGATTGGAAAACGAGTTAGGGAAGACACTTTTTATTCGTGATAATCGGCAAGTCAAACTTACTGAATATGGCGAGAAATTTTTGCAATTTGCTAAAACAGAATGGCAAAACTGGCAACAATTTAAACAACAACTTCAAGATGAATCCGATGAACTTTGCGGTGAAATTAAACTTTTTTGCTCTGTAACCGCATCCTATAGCCATCTTCCACAGGTGCTTAAACAGTTTCGCCAGCGTTATCCTAAAGTGGAAATTCAACTGACTACGGGTGATCCAGCGTTAGCACTAGAGTTAATTCAAGCACAACAAGTCGATCTCGCACTTGCGGGCAAACCGAATAATCTGCCGTCTAGTGTAGTGTTTCATAAAATAGATGATATTAGTTTGTCCCTAATTGCCCCACGGGTGGCTTGTTTGGCGACACAATTACTGCAAGAAAAACCAATTGATTGGCAGCAAATGCCTTTTATTTTCCCTGTTGAAGGACACGCTCGGCAGCGGATTGAACAATGGCTACGAGAGAAACAAATTAAACATCCGAAAATTTATGCCACTGTTGCGGGGCACGAAGGAATTGTGCCGATGGTGGGATTAGGATTTGGATTAGCAATGTTACCTGATGCAGTAATTGACAGCAGCCCAATGAATAACCAAATTTCCAAACTCAATCTTGATAAGCCTATTGAGCCTTTTGAATTAGGTATTTGCACCCAAAAAAGAAATCTCGAACAGCCCCTAGTCCGTGCATTTTGGGCGATGTTAGAATAGAATAAATAATGGTTTAAAATAAGGATTTCTTATGTTTAAAGGTATTCTCGTTTCATTATTAGCCTCTTTTCTATTTGGCTATATGTATTATTTTTCTACGTTACTCAAACCTTTGAGTGGTACAGATATTTTCGGTTATCGGATGATATTTACTTTTCCTTTTGTCCTGTTGTCCGTCACATTATTTAAACAAAAAGCGGCTTTAATTGAACGTTTAAAACGCATTCAAAAACGACCGCACTTAGCATTGTCATATTTACTTTGCGGATTATTAATGGGCTTTCAAATGTGGCTTTTTCTTTGGGCTCCGAATAATGGCAGTTCATTAAGTGTATCTTTTGGTTATCTACTTTTACCAATTGTAATGGTGGCAGCAGGTCGCGTGTTTTTTAAAGAACGCATTTCAACATTCAAATTTATTGCAGTTATCATTGCAACATTAGGCGTAATTTCTAATATTGTGTTAAAAGGCGGTCTTTCTTGGGAAGCCATTGTTATCTGTTTAGGTTACACCGCGTATTTTTCTATCCGAAAAGCGTTAAAAAATACCGATCTTGCTTCCTTTTGTTTAGAAATGTTAAGCCTTATTCCTGTCAGTATTTATTTTGCTTTACAAACAGATTTCGCGACAGTACAAAAAACCAATCCGTTTATTTGGGGGTTGCTTGTATTGCTAGGATTAATCAGCGGTACTGCGTTAATTGCCTATGTAATAGCCAGTAATATGCTTCCTATGAGTTTACTCGGTCTGCTTGGTTATGTTGAAACTATTATGATGCTATGCGTATCATTTTTGATCGGAGAACAAATTGATAGCGAAAGCTACCCACTTTTTATTTGTTTAGTCATCGCGATGATTCTTGTTATGATTGATGGCGTGTACAAACAACACGCAAAAAGAAGTTTATAAATGTCATTTAAAGAAATAATCCCACAGAAAGCTTGGGAAATGATGCAACAAGGCGCGATATTAGTCGATATTCGAGATAATATGCGCTTTGCTTATTCACATCCTAAAGGTGCTTTTCATTTAACCAACCAAAGTTTTTTGGAATTTGAAGAGTTAGCCGATTTTGACTCGCCTATTATTGTGAGTTGTTATCACGGCGTGAGTAGTCGAAATGTAGCGACTTTTCTCGTGGAACAAGGCTATGAAAATGTATTTAGTATGATTGGCGGATTTGATGGATGGTGCAGAGCAGAATTGCCGATTGATACCGCTTACTAACCCATTTCATCAAAAACATATAAGATATAAAAAAGTGCGGTAAAAATTTACCGCACTTTTGTTGTTATTCTAATTAACTGAAAATTAGTTTTTTGCTGCTGCCGCTGCTTTTACAATTACTGCAAATGCAGGAGCTTTTAATGATGCGCCACCCACTAATGCACCGTCGATGTCTGGCTGAGTAAATAATTCAGCGGCATTTGCATCATTTACAGAACCACCGTATTGGATAATCACTTGCTCTGCCACGGCTTGAGATTTGGCAGCGATGTGACCACGGATAAATGCGTGAACGGCTTGCGCCTGTGCTGGGGTCGCTGATTTACCAGTACCGATCGCCCAGATTGGTTCGTATGCGATCACTGCACCATTGAATGCTTCTACACCTAATGCGTTGATTACTGCATCAATTTGACGTGCACACACTTCTTCTGTTTTGCCTGCTTCATTTTCTGCTTCCGATTCACCGATACATAATACTGGCACTAAACCTGCTTTTTTAAGTGCGGCAAATTTTTTCGCGATAAATTCGTCGCTTTCTTTATGATAAGTGCGGCGTTCAGAGTGTCCAATAATGATATATTTTGCCCCGAAATCTTTTAACATTTCAGTTGAAATATCGCCAGTAAATGCACCTTTTACGTTCACATCAACGTTTTGTGCGCCTAATTGAACCACACTTTTACCGCCACAGCTGCAACCACAACCAGAAAGTGCTGCTTCAGCCGTACCTAAATACATAACGGGGGGGGCAATTGCTACATCACAACCTGTTACATCATGTAATTCTGCTTTTAATCCCTCGATTAATTCTTTGGTGAACGCTTTGGAACCGTTTAATTTCCAGTTACCCATAACTAAAGGACGACGTACCATTTTTGTTTCTCCATAGTTGATAAAA
This sequence comes from Haemophilus sp. HN_Hi10, assembly GCF_049821985.1. Classification (NCBI taxonomy): domain Bacteria; kingdom Pseudomonadati; phylum Pseudomonadota; class Gammaproteobacteria; order Pasteurellales; family Pasteurellaceae; genus Haemophilus; species Haemophilus sp. HN_Hi10. The sequence continues at coordinate 201,660 of NZ_CP187495.1, read as the reverse complement.
TTAACTTGCTTACTATACCAAAATTTCACCACGATTCTTTGCAGAAGATCATAAAATTAAAAAAATTCTCATAGAAAGATGATTATCTTGTGCTAAAAAGCTACAATTACCTGTATGGAACCAATAAAAAATAACCAATTATGAAACTTTTCAAAGCTGAACAATGGAATATTGACGTGCTTCTTCCTCTTTTTGAAGCCTATCGCCAAGCCTATGGACAAGCAGAGAATCCAGAACGCACCTTGGCTTTTTTAACTAATCGTATGCGTTTTAATGAAAGCCTGTTTTTTATTGCGGTGGATGAAAATGAAAAGGCTATTGGCTTTGTGCAGCTTTTCCCTCGCCTTTCTTCTTTACAATTACAACGCTATTGGCAAATTACCGATATTTTTGTGTTAGAACATCCTCAACAAACAGAAATTTATGCGGCGTTGATTTCTAAAGCAAAAGACTTTGTACATTTTACGCAATCAAATCGTTTAGTAGCGGAATTAGCGCAAAATCAATATTCAATGTTGGAATCGGAAGGGTTTAAATTGAACCCAAAAGAACGTTTATTTGAATTGAGTCTGTAATGCTAACTGCGTTAAATCGTTATTGGGATTATTTGCGGATTGAACGCCAAATGAGCCCTCACACGCTCACCAATTATCAACATCAACTTGATGCCATCATCAAAATCTTAGCACAACAAGACATTCATGCTTGGGCACAAGTGACACCCAGCGTGGTGCGCTTTATTTTGGCGGAAAGCAAAAAACAAGGCCTAAAAGAAAAAAGCTTGGCTTTACGTTTATCCGCATTGCGTCGATTTCTCAGTTTTTTAGTGCAACAGGGAGAATTGAAAGTAAACCCTGCCACAGGTATTTCCGCACCAAAACAAGGCAAGCATTTACCGAAAAATATGGATGGCGAGCAAGTTCAACAGCTGCTTGCAAACGATAGCAAAGAGCCGATTGATATACGTGATCGTGCGATTTTGGAATTAATGTATAGTTCAGGTTTACGTTTATCTGAATTACAAGGCTTAGATTTAAACAGCATTAATACCCGAGTGCGGGAAGTGCGCGTTATCGGGAAAGGCAAAAAAGAGCGTGTAGTGCCGTTTGGGCGTTATGCTTCGCATGCCATTCAGGAATGGTTAAAAGTGCGGTCGTTATTTAACCCAAAAGATGAGGCGTTATTTGTTAGCCAGCTTGGAAATCGCATTTCTCATCGAGCCATTCAAAAACGTTTGGAAACCTGGGGCATTCGCCAAGGCTTAAATATCCACCTCAATCCGCACAAACTGCGTCATTCCTTTGCGACGCATATGTTGGAAGCTAGTTCTGATTTGCGTGCGGTACAAGAATTGCTCGGGCATAGTAACCTTTCCACCACACAAATTTATACCCACTTAAATTTTCAACATTTAGCGGAAGTGTATGATCAAACACACCCAAGAGCAAAAAGGAAGAAATAAAAAGTGTTATATAAAAAGAGAAACTATTAAATGATGAAAGATTAGAGTGTGTCAATGAGACGTAAAGTGAGGATTGCTGAATATTGGAAATGAATTGTGTAAGTTTGGTAATAGTGAAAGCTCTATTTTTTAGCGTCATTTATATAATGTATTTATGAATTTCCTTTTTGAAGAGTTTATATTTTGTGTGATAAGCAAAGTTTTCCGTGTTGAGATGGTTGGGGATAGTATTTTTGGAAAAATAGGAAGTATGTTTGAACATAAATCTTATTGTTTTATTTTGAATGCAAACGTTTGCTTTGTTCGTTATAATGCGTCCGTTTTTTTACTTTTCTTTTATACGGAACTGCAATATGACTGTCAAAACCTTTCGTGGCTCGCCTGCGCTTTCTGAATTTCGTTTAACTCAGCTTCAACAAAAATGTCAGCAATATCAATTGCCTATTACGTCAGTTTACACAGAGTATTTGCATTTTGTTGAACAAAAAACATTGCTTGTAGAAGATGAAATCGTTAAATTACAAGCATTGTTGCATTATGGATCAATGTTTTCTGAACTCAAGCCCACAGAATATTGTTTAATTGTGACTCCACGAGTGGGGACAATTTCCTCTTGGTCTTCAAAAGCGACAGACATCGCTCACAATTGTGGTTTGTCAAAGGTAAATCGTATTGAACGTGGTATAGCCTATTATTTCAATATTGAACGTAATTTAACCGAAGCAGAATTGGCTACGCTGAAAGATTTATTACACGACCGTATGTTAGAAACCGTGTTAAATCACGAAACAGAAGCAGCCTTGCTTTTCACTCAACAAGAACCTAAAGCATTAACCACCATTGATATTTTAAATGGTGGTCGTCAAGCATTAGAACAGGCGAATATTGCCTTGGGCTTGGCGTTGGCAGATGATGAGATGGACTATCTAGTCGAAAACTTCACGGCCTTAAACCGCAATCCACACGACATCGAACTTTATATGTTTGCACAAGCAAATTCGGAACATTGTCGCCATAAAATTTTTAATGCCGATTGGATTATTGATGGCAAAAAACAGGATAAATCGCTGTTTAAAATGATCAAAAATACCTTTGAGCAAACGCCTGATTTTGTGCTTTCTGCTTATAAAGATAATGCTGCAGTAATGGAAGGTTCGAAAGTTGGGCGTTGGTTTCCTGATCCAGATGGACAATATCGTGTTCATCAAGAAGATGCGCACATTTTAATGAAAGTAGAAACTCATAACCATCCCTCTGCCATTTCGCCATTTCCCGGTGCGGCAACAGGTTCGGGCGGAGAAATTCGTGATGAAGGGGCAACGGGGCGTGGAGCAAAACCCAAAGCGGGTTTAACAGGTTTCTCGGTGTCTAACCTCGCTATTCCAAACTTTGAACAATCTTGGGAAAATCCATTGTCTAAACCAAATCGCATTGCTTCAGCCTTAGAAATTATGATAGATGCGCCTTTAGGCAGTGCGGCATTTAATAATGAATTTGGTCGTCCAGCATTATTGGGGTATTTCCGTACTTATGAAGAAACAGTAAACAGTTTTGCTGGTAAAGAAGTGCGTGGTTATCACAAGCCGATTATGTTGGCGGGCGGAATCGGTAATATTCGTGGCGAACAGGTTCAAAAAGGCGAAATTCCAGTTGGAGCTAAATTGATTGTGCTGGGTGGGGCAGCGATGAATATCGGTTTGGGCGGTGGCGCTGCTTCTTCGATGAATAGTGGAAAATCAAAAGAAGATTTAGATTTTGCTTCTGTTCAACGTGAAAATCCAGAAATGGAACGCCGTTGCCAAGAAGTTATTGACCGCTGTTGGCAATTAGGGGAAGAAAATCCAATCCTGTTTATTCACGATGTGGGGGCGGGTGGTTTATCTAATGCAATGCCTGAATTGGTACACGATGGCAAGCGTGGAGGAAAATTTGATCTGCGTTCTATTCTTTGTGATGAAAAAGGTATGTCGCCATTGGAAATTTGGTGTAACGAATCGCAAGAACGTTATGTATTAGCGGTTGCGCCAGAAAAACTCGAATTATTTACCGCACTTTGTGAGCGTGAACGAGCCCCTTTTGCAGTGATTGGCGAAGCAACACAAGCAGAACATTTAATCTTGCACGATAGTCATTTCGATAATAATCCAATTGATTTACCAATGAATGTGTTATTAGGTAAAACGCCTAAAATGACACGTGAGGTTTCCTCAAAAACGGTGGAAAATCAACCGATTACAACGGAAAATATTCAATTAAAAGAAGCATTCTATCGTGTATTACGTTTACCTGTTGTCGCAGAAAAAACTTTCTTAATTACTATTGGTGATCGCTCGGTAACAGGAATGGTAGCCCGTGATCAAATGGTGGGGCCTTGGCAAATTCCTGTATCTGATGTGGCAGTTACTACAGCTTCATTAGATAGCTATCACGGTGAAGCAATGGCAATGGGCGAACGCTCTCCAGTTGCCTTGCTAGATTTCGCGGCTTCTGCTCGTTTAGCGGTGGCGGAGGCGATTACTAACATTGCAGGCACCCATATTGGCGAGATGAAACGTATTAAACTTTCTGCTAACTGGATGAGTGCAGCAGGTCACACAGGCGAAGATGCAGGACTTTATGAAGCAGTAAAAGCTGTGGGCGAAGAACTTTGTCCTGCGTTAGGCTTAACTATTCCTGTGGGTAAAGATTCAATGTCGATGAAAACCACTTGGATCGACAATGGCGAACAAAAATCAGTGACCGCTCCACTTTCATTAGTAATTTCCGCTTTTGCTCGTGTAGAAGATGTACGTAAAACGCTTACGCCACAACTTCGTATCGACAAAGGTTTATCGCGTTTATTATTAATTGATTTAGGCGAAGGCAATAATCGATTAGGTGCGACCGCACTTGCTCAAGTGTACAAACAGTTAGGTGACAAGCCTGCCGATGTGGTAAAGGTTCAACGCTTAAAAGATTTCTACAACGCAATGCAAATTTTAGTCGCAGAAAGAAAATTACTTGCCTATCACGACCGTTCGGACGGTGGTTTAATCACAACTCTTGCAGAAATGGCGTTTGCTGGGCATTGTGGGGTAGAAGTGGATATTTCCGCCTTAGGCAACAATGATTTAGCGGTATTATTTAACGAAGAATTGGGGGCGGTTATCCAAGTTGCTGACAGCCAATTAGAATGCGTGCGTGAAGTGTTAAATGCTCACAATTTGCTTGGCATTACCCACGAACTTGGTACGGTAACTGCTGATGATCGCTTTGAGATCAGCCGCGGCAGCCATAAATTATTCAGCGAAAAACGCTCTGAATTACGTAGTATTTGGGCGGAATTAACTTACCAAATGCAACGCTTACGCGATAATCCAGATTGTGCTGAGCAAGAATTTATGGTGAAGAAAAACCCTGACGACAAAGGTTTATCCGCATTTTTGACTTACGATGTGAACGAAGATATTACTGCACCATTTATCAATAAAGGTGTAAAACCAACCATTGCAATTTTGCGTGAACAAGGTGTAAATAGCCATTATGAAATGGCAGCAGCATTTGATCGTGCAGGCTTTAATGCAATTGACGTGCATATGTCTGATTTAATGACTGGCCGTCGCAATTTAGCTGAATTCAATGCAATGGTTGCTTGTGGCGGTTTCTCTTACGGGGATGTGCTTGGCGCAGGGGGTGGTTGGGCAAAATCCATCTTATTTAACCCGAAATTACACGAGCAATTCAGCCAGTTTTTTATCAATCCAAACACACTGACCTTAGGTGTATGTAATGGTTGTCAAATGATCTCTAACTTGGCGGAAATTATCCCAGGTACAGAAAACTGGCCGCATTTTGTACGCAACAAATCTGAACGCTTTGAAGCTCGTGTGAGTTTAGTGAAAATTAATGAAGTGGCTTCAGTTTGGTTTGCAGGAATGGCTGGCTCACATATGCCCATTGCGGTTTCCCACGGGGAAGGGCAAGTTAAGTTTAAATCAGCTGAACAGCTTGTAGGCTTAAAAGCACAAGGCATCATTGCTGCACAATACATCGACAATAACGGTAACTCTACCGAACTATATCCTGCCAATCCGAATGGCTCTGTGGAGGGCATTACTGCAATTACAAATCTTGATGGGCGAGTTACTATTATGATGCCACACCCTGAACGCGTGTTCCGTGCTGTGAGTAACTCTTGGCACCCCGAAAACTGGACAGAAGACGGTGCGTGGATGAGATTATTCAGAAATGCAAGAATGGTATTTTAGAGAAATAAATGGACTTGAACGCTAAAAAAGTGCGGTGGAAATCTAGCAGATTTTCACTGTGTGCGTTACTTTTAAAACGGAATTTACGTATTTGTAAAATGAATAGGTAGGGGTATAATTATCTACCATAACTAAACAAATCACATCGTTTACGATTTGTCTTTTTATAAATAAATATTTTATGAAGGTGGAATTATGTTAATCACATTAACACATATTAATAATAACTTGATAATAAGAAATGAAATTTTAGATAGTCTTGGCAAGCAAGCAAGCAAGCAAGCAAGCAAGCAAGCAAGCAAGCAAGCAAGCAAGCAAGCAAGCAAGCAAGCAAGCAAGCAAGCAAGCAAGCAAGAGTGACTTAAATAGTACATCACAAAGCAAACAAATTATTCTTCAAGAAATAAATAAGGTAAAAGAAAAGAGAACAATATTAGAAAAAATAATAAGATTGTTTACTAAACATAAAAGAATTACTGCTAAACAAAATAAGCAGAAATTTATCGTTCCATTTAAATAACTATGGAGAGATTATGTTTATTACACCTATCTTCGTTATTAATCTAGAAAAATCTACAGATCGAAAAGCTTATATGCAAGCACAGTTTGAACAGTTATTTTCGAATAATTTAATACAAGAAATTCACTTTTTTAATGCTATTTATGGAAAATCAAATCCAAATTACCCATTGTTTCAACGTTACAATGAAAATAAGCGGTTGAATGCAAAGGGGTATCCTTTAACCTTGAGTCAATTAGGCTGTTATGCGAGCCATTATTCTATGTGGGAGAAATGTGTAGAATTAGATTACCCTATTATTGTATTAGAAGATGATGCTAAATTTAAAAATAATTTCTTAGAAGTACTTGATTTTATTAATAGCGATAAAAATACGTTTGAATTTTTCTGGTTACAACCTGATCGTTTGAAAAATAAAAGAAAATTGATCTCTAATTTCGGTAATCTTTCGATATATCAATTTAGTAAAGGATTCGCTGGTGCTACAGGTTATTATTTAACTCCCCAAGCAGCAAGGAAATTTTTAACACAAAGCAAGGAGTGGTATTTAACCGTGGATGTGACAATGGATCGTTTTTTTGAGAATAAAGTGCCACCTTATGCAATAGTACCATTTTGCTTAGAAGATGATGGCGAGATAGAATCAACTATTTATGAGAAACAAAAGAAACAGAAATCATTAAAAATAGTGATTATGAGAGAGTTGTTTAATCTAAAAACTAATATTAAAAGACGTATTTATAACTTATTCCATTGATAAATTGATATAGTAGACAAAGCAGTTGTTAATGTTTATTTTTAAATATTAGCAACTGTTTTATTTTGGAACTCCACGTAATAATCCTACAGGCTCAAAAGGTCCCATTGAGGTTGGCGCAGGCATTTCGCTGAATAATAAAATAAATGGCTTGGGCGGAATAACTTTTTCATTTCGCCATAAATTTCCCATTCCGACTAATTGAATATCTTCGGGTAAATTACGAAGTCCTGCTTGTAACACCGCAATGGTATTTGGACGAGGATGTCCTATCGCAATCGCGGTACCATGTTTCCTTGCATAGTGAATTGCTGCTTTAAATTGACGCTGAACGTCTGCGAATTCGTTACTATCATCTAAAAATATATGGCGATCTAATGAACGCACGCCTTGTTCTTTTGCTATTTTTCCTGCGACAGATTTTCCTATTGTTCGACTATCTAAAAAGAATAAATGTTTTTCTTGAAGTGCGGTCATTAAATAAGTCATTAATTGGGGATCGGCCGTTGCTGCACTGCCCATATGATTGTTCATACCGATGGCATCACGTACAATATTTTTAGCGGTATTAACGCGATCATTTACTTGTGCCGCAGACATTCCTAAATGTAATCCACCGTCTTCGATTTTAATTGCACTAATTGGTTGCATCGGCATATGAATTAAAATGTCTCTGCCTTGAGATTTTGCTTCTTGGTTACGTACTCGAGCATAGGGTGCGGCAGGAATAATTGCTACGGAAATTTCACGTGGCATTGCAAAAACAGCTGCATCTTCTTTGGAATGATAGCCTACATCATCAATGACAATCGCAAGTTTGCTTTGAGCAAAAGAAAAAGAGGCATAAAGTGCGGTAGAAAAAATGATGAAATTTTTTACCGCACTTTTTATCAGAATATTCATCAACGAACCCACCCTGCAGGATTTACTGGCGTTCCTTTACGGCTAATACCAAAATAAAGCGCAGAACGTGATATTTCCCCTGTATTTCCTACTTGAGCAATAACCTGCCCTGCAGAAACAAGCTGACCAGCCTTCACTGACACCGCTTGATTGAAGCCATATAAACTTAAATCAGTTGCGCCGTGTTTAACAATAACCATATAACCATAACCATTTAAATATCCCGCTAAAATAACGCGTCCAGCTGCAATTGCTTTAACAGGCGTGCCTGCTGATGCGCCAATTACCATACCTTTCCAACGTACTTCGCCTGCTTGGATAGAACCAAAAGTATGCAAAATTGAACCAGAAACTGGTGAGGAATATTGTTTTTTTGCTGCCCCTAAACCGCTTGTACTATTAAGTAATTGTCGTTCTTGCACAGTTGGTTGATAAGGTTTTGATGTTCGTTTTTCTTCAGCTTTTTGGCGTTGCGCAAGTGCCTCTCTTTCACGTTTTTCTTGTTCGCACGCTGCTTGTTCTGCTCGTTGAATTTCTTGACGAAGTGCTTGTTCGTTTGCTTTTAATGCATTCAATTTATCTTGATCTAGGGCTAAATTTTTATTGAGTTCATTCAGCGTAGATTGATGCTCTTGCTGTGCTTTTTGCAATGCTTGTTGTTGTTTTTTTTGTGTGGAAAGTTGATTTCGGTGGTTTTTTTGTTGAGCGAGAATCGCCTCTTTTTGTACTGCAATTTGTGCTTGCGTTGCTTTTAAATGATCAATCATTTCAATCCGAACTTGATTTAAATGCTGATAATAAACTTTCATTCGCTCTGCTTTTGTTGGATCTTGGGCAAACATTCGTTCAATCAGCGATGGATTAATGCCTGAACGGTAAATTATATCCATTTGTTTAGCTAATCGTTTTTTTTGCTCACGTTCCTGTTTTTCTAATTGTTTGAGCTGCTTATCTGCATCGGCAATTTGCTTACGAATTTCCTTTAAACTTATTTCTGTTTCAAGCAGTTTGCCCTCAACACTGTTAATTTTACTCTCGTGTTTTTTTAAATTCGCTTGCAACTTAGCTTGCTGAAGTTTTTGCTTCTCAATTTTAGATTCTTGTTGCTTAATTTGTTTTTGAATTTGATTGAGATCTGAAGATTGGCTGACAGGCGAAAATATTAATAAACCGCAGCTTAAAAGTGCGGTTAATAATAATGATGTTTTTTGATTAACGCCTAAACGCAACATAATTCATCCTAAATCCGTAAAACTCGCAAATCTTATCATATTTGTGAAAAGGCGAAAAAGTTTGATGGTTATTTTTTGCTAAAGATCAGGAAATCATCCCTTTTAACTTTTAAAGCTAAGGATTTTTTGCTATAAAATGTGCGTTCTTTTTATTTGAAAACATTAGGAGATTCTTATGGAATTAGTATTTATCCGTCACGGTTTTAGTGAATGGAATGCGAAAAACTTATTCACGGGTTGGCGTGATGTAAATTTAACAGAACGCGGCGTAGAAGAAGCAAAAGCAGCGGGTAAAAAACTGTTAGACAAAGGTTATGAATTTGACATCGCATTTACCTCTGTTTTAACTCGAGCAATCAAAACTTGTAATATTGTATTAGAAGAATCCCATCAATTATGGATTCCCCAAGTGAAAAACTGGCGTTTAAATGAACGTCACTACGGTGCTTTGCAAGGTTTAGATAAAAAAGCGACTGCGGAGCAATACGGTGACGAACAAGTTCATATTTGGCGTCGTTCTTATGATATTTCTCCACCAGATTTAGATCCACAAGATCCAAACTCTGCACACAATGATCGCCGTTATGCTAATGTTCCATCTGATGTTGTGCCAAACGCAGAAAATTTAAAATTAACATTAGAACGCGCACTTCCATTCTGGGAAGATCAAATTGCGCCGGCAATGCTTTCTGGCAAACGTGTTTTAGTGGTTGCTCACGGTAACTCACTCCGTGCGTTGGCAAAACATATTATTGGTATTTCTGATGCTGAAATTATGGATTTTGAAATTCCAACAGGTCAGCCTTTAGTTTTAAAACTTGATGATAAATTAAATTACGTAGAACATTATTATCTTTAATTAAGTTCAACGTATTGTAGTGCTAGCTTTATAAAACAAACCCCCGCAAATTGGCGGGGTTTTTAAACAAGTCCAAATTATTTTGTGCTTGGAATTTTGAAACGGCTGTTGAAACGCTCAACACGACCACCAGTATCAACAACACGTTGTTTACCAGTGTAGAATGGGTGGCAGTTACCACACACATCAAGGTTGATGTCTTTGCCTAAAGTTGAACGTGTTTTGATCACATTACCGCAAGAACAAGTCGCAGTAATTTCTTTATATTCTGGATGAATACCTTGTTTCATAGAAAACCTCAAAATGAAGCCACGCCGCTATAGGAACTTTCTCCCTACACCGCGTGAGTGAATAATACGCCATAATTGGCACCAAATAGGTTGCGAATTATACTGAAAAAATACAGATAAACAAGCTCTATTTTCGTGTAAAATCATCAGCATTTTTTACCGCACTTTTCTTTTTATGTTAGCAAAATCTTCCATCAATGCGCCATTTGCCAAATCTGTTTTAGCTTGGTATGACAAGTTTGGGCGCAAGCATTTGCCTTGGCAGCAAAATAAAACGCTTTATGGTGTATGGCTTTCTGAAGTGATGTTGCAACAAACGCAAGTTGCGACGGTAATTCCTTATTTTGAGCGGTTTATCAAAACATTTCCAAATATCACCGCACTTGCCAATGCTTCACAAGATGAAGTGTTACATTTATGGACGGGCTTGGGCTATTATGCACGAGCGCGTAATTTACATAAAGCTGCTCAAAAAGTGCGGGATGAATTTAATGGAAATTTCCCAACAAATTTTGAGCAAGTTTGGGCATTATCTGGAGTGGGACGTTCGACTGCTGGTGCCATTTTATCTTCTGTTTTAAATCAGCCTTATCCAATTTTAGATGGTAATGTGAAACGTGTGTTGGCGCGTTATTTTTCTGTTGAGGGATGGAGTGGCGAGAAAAAAGTAGAAAATCGCTTGTGGACATTAACGGAGCAAGTAACACCTACAGCGCGTGTGGCAGATTTTAATCAAGCAATGATGGACATTGGTGCAATGGTTTGCACGCGAACTAAGCCCAAATGCGATCTTTGTCCGTTAAATATTGATTGTTTGGCTTATAAAAATGCAAACTGGGAAAAATTTCCAGCTAAAAAACCTAAAAAAGTGATGCCAGAAAAAACTACCTATTTTTTAATTTTGTCGAAAAATGGCAAAGTATGTTTGGAACAGCGAGAAAACTCGGGATTATGGGGCGGATTATTTTGTTTTCCACAATTTGAAGATAAAGCCTCGTTGCTTCGTTTTTTAGCCCAAGAAAAAGTCACGCATTATCAAGAATGGTCGAGTTTTCGACATACATTCAGCCATTTTCATTTAGATATTCATCCAATTTACGCCGAAATGGAGAGTACTTTATGTGTGGAGCAGGCTAATTTGGACTGGCGAAAAGTGATGGAAAGTCCAAAAGAATACCAATCAAACCTATCAAGTGCGGTCAAATATTGGTATGATCCGCAAAATCCTGAATCGATCGGGCTGGCTCAGCCTGTGAAAAATCTTTTAATACAATTTGTAAGGAATCATTATGGCAAGAACAGTATTTTGTGAATATCTCAAAAAAGAAGCGGAAGGCTTAGATTTCCAACTTTATCCGGGAGAGTTGGGCAAGCGTATTTTTGATTCAGTAAGTAAACAGGCTTGGAGCGAATGGATTAAGAAACAAACGATGCTTGTGAATGAAAAAAAACTTAATATGATGAATGCAGAGCACCGTAAATTATTAGAACAAGAAATGGTTAATTTTTTGTTTGAAGGTAAAGATGTTCATATTGAAGGCTATGTTCCACCATCAAATTAGTTATCTATCCTACAATGAAAAAATATTTATTATTGGCATTGTTGCCTTTTTTGTATGCTTGTAGTAACTCACTGAATCAAGGTATTAACTATGATGAAGCCTTTGCTAAAGACACGCAAGGGTTAGATATTCTCACTGGGCAATTCTCGCATAATATTGACCGCATTTGGGGCGTAAATGAATTGTTAGTGGCAAGCCGTAAAGATTATGTGAAATATACAGATTCCTTTTATACGCGTAGCCACGTGAGTTTTGATGAAGGTAATATCGTTATTGAAACCCAGCGAGATCTAAATCGTTTACATAATGCGATTGTTCATACCTTGTTAATGGGTGCTGATGCAAAAGGTATTGATTTATTTGCTTCTGGCGATGTGCCGATTAGCTCTCGCCCATTCCTTTTAGGGCAGGTTGTGGATCATCAAGGGCAACAAATTGCTAATCAAGTTATCGCAAGTAATTTCGCCACTTATTTGATTCAAAATAAATTGCAAACACGTCGATTACAAAACGGGCATACTGTGCAATTTGTCTCTGTTCCTATGATTGCAAACCACGTAGAGGTGCGTGCACGAAAATATTTACCATTAATTCGTAAAGCTGCACAACGTTATGGTATCGATGAAAGTTTGATTTTGGGTATTATGCAAACGGAATCAAGTTTTAACCCATATGCGATTAGCTATGCCAATGCCATTGGTTTAATGCAGGTGGTGCCTCACACTGCGGGTCGAGATGTATTTACAATGAAAGGCAAAGGTGGACAGCCATCAACGCGTTATTTATATGATCCTGCAAATAATATTGATGCTGGCGTGTCTTATTTATGGATTTTGCAAAATCAATATTTAGATGGTATTACAAATCCAACCTCAAAACGTTTCGCAATGATTTCTGCATATAATAGTGGTGCAGGTGCAGTGTTACGTGTTTTTGATAATGATAAGGATATGGCGATTTACAAAATCAACCAAATGTATCCAGAGCAAGTTTATCGCATTCTAACGACTGCTCACCCATCATCACAAGCTCGCAATTATTTGTTGAAAGTAGATAAAGCACAGAAAAAATTTCGTGTAAGACGATAATTGAATTTTTTCAGATAATCAAAATGCTCGTTGGCTAACACCATCGAGCATTTTTTATTAAAAAAGTGCGGCAAATTTTAAAATAGTTTTTATTATTTCGTTGTTTTAATAAACATATTGATGATTAACTATTCAAATGAAATGTTTTTTCCATTTTTTTTGAATTTAGTTATTGACCGAAAACCGAAAAAATAGTTTAATACGCCCCGTTGTCAGGCAGTAGCCAATAACGATAACGCCTCGATAGCTCAGTCGGTAGAGCAGGGGATTGAAAATCCCCGTGTCGGTGGTTCGATTCCGCCTCGAGGCACCATTTCCTCCTTAGTTCAGTCGGTAGAACGGTGGACTGTTAATCCATATGTCGCAGGTTCGAGTCCCGCAGGAGGAGCCAAATTCAAAGAAACCGCTAAATAAATTTAGCGGTTTTTTGCTTTCTATTATTATTTGTTAAAGTCTTTAATAAATAATTTAGATGAGAAATATTAATCTGATGATTGTTTGATTGTGCTAATTTTTACCGCACTTTTCAATTAATTTTCTTGTTTTTTCACTTCATCCCACAACAAATCTAACTCAATAAGTGGCACATCATTAATTTGCTTGCCTTGTTGTTGAACCGCTTGTTCTACTGCTCGAAAACGACGTTCAAATTTTAAATTTGCTTTCCGCAATGCATCTTCAGGATCACATTTTAAGTGGCGAGCAAGATTGACAGTTGCGAACAATAAATCGCCGATTTCTTCTTCCACTTTATTTTGTTCAATCGAAGTACGGTTAATTTCAGCTTGAACTTCTTTTAATTCTTCCCGCACTTTGTCAAATACGGGTGAAATTTCTTCCCAATCAAACCCTACTTTTGAACAACGTTTTTGTAATTTTGCCGCTCGCGTAAGAGAAGGAAAAGCACGAGGCACATTATCTAAAATAGAGGTTTCTTCACTTTTACCTTGTTTTTCTTTGGCTTTCATTTCGTTCCAACGGGAAAGGGCTTCTGTTTCGTCCCCCGCTTTTGCATCACCAAACACGTGAGGATGACGGCGCACAATCTTTTCAGCGACATCTTGCAACACATCGTCAAAAGTAAAGTATTTATCCTCTGTAGCAAGCTGGCTGAAGAAAACGACTTGTAACAATAAATCCCCTAATTCTTCGCGTAAGTTTGGTATGTCTTTTTTCTCAATCGCTTCGATTACTTCGTAAGTTTCTTCCGTTAAGCAAGGAATCATGGATTGATAATTTTGTTTTAAATCCCAAGGGCATCCGCCATTTGGATTACGAAGTTGGGCAATGAGTTGAATAAAATCTTGAATGGAGTAGCGCATAATTTTATTTCCTTTGATGGAATGTTTTGGATAGTATAACGAAGGATAAAAATGGTGCAAATACCATCGCTTTTTAGGCGTATTTTCTTTATACTTTGCGCATTAAAACATTATTGATAAAGCTGGGAAAAATGGAAAAAATTATTATCGACCACGATCGTTTTCTTCGCACGATTTCGCGTATTTCTCACGAAATTATTGAAAAGCATCAATCTTTGGATGATCTTATTATTGTTGGGATTAAACGCCGTGGTGCGGAAATTGCTGAATTATTACAACGTCGAGTTGAAGAATTAAGTGGTATAAATTTACCCTCAATGGAGCTGGATATCACTTTTTATCGCGATGATTTAACTTTGGTGGATCAGGAAGATAAAATGCCAGTTTATAGTGGTTCATCACAATATTTGAATATTCAAGATAAAACCGTCATTTTGGTTGATGATGTGTTGTTTACTGGTCGAACCATTCGAGCGGCAATGGATGCACTGACTGATTTTGGACGAGCGGCAAAAATTGAATTAGTGATTTTTGTTGATCGTGGTCATCGTGAATTACCAATTCGTGCTGATTACGTAGGTAAAAATGTGCCAACAAGTCGTGATGAACTTGTCCAAGTTCGCACTGAAAAACAAGATGACAGTTACGAAGTCGTTATATTAGGGAAATAAATTTTGTCTATTGTGAACCTTCAGTAGAATTGTTACTCTAACCAACGTTATTGACTCTTTTTTGGATGAAATGAAAATGAAAAAATTTGTTTTAAGATCTTTTTTATTGGCTGCTTTGGGATGTGTCGCTTTCGTTTCTATGGCACAAGCGGAGGAACGTGTTGTAGCAACAGTGGATGGTATTCCTGTATTAGAAAGTCAAGTACGTGCGAATATGGGTAAAAAAGGTGATCGCCAAAGCGCGATTGATAAAATTATTGATGATATTTTGGTGCAAAAAGCAGTTCAAGAATCGGGAGTCAAAATTGATCCTCGTGAAATTGATCATGTTGTGGAAGACACCGCAGCTAGAAATGGCTTAACTTATGGTCAATTTTTAGATGCACTGGATTATCAAGGTATTTCATTAAATGCATTTCGTCAGCAAATTGCCAATCAAATGATGATGGGGGCTGTACGCAACAAAGCTATTCAAGAAAGCATTGATGTGACGCGTGAAGAAGTTGTCGCACTCGGTCAAAAAATGTTAGAAGAAGCGAAAGAAAAGGGTACGGCACAAAAAGTTACAGGTAAAGAATATGAAGTTCGCCATATTTTGTTAAAACTTAATCCATTGTTAAATGATGCTCAAGCAAAAAAACAATTAGCTAAAATTCGTTCTGATATTATTGCAGGTAAAATAACTTTTGCAGATGCGGCTTTAAAATATTCTAAAGATTATTTATCGGGGGCGAATGGCGGTAGTTTAGGTTATGCGTTCCCAGAAACTTATGCACCACAGTTTGCGCAAACTGTTGTGAAAAGTAAACAAGGTGTGATTTCTGCACCATTTAAAACTGAGTTTGGTTGGCATATTTTGGAAGTAACTGGCACACGTGATGGCGATCTTACATCAGAAGCCTACACCCAAAAAGCATATGAACGTTTAGTAAATACTCAATTACAAGATGCGACGAACGATTGGGTCAAAGCATTGCGTAAAAGAGCGAATATTCAGTATTTTAATAAATAACAAAGTATCAAAAACAAAGGGGCTTAATTGCCCCTTTTGTTGTTTTTTATTTTCTCTTTCTTATACCTTATGAAGAAATTTTTAATTGCGATTTTACTTTTAATTTTGATTTTAGCGGGCGTGGCTAGTTTTGGTTATTACAAAATGACTGAATTTGTAAAAACACCAGTAAATGCGCTGGCAGATCAACTTTTAACTATTGAACGTGGCACAACAGGTTCAAAATTAGCCGCACTTTTTGAGCAAGAAAAATTAATTGATGATGGGAAATTATTACCTTATTTGCTTAAATTGAAACCCGAGCTAAATAAAATAAAAGCAGGGACTTATTCTCTTGAGAATGTTAAAACTGTGCAAGATTTACTGGATTTGCTTAATTCAGGTAAGGAAGTGCAGTTCAATGTAAAATGGATTGAAGGAAAGACCTTCAAGGATTGGCGAAAAGATCTCGAAAATGCACCGCACTTGGTGCAAACCTTGAAAGATAAGAGTAACGAAGAAATTTTCTCATTACTTGATTTGCCAGATGTCGGTCAAAATCTTGAACTAAAAAATGTGGAAGGTTGGCTTTATCCTGATACTTATAACTATACGCCTAAATCGACAGACTTCGAGTTACTTAAGCGATCGGCTGAGGGAATGAAAAAGGCGTTAAATAAGGCTTGGAGCGAGCGTGACGAGGATTTACCTTTAGTCAATCCTTATGAAATGTTGATTCTGGCGTCTATCGTAGAAAAAGAAACGGGCATTGCTGCTGAGCGAGCAAAAGTGGCATCGGTATTTCTCAACCGCTTAAAAGCAAAAATGAAATTACAAACGGATCCAACGGTAATTTATGGGATGGGCGAAAATTACAATGGTAATATTCGCAAAAAAGATTTAGAAATGCCAACGCCTTATAATACGTATGTGATTGATGGATTACCGCCAACGCCAATTGCTATGCCAAGTGGCAGTTCGTTACAGGCTGTTGCGCACCCAGAAAAAACAGATTTCTATTATTTTGTGGCAGATGGTTCTGGTGGGCATAAATTTACCCGCAATTTGAATGAACATAATAAAGCGGTACAAGAATATTTACGTTGGTATCGCAGCCAGAAAAATGCCAAATAAAAGTGCGGAAGAAAATATGAAAGGAAAATTTATTGTCATTGAAGGCTTGGAAGGTGCGGGGAAAAGCTCCGCTCATCAGTCTGTTGTGCAAGTTTTGCATGAACTGGGGATTAAAGATGTGGTGTTTACTCGCGAGCCTGGTGGAACGCCATTGGCAGAGAAATTACGCCATCTAATTAAACATGAAACCGAAGAACCCGTGACAGATAAAGCAGAGTTATTAATGCTTTATGCAGCACGTATTCAGTTGGTGGAAAATGTGATTAAGCCTGCTTTAATGCAAGGAAAATGGGTAGTGGGAGATCGTCACGATATGTCATCTCAGGCATATCAAGGTGGCGGACGTCAATTAGATCCGCATTTTATGCTTACTTTGAAAGAAACCGTATTAGGCAATTTTGAGCCAGATCTCACAATTTATTTGGATATAGATCCAATTGTTGGTTTAGCGCGAGCTCGTGGACGTGGCGAGTTAGACCGTATTGAACAAATGGATTTGGATTTTTTCCATCGTACTCGAGCAAGTTATTTAGCATTAGTAAAAGATAATCCAAAAGCAGTAATGATTAATGCAGAGCAGAGTATTGAACTTGTTCAAGCTGATATAGAAAGTGCGGTTAAAAATTGGTGGAAATTAAACGAAAAATGACCGCACTTTATCCTTGGCTAATGCCAATTTATCATCAAATTGCTCAAACCTTTGATGAAGGTTTGGGGCATCATGCTGTGCTGATTAAAGCGGATGCTGGTGTAGGTGTAGAACGTTTATTTGATGCACTTACACAGAAAATAATGTGTGTGGCTCAAGGCGATAAACCTTGTGGTCAATGCCATTCTTGTCATTTAATGCAAGCCCATAGCCATCCAGATTATCACGAGTTAAGCCCGATTGACGGTAAGGATATTGGCGTTGATCAAGTACGCAATATTAATGAAATTGTTGCTCAACACGCACAACAAAACGGCAATAAAGTGGTGTATGTGCAAGGGGCGGAACGTTTAACGGAAGCGGCTGCTAATGCGTTATTGAAAACATTGGAAGAGCCTCGTCCAAATACTTATTTTTTGCTTCAAGCGGATAGTTCAGCTAGTTTGTTGGCAACTATTTACAGTCGTTGCCAAGTGTGGAATCTGTCCGTGCCTAATGAACAAATGGCTGTTGATTGGTTGAAATCAGAAAGTGCGGCTGAAAATCAGGAAATTTTGACCGCACTTGCGATGAATCTTGGGCGACCGCTTTTAGCCTTAGAAACGTTACAACAAGGGCTGATTGAACAGCGTAAAAACTTCTTACGTCAATTTTGGGTGTTCTATCGCCGACGTTCGCCATTGGAATTGCTTCCGTTGTTTGACAAAGAACGCTATGTTCAGCAAGTGGATTGGATCTTGGCTTTTCTTTCTGATTGTTTAAAACATAAACTTGAAATTGATAGCTATCGACAAGTGGCTGATCTCGGGCGTGGTATTGAACAATTCAGCGATGAGCAAACTGCTCTTGGTTTATTACAAGCAATCAAAATTGTGCAAAAAGTGCGGTCAGATTTGCTTACAATTAATGGTGTGAATGTTGAATTAATGCTATTAGATGGCTTGACGCGATTAGTCACAGAAGTGTTTAAGGGTTAATTATCAATTTACCCAAGGTACAAATTAGGAAAATAATTATGTTTATTGTTGATTCTCACTGTCATTTAGATGCGTTGGATTATGAAAATTTACATAAAAATATCGCGGATGTGGTGGAAAAAGCGCGCGCACGTGATGTGAAACATTTGCTTGCCATTGGTGTAACCTTAAGCCGTTTTGAGCAGGCTTATGACTCTTTACGGGAATTTAATAATGTCTCCCTTGCTTGTGGTGTGCATCCACTGGATTTTGAAGAAGAACCTTATGACGCAGAACGTTTATTGCGTTTGGCGCAAGATCCGAAAGTGATTGCGATTGGCGAAATTGGATTAGATTATTATTACAGCTCAGACAATAAAGCGGCACAACAAGCGGTGTTTGGCAGCCAAATCGATATTGCAAACCAATTAGATAAGCCTGTAATTATTCATACACGTTCGGCAGGCGATGACACCATTGCAATGTTACGCCAACACCATGCTGAAAAGTGCGGTGGCGTTATTCATTGTTTTACGGAAACCATGGAATTTGCGAAAAAAGCGTTGGATCTAGGTTTTTACATTTCTTGTTCTGGTATTGTAACCTTTAAAAATGCCGAAGCGATTCGTGAGGTTATTCGTTATGTACCAATGGATCGCTTATTGGTGGAAACGGATTCGCCTTATCTTGCGCCAGTGCCTTATCGAGGAAAAGAAAATCAACCCGCTTATACGAGAGAAGTTTGTGAATATGTGGCAACCTTAAAGGGCGTTTCTGCCGATGCGTTTGCTCAAATCACTACAAAAAATTTCGAGCGTTTATTTAAAATTCGTGTAGAATAAATGAACAGTTCTGACAAGGGAAAAGTATGCGAAAGTTTTTTAAATATTTCTTATTTATTGTTGTTTTTTTATTCCACGGTTTTATGTTTTCTGTGGTGAATTATGTGTTCCCCCATTATGATGTGACACGTGTTACTGGCGTAGAAGTTAAACGTGTTGATAAAGATGGGCCAATCACCAAATCGAATCCAGCTAATGGCCCAACACGTGATGTGTATTACATCAATACGCAAAATGACGATGGCAAAATTATGGTGTATCGCAATGAAGATACGCGTTGGGGTTTCCCGTTCTACTTCAAATTTGGTTCAGCCAATTTACAGGCTGAAGCGCAGGCTTTGGGGAATGACAACAAACTTGTGCAAATTAAATACTATGGTTGGCGTATTACGATGATAGATGAATATCGCAATGCAACTTCAATTAAAGAAATTACTGTTGATGATACACCAAGCAATCCGATTGTTTCGTGGATTTTATATGTATTCTTGCTGGCGACATTATTTTTGTCTATCCAATTTATTCGCGGCTGGTTTGACAGCGACAAGTAATCTCCCAAACGGCCGCAAAGTGCGGTCGTTTTCTTTTATATTTTTGAGTAATGATTATGGAATTATTTCATACTATTTTGGCAATTGTGGCTTTAATTTTAAGTAGTGCAGTTGTTTCTTCTGCTGAAATTTCTCTAGCGAGTTCTCGCAAGTTAAAATTGCAATCTCTTGCGAACGAAGGCGACGTGCGTGCGCTTCAAGTGCTTAAATTACAAGAGCATCCTGGTCGTTTTATTACGGTGGTTCAAATTTTGTTGAATATGGTGGCGATTTTGGGTGGGGGAATTGGCGAAAGTGCGCTAAGTCCTTACATTGCAGATATTTTAAATCGTTCTTTTGAAGGAAGTTGGATTGAGCCAACCGCCTCTACAATCGCTTTTATATTAGTGACTTGTTTGTTTATTTTATTTGCTGATCTTATTCCAAAACGTATTGCCATTACTTATCCTGAAGTGGTGGCTTTGCGCGTTGTGGGTATTATGAATTTTAGTATGTATGTGTTTAAACCGCTTGTGTGGTTATTTGATACGCTTGCTAATGCCTTTTTCCGTCTATTTCGCATTTCTACTGTGCGTGAAGATGGCATGACCTCTGAAGATATTTTCGCCGTAGTTGAAGCAGGCGCAGAAGCTGGTGTGTTGAAAACTCAAGAGCATTATTTGATCGAAAACATTTTCGATATGCAAGCCCGTACAGTAACTTCCACCATGACAACCCGTGAAAACATCGTATATTTAGACCGCACTTTTTCTCGCCAAGAAGTCATGGATACGCTTTCTCGTAATTCTCATTCTAAAATTGTGATTTGTGACAATGGCCTTGATAAAATCTTAGGTTATATCGAATCCCATACCTTGCTCACAATGTATTTGCAAAATGAAAATGTGGTGCTCACAGATCCTAAACTACTCCGTAAAGCATTATTTGTGCCTGATACGCTTTCTCTTTACGAAGTGTTGGAATTGTTTAAATCTACTGGCGAAGATTTTGCCATTATTGTGAATGAATATGCTCTTGTGGTGGGTATTGTTACACTAAATGATGTGATGAGCATTGTTATGGGGGAATTGGTTTCTAACGAAGAAGAATATATTGTGAGCCGTGATGAAAACTCGTGGCTGATTGATGGCGCAACGCCATTAGAAGAAGTTACTCGAGTATTAGATATTGCTTATTTTCCCGATGAAGAAAACTACGAAACCATCAGTGGTTTTATGATGTATATGTTACGTAAAATCCCGAAAAAAACCGATTCTGTGGTTTACGGAAAATACAAGTTTGAAGTGATTGATACAGAAAACTTTAAAATCGATCAGATTTTGGTGTCTTTAGTTAAAGAGCAGGAGTAGAAGTGCGGTAAATTTTTATCCATTTTTCTACAAAATTATGTTATAAAACCATAAAAATATGAGGTTAAATATGGAACTAAGACAACAAATTCCAACGGGCTGTATTAAACAATTCGGGCAATTTGGCGTGCCTTATGTGGTTGGCGAGGTTGCGGAATTTTTGCCAGATGGCGATGCGTTGGTAAATATCACATTGTTACAATCTGGAGAAAAAGATATTTATCGCTTATCTCACTTACTTGAAGATCCCGAAGCTGAATAAGGAAAACTATGTACGCGATTGCTTTTGATTTAGTTGTAAAAGACACTCAAGATTATCATCCAAAAGGTGTTCAGCAGGCTTATACAGACATTGGTGCGGTTTTAGCAAAATTTGGTTTTGTTAGAACACAAGGAAGTTTATATACCAATACAAATGAAGATATGGCAAACCTTTTTCAGGCAATGAATTCGCTAAAACAGTTGGCGTGGATTTCTCAGTCGGTACGAGATATTCGTGCTTTTCGTATTGAGCAATGGTCTGACTTCACTGACTTTATACGAAGTTAAGCATTTGTTTAAATGGGGCTTATAGGCTTCCTTGCTTAATCCCACGCAGCCAGTATAATGGCTGCGTTTTTGTTGATTCTCAATTAGGTATGACTATGTTTAAAAAAACCTCTGTTTTATTTTTTACCTTAATATTGGCAGGTTGTTCTTCTTGGTCGTCTATTACTAATTATGTTCCATTTATGGGGAATGATAAAAAAGTGATTGATTTAGATAAGGATAAAATCGATCAGAAATCCTATGCAGCAGCTTATGAAGCGACAGTGGCGACATATAAAGGTCGCGTGAATGAAAATTTCTTTGTAGATAATTTTGCAAGTGGTGCGAATGACTGGTATTTAGGTCGTATTTTAGTTCCTGTGAAACAAATTCAAGATAAACTTTACACTGGCGGACATGATTCTGATGTATATGCTTATTATAGTGGCGTGTTACATGCGGAAGCATTGCAAGCTAATCTTAAACGTTTAAGTGTAAGCTGTTGGGAAAAAGTAGATTCGCAAAGTATGGCTCAAGGTATTTATGATGCGATGCGTGATTTACAAAAAGGCGAAGCTCGCGGAGAAAATGATGAATATATTGTGCAAGGTAGTGAGGCGCTGCTGAAAGCCTGTACATCTAAATAATTGTTTTTCAATAAGCTGCTGGTCGATTTGTTTCATCCGCAGCTTTCTTTTTAAATTATTAAGGAGCAAGAATGTTAGAACTTTCGGAAAGCAACATTCATTTAAATGCTAACGCAGCTGATAAACAACAAGCAATTGAAATGGCAGCGTCCGCATTAGTTCAAGCAGACAATGTGGAAAATGGTTATTTGCAAGGAATGTTAGCGCGTGAGTTGCAAACCTCTACCTTTTTAGGCAATGGTATCGCGATTCCTCACGGCACCTTGGATACTAGTTCGATGGTAAAGAAAACGGGCGTGCAAGTGTTTCAATTTCCTCAAGGCATAGAATGGGGCGAGGGCAATATTGCTTATGTCGTGATTGGTATTGCGGCGCGATCTGATGAACATTTGTCTTTGTTACGCCAACTTACTCAGGTTTTGAGCGATGAAGATACCGCAGCGAAATTAGCAAAAATAACTGATGTGGATGAATTTCGCACGATTTTAATGGGCGAGATAATTGAGCCATTTGAAATTCCTGCTGCCAATATCAGTTTAGACGTAGATACCCAAAGTTTATTAACTTTAGTTGCGATTAATGCGGGGCAATTACAGGTGCAAAGTGCGGTAGAAAATCGCTTTATTTCTGAAGTGATTAATAATGCGGCATTACCGCTTGGCAAAGGATTATGGGTAACGGATTCTGTCGTAGGAAATGTGAAAAATGCCTTAGCATTTAGTCGTGCCAAAACGATCTTTAGCCACAATGGCAAAGCCGTAAAAGGCGTGATAACTGTTGCAGCTGTCAGTGATCAAATTAATCCAACTTTAGCGCGTTTATTAGATGATGAGGTTCAAACAACCTTGCTCAATGGTAATTCAACAGAAATTTTGACCGCACTTTTGGGTTTAGCGTGTGATGTTAAAACTCAATCCGTAGAAGGTGCTGTTGTAGGAACTTTTACAATTCGTAATGAACACGGTTTACATGCTCGTCCAAGTGCAAATTTGGTTAATGAAGTGAAAAAATTCACTTCTAAAATTACTGTGCAAAATCTTACTCGTGAAAGTGAAGTCGTCAGTGCAAAAAGCTTGATGAAAATAGTTGCACTTGGTGTAACGCAAGGGCATCGCTTACGTTTTGTGGCTGAAGGAGAAGATGCCAAACAAGCGATTGAATCATTGGGCAAAGCGATAGCCAATGGCTTGGGCGAGAATGTTTCTGCAGTGCCACCGTCTGAACCCGATACCATTGAGATTATGGGCGATCAAATTCACACATCTGCGGTAACAGAAGATGATAATTTGCCAGCAAATGCCATTGAGGCCGTGTTTGTGATTAAAAATGAGCAAGGTTTGCACGCTCGCCCAAGTGCGATATTGGTAAACGAAGTGAAGAAATATAATGCTTCCGTAGCAGTTCAAAATCTTGATCGTAATTCTCAATTAGTCAGTGCTAAAAGCTTGATGAAAATTGTGGCATTAGGCGTAGTGAAAGGGACTCGTTTACGTTTTGTTGCGACGGGCGATGAAGCGCAACAAGCTATTGACGGAATCGGTGCTGTAATCGAATCGGGTTTAGGGGAATAGTATGGCAAACGTCGTAACAATTACCTTAAATACCGCTTATGATTTAGTCGGGCGTTTAAAACGTATTCAACTTGGCGAAGTAAATATCGTAGAAACGCTGGGCTTATTTCCTGCAGGGAAAGGCATTAATGTTGCAAAAGTACTAAAAGATTTAGGCGTTGATGTTGCAGTCGGTGGTTTCTTGGGCGAGGATAATTCAGCTGATTTCGAGCAAATGTTTAATCAGCACGGTTTGGAAGATAAATTCCACCGTGTTGATGGCAAAACGCGTATCAATGTAAAAATTACCGAGACTGAAGCGGATGTGACAGACTTAAATTTCTTGGGATATCAAATAAGTCCACAAGTTTGGCAACAATTTGTGACGGATTCTTTGGCTTATTGTTTAGATTATGACATTGTCGCAGTTTGTGGCAGTTTACCTCGAGGTGTGTCTCCTGAATTGTTTGCTGATTGGTTAAATCAGCTTCATAAAGCTGGTGTAAAAGTGGTGCTTGATAGTAGCAATGCTGCGCTCACCGCTGGATTAAAAGCGAAACCTTGGCTAGTAAAACCCAATCATCGAGAACTTGAGGCTTGGGTTGGTCATCCATTAAATCGTCTTGAAGAAATTATTGCCGCTGCACAGCAACTCAAAGCGGAAGGCATTGAAAACGTGATTATTTCAATGGGCGCAAAAGGTTCTTTATGGATTAATAATGAAGGAGTGCTCAAAGCAGAACCACCAAAATGTGAAAATGTAGTGAGTACCGTTGGGGCAGGGGATTCCATGGTAGCAGGCTTAATCTATGGTTTTGAAAAAGGTTTATCGAAAGCAGAAACCTTAGCTTTTGCTACGGCTGTGTCCGCTTTTGCAGTGTCTCAAAGTAATGTTGGTGTGAGTGATTTGAGTTTACTTGACCCCATTTTAGACAAAGTACAAATAACGATGATTGAAGGATAGTATGAAGTTATTTTTAACCCAATCAGCTAATGTAGGCGATGCGAAAGCCTATTTATTACATGAAGTTTTTCGAGCGGCTGCGCAAAAAGCGAATGTTTTTATTGTAGAAACACCAGCCGAAGCAGATCTTGTTCTCGTATTTGGTTCTGTATTACCAAATAACCCTGCTTTAGTTGGTAAAAAAGTCTTTATTATCGGTGAAGCTATCGCCATGATTTCTCCTGAAGTAACGCTGGCAAATGCCTTAGCCAATGGGGCAGATTATGTTGCACCGAAAAGTGCGGTAAGTTTTACGGGTGTTTCTGGTGTAAAAAATATTGTTGCGGTAACTGCTTGTCCAACTGGCGTTGCACATACGTTTATGTCTGCCGAAGCGATTGAAGCCTATGCGAAAAAACAAGGTTGGAATGTAAAAGTTGAAACCCGTGGTCAAGTTGGGGCTGGCAATGAAATTACTGCAGAAGAAGTCGCGGCGGCTGATTTGGTATTTGTTGCAGCAGATATTGATGTGCCTTTAGATAAATTTAAAGGTAAACCAATGTACCGCACTTCAACAGGATTAGCCTTGAAGAAAACCGAGCAAGAATTTGATCAAGCATTTAAAGAAGCCAAAATTTTTGATGGTGGAAATAATTCGGAATCGAAAGAAGAAAGCCGTGAGAAAAAAGGTGTGTACAAACACTTAATGACTGGTGTTTCTCATATGTTACCGTTAGTGGTTGCGGGTGGGTTGTTGATCGCGATTTCCTTTATGTTCAGTTTTAATGTAATTGAAAATACAGGAGTTTTTCAAGATCTTCCCGATATGTTGATGAATATCGGCGGAGGTGTGGCGTTTAAATTAATGATAGCCGTGTTTGCTGGTTACGTTGCATTTTCTATCGCTGATCGTCCAGGGCTTGCAGTTGGTTTGATTGCTGGGATGTTGGCAAGTGAATCGGGTGCAGGGATTCTTGGCGGTATTATTGCTGGTTTCTTAGCGGGCTATGTGGTGAAAGGGCTGAATGTGATTATTCGATTGCCAGCAAGCCTGACTTCATTAAAACCGATTTTAATTTTACCGCTCTTAGGTTCGATGATTGTTGGTTTGACGATGATTTATCTCATCAATCCACCAGTGGCTGAAATTATGAAAGAGTTAAGTAATTGGCTTACTTCAATGGGCGAAGTGAATGCGATTGTGTTAGGTGCAATTATCGGCGCAATGATGTGTATCGATATGGGCGGACCGGTAAATAAAGCAGCGTACACTTTTTCGGTTGGATTGATTGCTTCCCAAGTTTATACGCCAATGGCTGCGGCAATGGCAGCAGGTATGGTTCCACCAATTGGTATGGCAGTTGCGACTTGGATTGCTCGCAATAAATTCACAGTTAGCCAACGCGATGCAGGGAAAGCATCATTTGTCCTTGGTTTATGCTTTATTTCTGAAGGCGCATTACCATTTGTGGCAGCAGATCCAATTCGAGTCATTATTAGCTCTGTGATTGGTGGTGCGGTGGCTGGTGCGATTTCAATGGGATTAAATATTACATTACAAGCTCCGCACGGCGGATTATTTGTCATTCCATTTGTATCTGAGCCGTTGAAATATCTTGGTGCAATTGCGATTGGTGCTTTATCAACAGGTGTAGTTTACGCTGTCATTAAATCGAAAAACAATGCGGAATAATACCGCACTTTGAATGTAAAAAAGCCGATTCATTTGAATCGGCTTTTATTTTGGAATAGATTTATTTTTCACGATCGTCGATCGTTTGTAGCAAATAATTTCCCTCTGCATCAGCAAGACTGCGGAAACCTACATTTGTGATTTTGTAGGGGTAGTTTGTTCGATAAGTAAAGTTTTCGTGATGATGTCCGTGGAATACTTGCTTAACCCCCATCTTCATTGCCAAATCATTAATTACTTGGAAACCCATCGGATGTGGCTTAGGAGCTTCGTGACAAATCAACACATCCGCTTGTTGGTTTTCTAAGATTTCAATATCTGATGGAAAAATTGACGTGCGATGACGCAAAGGCACACCGCCTCGCCAGATTTTCTCTTGTGGACTATATTGACAATAATGAATAGGATCAAAAAACATGGGGCGATTTGGCGGAATCCAGATTTGCCCGCGGAATACACCGCCTAATCCCGCAATGCGGGTTCCTTGAATATCAACTACGCGATTGTGTAAATTACGTGATTGCCACTCAGAACCCCAAATTGAATCAAAAGCACTAATGGTTTTACTATCATGATTTCCATGAATAAACCAAATATCACAATGTTGTGCGAGTTTATCCAATTCATCTGCTGTCGTGAGCTGTAAATCGCCTAAAATTATCAGTGCGACATTTTCCTGTTCTTTTATAAAAGGGTAAATATGATCATAGCTTCCGTGCGGATCACCAGCAAATAAAATCATTGAGATGTCCCCTTTATAGGAAAAGTTGTGTTTTGTAATTCACTGATTTCTTCTTCATTTAACACTTTCTCAATGACGGCTTTAACTTGGTTATAACGTTCAAGATAACTTGGCGATTCAATCTCTATGTAAGGAACTTTATATTTATCTAACAGTTTTTTGAGTAGTTGTTGAAATTGTTGGCGTTGCTTTTGTGAACCTAAGCTACGCAAGCCATCATCCACCCATTCAGTATTATTTTTAAGCAAAATAGTGACATCGAAAGGATATTCTTTAATCATTGAGTCTAAAAATGGGTGGGCTTTTCCTTCATATTGAATACAGAACGCTTGCGTAGTGATGAAATCCGTATCAATAAATGCAATTTTATGTGCATGGCGAACTGCATAATCAATGTATCGTTGATGACCAAGAGCCATTTGCGGATAATCAGAATATTGCATGGCCTGCTCATTGCCACCTAGCTTTTCAAATACAAATTCACGTCCGTATTCCCACGCGGAAGTGGTATTAAATACGGCGGCTAATTTATTCACAAGCACGCTTTTACCACTGCTCTCTCCTCCTAAAATCGCTACCGTTTTGGCAAAGAAAGGACGAACTTCTTTCGGAATAAATTTCCAATATTGGAATGGTGTCGTACGAATTTTAGTGGCGGACACATTAAAGAAAGTGCGGTCAGGATCGACTAACGAAACTTCTAAACCTAAGTATTTTTCGTAAGGTGCTTTATCTTGAGGTTCGCTACTAAATACGATTGAAGGTTCAAAATGTTTTTCATGAAATAGGGTTTTAACCGCTTCACTCCAAGATTGCCAGCCATTTGGATAACTTGGAATACCGTCTTCAACTAAATGATGAATAAAAATCTGATTTTTTTGATATTTGAAAATTTGCTGCATCCAACGCAAACGATCTTGCACGGTTGGCATACGTTTCATTTTACTATCGTAAAACAATTTCAAATCGCGCTCCGTATCACTACACACGATAACGTGTAGTTCATCGACTTTACTGAACGCTTCATAAATCATATTTATATGACCTGTGTGTACAGGATAAAATTTCCCGAAAATGACACCGACTTTTTTTTCTTTTGCTTTTGACATAATCCGCTCTTGATAGCGTAAGAATTGAGTGTGTTTATTGTAGGATAAATGAAAATATTTTTCACGTTCTGATTTAGTGCCTAGGTATTTTGCGTTATACTTAGCACGCATTCTCAGGGCAGGGCGAAATTCCCTACCGGTGGTAAAGCCCACGAGCGTTTAAAAGTGCGGTCAATTTTTGGCAAATTTTCCCTGCGAAATTGTCCTGACATTCATTTTTAAAGTCAGCAGATTTGGTGAAATTCCAAAGCCGACAGTAAAGTCTGGATGAAAGAGAATAAAACGAATTGGGTTCCCAAATCGTTCATTTTATTTGCATTTCTCAGCCCTGATTCTGGTATTTAATTGAAATCTCAAATTAGGAAATTACTATGAATCAGTCAATTTTATCTCCATTCGGCAATACCGCTGAAGAACGCGTACTTAAAGCAATTAATGCCTTCAAAAAGGGAAATGGCGTATTAGTTTTAGATGATGAAGATCGTGAAAATGAAGGCGATTTAATTTTCCCAGCAGAAACAATCACGCCAGAACAAATGGCAAAATTAATTCGTTATGGCAGTGGTATCGTTTGTTTATGTATTACCGATGAACGTTGCCAACAACTCGATTTACCGCCAATGGTAGAACACAATAATAGCGTAAACAAAACGGCTTTCACTGTAACGATCGAAGCCGCGAAAGGTGTTTCTACAGGCGTATCTGCCGCAGACCGAGTAACTACTATTCAAATGGCGATTGCGGATAATGCACTTCCAACAGATTTGCATCGTCCTGGTCATATATTTCCACTTCGTGCAGCAAATGGTGGCGTACTTACTCGCCGCGGACACACTGAAGCGTCCGTTGATTTAGCGCGTTTAGCAGGATTTAAAGAAGCAGGTGTTATTTGTGAAATTACTAACGACGATGGCACAATGGCTCGCACCCCCGATATTGTAGAATTTGCAAAGAAATTTGGTTATTCTGTGCTTACCATTGAAGATTTGGTTGAATATCGTTTAGCAAATAATATTTAATTTTAGAGAGAAAAGTGTGGTTAAAATTTCTATGATTTTTCACCGCACTTTTTATATTATACTGTTCCACCTTTTTATTTATTTGGGTTACTTATTATGCATAATGCAGCTCAGCACAATTATGTTATCAGTTTAACTACCGAACAAAAACGCCGAAAACACATTACCGAAGAATTCGGTAAGCAG
Organism: Haemophilus sp. HN_Hi10; assembly: GCF_049821985.1. Taxonomy (NCBI): domain Bacteria; kingdom Pseudomonadati; phylum Pseudomonadota; class Gammaproteobacteria; order Pasteurellales; family Pasteurellaceae; genus Haemophilus; species Haemophilus sp. HN_Hi10. The sequence continues at coordinate 171,858 of NZ_CP187495.1, read as the reverse complement.
AATATTCCCTTTGCATTCTTTGATGCTATCACGCCTGACCTTATTGAAGAAACCGCTAAAAAATTTAATATTACATTAGATCGTTCTCCTCAAGCCAAGTTATCAGATGGAGAAATTGGTTGTGCATTAAGTCATATTGTCTTGTGGAATTTAGCCTTAGAGAATAATTTAAACTATATCAATATTTTTGAAGATGACATTCATCTAGGGGAAAATGCCAAAGAATTATTAGAAATTGATTATATTTCTGATGATATTCATGTTTTAAAATTAGAAGCAAATGGCAAAATGTTCTTAAAAAAACCACAATCTGTAAAATGTGATAGAAATGTTTATCCCATTACGGTAAAACAATCAGGATGTGCTGGATATACTGTTACAGCGAAAGGGGCTAAATATTTGCTTGAATTAGTAAAAAATAAACCACTTGATGTAGCAGTTGATTCCCTTGTTTTTGAGGATTTTTTACATTTCAAGAATTATAAAATAGTACAACTTTCACCTGGTATTTGCGTTCAAGATTTTATATTACATCCAGATCATCCTTTTGAAAGCAGTTTAAAAGAGGGGAGAGATAGAGTGCACGGAAATCAACGTAAGTTTTCTATTTTAGAAAAAATAAAAAATGAATTTGGACGAGTAAAAATAAAAATGTTCGGAAAACAAGTTCCATTTAAATAACAAAAGTGCGGTTAAAAATCTTATTAAATTTTAACCGCACTTTTTTGTTTATTTTACTTCTGGTAAATTTACCGCACCTTTATAGCCTAATTGTCGCCACGCTTCATAAACCGTTACTGCAACCGAATTAGACAAGTTCATACTGCGGCTATTGGCTGTCATTGGAATGCGGATTTTTTGTTCCAGCGGCATTTCATTTAAAATTGACATCGGAATGCCACGAGTTTCTGGGCCAAACATTAAATAATCCCCAAGTTCAAATTTTACTTGGCTATGTGCTGGACTGCCTTTTGTTGTGAGTGCCAAGAGACGTTGGGGTTTTTCGCTTTCTAAAAAGGCTGCAAAAGTCTTGTGGCGTTTGATTTCCGCAAATTCGTGATAATCCAAACCTGAGCGGCGTAAGCGTTTATCATCCCAAGTGAAACCTAGGGGTTCAATTAAGTGCAAGCGAAATCCTGTATTGGCACAAAGGCGGATAATGTTACCGGTATTTTGTGGGATTTCTGGTTCATATAAAACAATATCTAACATAATTTTTTCTCTAATTCTGATATAAACGATAACTCACCATTCCCGTCGTTTTTTCTTTCAATAACGTCCAGTTTTCAGGAGTAATAAGCGGTTTATCTTTCTCTGTTTCTACGTAAATTAACGCATTGGGTTTTAGCCAATTATTTTCACAAAGTAAACTAATTGCTTGTTCTGCCAAATTAAAATGAAAAGGTGGATCTAAAAACACCACATCAAAGTGCGGTTGATTTTGTGGCTGTTTTAGAAAATCCAAACTACTTTGATTAATTACTTCAGCCTGTTCTGATGAGCATTTGAGTGTTTGTAAATTCTTTTTTAATTGATTGGCAACGGTTTTATCCAATTCTAAAAAAGTCACTTTTTTCGCTTGGCGAGAAAGTGCTTCAAAACCTAACGAACCACTCCCCGCAAAGCCATCTAAACATACAGACTGATGAATGTAAGGCATTAACCAATTAAAAAGCGTTTCTTTCACTCTATCGCCAGTTGGGCGTAAGCCTTCAGAATTTAATACTGGAAGTTTTCGACCTCGCCATAGCCCAGCAATAATGCGAACCTCGCCCTTTGCATTTGGCGTTTGTATTTTTTTCATAAAGATTCGATTTTTATTGAAAATTTTGCTTAGTTTAGACGATTTTTTGCTAGAATGAACGACATTTTTATCGGATTACAGTTAAGAGAGCATTTTATGGCTGAAGAAAATAAAAAAGGCGGATTTTGGGCATCGTTATTTGGGCGTAATAAAAAGCAAGATGAACCTAAAATAGAGCCAATAATTGAAGAAGAAAAGATTAAAGATGTCGAGCCGTCTATTGAAAAATTTGAAGCTAATGATTTAGTCGAAGAAGAAAAAATACAGGAAATTTCAACCGCACTTGAGCCAGTTGCACTTGAGCCAGTCGAAGAAATCATCGAAGCGAAAAATTTAGAAGATGATCTTCAGCCCGTTGTTGAAATTGAAACTCGCGGAAAACCAAGTGAAGGGGGCTTTTTTAGTCGTTTAGTTAAGGGATTACTGAAAACTAAACAAAATGTTGGCGCGGGTTTTCGTAGCTTTTTCTTAGGAAAGAAAATTGATGATGAGTTGTTTGAAGAATTGGAAGAACAACTTTTGATTGCGGATATTGGCGTGCCGACAACAAGTAAAATCATCAAAAATTTGACTGAACATGCAAGCCGCAAAGAATTACAAGATGCCGAGCTTTTATATCAGCAATTAAAAGTAGAAATGGCGGATATTCTTGAGTCAGTAGCACAACCGTTAGAGATTGATAGCACGAAAAAACCTTATGTGATTTTAATGGTGGGCGTAAATGGTGTGGGTAAAACGACGACAATTGGTAAGCTCGCACGTAAATTTCAGGCTGAAGGAAAATCAGTGATGCTTGCGGCGGGCGATACTTTCCGTGCAGCGGCTGTTGAGCAGCTTCAAGTTTGGGGAGAACGTAATCATATTCCAGTTGTTGCGCAAAGCACGGGTTCTGATTCTGCATCGGTGATTTTTGATGCGATGCAATCAGCGGCTGCACGCAATATTGATATTCTTATTGCGGATACGGCGGGTCGTTTGCAAAATAAAAATAACTTAATGGACGAACTGAAAAAAATTGTTCGTGTTATGAAAAAATATGACGAAACTGCGCCACATGAAATTATGCTTACGCTGGATGCTGGCACAGGACAAAATGCCATTAGCCAAGCGAAATTATTTAATGAAGCTGTGGGTTTAACAGGAATTTCACTCACAAAATTAGACGGCACGGCAAAAGGCGGCGTGATTTTTGCCATAGCCGATCAGTTTAAGTTGCCTATTCGTTATATTGGCGTGGGCGAGAAAATAGAAGATTTACGTGAGTTTAATGCCAAGGAATTTATTGAGGCATTATTCGTTCATGAAGAAGAATAAAAAGAATAAGGAAAAATTGTGATTAAGTTCTCAAATGTTTCTAAAGCCTATCACGGTGCAACGCAGCCTGCGTTACAAGGCTTGAATTTTCATCTTCCAGTGGGAAGTATGACTTATTTGGTTGGGCATTCAGGCGCAGGGAAAAGTACATTACTCAAGCTTATTATGGGGATGGAAAAAGCCAACGCAGGTCAGATTTGGTTTAACGGACACGATATTACTCGTTTGTCAAAATATGAAATTCCGTTTTTGCGTCGCCAAATTGGTATGGTTCATCAAGATTATCGTTTATTAACAGATCGTACTGTGGTGGAAAATGTGGCATTGCCGTTGATTATTGCAGGTATGCATCCAAAAGATGCGCATACACGTGCTATGGCATCTTTAGATCGTGTAGGATTGCGTAATAAAGCGCACTATTTGCCACCACAAATTTCTGGAGGGGAGCAGCAACGTGTTGATATTGCGCGTGCGATTGTGCATAAACCTCAGCTCTTACTAGCAGATGAACCAACGGGTAATTTAGACGATGAACTTTCTTTAGGCATTTTTAATTTGTTTGAAGAATTTAATCGTCTCGGAATGACAGTGTTAATTGCTACTCACGACATTAATTTAATTCAACAAAAACCAAAACCTTGTCTTGTGCTTGAACAAGGTTATTTACGTTATTAAGGAATAATCATGAGCCGACCGGATGCATCTGTTTTTGTTCAAACAGCCTATACTTTGCGTGCAGTATGGGCGGATTTATGGCAACGTAAATTTGGCACGCTGCTCACGATTTTGGTGATTGCTGTATCTCTGACGATCCCAACCGTGAGCTATTTAATGTGGAAAAATTTACATTTAGCGACCACACAATTTTATCCTGAAAGTGAATTGACGATTTATCTGCATAAAAACTTAAGTGAAGAAGACGCAAATTTGGTGGTGGAAAAAATCCGCCAACAAAATGGGGTGGAATCCCTTAATTATGTTTCTCGCCAAGAAAGTTTAAAGGAATTTAAAAGCTGGTCTGGCTTTGGCGAAGAATTAGAAATTTTAGATGATAATCCATTACCTGCGGTCGTGATAGTAAAACCGACGAGCGAATTTAATGTGTCAGAAAAACGTGATGAGTTACGTACCAATTTAAATAAAATCAAAGGGGTACAAGAAGTTCGCTTGGATAATGATTGGATGGAAAAATTAACCGCACTTTCTTGGTTAATTGCTCACGTGGCAATTTTCTGTACTGTATTAATGGCGATAGCGGTATTCTTGGTTATTGGTAACAGTATCCGCTCTGATGTGTATAGTAGCCGATCAAGTATTGATGTGATGAAATTGCTTGGTGCAACAGATCAATTTATTCTTCGTCCTTACCTTTATACAGGGATGATTTATGCTGTATTAGGTGGATTAGCCGCTGCAATTTTTAGTAGTTTTATTATCAGCTATTTTACTTCTGCAGTGAAATATGTAACGGATATTTTTGCCGTCCAATTCAGTTTGAATGGATTAGGCGTTGGCGAATTTATATTCCTATTAGTGTGCTGTTTAATTATGGGCTATGTTGGGGCGTGGATTGCCGCGACAAGGCATATTGCGATGATGGAGAGGAAAGAATAATTGGATATCAAAAGAAAAGCGAATTTCTTAAAAGAAATTCGCTTTTTTAGTTAGAAGTGAAATATTTCGCTGTTGTAGTTTAGGAAGTAAATGGTTATAAGCGTTCTACAATCATAGAAATACCTTGACCACCGCCAATACAAAGTGTAGCAAGCCCAAGTTTTTTATCTTTTTCGATAAGATTGTGCAATAACGTTACTAAAATCCTTGCACCACTCGCGCCGATTGGATGCCCAAGTGCGATAGCTCCACCATGAATATTGGTTTTATTCATATCCAAATTGAGATCTTTGCCAACACCTAAGAACTGTGAGGCAAAGGCTTCATTTGCTTCTATCAGATCGATATCATCAAGATTTATTCCTGCTTTTTTCAATGCTTTTTGCGTTGCTGGAACTGGACCTAATCCCATAACAGATGGATCTACCCCACCGCTGGCATAGCTTCTAATTTTTGCAATGGCTTTTAATCCAAGTGCATGAGCTTTGCTTTCGCTAACTAAAATAAGTGCTGCAGCACCATCATTAATGCCAGAAGCGTTACCTGCGGTGACAGTACCCTCTTTTTTGAAAGCAGGTTTTAATTTAGCTAAACCTTCAGCTGTAGTATCTGCTTTAGGATACTCGTCTCGTGAAACAATAATGTCACCTTTGCGAGTTTTTACCATAACAGGGACAATTTCCTTATCAAATACACCTAATTGCACGGCTTGAGATGCTAAGGTTTGTGAACGTAATGCGAGTTCATCTTGTGCTTGGCGGCTAATGCCATATTGTTCTGCAATATTTTCGGCAGTAATCCCCATATGATAGTGATTGCTAGCACAAGTTAGTCCGTCTTCAATCATTGTGTCCCTTAATGTGAGATTACCCATTTTGACGCCTTGTCGTACTTTGCTATCTAAAAGATAAGGTGCTTGGCTCATATTTTCCATGCCACCCACAACAACAATATCAGCATCACCACTGGTAATAGACTGTGCACCTAATGCGACACTTTTTAGACCAGATCCACATACTTTATTGATTGTTAAAGAAGGGATTTCTTTCTCTATTCCTGCTTTTAATGCTGCTTGACGGGCTGGATTTTGCCCTAGTCCTGCTTGTAATACGTTCCCCATGATGACTTCATTAACTAATGCACTTTCAATGTTGGCACGCTTGATGGCTTCTTGTATCACAATTGCACCTAAATCAACCGCACTTACGGAAGATAATGCACCATTAAAGCTGCCGATCGGTGTTCTAACTGCACTAATAATAACAACATTTTCCATTTTTAACTCCTTTTCTATAAGAAATATAAACCAATAATAAAAATTGGTGCGGTGAAGATAAGTGCGGTCATGCAGAAGCCCATAATATCTCTCACGCCAAGCCCTGCGATACCCAGTGCTGGTAATGCCCAAAATGGCTGAGCCATGTTCATCCACTGCTCACCATAGGCAATTGCCATTGTAGACTTACCTAGATCTGCACCTAATGCTTGAGCAGCAGGGATAACAAATGGTCCTTGGATGACCCAGTGACCGCCACCAGAAGGCACTGCAAAGTTAATAAAAGCAGAACTAAAGAAGGTTAATAATGGGAAAGAATCTTTGTTAGCAACATTGATAAAGAATTCGGTGATTAAACCACCTAAGCCTGAATGCTCCATCATTAGTTGCACACCCGCATAGAATGGGAATTGCACTAAGATCCCTGCTGTGCTTCGTGTGGCATTAATAATTGCTCGCATATAGGCCATTGGCGAGCCATGAAGCACAATTCCTGTGATTAAGAAAATAAGGTTTACATTATTAATTGTGAGATTGAATCCGTTTTTGTAGAAATACATACCGAGGTAACTATATCCTAATGCCCCGATTGTATAGGCTAAGAAGCGGCTTTCTTCCATTTTTTCAGCAAGTGTTGCATCTTTATCCAATTTTTTATCAAATGTTGGATCGGGCGCAATAAGTTTTGGATCAATACTTTTTGCTTCGCCATTTTTGGGCATCATCATATAGGTAATGAAAGGCAAGCAAATGACTAAACTTAACGTGATAAAAATATTGTACCCAGAGAAAAGCGTACTAACTGCAGGAATAATACCTTGTGGGTTGCTTTCGCTCACCATTAAATGAGCAACTGGGTTGCCTGGTGTTGCGGCTAAAAGTGGCATTGAGCCTGAAAAACCTCCACCCCATGTCATAAATGCAATATAGGCACAGGCAATCAGTAAGGCGTAGTCACTGCCTTTTATTCTCCGTGCGACTTCTTTTGCAAACATCGCACCAACGACCAAACCGAAGCCCCAGTTAATGATACAGGCAATTGAACCCATAAACGTAACTAAGACAACACCTTGTGCTGGTGTTTTTGCTATTGAAGCGATTGTAGAAAGAAACTTACGAATTTGTGGTGAGGTTGCAAGAGCATTACCAGTTACGACAATTAATGCCATTTGCATACCAAAACCAAGTAAATTCCAAAAGCCATTACCCCACATATTAACTAAATCAACAGGTGTACTATCGGTTAATCCCCAAGCACAAATGAATGTGACAAAGGTGAGTAACACGGCAAAAATAAGTGGGTCTGGCAGGTATTTACTAACGAATGTCGTCATAAAACGAGAAACGCGACTAATCATAATTAAAGTCCTTTTTGGCTGATTTGCATTTCTTTGAAATCATCGGCAACAATGAAATCGGCTTCTGTTTTGGCTTTAATTGTTTCTAAATCCACATGAGGAGCGTGTTCTTTTAGAACTAATCTGCCTTCAATGAAGTTAAATACTGCCAATTCGGTAACCACCATGGCAACTTTTTTACTTGCTGTGAGCGGTAAGGTACATTTCTTTAGAATTTTTGAGGAACCTGACTTGGCACAATGTTCCATGCCAATAATCACTTTTTTTGCACCCGTCACTAAGTCCATTGCTCCGCCCATTCCTGGTACCATTTTGCCAGGTACCATCCAGTTAGCGAGATTTGCTTCTTGATCAACTTCAAGTCCACCTAGCACACAGGCATCAACATGACCGCCACGAATTAAAGCGAAGGAAAAAGCACTATCAAAAGTAGCACCGCCTTTTTTAATTCCACAAGGCTGACCACCAGCATTTACTAAGTTTGAATTAGCAGTTTCTGGGTCAAATGCAGTTAAACCAAGAAAGCCATTTTCTGATTGAAGTGTAATATTGACATTATCAGGTAAATAATTAACAACCTGTGTTGGTAAACCAATACCAAGATTAACAATATCTCCATCATGTAATTCCATCGCAATTCGGCGAGCGATTAATTCTTTTGCATTCATGGCGTTCTCCTTATTCTGAACAAACAATGTAATCAATTAATGCGGCTGGCGTGATGACTTCATCTGGGGGTAACTGACCGACCTCTAGTAGATTATCAACTTGGGCAATGACAGTTTTGGCTGCTAAAGCAACGAGTGGATTAAAGTTTCTAGCAGATAATTCATAAGCTAAATTGCCATTCATGTCACCTTTTTGAGCATGGATAATGGCAATATCAGCTTTTAGTGGGAGTTCAAGCAAATATTCTTTGCCATCAATTTGAATTTTTTGTTTTCCTTCTTCAACAACAGTGCCGACACCCGTAGGTGTTAAAATACCACCTAATCCAGCACCACCTGCACGAATCCGTTCAGCTAAGGTACCCTGTGGAACGAGTTCTACATCTATTTCACCAGCAATCATTTTTTTACCAGTTTCTGGATTTGTACCAATATGGGATGTAATTAAACGTTTGACTCGATTATTTACAATTAAAGGGCCTACGCCAGTGTCAATAAAGGCTGTGTCATTGCCTATGAGTGTGAGATCCTTTACGCCAGAATCTAAGATTTGTTGGACAAGTTTGGCTGGAGTGCCGATACCCATAAATCCACCAAACATGATGCTCATACCATCATGTAGGTGTTGATTTAGATTATTAAGCTTAAGATGTTTTTGTGTCATAGAGACCTCCTAATAACGAGATTAAAAGAAAGAATATCAACAAATAAGTATCTTATATTTCAAATGGATATGTTTCTTGTGATGATCCTTGATAGGCGATAAAGGAACTAGATTGATATTGAAAATAGCAAAAAAAATTTCGTAAAAGAAATACATCTTTCTTAGGGGGGTATAAGTTATTTTGATAGTGTTTTAAACAATCCTTGTGCTATATTTTATAAAAATGGCAGCCCTTAGGGGGGTGAAAATGATGGATATTAGGCATCTAAGATATTTTGTTTCAATCGTAGATAATGATTTTAATTTAAGCCGAGCGTCTCAAAATTTATATGTGTCTCAACCTGCATTAAGTATGATGATTACAGAGTTTGAGAATCGTGAAAATATTCAGATATTTAAACGGGCATCAGGAAAAATTATTGGACTAACCTTTGCGGGGGAGAATTATTATCGTGATGCAAAAGAAGTGATCAAGCGTTACAATGATATGAGAACAAATCTTTATAAATCAAAAGATTGTAAGAAAGGTACGATAACAATTGGTATTCCTCCCTTAGTTTTATCAGCCGTGTTTTCTTCTGTATTGCCTAATCTTATTCTTAAGAATCCAGATATTAATTTCATTATTAAAGAAATTGGAGCTTATGCTCTAAAGAGTGAACTTCTTTTAGATAAAGTTGATTTAGCCGTGTTGTTATATCCCGAGCGAATATCAAAAAATATTATTGATTCAATTGAAATTCATAGTTCTGAATTAGCCTTATTTCTTTCACCAAAGCATGTTTTAGCAAAAAAACAACAAATCACATGGGCCGATTTACATCACCAGAAAATGGCAATTTTTGATCAAACATTTATGATTCATCATCATTTGAAGGAAGCTTTTGAGCGCAATAATTGTTATCCAGATATTGTTTTGGATTCGAGCTGTTGGGATTTTCTGCTAAGTGCGGTCAAAACAAACAAAGAATTATTAACTATTCTACCGTTACCTATGGCTGAGCTTTATCATTCAAAAGAATTTTTGTGTCGTAAAATCGAAAGTCCTGTTCCGTGGAAAGTGACACTATGTCGTCAAAGAAAAACGGTCTACACACATCTTGAAGAATATATTTTTGATAAATTATTAGAGGCTTTTAGGCCAACAAAATAGTTAAAATAAAAGCTTGCAAATAGGGTTGTCTTTCTATAGAATCTACGAGCCCTTAATATGAGAGCCGTTTAATGTAATCATTTATTAAACGAGCGTGACGATATGTCAGGCTAACAATGTTTCCGATTTGGAGACTATATAACAGGTAACTTGCACCTCCTTTTCTATTTTGAAGTTAGAATTGTGATTGGTGTTAGTTTTTTATTAGCTAAATTTTATTGGAGCTCTGGTCTAATGCAGAACCAAAGAATCCGTATCCGCTTAAAAGCTTTCGATCACCGTTTGATCGATCAATCTACTGCGGAGATCGTAGAAACAGCTAAACGTACTGGTGCACAAGTTCGTGGTCCAATCCCTTTACCAACTCGTAAAGAGCGTTTCACCGTGTTGATTTCTCCACACGTAAACAAAGACGCACGTGACCAATACGAAATTCGTACTCACAAACGTTTAGTAGATATCGTAGAGCCAACAGAAAAAACTGTTGATGCATTAATGCGTTTAGATTTGGCTGCCGGCGTGGACGTGCAGATCAGCCTAGGTTAATTAAGAGGTTATTACAATGATTGGTTTAGTCGGTCGTAAAGTTGGTATGACCCGTATCTTCAATGAAGACGGTGTTTCTGTACCAGTTACCGTTATCGAAATCGAAGCCAACCGCGTAACTCAAGTTAAAACTCTTGAAAACGATGGCTATACTGCAGTTCAAGTTACTACTGGTTCTAAAAAAGCGAATCGTGTAACTAAACCTGAAGCAGGCCATTTCGTGAAAGCAGGTGTTGAAGCTGGTCGCGGTTTATGGGAATTTCGTACTGAAGGTGAAGAATTCACTTTAGGTCAAGAAATCAATGTAGACATCTTTGCAGATGTTAAAAAAGTAGATATTACCGGTACTTCTAAAGGTAAAGGTTTCCAAGGTGGTGTTAAACGTTGGAATTTCCGTACTCAAGATGCTACACATGGTAACTCTTTATCACATCGTGTACTTGGTTCTATTGGTCAAAACCAAACTCCGGGTCGTGTGTTTAAAGGTAAAAAAATGGCAGGACATTTAGGTGCTGAACGTGTAACTGTTCAATCACTTGAAGTTGTTCGTGTAGATGCTGAGCGTAAATTGCTATTAGTAAAAGGTTCTGTGCCTGGTGCTATTAATGGCGATGTTATCGTTAAGCCAGCAGTTAAAGCATAAGTCTAGGAGATAGAGATGGAATTACAAGTTGTAGGTGCAAACGCACTAACTGTTTCTGAAACTACCTTCGGACGTGAGTTTAACGAAGCGTTGATCCACCAAGTTGTTGTTGCTTATGCGGCAGGTGCGCGTCAAGGTACTCGTGCGCAAAAAACTCGTGCTGAAGTGTCTGGTTCAGGTAAAAAACCTTGGCGTCAAAAAGGTACAGGTCGTGCTCGTGCTGGTGATATTAAATCACCAATCTGGCGTTCTGGTGGTACAACCTTCGCGGCTAAACCACAAGATCACAGCCAAAAAGTGAACAAGAAAATGTACCGTGGTGCTATCAAAAGCATTCTTTCTGAATTAGTTCGTCAAGACCGTTTGGTTGTTGTTGAAAAATTTGAATTAGATGCACCAAAAACTAAAGTTTTAGTACAAAAATTAAAAGATTTAGCCGTTGAAGATGCGTTAATTATCACAGCAAGTTTAGATGAAAATCTATTCTTAGCAGCACGTAACTTATATAAAGTTGATGTACGTGATGTTCAAGGTATCGATCCAGTTAGCTTAATTGCTTTCGATAAAGTGATTGTTACTATTGATGCTGTGAAACAAATTGAGGAGATCCTAGCATGAGTCAAGAACGTTTGCTAAGCGTGCTACGTGCACCGCACATCTCTGAAAAAGCAACGAACAATGCTGAAAAATCTAACACTGTTGTACTTAAAGTTGCTTTAGATGCGAACAAAGCTGAAATTGCTGCTGCTGTTGCTCAATTATTTGAAGTAAAAGTTGACTCTGTTCGTACTGTGGTTGTTAAAGGTAAAACTAAACGCCGTGGTAACAAAATGGGTCGTCGCAGCGACTGGAAAAAAGCTTATGTAACTTTAGCCGAAGGCCAAAATTTGGACTTCGTGGACAGTGCAGAGTAATCGGAGGAAATTAGAGAATGGCTATCGTTAAATGTAAGCCGACCTCCGCTGGTCGTCGTCACGTTGTTAAAATCGTGAACCCTGAATTACACAAGGGTAAACCTTACGCACCTCTTCTAGATACTAAATCTAAAACTGGTGGTCGTAACAACTATGGTCGTATTACTACTCGTCACATTGGTGGCGGTCACAAACAACACTACCGTTTAATCGATTTCAAACGTAACAAGTTAGACATCCCAGCGGTTGTTGAGCGTTTGGAATATGATCCAAACCGTTCTGCTAACATTGCTTTAGTGCTTTATAAAGATGGTGAACGCCGTTATATCTTAGCACCTAAAGGTTTGTCAGTAGGCGATCAAATCCAAGCTGGCATAAACTCACCAATTAAAGTGGGTAATTCATTACCAATGCGTAATATCCCAGTTGGTTCAACAGTACATAACGTTGAATTAAAACCAGGTAAAGGCGGTCAACTCGCTCGTTCTGCTGGTGCTTATGTACAAATCATCGCACGTGAAGGCAACTATGTAACTTTACGTTTACGTTCTGGCGAAATGCGTAAAGTATTAGCTGAATGTGTTGCAACAATCGGTGAGGTTGGTAACTCAGAACATATGCTTCGCGTATTGGGTAAAGCTGGTGCTAACCGCTGGAGAGGCATTCGCCCTACAGTTCGTGGTACTGCAATGAACCCAGTAGATCACCCACACGGTGGTGGTGAAGGTCGTAACTTTGGTAAACACCCAGTAACTCCTTGGGGCGTTCAAACTAAAGGTAAGAAAACTCGTCACAACAAACGTACTGATAAATATATCGTACGTCGTCGTGGCAAATAATAGATTAAATTAAAGAGGATTAGCCATGCCACGTTCTCTCAAGAAAGGTCCTTTCCTTGACCTACACTTGTTGAAGAAGGTAGAGAAGGCGGTGGAAAGCGGGGATAAAAAACCAATCAAAACTTGGTCCCGTCGTTCAATGATCATTCCATCAATGATCGGATTGACCATCGCAGTCCATAATGGTCGTCAGCACGTTCCTGTTTATGTATCTGATGAAATGATCGGTCATAAGCTTGGTGAATTTGCACCGACTCGTACATACCGCGGTCACGCGGCAGATAAGAAAGCTAAGAAATAAGAGGTAAATAGATGGAAACTATCGCAAAACATCGTTACGCTCGCACTTCTGCCCAAAAAGCTCGCTTAGTTGCCGATTTAATTCGTGGTAAAAAAGTTGCGCAAGCATTAGAAATCTTAACTTTCACTAACAAAAAAGCAGCAGCTTTAGTGAAGAAAGTTTTAGAATCAGCTATTGCAAACGCAGAGCACAATGACGGTGCAGATATCGATGATCTTAAAGTTGCTAAAATCTTCGTTGATGAAGGTCCTAGCATGAAACGTGTTATGCCACGTGCTAAAGGTCGTGCAGATCGTATTTTAAAACGTACTAGCCACATTACTGTGGTTGTGTCAGATCGTTAATAAGTAGAGGAATAGCAATGGGTCAAAAAGTACATCCACATGGTATTCGCCTAGGTATTGTTAAACCTTGGAGCTCTACTTGGTTCGCGAATACACAAGACTTCGCTGACAATCTTGAAGGCGATTTCAAAGTACGCAAATTCTTAAATAAAGAATTAGCAAATGCTTCAGTTTCACGTATTACTATTGAGCGTCCAGCTAAAAGTATTCGTGTAACTATTCACACAGCTCGTCCTGGTATCGTAATCGGTAAAAAAGGTGAAGATGTTGAAAAATTACGTAACGCAGTGTCTAAAATCGCTGGCGTTCCTGCTCAAATCAACATTGCTGAAGTGAAAAAACCTGAATTAGATGCGAAATTAGTTGCAGATAGCATCGCTTCTCAATTAGAACGTCGTGTAATGTTCCGTCGAGCAATGAAACGTGCGGTACAAAGCGCAATGCGTTTAGGTGCTAAAGGTATCAAAGTTGAGGTTAGCGGTCGTTTAGGTGGTGCAGAAATCGCACGTTCAGAATGGTATCGTGAAGGTCGTGTACCTCTACATACTCTTCGTGCGGACATCGATTATAACACTGCAGAAGCTCACACAACTTACGGCGTAATCGGCGTTAAAGTGTGGATCTTCAAAGGTGAAATTCTTGGTGGAATGGCTGCCGTTGCGCAATCAGAACAACAACCTACCGACAAGCCTAAAAAGGCTCCTCGCGGTAAAGGTCGTAAGTAAGGAGAAACGCTAAATGTTGCAACCAAAACGTACAAAATTCCGTAAAGTTCACAAAGGCCGCAACCGTGGTATCGCGGGCGGTACTGAAGTTAGCTTCGGTACTTACGGTTTAAAAGCAGTTGGTCGTTGTCGTTTAACCGCTCGTCAAATTGAAGCGGCACGTCGTGCAATGTCACGTGCAGTAAAACGTCAAGGTAAAATCTGGATTCGTGTATTCCCAGATAAACCAATTACTGAAAAACCATTAGAAGTCCGTATGGGTAAAGGTAAAGGTAACGTTGAGTACTGGGTAGCCTTAATCCAACCGGGTAAAGTGCTTTATGAAATGGATGGTGTGTCTGAAGAAGTAGCAAGAAACGCATTTGCATTAGCAGCTGCTAAATTGCCAGTTAAGACCACTTTCGTAACTAAGACGGTGATGTAATGAAAGCTCAAGATTTACGTACAAAAAGTGTTGAAGAGCTGAATGCTGAATTAGTAAACCTTTTAGGTGAACAATTCAAGTTGCGTATGCAGACAGCCACCGGTCAGCTTCAACAAACCCATCAGGCTAAACAAGTGCGTCGTGATATTGCACGTGTAAAAACTGTATTAACCGAAAAGGCGGGTGAGTAATGACTGATAAAATTCGTAGCGTACAAGGTAAAGTTGTTAGCGACAAAATGGAAAAATCTTTCGTTGTTGCTATTGAACGTAAGGTAAAACACCCTTTATATGGTAAGTTTATCCGTCGTACAACTAAATTACACGTACACGATGAGAATAATGAAGCCAAAGTTGGTGATACCGTAGAGATTCGCGAATGTCGTCCTCTATCAAAAACCAAATCTTGGACTTTAGTTCGCGTTGTTGAGAAAGCGGTAATCGCTTAATTCACAATATAACAATGAAAGGCCAATGGTTAATCCATTGGCTTTTTTACATTCAAAATCTTGTAAATTTCAACCGCACTTTTAATAAACGAGTTGAGAGGATAAAGGTAAATTATCATTGCCTTTCTCTTTTTCTTTTGTTAGAATTCGCCACCTATCCGCCATTCTATCTGAGTAGTGCGGATGGGTTCGTCCCGAAAGGGTGTTTTTTTAATCTTAACGGAGCACTAATATGATCCAAGAACAGACTATGCTGGATGTTGCTGATAATTCAGGCGCTCGCAGCGTAATGTGTATCAAGGTTCTAGGTGGATCGCACCGTCGTTATGCTGCGATTGGTGACATTATCAAAATTACTGTAAAAGAAGCAATTCCACGCGGTAAAGTAAAAAAAGGTGATGTATTAAAAGCAGTTGTTGTGCGCACCAAGAAGGGTGTTCGTCGCCCAGATGGCTCAGTTATTCGTTTCGATGGTAACGCTTGTGTAATTTTAAATAATAACACTGAGCAACCAATCGGTACTCGTATTTTTGGACCAGTGACTCGTGAACTTCGTTCTGAGAAATTCATGAAGATCATTTCTTTAGCTCCAGAAGTACTGTAAGGGGAATGTAATGGCTGCTAAAATCCGTCAAAATGATGAAGTAATTGTTCTTACTGGTAAAGATAAGGGCAAACGTGGCAAGGTAACTAAAGTGTTACCAAACGGTAAAGTGTTTGTTGAAGGTATCAACATCATTACTAAACATGAGAAACCAGTTCCTGCATTAGGAAAAGCTGGTGGTTTAGTGAAAAAAGAAGCTGCAATTGATGCTTCAAATGTTGCGATTTTCAATCCTAAAACAAATAAAGCTGACCGTGTAGGTTTTAGATTCGAAGACGGCAAAAAAGTACGTTTCTTCAAATCTAACAATGAAATTATCTAACAAACTGGAGTAATGCGATGGCGAAACTGCATGATTACTACAGAGATCAAGTAGTAAGCGAATTAAAAAATAAATTCGGCTACAAATCTGTCATGCAAGTCCCACGAATCGAAAAGATTACCCTGAATATGGGTGTGGGTGAAGCATTGACCGACAAAAAATTGCTAGACAACGCAGTAGCGGATTTAGCAGCAATCAGCGGTCAAAAACCTTTAGTAACTAAAGCTCGTAAATCTGTTGCTGGCTTTAAAATCCGTCAGGGATATCCAATCGGTTGTAAAGTAACACTACGCGGTGAGCGTATGTGGGAGTTCTTTGAACGTTTAATTACAATTGCTGTTCCACGTATTCGTGACTTCCGCGGTTTAAGCGCGAAATCGTTCGATGGTCGTGGTAACTATAGCATGGGTGTGCGTGAACAAATCATCTTCCCTGAAATCGATTACGATAAAGTAGATCGTGTACGTGGTTTAGATATCACTATCACAACTACTGCTAAGAATGATGAAGAAGGTCAAGCACTACTTGCTGCCTTTAATTTCCCATTCCGTAAATAAGGCAGGTTATAATGGCTAAACAATCAATGAAAGCACGCGATGTAAAACGCGTTAAATTGGCTGAAAAATTCTACGCAAAACGTGTTGAATTAAAGAAAATCATTTCTGATGTCAATGCCTCTGATGAAGATCGTTGGGATGCAGTGTTAAAGTTACAAACTTTACCACGTGATTCTAGCCCATCTCGTCAACGTAACCGTTGCCGCCAAACTGGACGTCCTCATGGCGTTTTACGTAAGTTTGGTTTAAGCCGAATTAAGGTTCGTGAAGCTGCAATGCGCGGTGAAATCCCTGGCCTTAAAAAAGCGAGCTGGTAATATACCACTTTATTTTGGAATCGGAGAAAAAGTACAATGAGTATGCAAGATCCAATCGCAGATATGCTGACCCGTATTCGTAACGGTCAAGCTGCGAACAAAGTTGCAATCAATATGCCTTCTTCCAAGCTAAAAGTGGCAATTGCCAATGTATTAGCTGCTGAAGGTTATATCGAAAGCGTAAAAGTTTTAGAAGGTGCTAAACCTGAATTGGAAATTACTTTAAAATATTTCCAAGGCAAACCAGTTGTAGAAAGCATCCAACGTGTAAGTCGTCCTGGTCTTCGTATTTACAAACGTAAAGATGAATTACCAAGAGTTATGGGCGGTTTAGGTGTTGCAGTTATTTCTACATCTAAAGGTGTTATGACTGACCGCGCTGCTCGTCAAGCAGGTTTAGGCGGTGAGATCATCTGTTATGTAGCTTAATAGAGAGGTAGGAAAATGTCTCGTGTTGCAAAGGCACCTGTTAATATTCCTGCCGGCGTTGAAGTTAAACTCGACGGTCAGCTATTAACAGTAAAAGGTAAAAATGGCGAGTTATCTCGCAAAATTCATGAATCAGTTGAAGTAAAACAAGATAACGGACAATTTACGTTCACTCCACGTGAAGGTTTTGTTGAAGCAAATGCTCAATCGGGTACTGCACGTGCATTAGTTAATGCAATGGTTATCGGTGTTACTGAAGGTTTCACTAAAAAATTAGTATTGGTGGGTGTAGGTTACAGAGCTCAACTTAAAGGCAATGCAATTGCATTAAGTTTAGGCTATTCTCACCCAGTAGAGCACACTTTGCCGGCAGGTATTACAGCAGAATGTCCATCTCAAACCGAAATCGTGTTGAAAGGTACAGACAAACAGTTGATCGGTCAAGTTGCAGCAGATATTCGTGCTTATCGCCGTCCTGAACCTTATAAAGGTAAAGGGGTACGTTACGCTGATGAAGTAGTGCGTATCAAAGAGGCTAAGAAGAAATAATTAAGGTAACACTATGGATAAGAAATCAGCTCGTATCCGTCGTGCAGCTCGTGCACGTCATATGATGAGAGAGCAAGGTGTAACTCGTTTAGTTATTCACCGCACTCCACGTCATATTTATGCACAAGTTATTGCACCAAACGGTTCAGAAGTGCTTGCCGCTGCTTCAACTGTTGAGAAAGCAATTCGTGAGCAAGTAAAATACACCGGTAATAAAGATGCAGCTGCTGCAGTAGGTAAAGCTGTTGCAGAACGCGCATTAGCAAAAGGCGTTCAAGTTGTTGCTTTTGATCGTTCCGGTTTTAAATATCATGGTCGTGTCCAAACTTTAGCGGACGCTGCACGTGAAGCTGGTCTACAGTTCTAATGAGGTAAATTGAGATGTCAAACATCGAAAAACAAGTTGGTGAACTGCAAGAGAAGCTAATCGCAGTAAACCGTGTATCAAAAACTGTAAAAGGTGGTCGTATTATGAGTTTCACTGCATTAACTGTGGTGGGCGATGGTAATGGCCGAGTAGGTTTTGGTTATGGTAAAGCGCGCGAAGTTCCAGCAGCGATCCAAAAAGCGATGGAAAAAGCACGTCGCAATATGATTAATGTCGCTTTAAATGAAGGTACATTACAACATCCAGTTAAAGGTGTTCATACTGGTTCACGTGTATTTATGCAGCCAGCAAGCGAAGGTACAGGTATCATCGCTGGTGGTGCAATGCGTGCGGTATTGGAAGTTGCAGGTGTACGTAACGTTCTTTCTAAAGCGTATGGTTCTACCAACCCAATTAACGTTGTTCGTGCAACTATTGATGCATTAGCAAATATGAAATCACCAGAAATGGTTGCTGCAAAACGCGGTAAAACTGTTGATGAAATCTTGGGGTAATGAATAATGGCTAAAACTATTAAAGTAACACAAGTTCGTAGCTCAATTGCTCGTTTACCGAAGCATAAAGCTACCTTGCGTGGTCTTGGTCTTCGCCATATGCACCACACTGTTGAGTTAATTGATACGCCTGCAGTACGTGGTATGATTAACCAAGTTTCATACATGGTTAAAGTGGAGGAGTAAGAGATGCGTTTAAATACTCTATCTCCGGCTGAAGGTGCAAAGCATAGTGCTAAACGCCTCGGTCGTGGTATTGGTTCAGGTTTAGGCAAGACTGGTGGCCGCGGTCATAAAGGTCAAAAATCTCGTACTGGTGGCGGTGTTCGTCGCGGTTTCGAAGGTGGTCAAATGCCGTTATACCGTCGTTTACCAAAATTTGGTTTTACTTCAATGAAATCTGCAGTGACTGCAGAAGTTCGTTTAAATGAATTAACCAAAGTTGAAGGTAATGTAGTAACTTTAGAAACATTAAAAGCAGCAAATATCTTAACTAAAGATATCCAATTCGCTAAAGTAATTTTAGCAGGAGAAGTGAAATCTGCAGTAACGGTACGCGGTTTACGTGTAACTAAAGGTGCAAAAGCAGCAATTGAAGCTGCTGGCGGTTCAATTGAGGAATAATTAGCAAATGGCTAAACAACCAGGTTATCAAGCAAGAAGTACTAATAGCGGTAAAGGTGAATTAAAAAGCCGATTACTTTTCGTTTTAGGTGCACTTATCGTTTATCGAATTGGTTCATTCATTCCGGTTCCTGGTATTGATGCGGCTGTTCTAGCTCAATTAGTTGAACAACAAAAAGGCACTATCATTGACATGTTTAACATGTTCTCTGGTGGTGCTCTAAGCCGTGCATCCATTTTAGCATTAGGAATCATGCCATATATATCGGCATCTATTGTAATTCAATTGCTTGCAACGGTTTCTCCTGCTTTAGCAGAATTAAAGAAAGAAGGTGCTGCTGGTCAGCGTAAAATTTCTAAATATACTCGTTATGCGACAGTTGTTTTTGCAACGATTCAGGCAGTAGCTATTTCAACAGGTTTACCAAATATGTTGTCTGGCTTAGTGCCAAATGTTGGATTTAGTTTTTACTTTACTTCAGTTGTTAGTTTAGTCACTGGTACAATGTTCCTTATGTGGTTGGGTGAGCAAATAACTGAAAGAGGTATTGGTAACGGTATTTCAATTCTTGTTTTTGGCGGTATTGTAGCTGGTTTACCATCGGCTATTTTTCAAACTATTGAGCAGGCTCGTCAAGGACAGATGCATCCATTAGTTCTTCTTCTGATCGCAGCTATTGTATTTGCAGTAACTTATTTTGTTGTTTTTGTTGAAAGAGGACAACGTAGAATTCGCGTTGAATATGCGAAGCGTCAACAAGGTCGTCAAATTTTAGGTGGTCATTCAACACATTTACCATTGAAAGTGAATATGGCAAATGTAATGCCAGCAATTTTTGCTTCAAGTATTATTTTATTCCCAGCTACATTAACACAATGGTTTGGGCAAAATGATAAATTTGAATGGTTAAATAATTTATCAATGTTATTGAATCCTGGTCAGCCACTTTATTTGCTTGTTTATGCTGTCGCAATTATTTTCTTCAGTTTTTTCTATACAGCAATGCAATATAATCCTCGTGATACAGCAGATAATCTAAAAAAATCTGGTGCATTTATTCCAGGAATTAGACCCGGTGAACAAACATCACGTTATATTGATAAAGTGATGACTCGTCTTACATTAATTGGCGGTCTCTATGTAACGTTTGTATGTTTAGTTCCTTATATTATGACATCGGCTTGGGATGTTAAATTTTACTTCGGTGGAACATCTCTTTTAATTGTAGTCGTTGTAATTATGGATTTCATCGTTCAGGTTCAAAGTCATTTAATGTCTTCTCAATATGAATCTGCGTTGAAAAAAGCAAACCTTAAGGGTTTTGGACAATAATTGTTCATTTAAAGTAAAAGGATAAGCAATGAAAGTTCGTGCTTCCGTAAAGAAAATGTGTCGTAACTGTAAGATTGTTAAACGTGAGGGTGTTGTACGCGTATTGTGTAGCGACCCTAAACACAAACAACGTCAAGGTTAATTAACATTTTTCTTGCCAAGAACCAGTTGAGTAGTTATACTGCTCAACTCATTTATGTCCTTGATATTCTGTTTGAGTATCCTGAAAACGGGCTTTTCAAGATCAGAATATCAAATTAATTAAAATATAGGAGTGCATAGTGGCCCGTATTGCAGGCATTAACATTCCTGATCATAAACACGCTGTAATCGCTTTAACTGCAATTTACGGTATTGGTAAAACTCGTTCACAAGCTATTTGTGCAGCAGCGGGTATTGCTGAAGATGTTAAGATCAGAGAATTGTCTGAAGAGCAGATTGACAAACTGCGTGACGAAGTTGGTAAATTTACCGTTGAAGGTGACTTACGTCGTGAAGTAACACTAAACATCAAACGTCTTTTAGACTTAGGATGTTATCGTGGTTTACGTCATCGTCGTAGTTTACCGGTACGTGGTCAACGTACTAAAACTAATGCGCGTACCCGTAAGGGTCCACGTAAGCCGATCAAAAAATAGTCGGGGTAAATAAGAATGGCTAAAACACCAGTTCGTGCACGTAAACGTGTAAAAAAACAAGTTGTAGATGGCGTAGCACATATTCACGCATCTTTCAATAATACAATCGTTACTATTACTGACCGTCAAGGTAATGCTCTAGCTTGGGCAACTGCAGGTGGTTCAGGTTTCCGTGGTTCTCGTAAATCAACTCCGTTCGCAGCGCAAGTTGCGGCAGAGCGTTGTGCTGAAATCGTTAAAGAATTTGGCTTAAAGAACTTGGAAGTTATGGTTAAAGGTCCGGGTCCAGGTCGTGAATCTACAATTCGCGCGTTAAACGCAGCGGGTTTCCGTATCACGAATATTACTGATGTGACTCCGATTCCTCATAACGGTTGTCGTCCACCGAAAAAACGTCGTGTTTAAGACGTATATAGGATAGTTGGAGAAAGAAAATGGCAAGATATTTGGGTCCTAAACTCAAGCTCAGCCGTCGTGAAGGCACTGATTTATTCCTTAAATCAGGCGTGCGTGCGATTGATTCAAAATGTAAAATTGATACAGCACCGGGTCAGCACGGTGCTCGTAAACCGCGTTTGTCTGACTATGGTAGTCAGTTACGTGAAAAACAAAAAGTTCGTCGTATCTATGGTATTTTAGAACGTCAATTCCGTAACTACTATAAAGAAGCAAACCGTTTGAAAGGTAACACTGGTGAAAATTTATTAGTGTTATTAGAAGGTAGATTGGATAACGTTGTTTATCGCATGGGATTTGCTGCAACTCGTGCAGAGGCTCGTCAATTAGTGAGCCATAAAGCAATTGTTGTGAATGGTCGTGTTGTTAATATTCCATCTTTCCAAGTTTCTGTAAATGATGTAGTTGCTATTCGTGAAAAATCGAAAAAACAAGCTCGTATTAAAGCATCATTAGAATTAGCAGAGCAAAGAGAAAAACCAACATGGTTAGAAGTTGATTCTGCAAAAATGGAAGGTGTATTCAAACGTGTTCCTGAACGTTCTGATTTATCAGCAGACATTAACGAACATCTGATCGTTGAGCTTTACTCTAAATAATAGTTAAGCTTAAAACCAAAGAGAGGATAAAATGCAGGGTTCTGTTACAGAATTTTTAAAACCACGTTTAGTAGATATTGAACAAATTAGTTCAACACATGCTAAAGTGATCTTAGAACCGTTAGAGCGTGGTTTTGGTCATACTCTAGGTAATGCATTGCGTCGTATCCTTCTGTCTTCAATGCCAGGTTGTGCTGTAACTGAAGTAGAAATTGATGGCGTATTGCATGAATATAGTAGTAAGGAAGGTGTTCAAGAAGATATTCTTGAAGTACTTTTGAACCTTAAAGGTCTAGCGGTTAAGGTACAGAATAAAGATGACGTTATTCTGACATTAAATAAATCTGGAATTGGCCCTGTTGTTGCAGCGGACATTACCCATGATGGTGATGTTGAAATTGTAAATCCAGATCATGTGATTTGTCATTTAACTGATGAAAACGCTTCAATTAGTATGCGTATACGTGTTCAGCGTGGTAGAGGATATGTTCCTGCTTCATCTCGTACACATACGCAAGAAGAGCGTCCAATTGGTCGTTTGCTTGTTGATGCTTGTTATAGTCCGGTTGAACGAATTACGTATAATGTAGAGGCAGCTCGTGTTGAGCAGCGTACAGATTTGGATAAGCTCGTTATTGAGTTAGAAACTAATGGTGCACTTGAGCCAGAAGAAGCAATTCGTCGTGCAGCAACAATCTTGGCGGAGCAACTTGATGCATTCGTTGATTTACGTGATGTTCGTCAGCCTGAGATTAAGGAAGAAAAACCGGAGTTTGATCCGATTTTATTACGTCCTGTAGATGATTTAGAGCTGACAGTTCGTTCTGCTAACTGTTTGAAAGCAGAAACAATTCATTATATCGGTGATTTAGTACAACGTACTGAAGTAGAATTATTAAAAACCCCTAATCTTGGTAAGAAATCTCTTACTGAAATTAAGGATGTTCTTGCTTCTCGTGGCTTGTCACTTGGTATGCGCCTTGAAAATTGGCCACCAGCAAGTATTGCTGAAGACTAGTTTGGTCATAGGTTAAGATTTTTCTGAGAAGGATAAGATCATGCGCCATCGTAAGAGTGGTCGTCAACTAAACCGTAATAGTAGTCATCGCCAAGCGATGTTCCGTAACTTAGCAAGTGCTTTAGTTAGTCATGAAATCATTAAGACTACTTTGCCTAAAGCTAAAGAATTACGCCGTGTAGTTGAACCGTTAATTACATTAGCAAAAGTAGATAGCGTTGCTAACCGTCGTTTAGCATTTGCTCGTACTCGCAACGTTGAAACTGTTGCAAAATTATTTAATGAATTAGGTCCACGTTTTGCTCAACGTGCAGGTGGTTACACTCGCATTTTGAAATGTGGTTTCCGTGCAGGCGATAATGCACCAATGGCATACATTGAGTTAGTTGATCGTCCAGAAGTTGCTGAGGCAACAACTGAGGAATAAAAATTAATTCTAAAAATAAGCTCACTTCATATAGTGGGCTTTTTTATTTTATATATTAAAAAAATCTTTATCTGATTTAATCATTACTTAGATATATTATTTACAATCAGTGAACAGTAGTAAATTTTAAGAGCATATTCGTAGATGTCGTGTATTTTTATCTAAAATTCCTTGTTTTTTAAGCTCTCTACTAATACGAATTGCGGTTTCAGTTTCACATCCACAAAATTCCGCTACTTCTCGGTAGGTCCAAGGGTAATCGGGATAACTTTCTGTTAAATTTTCAATGGCATCAATAATACGTTCGTAACTACGCTTATAAGCTGTATTACTTATTCGGTGTTCTGCATCATATAAT
Source organism: Haemophilus sp. HN_Hi10 (assembly GCF_049821985.1). NCBI lineage: Bacteria > Pseudomonadati > Pseudomonadota > Gammaproteobacteria > Pasteurellales > Pasteurellaceae > Haemophilus > Haemophilus sp. HN_Hi10. The sequence goes on along the minus strand of NZ_CP187495.1, from coordinate 147,710 downwards.
TCATTAGAAAGTTGTTTCATAAGATAACAAGAAAAATCAGGGTTATTTGCAATAAAATTTGCGTGATTACCAGGAAATATTCTAACGATATCGGCTTCCATTAATACTTTTGCACTGCAATGATAAGATGTTTCACTAAAAATAGTACGAAAACCAAAATATTCATTAGCGTGATAAAGTCGAGTCAATGTTTCTTTGCCATTTTCTAGACTATGATACAGACCAACTAGCCCTTGTTTTAAAAAATAAAATTCTTTAGGCTTCTCGCCTTGTGCATAAATTAAGCTGTTTTTTTCTAGAGTTTTACTCTCAGAAATAATACATTCATTTAAGTTTTGTGGTAAATAATAGGGCAATGTAAACATAAAGGCGTCTTTTAATATATAAATAACTTCAGATTACTATACAAATTTCTATATTTTTCTGCTATAAGCAAATTATAAAAATGTGAAGTGTTTAACAAAATTTTAAGCTAGATAAATATTATTTTATTTTGCCAAATGATTTTGCAAATGACTTTAAATATGGATCCATATGAGAAAGTGCAGAATAATATGCCTCACAAAGTTGATTATGTGCTTTACCAAATCCTTGAATTGTACGATGTTTTGGGCAGCCTCCGTGACAGGCAAAGCGAAACTTGCAGATTTTACACTGTTCGGAAAGAAAAGATTTTGCTGCGCCAAAATTCTTTTGTTTAGTATTATTATCAAGGAGCTGTATTAGAGGGGTTTCAATAAGATTTCCGAGTTTATATTCAGGATAAACATAATGATCGCAACTATAAATATCGCCATTTTGTTCAATAACCAATTGATCGCCGCAGGTTTCACGAAAAATACATAAACTTGGTTGTAAACCAAGGTAAGCCATAAACCATTGTTCAATAAATTGAATACCAATTTTGCCTACATCATTGGCATACCATTCATCAAAAATATCAATTAAAAATTGACCGTAGTCTTTTGCTGTAGCTTGTTGCTTGTAATCGCCCATTAGTGGAATAAATTGCATATAAGATGAACCTATTCTTTTCAAGAAATGGTAGATTTCTTTAGCATATTGGACATTGAGATTATGTACCACAGTTAGCGTATTAAAAGAAACTTGGTAATTATAGAGTAAATCGAGAGCATTTATTACTTGTTGAAATGAGCCTTTTCCATTTTTAGTTAAACGATAGGTATCGTGTAAGTGCTTAGGTCCATCTATAGAAAGCCCTACAAGAAAGTGATGATCGTGAAGAAAACGGCACCAATCGGCATTAAGTAATACCCCATTCGTTTGTAGAGAATTTTCAATTTGTTTGCCATTAGCATATTTATGCTGAAAATTGACCGCTCTTTTGTAGAAATCAAGACCTGCTAGGGTTGGCTCGCCGCCTTGCCATAGGAAAGTAACTTGTTGTTGAGGCGTTGTTTCAATATAGGATTTGATATAGGCTTCTAATACTTCATTAGTCATAGCCCGTTGGTTTAAGTGAGGTTTTTCCAAGTAAAAGCAATATTGACAATCTAAATTACAAATTGAACCAGTAGGTTTTGCCATTAATTGAAATGAATTCATATCTACGTATCCTCCTTATTCTTTTTATCATAACAGAATAATTTTAACTGTATATGATAGCGATCATAAGCTGAGCATATGCTCTTACGTCAAAATGAAGTATGATTAAATGAATTTTTAAATAGGATCTAAGATGGCACTTAGCACAATTTTTATCTTACTGATTTGCGGTATTTGTACCAATATGGTTTCTGCTATTTTTGGTATTGGCGGTGGGGTGTTGATGGTGCCAATTTTACGTACATTATTTCCTGAATTGCCGATTCAAGTTATTTCAGCTACATCACTTACCATAGTGATGTGTACTGCATTGATTAATTTATTATTTTTCCATAAGCAAAAAATTAAAATTGATTATATCAATATGATTTTATGGTCTATTGCGATGGTTATTGGCGTGCAAATTGGCTTTGAATTAAGTTTTTATTTTTCTACTGTGGTAATTAGTTTAATTTTTACGGTTAGTTTGAGTGCACTAGCAATTAAAACATTTTTAAACAGATCGAGAACACAAATAGAAGTGCCTAATATGTCTCCTATAGAACGAGCGAAAGGTAGCATTAGCTGTTGTGGCGGAGGATTAATTGCGGGTATTACAGGTATTGGAGGCGGATCTATCATTGCGCCCCTTGTCGGGCAATTAAAGGGGGTAAAAACGCAACAAATTGCCGTTTATACGAACTATATGATGATTATTGGCGGTATTGGTAATTTATATGGTTATCTCACAAGAGCCTTCCCTTATGATGTCAGCCTAAGTGGTCAATTAGGGTATGTAAATTTTCTTGTAGTTGGTGTCGTTACCTTGGGTTCATTTGGAATGAGTTTCTTCTCAATGAAATTGCGTGGATTAATGAATCCAGCTTTAACAAGAAAATTATTGGCGATTATCTTATTTTGTATTGCAGCCTATATGTGCATTTTGGAATTTGTATTCCATTAAATCGAATAAACTAGACCTAGTTATTCTAGGTCTATTTACTAATTAGCGTTTTCGCAATCTCTCTTGCTTGTGCATCAATTTCGAGTACATCATCAATATTTTGAATGGTATAAGGCGAAATTTTCTCAATTGTTTTCGAATTAATTTTTGCAATATCCATAAAACTAATTTGACGATCTAAAAATGCTTGTACGGCAATTTCATTAGCTGCATTCATTGCTGTTGTTGCATATTGACCCACAGCAAAGGCATCAATAGCCAGTTTTAAATTTGGATAACGATTAAAATCAGGTTCAATAAACGTCAGTTCTTTGACTTTAAAGAAATCGAGTGGTTCTACTCCAGCAAAAGTGCGGTGAGGATATGCCATAGTTTCTGCAATTGGTGTACGCATATCTGGATTTCCCATTTGAGCTATGACCGAGCCATCAACATACCGTACCATAGAATGGATAATAGATTGTGGGTGAATAATGACTTCCATTTCTTCCGCATTTGCGTTGAAAAGCCAGCGAGCCTCAATGTATTCCAAGCCCTTATTCATCATTGTGGCTGAATCGACAGAGATTTTTTTACCCATAGACCAATTAGGGTGTGTAATTGCTTGTTCTGGTGTGATGTTAGCGAACTGTTCGAGTGGTGTGTAACGAAATGGTCCGCCAGAACCAGTGAGTATAATGTTACTTACGCCTAATTCAGAAAGTGGGCAAAAACCAATTTTTTCTTGTGCTTCTGGGGGTAACGATTGAAAGATCGCATTATGTTCACTGTCTACTGGTAAAAGCTTCGCGCCATAGTTTTTTACGGCATCAATAAAAAGCTGTCCGCAGGTTACCAGTGATTCTTTATTTGCCAGTAATACCCGTTTACCCACTTTAACCGCTGAAAGAGTCGGTAACAATCCTGCTGCACCAACAATCGATGCCATTATCTGATCGGCATCAGGGTGTGCTGCGAGTTCACAAATAGCTCGTTGTCCTGCTAATACTTCTGTTGGAATATGATGTGCAATTAATTTTTCACGTAAAATTTTAGCCGCATTTACATTATCAAGAGCCGCAAAGTGCGGTCGGAATTTTATGCATTGTTCAAACATTGCTTCTACATTTTTTCCGCCTACGAGTGCAAATGCATGATATTTCTGAGGGTTATTTTCGATAACAGAAAGGGTACTTTTACCGATTGATCCCGTTGAACCAAGAATGACAATGTTTTGTTTTTGCATAGAATCTTTACCGCACTTTTGTTGATTATATTTTCATTGGTACGTCTAAATTCGCATACCTAATAAAATAAAGGCAGACAAAACTGTCTGCCTTTCGCATTTTTGATGATTAGAAATCCATTAATTCTTTTTCTTTATCCGCTAATACTTCATCTACTTTTTTAATGTAAATATCTGTGATTTTTTGGATTTCTTCTTCTGCTTTATGTTGTTCATTTTCGCTGATTTCTTTGTCTTTTAATAATGCTTTGATTTTATCATTCGCATCACGACGCACATTACGAACCGCAACTTTACCTTGTTCACCCTCGCCTTTCACAATTTTGATTAAATCACGACGGCGTTCTTCTGTTAATGGAGGAAGCGGAACGCGGATTGTTGTGCCAGCTGAAGATGGATTTAAACCTAAATCTGAGGTTAAAATTGCTTTTTCTACTGCAGAGATTAAAGAACGATCAAAAACAGTTACAGCTAAAGTACGTGCATCTTCTGCTACTACGTTTGCTAATTGGCGAAGTGGGGTCGCAGCACCATAATATTCAACTTGAATTGCATCGAGTAAACTTGGTTGTGCGCGACCGGTACGGATTTTTGAAATATGGCCTTTTAATGCTTCAAGGCTTTTTTCCATACGATCTTGAGCATCTTTTTTGATTTGGTTAAGCATTGCATTGTCCTTTTAATTGACGAAAGTTAAAACACAGTGATTTTACTGGATTTTTGTCAATTTTTGAATACATTTATCAGCTTGAAAACAGATAAAAAATGACCGCACTTCAGTTACCCAAAGTGCGGTTAATATTTTTAGTATTTTTAATTAAGCTTTAGGACCTGCTGCAATTAACGCTTTACCTTCTTCGTTAGTTGCATATTTAACAAAGTTTTTCACAAAACGACCAGCTAAGTCTTCAGCTTTTGATTGCCATTGTGCTTTATCTGCGTAAGTATCGCGAGGATCTAAGATAGCAGAATCTACACCTGGTAATGCTTTAGGAATTGCTAAGTTGAAGATTGGCAATTCGCCCATTTCAGCTTTTTCAATTGAGCCATCTAAGATTGCATCAATGATTCCGCGAGTATCTTTGATTGAGATACGTTTACCTGTACCATTCCAACCAGTATTCACTAAGTAAGCTTCAGCACCTGCTGCTTGCATACGTTTTACTAATACTTCAGCATATTGAGTTGGATGAAGGGTTAAGAATGCTGCACCGAAACATGCTGAGAAAGTTGGCGTTGGTTCAGTAATACCACGTTCAGTACCTGCTAATTTTGCAGTGAAACCTGATAAGAAGTAGTATTTAGTTTGTTCTGGTGTCAATTTAGATACTGGTGGTAATACGCCAAATGCATCTGCAGTTAAGAAAATAACTTTAGTTGCGTGACCTGCACGAGAAACTGGTTTTACAATATTATCGATGTGATAAATTGGGTAAGATACGCGAGTATTTTCTGTTTTTGAACCATCATCGAAATCAACAGAACCATCAGCACGAACAACCACGTTTTCTAATAATGCATCGCGGCGGATAGCGCGGTAAATATCTGGTTCATTTTCTTCTGAAAGATGAATGGTTTTCGCATAACAACCACCTTCAAAGTTAAAGATACCAACATCATCCCAACCGTGTTCATCATCTCCGATTAATTCACGTTTTGGATCGGTAGAAAGGGTTGTTTTACCTGTACCAGATAAACCGAAGAAGATTGCTACATCGCCATCTTTACCAACGTTAGCTGAACAGTGCATTGCACCTACACCTTTAAGTGGTAGGAAGTAGTTCATCATTGAGAACATACCTTTTTTCATTTCGCCGCCGTACCAAGTTCCACCGATTAATTGGATACGCTCAGTTAAGTTGAATGCAACAAAGTTTTCTGAATTTAAACCCTGTTCTTTCCAGTTTGGATTAGTGACTTTAGAACCGTTCATTACAACGAAATCTGGTTCAAAATTTTTGAGTTGTTCTTCAGTTGGGCGAATAAACATATTTTTTACAAAATGTGCTTGCCACGCTACTTCAGTGACAATACGCACTGCAATACGGTCGTGTTCGCTCGCACCACAGAAGCCATCAACTACAAATAAGCGTTTACGAGAAAGTTGGTTAGTTACCAAGTCTTTTAAGCTTTGCCAAGTAGCCTGGTTCATTGGCTTGTTGTCGTTTTTTGCTACTTCAGATGTCCACCAAACAGTATCTTTGGTTTTTTCATCTAACACGATATATTTATCTTTTGGAGAACGACCTGTGAAGATACCTGTATCTACTGCCACTGCACCAGTCGTAGTTAAAGTACCTTTTTCAAAGCCTTCTAAACCTGGTTTAGTTTCTTCTTCAAACAATTGCTCGTAGCTTGGATTGTAAACAACTTCTTTTACATCATAAATGCCAAGAGCTTCAAGTTCTTTTACCACTTTATTTAAGTCTGTCATAAGTCACCTCTAATATGTAAGATTAAAATTTAACTGTGGTTTATTCTAATGGATATCAATATAAAAAAATGTTAAGTAGATCTCATTTTTGAACATTTCTTTAAAAATTTTACCTCTTTTTAGTGATGTTGTAATATAGATCAAAAATCCCAACATTGTGTCGGGATTGTTTTTAAAGTCTTGTTGATTTTAATTTTTCAATCGCTTCTTTATTAAAGAAGTAGTGTGTGCCACAACACTCACATTGCATATCAATACTGCCTTTATGCTCGGCTAATATTTCATCAATTTCTTCATCAGAGATTAAAAGTAATGCTGAACCAGAACGCTCAGCAGAGCAGCCACAGAAAAATTGTACATCTTGTGCTGGATAAAGATTAACGGTTTCTTCGTGATATAAACGATAGAGTAACTCTTCTGCAGGGAGACCAAATAATTCTTCATCTTTTACTGTTGCTGCGAGCGTAGTTAAATGCTCAAAATCTTCTGATGTACCAGAACCATCAGGCATAATCTGTAATAACATCCCTGCTGCCACTGGCTTGCCGTCATATTCTCCAGTGCGAATAATTAATTGAGTTTTAAGCTGTTCTGAACGTACAAAATAATCTTCTAAGCATTCTGTGATCGTGGGTTTATCCAAGCTAATTATACCTTGATAGCGTTCGCCTTCTTTTGGTGCAATAGTAATGACCAATACGCCTTTACCAATCATATTATGTAGGTTCATATTTTCAGTGATGTCCCCATCCACTCGAGCAAGGGTGCGGATTTGTTGTTGATCATTGCCATTTACTAATGCTAAGCGTAATGGACCATCGCCTTGAATTTGTACGGTGATATTGCCGTCAAATTTTAGTGTGGCAGTAAGCAAATTAGTCGCCACCATCATTTCACCCAATAAATCCTGTACTGCTTTAGGATAATGATGGGTATTTAATGTATCAGTGAATGTTTTATTTAAGCGAACCCATTCCCCACGAACCGCACGATGTTGGAAAAGATAACGGTAAAGTTTGTCATTGTCTTGAGTATAGTCTTGTTGATTGGTCATTGAATATTCCTAATTGAAATAAAAAGTGCGGTGGTTTTTTCCGCACTTTTTGTCTTTGTCATTTTATTTAAGTGTTTTTGCTTATAACGGGCGGCATTTAGATGCTTGTAGGAGCCAATTTGATCTCTAAATTATAATATCAATTAAGCAAATCTTATTTTGGCTTCTGCAATAGCTTCGGCAACACGCAATGGCGATACGCCACCTTTTGCACAACGTTTGTCTAAGCAAGATTGGAGGGAAAGAATCTCGTAAACATCATCTCCCACTACTTCACTAAATTGGCGGAATTCAGGGATAGTCAGATCTTCTAATCCTTTGCTTTTCTCGATTGCATAAACCACTGTTTCGCCCACGATATGATGGGAATCTCGGAAAGGTACGCCCTTAGAAACTAAATAATCCGCTAATTCCGTTGCGTTTGAATAGCCTTTTAATGCAGCTTCACGAGTACGTTCAACATTTACTTTCAATTCATCTAATACGAACGTTGCCATATCCACACAGTTTTGCCAAGTATCTAAGGCATCAAAAATACCCTCTTTGTCTTCTTGCATATCTTTATTATACGCAAGTGGCAAGCCTTTTAAGGTAACTAGCATGCCTGTTAATGAGCCGATCACTCTGCCTGCTTTGCCTCGAATTAACTCGCACGCATCAGGATTTTTCTTTTGTGGCATTAATGATGAGCCAGAAGTCACGCGGTCGGATAGTTCTACGAAATTTGCCTCTCCGCTGTTAAAGATAATCATATCTTCAGCAAAGCGAGAAAGATGTGCCATACTAAGAGAAGCGATAGAAAGTAATTCTACGACATGATCGCGATCAGAGACGCTATCTAAGCTATTTCTAGTTGCGAAAGCAAAACCAAGATCGTGCGCAAGTGAATCACGATCTACAGCATAAGCCGTACCAGCCAAGGCACCACTACCAAGTGGGCAGGTATTCATTCGATTATAAGCATCTGTTAAACGTGAATAGTCGCGGTCGAACATTTCCACATATGCCATACACCAATGGGCAAAAGTGATTGGTTGAGCTCGTTGTAAATGGGTATAGCCAGGCATTACTGCTTGTTGTGTGTTTTCTGCGGTTTGAACTAAATGGCGTTGTAAATTACGCACGGATTCTTGTAATTCAATCACACGTTGTTTGCACCATAGTTTTATATCGACTGCCACTTGATCGTTACGGCTACGACCAGTATGTAATTTTTTACCAAGATTGCCTACTTTATCAATTAGCTTACTTTCAACCCAACTATGAATATCTTCAGCGTCATCTTGTAAAATTGCTTGCGGATTTGACCGCACTTCAACAAGTAGTTCATTTAGTGCTTGCTCAAGTTGATGTTGTTCTTCGATAGTTAATACATTGACTTTAACCAAGGCTTTGGACCAACCAATTGAGCCTTGAATATCCTGCTCAGCCAAACGGTAATCAAACCGTAATGAATCATTAAAATCTTTAAAACGTTTGTCTGCGGCTTGTGTAAAACGCCCACCCCAAAGTGCCATAATTCTTCCTTTTTATTTTCATTTTAATTATTCTACCATTATGTATAGTAGTAATATCCTATTGAATAATAAAACAAAATGGACAAAACCTCTCATTTTGTCCATTTTATCTATATTGGTGCTATTTATAGCGTTTTTGCCAAATTTTTGATAAAGGATTTAAATTCTTTACCTAATTTTTCGTGACGAATACCATATTCTACGAAAGCTTCCATATAGCCAATTTTATCGCCACAATCAAAAGTTTCCCCTGTCATATGAAATGCTTCAACGGTTTCTTTTTCAATTAGCATATCAATAGCATCGGTTAATTGAATTTCATCGCCAACACCAATTGGTGTTTTTTCCAACAAGTCCCAAATTGCTGCTGAAAAAACATAACGCCCAACCACAGCAAGATTTGATGGTGCGTCTTCAATAGAAGGTTTTTCAACAATACTATTAATTTTTGCACTTTCGCCGCCATTAAGCTCAATGCCACCACAATCTGCAACACCATAGCTACTCACATTTTCTTGCGGAACTGAGGTTACCATAATTTGGCTTGCGCCAGTTTCATTAAAGCGTTGAATCATTGCAGCAAGATTTTCTTTTTTCTGATCTGCACTAAATTCAGCTAATAATACATCTGGTAACATAACGGCAAAAGATTCATTTCCTACTAAAGGACGACCGCATAACACGGCGTGACCTAAGCCTTTCGCATTACCTTGACGAACGTGCATAATGGTTACATTTTTTGGACAGATAGAACGAACTTCTTCTAGAAGCTGACGCTTCACACGTTTTTCCAGCATCGTTTCTAATTCAAAAGATGTATCAAAATGGTTTTCGATAGCATTTTTTGATGAATGTGTTACCAGCACAATTTCTTTTATGCCAGCAGCTACACATTCATTTACCACGTATTGAATTAACGGTTTATCCACCAAAGTGAGCATTTCCTTCGGAATCGCCTTCGTGGCGGGCAACATACGTGTGCCAAGACCGGCGACAGGAATAATTGCTTTCATGTTATCATATCCATTGTTTAACTAAGAGGAGCCTGAATGGGGTTCATCTTTCGTTTGTTTAATTCGTTGGTAAATTTCTTCTCGGTGAACGGATACTTCTTTAGGCGCTTCAACACCGAGTTTAACTTGGTTTCCACGTACACTCAAAACCGTGATAGAAATATCATCTCCAATAAGTACACTTTCGCCAACTTTACGAGTTAAGATTAACATCTTTTATCTCCTTAGTTTGCATTTATTAGATATCCTATCAATCAAGGAACGGTTGGCATCCCACCAACCAGCTTGTACTACAGATTTTTGTTTAACCAGTCTTGTGCCACTTTAACAGCTTGTGCCACATTTTCTGGTTGGGAACCTCCTGCCATTGCCATATCTGGACGACCACCGCCTTTTCCTCCAACTTGTTGAGCCATTAAATTAACAAGTTCTCCAGCTTTTATTTTGGCGGTTAAATCATTTGTCACTCCAACGACGAGATTAACTTTTTCATCTAATATTGATGCAAATGCAATTACGCCTGATCCGAGTTGATTTTTTAAATCATCGACCATTACGCGTAATGATTTTGTTTCTATACCATCTAATTGTTGTGCAATAACAGAAACACCGTTGATTTTGACCGCACTTTTTACAAAATCAGAACCAGCTTGCATTGCTGCTTTTTCTTTTAGACCTTGTAATTCTTTTTCCACTTTCTTCGCTTTTTCTTGAAGTTGTTGGATTTTTTCCGCTAAAGTATTTACATCTGATTTTAATAAGTCCGCGCTTTGGGTCAGAATTCGTTGTTGATTATGTAACCATTCAATCGCATTTTCACCAGTCACAGCTTCAATACGACGAACGCCTGCAGCCACTGCGTTTTCAGTAATAATTTTAAATAGACCTATATCCCCAGTGCGTTTTGCGTGAATCCCACCACAAAGCTCAATTGAGAAATCGCCCATCGTTAATACACGAACCTTATCGCCATATTTTTCGCCAAAGAGAGCCATTGCTCCTTTCGCTTTTGCGGAATCAATATCCATAATATCCGTTTGAACAGGGAAGTTAGCACGGATTTTTTGGTTTACTAATGTTTCAATTTGAGTTAATTGTTCTTTTGTAATGGCTTCTGGTTGTGCAAAGTCAAAACGCAAGGCTTTATCTGAAACAAGTGAGCCTTTTTGCACAACATGTTGACCTAAAACTTGACGTAAAGCCGCGTGCAATAAGTGTGTCGCGGAGTGATTGAGCGATGTGTTATGGCGACGTTCCGCATCCACAATCGCATTCACAGTTTGCCCAACTTTCAAACTTCCTTGCGTTAATTCTCCAATGTGTCCAAATACTTGCCCATATTTTTGGGTATCTTTCACATTAAAGGTTACACCTTCTGCGCTTAAATATCCGCTATCGCCAATCTGACCACCTGATTCTGCATAAAATGGCGTATTTTCTAAAATAACGACTGCATTTTGACCTGCTTCGATACTTTCTACTGATTTTCCATCATAGAAAAGTGCGGTGATTTTTGCTTGAGATTCGACTTCAGTATAGCCTTCAAACTTAGTTTCGCCATCTACACGAATAACGCTGTTGTAGTCCACACCAAACTGGCTCGCTGCTTGAGCGCGAGTGCGTTGTGCTTCCATTTCACGGTCAAAGGCTTGTTCATCAATAGTGATATTGCGTTCACGACATACATCAGCCGTTAAATCCAATGGGAAACCATAAGTATCATAAAGTTTGAATGCAACTTCACCTGAAAGAATGCCATCTTTCACTTGAGAAAGGGCTTCATCTAATAAACTCAATCCACGTTCCAGTGTGCGAGCAAACTGTTCTTCTTCTAAACGTAATAGTTTTTCAACATTTGCTTGTTTGGCTTTTACATCTTTCCCAGCTTCAGCCATTACTTCAATTAGAGTTGGCACAAGTTTATAGAAAAAGGCTTCTTTGGCACCTAATAAGTGACCGTGACGAACTGCGCGGCGAATAATACGACGTAATACATAACCACGACCTTCATTTGATGGAATAACGCCATCGGCGATTAAATATGCACAAGAACGAATATGGTCAGCAATAACATGTAATGATTTATTACTTAAATCTTTTGTACCTACAACTTCAGCCGTTTTAGCGATTAATGTTTTGAAAATATCAATCTCGTAGTTTGAATTAACGTGTTGCAATACAGCAGAAATACGCTCTAAGCCCATACCAGTGTCAACTGATGGACGTGGTAATTTTTCCATTGTGCCATCGGCTAAACGGTTGAATTGCATGAACACAACGTTCCAGATTTCGATATAACGGTCGCCATCTTCTTCTGGAGAACCCGGAGGGCCACCCCAAATATGATCGCCGTGATCGTAGAAAATTTCAGTACAAGGACCGCAAGGACCCGTATCGCCCATTGCCCAGAAATTGTCTGATGCGTAAGGCGCGCCTTTATTGTCACCAATGCGAATAATACGTTCTGCAGACACACCGACTTCTTTATTCCAGATATTGTAGGCTTCGTCGTCGGTTTCATATACTGTTACCCAGAGTTTTTCTTTAGGTAAACCAAGCCATTGTGGAGAAGTTAAATATTCCCAAGCAAAATTAATGGCATCCTGTTTAAAGTAATCGCCAAAACTGAAGTTTCCGAGCATTTCAAAGAAAGTATGGTGACGTGCGGTATAGCCAACATTTTCTAAGTCGTTATGCTTACCACCAGCACGTACGCAACGTTGCGCAGTGGTCGCTCTAGAATAAGGGCGTTTATCCATTCCAAGGAATACATCCTTAAATTGGTTCATCCCCGCATTTGTGAAAAGCAAAGTCGGATCATTTTCCGGCACAAGTGAGCTACTCTCAACTACTTGGTGGCCTTTGCTATGGAAAAAATCAAGGAATGATTGTCTTATTTCTGCTGTTGTTTTCATTAAAAAGAATCCTTGTTACCCATAATAAAATAAAAACTAAATCGCCTTATTTTTGCATATTTTTGAAATTTATAAAAAGGCTTTTTGCCAAAACCCCAAAATAAAACCGCACTTCACGACGCTATTTGAGAAGTGCGGTTAAAATTTAAGTTATTTCAGATTATTCAAAAAAAAATTTCTTGTTAATTATTCATCTCTAAGCGGAACAACCAACATATCAATTTTAATCGTATTCATCACTTGACGTGTTGAAGACATTAACTTACTCCAAAAATCCTGATGATGTCCCGTCACTAATAAATCCACATCATATTGTTCGATGGCATCACTTAAAACTTGTCCTAAATCGCCGCTGCCACTCAATTTTTCTGAAATTGGATAATCCTCACTTTCAGCTAAATATAATAAAGCTTTTTGTGTTTCTGTGGAAATCCTGTCTTGCATTGAAGACATATTTACATCAATCAATCCAGTATAAAGATCCGAGAAGTTCACATCAACGTGGATGATAGAAAGTTTTGCGTCGTGGCGTTTGGCAATTCCAACTGCTTTTTTAAGTAAAACTAGACTTTCTTCAGAAAGATCTACTGCCACTAAAATGTGTTTGTACATAATCGACTCCTTAACTGATTGGTTCGGTTTTTAACTGGTTCTAATGCTAACATTTTGAGCAATAAAAAACTGTGTACTAGATCACAATTTAAACATTTTTATTAAAAATTCATTAAATTTTCAATATCTGCAATTTCTTTAGGGGCTGCTGCAGTTAGGATTTTATTACCGTATTCAGTCATCAGTAAATTGTCCTCAATGCGCACACCAATGCCTTTGTATTGCTCTGGCACATCAGCATCTTCTGAAATATAAATACCTGGCTCAACGGTAATTACCATACCGATTTCGAGTATCCGTTGCTTATCTTGTCCATAACTGCCCACATCATGCACATCTAAACCGAGCCAGTGCCCTAATCCGTGCATATAAAATTGTCGATAAGCTTGTTGTTCAATAAGTGTATCCACATCTCCTTTCAAGATGCCTAAATCCACTAATCCTTGGGTTTTAATACGAATAACTTCATCATTGGCTTGCTTGATGGAATTGCCCGGTATAAGTAACTCAATCGCCCGTTTTTGTGCTTTTAAAACTAACTCGTAAATTTCACGTTGAGGCTGACTAAATTTTCCATTTACAGGAAAAGTGCGGGTAATATCGCCCGCATACATAGCAAATTCGCAACCAGCATCAATCAGCACTAAATCCCCATCATTTAGTGGGCGATCATTTTCTGTGTAGTGCAAAATACAGGCGTTATTTCCTCCTGCAACAATGGAATTGTAAGAAGGAAATCTTGCGCAATGGCGATTAAATTCATACAAAATTTCGCTTTCAATTTCATATTCAAAGCGATTTGGACGTATTGTTTTCATCGCTTTAATATGCCCAAGTGCCGTAATTTGCCCCGCTTGTTGCATTAAGCGGATTTCATTCGGCGATTTTATAAGGCGCATTTCGCTAAGCATTGGTCGCCAATCTAAAATCTCGTTAAAACTTACCGCACTTTCTGTCACTAATTTATCGCCCCAAGTATGAATTTCTGGCACATAGTAAAGTGCGGTCAAATTTTTCAGTATTTTTGGCAGTACGGTATTAAATTCTTCAATAGAATAGGCTTCATTTACATTAAGTTGTTGTGGTGCAAGCTCAACACCTAATCGGCGACCATTCCAAGTTTCAAGTAACGGATCACGTGGACGGAGAAAAATAATGGCTTTTTCAGTTTGTTCTGTTTTTAGTAATAGCAGCGCAGCATTCGGTTCATTAAAGCCTGTTAAATACCAAAAATAGCTGTCTTGACGGAAAGGATAGGTACAATCATTATTACGGCGTTTTTCGATTTCAGAAAAAAGCAATAATGCCGAATTAGGTTGCATTTGAGTGAATATTCGTGTGCGGCGTTCCTCAAATTCTTCTTTAGGCAATTCAGCCATATAAGCCAATTCCATCCTAGATCTCCTTAATGTAATACAGGTTTGCTCTCAATTTCTCCTTCGTTGAAATGAGAATAGAACAACATTGCAATGGTGCGAACATATTCAATGATTTCCTCTAGTGCTTCCGCTAGTTCTTCTTCGTTATCGTCTTCATCGTAACCAAGTTGGCAAATATCTTGTAAATCATCAACCGCTTCGCCAATTTCGCCTTTTTCTTTTGCTAATTCAGGTTGTGCTAAGCCAAGACCAAGTAAGAACTGGTTTGCCCAGTCAGATAAACTATCCGCTTGTGTAAAGACATTTTCATCTTCGGTTAAACCAAGTTCAAAGGTAAAGCCTTCAACATCTAATAAGGTTTGACTAATTTTTTCATAAAGTTCTGTAACGGGTTGAACTAATGCTGTTGGGTAAGCGTGATTATCATTGCTGAATTGATATAAGAGCGGTAGCCAACTTTGATCTTTTAAGCCACCACAAAGTAAACCACTTAAAAAACCGTGTAGTTCTGTTGCATTAAAGCCGATTCCAGCAGATTTAAGTTGTTGGTTAAGGTCGGAATAAGAAATAAGCATAATAGATTTCCTGAGTAAATTTGAAATTAGTGTAAACCTTTGTAAATAAAAAAGCCATTGCTTGACCAATTAAATTAGATTAAGGGGCTGGTGGTGTATTACCGCTTTTAACGCTAGAAATGAACCTAATTTATAGATCTTATAATGACATTTTTATTATAAATAATGGCTTATTTAAATTTAAACTCCGTCCAATGATAATATTGCTCGCCTGCTTTTTGAATTCCGCCGTAATTTTGCCATTCAGGATGATTAGGGGTGTCGGGTAAGCATTGAGTTTCTAATGCTATGCCAGAAAAATCGGTATATAATTCGCCATTTCTCGTTGGTGTACCTGCAAGATAATTACCCGTATAAACCTGCAATGCAGCTTGCGAGGTTCTTACTTCCAAACTTAAATCGCCAGCTGGAGAGGTTAGTAACACACAAGGCTTTTGCCAAGCTTTATTGACAATAAAGGAATGATCGTAACCTTTTGTTGCTTGCTGATCCCCTTGTAAAAAATCTTGCTTGATGGGTTTAGCAATACGGAAGTCAAAACTTGTATTCACCACGTGCTTTAATGGAGAATTAGGAATCCCCTCATTATCTACAGGCAGATAAAAATCAGCATTTAAACGTAATATATGTTCACGCACGTCACTGCCTTGCTCTGCATTTTCTAAATTGAAATAAGCATGATTCGTTAAGTTCAATGCAGTATCCTTATCACAAATCCCTGCATATTCAATTTTTACGCTATTATCATCTGTTAGCGTATAGGTTACAGACACATCCACATTACCAGGAAAACCCTGATCGCCATGCTCTGAATGTAATGAAAAACACACAAAATTCTCACCGCACTCTTGAATTTTCCAACGACGTTTATCAAAACCCTCTCCACCATGAAGCTGGTGCTTTCCTTGATTACTACTTAATTTAATAAGTTCGCCATTCAATTCAAATTGTGCATTTGCAATACGATTTGCATAACGCCCTACGCTTGTGCCTAAATAGCTTTGATGAGTGGGATAATTCTCTACCTTACAACCCAATAAAACCTCGCGTAATGTGTCATTTACTGGCACTTTACAAGAAAGCCAAGTTGCGCCCCAATCCAGAAATTGAATACGCATCCCATTTTCATTTTGCAGGGTTATAAGCTGATAAGGTGCACCATCAGGCGCATTAAAAGTGGTTTGTTCTAACATCATTTTCTCTTAAATCACTCGAACACCTTGTGATGCGGTACACACATAAAAAGTTTCTTTTAAACCTGTGGTTTTCTCGTAATTATCCGCAATAATTTTACGAACTGCATCGACTTTATCATGCGGCGCAAGTGCAACAATACAGCCACCAAAACCGCCGCCCGTCATACGCGCACCGCCATTTTTGCCAATAACAAGTTGAGCCAATTCAACTAAATAATCAATTTGTGGCACGGTGATTTCAAAATCATCACGCATTGAATCATGAGATTCCCCCATTAACTCACCTAAACGAGTCAAATCATTCTTCTTCAATGCTTCTACTGCATCGAGTACTCGTTGATTTTCTGTTACGACATGACGAGCGCGTTTTGCTGCTAACGGAGAAAGTGCGGTCAATTCTGCTTCTCTTTTTTGGAATTGCTCAACTGAAACATCTCGTAATGCTTTCACGCCAAAAAATTTTGCTGCCTCTTCACATTGCTGACGGCGAGTATTGTATTCGCCCGTTACCAAATCGTGTGGTACGTTTGAATTCACAATAATCACAGCGACATCTTGTGGCACGGGTGTTGGCGTGGTTTCAAGACTACGACAATCGATCATCAGTAAATGATTTTCCTGCCCAAGCGCAGAAATTAACTGATCCATATTGCCACAATTTGCTCCAACAAATTGGTTTTCAGCCTTTTGCCCATTCAATGCAATATCCGTATGAGAAAGTGGTAAATCGCCAAGTTGTTGGCAGAATTTACCCACCGCAATTTCTAACGCTGCAGATGAACTTAATCCTGAAGAAAGCGGCACATTTCCAGAAATCACTAAATTTGCACCTTGTTGAAAATCTGGGTAATGTTCTTGGATAAATTTTACCACCCCACGCACATAATTAGCCCATTTGTGTTCACTCTTAGGAATTTCAATATTGAGAGAAAATTCATCAGTTTCATCAAGATCTGCAGCATAAACATTCCAAATATGATCATCTCGTTTTGTACCAGAAACGGCCGTACCAAAATTAATTGCGCAAGGCATAACAAAGCCGTCGTTGTAGTCGGTATGTTCGCCGATGATATTTACTCTGCCAGGTGCATAGACGGTAATTTCTGGCAAATTTTTATGCTGTCTATTGAAAATTTGTTGAGCATTTTGGATTGGGGTCATATTTCTATCCTTTATATTAAATCTATACTCGATCTACACCACTCTTTGCTAAAGCTAAAGAGGGGAACTGACTATATTATTTAGTTCTTTCTTTATAATGAACTTCACTCAAAGCACGTAATCGCTCTGCAGCCTGTTCCGCCGTTAAATCGCGTTGGTTTTCGCCTAACATTTCATATCCCACCATAAATTTACGCACGGTTGCTGAACGCAAAAGAGGAGGGTAAAAATGAGCATGTAGCTGCCAATGTTCGTTATCTTCGCCATTAAACGGTGCCGCATGAAATCCCATTGAATATGGGAAAGAGGTTTCAAAGAGATTGTCGTATTTGGTCGTCAATTTTTTCAAAATAACCGCAAGATCTTTTGATTGTTCGTCACTTAATTCAGTTAAACGTTTTACATGAGTTTTTGGTAAAAGCAATGTTTCAAATGGCCAAATAGCCCAATAAGGCACTAAAGCGACCCAATGTTCAGTTTCAACGACAATACGTTCTTTCAACGCCAATTCTCGTTTTACATAATCAACCAACATTACTGAGCCATGTTTTAGCAAATAATCACGTTGTGTACGATCTTCACGAGCAACTTCATTTGGCAAGAAACTATTCGCCCAAATTTGACCATGTGGATGTGGGTTGGAACACCCCATTGCTGCCCCTTTGTTTTCAAAAATTTGCACCCATTGGTATTTCGCACCAAGTTCACGAAGTTGTTCCTGCCATACTTTAATCACTTCTTCAATCTCAAGTGCGGTCAATAATGGCAATGTTTTACTATGATCGGGAGAGAAACAAATGACTCGACTTTCCCCACGAGCTTGAGAACTTTGGAAAAGAGGATCGGAGGATTTTTCAGGGGCTGGCGTATCTTCTAAAAGCGCGGAAAAATCATTTTTAAACACATAAGGTTTACGATAATCTAGATTTAATTCCCCTGTAATACGCTTATTACTCGGGCAAAGATAACAAGTTGGATCATAACTTGGTTTTTGTTCTTCATTGACTTTTTCCTGTTGCCCTTGCCACGGGCGTTTGGCACGATGTGGCGAAACTAAAACCCATTGATCGATTAACGGATTGTAGCGACGATGTGGATGTTCTGTAGGTTCAAAAAGTGCGGTCATTTTGACTCCTGTTTTATCAATGTAAACGATTACATTAATTTATACTAAATTATTGTAAATAAACCGTGATCTTTGTCACAAAATAAGAAAATAAGCAAAATTTTTTATGATTTAGTTCATACTTATGAAAGTAACCGCTTTCAATTTATCGTAAATTATTTATGATCAAAATATAAGATTTATAGATTATAACAAGGAAAAAGTTATGAGTACTATTCGAGATGTCGCTAAATTAGCCAATGTATCTGTCGCTACCGTATCCCGAGTATTAAATCACTCTCTTTCTGTTAGTGAAAATACACGCCTTGCGGTGGAACAAGCTATTGCACAGTTAGCTTATCAACCTAATGCAAATGCTCAAGCCCTTGCCGTGCAAAACACCGATACAATTGGCGTGGTGGTAACCGATGTGACGGATGCTTTTTTTGCGATTTTAGTGAAAGCGGTGGATAAAGTAGCAGAAGCGCATCAAAAAACGATTCTTATCGGTATTGGTTATCATCATGCAGAAAAAGAGCGGGAAGCAATCAATACCTTATTACGCAAGCGTTGTAGTTCTCTTGTTGTACATTCTAAAGCCTTATCTGATGACGAATTAAGCCATTATTTAAATACTGTGCAAGGAATGGTAATCATTAACCGTGTTATTAAAGGTTATGAACATCGTTGTGTCAGTTTAGATAACCAAAAAGGCACTTATTTAGCCACGGAAATGCTTATTCGTTATGGGCATCAACATATTGCATATATCGGTTCAAATCACGCCATTTTTGATGAAGTTGAAAGAAGAAATGGTTATCTTGCCGCATTAAAAGATCACAATTATCCCATCATTGAACAGGCGATAACACTCAATAGCCCAGACTTTGAAGGCGGCGAAAAAGCAATGATTGATTTACTTAGTTATAACAAAAATCTTACGGCTGTCGTTGCTTATAACGATTCAATGGCGGCGGGAGCCATTTCAGTTCTCAATGAAAACAATATCAGCGTACCAAGCCAATTTTCAATTATTGGTTTTGATGATATGCCGATTGCCCGTTATTTGATCCCAAAACTAACCACAATTCGCTATCCTATTGATTTAATGGCAACTTATGCGGCTAAATTAGCATTAAGTCTAACTGACGAGAAAATAATTACACCTCCAGTAGTTCAATTTAACCCTACTTTGGTACGCCGTTTTTCGGTGGAATCGCGCTAATTTGTGACATGGATCACAAATTCATAATTTTTTATGTAATCATTTTCATTTTTGCAAATTTGCTCATAGATTAATTACGATAATTTATTTATGATGTGCACAACCTTATCTATCCACATCAACCTTCCAAATAGGAGTGTTATTATGAAAAAAACAGCCGTGTTAAGTACCGTCGCTTTCGCTATTGCATTAGGTTCAGCATCTGCAAGTTTTGCTGCAGATAATCGTATTGGGGTCACGATTTATAAATATGATGATAACTTTATGTCTTTAATGCGCAAAGAAATTGATAAAGAAGCTAAAGTAGTCGGTGGCATTAAACTCTTAATGAATGACTCTCAAAATGCACAATCTATTCAAAATGACCAAGTTGATGTCTTACTCTCTAAAGGCGTGAAAGCACTTGCGATTAACTTGGTGGATCCAGCAGCAGCTCCAACTATTATTGGCAAGGCAAAATCAGATAATATTCCCGTCGTATTCTTTAACAAAGACCCTGGTGCAAAAGCTATCGGTTCTTATGAACAGGCTTACTATGTAGGTACTGATCCAAAAGAATCAGGCTTAATTCAAGGGGATTTAATTGCAAAACAATGGAAAGCGAATCCAGCTCTTGACTTAAATAAAGATGGCAAAATCCAATTTGTATTATTAAAAGGCGAACCTGGTCACCCAGATGCGGAAGTGCGTACAAAATATGTTATAGAAGAACTTAATGCGAAAGGTATCCAAACTGAACAATTATTTATTGATACTGGTATGTGGGATGCTGCAATGGCGAAAGATAAAGTAGATGCTTGGTTATCTAGCTCTAAAGCGAACGACATTGAAGTCATTATTTCTAACAACGATGGTATGGCATTAGGTGCGTTAGAAGCAACAAAAGCACACGGTAAAAAATTACCTATCTTTGGTGTGGATGCGTTACCAGAAGCATTACAATTGATTAATAAAGGCGAACTTGCGGGTACAGTATTAAACGATAGTGTAAACCAAGGTAAAGCAGTTGTTCAATTATCTAACAATTTAGCACAAGGTAAATCTGCAACTGAAGGCACAAAATGGGAATTAAAAGATCGTGTTGTACGCATTCCTTATGTTGGTGTGGATAAAGACAACTTAGGTGACTTCTTAAAATAATTTCCCATCAATTTTTGTTGTAATCTAAGGGGAAGTGGATCTTCCCCTTTTTAAAGAGGTTGGATATGACAGCTCAAACTCAATGTAAAGACAGCCAAGTGCTGCTCACAATGACCAATGTCTGCAAGTCCTTTCCAGGCGTAAAAGCTTTAGATAACGCCAACTTAACGGTTCGATCACATTCTGTTCATGCCTTAATGGGCGAGAACGGTGCGGGCAAATCTACATTACTAAAATGTTTATTCGGTATTTATGCCAAAGATGAAGGCGAAATTCTTTTCTTAGGCGAACCCGTCAATTTCAAAACATCTAAAGAAGCCCTTGAAAATGGTATTTCAATGGTGCACCAAGAACTCAACCTCGTGCGCCAAACTAGCGTAATGGATAATTTATGGCTTGGACGCTATCCACTTAAAGGTCCTTTTGTTGATCACGCCAAAATGTACCGTGATACTAAAGCGATTTTTGATGAATTGGATATTGATGTAGATCCGAAAGAAAAAGTCGCCAAACTTTCAGTTTCTCAAATGCAGATGATCGAAATTGCGAAGGCGTTCTCGTATAACGCTAAAATCGTAATCATGGATGAACCAACATCCTCGCTTTCTGAAAAAGAAGTTGAGCATCTGTTTAAAATTATCGACAAATTAAAACAACGCGGTTGCGGCATTATTTATATTTCTCACAAAATGGATGAAATCTTCAAAATCTGTGATGAAATTACTATTTTACGCGACGGTAAATGGATCAACACGGTAAACGTGAAAGAATCTACAATGGAACAAATTGTTGGAATGATGGTAGGGCGTGAATTAACACAGCGTTTCCCTGAAAAAACCAACGTGCCAAAAGAAGTTATTTTGCAGGTGGAAAATCTTACCGCTAAAAATCAACCATCCATTCAAGACGTATCTTTTGAATTACGCAAAGGTGAAATTCTCGGTATTGCAGGACTTGTGGGGGCTAAACGTACCGATATCGTTGAAGCTATTTTTGGCGTACGTGAATTAATCGAAGGAACGATTAAGTTACACGGAAAAACTGTGAAAAATCATACCGCACTTGAAGCGATTAATAATGGCTTTGCATTGGTTACTGAAGAGCGTCGTTCAACGGGGATTTATTCTAATTTAAGTATTGAGTTTAATTCATTGATTTCAAATATGAAATCTTATCTCACTCCGTGGAAATTACTTAGCACGAAGAAGATGAAAAGTGATACCCAGTGGGTAATTGATTCAATGAATGTTAAAACACCATCACACAGAACTACAATTGGTTCTCTTTCTGGTGGTAACCAACAAAAAGTCATTATTGGTCGTTGGCTTTTAACTCAACCTGAAATTTTGATGCTAGATGAGCCGACTCGTGGTATCGATATTGGGGCAAAATTTGAAATTTACCAACTTATTCAAGAACTCGCTAAAAAAGATAAAGGCATTATTATGATTTCATCAGAAATGCCAGAATTACTGGGTGTGACTGATCGCATTTTAGTAATGAGTAACGGTAAATTAGCAGGTATCGTTGAAAGCGCAAAAACATCGCAAGAAGAAATTTTGCAACTCGCGGCAAAATATTTATAAACATAAGGAATGAATTATGAGTGCCTTAGAAAAAAACAAATCCTTTGATCTCTTAAAACAAAATGCGATTTATTTTGTGTTATTGATTTTGCTCGGCATCATCATTGCACAAGATCCGACATTCTTAAATTTAGTCAATTTCAGTAACATCTTAACCCAATCTTCTGTACGTTTAATTATTGCTTTAGGGGTTGCGGGTTTATTGATTACACAAGGGACTGACTTATCTGCAGGTCGTCAAGTTGGTTTGGCTGCAGTTATCTCTGCAACAATGTTGCAATCAATGGAAAATATTAACCGCGTGTTCCCTGAAATGGGACAAATACCAATTCCAGTGGTTATTCTCGCAGTTTGTGCTATCGGTGCAGTAATTGGTTTAGTGAATGGTTTAGTTATCGCTTACTTAAATGTAACTCCATTCATCGCAACCATGGGTACAATGATCATCATATATGGTTTCAACTCACTATACTATGATGCTGTAGGTGGTTCTCCAATCGCAGGTTTTAGTGAAAATTTCTCAACATTTGCTCAAGGATTCTTCCGAGTCGGCAGCTTTAAACTCTCTTACATCACGATTTATGCAGCTATTGCAGCATTATTAGTATGGATTATGTGGAACAAAACTCGTTTCGGTAAAAACGTATTTGCTATCGGTGGTAACCCAGAAGCAGCTAAAGTATCTGGTGTAAACGTTGCACGTAACTTAGTTGCAATCTATATGATTGCAGGTATGTTCTATGCCTTTGGTGGTATGCTTGAAGCGGGTCGTATCGGTTCTGCAACTAACAACTTAGGTTTTATGTATGAATTAGATGCTATCGCCGCTTGCGTAGTGGGTGGTGTATCTTTTGCTGGTGGGGTAGGTACAGTAATTGGTGTTATCACTGGGGTTATTATCTTTACTGTTATCAACTACGGTTTAACTTACATCGGTGTAAACCCTTACTGGCAATACATCATTAAAGGTAGCATTATCATTCTAGCGGTAGCCATTGACTCGTTAAAATATGCGAAGAAAAAATAAAGCTGACGCAATCTTAATAAAATGAATGAAAAGTGGGCAAATTTGTCCACTTTTGTTTTATCTATTCAATTCTGAATTAAGGATATTTATGCAATAATCGGCAAACCCTGTATAATTGCGCCACCATTTTCATAGAGAGAAAAAAATGCTAATTAACTTTACACAAGTATTGCAAGACAGTTGGAATTTCTTCCGTAATCAGAAAAAAATTATGCTGCAATTTGTCGCAATTTTATTTATTGTGCAAAGTGCGAGTGCACTTTTAAGTTTTTCAGTTAATGATGAAAATAAAAATGATGTATTAAATCTCGCCAATACAGATATCACAAGTTTTATCTTTTCAGTTGCAATCACTCAAATTTTAACGAGCTTTATTGCAGCTTGGGGATTAACCTCAATCCATAAAATTAGCCTACAAAATTACCGCACTTTAGGTGAAACCTTCTCACTTACCTTGCGTCGTTTTGCAGGCGTAATTCTGTTAGATCTATTAATGGTTGCACCAATGTTACTTGGGCTTGGTGAAGCCTTTGCTGCATTACTCACAAAAAAATCGCCCTCTATTATGTCACTTATCGCGATGCTTGTTGGCGTTTGGTTCTTTGTCCGTTTAAATTTAACGGTAGTACATTATCTTTCTACTCAAGAGGCACTTTCGCAAACTATCCGAAAAATTTGGATGCGAGGAAATACTCGAAAAGGCGTATTGTTTATTTACACCCTACTGGTTTATTTTCTCGTGCCAATTCTTATTTTCCAATTAAGCGCATTTTCCAATAATGCTGTATTTGATATGGTAATAGGCATTTTCACCGCATTACTTAATATTTTCATGCTAGTAGTGACTTATCGTTTCTACAGCTTATTTATGAAGGATTAATCAAT
Organism: Haemophilus sp. HN_Hi10; assembly: GCF_049821985.1. Taxonomy (NCBI): domain Bacteria; kingdom Pseudomonadati; phylum Pseudomonadota; class Gammaproteobacteria; order Pasteurellales; family Pasteurellaceae; genus Haemophilus; species Haemophilus sp. HN_Hi10. The sequence continues at coordinate 123,152 of NZ_CP187495.1, read as the reverse complement.
ATGAAACAACTCCTTGACTTTATCCCTTTAATTTTATTTTTTATCACTTACAAACTCGGTGGTGTACGTGAAGCAGCCATCGTATTAGTGGTTGCAACAATTTTGCAGATCGTGATTTTAAAATGGAAATACGGAATGGTTGAAAAACAACAAAAAATTATGGCAAGTGCGGTCGTTTTTTTTGGACTTTTAACCGCTTACTTTAATGAAATCCGCTATTTGCAATGGAAAGTGACAATTATCAATGGCTTATTTGCTATTGTTTTGCTCGTCGCACAATTTCAATTTAAAACCCCATTAATCAAAAAGTTACTTGGTAAAGAGCTACAATTGCCCGAAAAGGCTTGGAATACATTGAATTTTGGTTGGGCAATATTCTTTATTATTTGTATGTTGGTAAATATTTATATCAGCCATAATATGTCGGAAGAGGCTTGGGTTGATTTCAAATCTTTCGGAATTATTGGTATGACAGTGATTGCAACCATTATTTCGGGAGTTTATATTTATCGTTATTTGCCTAAAGATGGCTCAAATTCAAAAGACGGAGAGAAATAATGTCTGCCAATTTTACTGATAAAAATGGTCGCCAATCAAAAGGAGTTCTTTTACTACGAACTTTGGCGATGCCTTCTGACACCAATGCTAACGGAGATATTTTTGGTGGCTGGATTATGTCTCAAATGGATATGGGCGGCGCGATTTTAGCGAAAGAAATCGCACACGGACGCGTGGTTACTGTTGCCGTTGAAAGTATGAATTTTATCAAACCAATCTCTGTGGGCGATGTTGTTTGTTGCTACGGTGAATGTCTCAAAGTTGGGCGTTCTTCCATTAAAATTAAAGTAGAAGTATGGGTAAAAAAAGTGGCGAGTGAGCCAATTGGCGAACGTTATTGTGTCACCGATGCGGTATTTACTTTTGTTGCAGTTGATAATAATGGTCGCTCTCGCACGATTCCCCGTGAAAATAACCAAGAGTTAGAAAAAGCATTAGCCTTAATTTCAGAACAACCCTTGTAAATAAAAGGAAATCATTATGTACTATGTTATTTTTGCCCAAGATATTCCCAATACGTTAGAAAAGCGTCTTGCCGTACGCGAGCAACACTTGGCTCGTTTAAAACAACTTCAAGCGGAAAATCGCTTACTGACAGCAGGCCCAAATCCTGCAATTGATGATGAAAATCCGAGTGAAGCTGGTTTTACAGGTTCAACCGTTATTGCTCAATTTGAAAATCTACAAGCGGCAAAAGACTGGGCTGCACAAGATCCTTATGTAGAAGCTGGCGTATATGCGGATGTTATTGTAAAGCCGTTTAAAAAAGTCTTTTAATTTAAATAACGTAATATGAAAAAAGTCGCCTTAATTTCTCTTTGTATTTTTACCGCACTTTCTGCTTTTGCCGATTCGCCTAATACGGCAACAGCATCAATCAATCTTGAGCAAGAGAAACAAAACTGGGCGTCAATACAGCATCAAGACTACTTAAAACGTCTAAAACAACGTGAAGTCTTTTTGCAAGTTGAAGGTTTGCTAAAAAGTGCGGTAAAAAAACAGCAATTTTCTGAAGCGACTCAAAATATCACAAAAAACTTAATAGGTTTATTGCAAGGCTATCCTTTGCAATACGATTTACTAGCACGCTTTTGGGAAACTAAAATCGCTTTTTTAAAAAGTGATGACATTCAAGGCAAACAACAAGCAATAAATGAACTGAATGCATTAGTGCAACAAAATTACCCTTTTGTAACGCCAGCATTTCAAGCCTTATTACAAAAGCTATCCACTTTAAACGAACAGCAAACATCAGCAACGTCGGATAATGCTAAAGAAAATAACACGAATCAAAAAGAACAAAATCAAGTAGAAAATCCTAAACAACTTGCTGAAATTGTAAGAAAAAACGATCCTAACACTTTAGATAAAACCGTATTAATTGATGCTTTCCCACGTTATCTTAAAACGTTACCTGAACAAATGAATAACCCAAATTTTGAATCTTATCAAAAATGGGCAAATACTTGGCAGCTTTCAGAGGATGAAATTAAACAGTGGAAAGTCGCTTTTTTAAATCGTTTTTTTGATAATGAAAACGCTGATTTTCAAAAATGGCGTGATGAACAAATCCAACAATTAAAAACTGATAATCTAACCGAGCGCCGTTTACGAATGGCAATTTGGCAAAAAACTGAATTAACCTCTTGGCTGAATTTGCTTTCTGCTGAATCAAAAAGTAAGCAAGAATGGCGTTACTGGGAAGCGAAACAAGATATATCAAAAAATACAGAAAAACTGACCGCACTTTCCAAAGAGCGTGGCTTTTATCCAATGTTAGCGGCAATACAATTAAAACAAATATATCAACTGAATGTCCCTGTCGCGCCAAGTTTTACTCAAGCTGAACAATTTCCTTTTAAGCAAGTTTTTGCAATGATTACAGAATTAAGAGAACTTGGACGAAATGGTTTAGCAAAACAACGTTGGCGAATTATGCTGGATAATGCGGATTTCATAACTCAGCTAAAACTTGCACAATATGCCAAAAATCAGCAATGGTTTGAATTAGCTGTTGATGCTTCTATTGTGGCAAAAGCGTGGGATTATCTGTCCCTTCGTCTGCCAAATGCTTATTCTGAATACTTCAATGCAGCATTGCAAAATTTGAATGTCAGCAAAACTTTTGCTATGGCAATCGCTCGTCAAGAAAGTGCTTGGAATCCAATGGCACAATCTTCAGCAAATGCGCGGGGCTTAATGCAACTTCTGCCAAGCACGGCAAAATTGACTGCAGAGAATAATCAACTACCTTATCAAGGCGAACAAGATTTATTTAAACCATTAAATAATATTTCGCTCGGCACAGCACATCTGAATGAACTCAATGGAAAATATCCTAATAATCGAATATTGATTGCAGCTGCTTACAATGCAGGGGCAAATCGAGTAGAAAAATGGTTAGCACGATCTAATGGAAAATTAGCATTAGACGAATTTGTCGCATCTATTCCTTTTTATGAAACTCGTGGTTATGTGCAAAATGTCGTCGCTTATGATTTTTACTACCAAATTTTACAAAACAAAGCACGCCCAAAAACTTTTCGCCATGAAGAATGGGATCGGCTATACTAAACATACTAGTTTAATAGTATAAGGTGATCATTATGTATATTAGTCGTAATTTGGAACAATGGAACACATTTTTGACTATGCTGAAGACAGCATTTGAGCAAGATAAAGCCCAAGAATTTCTCACTTTATTATTAACAGCTGATGAACGAGATGCCGTAGGATTACGCTTGCAAATTGTTTCTCAACTCTTGGATAAAAATCTCCCACAACGAGAAATTCAGCAAAACTTGAATACAAGCGCCGCCACCATTACTCGAGGTTCCAATATGATTAAAACGATGGATCCTGATTTTATGCAATGGATGAAACAACATCTTGATCTCATTGAAAAAAACTAAGCGAATTTTTACCGCACTTTCACGCTTATTTAGTCCTAAATGGTGGAAAAAAAACTGGCAGCGAGTTGTCTTTCGTTTTTTTTTCGCCGTTTTTGCTTTGTTACTGATTTTTCGCTTTGTCCCTATTCCATTTTCCGCTTATATGGTACAACAAAAAGTCGCTAATCTTTTACAAGGCGATTTTCGATACCAAATTCAATATGACTGGGTCAGCCTAGAAAATATTTCTCCCAATATTCAGCTAGCCGTGATTGCATCAGAAGATCAGCGTTTTCCTGAACATTTAGGCTTTGATTTTGAGGCTATCCAACGAGCAATTCGGTATAACGAAAAATCTAAAAAAGGAATTAGAGGGGCATCAACCATTTCCCAACAAACCGCTAAAAACTTAATGCTTTGGCACGGACAAAACTGGCTACGAAAAGGTTTAGAAGTTCCAGCAACTATGTTGCTCGAGCTGACTTGGTCAAAAAAACGTATTTTAGAAGTGTATTTAAATATTGCAGAATTTGGGAACGGCATTTTTGGTGTGGAAGCGGCAAGTCGCTATTACTTTAAAAAATCAGCTAAAAATTTATCGCAAAATGAAGCCGCTCTTTTAGCAGCGGTGTTGCCCAATCCAATCATTTATAAAGTAAATAAGCCAAGCTTATTAGTTCGTAAAAAACAAACTTGGATTTTGAGACAAATGGGAAATTTAGGTACTGAATGCTTGAGCCATTTATAAAAAATCCAATCAAATTTCTAAAGTAAAACAAACTAAAAAATGTTTACTTGATATATAAAATAAAAAAACGAGTCTTAGACTCGTTTTTTTATTTTATATCATTTTTATTACAGGTTTATTACCGCAAATAACACCCAAACAGTATAAATTGTGGCTAAACCATAAAAGATAAATCCACCTGCTGGCACATGCACTTTAAGATCGTGCACACCGTGATGAATACGGTGTAAACCACACCACATTGGAAAAATAGTAAGCACTAAAATAACTAATTTACCAATCCAAGAATAAGCAAAAGTAATTAAATTATGCGCATCGACTAAACCAAATGGTAATAACAAACCGATGATTAGAATAACGACAGGAAGGAAAATTGCACTCACTGTGCCACCTGCTCCGAACATTAACCATACTGGCGGTTCGCCGGAGCGTTTTGGATTTTGATCAACCATTTTTTCTCCCCTTAGATATAAACTAAAACTAACGCAATCACGCTAACTAATGCGGTTACCGCCCAAAGTGCATTTCTTACAACGTGGTGTGGTAAGCGTTCATTTTTCACAATGATATTCATCACTTTTGGTGTCATTAAGAAATATGTCACCGTATGATAAAGCGTTGCGATAAGCGTAATAATATTTAAGAAAACCACAATTGGGTTTCTTAAAAACTCAATAAAGCTCAAGATGCCTAAGCCTGGTATTGGATTGCTTGCGAGACAAAGAACACCATAAAGCAATACAATACAAAACCATACAGCAAAGATTGAAGTCGCTTCACGTAGCATATAAGCTTTATAGAAGTCCAATTTTTTCCACCAAGTCGCTGTCATTGGACGAACATATTTTTTACGTTTACTCACTGTTACTGACATATTCTTCCCCTTAGCCTTTTGGTTTTAGCATAGAGATAACATAATCTTTGGCACTTTCCACTTTTCCTTGGTTAATTGCAGAAGCAGGATCCACATGTTTTGGACAAACTTCTGAGCAATAACCAACGAAAGTACAACTCCAAACCCCATTTTTACCATTTAATAATGACATACGTTTTGCTTTACCATGGTCACGGTTATCAAGATTATAACGATGAGCCATAGTAATAGCTGCAGGGCCTAAGAATTCAGGATTTAAACCAAATTGAGGGCAAGCGGCATAGCATAAACCACAGTTGATACACATTGAGAATTGACGATATTTCTCAAGCTGTGCTGGCGTTTGTTTAGTACGGCTTACTTGCAACTCTTTTGATGGATGTGGTTTACCATCTAATGCTGGCGCTTCGTTACCAATAATATAAGGTTTAATTGCCTCTAAACTCTCGATAAAGTGGCTTAAATCAACCACTAAGTCGCGTTCAATTGGGAAGTTTGCTAACGGCTCAATACGCATATGGCCGCTATAATCACGTAAGAACGTTTTACAAGCCAATTTCGGTTTATTATTTACCATCATCCCGCAAGAACCGCAGATCGCCATACGGCAAGACCAACGATAAGAAAGAGAGGGTTCAAGTTTATCCTTAATATAACCTAATGCATCAAGCAAGGAGGTTTGATTATCATAAGGTACTTGATACGTACTTAGATGCGGCTCTTGATCGATTTCAGGATTGTAGCGTAATACTTCTACATTCATTACTGGTGAATTAGCCATTTGCTTGCTCCTTAGCTTTCGCAGCTGCTTCTTGAGCTTCTGCTTCCGCACCGTAAACACGTTTTGCAGGTTGAGATTTGGTAATTTTCACTGGGCTATATTCAATGCGCGGTGCGCCATTTTCATTGTAGAAAGCAAGTGTGTGTTTTAAATAATTTACATCATCGCGTTCAGTGTAATCTAAGCGTTGATGGGCACCACGAGATTCTTTACGTTCAATCGCTGAATTTGCAATAGATTGTGCAACATCTAGAATGTAACCCAACTCAACGGTGTAAAGCACATCTGTATTGAACACGCTTGAATTATCTGATATGCGAATACGTTTGTAACGTTCTTTTAATTCTGCAATTTTATCTACTGCTTTTTGCATGCTTGCTTGGTCACGGTAAATACCACAACCTTCTTCCATCACAGTACCCATTTCATCACGGATTTCAGACCAAGATTCATTACCTTCCTGTTTATGAAGGGCTTCTAAACGAGCAACAACATCTTTTGCTTGAGCATCAACCGCACTTTGATTTACCGATTGAGCCTCAACTGCACGTTGTGCCGCATATTCCCCTGCTACACGACCTAACACAACAAGTTCAGCTAAAGAGTTAGATCCTAAACGGTTTGCGCCGTGTAAACCTGAAGATGCACATTCTCCTACAGCAAATAAACCTTTGATACGAGTTTCGCTGTTAAAATCAACCTCAATACCGCCCATTGTATAGTGAACAACTGGACGAACTGGGATTGGTTCATTTACTGGATTTACACCTTCATAAGCACTTGCTAATTCACAAATAAATGGCAGACGCTCGTGTAAATATTTTTCGCCAAGATGACGTAAATCTAAATGCACAACATCCACGCCTTTCGCGGTTTTTAAGGTATTACCTTTTTTCCATTCTTGCCAGAATGCTTGAGAAACTTTATCACGAGGGCCAAGCTCCATATATTTATTTTGAGGTTTGCCAATTGGCGTTTCAGGTCCTAGACCATAATCTTGAAGATAGCGATAGCCATCTTTATTCACTAAGATACCGCCTTCGCCACGACAACCTTCGGTCATTAAAATACCCGTATTAGGTAAGCCTGTTGGATGATATTGAACAAACTCCATATCACGAAGTGGTACACCATGACGATACGCCATAGATAAGCCGTCACCTGTTACAATGCCGCCATTGGTATTAAATTTAAATGCACGACAACCACCACCAGTGGCAATCACAACCGCATTGGCATTAATTTGAACAAGTGAACCTTCCATCATATTCATTGCAACCATACCACGAGCATGGCCATCATCAACAAGAATATCTAATACGAAGTGTTCATCAAAACGTTGGATTTGTGGATATTGAATAGAAGTTTGGAAAAGTGTGTGTAGTAAATGGAAACCTGTTTTATCCGCTGCGAACCAAGTACGTTCAATTTTCATTCCACCAAAACGACGCACGTTTACATCGCCATCAGCTTTACGACTCCAAGGGCATCCCCAACGTTCTAATTGAGTCATTTCTACAGGGGAATGTTGTACGAAATATTCCACTACATCTTGCTCACAAAGCCAGTCCCCACCAGCAACGGTATCTTGAAAGTGTTTATCGTAAGAATCTTCTTCTTTGATAACTGCCGCTGCGCCACCTTCTGCTGCCACGGTATGGCTACGCATCGGGTATACTTTAGAAACTAATGCAATTTTTAGGTTAGGATTTGCTTCTGCTGCGGAAATCGCTGCACGTAAACCACCGCCACCAGCACCAACAATCGCAATATCGACATTAACTGTTTGCACGATATCCTCCAATCAATAGAAAGTAAAAATAAATCCCCTAAAAGGGTAATATTACGTGGGCATTGTGCCATTTTTTGTTACAAATTAATAACGTTTTTTATGTCTAAAGATGGAAAAGATCGTATTTTGTGATCTACCTCAAAAAAGCTAAGATTGAGTTGAGAGCAGCTCTCGTTTACAATGTGCAAAATTTTTAAAACAGGATTAAAAATGACCGCACTTAATCATTGGCAACCTTCTGCTGATATAAAAAATCTTCTTAAACGGGCAAAAATTATTGCTGAAATTCGTCAATTTTTTACCGAACGAGGCTTGCTTGAAGTAGAGACGCCTGTTCTAAGTAAATTTGGCGTCACTGATTTACATCTTTACACATTTAGCACAGAATTTCTCGCGCCTTTTGATAATCAATCCAAAACACTTTGGCTTTCTACAAGCCCTGAATATCATATGAAACGCTTGCTTGCTGCAGGCAGTGGAGCTATATTCCAAATCAGCAAAGTGTTTCGCAATGAAGAGGCTGGAAATCGTCATAATCCAGAATTTACTATGCTGGAATGGTATCGACCACACTTTCATATGCATCGTTTAATTAATGAAGTGGATGATTTACTCCAACAAATTTTAGATTGCCCACCAGCAGAAAGTTTAAGCTATCAGTTTGTTTTCCAAGAATATGTAGGTTTAGATCCCTTATCTGCAGAACGTTCAGAATTAATTGAAGCGGCACGTAAACATAATTTTATGGCTGAAGATGATGAAGATCGCGATACTTTATTACAGTTTTTATTTAGTGAAGTCGTTGAGCCTCAAATTGGAAAAGAACGACCTATTGCGGTTTATCATTTCCCTTCAACGCAAGCCGCCCTAGCACAAGTTAGCCCAGAAGATCAACGTGTGGCAGAACGCTTTGAGTTTTATTACAAAGGGTTAGAATTAGCCAATGGTTTTCACGAACTTGCCGATGCGCAGGAACAACGTCATCGCTTTGAATTAGATAATCAACAAAGAAAAAAATGTGGATTGCCTACTCGAGAAATTGATGAACGCTTTCTTGCTGCTTTAGACGCGGGTATGCCAGATTCTTCTGGTGTCGCATTAGGAATAGATCGTCTAATGATGATCGCTTTAGATTGCGAAAAAATTAATGACGTCATTTCTTTTGCTGTGGACAATGCTTAAAGGTAAAAGTGCGGTAAAAATTGTCATCATTTTTATTTACTGATCCATAATGGCAATTTTATATTCATTGATAGCCCACCTAATGGGCTTTTTTCAGCCCAAACACTTCCTTGATGCTCTTTTATTACATGAGATACAATTGCAAGCCCTAATCCTGTGCCTCCAGTCGCTCTAGTTCGCGCTTCATCGACGCGATAAAACGGAGTGAAAATTTTTTCAAATTCATTCGGATTTACCCCAGATCCGTTGTCATTGATACAGATCCTGAGGAATTCTTCTTTTTGGATAAAAATATGAAGAATTTCTTTTTGGTAATTAACAATATTCGCTTCTTTTAATGGGGAATAAATTCTGAGATCGAAATTAGGTACGGCGATCACAAGGCTCATCATTATGAAAAAAGAAAACCAAAACATAAGAAATGTTTGGATAGTGAGTTGATTTAAATTGAAAAAATAACGTAATTTTATAAAAATTAGGTAACTAAAGCGTATCCTTTTCCGCGTAAAGTTTTAAACCAAGAGGGCTTGTTTTTTCGTTCTGGTAATTTGCGTCTTAAATTAGAGATGTGCATATCAAGAGAGCGGTCAAATGGAGTGAGCGGTTTTTCCATTACTTCTAAACTTAATTCTTCTCGACTTACCACATTTCCCTTAGATTTAAGCAATAAACAAAGGATCTTAAATTCATAATCAGTTAAATTGAGATTTTCTTCATTATAGGTTGCAATTCCGTGAGAAAAGTGGAGAGTTATTCCGTCAAAAGAAAGGATTTCTACATTTGCGGTATTATTTGAAGGAGATGCACTACGACGCAAAATTGCCTTAATTCTTGCAATAAGCTCACGATCGTTAAAAGGTTTGGATAAATAATCATCCGCTCCCAATTCTAAGCCTAATACGCGATCAATGTCTTCGCCTCTTGCTGTTAGCATCATCACTGGCACGTTAGAGACTTTACGAATTTCTTTTAATGTTTCGATACCATTTAACTTTGGCATCATTACATCAAGCAAAACCAGCTTATAGCTTTCATTGAGTTTTTGTAATGCTTCTAATCCATTATTTGCTGTTTCAACGTCAAAACCCTCAAGCTCTAAAAGTGTAGAAAGTAATTCAGTTAATTCAATATCATCATCAACGAGCAAGAGTTTTGACATTGGGGATTCCTTTTACCAATTATTATTGTAGTGCGGTGAAAATAAAAAGATTATTTCCAGAATTTCCACCAACTTGATTTTGGTTTCTCACCTGTTTCAATGATGGTGTTATTTTCGCCTTGTTGTGAAACCTCTGGTAAAGGTTTATCAAGATGGGTTTCTGTCACAATCCCACGTTGATCGAATTTTACGGTTAGCGTATGTTGAGCTGGTGTTTCATAGGCACGTTGTTGTAAGAATACGTAATACCAAGTGTAGTTATTATAAGGATCGATTAATACTGGCGTTCCCAACAAATATTGTACTTGTTGAGCAGTCATGCCTTCTTTAACTTGCGCAACGGTAGTCGCTTCTAAATAGTTGCCCTGCGGTACATCAATTCGATATACAACTTTTTCAACGGTGGAACAAGAAGCGAGGCTTAATGCTAAAAAGGTTGCGCCTAAAAGTGTTTTAACTTGCATTTTCTTTACCTTAATTTGTGCAAAAGTTCTGTCAAATAATATCCAAAATTGGGTGTATTTCCAAATTAATTCTCTGATTTTAAAGCCTTTTGTAATTGATCTTTTAAATTTGGCGGTAAACCTTTGATGGTTAGGGTATCTGTCATAGGATCCCATTGAATACGTGTATTCAATAATTCCGCATCAAAACTTAGGGTAACGCCCTTTCCTGACCCAGAGAATTTTGTTAGCGATTTCAATGCTGAACGAACAGGAGGAATGCTCTCTTCCAAACCATAATTCTGTTCTTCCGTAAAGGCGACAAAAGGCTGTTCGTTTAGAGTGGGTAATGAATCAGAAAGTTCCCTTAATTCAATATTGTTACCGTTTGAAAGCTGACCTTTACAATATTCAAACACTTGTTTTTTTACCGCTTGAGTTTGCTCTTTGTTGAGTTCGCCTTGATCGCAGTAATCACTTACCGCTTGCAATAAACACTGATTTTGAACCTGTGGATTTAATCCTTCTTCAGCACCTAAAAAACCCATGAAAAAATCACTAATTTTGCGACCTACACGGCCTTTTATGAAAGTTAAATAACGATTAGAGTTCGCATTTACTTGCAAATCCGTCAAATTTATCCGTGCCGCAATATCAAACTGAGTTATATCAAGATATTCTGTACGGTGAATATCTAAATGCTCATCGACTAACATACTATGACGGCTATCAAGCAATGCAATAAACAAATAATCTGTCGCTAAGAAATTATATTGGCATAAAATCAAGGTGCCACTTTCCGCAAAGTTATATTTACCTAGCTCATCAGCAAGCAATTTTGTTGAATATTGACTAAAACCTAAAAACTCAATTTCTTGTTCTAATAAACGATTTAAATGTTGTGCAAAGATAGACTTTTCCTGAAACACGCCAAAAGCCTTAGCTTTATTTTGATAGCCTTGATGAAGTTGCAACATCATTTGCTCTACTTCTGGCGTAATTGACAGCAACTCATCGCGTAATACGCTTTCCATTTTTATGCTGTCGCCATCCACATTTTTGACTAACTGATGCAAAACAATTTGATTAACGATAATACTCATTTTTGTCACCTTTGAAAAATTTGCCGCAAATTATAACCGCACTTTTTAAGCAAGAAAAAAGAAATTATTTAGGTTCTACCAAATAATCGGGTATCATAAGCCAAATTTTTTGTTTTATTTTTGACATTATGGCTCAACATTCTAAATATTCTGATGCTCAATTAAGTGCGATTGTAAACGATATAATCGCAGTGCTAGAAAAGCATAAAGCCTCGGTAGATCTCTCCTTAATCGCATTGGGTAATATGGCAAGTAATCTATTAACTAGCAGTGTGCCGCAAACTCAACGTGAGGCATTGGCTCAAGCGTTTTCTAATTCCTTAATCAATGCAGTAAAAACACGTTAATATGAAATGGATTAAAAAAGGCACCTTCAGCGGCAAACAATACCGCGATGACGTTTCACGAAAAATTTCGTGGGGTCATTGGTTTGCCTTTTTTAATATTATTGTTGCTATTCTTATTGGCGCACGTTATGCCTTTATCATTGACTGGCCAGATACTCTCGCAGGAAAACTTTATTTCTTTGTAAGTTTGCTCGGGCATTTCAGTTTCAACGTTTTTGCGTTGTACTTACTCGTTGTCTTTCCACTGAGTTTCATTGTTAAAAATCACCGCACTTTTCGCGGATTAACCGTGATTTTTTCCACAATTTGCACAACCTTATTATTATTTGATACTGCAGTATTCAATCGATTCAGCCTGCATTTATCCTCTGTGGTATGGAATTTGCTGGTTAATCCAGAAAATGGCGAAATGTCGCGCGATTGGCAAATTTTCTTTGCACCAATGCCAATAATTTTACTGGCACAGATGTTATTTTCTCGCTGGAGTTGGGAAAAATTACGTAGTCTTGAACGCCAAAAATGGCTAAAAGCTGTCGGTGTATCCTTAACTTCCATGTTTATTACTACGCATTTAATTTATGCTTGGGCAGATGCTTATTTATATCGTCCAATTACGATGCAACGCTCTAATTTTCCTCTTTCTTATCCAATGACAGCTCGTTCTTTTTTAGAAAAACACGGTTTCATTGATGGCGAGCAGTACGCACAAACATTAAAACAAGAGGGGCGTTTAGATGCCTTAAAGATTGATTACCCTAAAAAAACACTCACTTTTGCACCAATTGACAATAAACCAAACATTTTAATGATCACTGTTTCTGGATTACGTTACGATGCCATTTCTCAAGGCAAAATGCCCAAGTTAGCTGAATTTGCAACAAGTTCAACGGAATTCACTAATCATTACAGCACAGGTAATAGTAATAATGCAGGCTTAATTGGGTTATTTTACGGGCTAAATGCAAATTACACCGATAGCATTTTAAGCAATCATACCCAATCTGTTTTAATCGAAAAATTACGTGCTGAAAATTATCAATTGGGTTTATTTTCTGCTACGAATTTCAAAGATAGCGTCTTCCGCCAAGCATTATTTCGTGAAATGAAACTTTCATCGAATAAAACCAGCAAACCAAATAATGAAAGTGCGGTAAAAAATCTCAATGATTTTATTAAAGCACAAAAAATAGACTCCCCTTGGTTTGCTTATTTGGATTTAGCCTTGGAGGCTAAAAACCAAGCAGATTATGACCGCACTTTACAGGACGTGGATTTACTTTTAGCAAAAGTGCTAGAAAATACACCGCTTGAAAACACATTAGTGATTATCACTGCTGAACACGGTTTAACTTTCAATGAAATGAATGACAAAGAGCGAGAAAACTACTTTGGGCGCGATGAAATTCAAGTGCCATTGCTTGTATATTGGAAAGATTTACCAGTAGGCAAACAAAATGGATTAAGTAATCATGCTGATATTTTCTCTGCGTTAATGCAGACAGTATTCCGTGTAGAAAACCCGTTGATGGATTATAGTCAAGGACGCAATCTCTTTGATCTTAAGGGGGATGACTGGGTACTTGCCTCTAATTTCCACTGGAATGTGGTGATTCAACCTGATGGAACACAATACCATATTGATCGCAAAGGTAATTACAAAAAACTCGATAAAGATTATATTGAGCAATCTTCAGACAGACCGCCACTTGGAATCTTCTTAGAAGCTTTCCAATTACAAAATTTCTTCTTTGAAAAATAATCTATAAAGGTAAAAAGTGCGGTTAATTTTGACAGTATTTTATATCCTTTTATTCATCTCGTGGGCTTGTATCCACGCTATGGAAGTTGTGTAGATAAGTCTAAGTTATGTAGGGTGGGCGTTAGCCCACGCATTTATTAAGTTCTTATAGAATAGTGATTATATCTAATTAGATATGTGAATGCCTGCGTTACGACAAATAACCTATAAGTGCATAAAAGAATGGATTTTTTGCCCTTAAGTCTTTATACTCACGCCTCAGTTTAAGACTGAAAAATGTTATTAATGAAAATCCGTGAGTTTTTCATAACATTACCATAATGCTTCTCGCCGTACTTACAGCACCTTTCAATTAATATACATTCTCGTCTTTTTATCCTTTCTTTTTTACGGAGTTTGTATGAAAAGCCACGTTCGTAGTTTTAAAACCTATATTCGCGATGAAATTATCAAAAAAGGCGGATGGGTAAATGCCCATGCACATGCTGACCGCGCTTTTACGATGACGCCAGAGAAAATTGGGATTTATCATAGTAGTAATTTGCAACAAAAATGGGATTTAGTGGATGAAGTAAAACGTACTTCCAGTGTTGATGATTATTACGCACGTTTTTGCCAATCTATTGAATTAATGATATCCCAAGGTGTAACCGCATTTGGAACATTTGTAGATATAGACCCAATTTGTGAAGATCGTGCAATTATTGCCGCACACAAAGCCCGCGAAGTGTATAAACATGACATTATTTTGAAATTTGCCAATCAAACTTTAAAAGGGGTAATCGAACCCACTGCGCGTAAATGGTTTGATATTGGTGCAGAAATGGTAGATATGATTGGCGGCTTACCATATCGTGATGAATTGGATTATGGACGCGGCCTAGAGGCAATGGATATCTTGTTAGATAAGGCCAAATCTCTTGGAATTATGTGTCATGTACATGTAGACCAATTCAATAACCCAAGTGAAAAAGAAACTGAGCAACTTTGCGACAAAACCATTGAACACGGAATGGAAGGGCGAGTTGTGGGTATCCATGGTATTTCCATTGGCTCACATTCAAAAGAATATCGCTACAAACTTTACGAAAAAATGCGTAAAGCTAAAATGATGATGATCGCCTGTCCAATGGCATGGATTGACAGTAATCGCAAAGAAGATCTTATGCCATTCCATAATGCACTCACGCCAGCAGATGAAATGATCCCCGAAGGTATCACTGTTGCCCTAGGCACAGATAATATTTGCGATTATATGGTGCCATTATGTGAGGGGGATTTATGGCAAGAATTAAGCCTATTGGCTGCAGGCTGCCGTTTCCCACACTTAGATGAAATGGTCAATATCGCAAGTATTAATGGTCGTAAAGTATTAGGACTAGAACCAATTTAGCTTTTTATTCCGCCCAATCAAAAGTGCGGTCAAAATGGGCAATATTTAAAAGTTGATTACAAAATCTAGCTTTTAAATGTAGCCCATTTTCGTTGTCCTTTTTTATTTTTAACTTGCCAAAAAACAAAAAATAAATAAAATGAACGTCCATTCATTTTTGGGCGATTATTGCTCTTTATTTTATTCAAGGATCTTATGCGACAAGCTAAAACTGATTTAGCCGAACAAATTTTTCTTGCTACCGATCGTTTAATGGCAAAAGAAGGTTTAGACCGGCTTTCTATGCATAAAATCGCAAAAGAGGCAAATGTAGCGGCGGGAACGATTTACCTTTATTTCAAAAACAAAGATGAGTTGCTTGAACAATTTGCACACAGGGTGTTTTCAATGTTTATGGCAACACTTGAAAAAGATTTTGATGAATCTAAGCCTTTTTTCGAACAGTATCGACAAATGTGGAAAAACATTTGGTATTTCTTACAAGAAAATCCCACTATTCTATCCAATTTAAAGCAATATGAATCTTTGCCGAATTTCAAGGATATTTGTAAAAACGTTAAAAATTGTCGTTGGGATTTATTTTGTGACCAAGCCAAAAAAGCTGGCTTATTAGCCGAGTTACCTGAAGATATTCTCTTTTTATTAAGTTTGAAAACGGCGATAAATTTGGTCTCTGATGCAAAATTTATCGATTTCGATCTTAATCCTGAAATTTTAGAATCTGTGATTGAACGCTCTTGGCGTGCGATTCAGAAATAGGAATTGTTATTTTATAACGGAGCTTTAAACATGAGTCAAACTCAACATCAAAGACCAAAACGCTCACATATTTTCTTGATGAAAGTGATTTTAGCTGTATTTGTCTTAATTTTTGCTGGTGTCATCGGTTTTAATGTATTTAAAGGTGTAATGACAAGTCGAGTGATTGCTAGTATGCCAGAACCTTCAAGTCCCGTGACCGCACTTGAAGTACAACCACGCGAGTGGACACCTGTTATCAATACAACAGGGCTAATACGTCCACATCAAGGTGCTATGCTTAGCGCACAAAATGCGGGTACGGTTTCACAAGTGCTTGTTCAAAATGGACAAAATGTGAAAAAAGGTGAGGTGCTTGTGGAACTTGATAATTTTGTTGAACGTGCCAGCCTACAAGCTGCTCAGGCACAATTATCAGCACTTCGTCAAACTTACCAACGTTATGTGAGCTTATTAAATAGCAATGCTGTATCACGTCAAGAAATGGATAACGCAAAAGCGGCTTATGACGCTCAAGTAGCTAATATTGAATCTCTAAAAGCAGCAATTGAACGTCGTAAAATTGTGGCACCATTTGATGGTAAAGCGGGTATTGTGAAAATCAATATTGGACAATATGTGAATGTTGGAACAGAAATTGTGCGTGTAGAAGATACTAGCTCAATGAAAGTAGATTTTGCTCTTTCACAAAATGATTTAGATAAGTTGCATATTGGTCAGCGTGTTACGGCTACCGTTGATGCTCGTTCTGGCGAAACATTTTCTGCACGTATTACGGCGATTGAACCTGCGGTAAATGCAGCTACTGGGCTTGTGGATATTCAAGCAACATTTGATCCAGAAGATGGACGTAAACTGCTTTCAGGTATGTTCTCTCGTTTGCGTATTGCGCTTTCAACGGAAACAAATCAAATTGTCGTGCCACAAGTCGCTATCAGCTACAATATGTATGGTGAAATTGCTTATTTACTCACACCATTATCTGATGAAGATAAAGGAAAAATGTCAGGTAATGAAAAATTGGATCGTCTCTATCGTGCGAAACAAATCACCGTATTTACTAAAGATCGTCAAGGTGTTTATGCTCAATTACAAGGAAATGAAGTTAAAGCAGGAGATAAAATTATTACAGGCGGTCAGCAAGGTATTGGTAATGGAAGTCTTGTGGAATGGATTAAAAAAGACATTGTGGGTGCAGTAGAGCCTGCACATAAAACACCACTTTAATGTATGAGGAAATCCGAATGAAATTTACCGATATATTTATTCGTCGCCCTGTTTTAGCAGTTTCAATTAGTTTGTTAATGATTATTTTAGGGTTGCAAGCGATCTCGAAATTGGCAGTGCGTGAATACCCTAAAATGACCACTACAGTCATTACAGTGAGTACCGCATATCCAGGGGCAGATGCGAATTTAATCCAAGCATTTGTTACCTCAAAATTGGAAGAATCTATCGCGCAAGCCGATAATATTGACTATATGTCTTCGACTAGTGCGCCTAGCAGTTCGACTATTACAATAAAAATGAAATTAAATACCGATCCTGCAGGTGCGTTGGCAGATGTGTTAGCCAAAGTGAATGCAGTAAAGTCGGCGTTACCAAATGGTATTGAAGATCCTAGTGTATCCTCTTCTTCAGGTGGGAGCGGTATTATGTATATCAGTTTCCGATCTAAAAAACTGGATTCTAGTCAGGTGACCGATTATATCAATCGTGTAGTCAAACCACAGTTTTTTACCATTGAGGGTGTTGCTGAAGTACAGGTATTTGGTGCCGCTGAATATGCATTACGTATTTGGCTTGATCCACAAAAAATGGCAGCTCAAAATCTTTCTGCTCCAGCAGTAATGTCTGCGCTTTCTGCTAATAACGTACAAACGGCTGCGGGGAACGATAATGGCTATTATGTGAGTTATCGTAACAAAGTTGAGACCACAACGACATCTGTGGAACAACTCAGCAACTTAATTATTTCATCAAATGGCGATGATTTAGTGCGTTTGCGTGATATTGCAACCGTTGAATTAAATAAAGAAAGTGATAATTCGCGTGCTACGGCAAATGGCGCAGAATCCGTCGTGTTAGCCATCAATCCAACCTCCACAGCAAACCCTTTGACTGTCGCAGAAAAAATTCGCCCTTTATATGAAAGTATAAAAACACAACTGCCAGACAGTATGGAAAGCGATATTCTTTATGACCGCACTATTGCTATTAATAGTTCCATTCACGAGGTAATAAAAACTATTGGAGAAGCCACTTTAATCGTTTTAGTGGTAATTTTAATGTTTATCGGTTCGTTCCGCGCCATTTTAATTCCAATATTAGCTATTCCAATTTCTCTTATTGGCGTGTTAATGCTGCTACAAAGTTTCAACTTTTCTATTAATTTAATGACCTTGCTCGCTTTAATTCTTGCCATAGGTTTAGTTGTGGATGATGCTATTGTAGTGCTGGAAAATGTTGATCGTCATATTAAAGAGGGGGAAACGCCATTCCGAGCGGCGATTATTGGTACGCGTGAAATTGCAGTCCCCGTTATTTCTATGACTATTGCATTGATCGCAGTTTATTCGCCAATGGCTTTAATGGGGGGGATTACTGGCACATTGTTTAAAGAGTTTGCTTTAACTCTAGCTGGTGCGGTATTTATTTCAGGCATTGTGGCATTAACTCTTTCTCCGATGATGAGTAGCAAGTTGCTTAAATCAAACGCCCAACCAACTTGGTTAGAACAAAAGGTTGAACATACATTAGGAAAAGTTAATCGTATTTACGAATATATGCTTGATCTTGTTATGCTCAATCGTAAATCAATGCTGGCTTTTGCTGTGGTAATTTTCTCAACGCTCCCATTTTTGTTTAATGCGCTTTCTAGTGAATTAACACCAAATGAAGATAAAGGCGCATTTATTGCAATTGGTAATGCACCATCTAGCGTAAATGTAGATTACATTCAAAATGCAATGCAACCATATATGAAAAATGTAATGGATACGCCTGAGGTTTCTTTTGGAATGAGTATTGCTGGAGCACCAAATTCTAATGGTTCTTTGAATATCATTACTTTAAAAGATTGGAAAGAACGCACACGTAAACAATCTGTTGTGATGAATGAATTAAATGCAAAAGCAAAATCTATTCCAGAAGTATCAGTTTCTGCCTTCAATTTCCCTGAAATTGATACAGGAGAACAAGGGCCGCCAGTTTCTATTGTGTTAAAAACTGCACAAGATTATAAATCTTTAGCGAATACTGCAGAGAAATTCTTAAATGCGATGAAAGCTTCAGGTAAATTTATTTATTCCAATTTAAATTTAACTTATGACACCGCACAAATGACGATTTCTGTGGATAAGGAAAAAGCGGGAACTTACGGCATTACAATGCAACAGATTAGTAATACTTTAGGCAGTTTCTTATCTGGTGCGACAGTTACGCGTGTGGATGTAGATGGACGTGCTTATAAAGTAATTTCGCAGGTAAAACGAGATGATCGCTTATCGCCAGAAAGTTTCCAAAATTATTATTTAACTGCATCTAATGGTCAATCAGTGCCATTAAGTAGTGTTATCAGTATGAAATTAGAAACTCAGCCAACATCATTACCGCGTTTCAGCCAATTAAATTCGGCTGAAATCAGTGCTGTACCAATGCCGGGAACATCAAGTGGCGATGCCATTGCTTGGCTTCAACAACAGGCAAATGATAATTTGCCACAAGGATACACTTATGATTTCAAATCCGAAGCTCGTCAATTAGTACAAGAGGGTAATGCACTTACGACGACTTTCATTCTTGCTGTCGTAATTATTTTCTTGGTGCTTGCTATTCAGTTTGAATCTATACGTGACCCAATGGTAATTATGATTTCCGTACCATTAGCCGTAAGTGGTGCATTAGTGAGTTTAAACTTACTCTCTTTCTTCGGTATAGCTGGCACTACGTTGAATATTTATTCAAAAGTAGGATTGATTACCCTAGTAGGATTAATCACTAAACACGGTATCTTAATGTGCGAAGTGGCAAAAGAAGAACAGCTAAACTATGGGAAAACGCGTATTGAGGCAATCACTCACGCGGCAAAAGTGCGTTTGCGCCCAATTCTAATGACAACCGCAGCAATGGTAGCTGGCTTAATTCCATTACTCTATGCAACAGGTGCGGGAGCGGTATCTCGCTTTAGTATGGGGATAGTGATTGTGGCTGGATTATCCATTGGTACTATTTTTACCTTGTTCGTCTTGCCTGTGGTATATAGCTATGTCGCAACTGAACACAAACCATTACCGGTTTTTGATGAAAATAAAACAACCCACTAATTAAAACATAGAAAAAACAAACCGCACTTAGGTTATCTTACGTAATTCGTACTTATAAATAGTTGTTTTATCCAACTTTTTTGAGCATAACCTGTATAAGTGCGGTATTTTTTTATTCTGTTAATTATATAAATGATCCACTTATCTTAGTCTTTATTTAAAGGCTATTTTTCAGTAAACTTAGCAAATTTTGTTGAATTATTAAAATTATCACTTCAAATCTAGGAATTTATTGTGGCACATCGAGATTTTGCTGCGCGTCGTAGCTCAAATAATAAGAAAAAAAATAAGAAAAAGAATACAAATGTCTTGATCTTTCTTGCTTTATTTATTGTTCTGGTTTTTGCTGTTGGACTTTATTTGTTGAAAAATAAAAATAGCAAGGTAATAGTGCAGCAAGCTATAACACAACAGGAAAAAGCTCAACTTAAAAGTGTGTTACCTAATCGTCCAGAGGAAGTGTGGAGTTATATTAAAGCCTTAGAAACGCGTACTGTACCTGTAGATAATAATCCAGCGAGTGTAGAACAAAATATGCGTTTAACAGAAGAACAACGTCAAGTTTTAATTCAAATGGAAAGAGATCAAAAAGCGGCTGATGAAGCTAGAAAACTGGCTGAGCAACAGAGAATAGAAGATGCAACGAGAACTCAATCCAAAAAAACGGAAGATATGAAAAATACAGAGGCAGAAATCGTAAAATTGGAATCAATTAAAAAGCAAGACTCACAGAAAATTGAAAGCGTAAAAAAAGTAGAACAAATAAAAACGGTTAATAATGTACGGGATAGCAAGAAATTTGGTTTACAATGCGGGGCTTTCAAAAATCGAGTGCAAGCCGAAAATCTGCAAGGTCGTTTACAGATGACAGGATTAAATGCTCAAATACAAACTAACGGCGAATGGAACCGTGTTCGTGTAGCAAGTTTTGATACTCGAGAGCTTGCAGTACAGGCACAAAGTAGAGCTAAAACTGTTACCGATTGTGTTGTGATTGGTATGTAATATCTATTTATTTTAATGCCGAGTACCGAAAGGTGGTTTTGCAAACCAAATCACAATAAACAATCCTAAGAATCCCATCGCGGATAGCCAAAATATTTCATTTGCACCAATAATAAATCCTTGCGATGTTATTTGTTGAGCGAGGTAAGCTGAAGTTTGGCTATCACTTAAACCAAATTGATTCATTTGATGGTAAAAACTTTGGGAAATTGGGTTATAAGGATTAATGTGTTCTGTTAATTGAGTGTGGTGAACAGCTTCACGGTTATACCACATAAATGTGGTCAAAGATGTTCCTACAGAACCCGCTAAAGTTCTCAAAAAGTTAAATAAGCTAGAGGCTGAAGCCATTTTATGCGCAGGCAAGCCAGACAGCGTTATTGTAGTAAGTGGCATAAAGAAACAGGACACCGCTAAACCTTGCACTAATTGTGGTAAAGCTACATCAACAAATGTCATTGATGGCTCGAAAGTTACCGCTCGCCAATAAAATGTTATTGCATATACAATAAAGCTTATCGTCACTAAAATTCGCATATCGATCTTATAACCGAAACGTCCAATAATCGGTGAAAGTAAAATAGGGAATAATCCAACTGGGGAAGCCGCAAGCCCTGCCCACGTCGCAGTATAATGGAAGACTTGTTGTAGCAAGAGCGGAATTAATACCACAGAACCTAGATAAATCAAAAAGGCTAAACTAGTACATAAACACCCTACGCTAAAATTACGAGAATGGAAAAGCGAAATATCCACTACAGGATTGTCATCTGTCAATTCCCAAATAACCAAGGCAATCAGACAAACGACAGCAACAACGGCTAATATAATGATTTCATTAGAATTAAACCAATCTTGCTCACGGCCCTGATCAAGCATTAATTGCAAACATCCCACGCCTAAGACAAGTAAAACTAAACCGACTTTATCAATAGGTTGATGAACAATTTCACTTTCTCGGCCACCCAAAATCTTCCAGCTGATTAGCACAACTAACAAACCGATCGGAACATTGATAAAAAAGATCCATCCCCAATGGATATTATCGCTAATCCATCCGCCTAAAATTGGGCCAAAAATAGGCGCAACCACAATAGTCATTGACCAAAATGCCAATGCCATTCCGCGTTTTTCTGGTGGATAATTATTTAATAATAAACTTTGAGAAAGAGGGATCACTGGGCCTGCGACAGCACCTTGAATGACTCGGTAAATAATTAATGCTTCAAGACTATCCGCAATCCCACAGAGCCAAGAAGAGACAACAAATAAAAAAGTTGAGACTAAAAATAACCGCACTTCGCCAAAACGTTTTGCTAACCAACCCGTTATTGGAATAGAAATCGCATTTGCCACACCAAAAGAAGTGATTACCCACGTACCTTGACTAAAAGATGCGCCAAGATCGCCCGCAATAGTAGGAATTGCCACATTTGCAATGGTAGAATCTAATACCTGCATAAAGGTGGCAAGAGATAAAGCCAGCGTTAATAAAATCAGCGCACCACCTTGAATAGGCGGGAATTTTTTTGCGGAATTGTCCATAATGCCGCCTTAATGGCTGTTTTGCTGAATGATAGATTCAATCAAATTTTCTACCGCACTTTCATCATATTTAAGTGTATCAGTAGAAAATAACGTTTTCGGTTCTGCTTTTTCTCGTAGCATTGCGCCTGATGAATCTGAAATTCTTACTTTTGCCGTTGCAGAAAGACCAATTCTCAATGGCGTTTCTGTAAATTGTTGTGGATCTAATTTAATTCGCACAGGTACGCGTTGCACCACTTTAATCCAGTTACCCGTAGCATTTTGTGAAGGCAAAAGAGAAAATGCATTGCCAGTCCCCATTTCAATACCATTTATCACGCCATCAAATTCTTTATTTTTACCGTATAAATCAAAATGGATTTTTACTGGCTGACCAATGCGCATATTCGTTAATTGGGTTTCTTTGAAGTTAGCTTCTAGCCACATTTGTTCATTAGATACCACTGCCATTAACGCGCCACCCACTGAAACGGCTTGCCCAACTTGAACATTACGACGCGCCACATAGCCATCAATTGGACTTCTAATTTTTGTACGTTGTAAATTCAACCAAGCCTGTTTGAGTGAACTCATTGCATTCTGTATTTGCGGTTGTTCACGTAATGGAACGTTACTCAATAAAGCCTGATTAGCAGCCAATTGATTTTTAGAGGCATTTAAATTTGCTTTGGCAAGCTCGACAGCTTCTTTTGCGTGTTGGAAAGATTCTTTATCAATCGCACCCATTTTTTCAAGTTGAACTCGGCGAGCCAAATTGCCTTGTGCTTGAGCTAAAGAAATTTCATTGGCGTGCACAGCTGATTGCAATTGTTGCACAGTGAAACCGAGTTGTTCTACCTGACGTACAGCATTGGCGAGATTGCTTTTGGCCTGTTCGAAACTAAGTTTCGCATTCGTATCATCCAATTCAACTAGAATATCACCTGCATGGACTTTATCCATATTGTCAGCATTAATCTTCGCTACATTACCTGCAACTTGTGATGACACCATCACTTGATTACCGCCCACATAAGCATCTTCTGTTTCTTCAAAATCCTTCAAGAAGAAAAACCAATACAAAGCACAAGCAATACCAATAATAAGCAAGATAAAAATAAAAATGCTTAAGCCTTTTTTACGGTTAGTTTTCTTTGATACAGATTTATTTGATGGGGTTTCAGTTGCAGTTTGCGTCATAATGCCTTCCCTGATTTGGGATAATGTTTAAAAATGGGATATTTAAAACTATCAAAAATAAAAATGGAAGGTCATTATGAAACTTTAAAAAGGGGAACTCAAGGGAAAATCATCATCTTTTTGTTTGCTAGATTAATGAATGTTCTAGAAGTATTGTTTCATTTATCTGATTTATTTTCGGGTAAGAATTAAAGATCGGCAATCATAGCGATTTTGTTCATCTGCCTTACGATATTCATCAAATTCAATTTCCCACTCCTCCCAATTTAATTGAGGGAAAAAAGTATCGCCATCTAGTTCTGTTTGAATTTGAGTAAGGTATAACTTGTCCGCTTGTGGCAAATATTGTTTGAATAACTCTCCCCCACCAAGCAGCATAATTTCATCAAAATCTCTGACAAAATCGACCGCACTTTCAAGGCTATCTTTCCATACCACGCCTTCTCGTTCAAAGGGCTGACGAGAAAGTACGATATTAGTGCGTTTAGGTAGCGGGCGACCAATACTTTCAAACGTTTTACGTCCCATGATGACAGGTTTGCCAGTCGTGTTCTGACGAAACCATGCTAAATCAGCAGGCAAGTGCCAAGGCATTTGGTTATCTTTACCAATCACATTATTTAATGTTGTCGCCACAATTAAACTAAATGTCATAAGTCCCCCTAAAATTTGCCGTTACTATACCTGATATTAAGTGATTTGTCATTGATTTAGTGATAACGTTAATACCAATTTTAAGAACTTGGGAAAGGACTATGAACAAAAAAACAATTGTTGTGAAATTCGGTACAAGCACGCTAACTCAGGGGTCGCCAAAACTGAATTCGCCACATATGATGGAAATCGTTCGTCAAATTGCACAACTGCATAATGATGGATTTCGTATAGTGATCGTGACTTCTGGCGCTATTGCAGCAGGTCGCCATTATCTGAATCATCCTCAATTACCACCCACAATCGCCTCAAAGCAACTACTTGCAGCGGTTGGTCAGAGCCAATTAATTCAGGCTTGGGAAAAATTATTTGCTATTTATGATATTCATATCGGACAACTTTTATTAACTCGTGCCGATATTGAAGATCGCGAACGTTTTTTAAATGCGCGAGATACTTTACACGCACTTTTAGATAATCACATTATTCCTGTGATTAATGAAAATGATGCGGTGGCGACTGCAGAAATTAAAGTGGGCGATAATGACAATTTATCTGCACTAGTCGCTATTCTTGTGCAAGCGGAACAACTTTATTTATTGACTGATCAACAAGGTTTATTCGATAGTGATCCGCGTAAAAATCCTGAAGCAAAATTAATTCCAGTTGTAGAACAAATCACGGATCATATTCGATCAATTGCAGGAGGAAGTGGTACAAATCTTGGTACTGGTGGAATGATGACAAAAATCATTGCTGCAGATGTTGCCACTCGCTCTGGAATTGAAACCATTATAGCTCCGGGTAATCGCCAAAATGTAATTGCAGATCTTGCTTATGAACAAAATATTGGCACAAAATTTATTGCACACCAATCTGATCGATTAGAAAGCCGCAAACAATGGCTTTTCGCCGCGCCATCGGCAGGCATTATCACTATTGATGATGGAGCGAAAAATGCCATTCTTGAACAAAATAAATCTTTATTACCCGCTGGTATTATTAACGTGGAAGGGCGTTTTTCGCGTGGTGAAGTAGTCAAAATACGCACTCAATCGGGTAAAGACATTGCACTAGGTATGCCACGCTATAACAGCGATGCCCTACAATTAATTAAGGGCCGAAAATCAACAGACATTGAACATGTGTTAGGCTATGAATACGGTGCGGTAGCAATACATCGTGATGACATGATTATTTTGTCATAATGCCCTTTGGTTGATAAAAGCACTGATTTATGAAACAATCTTGAGCTATTTTTATAGGAAAAATGTAAGGTAAAACGATAGTGATCGATTTTGATGGCTACCGTCCAAATGTGGGTATTGTGATTTGTAATCGCAAAGGGCAAGTGCTTTGGGCGAAGCGTTGTGGGCAAAATTCGTGGCAGTTTCCGCAAGGTGGCATTAATGATAATGAAAGTGCCGAGCAAGCGATGTATCGCGAACTACACGAGGAAGTTGGTTTACAACCTAAAGATGTGCGTTTGTTATATGTTTCTAAACATTGGTTGCGTTATAAATTGCCAAAGCGTTTATTGCGTTATGATAGCAAGCCGATGTGTATTGGGCAGAAACAACGCTGGTTTTTGCTACAGCTTGTTGGCGATGAAAAAAATATCAATATGAAAACGACCAAATCGCCAGAATTTGATGGGTGGCGTTGGGTAAGTTTTTGGTATCCTGTTCGTCAAGTTGTGTCTTTTAAGCGAGATGTTTATCGAAAGGTAATGAAAGAGTTTGCTTCGGTATTATTTACGGATAATCCACCAATATTTTCCGCATCTCGTGAAGCAAATTCACAGTCTTATTCGGCAAATAAAAAATATTCTCAGACAAAATACACAAAACGCCATTTTTACAAATCAAAAGGTTAATAATGTTCACTTTTATTCTTCTTTGTTTACTTGTTGGCGCATTAGCGGGTTTTCTTGCAGGATTATTTGGTATTGGCGGTGGGTTAGTAATTGTGCCAACCTTAGTGTATTTACTGCCCATTGTGGATGTACCAGAATCTTTGTTGATGTCTACCGCACTTGGCACATCATTTGCTACCATTGTGATTACTGGCATTGGTTCGGCACAACGTCATCATAAATTAGGTAATATAGTCTGGCAGGCAGTTCGCATTTTAGCTCCGGTTATTATGCTTTCTGTTTTTATTTGTGGTTTATTTATTGGAAGACTTGATCGTGAAATTTCTGCCAAAATTTTTGCTTGCTTAGTGGTATATTTAGCCACAAAAATGGTACTTTCGATTAAAAAAGATCAAGTCACAACAAAACCACTTACTCCCCTTGCTTCCGTAATCGGCGGTATTTTTATTGGTATGGCATCTAGTGCTGCGGGAATTGGCGGTGGTGGATTTATTGTGCCGTTTTTAACTGCTCGTGGCATTAATATCAAACAAGCCATTGGTTCTTCCGCATTTTGTGGGATGTTATTGGGCGTATCAGGGATGTTTAGTTTTATAGTGAGTGGTTGGGGAAATCCATTAATGCCTGAATATTCGCTTGGCTACATTTATCTTCCCGCAGTGTTAGGCATTACTGCCACTTCATTTTTTACTTCCAAATTAGGCGCAAGTGCAACCGCTAAATTGCCTGTTTCAACCTTAAAAAAAGGTTTCGCCCTTTTCTTAATTGTGGTTGCGATCAATATGTTTCTGAAATAAGGAAAATTATGAATTCAAATTATTTACTTCTTCCCCATTTTGATCCGAGTATTTTTACGCTTGGCGATAGTAATATCGGCTTACGTTGGTATGGTTTGATGTACCTTTTGGGTTTTATTTTTGCACGCTGGCTTGCGGTTCGCCGTGCTAATCGTCCAAATAGCGGTTGGACAGTGGATCAAGTTGATAGCTTACTTTTCAACGGTTTTATGGGGGTATTTATTGGTGGACGTGTTGGCGATGTATTTTTCTATAATCTCGATCATTTCTTACAAGAACCACTTTATTTATTCCGTGTTTGGGAAGGTGGAATGTCGTTCCACGGTGGCTTAATTGGTGTAATTGTTGCTATGATTTGGACGTCCTATTCACAAAAACGTAATTTTTGGCAAACCGCTGATTTTGTTGCGCCTTTGATTCCGTTTGGTTTAGGTTTAGGCAGAATTGGTAATTTAATTAATCTTGAACTATGGGGACGCCAAACAGATGTGTCTTGGGCAATGATTTTCCCGAATGATCCGCTATTACTGCCTCGTCATCCATCACAACTTTATGAAGCCTTTTTAGAAGGCGTGGTGTTGTTTGCAATTTTGAATATTTTTATTAAAAAGCCACGTCCAATGGGCTCTGTTGCAGGCTTATTCTTAATTGGTTATGGCGTCTTCCGTTTTATTGTGGAATATGTACGCGAACCTGAAGTTGAAAATTTCTTTGGAGTCATTACGCGAGGGCAAGCACTTTGTTTACCGATGATTATTGGTGGAGCCTTAATTATGACTTGGGCTTATTCACGCAAAAGTGCGGTCATAAAATAGGAGATTTTTATGAAGCAATATCTTGATCTTTGTCGCCGCATTGTTAGTGAAGGGGAATGGGTTGCTAATGAACGTACAGGTAAGCGTTGCCTCACGGTCATTAATGCAGATTTAGAATATGATGTGGCGAATAATCAATTTCCGCTGATTACTACCCGTAAAAGTTATTGGAAAGCGGCCATTGCTGAATTTCTAGGTTATATTCGTGGATATGACAATGCCGCTGATTTCCGCGCACTTGGCACGAAAACTTGGGATGCTAATGCGAATGAAAATGCAGCTTGGCTTGCAAATCCGCATCGTAGAGGCGTTGATGATATGGGGCGCGTATATGGTGTGCAAGGCAGAGCATGGCGTAAGCCTAATGGAGAAACCATAGATCAGCTACGTAAAATTGTTAATAACTTAACGAAAGGTATTGATGATAGAGGAGAGATTTTAACTTTTTTTAACCCTGGGGAATTTGATCTTGGTTGTCTTCGTCCTTGTATGCACACGCATACTTTTTCTCTTGTGGGTGATACTTTACATCTTACTAGCTATCAGCGTTCCTGTGATGTTCCGCTTGGATTGAATTTCAATCAAATTCAGGTGTTTACCTTCTTAGCACTTATGGCTCAGATCACGGGCAAAAAAGCCGGCAAGGCATATCATAAAATTGTGAATGCGCATATTTATGAAGATCAGCTTGAGTTAATGCGTGACGTACAACTTAAACGCGAGCCTTTCCCATTGCCAAAATTAGAAATCAATCCAGATATAAAAACGCTTGAAGATTTAGAAACTTGGGTCACGATGGATGATTTTAAAGTCGTTGGCTATCAATCTCATGAGCCGATTAAATATCCTTTTTCCGTCTAATGGATGCAGCAAAAGTGCGGTCAGAATTTGACGAGAAAATGATGCGCTATGCCCTTGAGCTTGCCGATAAAGCGGAAGCGTTAGGTGAGATTCCTGTGGGGGCGGTGCTGGTGGATGACGCTAGAAATATTATTGGAGAAGGTTGGAATCTCTCCATTGTTCAAAGTGATCCTACTGCACATGCTGAAATTATTGCTTTGCGTAATGGCGCGAAAAATATTCAAAATTATCGCCTACTGAATAGCACGCTTTATGTGACATTAGAGCCTTGCACAATGTGCGCAGGGGCAATTTTGCATAGCCGTATTAAACGTCTTGTGTTCGGTGCATCTGATTATAAAACTGGCGCGATTGGATCACGTTTTCATTTTTTTAATGATTACAAGATGAATCATACTTTAGAGATTACATCTGGCGTATTGGCAGAAGAGTGTAGTCAAAAATTGAGTACATTTTTTCAGAAAAGACGCGAGGAGAAAAAAATAGAGAAAGCATTATTAAAAAGTCTGAGTGATAATTAATTCTTTATTTTTTCTTATATTTGAAACTTAAAATCCAGGATTGATCGTTATCTCAAACCCTGTTACTTGCGGAAATTCTTCTTGAATTAGTGTTAATAATTCAATTTGTTTAAATAGAATCCCCTGCCGAACAATAGCATTAGACACTTCAATAAAAATTAAATGATCTGTTATGTTGCCAATACGAAATTTGCCGTAAAATTCCTGTGGAAAAATGCGGTTAAATTTTTGATTGAGTTCATTGATGGCAAGGCCTTTTTTCATTATTTTGGCAAAGGGCGATTGCTCAAGCACATCCGTAATATTGACTGCTTTTTGATAACGATCAGCCTTGTTTTCCATAAAGTCAGCCCCCAGTAAATGACATCAGTTTAGATTTCCGCTACAATACACGCAATTTTCATAATAAACAATGAGACGAATGATTTCAGGCACTGTCAAACAGAATTTTTGGTCGCGATTACTTTTAAGTATCATCGCGATTTTTGCTTTGCCTAACGCACAAAGTTTTGAAAATCAAAATAATACGGAAAATTATTCCTCGAGTGTTTCCATTCAACAAGCGTTAGAAACGGTAAAAGTTGCTCGTGAAGTGCAACGACAAGCCATTCCTCAACCTTCAATTTCCCGTCAAACTGAAAAACAACTTAAAATTCAACCGCACTTTTTTACTGAAGCGTTGAATATTAGTGCGCCAATTCGAGCAGGCCCCTTGCTTATTTAATTTTTCTGTTTTTTGTGAAGAATATTGCTATTGAAATAGCGATATTTTAAAAAATTATTGTGCATGAAATAAAGTATTTCATAAGCATTTAACTATTTAACTTATATATTTAAAAAGAGAAATTATGAGCATTTTAACAAGAATTTTTGGTAGTCGTAATGAACGCGTTTTACGTAAATTAAAAAAACAAGTCGTAAAAATTAATAAAATGGAGCCTGCTTTTGAGGCATTAAGTGATGATGAATTAAAAGCAAAAACACAAGAGTTTCGTGATCGTTTAAGTGGTGGCGAAACTTTGCAACAAATTTTACCAGAAGCATTCGCAACTGTACGCGAAGCAAGTAAGCGTGTGCTTGGTATGCGCCATTTTGATGTGCAGCTTATCGGTGGGATGGTATTGACTAACCGCTGTATCGCAGAAATGCGTACTGGTGAAGGTAAAACATTAACGGCGACTTTGCCTTGTTATTTAATCGCACTTGAAGGTAAAGGCGTTCATGTTGTCACGGTGAATGATTATCTTGCTCGCCGAGATGCAGAAACCAACCGTCCGTTATTTGAATTTTTGGGTATGAGCGTAGGCGTCAATATTCCTGGGTTATCGCCAGAAGAAAAACGTGAAGCTTATGCGGCAGATATTACTTATGCAACCAATAGTGAACTTGGTTTTGATTATTTACGTGACAACTTAGCCCACTCAAAAGAAGAGCGTTTCCAACGTACTTTAGGCTATGCGTTGGTGGATGAAGTGGATTCTATCTTAATCGATGAAGCGCGTACGCCATTGATTATTTCAGGTCAGGCAGAAAAAAGTTCAGAGCTTTATATTGCGGTAAATAAATTGATCCCAAGTTTAATTAAACAAGAAAAAGAAGATACGGAAGAATATCAAGGAGAGGGCGATTTCACTTTAGATTTGAAATCTAAACAAGCGCATTTAACCGAACGTGGTCAAGAAAAAGTAGAAGATTGGTTAATTGCACAAGGTTTAATGCCTGAGGGGGACTCTTTGTATTCTCCTAGTCGAATTGTATTGCTTCATCACGTTATGGCTGCATTGCGTGCGCACACATTGTTTGAAAAAGATGTCGATTACATTGTGAAGGACGGTGAAATCGTGATTGTTGATGAACATACTGGTCGTACAATGGCGGGGCGTCGTTGGTCAGATGGTTTGCACCAAGCCATTGAGGCAAAAGAAGGGGTGGATGTTAAGAGCGAAAACCAAACTGTTGCGTCAATTTCGTACCAAAACTACTTCCGTTTATATGAACGTCTTGCGGGTATGACGGGGACTGCTGATACCGAAGCATTTGAGTTCCAACAAATTTATGGCTTGGAAACTGTTGTAATTCCAACAAATCGTCCAATGATTCGTGATGATCGCACTGATGTGATGTTTGAAAATGAACAATATAAATTTAATGCGATTATTGAAGACATTAAAGATTGTGTAGAACGCCAGCAACCAGTATTAGTGGGTACGATTTCAGTCGAAAAATCAGAAGAATTATCTAAAGCGTTAGATAAAGCAGGTATAAAACACAATGTGTTGAATGCGAAATTCCACCAACAAGAAGCGGAAATCGTGGCAGAAGCAGGATTTCCTAGCGCAGTGACTATCGCAACGAATATGGCGGGTCGAGGTACCGATATTATTCTTGGCGGTAACTGGAAAGCGCAGGCTGCCAAATTAGAAAATCCAACTCAAGAACAAATTGAAGCCCTTAAAGCAGAGTGGGAGAAAAACCACGAAATTGTAATGAAAGCGGGTGGGTTGCATATTATCGGTACAGAGCGTCACGAATCGCGTCGTATTGATAACCAGTTGCGCGGTCGTTCTGGGCGTCAAGGTGACCCCGGTTCTTCTCGTTTCTATCTTTCTTTAGAAGATGGTTTAATGCGCATTTATTTGAATGAGGGTAAGCGCAATTTAATGCGTAAAGCGTTCACGGTAGCAGGCGAGGCAATGGAGTCGAAAATGCTGGCGAAAGTGATTGCATCTGCTCAAGCAAAAGTTGAGGCGTTCCATTTCGATGGCCGTAAAAACCTACTTGAATATGATGATGTGGCAAATGACCAACGTCACGCGATTTATGAGCAACGCAATTATTTGCTTGATAATGATGATATTTCTGAAACTATCAACGCTATTCGCCACGATGTGTTTAATGGTGTGATTGATCAATATATTCCACCACAATCTTTGGAAGAACAATGGGATATTAAAGGGCTTGAAGAACGTTTATCTCAAGAATTTGGTATGGAATTACCGATTTCTAATTGGTTAGAAGAAGATAATAATCTTCACGAAGAAAGTTTGCGCGAACGCATTGTGGAAATTGCAGAAAAGGAATACAAAGAAAAAGAGGCTTTGGTTGGCGAAGATGCTATGCACCATTTTGAAAAAGGTGTTATGTTGCAAACCTTAGATGAACTTTGGAAAGAACACTTAGCTTCGATGGATTATTTACGCCAAGGTATTCATTTACGCGGCTATGCACAAAAAGATCCAAAACAAGAATATAAAAAAGAATCTTTCCGCATGTTTACGGAAATGCTAGATTCCTTAAAACACCACGTTATCATGACTTTAACCCGTGTACGTGTGCGTACTCAAGAAGAAATGGAAGAAGCTGAACGTGCTCGTCAGGAGATGGCTACTCGTATCAATCAAAATAATTTACCTGTGGATGAAAATAGTCAGACAACTCAAAATTCAGAGACTGAAGATTATTCAGATCGTCGCATTGGTCGCAACGAACCTTGTCCTTGTGGGTCGGGTAAAAAATATAAGCATTGTCACGGCAGTCGTGTAGCACGCCAGTAATGAACAATCAAAGTGCGGTGATTTTTCACCGCACTTTTTTCATACCTCTACATTGGATAGAAAAATGGATAAAAAAATTATACAAGTTGCTGCGGGGATTATTCGTAATGAATTTGGTCAGATCTATTTAACGCAGCGTTTAGAAGGACAGGATTTTGCCCAATCTTTAGAATTTCCCGGTGGAAAAGTAGATGAGGGAGAAACCCCAGAACAGGCTTTAAAACGTGAACTGGAAGAGGAAATAGGCATTGTTGCGTTAAATGCAGAACTTTATGAACGTTTTCAATTTGAATATCCAACAAAAATCATTTCTTTTTTCTTTTATCTGGTAAATGAATGGATTGGCGAACCTTTTGGGCGAGAGGGGCAAGAAGGTTTTTGGGTTGAGCAGCGCGCATTGGATGCAGGACAGTTTCCCCCCGCAAATGCAAAATTAATTCATCGATTACTAAATGAAACTCACAATTTCATATAAAATAAATGTGGTTTAAAGTTATATTAAAAGATTTAATATGATTTATCACATATAACTTTTTAATATACTCGCCAAAATATTTGTATTTTTTGCATTATTGGAGTCATTATGTCTCAACTTGCCAATCCAGAACTGATGAAAGTCGTTATTTTACTCGCATCTAGCGTAACAATTGTGCCGTTATTTAAAAGACTCGGGTTGGGTAGCGTGCTAGGTTATTTAGTAGCAGGTTGTTTGATTGGCCCATCTGTCTTTGGCATAGTGCAAGATCCAACAGCAGTGGTACATTTAGCGGAATTAGGTGTGGTAATGTTTCTTTTTATTATCGGGCTTGAAATGTATCCAGAACGCCTTTGGGCAATGCGTAAAGCTATTTTCGGCAGAGGTTTGTTACAAGTTGGATTATGTGGTTGCTTACTCACTTTTTCGGGTATTTATTTATTAGGATTAACAAAAGAAGTAGCATTTATTGCTGGTATGGGTTTCACGCTTTCCTCTACTGCTATTGTAATGCAATCACTAGAAGAAAGGGGGCTTACTTCTACGTCAAAAGGACAACGCGTAATCTCGACATTAATTTTTGAAGATATTGCTATCGTACCACTTTTGGCGTCTGTCGCTTTTCTTGCCTCTCATTCGAAAGAAGCTACACCACACACTAATTGGGTATCAATTGGCATAGCATTAAGTGCTGTTGTGGGGCTAATTGTGGCTGGAAAATGGTTAATGAACCCACTATTTCGTTTAATTTCTAAGGCACGTATTCGTGAAATGATGACAGCGGGCGCATTATTGGTCGTTTTAGGTGCCGCATTAGCAATGGAAATTGGCGGGCTTTCAATGGCAATGGGTGCGTTTGTTGCTGGTGTGATGATGTCTGAATCAGCTTTTCGCCATCAGCTTGAAGCGGATATAGAACCATTTCGCGGTTTATTACTTGGATTATTTTTTATGGGCGTAGGAATGTCCTTAGATTTGCATTTAGTGTTTAATCATTGGATCTTGCTACTTGGAATTGTTTTTCTTTATATACTTGGAAAAGCCAGTGCTGTTTATATTATTGCCCGAATTACTCGTCTTGATCATCGAGAATCCATAGGGCGAATGTCTTTGATGGCACACGGTGGCGAATTTGCCTTTGTGCTTTTTTCAGCCGCAGCGACCGCGGAAGTAATCAGTAATGAAGAACAAGCGACATTCACTGCTGCAGTGATTATTTCGATGCTTTTTTCGCCTATTATTGCTCAAATTGCTCGTAAACTTATACAGCGTACAGAGTCTAAACATCTTGATCAGCTTGATGAAAATGATCTAGACAGCATCGTGGATTTGGAAGATAACGTTTTAGTTATTGGTTTTGGACGTTTTAGTCAAATTGTCTGCCAAACATTATTGATTCGTGGAATTAGCGTTTCAGTGATTGATCGCAATATCGAAAATATCCGTGCTGCCGCAAAGTTTGGTTTTAAAGTTTATTATGGCGATGGCATTCGATTAGATGTTTTACGAGCCGCAGGAATTGAAAAGGCGAAATGTGTCGTATTAGGTATTAACGATACACAAAGAATTGAACATATTGTCAGTCAAATGAAAGAGGCTTATCCAAATTTACCGATTTTAACCCGAACTTATGACAGAAAAACAACAGTTAGTTTGATTAAGCAGGATGTAGATTTTATTGTGCGTGAAACTTTTGAATCAGCAATTACACTTAGTCGAGCAACATTGATGAAATTAGGTATTGATAAAATTGAAGCGGAAGAAATTATTAAGGAAGTACGAACATTAGATCAAGAACGGTTAAATGAAGAAGTTTTACACGGTTTTTCGAATGAAATAGTAAAAAAATATTGGACACCAAGACCATTTATTAAACCGCATCTTGATACAAAAGCATTAAATAAAGAAACAGAAGAAATTCTAAGTGAGAAAATTGAAGAAGAAATATCAAATGATCATTCATAAAATTATTTTTTATCTATAAAAATATTAAATTTTAACTTCTCGTTTAAGTATTTACTTTTGAGTGATTTAAATCACGTAAATTTTTATTTTAAGGCAATAAATGAATAATAAAATTAGTGTTTATGATAAAGATAATTTCTTTGAGCTTTATCAGAAACTCCGTGCAAATCCAATTAGCCTCAATGAAATTATCGAAAAGCCCACCATGCTTTCATTGTTGCCTAATTTAAAAGGGAAGAAATTACTCGATTTAGGCTGTGGTACGGGAGGGCATTTACAACTTTATTTAGAACGAGGGGCGGCTAAAGTAATTGGAACTGATCTTTCCGAAAAAATGCTCGAACAAGCTGAAAAAGATCTTCAAAAGTGCGGTCAATTTTCAGGGCGTTTTTCCTTATATCACTTACCAATAGAAAAATTAGCTGAGTTACCAGAAAGTCATTTCGATGTGATTACTAGCTCTTTTGCCTTTCATTATATTGAAAATTTTCCGACATTATTATCAACGATCCATGACAAACTCTCGTCTAATGGCACATTAATTTTCTCACAAGAACATCCGATAACTACCTGCCATAAAGAGGGAGAACGCTGGGAAAAAAATGACAAAAAACAGCAAGTCGCTTATCGTTTAAATCATTATCGAGAAGAGGGGAAACGCAATAGAAATTGGTTCAAACAACCTTTTCAAACCTATCATCGAACAACAGCAACAATTATCAATAATTTAATTCATGCAAGGTTTCAAATCGAGCAAATGGAAGAACCCATGCTTGCTGACCAACCGCAATGGCATAATGAATTTAAAGATTTGTCACATCGACCACCATTGTTATTTATCAAAGCAAGAAAAGTGGAGAAATAAACAAAATAAACTGGTTTTTAACCGCACTTTATGGTATAAATCGCCCCGCTGTTTTTGCCTTTCAAAAGCAGTTTTTTAATTACTAACAACACACACATATTAACAAGGCTTAATCGGGGTGCCAAACGGTCGATTAGCTGATATGTGGAGGCTCAACCCCAACAAAAGGAAAATATTATGGCACAAGTTTCAATGCGCGATATGATCAACGCAGGCGTACACTTCGGACACCAAACTCGTTACTGGAACCCACAAATGAAACCTTTCATTTTTGGTGCTCGTAACGGTGTTCACATCATCAATCTTGAAAAAACTTTACCTTTATTCAACGAAGCTTTAGCGGAATTAACTCGCATTGCTAGCAACAACGGTAAAGTATTATTCGTTGGTACAAAACGTGCAGCGTCTGAAGCAGTTCAAGTAGCAGCATTAGATTGTCAGCAATATTACGTAAACCACCGTTGGTTAGGTGGTATGTTGACTAACTGGAAAACCGTTCGTCAATCAATTAAACGTTTAAAAGATTTAGAAACCCAATCTCAAGACGGTACTTTTGATAAATTAACCAAAAAAGAAGCGTTAATGCGTAGCCGTGAGATGGAAAAACTTGAATTAAGCCTTGGCGGTATCAAAGATATGGGTGGCTTACCAGATGCATTATTTGTTATCGGTGCAGACCACGAACATATCGCTGTTAAAGAAGCAAACAACCTAGGTATTCCTGTATTTGCTATCGTTGATACTAACTCAACACCAGCTGGCGTAGATTTCGTTATCCCTGGTAACGATGATGCGACTCGTGCTATCCAACTTTACGTTTCTGCAGCTGCAGCAGCGGTTAAAGAAGGTCGTGGTAACGAAGCTCAAGTTGCTGAAGAATTAGCAGCTGACGCAGAATAATTTAAGTTTTGCAATAAGGCGAAGCCCTTAATAATCAAGCGATTAATTGGCATAGGGGCTAAAATTTAGCCCCTATATTTTTATCTAAAAGTGCGGTCAAAATAAACCGCATTTTCGACAGAGGATTTTAAAAATGGCTGAAATCACAGCATCATTAGTAAAAGAACTTCGTGACCGTACTGGCGCAGGTATGATGGAATGTAAAAAAGCATTAGTTGAAGCAAACGGTGATATTGAGTTAGCAATCGACAATATGCGTAAATCTGGTCAAGCTAAAGCAGCTAAAAAAGCAGGCCGTGTTGCAGCTGAAGGTGTTATCCTTGCTCGTGTAGAAAATGGTTTCGGTGTATTAGTTGAAATGAACTGTGAAACTGACTTCGTAGCAAAAGATGCTGGTTTCTTAGGTTTAGCAAACGAAGTAGCTGATTTCGCAGCAGCAAACAAAGGTACCACTATCGAAGCATTACAAGCGCAATTTGAAGAAAAACGTGCTGCATTAGTTGCTAAAATCGGTGAGAACATGAATATTCGTCGTGTTGCTTACTTAGATGGTCAAGTAATTGCACAATACTTACACGGTGCAAAAATTGGCGTATTAGTTGCGGGCGAAGGTTCTGCTGATGAACTGAAAAAAGTAGCAATGCACGTAGCTGCATCTAAACCTGAATTCGTGAACCCAGAAGATGTATCTGCTGAAGTGGTTGAACACGAACGCCAAATCCAAATCGATATTGCGATCAACTCTGGTAAACCAAAAGAAATCGCAGAGAAAATGGTTGAAGGTCGTATGAAGAAATTCACTGGTGAAGTTTCATTAACAGGTCAAGCATTTGTAATGGATCCTTCTGTATCTGTAGGGGATTTCTTAAAATCAGTAAATACTTCAGTTTCTAACTTCATTCGTTTAGAAGTAGGTGAAGGTATTGAGAAAAAAGAAGAAGATTTTGCTGCTGAAGTTGCAAAAATCACTGGCGGTAACGCATAATTCTTTAACGATAAAAAATGTATGCTTGTAAGCCCAATTTAAAGTTGGGCTTATTTATTTTTAAAAGAATTTCAACTTATTTCGTTAAGTAAATTTTATACACATAAAAATCTGCATTTTAATCAGTTATTAAACTTGTAAAATGCAGATTAAATGATGGGGTATCAATTAAGAAATTTTCTTTTCTAATGCTTTTAAGCGTTTATGTATGCCATCAATGCCTAATGTTAGAGCTGCTGTTTTACGCCATTCTTTATTCGTTTGCAATGGAATACCAGAGGAATATACGCCAGGCTCTGTAATTGGGCGCATAACCATTCCCATTCCAGTAATGGTTACTTTATCACAAATTTCCATATGACCATTAATCACACTTGCACCACCAATTAAGCAATAGCGACCAACAGTTAAGCTACCTGCCATAATAACGCCACCCGCAACCGCTGTACCAGTGCCAATATGAACATTATGCGCAATTTGACAAAGGTTATCGATAATAACGTTATCTTCAATAATTGTTGCGTCTAATGCGCCTCTGTCAATACAGGTATTCGCACCAATCTCAACGTTATTACCAATTATTACTTGCCCTACTTGTGGAATTTTAATCCAACGACCACGATCATTTGCATAACCAAAACCATCACTACCGATAACTGTTCCTGATTGAATTAAGCAATTAGCTCCAATCTCAACGTTATGGTAAACAGTGACATTAGCCCAGAGTTGAGTGCCTGAACCTATCTTGGTATTTTTACCAACAAAGCAATTTGCACCAATGATCACGTTATCACCTAGTACAACACCTTCTTCAATCACTGCGTTCGCACCAATAGATACATTTTCGCCCAATAAAACGTCATCAAAAATGACCGCACTTTTTGCGATTCCTTGTGCCGCTTTTGGCGTACTATCCATATATTGCGCTAAAATTGCGTAAGCCACATAAGGATCTTTAACAATAAGTAAATTGCTTTCTGGAGAACAGTGTTCAACATCCTCTTCAGAAACAACCAAAATCCCTGCTTTAGAATCTTTCAATAATGCACGAAATTTTACGTTAGAAATAAAAGTGAGTTGATTTGATTGGGCTTTATCGAGAGGTGCGATATTCTCAACAACAACATCGGCGTTACCGTGAACGGTAGCGCCGATTTGAGTTGCCAATTCTTGTAAAGAATAGGATTTTTGCATTATGAGAACCTATTATTTTTTCTCTTGTGCTTTTTCAGAAGCAGGAATAGATTTTAATACTTCTTCAGTAATATCTTTACCCTCTACCGCAAATACAACTGAATTTGCATCAAGCACATAAGTATAACCTTTTGCTTTTGCTAAATTATTTGTCGCAGTTTGAATGCTATTTAATAATTTACCACGTTCTTCAGCTTGACGTTTTTCATTTTGAGCTTGGAATTCTTGAACTTTTTTATCTTGTTCTTGCATTAATTTTTGTAATTCAGCATCTTCAGCCGCACCTAATTTATTAATTTCCTCTTGGCGTTTTTGAATATCAGCTTGACGTAAGCGAGGTGCATCTTTTTCTAAAGCTGCAACTTTTGCTTCTACTTTTTTACGAGCAGCAGCAATTTTATCATCAACTTCTTTTTTGCTTGCTGCTAATTTTTCAGCTACAGGTTTAAATTCAGCATCAAGTTTATCTGCTACCGCTTGGCGATCTGGGTGATGTTGAAAAATATAACCTGCATTAATGAAAGCAATTTTTTCTTCAGCGGAAGCATAGCCTGAAGCTAGTGCAATACCTAAAGCAAGTGCGGTTACTTTTGCGATGTTTTTCATTTGATAAATATCCTTAATTAAATGATGGTTTTAATATTTTCTCTGCCCAATTAAATTAGACAGAGAACGTTGTTTTTGAGTTCTGATGAAGAAAAAAGTTCAATTTATTAGAAAGAACCTCCAATACTAAATTGGAACTGTTCGACATCATCATTTTCATATTTTTTAATTGGTTTGGCATAAGAGAATACCAATGGCCCAATAGGAGATTGCCATTGGAATCCGACACCTGTAGAGGCGCGAATACGGCTTGATTTGCCATAATCGGGTAAGCTTTTTAATACATTGCTCGCTAATCCAGTCTTATCCGATTTCCATTTAGTATTCCAAACACTTGCCGCATCAACAAATAGGGAGGTTCGGACTGTATTTTGGCTCTTATCGCTCACAAACGGTGTTGGTACAATAAGTTCTGCACTCGCAGTTGTGATTGCATTACCACCAATCACATCAGAACTTATCTTATCAAAATTACCATTACCGCTACCATTTTGAGCGGCATAAATTGCATTAGGCCCAATACTACCATAAGCAAAACCACGTAATGAACCGATGCCACCCGCTGTATAAGTTTGATAGAACGGTAAACGCTTGTTTCCAAAACCATTTGCATATCCTGCAGATGCTTTTGCAGATACAACCCAGAGGTGATCTCTGTCTAATGGGTAGAAACCCTGTACATCTGCACTTAGTTTGTAGTATTTGTTATCAGAACCTGGAATAGTAACTCGTCCACCAAGACTTGCTTTAACCCCTTTAGTTGGGAAATAGCCTCTATTAAGGCTGTTATAGTTCCAACCAAAAGAAAAATCAAAGTCATTTGTTTTAATGCCATTACCTTTAAATTTCATTGATTGAATATATAAATTACGGTTATATTCTAGAGCAAAGTTACTAATTTTATTATAGGTATGGCCTAATCCTACATAATAGGAGTTATTTTCATTTACAGGGAAACCTAAAGTAACATTACTTCCATAAGTCGTACGCTTATAGTTAGAGGATGTATCACTTTTAGAGTTATCGTAGTTTTCAAAGAAAACATTTCCACCAAGACTTACACCATCTTTAGTAAAATAGGGCTCGGTATAACCCAAATTGACACTCGTACCATAATCATTTTTCGTACCAGCTATACTTACTGCCGCCCCTGTTCCCAAGAAATTATCTTGTTTAACACTTGCTTGATAACTAATACCACTCTCTGTACCGTAACCAATACCAAAGTTGATACTACCCGTGTTACGTTCTTTGACTTTATATACGACATCTACTTCATCATTACTACCATTGATAGGATCAATTCGGTTTTCGACTGTTTCGAAGAAACCTGTACGATCTAAGCGAATTTTTCCTAACTCAACTAATTGTGAATTATACCAAGTTCCTTCTTGTTGGCGCATTTCCTGACGTAAAGTACTATCAGCAGAAACGGTATTTCCTTCAAAGCGAAGTTGGCGAACAGTTAAACGTCGTCCAGCATCAACAACAAAGGTTATCGCTAATGTTTTATTTGCATCATCAAAATCAGGTACTGAATTTACCGTTGTGCTACCGTAACCGCGTTCTCCAAGTTTTGCTTTAATTGCATTTTCTACATCTGCAATATCACTACGGCGGAAAGTATCATTTAAATGTAATGCTGAAAGTAAAGGTTCAAGCTCGGCAGACATACCTCCCAGATTACCTATAATGCGTGCACTACGAAGGTCATACTGTAAACCTTCATTTACATCAATGGTTACATTAACTTTTGTTTTTTCATCATTTAGCTGAACATCCGTTTTAGTAATTTGTGCTTTGGCATAGCCATTATTTAAATAATAATCACGAATTGACTGCAAATCTTTCTCGAATTGCGCACCTTCAAATTTATTTCCCCATAATTTCCACCAAGAATCAGGTTGTAATTCCATTTGTTCTTGTAATGTACTGCTACTAACAGATTCGTTCCCCTTGAAAGTTAATGATGCCAATTTTGCTTTATCATCTTCATTGATTTGAATTAAAATTTCAGCGCGATTATTTGGTAGCGTATTGACAATAGGTTCAACGGTTGCGTTATAGCGACCTACACTTGCATAGTGCTCTTTTACACTTTTGGCAAATTCATTTAATTTTTCTCGAATTAAAACATCGCCAACTTTAAACCCGTTAGCATCTAAGTTTTGTTTAAGTGCTTCAGTGGGAATAACAGAGTTACCTTTGATTTTAACATCTGAAATGATCGATTTAGCCACAACGCTAACAACAAGCACATCGCCTTCTTGATGCGCTTTCACATCATCGAATCGACCACTTACGAATAAAGAGCGGACAATATTAGCCACATCATTGTCAGTCACACGCTGACCAGCACGA
This sequence comes from Haemophilus sp. HN_Hi10, assembly GCF_049821985.1. Lineage (NCBI taxonomy): Bacteria > Pseudomonadati > Pseudomonadota > Gammaproteobacteria > Pasteurellales > Pasteurellaceae > Haemophilus > Haemophilus sp. HN_Hi10. The sequence continues at coordinate 80,877 of NZ_CP187495.1, read as the reverse complement.
ACAGGTAAACTTGCTCGGATTTGTTGTTCTAAGTCACCTTGAACACCATCCACACGAATATCTTTTGCCACAAAAGGTGCGGCAAACACAGTCGTTGTCGTACCGAATAATAAACTTGCGATTAGAAGTTTTTTCATCGATTGTATCCTATATAAATTATAGACGTAAAAAATCATTAAATAATGCAAACACCGTTAAGCTTAATAACAGTGCTGCGCCAATTCGATAACAGATGCTTTGCACCCGCTCAGAAACAGGTTTTCCTTTAACAGCTTCCATTGTTAAAAAAACTAAATGACCGCCATCTAATACTGGTAATGGAAATAAATTCATAATCCCTAAATTTACACTAATCAATGCCATAAAACTTAAAAAATACACCAATCCAATATTTGCTGATGCACCAGCACCTTTTGCAATAGAAATTGGCCCACTTAAATTATTTAATGACAAATCGCCAGTAAGTAATTTCCCTAATATTTTCAAGGTTAAAAGGGAAAGCTGCCCTGTTTTTTCAATGCCTTTTTGTAAAGATTCAAGAATACCATATTTTAATTCAGTACGGTATTCATCCGCTAATTTTGTTAAGGTTGGGCTAACTCCTACAAACCATTTGCCATTTTGGTTACGCACTGGAGTCAGGGCTTTGTCAAATGTTTCGCCATTACGTTCAACTTTAATAGAAAAAGATTCGCCTTGTTCGACCTGTTTTACAAAATTTTGCCAACTAAGTGCGGTGAAATTTTCTGTTAAAATTTTGTCTCCTATTTGTAAACCCGCTTTCTCCGCTGGAGAAGCCTGAACAACTTTAGAAAGTACCATTTCCACTTTTGAATGAATTGGAACAATCCCTAAAGCAGCGAACGCACTTTCTTTTTCAGGATCGAATGTCCAATTTGTAAGATTTAAAGTCCGTTGTTGCTCAATATTAGAATTGAAAGGAGAAAGGGTAATCTCAACATTAGGCTCCCCCATTTTTGTGGCAAGTAGCATATTGATGGTTTCCCAATCTTGAGTTTCTTCGCCATCAATTGTCAGAATTTGCGTATTGGGTTCAATGTGGGCTTGTGCTGCGATTGAGTTTGGCGTTATCGATTCAATCACTGGTTTAACACTTGGCATTCCATAAAAGTAGATTACCCAATAGGCAAAAATTGCAAAAATAAAATTAGCTAAAGGGCCTGCAATAATTACAAATGACCGTTGTAATACGCTTTTACTGTCAAATGCCTGTGACTTTTGCTCTGCAGGAACTACTTCATTACGTCCATCAAGCATTTTTACATAGCCGCCTAAAGGAATCATTGAAACCGCAAATTCTGTACCCTGTTTATCGATACGTTTCCAAATTACCTTACCAAAACCAATTGAAAAACGATGGACTTTTATACCGCACTTTCTAGCAGCCCAAAAGTGACCGTATTCGTGAACGGATACTAATACCGCAATAGCAATGATAAAAGAACCTAGTGACCACAAAAATGACATTAAAAATCCTTATAATACAAAGAAATAGAAATAGCTGAAAAAAGGTATTGCAGCAGTCAAGCTATCAATACGATCTAATACACCACCGTGACCTGGAATTAATTGACTGCTGTCTTTCACACCAGACTCACGCTTGAACATACTTTCAGTTAAATCGCCCAATACTGAAATTGCAACTGTGGCTACAGAAAGAATGATAAATCCAGTAATATTTCGATCTCCTACTAAAGTATCGCCAGAGAAATGAATAAAGATAAAAGCAAGCACTAACGCTGTAATTAAGCCGCCAATGACCCCTTCCCAGCTTTTACCTGGAGATACTTTAGGGGCAAGTTTACGTTTACCAAAGGCGCGTCCGCTAAAATAAGCACCAGAATCAGCCGCCCAAACAAGTACAAATACGTAAAGTAATAAAAATAATCCGTGATAAGGATTATTGGTATAGTGTTCTAAACGTAAACGTAATACACCTGCGATAAAGGGAATCAACGTAGAAAAGGCAAATAAAAGTTGTAAAAGTGGATTTTTAGACCAAAATTTAGCTGATTTAGGATAACTGATTACTAGCAATAAAGCTAAGCCCCACCAGCTTACAGCATTTATCAATAAAAGCTGAATATGTTGTTCAAACACACGCCCTGCATTTAAATAGTTACCCTCAGTATAGAGCCATAAGAAGATAAATACGCCTAAAAAGGTAGTCACAAAAAAACGTATCAAAGGTTGTTTAAGACGAGCAAATTGAGTCCATTCCCAGATCCCCAAAGCAGCTACCATACCTAACGCAAGGGCAAAATAAAAAGGTGTGAATAAAAATAGTGCACATAAAACTGCAGCAATTAACACAATAGCAGATAAAACTCGTTGTTTAAGCATAATTTTAATCCGTTGAATTATTCTGTCCCACCAAAACGGCGATGACGTTGTTGATAACTTGCAATAGCACGATTAAATTCTAATTGATTAAAATCGGGCCAAAGTACATCGGAAAAATATAATTCCGCATAGGCAATTTGCCATAATAAAAAGTTGCTTATGCGCTGTTCTCCACTGGTGCGAATTAATAAATCTACAGGTGGTGCATTTTGCGTTGCAAGATGATGTTGAAACGTCGAGTTATTAATATCTGAAACTGACATTTCTTCTTTTTTAACTTTTTCTGCAATTTGTTTAGCTGCTTGAACAATATCCCAACAACCGCCGTAATTTGCCGCAATATTGAGCGTAAGTGCGGTATTTTTTTCTGTTAAATTTTCCGCTTTTTTGATTTTTTCTTGTAAAGTTTCACTAAAACGAGATACATCGCCAATAATTTTCAGACAAATATTATTTTTATGTAATTTTTTTACTTCTCGATCTAAGGCTTGCATAAAAAGTGACATTAACGCGCTGATTTCTTGTTCTGGGCGACTCCAATTTTCGCTACTAAAGGCATAAAGTGTGAGCACTTTCACACCGATTTGTCGTGCATAAGCCACTGCCTTGCGTACTGCAGTAACGCCATTGGTGTGTCCAAAAATTCGCATTTTATTTTTCTGTTTTGCCCAACGCCCATTACCATCCATAATAATGGCAATGTGTTTTGGAATATTGTTTTGATCGAGTTCTATCATTATTTTTATTATAAAAAGATCCCTATAAATTCGGTTGTGAACTATATCATAAGTTGTATTTGCTTGCTATGAATTCCTTTGTTCGAATCTGCTCTGTAAAAATTGAAAATTTATTGTGAAAAACAACTAAAAAAATCACCGCACTTTTATTTCTCTCCCTATTAATTTTTGCCGTTTTACGGTATTCTATGCCACATTTTCTATTGTCAAAATGCTGCAAAAGTGCGGTTAAAATTTAAGGTGATTTTATGCAAGAACAATATCGCCCCGATATGATCGAACCAAAGGTTCAACAATATTGGGCAGAAAATAAAGTTTTCAAAGCAATCAAAGCAATCAAAGACGAATCTAAAGAAAAATATTATTGTCTTTCTATGTTCCCATATCCATCAGGTCGCCTGCATATGGGGCATGTGCGTAACTACACTATTGGCGATGTAATTTCTCGTTATCAACGTATGCTAGGTAAAAACGTATTGCAACCATTTGGTTGGGATGCTTTCGGCTTACCGGCAGAAGGTGCGGCGATCAAAAATAAAACTGCGCCTGCTAAATGGACATACGAAAACATTGCCTACATGAAAAAACAACTTCAGCTTTTAGGCTTTGGTTTCGACTGGGATCGTGAAATCGCAACCTGTAAACCAGAATACTACAAATGGGAACAATGGTTCTTCACAGAGCTTTACAAAAAAGGCTTGGTGTACAAAAAAACCTCAACCGTAAACTGGTGTCCAAATGATGAAACCGTACTCGCAAACGAGCAAGTACACGAAGGTTGTTGCTGGCGTTGTGATACACCTGTGGAACAAAAAGAAATCCCACAATGGTTTATCAAAATTACTGACTATGCAGAGCAATTATTAGGTGGTTTAGATACCCTTCCACAATGGCCAGACATGGTAAAAACCATGCAGCGTAACTGGATTGGTCGTTCTGAAGGGGTAGAAATTACTTTTGATGTTGCAGACACAAACGAAAAAGTAGCAGTTTACACTACACGTCCAGATACCTTTTACGGCGTGAGTTATTTAGGCATTGCAGCGGCACATCCATTAGCAAGTTTGGCAGCTCAAAATAATCCTGAATTAGCCGCCTTTATCCAAGAAGCAAAAAATGCCAAAGTGGCAGAAGCTGATCTTGCGACAATGGAGAAAAAAGGAATGGCAACGGGCTTATTTGCTATTCATCCATTGACGGGGGAAAAATTACCAATTTGGGTTGCGAATTTCGTATTAATGCACTACGGCACAGGGGCTGTCATGGCGGTTCCAGCTCACGACCAACGTGACTTTGAATTTGCTCAAAAATACAGTTTGCCAATTAAACAAGTGATCGCACCGCTTGCAGATGAAGAAATTGATTTAACTAAACAAGCTTTCGTTGAACACGGCAAACTCGTTAATTCAGCTGAATTTGATGGTAAAGACTTTGATGGTGCATTCAACGGTATCGCGGATAAATTAGAAAAATTAGGTGTTGGAAAACGTCAAGTTAATTACCGTTTACGTGACTGGGGTGTTTCTCGCCAACGTTATTGGGGAGCACCAATTCCGATGCTAACCCTTGAAAATGGCGATGTAGTACCTGCACCAATAGAAGATTTACCCATTATTCTTCCTGAAGATGTGGTAATGGATGGCGTGAAAAGCCCAATTAAAGCGGATCCAAACTGGGCGAAAACCACTTTCAACGGTGTACCTGCATTAAAAGAAACGGATACCTTTGATACCTTTATGGAATCCTCTTGGTATTACGCGCGCTACACTTGTCCACAATATCAAAATGGCATGCTTGATGCGGAAGAAGCAAACTATTGGTTACCAGTGGATCAATATATCGGTGGTATTGAACATGCAACAATGCACTTGCTCTACTTCCGTTTCTTCCACAAATTGTTACGCGATGCAGGATTTGTAACCAGTGAGGAACCAGCCGATAAATTATTATGTCAAGGTATGGTGCTTGCAGATGCTTTCTACTACACCAGCCCAACCAACGAGCGTATTTGGGTAAGCCCAACCCAAGTGACCCTTGAGCGTGATGAAAAAGGCAGAATTATTAAAGCCACCGATCCTGAAGGGCGTGAACTAGTCCACAGTGGCATGACCAAAATGTCGAAATCTAAAAATAACGGTATTGACCCACAAGAAATGGTAGAAAAATATGGTGCCGATACTGTTCGTCTCTTTATGATGTTTGCCTCTCCAGCAGAAATGACCTTGGAATGGCAAGAATCTGGCGTAGAAGGTGCGAAACGTTTCTTAGGACGTGTTTGGAATTTGGTATATCAATATCAACAGAATCCAGCAAAAACTAGCCTAGATATCACCGCACTTTCAGCCGCGCAAAAATCGCTTCGTCGTGAAGTACATAAAACAATTGCGAAAGTGAGTGATGATATTGGTCGTCGTCAAACATTTAATACTGCGATTGCAGCAGTAATGGAGTTGATGAATAAACTGACTAAGGCTTCCTTAGAAAGCGATCAAGATCGAGCAGTCATGGCGGAAGCATTAAGTGCAGTTGTTCGCATGCTTTATCCAATTACGCCACATATCTGTTTTGAATTATGGCAAGCTCTTGGCAATGAAAGTGCTATTGATACCGCAGAATGGGTAAAAGCCGACGAAGATGCAATGGTAGAAGACGAAAAACTTATTGTGGTACAAGTAAACGGTAAGGTTCGTGGCAAAGTTACCGTTGCGGCAGATGCAGATGAAGAAACAGTCAAAACGATTGCTTTCGCGGATGAAAATGTGAAGAAATTTGTTGATAATCAACATATTGTCAAAGTGATTTATGTCGCAGGTAAATTATTAAACGTAGTAGTGAAACCATAATACGTGGGGTGTGTGAATTCAAAATTCACGCACCATTTTTTATACGTACGTGAAATATTTACATTTTACACGTCCTACAATTAAAGGTAGTTTTTATGATCAAATCAATCAAGACTTTACTGCTTATCGCAACACTAGCAATTCTTTCTGCTTGCGGTTGGCATTTTCAACAGTCGGTTACTATGCCAAATGAATGGCGAACATTAGCCCTTGAAAGTGATGACCCTTATAATGATTTCACTGTTATTATGCGTCGCAAGTTACAGGAAAATCAGGTTAATATTGTTAATGTAAAACAAAATATTCCCATTTTACGTATTAATAAACAGATTACTTCAGATCAAGTCGCATCTATTTTTAAGCACGGACGTGAAGCAGAAAAACTTTTAATATTGGAAGTTGAAGCCACTTTTCGCCTTGCTAATGGCGAAAGCTATCCAATCAATGCGAAAGTAAACCGTACTTTCTTTGATAATGCACGTGCAGCATTAGCCAAATCAGAAGAACGTGAGGTAATTTGGAATGATATGCGCGAGCAAGTAGCGCGTCAATTAATCGTAAAAATAATTGCGTTACAAAATCAAATAAAAAGCAAATAATGAACCGTATTTTTCCAGAGCAACTAAATTATAATCTTGCTCAAGGTTTAGCTAGAGTTTATCTTTCGCATGGGCAAGATCCTTTATTACTTAGTGAAACTGAGGATACTATTTGTCAAGTGGCAAACCAGCAAGGTTTTGATGAAAAAAATAGCATTCAGGTTGATAGCCAAACTGATTGGGTGCAACTTATAGAATCTTGTCAATCTATGGGGTTATTTTTTAGTAAACAAATACTAAGCTTGAATTTACCTGAAAATTTCACCGCACTTTTGCAGAAAAACCTGCAAGAACTTATATCCGTATTGAATAAAGATGTCTTGCTTATTTTACAGGTAGCAAAATTGACTAAAGCGATTGAAAAGCAAGCGTGGTTTATTGCACTTAATCAATATGAACCAAATGTAATACTGATAAATTGTCAAACACCGACGGTAGAAAACTTGCCACGTTGGGTAAAAAATCGTACTAAAGCAATGGGATTAGATGCCGATAATGAAGCAATTCAACAACTTTGTTATAGTTATGAAAATAACCTGTTCGCTCTTAAACAAGCTCTGCAGCTTTTAGATTTGCTCTATCCTGATCATAAACTTAACTACAATCGTGTCATTAGCGCGGTGGAACAATCCTCAATTTTTACACCATTTCAATGGATTGATGCTTTGCTAGTGGGAAAAGCAAATCGTGCTAAACGTATTTTAAAAGGTTTACAAGCTGAAGATGTGCAACCTGTTATTTTATTACGCACACTACAGCGAGAATTATTTACGTTGCTTGAACTCACAAAACCACAGCAACGTATTATGACAACGGAAAAACTTCCAACTCAACAAATTAAGGCTGAATTTGATCGTCTAAAAATCTGGCAAAATCGCCGACCGCTCTTTTTAAGTGCAATTCAACGTTTAACCTACCAAAAGCTCTACGAAATTATCCAAGAACTCGCCAATATTGAACGCCTTGCTAAACAAGAATTTAGCGATGAAGTGTGGATTAAACTCGCTGATTTATCTGTGAAAATTTGTTTGTAGTCACAAGGCAAATAAAATAGACAATATTGAAATAAGATTTTTGATAAAAAAGAGATTTTTTGCTGGAAAATGGTCCCCCCTACCGGACTTGAACCAGTGACCAAGCGATTATGAGTCGCCTGCTCTAACCGACTGAGCTAAGGGGGGGAAGTGCGGTAATTATAGAGAAATAATCACTTGAAGTCTATAAAAGAAGGGATGATTGACGAAAAATCAACCATCCCTTTTTACATTATTGAAGCACTGAAATATCAGCTACTTGTAAGAACAAGCCTTGCAACGTGTTTAAAATCGCTAAGCGGTTTTGGCGTAACGCTGGATCTTCAGCATTTACCATCACGTTGTCGAAGAAGTTATCCACAGGCGTGCGGAGGTTGGCAAGTTTATCCAACACAGCAGTGTAATCGCCTTGTGCGATAAGCGGTTGTACTTCAGTGCGTAATGCAAGCACTGCTTCAGCAAGGGCTTTTTCTGCTGGCTCTACGCAAGCGGTCAAATTGATCTCACCAATTGCAGCATCCGCTTTCGCTAAGATGTTGCTGACACGTTTGTTTGCTGCCGCTAACGCTTCCGCTGAATCTAACGTGCGGAAGTGTGAAACCGCACGCACTCGCGCATCAAAGTCTGCTGGACGAGTTGGACGACGTGCTAATACCGCTTGAATCACATCCACTGCAATGCCTTCATCTTGATACCACGCACGGAAACGCCCGAGCATAAAGTCCACGACATCAGTAACCACATTTTGATTCGTGAGTTTATCGCCAAAAAGTGCGGCTGATTTTTTCACTAAATCTTCTAAATCCAGTGGTAAATTTTTCTCTACAATAATACGTAACGTACCTAATGCCGCACGACGCAATGCAAATGGGTCTGCACTTCCTTTTGGTGCTTGGCCGATGCCGAAAATACCAGTTAAGGTGTCAAATTTATCCGCTAAGGCGACCGCACTTGCCACCAAAGATTTAGGTAATTCATCGCCGGCAAAACGTGGCATATATTGTTCGTTTAATGCCACTGCGACTTCTTCATCTTCGCCATCGTGACGTGCATAGTGCATACCCATTACACCTTGTGTATCAGTGAATTAGAATACCATGTTGGTCATTAAGTCACATTTTGACAGTAAACCTGCACGTTTTGCTTTCGCTTCGTCTGCCCCGATTTGTTTTGCAATTTCGCCTGCTAGCTGCTCAATACGATCTGTTTTGTCTTTCAATGTACCCAGTTTTTGTTGGAACAATACGGTTTCTAAACGCGGTAAACGATCAACCAGTTTTTGTTTTAAGTCCGTTTTGAAGAAGAATTCCGCATCAGTTAAACGTGGACGAACCACTTTTTCGTTCCCTTCAATAATCGCGGTTGGATCTTCTGGGTTGATGTTCGAGACAAAAATAAAGTGCGGTAATAATTTGCCGTCTTTGTCATAAATTGGGAAGTATTTTTGGTCGCCTTTCATGGTGTAAACCAAGGCTTCCGCAGGCACTGCTAAGAAACGTTCTTCAAATTTTGCCGCTAACACATTTGGGTATTCCACCAACGAAGTCACTTCTTCAAGCAAGCTTTCTTCAATGTCAGCCACGCCACCAAGTGCGGTCGCTTTTGCTTGAGATTTTGCCAAAATTTCTGCTTTACGCTCGTTGAAATTAGCCACTACAGAACCTTTTTCACGCAATAATTGCGGATATTGATCTGCATGTTGAATTTCAAATTCTTTCTCGCCTAAGAAACGGTGGCCGCGAATAGTGCGCGCACTTGCCACACCTAAAATTTCACCTTCGATTAACTCATCGCCCAAAAGCATGGTCACAGTGTGAACTGGGCGAATAAATTGCACGGTTTTATCTGCCCAACGCATTGGTTTTGGAATTGGCAATTTAGCCAACGCATTTGCCACAATGTCATTAAGCAAGTTTTTGGTCGGTTGACCTTCAATTTTCGCACGATGAACAAGCCATTCGCCTTTATCAGTGGCAATGCGTTCTGCTTGCTCAACGGTGATACCACAGCCACGCGCCCAACCTTCAGCCGCTTTGGTTGGCTTACCTTCCGCGTCAAAAGCGGCTGACACGGCAGGCCCGCGTTTTTCGATTTCTTTGCTTGGCTGTTGTATGGCTAAGTTCAACGCTTTCACTGCCAAACGACGCGGCGCTGCAAACCATTCGATTTTGTCGAAGGTTAAACCTGCTTGATTTAATTCCGCTTCAACGTTATCCGCAAAAGAGGTCGCTAATGTTTTGAGAGCTTTTGGTGGCAGCTCTTCCGTGCCGATTTCTACTAGGAAGTTTTGGGTTGTCATTTTGTTTCTCTTATTTAAAAATTCTGTAGATTTAAATTCTTATTTTCTTCGTTATCACTTCATTCTTTCTCAATCGCATTACTGTAAAACTCAGTGAATTTAATTCTGCATTTCGTAACGCGTCTTTTTTCTGATAATCAGGTTCATAGTGCCGGCTAGCATTCGATAACCAGCTTTGTTTTCGCACAATAAAAATCAAAGATATAACTTAAAAGTGGCTTTTGTCGATTAAATCGAAATCCTAATAATTGATCTCGATTGATACGTTGCCATAATTTTCTTTCCGCATCCGTTTGATCCACTCGCAATTTCTGCGAATTCAGCTTTAAGTATTTTTCATAGGGTTGCATGAAAACCGCTATTCTATTTTTTCCTAGAACTCAAAAATCGTGTTTAACTTTGATGGATCTAAAACAACATCGCCATTTGGTAATAACAACGCAGGAATGCCTAAATAGCCATTTGCTTTCGAGTTATCAAATTCTGCATTACTATCGCGTAAACGAATGAATTGTTTGAGGTTAGGTAATGAAGTCATAATTTCTACTTCATCGTAATCCACACCTAAGCGATCCAACTCCGCGATAAATGGTGCGGTATCTGGGCATGTTTCTGCATAAAAAAGAATGGGTTTGTTCATTTTGCTCTCCTAAAGTGCGGTCAAATTTCACCGCACTTTTGTGAATTTGTTTAAGCCTTATTTTTTACAACCAGGGAAACCCAAGGCTTCACGGCTTGCATAATAGGCTTCCGCCACACCTTTGGTTAAGGCACGAATGCGTAAAATATAGCGTTGGCGTTCGGTTACCGAAATTGCTTTACGTGCATCTAACAAGTTGAAGCTGTGTGCCGCTTTCAAAATACGCTCGTAAGCTGGCAATGGTAACGGTTTTTCTAGGGCTAATAACTCTTGTGCTTCTTTTTCGTATTGATCGAAGCAGTAGAATAAGAAATCGGTGTTTGCGTGTTCAAAGTTATAGGTTGATTGCTCAACTTCGTTTTGATGGAAAACATCGCCATAAGTGGTTTTGCCTAATGGGCCGTCAGACCAAACTAAGTCATATACAGAATCTACGCCTTGAATGTACATGGCTAAACGCTCTAAACCGTAAGTCACTTCGCCCGTGACAGGTTTACATTCTAAACCGCCCACTTGTTGGAAATAGGTAAACTGGGTTACTTCCATACCGTTTAACCATACTTCCCAGCCTAAGCCCCAAGCACCTAATGTTGGGTTTTCCCAGTTATCTTCCACAAAACGAATATCGTTTTTGGTCGGATCGAAACCAAGCATTTCAAGTGAACCTAAATAAAGTTCTTGAATGTTATCTGGAGAAGGTTTGATCACTACTTGGAATTGGTAGTAGTGTTGTAAACGGTTTGGGTTTTCGCCATAGCGACCGTCTGTCGGGCGGCGTGAAGGTTGCACATAAGCAAATGCCATCGGCTCAGGGCCTAAGGCTCGTAATGCGGTCATTGGGTGAGAGGTACCTGCACCCACTTCCATATCAAAAGGTTGTACAATGGTGCAGCCTTGGTTTGCCCAATATTCTTGCAGGGCTAAAATCATACCTTGGAATGTTTTTACGTTAAATTTTGTGCTCATAATCGTTGATCTAATGTGATTAAAAATATTGGCATTATACTTGAATCCGTAAAACGGATAAAGACGAAAAAATGCAGTTGAAAATCAGGGTTTATAAAATATATCTAGTAAGCAATTTTGAATACTTAGGTAGATTTTAAACCTTATTTTTAGTATAGTTTTTTTTGATTGATTTAATAGATTTCAATTGTTTAAACCTTTCTATATGATACGCAAGAAATTCATTTCAACCTAACTAAATTTATTAACTTTACAAGGAGTCTACAATGAGTTCTCAATGTCCTTTCTCGCACTTAGCTGCGACAAACTTAACAATGGGTAACGGTGCACCCGTTGCTGATAACCAAAACAGCTTAACAGCTGGTCCGCGTGGTCCATTACTTGCACAAGATTTATGGCTTAACGAAAAATTAGCTGATTTCGTACGCGAAGTAATCCCAGAGCGTCGTATGCACGCAAAAGGTTCTGGTGCATTTGGTACTTTTACTGTGACACACGATATTACTAAATATACTCGTGCAAAAATTTTCAGTGAAGTAGGTAAAAAAACTGAAATGTTTGCACGTTTTACTACCGTGGCAGGCGAACGTGGTGCAGCAGATGCTGAGCGTGATATTCGTGGTTTTGCATTAAAATTCTATACTGAAGAAGGTAACTGGGATTTAGTAGGTAACAATACGCCAGTATTCTTCTTACGTGATCCACGTAAATTCCCAGATTTAAACAAAGCAGTAAAACGCGATCCGCGTACTAATATGCGTTCAGCAACAAATAACTGGGATTTCTGGACATTATTACCAGAAGCATTACACCAAGTAACCGTTGTAATGAGTGATCGTGGTATTCCAGCAAGTTATCGTCATATGCACGGTTTTGGTTCTCACACTTATAGTTTCTGGAACGAAGCGGGAGAACGTTTTTGGGTAAAATTCCACTTCCGTACTCAGCAAGGCATTAAAAATTTAACAGATGCTGAAGCAGCAGAAATTATTGCAAATGACCGTGAAAGCCATCAACGTGATTTATATGAAGCGATTGAACGTGGTGATTTTCCTAAATGGACATTATTTGTACAAGTTATGCCAGAAGCTGATGCAGAAAAAGTATCTTATCATCCATTTGACTTAACCAAAGTATGGTCAAAAAAAGACTATCCATTAATTGAAGTAGGTGAGTTTGAATTAAACCGTAACCCAGAAAACTTCTTCGCTGATGTAGAACAATCTGCATTTGCACCAAGTAACTTGGTTCCAGGTATCGGCGCAAGCCCTGACAGAATGTTACAAGCTCGTTTATTTAACTATGCGGATGCACAACGTTACCGTTTAGGTGTGAACTACCGTCAAATTCCAGTAAATCGTCCACGTTGCCCAGTTCATAGCAACCAACGTGATGGTCAAGGTCGTGTAGATGGTAACTACGGTAGCTTGCCACACTACGAGCCAAACAGCTTCAGCCAATGGCAACAACAACCAGACTTTGCTGAGCCACCACTTCGTATCAACGGAGATGCAGCACACTGGGATTATCGTAACGATGATAACGATTACTTCAGCCAACCACGTGCATTATTTAACTTAATGAATGCAGAGCAAAAACAAGCGTTGTTTAATAACACAGCAGCTGCAATGGGCGATGCACCTGATTTCATCAAATATCGCCACATTCGTAACTGTCACTGGTGTGATGCCGCATACGGTGAAGGCGTTGCGAAAGCATTAGGTTTAACCGTTGAAGATGCATTAAAAGCTCGTGATACTGACCCTGCATTAGGTCAAGGCGGATTGTTATAATCTTTCGAGTTAATTACTTTAAATAAATAATAGTAGTAATTAATCTGCACCCAAAAGTTAGACTAAGGTTTAATCAATTTGGATGCAGATTTTTTTTAATGAAATATTACTAATTAATTACATAATACGTGAACGATTTTGTAATCGGTTAAAAATTTGAATGTGAAAAATAACCTATAATAGCTTCCATTCTTATGATAAATATTGCATTTGAGTAATAATGATAAATATATATCAAGGTACAAAATAATGAGGTATAAAATGACTATCATTCCCCGTCACTGCAGTAAAATCTTCGCGTAATCCCATACCGCAAGCCACATCACCCACAACCCAAGAGCCGATAATGGGATACATTCCATCAAAACTTGGCAATTCAAATTTTTGTTGATAAACATAACCTGAATTAGCATAAAACGTAGAGTGTTCGCTTCCTTTCGCTGCAAATTCTACGCCATTGTTTTTCTCATAATAGAAGACATTGGCACCTTCTCGACCTAACAATGGTTTTTTCACCCACATCGATAAATCTTTTGGTAATTCGAAAGGCGTAAAATAAGCAGGCAATAAATTTGGATGGTTAGGATAACGCGCCCAAAGTTTTGCCAATAGTGCTTTATTACTTAACAACATTTTCCACGCAGGCTCAATAAATCGTGTTTCAGAGGTTGTAATATGGCGAGCAAATTCAGCGTGGCTTAGCCACTCCAGAGGATACAATTTAAATAACATTTCAATAGGCTGATCATTTAAATCTACAAATTTTTCTGTTTCGCTGTTATAGCCAATATCTTCCACCGCTAATTGATGAATATTCCAACCTGCGTTATAAGCCACATCAGCTAAATAATCCACATTGCCCCAATCTTCACGGCCAGCATCGTGCATAGCACTCAAATGGAAATCTGTTTTACCACTTTGTTGTTTCAAAAATTGGAAATGTTTAATTAATTCTTCATGAATCCAGTTAAATTGATCACGATGTTTCAAGCCCTCAATTTGTTCCAACCACTGCCATTGAACAACCGCAGCCTCCAACAAAGATGTTGGCGTATCGGCATTATATTCAAACATTTTTAGGTTGTCGCCATCATAGCCAAAATCAAAGCGTCCATATAAATAAGGATCTTGATTACGCCAAGAGCTTTCAATAAGCTGTTTTTGCAACTCCGTAAAACGATAATTTTCATAATCGCCTTTTTTAATTTCATCCGCCGCAAAATCTAAACACATTAAATGTAATTCATTAGTTGTATCCTCAATGCGATCAATTTCCGCTAAAGTAAATTCATAGGCAACATTATCAGACCAATAATGAGAGCCATCACTAGAAGGCAAATTATAGTAATCAAATCCAACATTAAGTAGCTGTTGCACCATATCTGGTCGAGTAGAAAACCCGGTTACACGTTTCATTTAGCCCCCACTGCTACGATGAGTATTATTTGGGCTACTAAAACCACCACGAGATACAGGTTTGCTATTCATGCTTCCTGCATTTCCTTTCACGAGCATTGGTTTTCCAACAGAACGATTCGTTTGAGGTTGCACAACTTGCCCTGTTGGTGTGGTGACAGCTCGATTTCCAGGATGATAGCTTGGGCCAAGGAAACTACTAATTGCACGAGCTGCCAGATACCCCATAACGCCACCAGCAATTGCGGCCCCTAAAGAAGGATCGGTACTTTCAGCTTTTGCAGTCGATTCAGCATTGTTCTCACTTTGATTAGCTTGTGCATTATTTTCAGCTGGATTTTTTACTGCACTTTCTGCATTACCGTTATCACGAATATTTAAACCAAGCCCCTGCTGTGGTGTGGTTTCAGTTTTCTGAGTACTCTCGGTATTTTTATCTGCCTCACAAAGCTCAATTTTTTTCCAATCCGCTAAACAATCGTCTAAAGACTGATACACATCACGTTGTACTTGTTCTTCTGAACAGCCTCCTAATAAGGCCACAATAGATAAACTCACTAAAATCTGATTTTTCTTTTTCATTGTTCTCAATTTTTATCGAATGGTTTTCACGCCTAGCCATTGCTCGGCCTGTTTATTGGTAATTTCTTCACGAGTCCACATGCTCATTAGATCTGGTTGTGGATATTTATTGCTGTTATAGCCGACTAAACGAGCAAAATCAAATACGGCATGAGGATAGCCATTAATAAGCAACAAGGCTAAATAACCACTTTCATCCCAACAAATTTCAAGTTTGCGTGCCTCATGATGATTAGAGGTTGAATCAACATTATACACGTGTAACATATCAACTATCGGTTGAGCATTTTGACGCATATCAAGTGCATAAAAATAGCCTGTTTCACCGTCATCTTCAAACATTACGGCAAAATGCTCAAATACCGTAGAATGCGTTCCTACTTGCTTTGGCGTTCCTAAAAAGAGTTCGTCCTCTAAAGTTAAATGTAACATTCCCTTTCCTTTAAATATTAGATATAAAAACACCGCACTTTTATACAAAGTGCGGTGAGATTTTACAGTAAATTCAGCGTGAATTACGCTTGACCTTTAACCGCTTTTAAGCCTGGGAATGCAGCTGGAGTACCAGCGCGTTCTAATGCTTCTTCGATACGGATTAATTGGTTGTATTTCGCAATACGGTCAGAACGGCTCATAGAACCCGTTTTGATTTGACCTGCTGCTGTACCAACCGCTAAATCAGCGATAGTCGCATCTTCGGTTTCACCTGAACGGTGAGAGATTACAGCGGTGTAACCTGCATCTTTAGCCATTTTGATTGCCGCTAAAGTTTCAGTTAAAGAACCAATTTGGTTGAATTTGATTAAGATAGAGTTTGCGATACCTTTTTCGATACCCTCTTTTAAGATTTTGGTGTTAGTTACGAATAAGTCGTCGCCCACTAATTGAACGCGGTCGCCTAACACTTTAGTTTGGTATGCAAAACCTTCCCAGTCAGATTCATCTTGACCATCTTCGATAGACACGATTGGGTATTGTTTGGTTAATTCTTCAAGATAGTGTGTGAACTCTTGAGAAGTGAATGAACGACCTTCGCCTTTCATTTCGTATTTGCCAGTTTCTTTGTTGTAGAACTCAGAAGATGCGCAGTCCATCGCTAAGGTTACATCTTTACCTAATACGTAACCTGCTTTTTCAACTGCTTCTTTGATACATGCTAAAGCGTCTGCGTTAGAGGCTAAGTTTGGTGCGAAACCACCTTCATCGCCAACTGCCGTACTCATACCTTTAGATTTTAATACTTTTGCAAGATTGTGGAATACTTCAGCACCGATACGAAGTGCTTCACGTAACGTTTTCGCACCCACTGGTTGAATCATAAATTCTTGAATATCGACATTGTTATCTGCGTGTTCGCCACCGTTGATGATGTTCATCATTGGTAATGGCATAGAATAAACACCAGCAGTGCCATTTAATTCTGCAATGTAAGCGTAAAGTGGTAAACCTTTAGATGCTGCCGCTGCTTTTGCGTTTGCTAAAGATACCGCTAAGATTGCATTTGCACCAAAGTTAGATTTGTTTTCGGTTCCGTCTAAATCGATCATGATTTGGTCGATTTCAGCTTGGTTTGTTGCATCTTTACCAACGATAGCTTGTGCAATTTCGTTGTTCACTGCAGCTACAGCTTTTAATACACCTTTACCTAAGAAACGAGATTTGTCGCCGTCACGTAATTCTAATGCTTCACGAGAACCGGTAGATGCACCTGATGGAGCCGCAGCTAAACCAACAAAACCACCTTCAAGATGAACTTCAGCTTCAACAGTTGGGTTACCGCGTGAGTCGATGATTTCGCGACCAATCACTTTAACGATTTTTACCATTTTTATTTTCCTCAATTAAGTTAATTAAAACGGGTTAGGCGAGCCTAAAACAGGCGATATGATAAAGCTATTTTGAGATTTTGTCTTGTAAAAAATGCGTATGCTTTGATCTTTATCTATTTATTGTCTTGAGATATTCGTTGCACAAGCATAAGCTGAACTCCACGCCCATTGAAAGTTGTAACCGCCTAGCCAGCCTGTTATATCTAGCACTTCGCCAATAAAATACAAACCTTGTACAAGGTTACTTTCCATCGTTTTAGAAGAAATCATTTTGGTGTCCACACCGCCCATAGTGACTTCAGCCGTACGATAGCCTTCTGTGCCATTTGGAGTAAATTCCCAGTGATGAATAAAATCCACCAGATTTTTTACCCACACTTTGCTGATGTTAGCGATAACTTTATCTTGCATAAGACCTTGCTCAAGCCAAAGTTCAACCAATTTTTTCGGAAGTAATCGAACCAAGATAGTTTTCAACATTTGTTTTGGCGAAGATTGTTTTGCTTGATTAATTTCCTCTTCCACATTGTGGTTAGGTAATAAATCAATTTCCACTGACTCAGTAGGCTGCCAATAATTGGAAATTTGCAACACCGCAGGGCCTGAAATTCCACGATGGGTAAACAAAAGCTGGTTGTGAAAAGATTTTCCGCACTGGGCTGTGATCGTGACTGGCAAGCTAATGCCTGAAAGTGCGGTTAAAAATTTATCTGTTTCTTGATAAGTAAAAGGCACTAAACTCGCGCGCGGAGGAATAACTGGAATGCCAAATTGTTCTGCAATTTGATAGCCAAATGGCGTTGCACCAAGCCCTGGCATAGAAAGCCCACCTGTCGCAACAATCAAATTTTTACATTGCCATTTGGTTGAATTTACCTGTAAAACAAACCGCACTTTTTCATCATTTTGAATGAGTTCAACTTGAGAAACTTCGCTACGCAATAAAATCTTAGCGCCATATTTATCGCATTCAGATTTCAACATTTCAACGATTTGTTCTGCGCCATCATCACAAAATAATTGCCCCAATTCCTTTTCGTGATAAGTAATCCCTTGCTCCGCCACAAGAGAAATAAAATCCCAATTGGTATAGCGGGCAAGGGCAGATTTAACGAAATGAGGATTTTGTGAAAGGTAATGAGCTGGCGTAACCTCTAAATTGGTGAAATTGCAAAACCCACCGCCCGACATCAAAATCTTACGTCCGATTTTTTTACCGTTGTCGAAAACTGTCACTGACTTGCCTAACTTAGCCAACTGTGCAGCGCAAAATAATCCTGCGGCACCTGCACCAATAATAATATTTTCAGAATATTGGCTCACGGATTTTGCCCTTTTTCACCACGTTGTAAAAAATCCAACATCTTCATTCGTTGAATAACAGAACGACGATCCACTGCCGCATTACCAGAATCTAATAATTGCTGTAAATACCCACTGGCTTGTGGATATTGACGATTTTCTAAGGCAATCGTCGCCAACAAAGAAAGACTTGACACTTCATTTTTATCTTTTGCCAAAGCTTCATTCAAAAGTTGCTCGATTTTTGGGGTCATTTGCTGACCTGCTTGATAATAAAGTGCGGTGGCAGCCAAGCCTAAAATATTAGGTTTACTTCCCGACAATTTTTCCGCATTAGAATAAGCCACAAGCGCACTGTCAAATTCATTATTCTGCACATAGGCTTCCCCAAGTTGAAGCCAAGTTTCCGCATTATTCGGATCAGTACGCAGTTTATTTTGGATCTTCTCAATCACATTTTCATTTTTGTGTTCATCATTCATTTCAACATTTTGATTATGTTGCTCAATCATCGATTGCTCGCCTTGTTGAACACGACTAAAACGATCAAGGGAAAAATAATAAGCGGTTGGAATAGCGATGAGTAAAGTAAAAAGCACAAAATAAATTTTACTATTCACTTTTCCCCTAGAAAGTTTACTTGGCTCCTCTTGCTTGCGGGGGGAGCTGCCAAAGGCTGAGGGGAGGGAAATTATTTCATCATTCTCTAGTTGTTGTGTAACCACTTTTTCTGAAAACTGTTTTTTTCTATTTGAGAAATAAAGCAGTGCAGCAGCTAAAATTAAAAGAGCGACTGGTAATAGCCATAACAACGCCGTATTCCATTTGAACGGTGGTTTATAGTTCACAAAATCACCAAATCTAGCGGTCATTTGATCGATAATTTGCTGATTACTTTTGCCCTCATCCACCATTTTGTACACTTCAAGACGCAAGTCATACGCAATAGGTGAATTAGATTCCACCAAATTTTGGTTTTGACATTGTGGGCAGCGTAAAGATTTTGCCAACTCTACGGCGCGAGTACGATCATCTTGATTTTGGAATTGATAGGTATCCACCATTTCCGCTCGGGCGAATAAGGAAAATGCGAATAAAAGTGCGGTTGCAAAAAAGACTGTTTTTTGAACCTGAATAAAACCGCGAGTAAAAATATCTAATATGCTTTTCATTTGTTCTTCATTGCTTCAATTTTTGGCAAAAATACCGTTTGCCAAGTTTCTTTATCCAATAAACCAGAATGGCGATAACGAATCACACCATTTTCATCCAAAAGATAAGTTTCTGGTGCGCCATCCACGCCTAATTTGAGGGCAAGTTCTCCCTGACTATCATTAATGGTTAAGACGAACGGATTGCCCATTCGCTTAAGCATTTCAATGCCATTTTGCGGATTGTCGCGATAATCTACGCCCACAATAGGCAACGTTTTTGCAATCTCAATTAACAACGGATGTTCTTCTTTACAATAACCACACCAACTGCCCCACACATTTAATAAAAATGGCTGTTTAGGAAAATCTTTCGGGCTTACGATTTGTGATGGATCATTTAAATTAGCCTGATAAAACTCTGGAACAGGTTTATCAATTAAAGCCGACGCAATTTTTTTCGGATCTTGATTTAACCCAGCAATTAATAATACACACACGCCTAAAAGCACAAAGAGCGGTGCAAAAAAGAGAAGTTTTTTGTTCATTATTTTTCCTGTTTTCTGCGTAATCCGAAGACGCTAAAAAGTGCGCCAAAGGCCATTAAAATACCGCCAGCCCAAAGCCAACGAATCAGCGGTTTATAATGTAAGCGGAAAGTAAATTCTCCTTTGCCGAGAGAATCTCCCATCACAATATATAAATCGCCCCAAAAACCGCCATTAAGCCCCACTTCACTCATTGTCATTGTACGAACATCGTAATAACGGCGTTCGGGGATAATTTCTGCATAAGGTTTACCATTTTCAGTTACGTCAAAAAAGGCGATTTCTGCCGTAAAGTTTGGTCCGATTTCATTAGAAAATTGGCGATAGTGAAATTCATATTGTCCCAGCGTTTGACTTTGTTGCGGTGCTAAACGTACACCAATTTCACTGCCAAAATAACCGCTCATTATTGCGCCAATAGTCACAATCGCCACGCCACAGTGGGCTAAAATCATACCAAATTGAGACAAACGAATTTGTCGCCAATTTTGCCATAAAGTGACCAACAAAAGCCAAATCGCAAGAGTTAATAACACAAAAGCGAAAGCGTGAAAATTCAACGCAGAATTATGGCGTAGCTGTTGCCAAATCATCAAGCTGGCGAGAATCAAAGACGGAATAAGCAACCATACGCAACGTATCAATAATGTGCGATCAAATTGCACCCAACGAATGGTAAGGGAAACCACCATTAAGATTAAAATCACCGTAATGATTGGGAAGAAAATACTATTAAAATAAGGACTTCCCACCGAAATTGAGCCCCAATTCATCGCTTGGAATAACATTGGGTAGAAGGTGCCTAAAAAAGTAGACACAGTGGCAATGGTCAGCAAAATATTCAGCAATAAAATGCCACCCGATTTAGAAACGAACTGAAAATTCACCGCACTTTCTGATGAACTGCCCGCACGCAAAGCGAATAAACCAAAGGCTAACACTGTCAAAACAAAGAAAATTAATAACAATACATAACCGCGCGTATTATCCAATGCAAAAGCGTGCACAGAAGTGAGTGCGCCAGAACGAACAATAAACGTGCCTAATACGCTAAAGGCAAAAGCAAGCAGAGAAAAAAGCGTTGTCCAATAACTAAATACACCTTGTTTTTCTGTCGCCATTAAACTATGTAATAACGCCAAACCAAGCAACCAAGGCATTAAAGATGCATTTTCTACGGGATCCCAGAACCACCAACCGCCCCAGCCGAGTTCGTAATATGCCCACCACGCACCAAGCACAATGCCAATGGTTAAAAACGACCAAGAAAACAACACCCAGCCACGCATTGAGCGTGCAATTTGTCGTGCTGATTGGTTATAAATCAACGCACTCAAACTCATCGCAAAATTCACCGCAAAGCCCACATAACCAACATATAACAACGGCGGATGGAAAATTAATCCCACATCTTGCAACATTGGATTGAGATCGCGACCTTCTGCTGGCGCAGGAAAAATGCGTCCAAACGGATTAGAATAAAATAAGATAAACACCGAAAAACCAAAGCAAATCAATCCCAATAAAGATAAAGATTGAGCGGAAAAAGTGCGGTTATTTTTTCGATTAAAAAAAGCAAAAGCAGCAAGCCATAAACTCAATGAAAATAACCAAAACAACATTGAACCTTCATGTCCGCCCCAAGTGGCAGCCACTTTAAAAAATGTAGGTAATTGGGAATTAGAATGTGCCGCTACATATTCAAGGGTGAAGTCATCCACCGCAAAAGAATAAGCAAGCAAACCAATTGATAACGTCGTCGCAAGGGTAAAAATATAACTCAGTGGCCAAGCGGCATTAATTAAAGTCGGATTTTTTTTGAATAACCCAAATTGAGGTACTAACGTAAGAAAAAATGCGCTAGCTGTTGCGAGTAAAAGAAGGAAAAAGCCAAGTTCTGGAAGCATAATGTCGTCGTTTTTTTCGTTGATGCGCAGATAAAGTCGCTAATCAAGTATGTTTCATTAATAAAATTAAAAATAGCACCTTGATAGGTGCTATTGTACTTATAAAAATTAATGATTAAATTCAGCACCTAAACAAGGGCGGATTTTATTTAACATTTCTTTTATTACGCGTGATGGGGCTGCGATGATATTGCCACTGCGTAAGTAGCCGTTACCTGCATCAAAATCACAGACTAAACCACCTGCTTCACGCACGATTAAATCGCCAGCTGCGCAATCCCATGCTTTTAAGCCCATTTCAAAATAACCATCAATACGGTTTGACGCCACATAGCATAAATCTAATGCAGCGGAACCCGTGCGACGGAAATCCGCAGCATCTTCAATTAAGGCATTCATCATTGCAAATTGAGTTGGCATTAATTTTGGTTGTTTGAATGGAAAACCAGTGGCTAAAATTGAACCTTGAAGTTCACGTTTACTATCTACACGTAAACGTACTTCATTTAATTTTGCACCTTCGCCACGCACAGCAGTAAATAATTCATTGCGGATTGGATCGTAAACAACCCCGACTTCAGTGCGATTTTTTACACGAACTGCGATAGACACAGAAAAGTGGGGAAGCCCTGTCATAAAATTACGAGTACCATCTAGCGGATCAATAATCCATTGTACATCGCTATCTTTGCCTTCAATTGCGCCTGTTTCTTCCGTAATAATTGTGTGATCAGGATAAGATTTACGAATAATTTCAATGATTTCTGCTTCTGCCGCTTTATCAACGTTTGTCACATAATCATTAATACCTTTTTGTGTGCTTTCGATCGCATCACGGCGTTCATAATTTTTAGCAATCACATTGCCCGCTTTTCGTGCCGCACGAATAGCGATATTTAACATTGGATTCATATTTCCACCAGATTTTAAAGAACAGAAAAATTCCGCACCATTATAGCGAGATTTGCCAAAATAACCAGTTGAAAATCATAAAACAATGGTTTTTATAGGTTTTCAGAAAAACTTTGCGATATAGATCGCAAAAATCACATCAAGTGATTTTTCTACCCATTATTTATGGTTAAAGTGCGGTAGAAAATTGGAGCGTTTTATGCAAAAAGGTATGACATTAGTGGAATTATTGATTGGATTAGCCATTATCAGCATTGCACTGAGTTTTGCCGTGCCATTATGGCAAACAGATTCACCTAAAACGATTTTAGCCAAAGAGCAACATCGCCTGTATTTATTTCTACGACAAATTCAGGCTCGGGCAGAAAATTCATCGGAAGTGTGGTTTTTACTTATCAATCGGAACCTTGCGACACAACAATGGTGCTTAACGGCACAAGTAAAAAATAACCAAACTTGCGATTGTTTAAATCCGATAAATTGCCCGAAAGAGGTTTATGCACATTTTTACTATCCTTATTTTCCTAATAAAACGATGATTCAAAGCCATCATATTTATCCAAAAGAAATCACGAGATTTGATGGCATTCGTAATACTATCGTTACTCGTTGCTTTATTTTGCAAGCAGAAAATGAACGTACGTTATTTTTATTTTTCAATGTTGGTAGTATTCGTTTAAAAACCAATCAATTTGATAGTGCTTGTAATTAATGATGAAAACATTATTAAAAGGGCAAACCCTATTAGCACTGATGATTTCACTGGCTTTGTCTTCTTTATTGCTGCTAAGCATTTCGCATTTTTATGTGCAAATACAAACACAAAATCAACACATGCTATTGCATTTAAAATTACAAGCTGAATTACAACGAACATTACAGTTAATAGGTAAAGATCTTCGCCGATTAGGATTTCGAGCATTAAATGCAAAACTGACGGAAAGCAATTTATCTTTATTTGAATTAGATGAACAAGGCACAGCTATTTTTATTAGCCAAGAAGATAATGCGCCACCTAATAGCTGCGTGTTGTTCTTTTATGATTTAAATAAAAATGGATGTATTGGTAAAGGTTCGCCGAAAACCTGTATGAAAAAAGGTAAAAATACATCTAAAAGTAGTACTGAAGAATTATTCGGCTATAAAGTGAGTAACAAAATGATAAAAACCAAACTGACTTATCAAAGTGTTATTCCTACTAATTGCACGGCAGAAACTTGTAAACGTGCTTTTCAACAAACCGCTTGCAACGCTGGGGGAGGTTGGGCAGATTTATTAGATAACAACGAATATGAAATCACTAAGCTACAATTTAATTGGTTAATCGAAGGAAAAGGATTAGAAATCAAGCTAAAAGGAAATTTAAAACAAGCCTCAAACATCAGTTATGAAACCTCCATTGTTGTTGCGCTCTGGAATCAAAAACAATGACAATACAAAAAGGTATTATCACGCTGACTATTTTGATTTTTATTTCGGGTTTATTAACCGCAATTTTGTTGTTAGATGATAGCCATTTAAGTTTTTTTCGTGTGCAACAAAATCAACGAAAACTGTATGTGGAAAGAACATTACAACTGCAAAAAATGACAGCGGCGAAAAAACAAACTGCCTGCCTTGATTTACCGTTAAATAATGATGAAAGTGTGAAGCAAATCAGCATTACGCTTGATGGTGCCACAGATTCAATTCAATATTTTCTTTGGTGTGAAAGAATGAGCCTATTTAAAAAATCGCCTAAAAAGGGAGATAATCAAGGTGCATTGAAAGATTTCATTCACACAGAAAAACTTACAGATTTTCGACCGCACTTTTCTTCCCCACCCAGAATTTTAAACGCGAATAAAACACCTAAACTTTATTGGTTTTCAGATTCACAAGCGGAAGTTGAAATTAATGGCACAGTGTCTGCCGTATTAATTGCAGAGGGCGATTTAAAATTGACTGGCAAAGGGAGGATTAGTGGCGCAGTGATTACCAACGGGAATTTAACTTTAGATGGCGTAACTTTAGCTTATGGGAAAAAGACGGTGGTTGCTTTAGTGCAACAATATAGTCAGTGGCAGTTAGCAGAAAAAAGTTGGAGTGATTTTAATGTTCAGGATGAATAAAGGAATGTCGCTTATTACATTGTTATTTTCTTTAGCTTTATTTAGCGTTTTATTTCTTGTTTTTAATCAATGGACGGCAGATCAGCGAAAAAGTGCGGTAAAAACTTATCAAGATTTTCAGGCAACACAAATTGCAGAGAATCAAGCTCAACGCCAATTTTTAGGGTTAGCTTGTGAACGATTGATACAACAAAATGGCTTAACTTTTCGTATTCGATGTGAAAATGAACGCATTATTGTGCGTTATCCTACGAGTGAAATTTTGATAAAAACTCAGTAAAATGGCGTTGTTTTTTCTAGGTTAAATCATCAAAAGGTCGCCATTGTGTTCATTGTTTATTATTCCAATCAGCTTGAAAAACAAAAAGAAATTCTTTCTTCCTTATTCAAATCTTTACCACCTGAAGATCCTTTTCAACAAGATATCATTTTGGTGCAAAGCCCTAATATGGCGCAATGGCTACAAATTGAACTCGCCAAAGAAACAGGCATTTCAGCGAACCTAAAATTTCCTATGCCAGCAAGTTTTATTTGGCAGCTTTATGCTCAAAATTTACCCGCAACGGCATTGGAAAACCCTTTTGATAAAGATTCAATGATGTGGCGTTTAATACGCTTAATCCCGACTTTTCTCGAGAAAGAAAATTTTTTGCCTTTACGCAATTATTTAGCATCTTCGCCACATTCTGAACAATACAAACTTTATCAACTTAGCAGTAAAATAGCCGACTTATTTGACCAATATTTAGTTTATCGACCAGAATGGATTTTTGCTTGGGAAAAAGGCGAAGATGAACAAATTACTGCTCAAATACAAAAGCAACAACCTAACCTAAACGATACGTTGTTTGAGCAAATTCAAGGCAATACAAAATGGCAAGGGGAGCTATGGCGTGCGTTGGTCGTCGATGTTAAATCAGATGTTAATGAAGCCACCCATCGAGCGGCTTTGCATAATCAGTTCTTAGCCTTGCTTGCCGATAAAAAAGCACCGAAAAAATTACCTTCACGCATATTTATTTTTGGTATTCCAGCGCTTCCAACTGCTTATCTCAATATTTTGCAAGCGATATCCTCTGAAGTGGATATTCATTTATTTTTTAATAATCCTTGCCAAGAATATTGGGGGGATATTAGTGATTTACGCCTCGATTATTTGCGTTCTCGTCAGCGTTATCAATTCAATAAACAAGATGAAAATCAACCGCTCTTTTCCGAGGATCAACTTTCTCAACTAGAAAACGCTCAGTTTGATGTCACTTATCAAAAAGAAAACCTTCAAGTAGGCAATCCATTGCTGGCAGCTTGGGGGAAAATGGGACGAGATTTTCTCTATACATTGGTGAGAGATGAAGAACATATTCCAACTTATCCTGTCAATGCTTATCAAGAAATTAAATCGAACAGTTTACTTGGACAATTGCAGTCTCAAATTCTGCATTTAGAAAATAAACCGCTAAATATCGCAAAAAATGACCGCACTTTAACCCTACATTCTTGCCACAGCGCTATGCGAGAAGTGGAAGTATTGCACGATTATTTACTGGATTTATTCAATCAAGATCCTAGCCTTACGCCAAAAGATGTGGTCGTGATGGTGGCAGATATAAACCAATACACACCTTATATTCAGGCAGTTTTCGGGCAAAAAAATGGAGATGCGCCACAAATTCCATTTTCACTTTCAGATAATAAACTTTCAGAAAGCGATGTGTTGGTCTCAAGTTACTTAACTTTATTACGCTTAAAAGAAAGCAATTTTAGTGCAGAGGATGTCTTAGCGTTGTTGGATATTCCTGCGATGCGAGAACGATTTAATATTTCTCTTGCTGATTTACCATTAGTGCGAGAATGGGTGGCGGATTCAGGGATTCGTTTCGGTTTGCAAAAAAATCAAGATGGCATCAATTTCAATTCTTGGCAAGCTGGATTAGAAAGAATGATTTTAGGCTATGCGATGCGTGAAGAACAGGGCATTTGGCAAGATAGTTTGGGGTTAAACAGCAGCTATGGCTTAAAAGGTGAACTTGCTGGAAATTTATCGCACTTTTTCACCGCACTTTCCTCGCTGCATGAAACCCTGCAAAAAGCACATTCCATCGAAAAATGGCAAGAAATTTTAACCGCACTTTTATCAGATTTCTTCATACAAAATGAAGACACTAGCGACACGATTTTCTATATTCAAGAGAAAATTAATGAATTAGCTGAGCATCTAAAAACGCTCCATTTTACTGAAGAATTACAAGCAGATGTGATTGCCGATGTCATCACAATGAAATTGGAAGATGCGCCAAATAGCCTCAAATTCCTTGCAGGGAAAGTAAACTTCTGCACCTTATTACCAATGCGTTCAGTGCCATTCAAAGTAGTTTGTTTACTTGGAATGAATGATGCTGATTACCCTAGAACACAAACACCAAACAGTTTTGATTTAATGCAATATCATCAAAAAGGCGACCGTGTTCGCCGTGATGATGATCGCTATTTGTTTTTAGAAGCCTTATTGGCAGCACGTAATTATTGCTATATCAGCTATGTTGGGCGTTCCATTACCGATAATCAACCGAAAGAACCATCTGTATTGGTAAGCCAACTCGTGGATTATATTAATCAAGGTCAAAGTGAAAATGTCCTTACTGTCATTGAACATCCAATGACTGCATTTAGCCCAGATAATTTCAAAAACAACGAAAAATTTACCCGCTCTTTTGCGACAAAATGGTTGCCAATGGCTCAATTTGACGCAAATGCAAGTAATTCGGAATTTGCCGTCACGATGACAGAAAACCCAGAAAAAATCGAAGAAATTGAACTGGATTCTTTAGTCAGTTTTGTGGAAAACCCAGTGAAATTTTTCTTTGAAAAACAACTCGGTGTTTATTTTCGCGATAAAGATGAACGCATTGCTGACAGTGAAAACTTCACTTTAAGTGGGTTAGATAATTACTCACTCAATAATGACTTAATCTACCTTGATGAACAAAATTTTGCTGATTATTTTAGACAAGCAGAAGTAAAAGGCGTGTTACCGCGCGCAGAATTTAGAAAGGTTTATGCTGAAAATATTCGTAACAATGTTCTAGAATTTAAAAAGAAAATAGCAGATCTTGGCGAGCCTAAACAGGCTTCTATAGATTTTAATATTGCCGTAGATTGGCAAAACGAAAATCAAAAAATCCGCTTATTTGGTTATATGGACGCTTTATTTGGCGATGATTCACAGGTGATTCAGTGGCATTTTGCAAAATACAAAGATCGCTATTGCATCCGTCCTTGGATTTATTATTTGATTCAATGTGTTACACAAGAAAATGCGCTACCAGCAAAATTAATTACGCAAGATAAGGTTCTTGAATTACCGACTATTGAGCGTGAAGCCGCTCTCTCTCAATTACAAACTTACGTAAAAGATTATTTACAAAGTCAAATTGAAATCCAATTGGTGCCAACAATAAGAAATATAAGTGATTTTATTGTAGATGATAAAAGTGCGGTAAATTTTGACAATGTTTCTGAAAAACTTCAGGAATTAACTGAAAGTAATGGTTTCGGGTCAAAAGCCGATCCATATTGGTCACGCGTATTAACGCAGACCTCAAGATTTAAACAACCTGAAAATATTGCAAAATTATTAACACAAACAAAAGATTGGTTTGGCTTATTATTCGCACAAAAGAAGACAAGAAAAGCATAAAGCAATCGTCAAAGAACCGATTTTTTGCTAAGATAACGACCCTTTTGACGGAGAATTGTCTATGCGCTGTCCATTTTGTTTTACAGAAGAAACCAAGGTAATTGATAGCCGTTTGGTATCGGATGGCTATCAAGTTCGCCGCCGTCGTGAGTGCGGTCATTGCCATGAGCGTTTTACTACCTTTGAAACAGCCGAATTAATCGTACCAAAAATTATTAAAACTGATGGCACTCGAGAGCCGTTCAATGAAGATAAATTACGCAGTGGTATTCAGCACGCATTAGAAAAACGCCCTGTAAGTGCGGATGATGTTGAACAAGCAATTAACCATATAATTTTTCAATTACGTGCGACGGGTGAACGTGAGGTACCAAGTAAACTGGTTGGAAAACTCGCGATGAATGAGTTAAAAAAACTCGATAAAGTGGCTTATATTCGTTTTGCATCAGTCTATTTGAGTTTTGATAACATTAATCAATTCACCAAAGAAATTGAGAGCTTAAAGGATTAACCATGAGCGAATTTTCCTCACAAGATCACGTATTTATGCAACGCGCCTTAGATTTAGCCACCAAAGGACAATATACCACCACACCGAACCCATCGGTGGGATGCGTATTGGTAAAAAATGGTGAAATTGTGGGGGAAGGCTTTCATTTTAAGGCAGGACAACCTCATGCCGAACGCGTTGCTTTAGCTCAAGCTGGCGAAAATGCCAAAGGAACAACAGCTTACGTCACCTTAGAGCCCTGCTCTCATTATGGTCGCACCCCACCTTGTGCATTAGGATTAATTGAGGCTGGCGTAGTAAAAGTCATTGCGGCTATGCAAGATCCAAATCCTCAAGTCGCAGGGAAAGGCTTGAAAATGTTGTCTGATGCAGGCATCGAAAGTGCGGTGAATTTATTGAACGATCAAGCGGAAAAAATAAATAAAGGCTTTTTAAAACGAATGCGTCAAGGTATGCCTTTTGTTCAACTCAAACTCGCGATGAGTTTAGATGGACGAACAGCAATGGAAAGTGGAGAAAGTAAATGGATTACAGGCTCTGATGCTCGTTCGGACGTACAAAAAATGCGAGCAAAATCATCCGCACTTTTATCTACTTCTGCGACAATAATTGCTGATGATCCAAGCCTTAATGTACGCTGGGACGAATTTCCTGAAAATCTTAAAACAGAATATAAAAAAGAAGATCTTCGCCAGCCTGTGCGTGTCATTTTAGATTCACAACATCGCATTCAGCCGACTCATAAACTTTTTTTAACTCATTCTCCCGTTTGGTTAGTTTCTAATGAACCACGAGATTTAACAGGCTTTCCTGATTTCTGTGAACAAATTATTCTTCCAAAAGAAAATTTACTAGAAGAATTAATGCAAGAATTGGGAAGACGACAAATAAATACCCTTTGGGTAGAAGCTGGAGCAAATTTAGCAGGGAGTTTAATTGATGCGAAATTAGTCGATGAATTGATTATTTACGTTGCACCCAAATTACTTGGCGACAATGCTCGTGGTCTATGCCAATTACCGAATTTAACTAAACTTGCCGATGCACCATTATGGCAACTCAATGAATTAGAACAAATCGGTGACGATATAAAATTAACTTACACGCCGAAAGGAATCTAAATGCTTAAAAAACTTTTCCATTCCGCCCTTTGGGGCTTGGCTGCTGCGGGCGTGATTTTGTTTGCGGTTCCAAGACTGAATAACAGCAACATCTTCACTACTGATGATATTGTATCATTCAAAAATGCCGTGCGTATTGCCTCTCCAGCAGTAGTGAATGTTTATAACCGCTCTTTTTCTTCCAGCATTAATGATAATGAGCAACTACAAGTGAATAACTTAGGTTCTGGCGTAATTATGAGTAAAGACGGTTATATTTTGACAAATAAACACGTTATCCAAAATGCCGATCAAATTGTAGTAGCGTTGCAAAACGGAAATATTTTTGAGGCCAGTCTTGTTGGTTCAGATAATCTCACTGATCTCGCTGTTCTCAAAATTCGTGCAAATAATCTTTCAACTATTCCACAAAATTCAAATCGTCAAGCTCAAGTCGGCGATGTAGTGTTGGCAATCGGTAATCCTTACAATTTAGGACAAAGCGTGTCCCAAGGAATCATTAGCGCAATGGGTCGTAATGCGGTAGGTGATTCTGTTGGCAGACAAAACTTCATCCAAACCGATGCATCAATTAACCGCGGAAACTCAGGCGGTGCCTTAATTAATTCTGCAGGAGAATTGGTAGGAATCAGCACACTTAGTATTGGTAAAACCGCCAATGAAATCGCAGAAGGACTAAATTTTGCCATTCCAATAGATATTGCAAATGATGTACTACGTAAAATTATGCGTGATGGACGTGTGATTCGAGGTTATTTTGGTGTACAAAGTGATATTAGTTCAAGTAATGAAGAAGGAATAGTTATCACAGACGTAAGCCCGAACAGCCCCGCAGCGAAATCAGGTATTCAAGTTGGTGATGTGATTTTGAAATTAAATAATCAAGAGGGGATTTCAGCCCGAGAAATGATGCAAATTATCGCAAATACAAAACCTAATTCAAAAGTTCTTGTTACTATTTTACGGTTAGGCAAAATCTTACAAGTTCCTGTTGTCATTGAAGAATTTCCAGTAAACTAAAAATAGCGGTCTATTTTGACCGCTGTTTTCATTATATTTAATACTTTCTTTTCAATTTGAAAATTTATTTGTTCTAACCCCTTTTCTGACATTTCGGGCAAAAGAAACTATTACGCTGCCCAATAACTAAACTTTCAATTTTTCCACCGCACTTTGGACAAGGTTTATCTTTATTGCCATATACCAATAATTCTTGTGCAAAATAACCTGGGCGACCATCTGGCTGTAAAAAATCTTTAAGTGTCGTTCCACCTTGAATAATGGCTTTTCTCAAAACATCTTTAATCGTGTTCACTAAGGAAATACATTGATTGAGGGTCAGATTTTTAGCGAGTTTAAGTGGATGAATACCACAAATAAACAAACTTTCATTCGCATAAATATTTCCAACACCCACCACCACAGCGTTATCCATCAAGAAGGTTTTAAGTGCGGTTGATTTTTGACGAGATTTTTTGAATAAATATTCTGCATTAAATTCATCAGAAAGCGGTTCAGGCCCTAGCTTTAAGAAAAGATGAAAGTCATCTAGATTCTCCGTCCATAACCACGCACCAAAACGGCGAGGATCGTTATAACGTAATAATTTGCCATTGTTCATCACAATATCAATATGGTCATGTTTATCTATTGCGCTATCCTGTGGCACAATTCGCACCGAACCTGACATGCCCAAATGCCCGATGATATAGCCTTTTTCCGTGTGAATAATCAAATATTTTGCGCGACGAGTGAGATCGACAATTTTTACATTTTTAAGGGTTATCAATTCTTCTGATACAGCCCAGCGCAATTTAGGCTGGCGTACGACAACTTTCTCAATCGTAAAATTTTTAAGATAAGGGCTAATACCACGTAGTGCAGTTTCAACTTCGGGAAGTTCTGGCATAATTTTTAACTTAGTGAGTAGATTGAATAATGATATAAAGTGCGGTTAGTTTTACCATTTTTTATATTCTTTGAAAATTAAAATGATGAATATTTCAAAAATATAGGTAGTTATCTAATGGATAAAATTTATATATCTCGTTTAATCTATGCTAAAAGATTTTTATTTTACAGAATAACCGCTTGTCTTCAGATACAAGCGGTTATTTTTTGTGTTAATTGACTAATTAATCAATGGGTGGTGTGTAAGTACCATTTTTGATGTCGTCTTTAATACGATTTGCTTCTGTTAGTACTTGAGTTAATAACGCTTTAACATTTTCCAATGTTGCAATCGGGCTTAGGGTAGTCATTTTCAGTGATTGCTTGTCACCCACTTTAGTCACGCCAATATTCGCTTCGCCTCGTGCAAAGAGTTCATCTGCCACGTTTTGGTTTAGCGTATCAATAAATTCAGCTGGATAGCCTTTTGGTACGACACGGAATAACACGGATGCAAACTGACTTGGTACAAGCATCTCTAAGGCTGGAGTATCGTTGATATATTGCTCGACTTCTTTGGTTAGTTTTACACCGTGATCGATCATTGAAGCGTAAAGATCTTCTCCCAATGCTTCAAGGGTAAACCATAATTTTAATGCGTCAAAACGACGAGTTGTTTGTAGCGATTTTGTCACTAAGTTTGGCACGCCGTGAGCTTCATCATATTCCGAATTGAGATAATCAGCTTTGTAATCGATGAAGCGATAGTTTGCTGGATCCTTGAGCAAAAATGCACCACAGGAAATGGTTTGAAAGAAGTGTTTGTGGAAATCTAGCGTGATTGAGTCGGTTAATTCAATACCAGCTAAGAAATGGCGATAATCTTTGGAAAGCAATAATGCGCCACCCCAAGCAGCATCAACGTGTAACCACGCTTGATATTCATCGGCAAGTTTGCGGATTGTTTTTAAGTCATCAATTGCACCCGCATCTGTTGTGCCTGCGGTAGCAACAATACAGGCAGTAATTTTGCCTTCGGCTTTAAGCTGTGCAAGTGTTTGCTTAAGTGCAATCACATCCATTTGTGCATTGGTATTTGATGGCACAGTAACGACTGATTGGAAACCCATTCCCATCATTGCCATATTTTTTTGTACAGAGAAGTGTGCGTTTTCTGAACAAATTACTTTCACTTTTTGCATTGCTTCCGCTGGAATACCATCACGTTGTACTGACCATTCGGAGCCATCATTATTTTTCCAATGTTTCGCAATCGCCCAATCACGTGCCAGCAACACACCCATTAAATTTGATTGCGTGCCACCAGAGGTAAACACGCCCGAAGTGCCTTCGCCGTAGCCTGCTTTTTGGCGTAGCCAGTCGATCAAATGCTCCTCCATAATTGAACCTGCTGGGCTTTGATCCCACGAATCCATTGATTGGTTGGTCGCATTAATCAGTACTTCCGCAATTTGACTTGCCACCATTGTTGGGCAATGTAAATGGGCAAGTGAGTGTGGATGATGCACTTTAAGGCTTGGATTAAGGAAAATTTCTACCAAATGATCGAGTGATTTCTGTACACCCATACCCTCTTTCGTCGGATTAAAACCGCTTATTAAGGCTCGCATTTGTTTGATTGAACCGCCGGTGTACATTTTTTCATTTTTCAGCCAAGCAGAGACTGCTTGCACCGCATTATGCATCGCTGTTTCATAATCGGTAATTGCTTTGCTATCGTTGCAAAACAAAGCTTGTTTGTGTTGTTTGAGGTTTGACATTGTTATCTAATTTCCTAAAAGATTCCCCCTCTTTAGCAAAGAGGGGGTAGGGGATATTTAGCAGAAGAAAATTCAACTTTGTGAGTAATTAAACATTGTAATCAAATTCCCCCTTGCCCCTATTTTTAAAGAGGGAGGATAATTACTAAGCGGTCAAAATTCACAAAAATTTTGAAAAATTTAACCGCACTTTAGCCTCTCACGGCTTTCAATGCGTCTGCTACAGATTGCTTGAAACGTTTGATAAATTCTTCGCATTCATTTTGGTTGATGTTTACCGCACAAAGCACGCGAACCACGTTGCCACCGCGTCCGCCACGTTCGAGCAAGAGTTTGTTTTTGAAACAGGCTTTTTGAATGGCAACGGCTAATTCGCCATCGCGTGGATAAGCCCCTGTCGCATCTTTCGATTGGCGTTCATCAACAATATCAATGCCCATCATTAAGCCACGACCACGTACGTTGCCGATGCACGGATATTCTTTGCTTAATTCACGTAATGCGTTGGTTAAGTATTCGCCACGTTCTTGCGCATTTTGTGCAAGATTTTCATCTCGCATAATTTTAAGTGAAGCGTAACCTGTCGCCATCGCTAATTGATTGCCACGGAATGTACCTGTATGTCCTGCAGGTTGCCACGCATCAAATTCTTTACGGATAGCTAATACAGCTAATGGTAAGCTGCCACCAACTGCTTTTGACATCACAATAATATCAGGCTCAATACCTGCGTGTTCAAAGGCGAACATTTTTCCAGAACGACAGAAACCAGCTTGTACTTCATCGACGATCATTAAAATACCGTGTCTTTGGGTAACTTCACGTACTTTTTGTAAGAAGCTGATTGGTGCTGGCACAACGCCACCTTCCCCTTGGATTGCTTCTAAGATCACCGCAGCAGGTTTTACCACGCCGCTTTCTACATCTTCGATGAAGTTTTCAAAATAATGTTCAACTGCTTTTGCACCCGCTTCTCCACCAATGCCAAATGGGCAGCGGTATTCGTGTGGATATGGCATAAATTGTACGCCCGGCATTAAATTTTCAACGGCATTTTTTGCACCAAGATTACCTGTTAAGGCTAATGCCCCTTGGGTCATACCGTGAAAACCGCCTGAGAAAGCGATGATATTGCCACGCCCTGTGTAAGTTTTGGCTAATTTGATGGCTGCTTCATTTGCATCTGCGCCAGAAGGGCCTGTGAATTGTAAGATATATTTATCTTTCGGGAAGAATGACAATAATTCTTCACTAAACGCATCTTTAAGTGGAGTGGTTAAATCTAAAGTGTGTAACGGCAATCCGCTATCTAATACGTCTTTAATGGCTTGCATTAACACAGGATGATTATGTCCTAATGCAAGGGTTCCTGCGCCTGCTAAAAAGTCGAGGTATTCATTACCTTCAACATCAGTAACCCAACAGCCTTGTGCTTTTGCATAGGCAAAAGGTAATTTGCGAGGATAACTACGTACGTTGGATTCCATTACATCTTGGCGATCTAAAAAATGTTGGTTTGAAGCAAGAATTGCTTGTACAGGGGTGATTATTGTCATTTTTGATTAAAACCTTCTAAAAGAGGTGAAAAAAATAAGTCGGGTGCCTTGCGATAAATTTACCGTTTATAAAACAGACAGATAGGGCATTTGACTCGTTACTTATTAAAAAAAGCGTTTCAGCTTTTTTGTTTTTACCCTAGTTTGCCCACAGGACGGGCTAGGTTGGAAACAGGTTTTGATGTAGGGTTACGTCAAAACGGGGACAATTGTACATTTTTTTTGCAATATGAAAAGCAAATTTAACTTCTTACGAGTCAAACGGTTAAATAAAAAGCAAACGTTTGTAATAAGAACAAATAAAAAACCCGAGTTTTTACTCGGGTTTAAAATAATTAAATCAATATTATTTGATTTTTGCTTCTTTATAGATAACGTGTTTACGCACTACTGGATCAAATTTTTTGATTTCCATTTTTTCAGGCATATTACGTTTGTTTTTATCAGTTGTGTAGAAGTGACCTGTCTCTGCAGTAGAAACTAAACGGATTTTCTCACGAGCGCCTTTAGCTGCCATTTTTTAGCTCCTTAGATTTTTTCGCCACGAGCACGGATTTCAGCTAATACTGCATCAATGCCTTTTTTATCAATAATACGCATACCTTTCGCAGTTAAACGTAAGGTTACGAAACGGTTTTCACTTTCAACCCAAAAACGGTGAGTGTGAAGGTTTGGAAGAAAACGACGACGTGTCGCATTCATCGCGTGTGAGCGGTTATTACCCACAGCTGGACGCTTGCCTGTTACTTGACAAACTCTAGACATAATAATCTCCAATAATTAAATATAAGCTCGAGCTTACGGTTCGGATTGTTTAAAGCTGGTTAAACCTAGCTTGCTACCTCGTCAGGCCGCACTAATCCGACCCGCTTACTATATTAAAGGTCGCAAATTATACTGACTTTGTTTTCATTTCTCAAGTGTAAATGCGATTTTCCTGAATGTAATCGGTAAAAAAATGGTCAATATTATAAAAAATTATAATAAACAATTCTCCGCGAAAGAATAACAATCGCTTTTCCCTACAATTAAATGATCAAGTACGCGAATTTCCATTAGTTCAGCTGCATCTTGAATTTTTTTAGTAATAAGCTGATCCGAATAACTCGGCTCCGTTACACCTGAAGGATGATTATGTGCCAAAATTAAAGCCGCTGCATTACAATAGAGTGCTTCTTTAATAATTTCTCGAGGATAAACCGCTGATACATTAATTGTACCTAAAAATAACCGCTCTTTTTTAATCAGACGATGTTGATTATCCAAAAATAAAACCATAAACACTTCTCTTTCTTCGTGTTGCAATTCAGTGAGTAAAAAAAGTTTTACAGTTTCAGGATCATTAATAATCGGCGTACTTAACATCTCTTGCTTTAAATAACGCTTGGTCATTTCCGTAATTGCTTGTAGTTGAATAAATTGCGTAATACCTAAGCCTTTTACAGAACAGAAAGCTTTTTTATCTGAGGAAAGTAAAGCGTGCAAGGAGCCAAAATGCGTTAATACATTTTTAGAAAGTGACATAACAGGACAACCTTTGATACCAGTACGTAAAAAAATCGCAAGTAGTTCATAATCACTTAATGCTTTTGCTCCGAATGCCAGCAATTTTTCCCGTGGCATTAAATCATCATTGTTTTCCATAAATTTATGAAAGAAAAATAAGAAAGATTTTGACCGCACTTTTTAGCTTTGACGAGCAAGTGATTCAAAATCTGCGATGCATATCGCAAAAATAGCATTGGGTATTCGGCAAAATTCAAGTAAAATGGCGAAATTGTGGTTGAGTACTAACAAGGTAAGAAAATGAATTTAAACGGAAAACATATTGTAGTCGGTATAACTGGCGGTATTGCAGCCTATAAAACAATAGAGTTGATTCGTTTATTACGCAAAGCAGAAGCTGAGGTACGTGTAGTATTAACCCCTGCTGCGGCAGAATTTGTTACGCCTTTAACGCTTCAAGCCATTTCTGGCAATGCTGTCGCACAATCCTTACTTGATCCACAAGCTGAGCTGGCGATGGGGCATATTGAGCTTGCCAAATGGGCTGATGCTATCGTTATTGCGCCAGCTAGTGCAGATTTTATCGCCCGTCTTACTGTTGGTATGGCGAACGATTTACTTTCAACAATTTGTCTTGCGACTGACGCGCCAATTTTTCTTGCCCCAGCAATGAATCAACAGATGTATCGTCAATCTATTACTCAACAAAATTTAACGGTTCTTCAAACACGTGGGATTACGCTTATTGGCCCGAATAGTGGTTTTCAAGCTTGCGGCGATATGGGGAAAGGGCGTATGTCAGAACCAGAGGAAATTTTTACCGCACTTTCTGACTTTTTCTCTCAAAAACAAGATCTACAAGGATTAAATGTCGCCATTACAGCAGGCCCAACTCGTGAGGAAATCGATCCTGTTCGTTATATTTCTAACCATAGTTCAGGCAAAATGGGATTTGCGATTGCTGAAGCCTTTGCCAAACGAGGGGCGAATGTCACGTTAATTTCAGGGCCAGTAAATTTAACAACACCAAAAAATGTAAATAGAATTAATGTCATTTCAGCACAAGATATGTGGCAAGCTTCTCTTGAAAGTACGGTGAAAAATCAAATTTTTATTGGCTGTGCGGCAGTTGCTGATTACAGAGTAGCTGAAGTTGCTGACCAAAAAATCAAAAAATCTGGGGATGAAATATCTATCAAGTTAATCAAAAATCCCGATATTATCTCAGATGTAGGACATTTAAAAACACATCGTCCTTTTACTGTTGGATTTGCAGCCGAAACCCAAAATATTGATGATTATGCAAAAGATAAACTTGAACGCAAAAATCTTGATATGATTTGTGCCAACGATGTATCTGGCGGACAAGTTTTTAACGCTGATGAAAATGCCTTGCAGCTTTTCTGGAAAAATGGCAGTAAAACACTGGCATTACAATCGAAAGCAGATTTGGCGGTGGATTTGGTAAGTGAGATTGTTGAACAATATAAACAATCGATGTTTAACCGAGGGTAAGTATACCCACGGTTAATTATAGTGATAGTAGTTCCCCTTTGGGAACGCTTACCCCAAGGGGTAACACTGCAACTAGCCTAGGGTATACTTACCCTAGGTAATTAAATATTATCGTAATGATGTTTGACCGAGGGTAAGTATACCCACGGTTAATTATAGTGATAGTAGTTCCCCTTTGGGAACGCTTACCCCAAAGGGGTAACATTGCAACTAACCTAGGGTATATTACCCTAGGTAATTAAATATTATCGTAATGATGTTTGACCGAGGGTAAGTATACCCACGGTTAATTATAGTGATAGTAGTTCCCCTTTGGGGAACGCTTACCCCAAGGGGGTAACATTGTAACTAGCCTAGGGTATATTACCCTAGGTAATTAAATATTATCACAATGATGTTTAACCACGGGTAAGCATAGCCACGGTTAATTATAGTAATAGTAATAGTAGCTCCCCTTTGGGGAACGTTTACCCCAAGGGGGTAACACTGCAACTAGCCTAGGGTATATTACCCTAGGTAATTAAATATTATCGTAATGATGTTTAACCGAGGGTAAGTATACCCACGGTTAATTATAGTGATAGTAGTTCCCCTTTGGGGAACGTTTACCCCAAGGGGGTAACATTGCAACTAGCTTAGGGTATATTACCCTAGGCAATCAATCGCAGAATGAATTTCAAACGGAGTATTACATGAAAAAAATTGACGTAAAAATTTTAGATCCTCGTATTGGCAATGAATTTCCTCTGCCAACTTACGCAACTGAAGGTTCTGCAGGTCTTGATTTGCGGGCGTTGATCGATGAAACTTTTGAAATTCAAGCGGGGGAGACAAAATTAATTCCAACGGGGCTTTCAATTTATATTGCGGATCCAAATTTAGCGGCAGTAATTTTGCCTCGCTCGGGTCTTGGTCATAAACATGGCATTGTGCTAGGAAACCTTGTAGGATTAATTGACTCCGATTATCAAGGGCCATTAATGGTATCAATGTGGAATCGTGGAAATGAGCCATTCAAAATTGAAGTTGGCGATCGTATTGCTCAACTTGTTTTTGTGCCTGTGGTACAAGCTGAATTTAATATTGTAGAAGATTTTCAACAAACCGAACGTGGCGAAGGCGGTTTCGGTCATTCAGGTAAACAATAATTTATGGTAGAAGAACAATTATCTTTATCAGGCGTAGAAGAGATTGCGCCTAAAATTGAAACTCCAAAAATTGAAAAAAGAACGGTAAAAGAACGCCGTCAGCAAGTGCTTACAGTATTGATACATATGCTTCATTCGGAACGTGGTATGGAGCGTATGACAACGGCTCGTCTAGCAAAAGAAGTTGGTGTATCTGAAGCGGCACTGTATCGTTATTTCCCAAGTAAAACAAAAATGTTTGAAGCATTAATTGAACATATTGAAAATACTTTGCTGAGCCGAATTACAGCGTCAATGCGTAACGAAACTCAAACAATGAATCGCATTCACGACATTTTACAAACAATTTTGGATTTTGCCCGTAAAAATCCTGGCTTAACACGTGTTCTAACAGGGCACGCGTTAATGTTTGAAGAAGCACAATTACAAGCACGTGTGGCACAATTTTTCGATCGTCTTGAAATGCAGTTTGTCAATATTTTACAGATGCGAAAATTGCGTGAAGGGCGTGGTTTTAATGTGGATGAACGCATAATTGCTTCGCATTTAGTGATACTTTGCGAAGGACAATTTATGCGCTATGTTCGTACTAATTTCCGTCTGAATGCAAGCCAGTCTTTTGAACAACAATGGCGTTTTATCGAGCCACTTTTTGCCTAAATTGACTTTACTGAGTAAATATATGATTATTCCTTGGCAAGAACTAGAAGCAGAAACATTAGATAATATCGTAGAAAGCGTGATTTTACGCGAAGGAACTGATTACGGTATAGAAGAACTTTCACTCAACCAAAAAAAACAACTTTTACTGACTCAAATTCGCAATGGAATTGCGGTGATTGTATGGTCTGAATTGCATGAATCCATTAACATCAAAAATAAAACGGAATTTTTGAAACAGGAATGTAAGGAGTACGAATGTCAAATGAATTAACTGAAGTTGATGATGTTGTAACATCTCCGCAGGAAGAAACAACACCGAATGATCCCATTTTAGATTGGTTTCTTACCCACTGCCATTTGCATAAATATCCTGCAAAATCAACTTTAATTCACGCAGGGGAAGATGCGACTACGTTGTATTATGTAATTAAAGGCTCTGTAATGGTGTCTTCAAAAGATGATGAAGGCAAAGAGATGATTCTCACTTACTTAGGTGCAGGACAATTTTTTGGAGAAGCGGGATTATTTGATGAGGGTTCAAAACGATCAGCTTGGGTAAAAACAAAAACAACATGTGAAATTGCTGAGATTTCTTATAAAAAATATCGTCAATTAATTCAAGCAAACCCAGAAATCTTAATGTTTTTAACCGCACAATTGGCAAGACGTTTGCAAAATACATCACGTCAAGTAAGTAACCTTGCATTCTTAGATGTAGCAGGGCGTATCGCTCAAACACTGATGAATTTAGCTAAACAACCCGATGCAATGACCCATCCTGATGGTATGCAAATCAAAATTACACGCCAAGAAATAGGGCAAATGGTGGGTTGTTCACGGGAAACTGTGGGACGAATTATCAAGATGTTAGAGGATCAGAACCTTATTCATGCCCATGGAAAAACCATCGTTGTATATGGCGCAAGATAATTTTTCATCATAATTTATTCAAAATAAAACCATCCGAAATCAATTTGGGTGGTTTTTGTTTAATTGGAAAGAATATTCAAAACATTAATTGACAATTAATATAAAGGATTTTATCATTGCTTCACTTCTTACGGATATTGTAAGAAGACAGGATTGGTCTCCTGATATAGTGGCTTTAAAGGTTTAAACCTTATTGCATAGTTTTATGCTGCAAAAGCTAGAACACCGAGATGCATTTTCTAATCTATGGTGGGCTGGGTAGAAATCCCGCAGGGATGCGTGCAGTAAGCCACTTGCTGTTAAGACCAATTCTGCTTAGTTCCACCACCCTTCTTTCAAATCCTCAAACTATTTATATTTTTTGATTATTCTTTTTTCTTTGTAATAGAACTAATACTTCATAATGAGATGTTTGTGGAAACATATCAAAAAGTTGAATTTTTAATGGTTTGTAATGGGTCAAATAAGTGAAATCTTTACCCATTGTGACAGAATTACAACTAGAATATAAAACAAAGTCTGATTGCATTTCGTTAAGAAATTCACTTAATTTCTTTCCAATTCCACGACGTGGTGGATTTACAATCACAAGATCTGGCTTATTTTCATTTTTATTTTCAATCACGCTTGCTGCATCTAGAGATTGAAAATTTATATATTCTAACCCCAGTATTTTAGCAGAATTACTCGCCGCTAAAATAGCAGAAGAAGAAATTTCAATTCCCGTTAATTCTGTGGGTTTTTCCCATTTTTCCTGTAACGCTTTGGCGCAATGTAAGCCAAATCCACCTACACCACAAAATAGATCCCATAGGTTATAAATAGGTAATTCAGATACCCATTGTTGAGCGGTTGCATATAATCCCTCCGCCACTTTAGGATTAGTTTGAAAGAAGCCTTGTGGACGAATAAAAAGCGGAATATTATTGAAATTTTCTGGCAAAAATTGTTGTTCTGTCAGAAAAATTTCTTGTTCTCCCTCCAAAATAGCAGCGTGCAGTGGTTGCAAATTAACGCTAACCACTTCTAAGTGCGGTAGTTTTTCTAATAATTTTGGTAATTCTCGACGGATTAACGGCAATTTATTTTCTGTACGTAACACAAAACGCAACATTAATTTTCCTGTTGCGATACTTTCTGTCAGTAAAATATATTTAAGCTCGCCTTTTTGTTTAGCAATGTTATAAGGTACTAAACCTGCGCGACCAATAAAATCTTTGAGGATTGAAAAAATTATTGAGAAATGAGCAGGATAAAGAGGACAATCACACAAATCAATCGCACTTTGTGGATCATTAGGATTTTTTAAAATACCAAGTATTGGGCGTTCCACACTACCACTAACAAGCATTTTAGCTTTATTACGAAAGCCTTGTTCATTGGATTTAAAAGGAGCTAACCAGTGAACGTCAGAACAATCAAGAGAGATAAGTTGTTGTTTTAAATGATGTTGTTTTTCAGCGATCTGTTGGTCATAAGGTATTTCAAGCCATTGGCAAGAACGACATTCATTTTGTTGATAGTATTGACAATCAATCATTTTTTTGCAGCCTGAATATCTAGCCAACGGATTTGAATATCTGCGAGATTTCGGTAATTCAGTTTCCAACGTAGATCTGAAACCAGATCATTCCAATCGATCACTCTACGTTTAAATAAATTTTGTAAGCGAGCTTGACGAGCCATAAAGTGCGGTTGATTTTTAGCCAGTTTTAGGTTATCCACCACTTGAATTACGCCCTCTCGTTCATTGCACAATAACAAAAGATCACAACCTGCATTGAGTGCTTTTTTACTACGCTCTACAAAATTCCCCATTACTCCCGCGCCTTTCATTCCTAGATCATCGGAAAAAATTGTACCTTGGAAATTTAATTTCTTGCGTAAAATTTCTTTCAACCAATATTCTGAACCACTTGCAGGCTGACTATCACATTGCGAATAAATCACGTGAGCAGGCATAATCGCATCAAGTTTATTTTGTGCAATCAATTGCTGGAAAGGTTGGAGATCGCAACCAAAAATTTCGTCTTTTGTGCGATCATCATAAGGTGTTTCTAAGTGAGAATCGGCTAATACATGACCATGACCGGGAAAATGTTTACCCGTAGATGCCATACCTGCTTGATGCATACCATCAATAAAAGCGGTGGCTAAATTTACCGCACTTTTTACATCAGATGAGAAACTGCGATCACCAATCGCTCGACATTCATGCCCCAAATCCAGCACTGGTGCAAAACTCAAGTCAATATCCAAGGCAATCATTTCTGTTGCCATTTGCCAACCTGCTTCTTTAGCAAAACTCACTTGTTCAGTTGCTGATAGTGTTTCTTGAAAAGCCTGCATTGAAGGCAATATTGTAAATCCATCACGAAAACGTTGAACTCGTCCACCCTCTTGATCCACCGTAATTAATAAAGGCTTTTTTACTCGTTGGCGAACAGAACGAATTAATTCTTGAATTTGTTCTCTGTCTTCAAAATTTCGAGTAAATAAAATCAATCCTGCAACAAGAGGGTGCGAAAGTAACTCAACTTCTTCTTGTTCCAACTCTTTTCCTTTTAAATCAATTAACAAGGTACTCATAAATTATTTTAAATAAAGGCGGTAATTTTTACTTTCTACAGTAGGTTTAGTTAAATCAATTGATTTTTGCTCTTGTGGTTTTAGCAAAAATTGAGCGGAATAGCTTTCTTGCTGATTTTCCCAAATTTGGGTTACCCCTAAATGATCGTACCAATATAAATGGTAACTTATATTCAAAAGTTGCTGACTTTTATTTTTTATAACCGCTGATTTTTGAGTCGTTTCAACTTGAATTAAAGGCGAAAGAGACGACGTAATATTCAAAATCGGCTTTGTTGAATAAGTTAAGTTTTGCTCTGAAATTGAACAAGCCGCGAGCATAAAGCTCGCCAAAATTAGAAAATATTTTTTCATTATTTCGCTAACATTCTACCTAAAGGTTCTCCACCAACTAAGTGCATATGTAAATGGAATACTTCTTGCCCACCATGTTTATTGCAATTCACAATTAGGCGGTAACCATCTTCCGCAATGCCTTCTTCTTTAGCGAGTTTAGCCGCTACACTGAATAATCGACCTAGAGCTACTTCATTTTTCTCCGTCACATCAT
Organism: Haemophilus sp. HN_Hi10; assembly: GCF_049821985.1. Lineage (NCBI taxonomy): Bacteria > Pseudomonadati > Pseudomonadota > Gammaproteobacteria > Pasteurellales > Pasteurellaceae > Haemophilus > Haemophilus sp. HN_Hi10. The sequence goes on along the minus strand of NZ_CP187495.1, from coordinate 36,387 downwards.
TCACTGTGGGAATTACTTTATTTGGAATAATCAAAATATGTGTTTTAGCTTGAGGGGAAATATCACGAAATGCAGTGACTAATTCATCTTGATAGACGATATTTGCCGGAATTTCTTTACGGATAATTTTACTAAAAATTGTTTCTTCTGCCATTGTTTGCTCCTTAATAGAAAAAGTGCGGCGAATTAATCTGCCCATAATTGTTGCTTATTTAGTCTAACTTTTGAGGGCTGAGCAAATCAATCGCACTTTTTGGTTTTACAATGAATTTAATTATGCAAAGTGTCGAACTTCTCCATTGCCCACTACATTTTCTACACAACGTGGACAAAGCATTGGATGTTCTGGGTTTACCCCAATTTTGTCAGAATAATGCCAGCAACGAGGGCATTTTTCTGCGTTAGAACGTGTTACGCTTACTGTGATACCCTCTAATTCGCTGTCCGCTAAATCAGCAGGTTTTTCCGATAAAGATTTTACATCTACTTTTGAGGTAATTAATACAAAACGTAATTCATTGCCTAATTGTTCTAACAATGCACGATATTCGTCATTCGCATAAAGGGTCACTTCTGCTTCTAAACCGCCGCCTATTTCTTTATTGTTACGAGAAATTTCTAATACGCGGTTCACTTCAGAACGAACTTTAATCAGTTGTTGCCAGTAAGCATCATCTAATTTTTCATTCTCGCCTAAACCAAATAAGCCTTGATAAAATTCTTCAGTAAATACGAATTCTGCACGAGCACTTTCGGTTTGTGGCAAGTGTTGCCAAATTTCATCGGCAGTGAAAGATAAGATCGGTGCCATCCAACGAACTAATGCTTCAGCAATATGCCATAACGCAGTTTGGCAGCTACGACGCGCAAGGCTGCTTGCTTTGGTGGTGTATTGACGGTCTTTAATAATATCTAAATAGAATGAACCCATTTCTACCGAACAGAAACGCATTAAACGTTGTACCACTGTGTGGAATTGGTAGTTATCGTACGCATCTTTAATTTCATGTTGCGCATCTAAGGCACAGGCCACAGCCCAACGATCTAGACTAATCATTTCTTCTGGTTTAACTAAATCACGTTTTGGATCAAAACCATTCAAGTTTGCCAATAAGAAACGCGCGGTGTTACGAATACGACGATAGCTGTCCGCTGCACGTTTTAAGATTTCGTCAGAAACAGTCATTTCGCCCGTATAATCTGTTGAAGCAACCCATAAACGTAAAATATCGCCACCAAATTTATCCATTACTTCTTGTGGAGTCACGATGTTACCGATAGATTTTGACATCTTACGGCCTTGACCATCCACCGTGAAGCCATGGGTTAATACTTGTTTATATGGTGCTTTGCTGTCTGTTGCCGTAGAAAGCATTAAAGAAGACATAAACCAACCACGATGTTGGTCAGAACCTTCCAAATACATATCGATATCTTGACCATTAAATTCTGGACGATTCGCGACAACAGAAGAATAAGTCGATCCTGAGTCGAACCATACATCAAGGGTATCTGGCACTTTGCGATAGGTTTCTGCGTCCGCACCTAATAATTCTTTTTCGTCTAAATCCCACCATGCTTGAATACCGGCTTTCTCTACACGTTTCGCTACTTCTTCAAGTAATTCTAATGTTCGAGGATGCAATTCTTCTGTTTCTTTATGCACGAACAACGTCATCGGCACGCCCCAAGTACGTTGGCGTGAAATACACCAGTCTGGGCGATTTTCCACCATTTTCTCGATGCGTGCTTGACCCCAATCTGGAATCCAGCGAACTTGTTGGATTTCGCCTAATGCTTGTTGGCGTAAACCTTGCGTTTCCATACCGATAAACCATTGCGGTGTCGCACGGAAAATAATTGGGGTTTTGTGACGCCAGCAGTGTGGATAGCTGTGTTTGATTTTTTCAACTTTTAATAAATTACCTACTTCTTGTAATTTTTCTATCACAAGCGGATTTGCTTCAAATACACCTTTGCCAGCAAAGAATTCAGTCGTTGAAATAAATTTACCATCATTAGAAACAAGACCCGCCATCGGTAAATCATATCGTTTACCCACGACAAAGTCGTCTAAACCGTGATCAGGTGCGGTATGTACTAAACCCGTACCACCATCAGTGGTCACGTGATCACCTAAAATTACTGGTACAGTGAAATCATAGAACGGATGGTTAAAGCGAACTAACTCAAGCGCCTGACCTTTTACTGAACCTAAAATTTCAACTTGTTCTACGCCCACCGCTTTCGCTACGGATTCAACTAATTCAGCGGCCAAGATCACGCGCTCATCGCCAAGTTGTACTAAGTTGTATTCTAATTCGGCATTTACTGCAATCGCACGGTTAGATGGCATTGTCCAAGGTGTGGTTGTCCAAATAACAGCAGATAATTTACCTTGCCCTTTACTGACCGTATTAAATTTCTCTTCAATTTCAACCGCACTTACTGCTGGGAAACGAACATAGATAGATGGAGAAACTTTGTCTTCATATTCTACTTCTGCTTCAGCCAAAGAAGAACCGCAGTCTAAACACCAATGAACTGGTTTTGAACCTTTGTATAAATGACCGTTTTCAATCACTTTACCTAAAGTACGGATAATATTCGCTTCAGTATCGAAATTCATCGTGAGGTATGGATTATCCCAATCGCCCAACACACCTAAACGGATAAAGTCTTTTTTCTGACCTTCGACTTGTTCCGCAGCATATTCGCGACATTTTTGACGAAATTCAGCCGCCGTAATTTTCTCGTTTGGTTTACCTACTAAACCTTCAACTTTAAGTTCAATTGGTAAACCATGACAGTCCCAACCTGGGATATAAGGCGAATCAAAACCTAATGCTGTTTTGGATTTAATAATAATATCTTTCAGAATCTTGTTTACAGCGTGACCAATATGAATGTTACCATTCGCATACGGAGGGCCATCATGCAAAATAAAAGATTTTTTACCCTTACTCGCTTCACGAATTTTTTGGTAAAGATTTTTCTCGTACCAATTTTTTAACATTACAGGTTCGCGCTTAGCTAAATCGCCACGCATTGGAAAGTTGGTTTCCGGTAGGTTAAGAGTGTTTTTGTAATCGACTGTCATTTTATTTTCCAATTTTTATATTTTAAAATTAACTGTTAAAAAACGCTTTCGCTGTTTCTACATCTTTCTCAATTTGCAGTTTTAAATCATCAAAAGACGGAAATTTAATCTCGTTTCTAATCTTGTGGCAGAATTCGACTTCCACCATTTGGCCATAAATATTCTGAGAAAAATCAAATAAATGCACTTCTAATAATTGCATTAATCCATTTATAGTTGGGCGTTTTCCCATATTTGCCACGCCGTTAAAAATCTCACCCGATTTTAACCGCACTTTTACGGCATAAACACCTTTGATTGGATTGACTTGTCTATGCAAACGAATATTTGCCGTTGGAAATCCAATTGTTCTGCCCAACTTATTCCCATGAATCACACGCCCGAAAATACGATAAGGTTTACCGAGTAAATTTTTTGCAAGTTGTAAGTCATCATTCGCTAACGCTTCGCGAATTGCAGTACTACTAATTCGCTGTTCATCTAGACAAAAGCTACGGTTATCTTCAACAACAAAACCGAAACGCTTACCAGCTTCTTGCAACATTGCAAAATTGCCTTGGCGTTTTGAACCAAACTTGAAATCATCGCCAATGCTTAAAAATTTCACATGTAGATGATTAACAAGCGTTTGCTCAATAAACACATCAGCTGGTTGTTCGGCAAAAGTGCGGTCAAATTTCGCCACAATTACGACATCAACCTTCGCTTTTTCGAGATAACAAATTTTGTCACGCAAACGCATTAAACGGGCTGGAGCATTTTCCCCCATAAAATATTCACGCGGCTGAGCTTCAAATAACAATACCGCCATGGGTAAATTTAATTCGTCAGCTTTTTGACGCAAATGGCGAAGGACGGCTTGATGCCCTAAATGCACGCCATCAAAGTTGCCGATCGTTAGCGCACAACCTTGTAAAACACGATTTACATTGTGAAGCCCGCGAATTAATTGCATGTCCTTATCCATGAAAATAAGAGAATTTCGGCATTATAGCGAGAAGTTAGTTTTTTGTCAGCAAATGGTGTTTTCGAACGCCTAATAAAATCAACGTTGCGCCATAAACTATGGCGGCTAAGACAATCAACCAAACAAGCCAATAAACACGCATAAAGAAATCCATTTTCGCCCATTGGTTGATTTCAGGTACGTAATACCAAACTGCTGCCCCCATTGCAATTGCTGCCAATAAAACTTTCACAAAAAAGACCGCACTTTTACGTGAGAAATGATAGACATCCGCTTTGGCTAAGCCGCGATAGAGCAAATAAGCATTAAGAGTTGCCGACATCGCTGAAGCAATGGCTAATCCTACATAGCTGAAAGGAATTGCTAATAAGTTAAAGCCCATATTGCTTATCATTGCAATAATGCCAATTTTTACTGGTGTTTTGGTATCTTGGCGGGCGTAATAGCCATTGGCGAGAATTTTAATCAACATAAAGCTAAGTAACCCCGCATTAAATGCCCATAAAGAATAAGAGGCGGCATGAACATCATTTAGCATAAAATTTCCACGCATAAAGAGAGTCAGTAACATTGGCTGAGCCAATACAGCAATACCAATGGCTGCAGGAACGCCAAGTAATAAAATCATTCGCACGCCCCAATCCATTGTATTACGAAAATCAACCGCACTTTTAGCTGAATCGCCTTCACGATTAACGTGGTGGCGAGCAAGCGTTGGCAAAATTACGGTAGAAATAGCAATACCAAATAAACCAAGAGGAAATTCCAATAAGCGGTCAGAATAATACAACCAGCTAATTGAACCTGTCATTAAAAAGCTTGCAATCACAGTATCCAGCAAAAGATTAATTTGACTTACCGATACACCAAATAACGCAGGGATCATTAATTTACGAATTTTGGTTACGCCTTCATCCCGCCAAGCCCATTTGGGTTTCACTAGTAAACCTGCTTGTTTCATAAAGGGAATTTGGAATAAGAACTGCAATAAGCCGCCAAGAAAAATCCCGACAGCCAGTGCAAGATCTGGATTGTCCATTTGTGGCGCAAGGAAAAGTGCGGTGGAAATCATCGCTATATTTAAGAGTACAGGCGAAAAAGACATCACGCCGAATTTCCCGATTGTGTTAAGTACCGCGCCAGAAAGTGCGACAAAAGTGACAAACCATAAATAAGGAAAGGTTATTTTAAGAAGAAGAGAGGCTTGTTCAAACTTATGTGCATCAGGGCCATCATTTATCCAATCAGTGAACCATCCCATCCCAAATAAAGCGGCAACGACAGGCGAACCAACCATTGCAAGGATCGTAACAATACTGACCAATCCTCCAAGAGTACCAGAAACTTTTCCAATAAATTCACGGGTTTTATTTATATCGCCAGATTGTTGATATTCAGCGAGAACAGGCACAAAAGCCTGAGAAAAAGCTCCCTCAGCAAATAAACGGCGAAGAAAATTTGGGATACGATTAGCAAATAAAAAAACGTCTGCTGCCGCGCCTGCACCAATAAGATGTGCGATAACTACATCGCGAACAAGACCTAACACTCTTGATAATAAAGTCATAGAACTAACAACAATGCTAGATTTTAAAAGTCGTTTACTCAAAATATTCTTCTCTACCCTAAAATTTTTGCCTAATTGTATAGAAATTTTGTTTTTACGCTATATTCCGTGAAAAAAAACTGATAAAATCCGTCGCACATCGTTTGTGTGAGCCCCTATTGAAAGAGCTTGTAAAAATAACGATGCTTACTTTCGGTTGTGTCTCACCGAAATCAACACAAATTTTTCATTGACAAAAACATACAAAATCGGCAAATTGACGCCCTTTATTTTGTCTATCAATCAACAGAAATTTTAGGAGTTTGACCTTGGCTAATATCAAGTCAGCAAAAAAACGCGCGGTTCAATCTGAAAAACGCCGCCAACATAACGCAAGCCAACGCTCTATGATGCGTACTTACATCAAAAAAGTATATGCTCAAGTAGCAGCAGGTGAAAAAGCAGCAGCTGAAGCAGCATTCGTTGAAATGCAAAAAGTTGTTGATCGTATGGCTTCTAAAGGCTTAATCCACGCTAACAAAGCAGCAAATCACAAATCTAAATTAGCTGCACAAATCAAAAAATTAGCGTAATTTTTAGCTAGAAAGAATGAAAAATAAAACCGCACTTTAAAGTGCGGTTTTTTATTCCATTGAATTTTAGACTAAAGCAACAACATCGATCCCCATTTGATAATATCAAAGAAGAATTTATTTTGATTGGTTGCAATGCCATCAGAATTTTTTGGTGTGCCATCTTCATTTTTTTGCACTTCCAACATACCATTTTTATATTGACCTTTCACGACAGCCAAATCATCGCGTGCTTCGTTACGCAATTTAAAACAAGCCTGTTCAGTTAAAGGCTCAACATTACCCATTTCGGTACGGAATTTTTTAAACTGATAGCTTGCATAATTCATTGATTTTTCATCGGCTTGGATAATCTTCACATATTGTTCGCCAATAATTTTTTCCAACGGATAGAAAAAGACATATTGTGAGTGAATATAGCTATCTTCTTTAGAAAAATGCTGTTGTAAAATACGAGTTAAATTTGGGTAAACGCATTGTTCTACTTGCTTACTTGCAATTGCCCATTGTTTTGAATCTTGATCAGACAGTTGGTAATCTGCCCCCGCAAATTCCGCTGGAATTACGGATTGTTGGCTACCAAACATTGAACAGCTAGATAACAATGCTGCCATACCTAAGGTTGCAATTAATTTCACATTTGATCCTTATAAAAGAGAGAATACGCAAAATTCTAGCAATATCTTCACAACAGATAAAGCAACAAATGAATTTAGTTTTCCTGATCTGAAAAACTTCCGTTATAATGACCGCACTTTTTTACGTTAATTAAAAGGAATTCTTATGCAAAATCCAAAAGATGATGTGTTATATGCGCCTGTTGAATGGGTCGATCACAGTGAAGGCTATAGCGATATTCGCTATCATAAATCCACTGACGGTATTGCTAAAATCACGATTAACCGCCCAGAAGTTCGTAATGCATTTCGTCCACAAACAGTGAAAGAAATGATCACTGCATTTTCTGATGCTCGTTTCGATGAAAACATTGGTGTTATCGTATTAACTGGCGAAGGCGAAAAAGCATTCTGTTCTGGTGGTGACCAAAAAGTGCGTGGCGATTACGGCGGTTATAAAGATGATAGCGGCGTACATCACTTAAATGTATTGGATTTCCAACGCGATATTCGTTCTTGTCCAAAACCTGTGGTGGCAATGGTGGCTGGTTATGCTATTGGTGGCGGTCACGTACTTCATATGCTTTGTGATTTAACCATTGCTGCTGAAAATGCCATTTTCGGGCAAACTGGGCCAAAAGTTGGTTCATTCGATGGTGGTTGGGGCGCAAGCTATATGGCTCGTTTAGTGGGTCAGAAAAAAGCACGTGAAATTTGGTTCTTATGCCGTCAATATAATGCACAAGAAGCATTAGATATGGGCTTAGTCAATACGGTTGTGCCTTACGCTGATCTTGAAAAAGAAACTGTGCGTTGGTGTCGTGAAATGTTACGCAATAGCCCAATCGCAATTCGTTGTTTGAAAGCAGCATTAAATGCGGATTGTGATGGCCAAGCGGGTCTTCAAGAATTAGCGGGTAACGCGACAATGTTGTTCTACATGACTGAAGAAGGTCAAGAAGGTCGCAATGCGTTTAACGAAAAACGCGCTCCAGACTTCAGCAAATTCAGACGTAACCCTTAATTTATCGTTCTAAAGTGCGGTTAAAAATCTTCGTGAATTTTGACCGCACTTTTGCATTGGGAGCAAGCATGGCACAAAAATCCTTCAATCTTTACCGTTATTCCATCCCCGTTGATAGCCAACTTATTCTGCGTGATCGTTTTTTAAAACGCCGTGAAGGCTTAATCGTAAGAGTGAGTTGCAGCCGAGACGGTTGGGGAGAAATCGCCCCGCTACCTGGTTTTAGCGAAGAAACCTTAGACCAAGCTCAAGAACAAGCAATTGAATGGCTAACAACATGGTGCAATGCAAGCTGTGACGCACCTCGCGTACCATTAAATGGCACCTATCCCTCCGTTGCTTTTGGTATCAGTTGCGCAATGGATGAAATGAAAGGTTATTTACAAACTGAAGGCAATTACCATACAGCACCACTTTGTTATGGCGATACAGATGAACTGTACGCCAAACTTGCGAGCATAGAAGGCGAAAAAGTGGCAAAAATGAAAGTGGGTATATACGAAGCCAATCGCGATGGATTAATTGCCGATATGTTTTTAGAAGCCATTCCCGATTTACAATTACGACTAGATGCAAACCGACATTGGTCGTTAGAAAAAGCGTTACAATTTGCCGCTAAAGTCAAACCGCAACATAGAAAACGTATTCAATTTTTAGAAGAACCTTGTAAAACACAAGAACTCAGCCGTGAATTTGCAGCTCAAACCGACATCGTGATTGCATGGGATGAATCCTTGCGAGAGCCTAATTTTTGCCTAGAAAAAGAACCGCACTTATCGGCTGTCGTAATCAAACCCACTTTAATTGGTTCAATTCAACGTTGTGCAGAACTTATTAAGAAAGCCCATTCGTTAGGTCTAAAAGCGGTTATTAGTTCAAGTATCGAAAGCAGTTTAGGGCTTTCTCAACTTGCGCGAATCGCACAACAATACACCCCGAATGTGACTCCAGGCTTAGACACGTTAGATTTGATGGAATATCAAGTGCTACGTGCTTGGCCTGCTTCTAATTTACCTATTGTGGATTTAGAATCTGAATTTATCACTAAAATTATCTGATTCGACCACCAAAAATCGAAAAACCAGTATAATGCACCACACAAAAAGGATTAAAAATGTCGCAAACACACAGAATTTTGCTGTTAAATGGCCCGAACTTAAATATGTTAGGGGCTCGCGAGCCAAAACATTATGGCAGTATTTCTCTTGCATCCATTGAAGAGAAAATACAAACTTTAGCCACTCAGCACAATGTAAAAGTGGAATGTTTTCAAGCCAATAGTGAAGAAAAATTAATTAATAAGATCCACGAAAGTTTTCAGCAAGTCGATTTTATTTTAATTAATCCTGCGGCTTATACCCATACCAGTGTAGCATTGCGCGATGCACTTTTAGCCGTTTCAATTCCTTTTGTGGAGATTCACTTATCCAACGTGCATAAACGTGAACCATTTCGTCATCATTCTTATTTTAGCGATGTGGCTGAAGGTGTTATTTGCGGTTTGGGTGCAAAAGGTTACGAGTTTGCCTTTTTATTTGCTATGGATTACCTTGCTAAAAAATAAGAAAATCGAGCATTTTTGGCGAAATTCATAGAATTTTATCGCAAATTTGCAAAATTTGAGGTAATCTCTGCAACACAAAAACAAGTTTATTCATAACCGCACTTTTTTCGTTTAAAAGTGCGGTTAAAATTTCAATCTTTTTAGGAAGAACGTATGGACATTCGTAAAATCAAAAAATTAATCGAATTAGTAGAAGAATCTGGCATTACTGAATTAGAAGTGCAAGAAGAGGAAGGCACAGTACGTATTAGCCGTGCCACACCAGTCGTTGCTCCAGCAGCCGTTCAATATGCTGCTGCACCAGTAGTAGCACCGACTCCTGCCGCTGCGCCAGCTCAAGCACCAGCAGCTGCGACACCAGCACCAGCCGCATCGGATGAATTATCAGGTCATCTTGTACGTTCTCCAATGGTGGGAACGTTCTATCGCAGTCCAAGTCCTGAAGCAAAAGCATTTGTTGAAGTGGGTCAGTCTGTGAAAGTTGGCGACGCGCTTTGTATCGTTGAAGCAATGAAAATGATGAATCGCATTGAAGCGGACAAGGCTGGCGTAGTAAAAGCAATTCTTATCAACGACGGTGACGCTGTTGAATTCGACGAACCATTAATCGTTATTGAATAATTTCCAATATTTTCGTCGGGCGGACTTTAGTCCGCCTATTTCATATACAAACAATTAGAGCGAATTTATCGTAGGCGATATAAATTGAAATCTGTTCACACCAAATTTGAATAGGGAGAACAATATTTCAAGAACCTACATAAAAATTCACGTCTATCTGACTAAACGGACTCTTTTATGTTAGAAAAAGTTGTGATTGCTAATCGTGGTGAAATTGCACTACGCATTTTACGTGCTTGTAAAGAATTAGGCATTAAAACAGTGGCGGTTCACTCTACCGCTGATCGTGATTTAAAACATGTTTTACTCGCTGATGAAACCGTTTGTATCGGTCCAGCACCTTCCGCAAAAAGTTATTTAAATATTCCAGCTATCATTGCTGCCGCCGAAGTCACAGGTGCGGATGCAATTCATCCAGGATACGGTTTTTTATCTGAAAATGCTGATTTTGCTGAACAAGTTGAACGTTCAGGTTTCACTTTCATTGGCCCAACAGCAGATGTCATCCGTTTAATGGGTGATAAAGTTTCAGCTATTAAAGCGATGAAAAAAGCAGGTGTGCCTTGTGTACCTGGTTCTGATGGCCCTGTAGGTAATGACATTGCTAAAAATAAAGAAATCGCTAAACGTATTGGCTATCCAATCATCATCAAAGCATCTGGCGGTGGTGGCGGCCGAGGTATGCGTGTTGTACGTAGCGAAGACGCATTAGAAGAATCTATTGCGATGACCAAAGCTGAAGCGAAAGCTGCATTCAATAATGATATGGTCTATATGGAAAAATACTTAGAAAATCCACGTCACGTGGAAATTCAAGTGTTATCAGATACTCACGGTAATGCAGTTTATTTGGCTGAACGTGACTGCTCAATGCAGCGTCGTCACCAAAAAGTGGTGGAAGAAGCGCCAGCTCCAGGTATTACAGAAGAAGTTCGTCGCGATATTGGCTCACGCTGTGCAAAAGCTTGCGTAGAAATCGGCTATCGTGGAGCTGGAACCTTTGAATTCTTATATGAAAATGGCGAATTCTATTTCATTGAAATGAATACGCGTATCCAAGTAGAACACCCTGTAACTGAAATGATTACAGGTGTAGATTTAGTGAAAGAGCAATTACGTATTGCAGCAGGATTACCAATTTCCTTTAAACAAGAAGACATCAAAGTTAAAGGACACGCAATGGAATGCCGTATTAACGCAGAAGATCCAAAAACATTCTTACCGTCTCCAGGTAAATTAAATCACTTACATTCTCCGGGTGGTTTGGGCGTTCGTTGGGATTCTCACGTGTACGGTGGTTATACTGTGCCTCCACATTACGACTCTATGATCGCAAAACTTATCACTTATGGCGATACGCGTGAAATTGCAATCCGTCGTATGCAAAATGCCTTATCTGAAACGATTATTGATGGTATAAAAACCAATATCCCACTTCATGAATTAATTCTTGAAGATGAAAATTTCCAAAAAGGCGGAACAAACATCCACTATTTGGAGAAAAAATTAGGTATGAATGAATAATTAAACGTTAAATGGCTAACAAAGGTTAGCCATTTTTTATATATGCCGATATTTATTTAATGATAATAAAAACTAAAGCTAGTAAAGCGTTTTGAATTATTCAAAAAAGTTGTAATATGAATAAGTATAAGGGGCGTAGGATATATGCGCTCCTTATACCATTCAAAAATATACTTTCACTTATAAAAAATTTTAAGGAAGAAATATGACATTAAAACAACGTTATCAACAAGCTGGTAAAGAAGCCAGTTGGGCATTAGGCCTATCTATTTTATATGTGATAGGTTGGTGCTTATGTGCTTATTTACCCAAAGAAACCCAAGGGCCGATTGGTTTCCCTCTCTGGTTTGAACTTTCCTGTATTTACTTACCTATTTTATTCATCGTGATTGGTTATTGGATTATCAAAATTATTTTTCAGGATATTTCTCTTGAAATTAACGATCAGGAGAGTCAGAAATGAATCTAGGTATTATTCTTCCCTTAATTATTTATCTCACTTTTGTTTTTGGTGCGGCAATTTTTGCCTATGTAAAACGTACAAAAGGCGATTTTTTAACAGAATATTATGTAGGAAATCGCTCAATGACGGGGTTTGTACTTGCAATGACCACAGCCTCTACTTATGCCAGTGCAAGTTCTTTTGTAGGAGGGCCAGGGGCTGCTTATAAATACGGCTTAGGCTGGGTATTACTTGCGATGATTCAAGTCCCTGCTGTATGGTTAGCATTAGGTGCGTTGGGTAAAAAATTCGCACTCTTATCAAGAGAAACCAATGCTTTAACCATTAATGATCTTTTCTTTTATCGCTATAAAAACAAATATTTAGTCTGGTTATCAAGCCTTGCTCTTCTTCTCGCATTTTTTGCGGCTATGACCGTGCAATTTATTGGTGGGGCGCGCTTATTAGAAACAACCATCGGCATTTCTTATACTCAAGCATTACTTTTATTTGCTTTAACGGTGGGAATCTATACTTTTATCGGGGGCTTCCGTGCTGTCGTACTGACGGATACCATTCAAGGCACCGTTATGATTTTTGGGACTATAATCCTCCTTATTGGCACGATTTATGCCCTCGGTGGTGTAGAAAGTGCGGTCAATAAATTGACTGAAATTGATCCTGACTTAGTCACGCCTTACGGGCCAAATGGAATGTTAGATTTTCAATTTATGGCTTCTTTCTGGATACTCGTTTGTTTCGGGGTGGTTGGTCTTCCACATACCGCAGTTCGATGTATGGCATTTAAAGACAGTAAAGCCTTACATCGCGGCATGCTGATTGGAACCATTGTACTTTCTATAATTATGTTAGGTATGCATTTAGCTGGCGCGCTTGGCAGAGCGGTTATTCCAAATTTAACGGTATCGGATCAAGTAATTCCAACTTTAATGTTAAAAGTATTACCGCCTATTGTTGCGGGGATTTTTTTAGCTGCACCGATGTCCGCAATTATGTCCACAATTGATGCGCAACTTATTCAATCTTCTTCTATTTTTGTAAAAGATTTATACCTTTCTGCGAAACCAGAGGCCGCAAAAAATGAGAAAAAAGTGAGCTATTTTTCATCAATTATTACGCTGATTTTGACCGCACTTTTAATCTTTGCAGCACTCAATCCACCAGATATGATTATTTGGTTAAACCTATTTGCCTTTGGCGGACTGGAAGCCGCATTTTTATGGGTAATTGTACTGGGTATTTATTGGGATAAAGCAAATGCTTATGGTGCGTTAAGCTCAATGATTATCGGCTTGGGGAGTTATATCTTGCTCACTCAACTTGGCATAAAATTATTTAACTTCCATCAAATCGTGCCGTCATTAGTATTTGGATTAATTGCCTTTTTAGTGGGTAATAAATTGGGCGAACGTCGTATTGAAAAAACTCAATTAAAAGTTACCGCACTTTAAGTATTAATCAATATGCTGTCACCTTCTTCTAAATGAGAGGAAGGTGATATTTAATTTTCTCACTTTCAGCAATTTCTACGCTAAAACATAGAATTGGAACAATTCACAGGGATACATCAATGCTCTATCAAATTCTTGCGCTACTTATTTGGAGCAGTTCATTAATCGTCGGTAAGCTCACTTATTCGATGATGGATCCTGTGCTTGTTGTGCAAGTGCGGTTAATTATTGCAATGATTATTGTCATGCCACTCTTTTTACGTCGTTGGAAAAAAATTGATAAACCAATGCGTAAACAGCTTTGGTGGTTGGCATTCTTTAACTATACCGCCGTATTTTTATTGCAATTCATCGGACTAAAATATACATCAGCCTCCAGTGCAGTCACCATGATTGGGCTAGAACCGCTACTCGTTGTATTTGTCGGGCATTTCTTCTTTAAAGACAAAGCAAAATGGTTTCACTGGCTATTCGGTGCAATGGCATTTATTGGCGTGGCAATTTTAATTAATGGCGGAAAAAATAATGAAGGCATTGATAACATCAGTTTATTCGGCTGTTTATTAGTACTAAGTGCTGGGATCATTTTCGCTGCCGTATTACGTTGGACACAGCGAGTTGTAGCCAAAGTCTCAACGCAGGCTTATACCTCCGTCAGCATTGTTCTTGGCACCATCACAACATTGCCATTTACGCTATTACTCACAGAAAACTGGCAAATATCATTAAATTCTACTGGTATTGCAGGTTTATTATATCTTGCCATTGGCTGTAGCTGGCTTGCCTATTGGTTATGGAATAAAGGCCTTAATAGTGTGGATGCCAATATCTCCGGTGTTTTAGTCGCACTTGAACCATTATTCGGAATCTTATTTGCCGTATCATTACTTGGCGAAACGCTGTCATTTTCAGCCGTACTTGGCATAACAATTATTATGTTAGCCACACTTGGCTCGACTTTACTACCGAAACTTTTAAAAAAATCGGTATAATATGCCCCCCAAATTTTGGATTTATCATTATTGTGAAAAAAATTGATCAACAAAGTTTAGAAAATGCCTACCGTTTATTTGAAAGCGGTGATATTCATCAAATTGAAATTGGTTCAACAAAAAGTCTGCAACAAATTCATCATTACCTATTTAATGGTCTTTATGAATTTGCTGGTAAAATTCGTGAACAAAATATTTCAAAAGGTCATTTTCGTTTTGCTAATGCACTTTATTTAAAAGAAGCATTAGGAAAAATAGAGCAAATGCCAGAAGATACTTTTGAAAATATTATTAATAAATATGTAGAAATGAATATTGCGCACCCTTTTTTAGAAGGTAATGGTCGTTCAACTCGCATTTGGTTAGATTTAGTTTTAAAGAAAAATTTAGGTAAAGTTGTTAATTGGCAAAATGTGGATAAAACTCAATACTTACAAGCAATGGAGCGTAGCCCAATTAACGATTTAGAAATTCGTTTTTTATTACAAGCAAATTTAACAGATGATGTAAATAACCGAGAAATTATTTTTAAAGGTATTGAGCAATCTTATTATTACGAAGGTTATGAGAAAGAATAAAGTGCGGTGAAAATCCGCAAATTTTTGAAAGGAAAAAACAAATGGCTTGGATTCAAATTCGCCTAAATAGCACCAATGAAAAAGCAGAACAAATGAGTGATTTTTTAGAAGAAATCGGCTCCGTCTCTGTAACTTTTATGGATAGTCAAGATACACCGATTTTTGAGCCTTTGCCGGGCGAAACGCGTTTATGGGGTAATACCGATGTTATTGCGCTATTTGATGCAGAAACAGATATGGCAGAAATTGTCCGCTTATTAAAAGAAGCAAAACACTTAGATAGCAATACGGCATACAAAATTGAACAAATAGAAGATAAAGACTGGGAGCGTGAGTGGATGGATAACTTCCACCCAATGCAATTTGGTAAGCGTTTATGGATTTGTCCAAGTTGGCGTGATGTGCCTGATAAAAATACCGTCAATGTTATGCTTGACCCAGGTTTAGCATTTGGTACAGGCACTCATCCTACAACCGCACTATGTTTAGAATGGCTAGATGGCCTTGATTTAAAAGATAAAAGCGTCATTGATTTTGGCTGTGGTTCAGGTATTTTAGCCATTGCAGCATTAAAACTTGGTGCGAAAAGTGCGGTGGGAATTGATATCGATCCACAAGCAATTCTAGCCAGTCGTAATAATGCCGAGCAAAATGGTGTAGCAGATCGCCTACAACTGTTCTTATCTGATGAAAAACCCTCTGATTTAAAAGCTGATGTCGTGGTGGCAAATATTCTTGCTGGCCCACTCAAAGAACTTTACCCAATCATTAGCCAACTTGTTAAACCGAATGGCAATCTTGGTTTATCAGGTATTTTAGAAACTCAAGCTCAATCTGTCTGTGATGCTTATACGCAAACATTTGCGTTAGAGCCCGTCGCGGTAAGAGAAGAATGGTGCCGAATTACGGGTAATCTAAAAACGCTTTAATTTCTTTTTGTCAATCAAAAAAAGTGTATTTTTTAAACAAATTTCACTTTGCAAAGTAAGGCAAAATGCGTATTATAGCCAGCCTTGTTGGTTGTCGAGCAGTTCGATATAAATTAGATTTAGGCTTGCTAGGAAAGGAACGTAAAATGCGAATCGGTTCATACCAATTAAAAAATCGTGTTTTACTTGCACCAATGGCAGGTATTACCGACCAGCCTTTCCGCCGTCTTTGTGCATATTATGGTGCGGGGCTTACATTTTCAGAAATGATGTCCACAAATCCGCAAGTTTGGCATACCGAAAAATCCAAATTGCGTTTGGCACATAGCGAAGATTTAGGTCTCAATGCGGTGCAAATTGCAGGTAGTGATCCACTCGAGATGGCGCAAGCCGCTGCTATTAACGTGGAATATGGCGCTCAAATCATTGACATTAATATGGGATGTCCTGCCAAAAAAGTAAATCGCAAACTCACAGGCTCTGCGTTGTTGCAATTTCCAGATTTGGTGGAAAAAATCTTGCGAGAAGTAGTGTCCGCCGTCAATGTGCCAGTGACCTTAAAAATTCGTACAGGCTGGGATAAATCTAATCGAAACTGCGTTCAAATCGGCAAAATTGCAGAACAATGTGGCATACAAGCATTAACGGTGCATGGTCGTACAAGAGCTTGTCTTTTTGAAGGCGAAGCGGAATATGACAACATTAAAGCTGTTAAACAAGCGATTGCTATACCAGTTATAGCTAATGGCGATATTGATTCTGCTCGGAAAGCAAAATTCGTTCTTGATTATACTGGAGCGGATGCCATTATGATCGGTCGTGCTGCCTTAGGTAACCCTTGGTTATTTCAAGCGGTAGAAAACCTAATTGAGCATAACTCGATAAGTCAAATGCCAAGTTTAAAAGAAAAGTGCGGTCAGATTTTGCGTCATATTCAAGAATTACATCAATTCTATGGCGAACAAAAAGGCTATCGCATTGCGCGTAAACACGTAGCTTGGTATTTACAGGGAATTCAACCTGATTCCGTTTTTAAACAGACTTTTAATGCAATTAGTGATCCTAAAGAGCAGCTGATTGTATTGGAAGATTTTTTCAATTTAATTTTGGATAAAGAAAAATGTTAGAACAACAACGTAATTCTGCCGATGCCTTAACGGTATCAGTATTAAATGCGCAATCACAAGTGACCAGCAAACCATTACGCGATTCAGTCAAACAAGCGTTGCGTAATTATTTAGCACAATTAGATGGTCAAGATGTGAATGATCTTTACGAGCTAGTATTAGCGGAAGTTGAACACCCTATGTTAGATATGATTATGCAATATACTCGTGGTAATCAAACCCGTGCAGCAAATATGCTTGGTATCAACCGTGGTACATTACGTAAAAAATTAAAAAAATACGGTATGGGATAAGGCGATATTCTTTTATTAACAAAAAGATTGAATGTTTTTCATTCTATTTTAAAAATTAGCCCCAAGTAATTTGGGGCTAATTTATTATTACAATTTAAGATCTTCGATGTGCATTTTTCATAATGCGATCTTTTGTTACTTTCCATTCACGTTCTTTAATATCATCACGTTTATCCTGTTGTTTTTTACCTTTGGCTAAACCAATTTTGACTTTTGCCCACGCACTTTTCCAGTAAAGAGAAAGTGCAACTATGGTAAAACCGTCTCGGTTTGCTTTGCCAAATAGGGATGCTAATTCGCGTTTATTTAACAATAACTTACGAGTGCGAGTTGGATCACAAACAATATGCGTTGATGCAACATTTAATGGCTGAATGCTTGCGCCGAATAAAAAGGCTTCGCCATTTTTAAAAATAACATAACTATCACTAATATTTGCCTTGCCTGCGCGCATAGATTTGACTTCCCAGCCTTGTAATTCAAGACCTGCTTCAATTTCATCTTCAATAAAATAATCGTGTCTTGCACGTTTATTCAGTGCGATAGTATTTGAATTGGGTTTTACTTTTTTCTTTGTCATAATTTTATCCCTTATTTTGCCTGAGGCATTTTATCGGATCTCTATTTTGATAGCAAAAAGATCATCTAGGTAGAACTGGCAGTCGCATTTATTTTCAATCTTTAAAAATAAATGATTTGTAGAAAATAAGAGAAAAACTGACCGCACTTTTTAAGAAAAAACAGACACATTGTTGTGTCTGTTTGAGAAAGATAAAAAGATGAATTAAGTGTTAGTGATTTATATAGTGAATAAAGGATTATTCCAAACGTTTTGCCACTTTAAGCCAATCAGCCTTAAATACACGCTGCATATTATTAATGGCATCAATAATATCGTGATGAACGAGTTGTTCATTTTGGATACCTACGCAATAGCCGCCTTTGCCTTGTAGCAATAAATCTACTGCGTATGCGCCCATACGTGAGGCAAGAATACGGTCAAAAGCACAAGGAGAACCACCACGTTGAATATGCCCTAAAACGGTTGCGCGAGTTTCGTGACCTACGCGAGCTTCAATTTCTTTTGCCAAAGAACGAACATCAGTTAAAAGTTCAGTGATAGCAATAATAGCGTGGCGTTTACCGCGAATAATGCTACGTTCAATTTGTTGAATTAATTCTTCGCGATTAAATTCAATTTCTGATGCGACGATATATTCACAACCGCCAGCAATGCCCGCAGAAATGGTTAAGTCACTACAGTGGCGACCCATAATTTCAACGATAGAAATACGTTGGTGTGAGCTTGATGTATCACGTAAACGGTCGATTGCATCCACTGCAGTTTGTAATGCGGTTTGATAACCGATGGTATAGTCAGTACCTGCCACATCATTATCAATAGTACCGGGTAAGCCAACACAAGGGAAACTGTGTTCTTCGGTTAATAATTTTGCCCCCATATAAGAACCGTCACCACCGATAACCACAAGTGCGTCAATGCCGTGAGAACGTAAAATTTCCGCACATTTTGCCCGAATATTAGGATCTTTAAATTCAGGAAAACGTGCAGAACCTAAAAAAGTACCGCCACGATTAATCACATCAGATACGCTATAGCGATTTAATTGTTTGATTTTATTATTGTATAAACCTTGATAACCGTCATAGATACCAAATACTTCTAAGCCTTCTGCAAGTGCAGAACGTACTACGCCACGAATTGCGGCATTCATACCAGGCGCATCGCCACCACTTGTTAAAACTGCAATTTTTTTAATCATAATTTACCTACTTTTAAGCATAATTGAAAATGGGCATAAGATTACATTATTCAAAGAATCTGCTCTAGCAAAATTTGACGAGATTTTGATCTACATTATTTTTCACAAAACAGTTGCCATTTCAAATTTTGTAAATGCTTTCTTTCTATATCCACAATGTATTTTTGCAAATGTCGTTGTACTTTATTGACAGATAAATGTTTAGAACGCGTTGGTTGCTGTATTTTCTGCGAATATTGAAATTGCACAAAGCCACATTGGGACAATTGTCGTCCTTTCATCACATTGACTTGCCAAGATGGATTTTCTTTCGTTGGCGAATAGATAACATATCCATTTAATTCATTTGGATTGGTCGAATTTTTTGGAATAGCATCGAAATGGAAATCTTTTACGCCTGTATTGCGATAAATGCGTTCTCTTAATGCAATACGTTCTTTAATAGAACGTTCGGATTGATTGCGATCAAAGAGAATTTCAATTTCAGATTGCCAATTTTCCAGCGTATCTGGTTTAGCAATATACACATAGCGTGCAATGGTTTCGAAATCTTGGCTGCCAGTAAGTACATAATGTTTTCCATTATATTCTAACTGCGTAGGCACATTTAATTGCGTCAGCTTAGTTGCACAGCCTGAAAGTATAAGTGCGGTCAAAATAACAAAAATTTTATTCATTAATATCTCGCTTAAAGACAAATTCAGTTTCAGTGGAGGATGCTGAATCAAACCAATAACCACCTAAATCAAATTCTTTTAACTGTTCAATTTCAGTTAAATGATGTTGAATAATATAGCGACACATTAAGCCTCGAGCTTTTTTCGCATAAAAACTAATTACTTTATATTTGCCATTTTTATTATCTAAGAAAACTGGCTTAATAATTTTAGCGTTAATTTGGCTTTCTTTAACAGATTTATAATATTCATCAGAGGCTAAATTTATCAGAACATTATCGCCTTGTTCATCTATAGCTTGTTGAACCGCTTGGGTGATCACATTTCCCCAAAAGGCATACAGATCTTTTCCTTTCGGATTGGCTAATTTTGTGCCCATTTCTAATCGGTAAGGTTGCATTAAATCAAGTGGTTTTAAAAGCCCATAAAGACCAGAAAGCATACGTAAATGGGATTGTGCAAAAATGACATCATCTTCCGAAAGGGAATCAGCATCTAAACCCGTATAAACATCGCCTTTAAATGCAAAGAGTGCAGGGCGGGAATTGTCTTCATTGTGAATTTTTGTCCATTCTGCAAAGCGTGCGGCATTTAAACCTGCCAACTTATCGCTGATAGACATTAATGATGAAAGATCTTGCGGAGAAAGTTTACGACAAACCTCAATAAGTTGTTCGCTGTAATCAGTAAAGTGCGGTTGAGAAACAGGAAAATTTTTTACCGCACTTTCAAAATCAAGGGTTTTGGCAGGGGAGATAATTGCTAACATAATCGTCCTTTTATGAAAAAAGAATGGGCGTATCTTAGCATAAAAATTTACGTTAAACGCGTTTATATAAGCCATTTTCACTTATGATAAGATCTTGTAGCTCAAGATCGAGCAATTGAACAAGTAAAACATCGACACTTAAATTAAATTCTTCAGCTAAATCATCAATGCTCACAGGAGTATAGCCAATACGCGAGTAAAGTTTCGGGTGGCTTGGTGCTTCTACTAATCGGCGAGGATCGGGTGGTGGCGTGTAATTAGGCACGGCGATCTGGTCAAAATCAATTTCAGTTTGGCTGTGGATAGAATGTTGGTAGAGCGTTTCCAAAATGTCCTTTGCATTTTCTACCAACATTGCGCCTTGTTTAATTAGGCGATGACAACCTTGACTTGATTCATTTTGAATATTGCCTGGCACAGCAAAAACCTCTCGGTTTTGTTCCAACGCATACCGTGCTGTAATAAGTGATCCACTTTTTTCGGTGGCTTCAACAACAAGCGTGCCGACTGAAAGCCCACTAATAATCCGATTACGGCGTGGAAAATTAGCAGCAATAGGTGCTTGGTTTGGTAAAAATTCAGAGACTAATGCGCCATTATTTTCGATGATTTGTGCCGATAATCTTTGATGTTTAGAGGGATAGATTTGTTCTAATCCACTGCCTAAGACCGCAATAGTTTGCCCTTGAATATTAACGACAGCTTGATGGCAATGTCCATCAATTCCTAATGCAAGTCCACTGGTAATCGTAAAGCCAGCTAATGAAAGTTCTGTCGCAAAATGTTTTGCCCAATATTCTCCATAAGTCGTGCAATAACGGCTCCCAACCATTGCCATTTGGCGTTGTGAAAGTGCGGTTAAATTTCCTTTTACAAATAATAGTGGCGGAAAGTTTGCGGTTTGTTTCAATAAAAAGGGATAAAAAGGGGAAAAATAATTTACTAAATGATTTCCCTCTTTTTGTGACCACGCGAGTGCTGGCTCAATAAATTTTGCTTCAGGTTTGAACCAACGGCGAATTTGAATGGCTCCCCATCCCATTTGTCGGAAAGCAATATCATCATAATTAAGTAATTCATTTAAGGTAATATTGGACAAAATTTTATCAATGCCAACGCCGCCAAGTTTAGGCACTTGCATTAAACGGAGTAATGTGTAGGTAATGTCATTCATATTTTTTCCTTTTTATTTGAAAATCTAGTATGGAAAAAACGAGGGAGAGAAACGATTAATTTAAAAGCATTTTGCGATGTAGATCGCAAAAATTCTTTTTAATGAATAAAAAATTGCAAAATTTTTCTTATTTTGAAAATATAAAAAATCCAATAAGAAAAATTTGTTGATTAAGATGGTGTTGGTTAAATATGCTAATTTTATTAAATTTATTAGTTAAATGTATATTTTATGAAGTGTAAGTAGGTTTATTTTTAATATAAAATGCCAAAAAAATAGTTTGACAGCCAGTTTTTTATTCGTAATATGGAAAACGTTTTACACAGAAGGATTTTTATTTATGTCTCGTATTGTTTCTTTATCTCTAACCTGCAGCTCTCACATTTTGCGTGCGGCTAAGTTGTGTATAAAAAACAGTCAGATGTAAATACCCAATTTTAAACCCGCACTTTATAAGTCGCGGGTTTTTTGTCTAAAAAATACAGGAAAAACGCACCGCACTTTTGGAGTGATTTTAGAGGAACTTTTAGTAAGGATATTGTTATGACAGATCGCGTTATTATTTTTGATACCACCTTGCGTGATGGGGAACAGGCGTTAAAAGCAAGTTTGACGGTAAAAGAAAAATTACAGATCGCTTTAGCACTTGAACGCTTAGGCGTGGATGTAATGGAAGTGGGGTTTCCCGTTTCTTCTCAAGGGGATTTTGAATCTGTTCAAACCATTGCACGCCATATTAAAAACGCCCGTGTTGCCGCGTTATCTCGAGCCGTAGATAAAGACATTGATGCCGCATACCAAGCATTGAAAGTCGCTGAAGCATTTCGTATTCATACGTTTATTGCAAGTTCCGCATTACACGTTGAAGCGAAATTAAAACGTTCTTTTGATGATGTGGTAGGAATGGCAGTTGCAGCAGTGAAACGCGCGCGTAATTATACGGATGATGTTGAGTTCTCTTGCGAAGATGCGGGGCGTACGGGCATTGATAATATCTGTCGTATTGTTGAAGCCGCAATCAATACAGGTGCGACTACAGTAAACATTCCAGATACCGTTGGTTTTTGCTTACCAAATGAATACGGCAATATTATTGCTCAAGTGCGTAATCGCGTGCCGAATATCGACAAAGCTGTGATTTCTGTGCATTGCCATAATGACTTAGGTATGGCAACCGCTAATTCTTTAACGGCTGTACAAAATGGTGCGCGTCAAATTGAATGTACCATTAATGGAATTGGGGAACGTGCGGGCAATACTTCCCTTGAAGAAGTAGTCATGGCAATGAAAGTTCGTCAGGATTTTATGGGCGTGGATACTCGTATTAATACCCAAGAAATTCATCGTGTCAGCCAAATGGTTAGCCAACTTTGCAATATGCCGATTCAACCGAATAAAGCCATTGTGGGTTCAAATGCTTTTGCCCATTCTTCTGGTATCCATCAAGATGGTATGTTGAAAAACAAAAATACCTACGAAATTATGTCTCCAGAAACCATTGGCTTGAAAAAAGAAAAATTGAATTTAACTGCACGTTCTGGTCGTGCGGCTGTGAAAGGTCATATGACGGATATGGGGTATAACGAACAAGATTATGATTTGGATAAATTGTATGACGCGTTCTTAAAATTGGCGGATAAAAAAGGTCAAGTGTTCGATTATGATTTGGAAGCCTTGGCGTTTATCGATATGCAACAAGGGGATGAAGATCGTTTGGTATTAGATAAACTTTCTGCGCATTCAACCAAAGAATATCCAGCCACAGCCTTTGTTCAATTGAAATTAGATGGCGAAAAATTAAGCACTTCGTCAATTGGTGGTAACGGCCCAGTAGATGCGGTTTATAACGCCATCTTAAATTTAACAGGCTTAGAAATCAAAATGTCTCACTATAACTTAACTGCCAAAGGCGAGGGTGCAGAAGCATTAGGGCAAGTGGATATTGTGGTGGAACACAAAGGGCGTAAATTCCACGGTGTTGGTTTAGCAACAGATATTGTTGAATCTTCCGCACTTGCTTTAGTCCACGCCATCAATGCGATTTATC
Source organism: Haemophilus sp. HN_Hi10 (assembly GCF_049821985.1). Classification (NCBI taxonomy): domain Bacteria; kingdom Pseudomonadati; phylum Pseudomonadota; class Gammaproteobacteria; order Pasteurellales; family Pasteurellaceae; genus Haemophilus; species Haemophilus sp. HN_Hi10. Next base: position 12,547 of record NZ_CP187495.1, on the reverse strand, counting down.
GTGCGCATAAAGTGGCAGATATTAAGAATCATAAACATCATTAATTTATCAAGTTCCTCTTTTTAAGAGGGGAAAAATACGAAAAAAACTACCGCACTTTTGCAGTAAAAAATAGGAAAAATAATATGCAATCATACAATGTAGCAGTATTAGCAGGTGATGGTATCGGCCCTGAAGTAATGGCGGAAGCGATTAAGGTATTAAACAAAGCCCAAGAAAAATTTGGTTTTAAACTTAACTTTAACGAGTTTTTTGTGGGTGGTGCTGCCATTGATTATTGCGGTTGCCCATTACCAGCCGAAAGCTTAAAAGGCTGTGATGAAGCGGATGCCATTTTATTTGGTTCTGTAGGTGGCCCTAAATGGACAAATTTACCGCCAGATCAACAGCCAGAACGTGGTGCATTATTGCCTTTGCGTAAACATTTCAAATTATTCTGTAATCTTCGCCCTGCAACCCTTTATAAAGGCTTGGAAAAATTCTGTCCATTACGTGCAGATATTGCCGCAAAAGGCTTTGATATGGTGGTGGTGCGTGAATTAACGGGCGGAATTTATTTCGGTCAGCCTAAAGGCCGTGAAGGCGAAGGCGTACAAACCAAAGCATTCGACACAGAAGTGTATTACAAATATGAAATCGAACGCATTGCACGTGCGGCTTTTGAGGCAGCAATGAAACGCAATAAAAAAGTCACTTCTGTGGATAAAGCGAACGTATTACAGTCTTCCATTTTATGGCGTGAAACTGTGACAGAAATGGCAAAAGAATATCCTGAAGTGACTTTAGAGCATATCTATATCGATAACGCCACAATGCAATTAATCAAAGCACCAGAATCTTTTGATGTTTTACTTTGCTCTAACATTTTCGGCGATATTATTTCTGACGAAGCAGCGATGATCACAGGTTCTATGGGAATGTTGCCATCTGCCAGCTTAAATGAAGAGGGTTTTGGTTTATACGAGCCTGCTGGCGGTTCTGCCCCTGATATTGCAGGCAAAGGCATTGCCAACCCAATCGCACAAATTCTTTCTGCAGCAATGATGTTGCGTTATAGCTTCAACTTAAACGAAGCAGCCGATGCCATTGAAAGTGCGGTTCAAAAAGTCTTGGCAAGTGGTCATCGCACCGCCGATTTAGCCGATGATTCCACACCAGTTTCTACTGCAGAAATGGGTAAATTGATTACACAAGCAATTATTTAATACTTGCCTTCCTCCGTTTACGGGGGAAGGTGCCCGAAGGGCGGAAGGGGGCAATTTCCCACCCTTAGTTATTTAGAAATATCCCCAATAAACAGGGGGACAAAGTATTTAAAGTGCGGTTGAAAAACACGTCGAATTTTAACCGCACTTCCCTTAACGAATAGAGAAAAATATTATGGCAAAAACACTTTACGAAAAATTATTTGATTCACACATTGTGTATGAAGCAGAGGGCGAAACGCCGATTTTGTATATCAACCGTCATTTGATTCACGAAGTAACCAGCCCGCAGGCCTTTGATGGGTTACGCGTCGCAAATCGCCAAGTACGTCAAGTAAACAAAACTTTTGGCACAATGGATCACAGCATTTCTACTCAAGTACGAGATGTCAATAAACTTGAAGGTCAGGCTAAAATTCAAGTGTTAGAACTGGATAAAAATACCAAAGCAACAGGCATTAAATTATTTGATATAACAACCAAAGAGCAAGGCATTGTACACGTTATGGGGCCTGAACAAGGCTTAACTTTACCGGGTATGACAATTGTTTGTGGCGATTCACACACCGCAACGCACGGTGCATTTGGTGCCTTGGCTTTTGGTATTGGTACTTCTGAAGTAGAACACGTATTAGCCACCCAAACTTTAAAACAGGCTCGCGCAAAAAGTATGAAAATTGAAGTGCGTGGTAAAGTCGCATCAGGTATTACGGCAAAAGATATTATTCTTGCCATTATCGGTAAAACCACGATGGCAGGCGGAACAGGACACGTTGTGGAATTTTGTGGCGAAGCGATCCGAGACCTTTCTATGGAGGGTCGTATGACCGTCTGTAATATGGCAATTGAAATGGGCGCGAAAGCAGGCTTGATTGCACCAGATGAAACCACATTTGCATATTTGAAAGATCGTCCACACGCACCTAAAGGCAAGGATTGGGATGATGCCGTTGTTTATTGGAAAACCTTAAAATCTGACGATGATGCACAATTTGACACTGTGGTAACGCTAGAAGCAAAAGACATCGCACCACAAGTCACTTGGGGGACAAACCCAGGGCAGGTAATTTCTGTGAATGAAACCATACCAAATCCGCAAGAAATGGAAGATCCTGTACAACGTGCTTCGGCAGAAAAAGCCTTACATTATATTGGTTTGGAAGCTGGCACTAATTTAAAAGAGGTTAAAGTTGATCAAGTGTTTATTGGATCTTGCACCAACTCACGTATTGAAGATTTACGCGCAGCAGCGGCTGTAATGAAAGGTCGTAAAAAAGCGGATAATGTAAAACGTATTTTAGTAGTACCAGGTTCTGGCTTAGTGAAAGAACAAGCGGAAAAAGAGGGCTTGGATAAAATCTTTATTGCCGCAGGTGCAGAATGGCGTAATCCAGGTTGTTCAATGTGCTTAGGAATGAACGACGACCGTTTAGGCGAATGGGAACGCTGTGCTTCAACGTCAAACCGTAACTTTGAGGGGCGTCAAGGTCGTAATGGACGTACCCATTTAGTAAGTCCTGCAATGGCAGCGGCGGCAGGAATGTTCGGTAAATTTGTTGATATTCGTGAAGTGGCATTAAATTAAGGCTCAATAAGAGGAAAAAGAAAAATGGCAGGATTTAAACAACTTTCGGGTTTAGTCGTTCCATTGGATGCGGCGAATGTAGATACTGATGCAATTATTCCAAAACAATTTTTACAAGCCATCACTCGCGTAGGTTTCGGCAAACATTTATTCCACGAATGGCGTTATCTTGATGTGGACGGCACCAAGCCAAATCCAGAATTTGTCTTAAATTATCCACAATATCAAGGTGCGACGATTTTGCTCGCACGTAAAAATCTTGGTTGTGGTTCTTCTCGTGAACACGCCCCTTGGGCATTAGCAGACTACGGCTTTAAAGTAATGATCGCCCCAAGTTTTGCAGATATTTTCTATAACAACAGCTTAAATAATCATATGTTACCGATTCGTTTAAGCGAAGAAGAAGTAGAAGAAATCTTTCAATGGGTATGGGCAAATGATGGCAAACAAATCCACGTAGATTTAGAAGCGATGACGGTCACTGTAGGGGATAAAGTTTATCACTTTGAACTGGATGAATTCCGCCGTCATTGTTTGTTAAACGGATTGGACAATATCGGCTTAACCCTGCAGCACGAAGACAAAATCTCAGCATACGAAAAAAATATTCCAGCGTTTTTACGTTAAAAATAAAAAATGAGCTGATTTTTCACCGCACTTAATCACTGAATTTCATTCAAAAATAAAGCCCTGTAATACACAGGGCTTTGTCGTCTATAACGCTAATTCAAACAGGCTTATTAAAAACTAAAACTTAGTTTCACTTCCGCTGTTTTTTGTTTTTCCGCTTGTTTTGCTTTTGTTAATCCACCGATTAGACTTAATTTCACATTATGATATTTCAATTTAAGTCCTGCGTTATATTGCTGTTGGTTTTCCACATTGTAAGCAAAATCATATACACTTACATTAATTTTGCCATTGCCTTGATTTGCATCATATCGAGCAGACAAAATTGGCGTAATGGAAAACTCGCCTAAGTGATAAGTATAACTTAAATCAACTTGAGCAAAGGCTGTTTTGACAGATATTGGATTTACTTTAATGCGATCTTTAGCTAATGCAAAATTAGCGTTTGATAAGTAACTATAACGAACTCCTACAGTTGGTTTAACAGCAAAATTGCCAAGATTAAATGCTTTGCCTGCGGTTAAACCAAATTGTGCAGTATGGCGAGCAAATTTCGCATTATTATTGGTTTGTAGGTTGCTTTGGAACTTGCCGTAGCCTAAATCAATGCCCAAATACCAATGATTATCCGCATAATATTTAGAATAGAAATTAACTTGTGCTAGAGTATTTTTACTGCTTGCCTTATCAAAGTTGTTACTATTGCGAACATAAGTAAACACGCCACCTAACTGAACATTGTTTGAGATTGTTTGATCCCAACCAAGTTGAGTTTGCGTACTTTTAGAACTAAAACGACGATATTGACTTGAGGAATAATTTTCGTTCATTGAAGTATTAGATACCCAAACGTTATATTGCCCCTCGTTATTCATTTCTAACTGGCTAATATGTTGAGAAACTGCTTTCCCCACATTTAATGCAACAAATTGTGCTTTTGCCATTGCATCAGAAATTACCGCATTTGTGTTTGTACTTGTGAGATTGCGTAATGCTGGTTGTGAATTAGCCACATTATTTCCCGATTGCACATTCTCCGCATTCTCCGCATTTTCAGTAGGTAGTTCCACTGGCTCGTAACTATTTGTCTGCACTGATCTACGAGTTCTTCTGCTTCGTGGTTCTGGAGTAGATACTGAATTATCCACTGTCGTTTCTTGAGTAGAAGTCACTTTAGACTGGCTAACAACAGCTTTTGTTGTCGCTGTTTCTGATTGAACTGCCTCTGAATTAACCGTAGATTGAGTTGTAGCAGGTGTTGTATTCTCTGGATTTTCCACTACAGAGTTTCCAGTGTTTACTGTTGTGCTTTCTGTCACAGGTTGTTCAGCTTCTGTAGTTTTATTCTCAACAGGTTTAATAGGTGTTGTAGCATTTTCAGGTGTAACAACTTCTGTTGAAGCAACAGCAGTGTGGGCTTCAGGCTGATGAATATTTTCATCTGTCGTTTCTGTTGATTGAGGATTTTCTGCTTTATTTTCAGCTGTTTTTGGATTAGCTACAGGTTGAGCAGTTTCTTTCTGTTCACTGTTTGATGCAGTTGTCTCTTTCGCAGCAACAGTTGTAGGTTTTGCTTGCGGTTGAGCTTCTTTTACATTATTAACAGTCGAAACATTTTCACGAGCAGGCTCTGCTTGCTGTGTGGTAGTTTCTGGCTCTGCTTGCGATTGAACAGTTTTAGGCTGTTCTTGCTGTTTAGCCATTTCTGGTTCTTCTTGTTTTGGAGACGCTTGAGAAGTCACTTTAGGGACTTCTTGAGTTTTCTCTTTTTCTACTTTAGCAGTATCCTCTGTTCCTGCTGGATTTATATTATTAGAAGACGAGCTAATACTTCTTCTATGTCTGTTCTTTGGTTCACTGCGTGTCAGATCATCTTCCACTGCTGTTTCTTCAGTAGAATTTATTTCAGACTGACGAGCAGTTTCAGTCGTTTGAGTGATAGCTTCTACAGTTGGTTTAGCTTCTTCTGCAACTTTTCCATTTTGAGCTGTTGTCTCGGTTGCTTTTTGATCGTTTTTCTCTACTGATGCACTTTCTTGCTGACTATTTTCAGCCACTTTTTCAGTTGTCTCTGATGGAACACTTTCTGAATTTAGATTTTCAGTTGGTGTTGTGGTATCAGATTTTGGAGCAGTTTCCGTTGAGTTAGCAGTATTTGTCTCTTCCATCGCTGGTTGATCGGTTTCTACAGGAGGAGTTTCTGGTTGCTCGTTTGCCATTGTTGATCCAGTAGCAGGTGCAGGTGGTGCTGGTGGTGGAACTGGTGCTTCAACACGGGCTATTTCTTCATTGTTACTTGATACGCTAGGTGCATCAGCTTGCATATTATTAGGTGCTGTGATATTTGTCGTATCGACAGTTAGATTTCTTCTTTCTACCTCTGGATTATACAAATCGTAACGTCCATTGTTTTCGCGTAATTTATATTTCCAAGCACCTAAATCAACGGTATTCCCAACTAATGACACATTCAAATGATCTCTTTGAGCTTTTGACGCATCAAAAAGCGTGAGTTCATTATGATTTGGCTCGCCTGTTTTATTTGCTACTTGCAATGTAAAGTTACCTGTGGCGGATTGTGTTACAACAACTTTGTCGCCTTGTTTATTGGCAAGATCAGTTAAATAATAGAAAGAACCGTTACCTGATAAATTGCTAATATTGAGCGTGTGGTATTTTGTTGCTGTTGTTGCATCTGAGACATTATTTAAATGAATATGCCCATTGGTTAAATTTAACTGATTAACACTGCTATCGCCTGTTAAATGCCAATGGCTATTTTCTTTTAAATTAACTTGGCTAGTTCCAATGCTTTGAATTGTGCCGAATAAGTTAGCTTTACCTAAGACAAAGTTTGCATTACCTGATAAATTTACATTGCCAGATACATTGGTGGCGTTAAAGCTATTAAGGGCTTTATCGGATAACTTGTCAGTAGTACAAGTCACATAGCCTGTATAGTCAGAACGTACACAAACGGTATCGCCTGTTTTATAGCCAATATGCACTTGTGCATTATTAGAAGCTGTGATATTTGAAGTAATATTTGCAACATTGCGTCCTGAATAAAGGGTGGCGTTATTGGTTACATTAATATTTGTTGCTTTAAAATTGCGGTTAATCCAGTCGTCTTCTACCACTACTTCATTATTTTCAGAAAAGTGAGGATCTTTATTTGTCGAAGAAATACCTGCAATATCTCTTGCGTGCGGTGTTGGTCTGCCAGAAAGGAATAAGGTGCCTTTTTCAACTTTTAATTCACCGTTAAGGTTTGTTCCGCCTGTTAATAAAAAGCGATTTTGATCGGTTTTGCCTTTAAAAGTCACATTTAGATTACCGTTATTTTTACCGTCTTCCTCGCCAAAATAACCGTTAAAGCCATTCATACGGCTATTATTGATGTATTCCATCGTTTTCTTTTGGGCTTCTTCTTTGTTTTTACCCATATATAGCCAAGTTTCATTGCTTTCTTTATCATTGTAAGGAAGTTGTAAATTAGCTTTAGCACCTTTTCTTAACGCATAATAAGTGTAGTTTTCCACATTTAAATAGAGTTGGTATCCATCTTTAATCCGTCGAAAGGAATAAGGATAATCTTCATCTGGTGATTCTATATCATATGAAGTAATTTTCTTTGGATCTGTAATTAGTCCTGTCCCAGTAATCGTTATATTTGAGGCATTAGTCATATTATGATTAACTACTCTTGCACCATCATCAATATTACGGATATGTTCAAAAGTGAGATTATTGCCATTGGCATCTAATCGACCGCCTCTAAAACCAAAGTAAATTGAATTAGGATCTACTTGTTTATCATCATTAAGTACAACAGTTGAGCGACCACTTACAATTCCTACAGAAGCAAAAGCGTGTTCTCCTTTAGTTATTTGTTGTTTTAAAACGACAGTACCATCGCCCACTTTTAGCGAACCTTTATTATTCCCTTTGCCCTCAACAATTAATGTTCCTTTCCCTATCTTGGCTAAATGATCTTTTTCAGGATTATGTATTTTCCACGTTACAGTTTTTCCCTCTTCAACAGAAATTCCGCCGCCTACCCAAGTAATATTGTCCGTTTTTCCTTTAACTTCATAGTTTCCTTTAAAGAATAAACCGCCAGCACCTTGATTGATATTATTTTCTAAAACAAGTGTGTTTTGAGAATTACCATTTCCTTCAAAAATTACATTTTGTCCAGTATTCTCGTTTTCTTTTTTCTGATAATTAACAAGTCGATTTGGATCTGAGGGGAGTGTTACAGTAATTGTATGATCACTGTTTTTTATTTCACTTTGATGATTTGTAGTTTTTGTCCAACGATATTCTTTGTTAGAGAAAAGCACAGGTTTAGCGTTATCTCGTTTTTTTATATTATCAGCAAAATCTTTTTTATAAATATTCCATTCTTGCCAAGATTTTTTACCATAGCCAGCCCAATAAGTATAAGGCCCGATAAAAACCCATTTGTTTTGTTGTTTATCAAAAGCAAATAAAGGCGAGCCACTATCGCCTAATACGCCGTAGTTGGTAAGTGGGTCTTGAGAAAGCAAAGTTTTAGCATCAATAACGTGATTTTCACGGCTATCTCCAAAACCTATAAGTCCTTTTTTACTTTGGGAAGGATCAATATTAATCCCTTCATAAGGTGTACCACCGATAGCATAATTATATGCAGCTGAAAGATCTTTTAAATCTACTCCATGTTCTTTATCTTCTACATGGCGGCTTCCTTTTTCATATACTAATTGGCGACCAGCACCTACTCGCACAAAGGACGGATATTTTTCTTTATTTGTATAGGTTTCTAAACCATCTCCTGCTAATGTAGGCGTAGTTGGTGCAACCTCGGTCACAAATTTATTTAAACGAGGCATGTTATAGTCATCTAATCGCTTATCTACGTGCCAGTCTTCATTTGGTTTAACATTATTTTGTGTGACCACACTATATTTATTTTCATCATCAGAAACATCACGGTGTCCGTTATAATGCCCAAAATAAAAGTCATTTATATGTTTGTGTGCGTGTTTTACGCTTACAATATATTGCGGATCCACTAATGTACCAATACGTTTATTTACATCCACCACACTAAAATCAATCATCGGAATTCCATTAGGTAAAACATTACCTAAAGAGTGGTTATTTTTATCTCTCACTTCCACATTTGTTGCACCAACAGAAAACTTCCCTTTATTTTCTGCAAAATCACGAAATATTTGATAATCCACATCGTCTCTCACTAACGCAGCTTCTGTATAAGGGGTTAATGCGTAGGCGACAGTAAGCGCAATAAAATTGAGTTTGAATTTTTTATTTAGCATAGAAGCTGTCCTTATTAATTAAGTTTAAAAAGTAGATTTGATAGGACACAATTTGATATACGGCTACAAGTTGATTCAAGTCTTGACTGTGTTGCGTTGATAGTTTGCAAGTTGTCTTCATTTTTATAATGAGTGGGTTTTATAGCATAAATCGCTCAAAACTTGAATTACATTTATTAGGTAATGATAATGATTTTTGATATTTTTTAAAAAATTGGCGTATTTTTTACCGCACTTTTGGTTAATTTAAGGCGTTAATGATGCCATTATGGACAGAAAACATTTTTTTGTTTTCCACTTGCATTTCTTTTAGTTGTCTTTGAGTGATGGCGGTAACAAATACTTGCGAACCGCTTTGTTGTAATCGTTCTGCCAACAAGGCACGTTTGTATTGATCTAATTCGGAGGCAAAATCATCGATTAAAAAAATACAATGGCGTTGCTTTTCTTTCATTAAATGCTCGCCCTGCGCTAGTCTTAATACACACATTAAAAGTTTAAGCTGTCCACGAGAAAGCACATCTTCAACAGGCAATCCTTGTGCTTTGAAACGAAAATCCGCTTTTTGAGGGCCAGAAAAGGTGTAATTTAAGGAACGATCTCGTTCAAAATTTTGTTGAAGAATTTCATAATAATCAGTATTTTTTTCCCACCCTTGATGAAAGCTGACATTAATTTCTAATTCAGGCAGAAAAAGTTGGCAAGTTTGTTCAATTTCAGGGCGGAGTGCTTCTGCATATTCGGCACGCCATTGACTTACTTGGTGGGCAAATTTGGCAAGTTCAACGTCCCAAATTTTTATGGCAGAGTAAGGCTGATTTTGTGCAAGGGCGGCATTTCGTTGTTTAAGTAATCGATTGAGATTGCTCCAAGCGGAATAGAAACTTGTTTGGTGATGGAATAATCCCCAATCTAAAAACGCGCGGCGATAACTTGGCCCGCCGTTGAGTAAGGTTAAGCCCTCTGGCGTGATTAATTGCATTGGTAAAAGATGGGCAAGATCGGAAATTTTATTGCCATCTTCGCCGTTAATTTTTACTAAGGTGTTGCCTTGACGCAGTTTTTGTAAGCCGACAGACCATTGATGTTGGCTTTCTTGGATTTGCCCAAATAGGGTAAAGTGCGGTTCGTCGTAAGAAATGATGCGGTTTGTGACCGCACTTTTAAATGAACGTCCGTGACCAAGATAAAAAATAGCTTCTAATAAGCTGGTTTTTCCGCTGCCGTTGTTGCCGATTAAAAAGTTAAAGCAGGGATCAAAATCAAGATCCACTGCTGTTAAGTTACGAAATTTTTCGACCAGTAAACGAGAAATCGCCATATTATAAACGCATTGGCATAATGACGTATTCGCTGCTGCTGTCTTCACAGTTTTCAATTAAGCAACTGGAGAACGCATCAGTTAAGCGCATTCGCACTTGATTACATTTAAGTGCATTCAGCACATCAAGAATATAGGTGACATTAAAGCCCACTTCTAATTCTTCGCCATTGTAATTGACATCGACAATTTCTTCTGCTTCTTCGTGTTCTGTGTTTGAGGCAGTAATTTTAAGCTGGTTTTCCTTTAAGCTTAAACGCACGCTGCGCGCGCGTTCATTAGATAAAATGGACGCACGAATAAAAGCCTGTTTCAGCATTTCCCAACTGCCTTCGACAATTTTTGTGGCATTACGAGGCAATACTCGGCGATAGTCAGGAAAGCGACCATCAATTAATTTTGATGTAAATACCGTGTTTTTTAAATGGACACGTAAATTGTTCGTGCCAATTTGTAAACGTGCTGGTTCATCGTTTGTTTCTAATAAACGAACCAGCTCTAATACGCCTTTACGAGGTAAAATCACAGAATGATTTTGTAATTCTTGTTCAAGTGAGATAGTACACACCGCAAGTCTATGACCGTCTGTTGCTACAGTTCGCAATAAATTGCCTTCTGTTTCAAATTTCATACCATTTAAGAAATAGCGTGCATCTTGGTTTGCCATAGAAAATTGAGTGGATTCAATTAAACGGCGTAAGGTATTTTGTGGTAGTTGAAAATCCACTTCAGACTGCCAATCTGTGAGGTTTGGATATTCTTCGGCAGGTTGAGTGGTTAGTGTAAAACGACTACGCCCCGATTGCACTAATGCACGTTCTTCTTCAAAAGTCACCGTGATTTCTGAATCATCAGATAAAGTGCGGCAAATATCTAAGAATTTTTTTGCTGGAATGGTAAAAGTGCCATTTTCAGAAGACGATGAAAGCTGAGTTTGACTCGATAATTCGACTTCTAAATCTGTACCTGTGATAGTCAGACGATTGTCTTCAATTTGCAACAATACGTTGTTTAATACAGGAATATTTGGGCGATTACTCAATACGCCACATACTTGTTGCAACGGTTTTAATAAATTTTCTCTTGAAATGCTAAATTGCATTGCGTTCTCCTTTTATGCAGACAAAGTGCGGATTAAATTCGCCCAATCTTCTTGAATGCTATTATCTTGCTCGCGGAATTTTGGCACTTCTCGGCAAGCGTTTAATACGGTTGTGTGATCCCGGTCAAATGCACGACCGATTTCAGGCAAACTGCGGTTTGTTAATTCTTTTGCTAATGCCATTGCAATTTGGCGAGGGCGAGTCACTGAACGCGCACGACTTTTTGATTTTAAATCTGAAACCTTAATTCGATAATATTCAGCCACCACTTTTTGAATATTTTCAATGGTAACCAAGCGTTCTTGTAGAGCCAAAATATCTTTTAAGGTATCACGCACGAAATCAATATCAATGTCGCCACCTTTGAAGTCTCGCATTGCTTTTACTCGATTTAATGCACCCTCAAGTTCACGCACGTTGGTACGCAAGCGTTGAGCAATGAAGAAAGCAACTTCTTCTGGCAAGTTCATATTATGTTCTTCCGCCTTTTTCAATAAAATCGCTACACGCGTTTCAAGATCGGGCGGCTCAATGGCTGTTGTTAAGCCCCAGCCAAAACGTGATTTTAAACGTTCTTCTATTTTTTCAATTTCTTTTGGGTAACGATCTGAGGTTAAGATAATTTGGCGACCCGTTTCAAATAAGTTATTGAATATATGGAAGAATTCTTCTTGGGTTTTTTCTTTTTCAGCGAAAAATTGAATGTCATCCACTAAAAGCGCATCAAGAGAACGATAGAATTTTTTGAACTGATCCATTTTATTATCACGCACTGCTTTTACCATATGTTGCATAAAGTTGTTGGCGTGAATATAAAGCACTCGCGCATTCGGTTTATTGGCTAAAATGCCGTTGCCAATGGCGTGTAACAAGTGAGTTTTCCCTAAACCAGTGCCGCCATATAAAAAGAAAGGATTGGCTGATGGTTCGCCCGGTGCTTGAGCAAGTTTTTGACCGACTGCGCGTGCGAGTTGGTTCGATTTACCTTCAACAAAGTTATCAAATAAGTGTTTAGTATTGAGATGAGATTCAAATTTTATTGGCGTACTAGATTCTGTTTGAAAATCTACCGCACTTTCTGATCTAAGTGATGTATTTGGCGTATTTTCTACTACTTTAGGTGCAGGCTTGACCCCTTCTTTTAAAGAAATACGCAGTTCAGGATTTTGTGCAAGTGTTTGACAAATTTGCTGGATTTGTGCGAGATAATGAGTTTCCACCCAACCTTTCACAAACATATTAGAAGCATATAAAACAATGTGGTTATTCGATACTACATCAGCCTGTAAAGGACGAAGCCAAGTGCTAAGATCGCTGGCTGAAACTTGATCTTGAAGTTGTAACAGGCAACTTTGCCAAAGATTTGAGAGATTCAC